>JAXLYJ010000035.1:0-86482 GCA_046351515.1 Polyangiales bacterium
CGGACATCGCGTTTTGGTCCGCGTGGGACGGAGAGCAGCTCGTCGGCGTCGGAGCGCTCAAGCGCCTGGACGACGCGCACGGCGAGGTGAAGTCGATGCACACCGTGGCCGAAGCGCGGCGTGGCGGTGTGGGCAGCGCGCTGCTCGCGCACATCATCGCGTCCGCGCGCGCGATGGGGATGCGGCGATTGAGCTTGGAGACGGGCTCGTTCGAGTTCTTTCGGCCGGCGGTCGCCCTCTACGCGAAGTTTGGCTTTCGCGAGTGCGAGCCGTTTGGAGAGTACGCTCCCGACCCGAACAGCACGTTCATGACGCTCGATTTGTAGGCGTCGAGCGCTCGCTTCGCGGGAGCAAGAGCGGATCGAACGCGACCTCTCCGGTCATCGCGCGCCCCGCGAAGTCGTAGGCGTCTTCCGTCGCGGCGATGTGCTGCGTCGCTGCGAAGATGTCTCGCAGACACCGCTGCAGCGGATGCGAGTCGAACAGCGCGCTCGACCCTGCGTTGCGATAGGCAAACGTGACGACGTCCGCGGCAACGTCGGTGGCGTAGGTCACCGCGAGGCGAACCGCGGTCCACTCGTCGGTCGAGAGCGCGCGTCCGTCGCGCACGCAGCGCTCGGCGCGCTCGAGGCCATCTAGCGCAGCGAGGCGCGCGGCGTGAAGCCGGGCGCGCTGGCGACCGAGCTCGCGGACGAACGTGGCCGACTCGCTGTGCCGATGGCGGGTCGCCGGGTGAACTCGCAATTTCGCGGCGAGCACGACCTCGTCGAGCGCGCGAGCGGCGATCCCGAGCGCAGCGCCTGCGTGCCCTGGCGCGACCATCGCGAGCACAGGCAAGTCGAACAGCGCCCCTCCGCGCAGCGGCGCCGCGTGCGGAAACGCAAAGGTTCTGCGCGCCGGAACAAACGCTCGCTGCACGCAGTAGTGCTCCGACCCCGTCCCGCGCAAGCCCGAGACCACCCAGGTGTCTTCGATCGTCACGCTCGCTCGTTCGACGAAGCCGTGGACGATCGCGGGGGGCCCGGAGGACCGGTCGCTTCCCTCGATGATCGCCGACGCGACGAACCAGTCCGCCGCGCGAGAGCCGCTGCCGAAGCCCCAGCGACCGCTGATCTCGTAGCCTCCCTCGACCGGTCGCGCGACGCCCGACGGCATGATCAGGCCCGCGCAGATGGGCATGACTCCAGCGCCGAAGAGCTCTCGCGCTCCTTCGTCCGGCAAGTACCCGCACGCCATCGCGTTGTGAATCGCCGCGATCATCACGCACCAACCGAGCGATCCGTCGATCTTCGCCGCCTCTTCGAACACGGCGAGCTGGGTGGCCATCGACGCTTCGAGCCCGCCGAGCTCGGTCGCGACGCACATCCGCAGCAGGTCGCTCTCGCGGATCTGCTCGACCCACGACGATACCAGCGAGCGCTGCTGCTCGGAGCGCGCCGCGCGCTGTTCAGCGTTGGTCGAGAGCCCGCGCACCTGCGCGAGCAGCGTCGTTCGAATGGCGTCGTCGTTGGTCATGAGCGCTCCCTGCTGCCACGCCCCGAGAGGTCCGTCCTCTTGCGGTCGCAGCCCAATAATGACAACGTCAACATCCGCAAGTTTCCACCGTCAACATCAGCGCTGTCACTTTTCGCTGAGCGCTCTCGAAGCGGCTCGGCGTGGTAGCGTTTGGCCGTGACGGCGAAGCGACGGCCGCAAGAGACCAAGCCCCCGCGCGGGCGAAAGAAGGCCAGCAAGCCCTATCACCATGGTGATTTGCGCCGAGCGATCACCGACGAGGCCCTCGCGATGGTGGCGGAGATGGGCCCGCAGGCGATGACGCTGCGCGAGCTCTCGCGGCGCATCGGAGTCTCGCACGCCGCGCCGTATCGACACTTCGCGGACAAGCGCGCGCTGATGACCGCGCTCGCCGTCGAGGGATCGCTCGCGCTGCACGAGAGGATCGCCAAGGCGATCGAGCGAGAGGGCGACGACCTGCGAGCGCAGTTTCTCGGGGCCGGCTACGCGTACGTGAAGTTCGCCATCGACGAGCCGTCGCTGTTCTCGATCATGTTTTCGAGAGAGATCACCGTCGACGATCCCGCGCTCGTCGACGCGAGGGCGCGTCCGCTCGGCCTGCTGTTCGACTACATCGCCCGAGCGCAAGCGAAGGGGCTCGTCGCGCCCGCGTCGATCGACGAGCTCGCGCAGGCCGTGTGGGCCATGCACCACGGGCTCGCGCACCTCGCGCTCGCGGGAAAGTTCACGGACACCAACGCGACCGTCGCTCGCGCATCCATTGATCGATCCCACTCGATCTTGCTCGACGGTCTGCTCGCGCACAGCCACGGGCCGCGCTCGGCCGCGGCCGAGCGCTGAGACCAATCGTTCATAATGCGCGCTATCGTGGGTGCTCCGAGGGCATGAACCGAAAGCAACTGGCGCTCGCGACGATCGTGTTCACCGCGCGCTGCCAGAGCGCGCCGCGCACGAGCGACGCCCCATCGATGGACGCCGTCGCGCGCGAGAGCGCAACGCCACGGGACCGCGCAGAGATCGAAGACGAAGGCGCCGTCGACGCGACGACGGTCGACGCGAGCGACGCCTCGGTGAGCGAGACCTCGCCCAGCGATTCCGCAGGCGACAGCACCATCGAAGACGCGGGGCCGCGGTCGTTCGAAGACGAAGTCGACCGCTACCTCTCCAGCGAGAGCGACCCCGCGGCTCCGACGCTTCTCGATCGACTCGAGACGGACTTTCGCGATCGCTCGTTCGCGCAGACGCTCGACGCTGTGCGACACGCGCCTCCGGGACGCGCCGCGAGAATGGACGGAGTCCGCTCGTGGCGATGGAGCAACCCGTTCACGGGCGTGGACGGAGCGTGGTTCAGCTACGTCCCCCCGGCGCTCGCGCGAACGCCGGACGAGCCCGCGCCGCTCGTGCTCTTTTTGCACTGGGCCGGCGGGAGCGGCGACGCGGTCGTCACAGACCCCAGTTTTCAAGCTACCGCAGAATCGCTGGGCGCAATCCTCGCCGCGCCGACGAGCGAAGCCGTCTGCGATTGGTCCGGCAGCGAGCGTTGCATGTCGCAAGTGCTCTCTTCGCTTCGCGCGATCAAGCGACAGTGGCGCGTCGATGACTCGCGCGTGGTGCTCTCGGGCTTCTCGATGGGCGGGCGCGGCTCGTTCAGCACGGGCGCGGCGTACCCCGAGCCGTGGAGCGCGGTGGTCCCCGTCGCGGGCTCGATCGGCGCGCTGTTCAACACGACCGACGTCGCGCGGCACCAGAGCTACTGCTGTCCGCACGCAGAGAACCTCCGCGACTCGCGAACGCATCACACGATCGGCGGCGCCGACCTCGCGATCGCCGTGGCCTTCAACCAGGGCTGCGCTGCTTGCTTCACGAGCCTCGGGCTCGACGCGCGCTACAGCGAACCGCCGGGCGTAGGCCACACGATCGAGCCCGCTCCGTGGCGAGCCTCGGTCGCGTGGGGACTTGCCCGAGCGCGCGAGTCGTACCCGCGACGAGTGACGTACAACCTGCGCGTTCACACGTCGTCGATCACGCCAGGCGGCGTGTACTTTCATCAGTCGCTGCGGGATTCGTTGTACTGGGTGGCGATCGAATCGAGGCGCGACGCGTCCATGCCCGCGCGCATCGACGCGGTGACGGACGGCGCGCAGATCACCATCACGACGAGCAACGTCGCGAGGTTGACCGTGTATCTCTCGGACGAGATCGTCCCGATGGATCAGCCCGTGCGGATCGCGGTCAACGCAACGATCGCGCACAACGCCCTCGTCCCGCGTGACCGACGCTTCTTGCTCACCGAAGCGCGACGGCGCGCGGACCGCACGATGACGTTCGCCGCGGCGGTCGCGATCGACGTTCCGTAGCGATCAGCGAAGCGGAGTGGCTTCGATGCGGTGAATCGCGAGGTTGTTCGTGCACTGAAAGAGCACGTTGCGACCGGGCGTCGTGCGCTCGTAGTCCGCGGCGCTCGCGGCGTCGAAGACGAAGGTCGTTCGCATCCAACGCTCGGCGCCGTCCTCGTCGGTCGTGGCGGGGAGCGGAGCGGTGCTTCGATAGGTCGTTCCGTCGTGCTGCTGAACGAGGCCGCTGGTGCTCGAGTGCCAGGTGATCGAGACGCTGACCGGGGCCGTGAGCGTCTCGGGGAGTTCGACGAGAAAGTTCGCGTTGAGCGAAGAGCAGAGGATTTCCGCCGGGAGCGTCGGCGTTGGCAGCGAAGCCGAGGATCGCGGCGCGCGTGTAGACCCAGTCCGATGCGCCAGCGCTCGTCCCGTCGACGCGCCCGTTCATCTTCGCAGGATGACCGCACCCAAGCGTCGAGAGAGCACACGCACGGGCGCAGCTTCTCACGCGCGCTGTCCGATCGCGAACGATCGAGGCCGGCAGCGACGTCATCCACGCGGTGCGGCGGTGGGCGTACACCGGTCCGCGATGAACGAACCGTCGCGCTCGAAGGCCTCGTCATCGGCGAAGTGCCTGCGTGTCGCGAGCGCGTTCGCGGCATCGCTCATGGGATGCGCGGCGAGGTCGGGCAGCGCGGCGAGCGCGACGACCGTGGCAGCGCGCGTCGCAGATGCGGGCGTCACGATCGAGCGCGAGCGCAGCGCTGGCTCGATGCGCGTGGTGGATGGGCGGTGCGAGCGCGACCTCGAGTGTCACTTCTTCGTCTCGCGCGCCAGTTCGCAGCCCCCACTCGCGCTGCCGATTTGCAGGCCCCCACCCGCGCTGCCAGTTGGCAGGCCCCCACCCGCGCTGCCGCGCGCCCCGCCCCCGCAGAGCGAGGGCGGCGGCTCTGCATTGGGAAAACAGCGACGAAATAGCGTTCGTTGATCGCATGGAGACCTTGCGCTGCAAGGTCTCTTCGGTCCGCGACGTTGCTCGCAACGCGGCCTACCGCAGCACGAACGCTCGGCGCAAACCGTGATCGGCGGAGCCGCTTCGCTCCGTGAGCGGTCGCAATCGCGTCCATCGAAGCCCTTGCAGAGCAAGGGTCCCCAGCGATCAACCCAATCCATTCTGCCGCTGTTTTCGCAATGCAGAGCCGCCGCCCTCGCTCTGCGGGGGCGGGGCGCGCGGCAGCGCGGGTGGGGGCTCCGTTCGCTCGCTACGCGGGGCGCGCGGCAGCGCGAGTGGGGGCCTGCAAATCGGCAGCGCGACTGCAGGCCGCTCGCTCGCTCGCTCACTCGCTGGCGCCGTTCGATCGCAATCCCCCGAAGACCTCGCGGAGCCGTTCAGAACGGGATGCTCTCGCCGTCGTCGCCGTCCATCGGATCGATCATGTCGTCCGCGGGGCGCGCGGGGCGGCTCTTGAAGCCTCCGCCGTTGCTCGGCGCTCCGCGAGACGCGCTCGACGGGCCTGCGCTGCGCGATCCACCGCCCGAGGCGCGGGGGCTCTCGCCGCGGTCAGCGCGGATACGACGGGCCCAACCACGGGCGCGCGTCGCGTCGAGCCGCCCCCACTTGCTCTTGGGGTTGCCGTTCTTGTCGACCGCGCCGCTCTCGTCGTCCTTGTTCGCGAACCAGTCGAGCATGTCCGCGAGCATGTCCAAGAACTCAGGCTCGCAGTCGGAGTACTTGCGACCGCGCATGTCCTCGCCGGTCCAGCGCTTGGGGACGGTCCTCACCTCGGGGTTGCCCCTCGGGCTGTCCAGATCCGCGTCCGAAGCGATCTCTTTGTCGCCCGCGCTCGCGGACGGCGTCGCGCCACGCGCGCTCGCGCCGCCAGCGCTTGCTCCCGCCATCTTCGCGAGCAACTGATCCAGCTTCTTCTCGATGCGCTCGAGCCTGTCTTCGATGTCCATGAGTGACCGATCCTCCGTCCACCGCGCGGCCTTCACGCCCACTGCGCCACCGCGCGCGACACGAACCATCCTGCGCTCTTGTCCGCGAGAGCGCCAATTTCTGCGGACGTACTCTGTCACGACAAAGTCAGCAGGAATTTTCCGCTCGCGAGAAGGCTCGCGCATGCTGCGATGAACGGAGGCACGTGTGGCCAGAGTTCTCGGCGTCGGTGGACTGTTCTTCAAAGCGCGCGATCCCAAGGCGCTGTGCCAGTGGTACGCGGACGTGCTCGGCATCGCGATGATGGACTGGGGCGGCGCGGTGATCGAGCCGCACGCGATGGCGGCGCATCCCGGGGCCGCGACGGTGTTCTGCCCGTTCAAAGCCGAGACGAAGCACTTCGAGCCGTCGACCAAAGAGTTCATGATCAACTTCGCCGTCGACGACCTCGACGGGATGATCGAGCGCTGCAAACAGCACGGCGTCGAAGTGAAGATCACCGCGGACGACGACAACGGTCGCTTCGCGCACTTGATGGACCCCGACGGGACGAAGATCGAGCTCTGGCAGCCGAAGGCGTCGGGCTGAACAGCACCGTCTCCGCCGCACCAGTATTCAACCTACCGGGTATATCCCCAGCCAAATCGCCCCTTCACGCAGAGCATTCCGTCCGTCACCGACGAGTCGCTCGGCGAGGTGACCTTCACGATTTCGTCGCCCTGCACGTGCAGCTCGAGCACGCAGCCGACGCCGCAGTACGGGCACACGGTCTTGGTCACCGTTTGCTCCTGCTCGTTCCACTCGCCGGCGACGCGCAGGTCGTGCTCGCGCTTGAACTGCAGCGCCGCCGTCGGGCACACGCCCACGCAGTTGCCGCAGAATACGCACGCTGAATCCGGCAGCGAGACGTCGAACTCCGTCGAGATCTTCCCGTGCGCTCCGCGGCCGCTCACCGAGATCGCGAACGTGTGCTGCGCGTCCGAACCGCACGCCTCGACGCACTTGTAACAGAGCATGCACTTCGCGTAGTCGCGCACGAACAGATCGTTGTCGACCACCGGCTGCTGTTGCGACGGAGTGCCCAGCCGCTCGGGCTCTGCTCCGTAGCGCTCGCACCACTCGGCGAAGCGCGGCGCCGCGCTCATGTCCACGCTCGACCCGAGCAGCTCGAGCACCATCTTGCGCGCGACGCGAACGCGCTCGCTGTCCGTGCGCACCACCATCGCGGGCTCGACCTTGCGCGCGCACGACGGGACCAGCGTGCGCGCGCCGTCGAGCTCGACCACGCACACACGGCACGCGTTGACCGGCGTGAGGTTCTTGGCGAAGCACAGCGTCGGCGTGTCCACCCCCGCGCGGTTGCAGGCGTCGAGCAGCGTGCTGCCCTCGGGCACGCGCACGCGCTGTCCGTCGACGGTGAGCTCGACCATGCGCTCGATTCGAACGAGCCCTCCGTCGCGTCCGTTTCGCTTCTCTTCGCGCATGGCTCAGCGACCTCTGTCCTTCTTCTGCGCGCGATCGGGCCACAAATCAAAGCGCTCGAACGCGCTCTCGATCGCGCTCGTCGCCGTCTGTCCCAAGCCGCAAATCGACGCGTCGCGCATCACTTGCCCGAGCTCTCTCAGCCGAGTCCGCTCGACCTCCCACGACCCGAGCGGAACCTTGTTTCTCACCCGCTGCACCAGCTCGTCCACGCGCACCGTCCCCACGCGGCACGGGACGCACTGCCCGCAGCTCTCGTGACGAAAGAACCACGCGAGCCCGCGCAGCACGTCCATCATCGCCACGCTGTCATCGATCACGACCACCGCCCCTGAGCCCAGCGTCGCGCGGACCCGTCGCGTGTCCTCGAAGGTCAAAGGCAGGTCGATCTCGTCTCCGCGCAGAAACGTCCCCGCCGCGCCGCCGAGCAGCACCGCTTGAATCCGAGAGAACTCCGCGCCCGCGAGCGCGAGCAGCTCTCGCAGCGAGAGCCCCATCGAGAGCTCGTACACGCCGGGGCTCGCGACGTGCCCCGAGACGCAGAACAGTCGGGTGCCGCTCGAGTCCTTCGTCCCCTTGCTGCAGAACTCCGCCGCGCCACGAAGCACCACGTCGAGCGCCGTCGCGAGCGTCTCGACGTTGTTGACCAGCGTGGGCTTTCTGAAGAGCCCCTCGCTCACAGGAAACGGCGGCTTGGCCCGAGGCTCGCCGCGCCGGCCCTCGATCGACTCGAGCAGCGCTGTCTCTTCTCCGCAGATGTACGCGCCGCCGCCGCGACGCAGCTCGACCTCGAACCGCTGCCCGCTGCCGAGGATATCCGCGCCGAGATAGCCCCGCGCGCGCGCCTTGGTGATCGCGCGCTCGAGCCGCTCTGCCGCCAGCGGATACTCGCCGCGAACGTAGATGAACCCCTTGCTCGCGCCCACCACGAAGCCCGCGAGCGTCACCGCCTCGATGATCGCGAACGGATCGCTCTCGAGCAGCACGCGATCTTTGAACGTCCCCGGCTCGGACTCGTCCGCGTTGCACACGACGTACTTCTCGCGCCCAGGTTGGCTCGCGACCGCGGCCCACTTCGTCCCTGCGGCGAAGCCCGCGCCGCCGCGGCCGAGCAGCCGCGCTTCGCCGAGCTCGCGCAGCACCCACGCCGCGCCCAGCGCGTGCGCGCGACGAAGCCCGTCGTAGCCGCCGCTCGCGCGATAGGCGTCCAAGCTGTTGGGATCGACCACGCCGACGCGGCGCAACAACCGAAGCTGCTCGCGCGGCTGACGCACGAGGTTCTGCGATTGAACGTTGCTCCCCACGCCGCCGAGCGCGATCGAGACGGCGTGCTCGGGCGAGCGCAACGGAAGCGAGTGCTCTGTCGGGCTCTCTCCGGACTCGACCACGAGCGCGGCCGGCGCGCGTTCGCACATCCCCAAGCACGCAGAGCGATGCCATTGAACGTCGCCGCGCGCCTCGCCCTCGGGCGCGCACTGCTCGCTCAACCGCTTCTTGATCGCCGAGCTTCCGCGGAGCCGACACGCGACGTCGTCGCACAGGTGCAGCACCCGTCGAGCGGACGGACGCGTGGTAAAAAGCTGGTAGAACGTCGCGACGCCGTACACCTCCGCCTGAGCGATGTGCATCCGCGCGCTCACGTAGCCGAGCGCCGACGGAGAGAGCCAGCCGCAGCGAAGCTGCACCTCGCGAAGCACGGGCAGCAGCTGGTCCCGCGGAATCTGCGCGTCCGCTGCAAACGCTTCGAGCGCGCGATCGATCACCGCTCGCTCTCGTTCGCTCGGGGGCTCGTTGTGTACAGGAAGGTCCATCGAGAATCTCAATCGCGCGATCGGTCGATCGCGGTGTCTGTCGCTGAATTCACTGGCTCGATCGCGAGGGTCACTCCACGCGCTCGACGGCGACCGCCGCGGCTTTGAACTCGGCCGTGCCTGCCCTCGGGTCGGTCGCCTCGACGGTGAGCAAGTTCGTGTCCACGCGATCGGGCTGGTGCAGGGTCAAGAACACGAGGCCCTTGGGCAGCCCCGGGTCCGCGCGCACGGGCGCGATCACGCTGCCGCGACGCGAGCGCACTCGCACGCGGTCCCCTTCGCGAAGGCCGAGCGCGCGCAGGTCGTCCGGAGCCATCTGCAGCGCTTCGTCACGCACGAGCGGGCTCGCGATCGAGCGGCTCTGCACGCCGGTGTTGTACTCGCTGAGCCTTCGCCCCGTCGTGAGCCGCAGCGGAAACTCTTCGCTGAGCGCCTCCGCCGGCGCCGTGTGCGCCACGCAATGAAACGGCGCGCGCGGGCCGCGCACCGGCTCTTGCCACAGCCGCGCGTGAAGAAAGCTCGCGCCCTCGCTCTGCTCATCGGGGCACGGCCATTGGATCCCGCCCAGGGATTCGAGGCGCGCGTAGGACATTCCGCGGTGCAGCGGGCTGTGCTCGCGCATCTCGTCCCAGAGCTGTTCGGCCGTGGGGTGGCCGTAGTTCTTTCCGAGGCGCGCGGACATTTCAGCGACGATCCAGAGGTCGTCTCGCGCATCGCCCGGCGGCGAGAGCGCCTTGCGCACGCGCTGCACGCGTCGCTCGGAGTTGGTCACGGTCCCTTCGCTCTCGGCGAAGCCCGCGCACGCCGGAAGGACCACCTCCGCGAGCTCTGCGGTCTTCGTGAGAAAGATGTCCTGCACCACCAGGTGCTCGAGCCCCTTCAACAGCGAGCGAACGTGACCCACGTCCGCCTCGGACTGCGCGGGGTTCTCGCCGATCACCCAGAGCCCTCGCAGCTCGTCGCGCTCCATCGCGCGAAACATCTCGGTGAGCGTCCAGCCCTTGTTCGGCGGGATCGTCGCGCCCCACGAGCGCTCGTACTTCTCGCGCACCGCCGCGTCTTCGACGTCTTGAAACCCCGGAAGCTTGTGCGGAAGCGCCCCCATGTCCCCGCCGCCCTGCACGTTGTTCTGCCCGCGCAGCGGGTTGAGCCCCGCGCCGTAGCGCCCGACGTGCCCGCACAACAACGCGAGGTTGATCAACGCCCACACGTTTTCAACGGCGTGGTGGTGCTCGGTGATCCCGAGGGTCCAGCAAATCATCGCGCGATCTGCGCGCGCAAAGTCCCGCGCCATCTCGCGCACCAGCGCGGGATCAACGCCCGTCACGGCTCGAACAGCCTCGGGCGCGTAGCCTTGCACCGAGCGCTCGAACTCGCCGAAGCCCTCCGTCGCTCGATCGATAAACGCTCGGTTCTGCAGGCCCTCGTCGAGGATCACCTTGGCCACGGCGTTGGCCAGGGCGATGTCGCCGCCCACGCTCACCGGGACGTGTCGCTTCGCAAACCGCGCCGTGCTCGTCACGCGCGGGTCGACGACGTAGAGCTTCGCGCCGTTCTTCAGCGCGCGAAGCACGTGGTGAAAGAAGATCGGATGCGTCTCGCGCGCGTTCGATCCCCACAAAATGATGACGTCCGTTTGCTCGACCTCGCGGTACGAGTTCGTCCCGCCGCCCGCGCCGAATACCGTCGCCAGACCGACGACGCTCGGGGCGTGTCAGGTTCGATTGCACGAGTCGATGTTGTTCGACCCGATCGCCGAGCGAAGGACCTTCTGCGCGAAGTAGTTGAGCTCGTTCGTCGTCTTGCTGCACGAGAACACGCCGACCGCGCTTCCGCCGCGCTCGTCGCGCACGCGCGCGAGCCCGCTCGCCGCGCGGTCGAGCGCTTCGTCCCAGCTCGCCTCTCGCAGCAGTCCATCCACTCGAACGAGGGGCGTTCGCAAACGCGGCAACGAGTTCTTCGCCATAGCGAAGCAGACTGTACCGCCATCGATTCGCCGTCCACACGAGACTCTCACCGTGGCGCACCGCGCAATCGCTGATGGGCTACGCTCTCGCGCATGCGTCACTCCTCCGCTCTGCTTTGCCGCGCCGCGCTATCGAGCGCGCTGATGCTCATGGGCTGCGGCGCCGCGGTCGCTCCGAGCGCCGACGGCGGCCGAATGGACGCGGGCATGAGCGCCGACGCCGACGCCAGCGAAGACCGAGTGAGCGTTGTCGACGCGGGTTGCCGACAAGACCGCGACTGCCCCGGCGGACTGCCCCGCTGCGACGCGAGCTCGGGCCGCTGTGTCGCGTGCACCGCCGACGCGCACTGCGCAGCGGGGATGCGCTGTCTTGATTTCGTGTGTCAGACGATCTGCGGCGCGGGCCCCGGCTGCACGGGCAGCGGTCAGCTGTGCTGCAACGACGTGTGCGTCCAGACGCAGACCGACCCGCGCCACTGCGGAGCGTGCGGCGTCGCGTGCCCCGCGGGCGAGCAGTGCGTCCTGGGTCGATGCGTGACCGAGAGCGCGTGCGCTCGCTGCACGTCCTCGCAGACGTGCTGCAACAACGCGTGCGTGGACCTGCGCAGCGACGCGGCGAACTGCGGCGCGTGCGGCAGGGTGTGCCTCTCGGGACAAGGCTGCTTCAACGGGAGCTGCAACGGCTGCGGCCCCTGCCCCGCGGGCCACTCGTGCTGCGGCGGCGCCTGCGTCAACCTGGTGAGCGACGGGAGCAACTGCGGGATGTGCGGACTCGCGTGCGTCGCGGGGACCAACTGCGTGATGGGGCGGTGTCAGTAGAGCATCTCGTAGCGCGCGCTCGCCAATACAACGCCTTCGACAACGCCGCTTCCACCGGTACAACCTCGCCGAACGCCCCCATGCAGCTCGAGTGCTTCGCGTTGAGCGACGTCGGTCCTGTTCGCACGCACAACGAGGACGCGTGCGCGTTCGACGAGCGCGCGCGGCTCTTCGCGGTCTTCGACGGGATGGGCGGCCAGAGCTCAGGCACGGTCGCCGCCGGCCTCGCGACGATCGAGCTTCGCGCCTTCGTCGACGAACACCGCCCCGCACCGACAACGCACGCGCAGCTCGAGCGCGACGCACGCGCGCTCGTCGCGCGCATCCACGACTCGATCCGCCGCAGCGCCGCCCCCTCCCCTCCCCCCTACGGAACGACGGCCGCCATCCTCTCGCTCTCGCTCCACGAAGCCCTCGTCGCGCACGTCGGTGACACACGCGCCTATCGCCTCCGCGGCGGCGCCCTCGAGCGGCTCACCACCGATCACACGCTCGTCGAAGACGTTCGTCGCTCGGGCGCGGTCGTCGACGGCCTCGAGATGCAAGAGTTCGAGCAGCGCTACGGCAACGTCCTCACGCGTTGCCTCGGCTATGGCAACGAGCTCGCCGTCGATACGCGCCTCGAAGAGCTCTCTGCGGGTGACGCGTTCTTGCTCTGCACCGACGGCCTGTCGCGCGCGCTCGATGAACGCGTCATCGCGACGATCTTGCGCGACGCGAGCAGCGCCGAGAGCGCCTGCCGCGCCCTCGTGCGACGCGCGATCGACGCCGGCACATCCGACAACGTCACCGCCCTCGTCGTGCGCGTCCATCGCTGAGCGCGCCCCCCCTTCGCGATGCCTCACCCTCTCATCGGCAGCGGCCCATCAAGCAGAACTGCCCGGCGGCGCACGCCATCCCGCAGCCGCCGCAGTTGCGCGGGTCGAAGCCCGTGTTCGTGCACATCCCGCTGCAGCTCGTGAAGCCCGGCGGGCACATCATCCCGCCGCCGCTGCAGCGGCCGAGCACGCACACTTGCCCGGTCATGCAACGAGTCCCGCACGCGCCGCAGTTGTTCGGGTCCACTTGCGTGTTCGTGCACACCCCGCTGCAGTTCGTCGTCAACGGCGGGCACATCATCCCCGTCGTTCGGCACGTGCCCAGCGCGCACACCTGCCCCGTCGTGCAGCGCGTCCCGCACGCGCCGCAGTTGCTCGGGTCCACTTGCGTGTTCGTGCACACCCCGCTGCAGTTCGTCGTGAGCGGAGGACACATGCCCATCGGCGAGGTGCAGCGGCCCATCGTGCAGAACTGACCCATCGCGCAGACCGTTCCGCACGCGCCGCAGTTGTTCGGATCGACGCTCGTCACCGTGCACCGACCGCCGCAGTTCGTCGTGCCCGCAGGGCACATGACCGTCGTGCCCATGCACACGCCCATTCGGCACGTCTGCCCGAGCGGACACACGTTGCCGCACGCGCCGCAGTTGCTCGGGTCGAGCTGCGTGCTCGTGCACAACCCGCCGCAATTCGTCGTGCCCATCGGACACATGATCATCGAGCTCGCGCACATCCCGAGCTGACACACCTGCCCCGCGGCGCACGCCGTCCCGCACATCCCGCAGTTCGTCGGGTCCGAGCGCGTGTTTACGCAGCGCCCGCCGCACAGCGTCGAGCCCGGCGGACACGTCACCGTCGTGCACGCGCCGCGAACGCACGTCGCGCTCGCAGGACACGCGTTGCCGCACATCCCGCAGTTCGCCCGGTCCGATTGCGTGTCCACGCACATCCCCGAGCAGCTCACCGTGCCCGCAGGGCACATCCCCATCGACTGACACACCCCCGCGACGCAGCTCGCGCCCGCCATGCACGCGTTGCCGCACATCCCGCAGTTCGCAGGGTCCGTCCGCGTGTCGATGCAGCGCCCGCCGCACGACATCTGCCCCATCGGACACACGCACGCGCCGCCCACGCAGCTCGTCCCGCCGGTGCACGCCACGCCGCACGCACCACAATTCATCGCGTCCGACTGCGTGTTCACGCACGAGCCCGCGCAGGACGTCGAGCCCATCGGGCACATCGCCACGCACATCCCCGCGCTGCACATCTGGCCGACGGCGCACACCGTCCCGCACGCGCCGCAGTTGCGCGCGTCGTTCGTCAGGTTCGTGCACACCCCGCCGCACGAGGCCTCGCCCATCGGACAGACGCACGCGCCCGCCACGCACGCGGTGCCGCCAGTGCATCGCGTCCCGCACACGCCGCAGTTGCTCGAGTCCGTCAGCGTGTCGATGCACGATCCGCCGCACATCGTTCGTCCCGGAGGACACGCCGCCGAGCACACCCCGGCCGAGCACACTTGCCCCCCTGGGCACGCCGCGCCGCACGCTCCGCAGTTCGCCGCGTCGCCCCGCGTGTCCACGCAGAGCCCGCCGCACAACGTCTGGCCCGCCGGACACGCGCACGCGCCGGCGACGCACGAGGTTCCGCCGGTGCATCGCCCGCCGCACGCCCCGCAGTTCTCGTTGTCGCTGCGAACATCGACGCACGCGCCCGAGCAGTTCGTCAGCATCGCGCCGCACATCGTCGTGCACGCGCCGTTGCTGCACACCTGGCCCGCCGCGCAGCTCGTCCCGCACGCCCCACAATTCAAAGGGTTCGAGCGGGGATCGACGCACGCGCCTGCGCACGAGAGCTGATTGGGCCCGCACCCGCACACGCCCATGTTGCAGCTCTGACCGACGGGGCAGATCATCCCGCACCCGCCGCAGTTGTTGCCGTCGCTCTGCACGTCGACGCACGCGCCGCCGCAGTTGGTCTGGCCCGCGCCGCACGCGCCCGCGCACACGCCGTTCGAGCAGACCTCGCCGCTCGCGCACGTGCGACCGCAGGCGCCACAGTTCATCGGGCTGGTGCGGGTGTCGACGCAGGTCGTTCCGCAGCGAAGCTCGTTGGGGCCGCACGGGGTGCCGCCCTCCATCGTCGAGCCGTCGCGAACGGGCGCGCCGTCCATCGACGCGTCCTGCGCGCTCGCGCCGTCATCGGGCGCGCGCAACACCGGGCGGCCGCCACACGCGACCAGCGCCACCGTCGCGCTGATCCACACCGCAATCCGAACGGAGTTCATCGCGTTCATCGTTCGTCCCTCGAAGCTCTCACTGTTGACCCACGGTCGAGCCCGCGCCGTCGAGGATCCTGAAATCCACGCGGCGATTCTGCGCGCGCGCGTCACGTTGCGCGCGGCCACGAAGGCCCGTCGGATTCACCAACGGGCGCGTCTCACCGAAGCCGTGCGCCTCCAAGCGCGCGGCCTCCACTCCGTGCTCGACCAGCCAGCGCTGCACGCTCTGCGCGCGTCGCTCGGACAAGCCCATGTTGCGCGCGTCCGGCCCCACGTCGTCCGTGTGACCTTCGATCGAGACGCGGCGAATCTCTGCGTTCGCCCGCAGCGTGTCGGCCACCGCCGTGAGCACAGCAAAGCTCCTCGGCAAGATCCGATCGCGGTTGGTCGCGAAGAACACCGGCGTCGTGATCTGGATGTACCCGTTCTGCACGCGAACGAGCCCAGGGCAGCCGTTGCGCGCGGGATCCGCGCTCGGCGCGCCCGGTTGATCGGGACAGCGATCGACGTCGTCGAACACCGTGTCGCCGTCGCGATCGGGGATGGGACAGCCCGCCCGCGAAGGGTCGGGCCGCGCGCCCTGAGGAGTGGTTCGACACTGATCGAGCTGGTTGCGCACGGTGTCGCTGTCGTCGTCGCCGTCGGGACAGCCGCGACGCTCGGGGTCCGGCGTCGGTCCCTGCGGCGTCGCGATGCAGCGATCGTCCACGTCGAGCACACCGTCGCCGTCCGAGTCGTGGATGGGACAGCCTCGACGAGCGGGATCGGGGCGCTCGCCCTGCGGCTCGTTGACGCAGAGGTCCTCGGCGTCGATCACGGTGTCGCGATCGGTGTCGGGCGGCGGCTGCTCCACCCGCGGCGGTGGTGGTGGTGGCGGCGGTGGCGGTGGTGGAACGCGCAGCGACAACGAGACTCCGCCGCTCCAGAACATCGCATCGGCGACGTCCGTCCCCGCCACGGACACGATGTGCGAATAGCGCAGCATCGGCCCGACCCCGAGCCACTGCGTCGGAAGAAACTCGACGCCGAGCCCCACGTCGAAGCCGAAGCGCGTGAGCACCCCGTTGGGCAGCTCGAGCCCGGTCATCGCGACCTGCCCGTGCGCGTCCACTTGCAAGCGCGCGAGCGAGCCGAGCTTGGGCTCGAAGCGAAGCCCGAGGTTCGGCAAGAGCGCCTGGCCCGCGCCCATATCCGATGGAAAATACCAGCTCGAAAACCCGACCTCGACCGCGAGCGGATCGATGATCGAGAAGCCCAAGCGCCCGCTCCCCTGGATCGCGAGCAGGTAGCCCTGGCGGGTCATCTGGTCGGACGAGAGCATCGTTCCGACGCCGAACTCTCCGCGCAACGCGAACCGTTGGAGTACCTGCGCATCAGCGCTCGACGGAGCGAGCGCGCCCGCCAAGACGCTCGCGACCAGCGCGCACAAGCCTCCTGCGCGCCTGCGAAACAAGCCATGAATCCTTGCCGTCATCGTGCGCGGGAGTATCGCTCCAACGCCCGCGCGCGGGCTATCGTCGACTGGCTTCGATCTGGAGATTTCTGCGCCGAAACTCCGCAGCGCAGAAGCGACGGTGCGCCGTTGTTCCATAGTCCACACCCGGCGGCCGCGGCGTATCGCTCTCGCAGTCGAAGCGCAATTCGTGCACGAGCGCGCGATACGCGAGCCGATGAACGCGCAGGACCGACGGCGGAGGCGGGTGCGAGTATCCGACAGGATCGACGATCGACCTGCTGAACCGCTGGTCGTTTTCGTACGCGACGATGAGCGACTCGACGCCGACCTCGCGCACGAGCTCGTCGACTTGCTCTCTCGTCCTCAGCGCATTCACGCTGTTGTCCCCGGACCACTGCGCGCGATCGAGCTCGATCAGCGCTCGTGGCGCGCCGTGCGATCGCGGCGCGCTGGCGCACTGCAAGCGCTCTTCGTTGTCCTCGAGCAACGCTCGCATCTCGTGGCACGTCGCGCTCGGCGCTGGCCCGTACGGAGCATCCAGCCCCATCGGAACGAGCTCGCTGCACAGCGCGTCGAGCGAACGGAGATACCTCGCGGCGGCTTCGTGATCGCCCGCGCCGTGCGCGTACACAGCGGTCGCGCGCAGCGTCGCGGCGAGGTAGTTCGCGTCGAACAGGCGCGACCAACTCAGCGCTGAGCGCGCTGCGGCCGGAGCCCCTCGCATCGAGCGCGCGAGCCGAGCGCGATCACGATGCATGCGCAGCAGCGGCGTCTCCCAACGCGCGCGCAGGCCCGCGCGCAACAAGAGCCCCTCGGTCGTGGGCGAGTGCACGCGAGGAGCGAACCATCGATCTCCTTGAAATCCAGGGTGCTCTTGCCCCGCGAGCACCGGCTGCGCGTCGAGCGCGACGTCCGCCGCGCCGTGCTCTTCGATCACGGGCAGCACGACGCCCGCCCACGTGAGCAGCGCGCTTCGGCTCGAAAAATACCGCTCGTTCAAGAGCCACCCGCGCACGCGCTCGGGGCCGTGCGCGAAGGTCTCGACCGTGGCTTCGACGTACGGGAGCCCCTCGTTGGCCACCATCGCGCGCTCGCTGATCCACGCGAGCGTCTGCGCGAAGAGCGTGCGATCCGCAGGGCGCCAGCTTCCCGAGCGCGTCATCGCAGAGACGGGCTGCGTCGCGCATCGCGGCAACCACCACGGCGACCGCGGCGGACGCTCGGCGTTCGGCCGCGCGGCGACAGGCGCAGAGCGCGGAGCCGGGCGAGCGTCCACGATCGCCGCGCGCAAAGGGCGTGCGGACGGCGCTGCGATCTGCGCGCGGCACGCAGGCGTCGCGCACACCGCCATGATCACCGCACCAACCCAGCCATGAACGCGCCGCACGACGAAGAGACGTAGCACCGCCGCAGCGCGCGAGGCATCTCACCGAGCTGTCTCGTCACGACGCGACGCGCGACGTACGATTCGTGCGCGATCACCGGACGAAGCTCTCGCCTCGTTCGACGGCTGCCCCTACCGTAGCGGCGGGACGATGAAGCGAACACACTGGTTCGAGTTCGAGGATCTTTCGTGGGTGCCGAGCGTCGTGAGGGACGGCGGGACGGATCTTCTGGACCTTGGATTTTCACTAACGAAGTTCTATCGACCGCTCGCGCCGGCGCTGGTGCGCGCCCTCGACGAGAGCGGCGCTGAGCGCATCGTCGACCTCTGTTCGGGCGGCGGGGGCGGGGCGCTCGCGATGCACAAAGAGCTCGCCGCGCTCGGTCGAAGCGCGGTGCCCTTCGAGCTGTCCGATCGCTATCCCAACGAGGGCGCTCGACAGCGGCTGCGCGCGCAGAACCTCAGCGCCCTCGAGTACAAGAGCGAGCCGGTGGACGCGATGGTCGCGCCGGCGGGCGATTCGCGCGCGCTGCGCACCATGTTCGGAGCGCTGCATCACTTCACGCCCGAGCAAGTGCGCTCGATCTTTCGCGCGCTGATCGAGGCGCGGGTCTCGTTCGCGTTCTTCGACGTGGCCGCGTCGCCCGCGCTGCGCAAGCTGCCGTGGCTGCTCGCGCCGATCGCGCTCTCGGTGAACATGGCGATGCTCTCGATCGCCACGTTGGCGCTCACGCCGTTGGTCCGGCCGTTTCGTGTGTCACGGTTGTTGCTGACCTACGTCGTTCCGCTCATCCCTGCGCTCGTCGCCTGGGACGGAACGGTCTCTGCCCTCCGCGCCTACGCCCCGGACGAGCTGCTCGAGATCGCACGCTCGATCCCCGGCGCCGATCGCTACACGCTCGCCGCTGAGCAACAGGGGCCCGCGCTGAGCTTCACCGCGATCGCCCCGCGCTGAGCGCGAACAGAGCCCCCACCCGCGCTGCGAGCGAACGGAGCCCCCACCCGCGCTGCGAGCGAACGGAGCCCCCACCCGCGCTGCCGCGCGCCCCGCCCCCGCAGAGCGAGGGCGGCGGCTCTGCATTGCGAAAACAGCGACAGAATTGATTTCGTTGATCGCTGGGAACCCTTGCTCTGCAAGGGCTTCGATTGGGTCGATCGCGACCACTCGCTGAGCAAAGCGGCGCTGCCGATCGCGGTTTGCGCCGAGCGTTCGCGTTGCATCGTGCGGTATCGCGAGCAACTTCGCGCACTGAAGAGACCTTGCAGAGCAAGGTCTCCATGCGATCAACGAAATCAATTTCGTCGCTGTTTTCGCAATGCAGAGCCGCCGCCCTCGCTCTGCGGGGGCGGGGCGCGCGGCAGCGCGGGTGGGGGCCTGCGAACCGGGCGCGCGGCTGCGCGGGTGGGGGCTGCGTTCGCTCGCTACGCGGGGCGCGCGGCAGCGCGGGTGGGTGCTCCGTTCGCTCGCGCTGCCGCGCCGTTTTCGCGATCAGCAGCGCGCGCGGTATAACGCTCTTCATGCGCTTGCTTCGCTGGCTCTTCGCCCTCGCATTCGCCCTCACGTTGTCCGGTTGTCTGTGGCGACCGCCGCCCATTCCGCCCGATCGCGCGGCGCACGACTCGGGATCGGGACTCTCGCAGGACAGCGGCGCAGAGTCGCCCTCGCCCGATGGGAGCAACGGAGGCTTCGTGGACGCAGCGGACTCGCGCGACGCGCGCCCAGCGAGCGACGCCGCGAGCGAATCGGATTCGAGCGACGCCGCCAGCGATTCGACGAACGACGCGGGATCGAACGGCGATTCGTAAACGAGTTCACCGGCGAGACAAGAGCGCTCGCCTTCTCTCTTTGGTACTCTTTCAAGCAGCGTGAAGTCACGAGTCCAACTCGGACCGTTCGAGCTAGGAGCAGAGATCGGCCGCGGAGGAATGGGCCAGGTCTTTCGCGCCGTGCACACGCGCTCGCGCACCGCCGTGGCCGTGAAGGTGCTCACGGGAGAGCGCGCGATCGACCCTGGATTTTGCGCGGCGTTTCGCGATGAAGTCCGCGCGGCCGCGAGCCTCGATCACCCCGCGATCGTGATGCTCTTCGATCAAGGGACGGTGACGCTCGGCGCAGAGCGCGCGACGAAGAAGCAGCTCTCGGCGGGCGCTCCGTACCTCGTGATGGAGCTCGTTCCGCACGGGACGCTGGTCGACCTCGTTCGACACCGCGACGGGAGCGCGCGATCGCTCTCGCTCTCGACGTTGCGATCGGTGCTGCTCGACGTGCTCGACGCCCTCGCCCACGCGCACGCGCGCGGCGTGATCCACCGCGATATCAAGCCCGGAAACATCATGCTCGCTGCGCCTGCCGACGCGCTCGACCCGCGCTCGACGCTCGTGAAGCTCACGGACTTCGGCATCGCGTGGCGCATGGACTGGCTCGAGAGCGAAGAGCAACGCGAGCTCAACGCGTTCTCGGGAACGCCGCACTACATGGCCCCCGAGCAAGCCGAAGGGCGACTGCGCGACATCGGCCCGTGGACCGACCTCTACGCGCTCGGCTGCGTGACGTATCGATTGCTCGCAGGGAGGCCGCCGTACCATCACACTGGCACCGACGCGCAAGAGACCCTGCGCTGCCAGATTCAAGAGCCTCCTCCGCCCATCGAGCGCACCGACGCGCTGCCCGAGCCGCTGCTGCGTTGGCTGAACACCTTGCTCGCCAAGCGCTGGGAAGACCGCTTTCGCTGCGCCGCCGACGCCGCTGCGGCGCTCGCCGAAATCGCGCTCGGCGCAGAGCCCTCGCGCCCTCGCCCGACGCCCGCGATCGAGGCCACGACCGATCGCGCGCAGCACACCGACGAGCTCGCGACGCGCGTCGCCACCGCGGGCGCGCTGCGGGGCTCAGCGCGCGAAGCGCCGAGAACCACCGCGTGGAGCGAGCCCACCTCGCAGCAGTCGACGGTGTTGTACGTGCCCGGCCCGTCGGAGCCGCCGCCGAGCGCGAGCAAGCCGACGCTGCAGCGAGTGGCGACGCTGCCGCTCGATCCGACGCCCAAATCCCTCGCCAAACGCCCCATCGCGCTCGTCGACGCGGGGCTCGGTCTGTTCGCGCTGCGGCCCACGCCGATGGTCGACCGCGATCACGAACGCTCGTCGCTCTGGCGCGCGCTCTTCGACGTGCACACCGAGCGCGCCGCGCGCTCGGCCGTCGTTCGAGGCTCGATCGGCGTGGGAAAATCCAGGCTCATCGACTGGCTCACCACGCGCGCCAAAGAGCTCGGCGGCGCCACCGTCCTCGCCGCTTCGCACAGCGAGAACCCCGGCGCCACCGACGGAATCGGCCCCATGATCGCCCGCTCGCTGCGCACCGCAGGCCTGCCTCGCGCCGCCGCCATGACGCCCACGATCGACGGCGTTCGCCGCATGGGCGGGCGGCTCACCGAAGCGGTCGCGCTGCTCGAAGTCACGCACCCGATCGGCGATCGCGACCGCGGCGACGGCCCCAGCGTGCGCTTCGCCAACAGCAAAGAGCGCGAGCACGCCGCGCTTCGCTACGTCGAGCTGCTCTGCCGCGAGCGGCCCGTCGTGCTCAGGCTCGACGACGCGCAGTGGGGAGCCGAGGCGCTCTCGCTCGCGCGCGCGCTGCTCGACCCGGCTCGCGCGCTTCCCGTTCTGTGCGTGATCGACGTGGACTCCGAGGCCATCGCGCACCGCAGCGACGAGCGCGCGCACATCGAGGCGATCGAAGCCCTCACGACCAACGCGTCGCTCGCGCTCGAACCGCTGCCTCGCGAGCACCAGCACGCGCTCGTCCGCTCGCTGCTCTCGCTCGAGTCGACGCTCGCGCAGATGGTGGTCGATCGCTCCGAGGGCAACCCGCTGTTCGCTGTGCAGCTCGTGACGGACTGGGTTCAGCGCGGGATCGTGCGCGCTTCCAACGCGGGATTCGAGCTCACCGAACGCGCTCCGGCCGGCGAGAGCGCGGTCCCCGATCAGCTTCACTCGCTGCTGGTGGGCCGCGTCCAGCGCGCGATCGGCGAGGACGCGCTCGTGTACGCAGAGCGCGCCGCGGCGCTCGGAGCTTCGTTCGACGAGGGCGAGTGGCGCGAGGCGTGCGCGGCGATCGAGCCCGCACGGCCCCTCGACGAAATCGAATCCGCCTTGGTATTTGCAGGTGTTTGGCGACGCACGACGAGCCGTCGAACCTTCGCGCACGTCATGATCGTCGACAGCTTGCTCCGGCGCGCGCGCGAGCGATCGACGTTGAGCGATCACCACCACGCGTGCGCGCGCGCCCTCGCCCCGCGCGCTTCGATCGTCGGAACCCGCGCTCGCATCGCCCGTCACCTCTGCCTCGCCGGCGCGCTCGAAGCGGCGCTCGCTCCGATGTTCGAAGCCGCGTGGGAGAGCTACGAGCGCAGTGATTTTACTGCTGCGATCCACGCGCTGACCGAGCGAGACCGATGGATCGACGCGATCGCGCTCGCCGAGAGCGACCCGCGCCGCGCCGAGGGATGGCTCAAGCTCGGCTTCGTCTGCGCGCGCATGGCGAAGATCACCGAAGCGACGGCGTGGTTCGACCGCGCAGAGCGCTACCTGCTCGCGCACCCGCACAGCGCGCTCGAGGCAGACCTCGCGCAAGGCCGCGCGAAGACCGCGCAAATGTCCGGTGAAATGCAGGTCGCATCGTCGCTCTTCGAGCGCGCGATCGAGCGCTACGTCGCCGTCGGCCGCGGACAGGGCGTGGCTCAATGCGAGCACGGGCTCGCCGAGGTACTCAAGCAATCGGGTCGCGCCGCCGAGTGCGAGCCGCACTACCTCCGCGCGCTCGAAGAGTACGAGCGGTGCGGCGATCGCGTCGGCGCCGCGAGCTGCAAGCTGGGCCACGCCGAGCTCGTCACGCGCACGGACCGCGCGCGAGGAGAGGCGCTGCTCGACGAGGCCGAACGAGCGCTCGAAGCCGTCGGAAATCGCCTCGGGATCGCCGTCGCACAACAAATCAAAGGCCTCGGCGCGCGCTACGACGGCAGGCTCGACGAGGCGCACGAGGCGTTTCTTCGCTGCGCGGACATGCTCGAGGCGATCGGCTCAGCAGACGCCGCGGTGGCCCGCACCAACGCGGGGATCATCGACGTGATGCGCGGGCAGTTCGTGCGCGCGGCGCGGTTCTTCGAAGACGCGCACCGGCTGTTCACCGCGCTCGGTCGCGAGGGCTACCTCTGCTTCGCGACGGTCGAGCTGCTCGCGTGCAAGGCGCATTTTGGCGAGTGGAGCGCGGTCGACGCGCTGCTCGACGAGGCCGAGCGAATCGTCCCGAAATCAGGGCTGATCGACGAGGACTTGGAGCTCTGTTTCACGGTGGCGAGAGACCGAGCTCTGGCGGCAGGAGAGCTCGCGCGGGCCGCGAGGATCGAGCCGTTGCTCGCGGCGCAGCGCGCGGCGCTCAGCGCGTAATCCGCTCGATCCTGCGCTGTGTCGCCGCCATCCAGCGCGCGCCAGCGCAGCAGCGCCTCCGCCCTCACTCGCAGTACGCGCCCGGGAGCACGCAACGCGTGAGCCCCACGCTCGTGCACTGCGCGTTGGTGCTGCACGGAGGGATGGTGTCGCAGAACATCGCGACCGGGTGACACCGCGGAAATCCTCGCGCGGTGCACTCGGCGTCGCTCGCGCATCGCTCGACGCACGCGCCGACCTCCGTCGCGCACTTGAGCGTCGACGAGTACCGCTGGCAGTACGCGTCGTCGCTGCACGGCTGCGTGCAAAAGCGCCGACCGCTCGGCAGCGTCAGCCGCGCGCCGCACGACTCGGCGCACTGCGAGGCCATCGCCACCTGCTGGATCAAGCAGTCGTCCGGCGCGTTGCCCGCTTCACCTGCGTCGCTCGCGGCGTCGGTGACCGCTGCGCTATCAGAAGCGCTCGCGTCTGCGCCGCTGTCCATCACGGGAGCGGGAGCGTTGCCGCAGCCCATCATCGCCGCGGTCACGAGGCACAAGAGCACGTTGGTTCGCATCGCGATCGAGCGAGTACCACAAGCGCGCACAGCGCAGGCCCACCGGAGACGGCGCGCGAACGTCGTGCTCGACGGCGACGCAGTCCACGGCCGCGAAGCCGGTCGGTTTTTTCGAACGATCGCGCTCGATCGCGATCCTCACGCGCGAGCGCGGCGAAGTGCCGTACGGTCGTCGTGCGCGTCCCGAGCGCTCGACCCCGGAGCCGCGCGAGACCGTCATGAACCACGAACACCACGGGACTCGCTCACGCTCGAACGCGCAGCTCGCGCTCGCCATCGCGCTGGTGGTCGCGGTGCTCGACTGCGTGTACCTCTCGTGGCGCTACCTCGCGCTGCACGGGCTCCCGAGCGCGTGGGTGGTGGCGCACACGGGGCTGTGCTCGTGGACCGAGGCGATCGACTGCGATCGAGTGCTGGTGACACCGCAAGCGCGCGCGTTCTTCGTGCCCAACGCGACGCTGGGGTTGGGCTTCTTCGCGGGCGCCGCGCACTGGTGGTTTCGCGGGGTCCGCCGCTATCCCGAGCACCGGCTGCACCTCGCGCGCACGCTCGCGTTTTGGCTCGGCGTCGCGACGCTCTTCACGCTGCGATTCTGGTGGCTCTTGATCCACCTCCCCGCGCTCTGCCCCTTCTGCCCGTGGAACCACGTCTTCACGTACATCGCCTTCGCCTCCGCGCTGCTCGTGTGGCGCGACGAGCAGCGATCGCACACAGGCCCGCACGCTCCGTGGCAGCAGCTCGTCCCCCACGTGCTCATTTCGATCTCGCCGCTCGTCGCGATCAACGCCGCGTGGTGGCTGCTCGTTCGAGCGAACGTCGTCGACGCAGGTCCCACCATCGCGCGCTGGTGAGCCTCGCTTCGCACGGGTCAGCGACAGCCCGACCGCGCGACGCTCGAATCGACTCCCTCGCGCGTTGTTCGCGCCAGGCTCACTCGAACTCGAAGCGGATCCCCACGCGTTCGAGCCGCGAAACGAGCTGCAGACCGATCGCGCTCGCCGGCGTCAGCACTCCGCCCTCGCTCACCCGCTCGCCTTGCAACAGCGCCAGGGCGCTCTCGGCGATCATCCGCGCCGTCGCTCCGTAGCCAGGGTCGCGCTGGCCTCGAATGATCAACCGCGCGTCCACGCCCGGCGCCTCTCCCACGAACCGCGAGACGAAGAACCCGCGCTCGATCGACTCGCGCGAAGGCCCCTCGCCCGGCTTCGGAAGCACTCGCTCTTTCAACAGCTCGCGCAGCTTCGCGGGCTGCAACGCCACCAGCGCGCCCGCCATCGCCGCGGTCGCCCCAGCGGCGCGGGCAAGCCCCTTGACGCCAGCGCCGGTCGACATCGCTTCGGCATAGCGAAATCCCTGCCCATATCGATAGCCCATCATCGCGTTGCTGCGACGGACGACCCGGCTGTTGATCGCCGCCATCACCCACGGCGCCGTCCAGAGCTGCAGCCGCGAGTCGAACCGCACGCGGATCGCGTCGTTGACGTCGGGCCCCGTCGGGCGCGGCGCGGGGTTGAGCGAATACGGGTCGAGCAAGAGCTTGCGAAGCGCGCGGTCGTGGCTCGCTTCTTCCATCACGTTGACCATGCTCGCGATGGTTCCGCCTGAGACGCCGCCGCGGACTTCGCCCGCGTAGTGATCGATCCGCGCGAGCTTCACGCCCCGCGTCTTCTCGACGTGATCGAACAACGCCAGCGTCCCCAAGTCCGACGGAACCGAGTCGTACCCGCAGCAATGCACGATCCTCGCGCCGCTCGCCTTCGCGCGCTCGTGATGCGCGTCGATCATCGCTCGAACCCACTGCACCTCGCCCGTCGTGTCGCAGTAGTCCGTCGCCTCGGCGACGCACGCGCCCACCAAGGCGCTCCCGTACCGAGCGAAGGGCCCCACGGTGCTCAGCACCACGCGCGTTCGACGGGCCATCGCGCGCATCGCGGCCTCGTCCATCGCGTCGCCCACGAGCACAGAGACCTCTGCCCCGAGCGCCTCGCGCACGCGCTCGAGCTTGGCGCGGTCGCGCCCCGCGATGGCCCAACGCAGCCGCTGCTCACCAGCGATTTCAGCGAAATACTCGGCGACGAGTCGGCCGGTGAAGCCCGTCGCTCCGAAGACGATCACGTCGAATTCACGTTCGTTCATGGACTAAAAGATCCCTCCGCGGGTCGAGGCGCTCGCGATCCCGAGCGCCCGCGAGTGAATGACAGTATGCCGTCGTTGTCTCTGGCTCGACGCTTCGATTCACCAAGACCGTGCACCGTTGCGATACGCTCGCCGAGGCTGTTGTGCGAGGGTTCGTCGTAGCGTCACTTGCGGGCTCGTGCGTGCTCTTCGCCGCGCCCGCGCGCGCGCAAGTCGCTGACCACGCTCTGTCCTCCGCAGCGATCAACGAGCGCACGCAGTTCATCGCGGGCGCGCTCGAACGCGAGACGCTCCCGTCCGCCCGCTGGCGTTGGGGCTGGGCGCTCGCGCTCGGAACGTTCTCCGCCGGCAACGTCATCCGCGCCGTCGTCGCGCACGCGATGAACACCAACGACTGGCCCGCGGGCTGGATCGCCGCGACGGGCTCAGCCCTCGGGATGCTCAACATGGTGCTCTTCGCGCCGCGCGGTCAGTACGCCTCGCGCGACTACCGTGTGATCCTGCACCGCGCCGAGCTGAGCCCCGTCGAGCGCATGCGCGAAGGCGAGCGAATGCTCCGCGCGGTCGCCACGAACCAAGACTTCAACGCCGGCGCCGCGTCGTCCGCCCTGCGCGTGGCCGTCCCGATCTTGATGGGGCTCGCGCTCGAGTTCGGCTTCGCGCTGCACACCGCGGCCATCTTGAACGTCGCTGGCGGAATCGTGATCGGCCAGGTCACCATTCGCACCGCGCCCACCGGAGCGATCGCCGCGTGGGAGCGCTATCTCCAACGCTGGCCTGACGCCGACGCGCGCCCCGTCCGTCGCTGGACGCTCCCTGTGCAATCGCTCGCGCTCGCCTTTCGTCCCGGCGGCCTCTCGCTCGGCGGGACCTTCTGAGCGAATCGAATATCACTTAGCCATTGAGCTAAGTATGGGCCTCGGTTATAGCTAGCCACATGGCTAACTATTCATCGCAGCTCGACGGCGTGTTCCACGCGCTCTCGGATCCCACGCGACGCGCGGTCGTGGCGCGCCTCGGCCGCGGAAGCGCGGCGGTGAGCGAGCTCGCGCAGCCGTTCGACCTCGCGCTGCCGACGTTTCTCAAGCACCTCAAGGTGCTCGAAGACTGCGGGCTCGTGAAGTCCGAGAAGGCCGGCCGAGTTCGCACCTACGAGCTCGTCCCCAAGCGCCTCTCGCTCGCCGAGCAATGGATGGCCGACCAACGCGCGCTGTGGGACGCGCGCCTCGATCGCTTGGACTCGTACCTCGCCGAACTTCAACGACAAGAAGTCGCTGACAAGCGCGGCCCGAAAGGCAAGTGACCGTGACCTACGTCGCTCCTGTGTTCGATCCCCAGCTCGACCTCGTCTTCGAGCGCGTCGTCGACGTCCCTCCCGCGCTCGTGTGGCGCGCGTGGACCGAGCCCGCGCAGCTCGTTCGGTGGTTCACCCCCGCTCCGTGGAAGACCGTCGATTGCGTGATCGACCTGCGTCCCGGCGGGCGCTTCTTCACCGTGATGGAGTCGCCCGAAGGCGCCAAGCACCCCAACGAGGGCTGCTACCTCGCCGTCGAGACCGAGCGCGCGCTCGTCTGGACCGACACGCTCACCGCGGGTTTTCGCCCGTCGCCCACCGACGCGCACTTGTCCTTTCGCTTCACCGCGCACGTTCGCTTCGAGCCCCACGAGCGCGGGACGAAGTACACCGCGCACGTCGCGCACTCGAGCCCGGCGGACCGAAGCAAGCACGAGGCGATGGGCTTCTACGAAGGCTGGGGCGCGGCGCTCGATCAGCTCGTGGCGCTCGTGAAGCAACGATGATTTCTAGACACACAATCAAGACACAAGTCCATTCACTGAACCATCGAGAGCACTAACAGACAGACCATGAGCCATATCGACGACACGACCGGCGCGCTCGCAGGGCGCAAGATCTCGATCTCTCGCGTGGTGCGCGCCCCGGTGGCGCTCGTGTGGAGAGCGTTCACCGAGCAGCAGCACGTCGCGCACTGGTGGGGGCCCTTCGGGTTTCGCAACAGCATCGAGACCATGGAGGTGGTCGCTGGGGGCTCGTGGCGCTTCACGATGCACGGCCCCGACGGGACGGACTATCCCAACGTCGTCGTGTTTCACTCGGTCGAGCGCGAGCGACGCTTGGCGTTTACGCACGGATCGGGGCGCGAAGACGAGCCGACGTTCGACGTCGAGATCACGTTCGAGCCGATGGGCGCGCACACGAAGGTCACCCTCGAGCAGACCCACGCGAGCGCCGAGCGCGCCGAGCTCATCGCGCGCTACGCGATCGACGGAGGAAAGCAGACCTTCACGCGCCTCGCGGGCTACCTCGCCGCCATGCGCGAGAGCGCCCTTCCCTCGGTGATCGAAGGCGCCATCGTGGGAACGGACAGCGCCGACTTCGTCCTCACGCGCGTGTTCGCCGCGCCGAGGGCGCTCGTGTACCGAGCGATGACGCAAGCGGATCACATGATGAAGTGGTTCGGCCCAGCCAACGCCCAGACGCGGATCGTCTCGGGCGAGGTCCGCGTGGGCTCGACCCTGCGCTACGCGATGAAGATGGGGCCGCACGAGATGTTCGGACGCGCGGTGTATCGCGAGCTCGAAGAGCCCGAGCGGTTCGCGTACATCGTCTCGTTCACCGACAGCGAGGGCGCGCCGGTGCGACACCCCATGAGCGCCAGTTGGCCGCTCGAAGTGCTGGCGATCGCGACGCTCACCGAGCTCGACGCGAAGACGTTGCTCGTGGCGCGATCCGTTCCGATCCACGCGAGCGAGGGCGACCGCGAGACCTTCTTCAAGGGCCACAGCGGAATGGTCCAAGGATTCAAGGGCTCGTACGACCAGCTCGACAAGTACCTCGCCGAGCTGCAGTCCGCGCAGTGATCGAGCGCTGCGCCGAGCGCGCATCGAGAGTACACTCTCTGCCGTTGTGACTCGCTCGAACGAGCCGCCCCCAGAAGGCGCGATCCTCGAAGTGGCTGAGCCCGCGACGGAGCCGAGCGACGGACGCGCGCGCGCGCAAGGCGCGTGGAAATCCCCTGCCAACAAAGCGCCCACGCTCGAAGTCGACCCCGTCGAGCGCTCGCTCGCGCAGGTCGAGCGCGGCGCGGCCCTGTGGTTCGTGCTGTTTCCTGAGCACGAGCCCGTGGCGCCGAGCACCGTGGACGTGCGCGCGTTCGTCGAGCGAGTGAAGTCGCTGCGCGCGGGGCTCGATCAGTTCGCGCGGCGCGGATACGAAGCGCGCGTCCGCGCAGAGGCCGCGTATCGCTGGATCGACGAACAGCTGCGCGCGCTCTCGCGACAGCTCGAAGGGACCGGCGAGGCCCCCGTGCAAGCGACGCAGTACGAGCGCATCGCGGCCCTCGCGCACGCGGCGGTGCGCACCGCGGGCGCCTCGCTCTCGCTCAGAGACGCGCACGGAAACGAGCACCGATGGACGAGCGCCGCGGTCCTCTCGCGCAGCACCGAGGTGGCCGCGGTGTGGGACGCGCTCAAGCTCGCGCACGGTCGGGCCGAGCTGATCCCTTGGCTCTGCGCGGTGATTCCCGGGTGGAAGCCGCCCGCGCTCACGAGCGACGTCGAGCTCTCGGTCAACGCGATCCTGTGGAGCGCGGGGCATCGAGGGATGATCCTCGAGTGGGGCGCGATGGATTTCGCCGTTGTTTCTCCAGACGATTTGCACCGCGCGTACAGCGAGCGCTGGGACCTGTTCGACGCCCACGTCCGCCGCGGGACGGTGCTCGCTTGGATCACACGGTTCTACGGCGCCGGCCTCGTCGCCGGACGCACCCGCGCCGCGCTGTGCGAGTACATCCGCGAGCGCGACTCCGCGTTGCCCGCAGGACACGCGGGGCTGGCGGCGGTCTTGCTGTTCGACGCGGCGGTGATTCCCCTCGATCCGAGCGCGCCGGGCGACGCGTTCACCGTGCGCGGCTACCAGGGTGTCACCGGCGTTCAATGCGACGGAACCGCGTGGCGTCCCCTCCGCGCCCAGCTCCGCTCGGGCACCGCGCTCTTGTGGGCCGCGCAGCTCCCGAAGATCTCGCTCGAAGCGATGCGCCGCTGCATGCAGCTCTTCTTCGACCGCAATCGACCGAGCCCCGACTCGCTGTGCGCCGAGCTCGGCTGGCTCTTCGGCGCGCCGATTCCCACGCCGATGCTCTCTGCGCAGGCGACGGACACCACCGCGCGCCCGTCGTACGTCTCCTTCGAGCCACCGGCGCCGTCCATCACCGAGCTCCCTCTGCCTCCGCCCCCCGAGCCGATCGCGCCCATCGCGCCCATCGCGCCCATCGCGCCCATCGCCGACCCTTCACCCGCGGCGAGCACGATCGAACCAGCACCGAGCGAGGTCGCGATCGCGCTCGGTCCATCGGGCCGCTTCTACGCGAGCTGCCCGAAGTGCCAGATGCCCAACTACGGCGACATGGCGCTGTGCATGGGCTGTCACGGCGACCTCACGGCGCAGCGCTGAGCGGGTTTGTCACTGCGCGCTGAGCGCGTTGGCCAGCGAATCGAGCGCGGCCGCGAGCCCGGCGACGCTCTCGGGCTTCTCGAGGTCGACCTCTGCGGGCCCCACCGAGACGAGCCCGTTGCTCATCGTGAAGTCTCCGTAGCGCAGGCCGATCGCGAGGATCGCTTCGCGCACGTTCGGAGCGAGCGCGGCGCGCGCGCGCTCGGCGTCGGTGGCTTTGATGACGAACTCGGCGTCGAAGACCTTGTCGCCGACGTGCAGATCCGCGCCGGTGAGCTCGGCCCACGCGCGCGAGACCAAGCCCACGTGACGGGTTGGAGTGAGCGCGATGGACTGCAACGCGGGGTCCGAGAGCGAGACTCGGCCCACGAGCGTGTAGCGGCTGCGCACGACGCGCTCGAGGCCGCACTGGATGACCCCGTACGGGCGAGCGCCTCGCACCGAGGGCGGCTGACGCAGCGAACGAAGGCCGTTTTCGCTGGCGAACCGCGCGGCGCTCTCGGCGTGCGCGGCGAGCAACGAGAGCGCTGGGAGCGACTCGCGGTTGCGATCGATCACCGCGGCGGCGGCGGCGATCGCGCGCGCTTCGGTGACGATCTCGGCGGGCTCGAACGAGCGAGCCGCAGAGCGGCGCATGAGCACCTCGTGATCGGAGATGGTGATCTCGCTGTCGGGCATGACGGGCTCGAGCGCCGCGCGTACTTCGTTGGTGACGAGCTGCGAGGCGATGGTGAGGTCGTCCGCGGAGAGAGCGAACGCGCGCGGCTCGGCCCCGCACTCACCGGCGAACGCGCGAAGACCGAGCCCGAGCGACGGAGAGAGCCTCGCGCTCACCGTGACGTCGCCCGAGATTCCCGCGGGAACCCACGCGAGCCGCGTCACGACCCCCTCGAGCTCTCCGTCCGCGTGGATGTCGAACGGCGCCATCCCGAAGCGAAACCGCAACAGATCGCTCGCCGCCCGCAGCTTGGGAACCAACAGCTCGTGATGAATGCTCGCCATCGTGAGCGAAGAGGGTGCCCCCAGAGGGACGCTCTTCGCAAACGCGACGGAGCCAACGCCAACAGCAACGCGTTGTTGAATTTGTGAACACCGTCCCTCGGGGCTCTCACGCCCGCGCCCCACGGCCGGGCCGCTGCCGTATCGTTCGGCGCTGTGAACCGCGCCTGCGCACTGTGCTTGTTCGCCGCCACCGCCCAGTGCGCGACGGGCTCGGCGCGCTCGACGACGGCCGCCCAGTGCGCGCCGGTCCGGGTCGCGCCCTCGTTTGCGGCGACCCTCGCGCAGTGGCCCGCGCGAGCGCGAGCCTCGCTCGTCGCCGTCGAGCTCGATGGCCGCGCGCCCGCAGAGCTGTTGCTCCCGTCGATGGACCGGGACCCGCTGGCGCAGCTCACCGCGCACGTGCTCGGCGACGCTGGGTGGCGCGCGATCCCGGCTTTCTCCCGCAGGACGAGCGAGCAGGGGACCTTCGAGTCGCCGCGCGGGCTCTCGTTTGTACGCACCATCGCGCGCGGGCCGTGCGGCCATCACGCGGTGTTTCGCTTCGACGACGCGCAAGGAGCGGTCGACCCGCGGTGGACCCGCGCGTCGATCATCGCGTTCTCGTGGGTCGAGGACCGCGTTCGCCCGACGCTCGAATGCGAGCTCGAAGCGACGACGGTCGTCGGCCCCGAACGCGAGGAGACGAGCTCGTTCGCTCGCACGTTCACGGTCGACGGAGCGGAGATCACCGTTCGCGACGCGCGGTCGAACGCAGCGTTCGCGCGCGCTCGGTGGAGCGACGAGCGATGGATCGTCGAGCCCCCCGAGGCGTGCGCGACGAGCTTCGCCGAGTGACGTCGCTCGGTTCGCGACGAGTGACCGTCAGCGTTTGCCCGAGGCGGTCGTCGGACGCTGCGCAGAGGTCTTCTGCTCGCGGGCGACGGCGCTGCGCCGACGGGAGACGTGGTCCGCGGGGACCTCGGTCGCGCCGCTCAAATCACAGCGCTCGAGCGCGTCGGCCAGCGCGGTCCCGTCGGAGAACCGATCGGCCGGGGCCTTCGCGAGCCCTCGCAGCACGAGCGCCTCGAGCGCCGCGGGGATCGGGTGCGCGAGCCGCACGCTCGGCGGAAGCGGCGGGACGTGCAGGTGCGAATAGAGCACGCTGTTTTCTCCGTCGACGAGAAACGGCGGCGATCGCGTGAGCACGAAGTAGAGCACCGCGCAGAGCGAGTAGACGTCGCTGGCGGGCGTCACTTGCCGGCCTTCGATGGCCTCGGGGCAGATCCAAGTGGGCGTTCCCGCGAGCATGCCAGAGGCGGTCAGGCGCTCGGCTTCGAGCTCGTCGTTGAGCAGCGTCGCGATGCCAAAGTCGAGGACCTTGAGCGAGGCGCCCGCCTGAGGTGTGGCGCAGACGAACAAGTTCTCGGGCTTCACGTCGCGATGAACGATCCGCGCCTCGTGCGCCGCGCCGAGCCCCCGCGCCGCCTGAACGATCAGCGCCACAGCGCGCGCTGGATGCAGCGGCCCCTCTCGGTTGACGACCGAGGCGAGCGTCTCTCCATCGAGCAGCTCCATCGCGTAGAAGCGCTGTCCGTCATCGCTCGTCCCGCCGTCGAAGATCTGCACGATGTTGCGGTGCGCGAGCGCGCGCAGCGCTTTGATCTCGCGGTCGAAGCGCCTCCGTCCCTCGCTGCTCTCGGCGCGGCCGCGCAGAAACTTGAGCGCGATCTCTCGCTCGAGCTTGCTGTGCCACGCGGTCCACACCTCGCCGAAGCCGCCCCAGCCGATGCGCTTGCGCAGGACGTACGGACCGACGCGCTTGGACTCGAAGACCTCGCGTCGCAGGGCCCAGAGCAGGTGACCGTTGTAGAGCGACGTTCCGCCCATCGCGGTCGTGGCGCAGAGCGTGAGGATCATGGTGACGATCGAACGACGGTCGGTCCACTGCCAGGCGAGCAGCGGCGAGAACCTCGCGCCGACGGCGAAGGCCACGGGGATGAGCGCGACCATGACCAGCGTCTGCGAGAGCATCGAGCGCCAGGGGCGGCCGAGCAGCGCAAACCCTGTAAACACGAAGACCAATCCAAACGGATAGATCGCGGTCATCCCGCCGCCCGCCGCGCAGAGCGCCGCGTACGGAACCGCCAGCAGCCCCGTCGCCGTCCAGCTGAACCGATGCAGCGATCGCTCGTCCGGCTCGATTCGCCCGAGCGCGCGGAGCACGAGCGCCACCGCGACGATGAGCACCGAGTGCGCCGCGAGCAGCACGCCGAGCGACACCGGCGCGACGTACTTCGCTTGAAAGAAGTCCATCACGACGAACGCCGCTGCGATCGCGAGCGCCCACGGCATGTACGCGCGGATTCGCCGCCGCGCTTCGATGAGGTTGTGGCTCTGCACCTCGGGCGCGGCGCCGATGTCTACGCTCGGCTCGGGCTCGGACGCAGCGTGCTCCTCACTTGGCACAGGATCGATGTTCGCACGGATGCGCGAGGCTGTTCGGCGCAGCGGACGCGGACAGCGGCGCGCAGCCGCCCTGTGCGCGAGGGAGAAACGAACGGGATGGGCGCCGCTCGAAGTCATGACGCAGCGTCGGCATGCTTTTTGTCGGACTGACAGATTGCAGGAAGAAATCACTAGGCGCGCCTAATGAAATCGTGTCGCTCTGCGTCAACGACGGAGCTGCGAGCGTTCGGCGCTTGTGCGTTTGCGGTCGATCTCGGGATGCTCGCGCCGAATGGCAACGAACTCCCGGACGAGGACAGCGACGCTCGAGCACGCGCCGCGCGAGTCATCGAAGAGCGCCCTGGACAGCGCCGAACGCGCGCTGCTCACCGAGGCGCTCGAGCGCGCCGAGACCGTGCGAAAGAACACCGAAGAGGCGGTGGTCGAGCTCGGCCGATGGCTGTTCTCGAAGGTGTTCGGCGAGGACAGCCGCTCGGCGCTCGAGCACCGCGAGGACAACCCGGTGTGGAGCGCGCTCGCGGAGGCGTCAGACGGCCCGCGGCTTCGCTTGCAGCTCTCGCTGATCGAGTCGTCGCTGTTGTGTGCGGCGTACGACAAGCGGCTCAACAGCGACTCGTGGCGCGCGCTGGACTTCGGGCGAAAGGCGCGGCTGCTCAGGCTGCAGGACGACAAGGCGCTGCGCAGAGGCGCGCAGCACGTGCTCGCGGCGAACCTCACGCTCAAAGAGACCGAGGCGTACGTGCGCAGCGTGCGGGCCGAGCTGGGCGAGCCGGCGCAGACGAGGGCGAGCGTTCCGGCGCTGCGGGGGACGCTCGATCGGCTGAGCGAGCGAGTGGGCGCGCGGGGGTTCGTGCGGCAAGTGGAGCAAGCGGCGCGAAAGCTCGACGACGACGAGCGAGCGGCGCTGCTCGAGAGCATCGAGCGCGCGAAGAGCTCGCTCGAAGCGCTCGAGCAGCGCGTGAAAAAGAGCTGACCGGGCGCGGGAAGAGAGAGAGAGAGGCGCACTGCGCGCCGCGCGCTCCATTGCCCGGTTGACTGCCTCGCTGCCGCGCACCATCCGCCCCGCTTGCGCGCCGAGCGCCGCTGCGACCACCATCGGCGCCCTCATGCGAACGCTCTTGCTCGGCGCCACGGGGCTCATCGGACAACCGCTCTGCGAAGCGCTCGTCGCGCGAGGAGACGACGTCACCGTGCTCTCGCGCCGCTCGACGGCGGTGCCCGCGGGTGCTCGCGCGATCGAAGCCGACCGCTACGACCGCGAGTCGCTTCGCGCGCTCGAAGGACAGCGCTTCGATCTCACGGTGGACCTGCTGGCCTACACCGCCGAGCACGTCGCGCAGCTCTTCTCGGTCTCGAAGCTGGCTCCCGGTCGCGTGGTGATGATGTCGACGGGCCAGGTGTACCTCGTGACCGAGCGCGAGCCGCCGTTTCGCGAAGAGGATTTCAACGCGCCTGTCATCGCCGAGCCCGAACCAGACACGCGCGCCTGGCACAACTGGAAGTACGGCGTCGAGAAGCGCGAGGCCGAACAGGCCCTGCGGCGCGCGGCGAGCGAGCGGGGGATCGAGGCGATCGCGATGCGCGTTCCGGTCGTGCACGGAGAGCTCGACGGGCAGCGGACGCAGCGATTGTGGGCGTGGATCGAGCGCATCCTCGACGGCGGGCCGGTGCTTCTGCCCGAGGGCGGCGAGCAGCGATTGCGCTTTGTGTACGCAGGAGACATCGCTCGCGCGGTCCTCTCGTTGAGCGAGCGCCCGACGTGGGAGGGCGTCGACGCGCTCAACGTCGCCATGCCCAACGAGTGCACGCTGCGGTCGTTTGTCGAGCGGGTCGCGGCGTGCCTCGAGCGCAGCCCCGAGTGGGTCGAGGTCTCGGGCGAACAGCTCGACGCCGCGGAGATCCCGCGCGATTTCATCAGCTATTGGGGCCGGTACTTCTCGCGGCCGGACCCGACGATGGCGATCGAGCGCTTCGGGCTCTCGCCTCGCAACGAGGACGAGTGGCTCGCGTCCGTCGTGCGCGCACATCTGCACGGCGCGACGAAGGCCCAGCGCTCACACGACGGGTACGCTCACCGAGAGAGGGAGATCGCGCTCGCCCGGCGACGGACGCGCGAACGCGCTGCGCGTCGAGCGCGGTGACGCGCCGCGGTGCGACGAACCGCAAGCCTGGGACGAATCGATCATCGTTGAGTCTTGCGTTGTCCGTGACGCTCTCGCGGTGACACACTCTGCTCGATGGGGACAAGCTTGAACGTTCATTCGCACCCGAATCACATTCGACGTGCGTCCGCCTTTGCAACGCTCGCGACGTTCGCGGCGCTGACAGCGTGCGCCGCGCCGACAAGCGGCGACGACAGCGGCGCCGACTCTGGCCGACTCGACGTCGTGTCGGCCGATCAACGCGTCGACGATGCTTCGGTGACTGCGATGGATGTCCGTGAGGACGCCGTTGAAACCGACAGCACCGGAGCAGATCGAGAGATCGACGTGAACTGCGGCCCCGACAGGCAATGGTGTGCGGGATTCTGCGTCGACCCGCAGGTGAACGCGAGCCACTGTGGCGGGTGCGGCCGCCTCTGCCCGTCAGACCAGCGATGCATCGCAGGAGTGTGCCGTCGGGAGTGCCTCCCGCCGCTCTCGACGTGCGGCGACGGAGCGTTTGCACGATGCGTGAATCTGGCGAATGACGCGCGAAACTGCGGCGCGTGCGACAACGTTTGTGCGCCGGTCGCAAACGGATCGACGCAGTGCGCCGCCGGCTCGTGCGCCGTGAGCGGGTGCAACCCTGGCTTCGCTGACTGCGACGGGCTGGTGACCAACGGGTGCGAAACGAACGTGCAGACCGAGCTGACCAACTGCGGAGCCTGCGGACGAACGTGCCCTTCCTACGCAAACGCCGCATCGGTCTGCCTCACCGGCCGCTGTTACATGAGCGAGTGCCGAGCGGGCTACGCGAACTGCGACGGATCCGAGAGCAACGGGTGCGAGCAGAGCACGAGCGGCGATGTGCTGAACTGCGGTGGCTGCGCGAGGCCCTGCGCGACCGCGACCAACGCCGTTCCCCTTTGCACTTCAGGGACGTGCTCGCTCCAGTGCATCGGCGGCTTCGCGAACTGCGACGGCGATTGGAGCAATGGCTGCGAAGTGAACACGAACACGAGCACGGCCCACTGCGGAGCCTGCCGCAGAACATGCCCAGCGATCGCAAACGGAACGACCGTTTGCAGCGCAGCCACATGCACGCTCGGCTCCTGCGCCGCTGGCTTTCACGCGCTCGGCGGTGTGTGCGTCGCGAACACTGCAGCTCGACTGATCACTCCAGTCTCGCTTGGAGAGACGACGCTTCGAAGACCGACGCTTCGCTTCGAGCTTCCGACCGGCGCGGACGGCGCCGTCATCGAGCTCTGCCTCGATCGCGGATGCTCGATGCCCCTCGAAACGCTCCGCGTCTCAGCGACATCGGCGCGTCCAACCACAGCCCTGCCCGCAGGACGAACGATCTTTTGGAGAGCTCGAGCGCGGGTGGGCAGCGTCGAGGACTCCGCGGCGTTCACCAGCAGCACATGGATCTTTCACACTCCTCTTGTCGACAACTCTGGCGGCATCGACACGAGCCACAGCCCTCACCTCGACGTCAACGGCGACGGCTTCGACGACGTTGCGATCGGCGTTCCGCGCGGGACGACGGCGATCCCCACTGGAACCGTCAGCGTGTATCACGGCAGCGCGACGGGGATCGCCGCGATCGCGTCGAGCACGCTCAACGCTCGCGCGTTGGATGCCATGGCGTTCGGGACCGCCGTCGCGAACCTCGGAGACTTCAACGGTGACGGTTTCGGAGACCTCATCGTCGGTGCGCCCGAGTCTTCGATCACGGCGTATCGCGGCGGCGCGGTATTCTTGTTCTTCGGCTGATGCATCCCCTCACGCCGCCCTGGAGAACGCCTGGGTAGGCGTGATGCCGAGGGCTTCTTGAAGGATCTGCGGCGAGGCTTCTGCGTGGAAAAGTCCAAGCGAAAACGTGGAGTGCGAACGCGGACGACGACCGCTGGTCGAGAACTGACGGGCGAGCCCTCGATCGCGGGCAATCTCGCCGCACCGGCGCACGATTGTGTACGCCACCACCGTGACTGCGAGCAGCACCTCCCAGCGCTTCACTTGTTTCGTGCGAACCTCTTCGAGCCCAAGGCCAAGCCGAGCGTTCTTCATGTCGCGAATGCACTCCTCGATTTCGAATCGACGTGCGTAGTGCTCCACGATGGCTTTCGCTTCGCCGGGAACGTCCGTCACGAGAAGCCACGGGCCTTTCGACTTTTCGTCCCAGCACGTCACGAACGAACCGGGCGATTCCTTCTTGGCCGTCAGCGAGACGCCTTCGCGACGGATCGCGCCATCGCTCCGCGAGCACGCGAGCTTGCGGGTCGTGTACTTCTTTCCGTTCCACCAGGCCGTGAGGTTGCCTCGCACGCGGATGACGTAGTGCAGCTTCGCCGCTCGAACCTCGGCGCGGAACGCTGCGCCATCGAACCCTCGATCGGCGAGCAAAATCACAGTGACATCTGCGGGGACGACCTCTCGGATCGCGAGGACCATCTTGGCCTCGATCGCGCGCTGTTGGCGCTTGCGATGCTTGGTCGCGACCGAGAGAGCGAGCAGAGGCGTCGCGCGTCCTTGGTCGTCGCACACCGCCGCGAGCAGGACTCGCATCGAATCGTTTCGCAGACTCAACCAATCGATCGCGACCCTCGCGACGCGTCGTCCACGGAGCACACGACGCGCGTGCGATTGGTACATTTCCATCGGGTGGATGGCGACCGAGCCGAGCGCTCGATCGAACGCCTTGTGCAATGTCCGTGGCTGCTGCTGAAAACGAATGGCTGCCGCGCGAGCGAGAGTCGTGATCGTCATCGAACCGGCGAGCCAGACAGCAACGACCATCTTTGCGATCGTCGGGCGCTGCCGCGCGCCGACGTCCAGAAGGAGGGTCATGATCGCGGTGAGCAGCTCGGTCGATGCCATCGTGCGACAGCGTCGCGCCCGGAGATCCGGACTGCAACCGTCGTTCGCAGACGCACTTCGGCGCGGTTTTCATGCGGCGGCGAGTGGGGATGCGTCAGGCTCGAGTCTGCCTGCGAGTCGAATGACGAATCAGCGGTTCCGTCGATCGGTCGCGGCGACAGCGCGCATCCCGAAATCACGACGATCGCGAGCGCGAGATACCGCAGTTGGTCGGTGGGTGATTGTTGTGACTGACGGTGGCTACGCCATTGTGGTGAGCGGGACATCGAACGTGGAGCCTCTTTCTTGGATAGCGAAATACGGGTTGCTGTGGCCGCTCTGGTCATCGCCTGACGACCCCAGTCCTCGCGAGGTAGACCGAGAATCCGTCGCGGATCACCGCTGCGGCAACGGACGGGTTCGACCTGGACACTCCTGTCCAGAGCACGGACGCTCCGCCGAGCGAGCGCAACCCGAGGTCAACGCAGTGGACGACGCTCGAGAGAAGGTCTGCGCGCGAGCAGAACTGGGCGCCGCCAGCGGTTGGTTCGACGAGCGCGGCACGGAAGGCTCCGGTCGAGTCATAGACGGCGATGGGCGGCACATTCGATGAGACGAGCGTGCGAGCCCCGGTCGGATCGAGCGCGATGAGCGCTGAAGTTGGTGTCCCTACGACGCGTAGAATCGGAGGGTCGCTGTTGTCGAGCAATTCTGGGCTGGACGTCCCTGTGTGAATCGATTCGATTCTGCCGAGCGCGTCGTTGACCCTGCCGACAACGTAGTCGCCTGCGCGGTTTCGATACGAAAAATACCCGTTCGGCAGTGTCGTGAGTGACGACCCGAGCCCCGTTGCCACGGAATCCAGCCGCGGAGTGCCTACCACTGGTGTGCGCAGCAAGAAGAGCGTCATGTTCGAGCCCGAGGCGGCGCGGACCTCGACGAGAACTTGCGAACCGTAGCGAAAGAACGACACGCGGTCAGGCGTCGATGTCGACGCCAGGCGAGTTTGCGCTCCAGATCTCGAGAGATGGGCAACGAAAGTTGAATCTGCGCCAGGGACCGACGGTTGGAAGTAAACCAGCAACGCCCCGCCGTCGGCGGTCGGGACGACCTGAAGGACGCCGATTCCCACTCCGCTACTGCCGGTGAGCCGAGATGTCACGCCATGAGCGGATTGAAGGACAACTTCAATCACCGCCGGCGCCGGATCGCCGGAGGGGCCGTCGATACCGGCCATCGCTGCGGTGCCTTCGTGCTGCCCGATCGCGACGCCGTAGAGCGGAACTGCAGCGCTCGTGAGCTCCTCAACGAGTCCACCGGTTCGAATCGAATACACGCGATTCGTTCCCGATGCAGCGCGTGTACGAACGAGCACGGGGTTGGCGCCGGAGATCACATCGAGTTCGCCGTCTGCACTCGACAATAGCAGCGAGTCGGACGGAGAGCGCTGGAACGCCCCAAAACCAACGACTCGCGTGCTCATCGGGGTCGGTCCCGGGTAGGCAACGACGACGCCGACACTCGACTCGACTGTTCGCAGCCCGGCACAGTCCGTTGCTCCGGGAAGAGGCACGGACGCAGCGAGCGTCGCCGCGTGGTACTCGACGAGCTCGCGCGACGCCCCGTCCCCGATACAGAATCGGTCGCGCGAGAGAATTCGAAGATCGCTCAGCGACGAGCGCACCGTCCTCGACGCAGGAACGGCGAGTTCGTCGAGCCGCGAAAGGGAGTAGTCTGTGCTGCGAGCAGGAATCCAGACTGAAGCACCGGCGCTGGGTAGCGAGCGCCGTCCGGTCGAGTCCGTGAGCGAATCTGCTGTGATCGCCGCAGAGGCGGCTCCCACCAGCGGCGCGAGCAACAGCGCTTCCCGAGCGCCGTCGCCGACGGCGGCGAAGAGCGTCGACCCAAAGGCTTGCAGAGACGCGCTGTCGAAAGTGCCCCAAACATCGTGGCGACCCGAGCGCAGCGTCGCGATGGTGGATCGGCCCGCGCGGCGCGTGTGCACCACAGCGTCGCCGCGCCGATCGATGCCGACAGCGTCGATGGTGTCGGGCGCGGCGAGGTCGATCCACGCTGTCGCAGGAGTGCCGTCTCGTTCGAACTGTCGCATTCCGGTCGCGTCGATGACGCTCATTCGCGGCAGAGCACACGGCGCAACGCACGTTTCGGGCTCGGCAGCGGCGATCACGACTGTCGACTCGAATAGGTCGGCGAGAATGCGCGAGGCGCTTACACCCGAGAGGCCTGCGAGTTCGAACGAGTCGCATGCGAAGCCGACGCCATCACGGTCGATGTCGACCTGTGCTGGGTCGGGAGTGAAGCGGCACACGTCGCGGCGATCGAGCACACCGTCGTTGTCGTCGTCGGGATCGCACACGTCCCCCATGCCGTCGCCATCGTGGTTGTCTTGTGTGGGGTTTGGATCGGATGGACAGTTGTCCAAAGGATCGCAGATCGTGTCGAGGTCAATGTCGGACGCGCACAGCAGCGATGAATCGCTAGGTGCATCGTTTGGTGCATCGCTCGATGCGTCGGCGCTCGACGATGTGTCCGGTGCGGTGTCAGTGGTGATGTCTGGAGACACCGTGGCATCGTCGTGGTCCGACAGCGACGCGTCTTCTCGGTCCGGCGCGAAAACCTGGTCCGATGCGATGTCTGCTGTGGCGTCGAGCGGCGCGTCATCCGAATCCGGTCCGCTATCGTTGCGAGCGTCGACCGGAGCGATCGAGTCCGGCGACTCGCGATCTGCTACGTCGGTAGCGCTCGCATGGCTGTCGAGGTTTTGCGTCGGCGTGTCGGCAGCAGAGATCGCATCCGAGTCTGCGTCAGCCGTGGCGGCATTCGAGGCGCAAGCGGCGCTGTTTGCTGCAGCGACGAGCGTGAGCGCGGCAAATGCGACGCGTCCGGGAACCGTCTTGCGTGTCTTGTTTGCTCCCGTCGATGAGTGATGGAAGTGGCGCTGAAGAAGGACTGAGCGGAACATGTGATGGGTGCCTGTTTGTTACGTGAACTCGTGGTCGGCGTTCAGAATGGGTGTGATTCCACTGGGCAGGCTGCGGCGAACGAGACGAATGTGACGAAGACCGGTGCGGTTGTGTTGTCGGGCGAACTTCGGTGGTACATGGGCTCGCGTGCTGCTTCTTGCATGGGATAGTTTCGTGATGCGAATGGCTACATTCGGCTGATGACAACTGAACGAAGACGAGACGAGACGCCTGGGAACGTGACCTCAACTCGAAACTCGACTCCTTGGCGGCAGTCTTGCGCGATGTCGAACGTCAGTCGGCGCACGACGGTGCAGGTCGAGAGCGCAGGATCTTGACACGAGGTCCAAGTTCCCGTCGCGAGTGGTGTTCCCCCAGACCAAGCGTCCACAGTACCCATCGAGACATTGCCCCTGTCGAAGTCAAAAGTGAATTCAACAGAATACCGGCCACGCGGAAATGACAGAAATGGACCGAAGACTGCAAAACACGGCCACGAAATAGGCGTACTGAAATCCCAACTCGTCCCTGCCGCTCGACCGCAGCTGTGGCTCAATCGTGAGTCCGCGCCGTTGATCGTCACCGTCAACGGACCCGATGGAAGCAATCCTCTACACTCCGATACGCCGGTCGCGGCGTTGCAGGTATACGTCCCGCTGTACGTGCAATAGCCGCCGGGATACATGCTCGCGGGATACATCTCGCATCCGCCCGATGCCTGGCAGCGCCCTCCGCACAGCGCTTGTCCCGAGGGGCACCCGCAGGTTCCGCTCGCTCCGCACGATTGTCCTCCTGGACACGCGTCGCTCGTCGCAGCGCTGCAGTCGTCGTCCACAGCGTTGCACGGGATCTCCATCAATCGCGGAGAGCGCCGCGCCCCCGTCGCGACGCTGTCGTCGCAATCGGAGTTGCTCCCGCCCATCGGCGCGACCGCGGTGAAACCCGCGGGGCACGAGAGCGCCCCGCTCGGGTCGGCGATTCCGCACTCGCGTGACGGTGCCGTTCCCGCTGCAGCGAGGCCGTCACCGTCGACGTCGCGATAACACGAGGTGCGCAGGCCTTCGTCCACGGTGCCATCGCAATTGTCGTCGCGGTCGTTGCACGTCTCGCGGGCCGGAGCGATCGAGCACATGGACCAACGTCCGTCGACGCAGTCCTGTGTTCCTCGGGCGCATTCACCCATCGCGCCGAGGCACCTGCGAGACACCGCAGGGTCGGCGACCGTGGGGCACTCGCAGCCCTCGTTCACCGAGTCGTTGCAGTTCTCGTCGGTCAATCGCTCGTCGCAGCGCTCCGATGCCGCAGGATTGCGCGTTCTTGTCGTGTCGTCACAGTCGCGACCGCGAACTTCGTTGTCCGAAACCGTGACGCCTTCGAATGTGCCTGCCTCACCGGCCGTCACCGGCGCGCAGGTCGGACGTGTGCCGCGCCACAGGTTGAAACACGCACTCGACGCAAAGCCGTCTTCGTCTCTGTCTGCATCTCCGCCTCGGCCACTCGGAAGGCTCTCGCCCACCGTGCACGGGTCACAGTCTTCGTCGAGGCCGAGGCCGTCGCATACCTCTCGATTGCCAGGATTTCGCCTGGGGTTGCTGTCGTCGCAGTCGTCTCCGCCGCACGCCGCGCTCGGGTGCCCGTCGTTGTCGTTGTCCTCGCACACGCCCGTGTCCGCGCGCATCGCGTCGAAGGGCCGCGCGTCGGAGGCGTCGCTCACGGCCGCGTCGTTCTCCATTGGCGCGGCGCAGCCCGCGATCAACGCCGCGCACAGCGCGAGCGCGCCCCGAGTGTTGCGCGCGATCGTCGGCGTTCGACTCGACTCTCTCAATCCGATACCCGTCCTCTCCAAAGCCATCGGCCACGCATCTCAACGCGCGTGCCACGGTGTGCGCGAATCGCGTCCGCTGAAATTGCAGGCAATCCAGTGAACGGAGAACGCCGCAGTATTTTCGGTGCGCTTCGCGTGCAGAGAAGTGCGCTCGAAGTGCGGAGCCTTGTGCACGCATTTTCACAGATGCTTCGAACGAATCGACGCAGGGCGGATCGACGCTCGCCGCTGAGTCCGGCACGGGTATTGGATTGCCGTCCGCTCGGCAGCCGCTGGCTGCGAAGAAAGGGTTGAAGCAATGAGACTCTCGATGGCCGTCGGGGCGAGCCTGGCGGTGTTGAGCTCGGGGGCGTGCGTGACCGTGCGCGCGCCGGGGCCGACGGTTGCGATGCAGGCGACGATCGAAGAAGCGCAGCCACAGGCGGGGCAAGCGCAGGCTCGAGTGGCGTTTATCACTGGATCCAATGAGCAGCAGCAGGGGCAGTGTCAGATGCCGTGCACGCTGGCGGTCAACGCTGGACCGATGCAGCGAATCGACGCGTTTCGGCCCGATGGCGCGCGGCACGGGTTCGTCGTGAACTTCGATTCGTCTGTGCCGCGATACCGCCTGCACTATCGCAATCAAGCCATGGGGACGACGGGGCTTGTCTTCATGGGACTCGGAGCGATCGCGGGAGCGACGACCAGCGTGTTCGTGGCGAGCAACGCAGGCGTCGCTCCGGTGGTCGTGACGGGGTCGGCGGCGATCGTGCTGTTGCTCATCGGCGGAGGGCTGGCTCTCGGCGCAGGCGCGGACCGCGCTGAGCCCGTCGCGACAGCGACTCCCACGGCGCAGCGTCGCGCGGCTCCCGCCTGGGCGATGGCGCCAGTCGTGAGCCCGACGATCACGGGGGGGACGTTGGCGCTGCGGTTCTGAAGCGAAATTGCGACGGGCCTCGTTCGTGGCTCGATCCGCGGTCTTCGTTCGAACGCCACTCGACCACGAGCGCACAACGGTGGCGGAGTGTTGTGGCGCCGTGGGGCTCAGAGAATTCCGTCGATTCGACGAACGGAGTTGCTGTCTGCTGCGCCCGCGTCGCCGCCGAGCAGTTCTACGACCGCGGGACCGGAGCAGTACAGCGACCCGCCGCCGTGGGTGACCGAGCAATAGGTCCAGGCGCCCATCGCGAGCTCTTCGGGGTCGGGAAACGCTCGATTCACCGACGCGTCTCCGATTCTGCCGAGGGAGTCCACGCTCCAACACTCGAGCGCTGGATCGACCCAGCGGGCGCAGAGTCCTTGGTTGCCGAATCTTCCGTTGACGACGGCGATCGCGATCGCGTCGGGGCGATCCACAACGACGATCGCGTCGAACGACGGAGCAGCCGATGCGAATTGTCCCCAGCAACGAATGTCGCGGCCCGTGTTCGCGCAAAACGCGTGCGGGCTCGCGGAGACCTCTCGCGCAGAGGAGAGGTTTCGTATGCGTTCGGGGCGCAGCGTGCTGTTGTTTCCGTACGATCCCCAGCACCACACGCTCGCGTCGACAGCGACGATGCACGCCGCCCGCCACGGCGAGCTGAACACGCGCGTCGCCGGCGGAATTCCCACCACGTCCACCGGCCCTTCGCGCCGCTCGCGCGTTCCGTCGCCGAGCTGTCCCGCGCTGTTGTCACCCCAACATCGAACAGCGCCGTTTGCGAGCCGAGCGCACGCGCCGTCGAAGAGCGTCGCGACCTCGACGGCGTTCGAAATGTTCGCGACGGGCGCAGGAGTCGGCTGTGATGGCGCGTCCAGCCTGAGGCCACCCCAACAAAACACCGCGCCACGCGAGACTGCGCACGAGTGCGTCGCGGACGAAGACAGCGAAGTGACCGACGCGAGTCCGAGGACGTCGACGGGGCGGGTGCGGTGCTCGGTGGTTCCGTCGCCCAGGGTTCCGTGGGTGTTGTTGCCGAAGCATCGGACGCGGCCGGTGGAGAGGCGCACGCACGCGAATTCGGTGCCTACGGACACCTGCGCGATGTTGGGCTCGGGTCGGCCCGGGTGCACACGCGCGCCGCAGCCGAGCGCGCCGAGGAGCAGCGCGGTCGAGAGAAAGGTCGGCGAGGAGAGCTGCGCGGCGGTGGGAGGCATGCGTGCGCTCGGGTGTTGGGCGGGGGAGGGAGGAGTCGACGATTCGTCGAAGCGAGCACAGAAATGTGCGCTCGAAGTCCGAAGAAGTGCACGAATCTGCACATTGGGTGTTTGCTCGATCGCTAGCGCTGGATGGCTGGAGCGGAGAACGCCTCGCGGGTGTCCACGCGAAGGAGGATCACGAGCGCGACGAGCGCGGCGAGGAGCATGAAACCCCCGGTGATTCCGTTGAACGCGAGCGGAGAGTCGAGCGCGACGCGGTCCATCCTGCTCGAGTACGTGGCCAGGTCTCCGGCGCTACCGAGCGCGACGAGGGTGACGAAGAGACAGGCGATCCAGCGGGCGATGTTCGAGCGCCGCGCGATTCCGAGCCAGAGCAGCACGGCCACGAGATCAGCGACGATCATGACGGCGATCATCGACGTGAGCATCGGGCCCGGCAGCGAAGCGGCAAACACCGTCGCGACCGCGAGCCTGAACGCGAGCAAGAGCGCGAGCAGCACGAATGCGTTGGCCGCGCGACGGACGACGGGGGTGGATTCTGATTGAGTCATCGAGTGCTCTGTCCTTTGCGCGACGGAGACAGCAGCAAGCGTGCCGCGGGAGAGTGGGGAGGCTTCCGCAACGGTTGCCAAGGGGATGCGCAGCGCTGGGGGCGCCATCCGCAGCGTGATTTGCACGGTGTTTCGCGGCGCGAGGACCGAGTGCGGTGTGGGCTCTGGGGCAGTGCTGCTCCAGCGAGCGCTGTTTTTCCAGCGAGTTGAGCGGCGGAGCGCGCTGCGGAAGGTGTCCGCCGCGCTGCGGAGGGTGTTGATTGCGTCGCGGTGATCGCGGCGCGCGTGCGCTCGGGTTAGAGCGGGAGGATGACTGGGGTCAGGCGGTTCGTGGTCGTGCCGTCACCGAGTTGGCCGTAGGAATTGTCGCCCCAGCAGAGAACCGTGGTGTCACTGCGTCGGGCGCAGGTGTGATCTCTGCCCGCCGTTATCTCGGCCATACTGGCGATCGTGGGAACGATAGTCGGGCTCAAACGATTGGTGGTCGTGTTGTCGCCAAGTTTGCCCGAGGAGTTGTCTCCCCAGCAGAGCGCGCTGCCATCATTTCGACGAGCGCATGCGTGATTGACGCCTGCAGCGAGCTCGACAACGTTGCTGAGGGAGGGAACGAGGGTTGGGATTGTACGATTGGTTGTCGTTCCGTCGCCGAGTTGGCCGAAGTCATTGCGTCCCCAACAGAACACCGCGCCGTCGTTGCGTCTGGCGCATGTATAATCGAGGGCTGGTGCGATTTGGGCTGCGTTGCTGAGGGAGGCAACAGCGGTTGGAATCAAGCGATTGGTTGTCGTTCCGTCGCCGATTTGCCCTTGGTCGTTGCGTCCCCAGCAGAGCGCGGTGCCATCATTTCTACGAACACATGTGTGATTGACGCCAGGTGCGAGTTCGACCACGTTGTTGAGGGAGGGAACGATGGTTGGGACCGAATGGCTCGTTGTCGTTCCGTCTCCGAGTTGGCCGAATTGGTTGTTTCCCCAGCAGAGTACGGTGCCATCGGTGCGCCGCGCGCACGTGTGGGCGCCGCGCGTTGCGATTTCGACCACGTTGTTGAGGGAGGGAACGACGGTTGGGCTGGAGCGGCTGGTGTATGTTCCGTCTCCGAGTTGGCCGAAGCCATTGCTTCCCCAACAGAGCACCGAGCCATCATTGCGCCGAGCGCACGCATGATAGCCGCCTGCTGCGATTTCGACCACGTTGCTGAGCGAGGGAACGACGGTTGGGGTTGGACGGTCGGTGGTTATTCCGTCTCCGAGTTGGCCGAAGTCATTGCGTCCCCAACAGAGCACCGTGCCATCGTTGCGGCGGGCACATGCGTGAAAGCTGCCAGCTGCGATCTCGGCAACGCGACTGAGGGAGGTAACGACGGTTGGGGCCAAACGGTCAGTAGTCGTACCGTCTCCGAGTTGGCGGAAGTCATTGCGTCCCCAACAGAGCACCGTGCCATCGTTGCGCCGAGCGCATGTGTGTGAGTTTCCCGCCGCGATCTCGGCGGTGTTGCTAAGCGCGGGAACGACAGTTGGGCTCGAACGGCTGGTTATCGTTCCGTCTCCGAGTTGGCCGCTGTCGTTGCGTCCCCAGCAGAGCAGTGTGCTGTCATTTCGTCGAGCGCATGTATGTTCTCCGCCGGTTTCGATCTCAGTTACATTGCTGAGGGAGGGAACGACGGTTGGGACCCAGCGGCTGGTTGTCGTTCCGTCGCCGACTTGGCCGTAGCGGTTGTCTCCCCAGCAGAGCACGCTGCCATCATTTCTCCGAGCGCATGTGTGACTGACGCCACCCGCGAGTTCGGCGATGTTGTTGAGGGAGGGAACGACGGTTGGGCTGGAGCGGTTGGTGTATGTTCCGTCTCCGAGTTGGCCGCTGTCGTTGCGTCCCCAGCAGAGCACGGTGCCATCGCTGCGCCGGGCGCATGTGTGATTGGCGCCAGTTGCGATTTCGACCGCGTTGCTGAGCGAGGTAACGATGGTTGGGGCCAAATGGTCAGTGATCGTTCCGTCTCCGAGTTGGCCGACGCTGTTACGTCCCCAGCAAAGCACAGTGCCATCGTTGCGCCGAGCGCAGGTGTGGACGATGCCCGCTGCAATTTCGACCACGTTGTTGAGGGAGGGAACGACGGTTGGGACTGGGCGGTTGGTGGACGTACCGTCTCCGAGTTGGCCGAAGTCATTGCGTCCCCAACAGAGCACCGAGCCATCATTACGCCGAGCGCACGCATGATTGCCGCCTGCTGCGATTTCGACCACGTTGCTGAGCGAGGGAACGACGGTTGGGATTGGGCGGTCAGTGGACGTACCGTCTCCGAGTTGGCCGAAGTCATTGCGTCCCCAACAGAGCACCGTGCCATCGTTGCGCCGAGCGCATGAGTACTCGAAGCCCGCAGCGATCTCGACCACCGACCCGCGGCTGCACAGCCCTCCCACGACGCACACACCCAGCCCGGGACATGTTCGACCCAGCTCGCTCGTCGCCGCATTGCAGTCGTTATCTACGCCGTCGCACACGCTGATGTCCTCGATTCGTCCCGGATTCACCGTGCTCCGTGTCTCGTCGCAATCCCCTCTCGGCAGCGCCGTCGCCGTCGCCCCCGCTTCACCGCGCGCGAGGCACGCTGCGCTCGTGGGAGCGTACCCGTCCATATCCGAATCCTCTTCGCTCGCGACTCCGCCGCCCGATGAGCAATTCGAATCGACCCGATCGCAGTTCTCTGGCGCTCCAGGAAAGCTCGTCGCCGCTCGATCGTCGCAGTCTGTCTTCGCGAACGCCGTCGCTGGCACGCCCGCCTCTCCGCGCCCGGCGCAGCTCGCCGCGCTCGACGCGAAGCCGTCGTTGTCCTCGTCTTCGTTGATCGCCTCGCGCGTCCCCGGCGTCGAGCAATCGTTGTCGATTCGATCGCACACCTCTCGGTTGCCCGGAAAACGCGCGGCGCCCGTCGTCACGCTGTCGTCGCAGTCGTCGCACACCGTGACGGTGCCAGCGGGAAGCGTGCAAGACATCACGGTGCGCTCGGTCGCGGGATTGCCGTGGCCGTCGCCGTCGCGATCGTCGCACACGCGCTGCGTCGGGTTGTCGATGACGCGGTCGCAGTCTTCGTCCATTCCGTTGCCGCAGATCTCAGCAGCGCCCGGATGAGTCGTCGCGCTCGTGTCGTTGCAGTCCGTTCGAGGAAAGGCAAACGGTGGCGCTCCCGGCTCTCCGCGCCCGAGGCACATCGCGCTCACGGGGGAGTATTCGTCGCCGTCTGAATCTTCGGCGGTGTCTGGCCCGCCAGCCATCGCTCCGGCGAGCGAGCAATCGTTGTCGCGTCCGTCGCAAAACTCTCTCGCTCCGCGATAGGTCTCGCTTCGGGTGTCGTCGCAATCGTCGTTGTTCGCAACCCAGCCCGGCATCGGCATACAGACGTTGGCCATCATCGTCGTGCCCGCCGCGCCCGAGCGGTCTCCGCGACCGTCATTGTCGTTGTCGCGGTAGACCGTGCCTGTCACCGCCTCATCGACGGTCCCGTCACAGTTGTCGTCGACCATGTTGGCGCAGACCTCGGGGAGCCCTGGGTTTTGCTGGGCGCCCATCATCGCCGCGACGTCGTTGCAGTCCGTTCCTCGGACGGTCCTCGTCCGCTCGTCGATCACGAGTCGCACGTTGCAACCGCGCGGCGCGGTCATCGTCGGCCAGGGATTCGAGCACATCGTTCGCTCGAATCCGTCGCCGTCTGCGTCGCCGTCGAGTCCGCCGCCGCTCACCGTGCACGGGTCACAGTCTTCGTCGAATCCCTGCGCGTCGCACACCTCGCGAATGCCAGGATTCCTCCTTGGATTGTTGTCGTCGCAGTCGTCTCCGCCGCACGCCGCGCTCGGGTGCCCGTCGTTGTCGTTGTCCTCGCACACGCCCGTGTCGACGCGCATCGCGTCGAAGGGCCGCGCGTCGGAGGCGTCGCTCACGGCCGCGTCGTTCTCCATGGGCGCGGCGCAGCCCGCGATCAACGCTGCGCACAACGCGAGCGCGCCCCGCGCGACTCGCCCGATCGCCAACGTCTGTCTCGACTCTCTCAATCCGATACCCGTCCTCTCCAAAACCATCGATCACGCATCTCAACGCGCGTGCCACGATGGGATTCGGCGACGCTTGTGGCGGAGCGCGAATTGCAGCGCGAATTGCGCGGGGCTGCATCGTTCTCGTTGCACTTCGCGTGCAGAAATGTGCGCTCGAAGTTCGGAGCTTTGTGCACGAATCTACACAGCCGAATTCCTTCGGATTCGCCGGGCCCGTCCGCTCGTCACGCTGCGCGCGCTCGGCACGCTCGGTGCTCATCTTCGATCGAGCCTGCCGCCGCGTCGGCGCTGCTCGATCGCGCCTCCGATTCATTGACCTCGTCACCGCGGACCGCCCATGCCATCGCCTTCGCTTCGCGCCATCATCGCGCTCGTCGCTGCTTCGTCGTCGCTCGTCGTCGCTCGCTCCGATGCGCAAGCGCAGTCCGCTGCAACCACGGTGAGCGCGCTCACTGAAGAGCAGCGCGCCGAGGCGCGAGCCGCGCAGCGACGAGGCAACGAGCTGTTCGCGCGCAACAACTACGAAGCCGCGCTCACCGAGTTCTTGCGCGTGTATCAGGTCGCGCAGGGCCGACCCAACGCGTTTATCTATCTGCTCAACATCGCGCGTTGCTACGAGCGTCTGTTTCGCTACGACCAGGCGATCCAGTACTTCCAGCGCTACCTCGAACGAGCGCCGGCCGACGACGCTGATCGCCCCTCGGCGCAAGCCACGATCACGGCGCTCGAAGGGTTGCTCGCGACGATCGAAGTCCAGTCCAACGTCGCTGACGCTCAGGTGTGGGTCGACGATCGGCAAGTCGCAGATCGCGCGGGAGTCGTGCGCGTTCCGGGTGGAGTTCACGTCGTCGAGCTGCGCGCGCGAGGGTACGCGCCCTCTCGACAGCAGGTGCAGCTGCCGGCGCGCACGACGCAGACGCTCTCGTTTCGGCTCGAGCGACTCAACGTTCGCCGAGGAGTTCACCCGGCGTTCTTCGGCACCGTCACCGCGGTCGGAGCCGCCGCGGCGATCGCTGGGATCGCCTTCGGCGCCCGCGCCGTCACGCTCCGCGCAGAAGTCGATCGACTCGCGGGCGGCGCTGCGACGGCGAGCGCCGTGGGCCAGGATCAGAAGGACCAGATTCGCGTGGCCTCGGTCGTCGCAGACTTGATGTTCTCGGTGACCGCTGCTGCCGCTGTCGGGGCCACGCTCCTCGCGTTTGCGACGGAGTGGAGGCGCCCGGCTGAGCTCGACGGCGCTCGTTCGCGGAGGGCGTCGCGTTGGCGGGTCGTTCCGTTGGTGGACGCGAGCGCGCTGGGGATCGTCGTCGGAGGTGCGCTGTGAGCGTACGAGCGATGGTGCTCTCGTCGCTGTGCGTGCTCAGCGGTTGTTCGGTGATCGGCTTGGACAAGTTCGATCTGCCTCGATGCGCGAGCGATGATGACTGCGCCGCGGTCAATCGTCGCAACGGCTTGGCGGACTCCGCCTGCGACCGATTCGTCTGCGATCCCCGAGCGCGAACGTGTCAGCGCCGAACGCGCGGCGCCGAGGTCTGCGACGGAATCGACAACAACTGCGACGGGCTCGTCGACGAGAGCGTCCTCGCGATCGCCGCCGACAGCGCTCGCGCGTACGCGTCCGGCGCGTTCTCGTCGGTGAGCTTCGGGCCGTCCTCCGGTGCGCTCGTCGGCCTCGCGGCGCCGCCGGACATGCAGGTCAACGGTTCGGCCCTGTTTCTTCGAACCGATCGCGACCTCGTCCCGAGCGAGCCGACGGCGCTCGCGCTGCAGACCGCCACCTCGCGCGGCCAAGAGAGCCGCTCGTTCAACGTGTGGGCGCCGTCGATCGGCTGCTCGGACGCGCTCAACGCCCAGACCGAAGAGTGCGCCGTGTCCGAAGCGGCCCTCGCCGAATCATCGGCGATGGACGAGTGGTTCGCCGTGATCGTCGACCGCATGCAGTGCGCGGACGGTCGGCTGCGAATCGGCTTGATCGACACGCGAGGCGCACGGCCGACGTTCGTCGCGGCCGGGCCTCTCTCGCGCTCGAACGTGTTTTCAGTGGTCGATCGCGCGTCGTCGGGGCAGTGCAGCGGCGGCTCGCGTGGCGTTGGACAAGAGCTCGGCGTCGCGCGTCCTTCGATCGCGCGCTCGGCGGCGGCGCCCGACACCGCGCTCGCGGCGTGGCTCGGGGCCCGGTTCTCGCGCGCGCGATGCGGCGGCGCAGCGGTCCCGGTCGAAGCGCTCGGGCTCACCGCGACGGTGAGCGCGATGACGCGCGGCGTGTTCGCGAGCAACGGACCCATGGGCACACCGGTCCCTGCGGTGCTCGGTCGCACCACGGGCGGAGGCGCGCCTGCGATCCTCGCGCTCGAGGCCGGCGGGTGGCTCGTCGGCGTCGGTTCAGAGAGCGGCGCGGTCACGATTCGACGCGTCGAGGCGCTCGCAGCAGTGCCCGCGTTGCCCGCGGTGATGCCCGACGTCGTTCGACCGACGGCGCCGCTCGCGATCGGCGCGCCGTTCGAGTTGCCGCGCACGACGAGCGCCGCTGCAGATCACGTCTCGATGGCGAGTCGGCTCGTCGGTGAACGCGCGCTCGTCGGAGTCGCTTGGGTCGAGGGTTGCGGAACTTCGACGGGCAGCGTGCAGTTCGCGCAGCTCGAGCTGGTGAACGGAGCGCTGGTCGAGCGCAGCCGCGCGGAGATCGCCCGTGGCGTCGACGCGTCGAGCACGGGCGTGCTCGCGCTCGACGACCGCGTGCTCGACCGAATGCACAGCGCGGCGCGCGGCGGTGATCGCGGCGGGTGGCTCGTCTCGTACGAAGCGGCGGGCGCTCTGTTCGCCGCGCGACTGTCGTCCGCCACCGGGGCCGTCGTCGATCGCGTCGCGGTTCAGCTCGCGTCCACGGTGACGAGCGCGCGGCGCGCTCCGTGGTTGTCGGCGACCATGACGGGACTCGCGGCGGTGAGCTGGCACAGCGACGTCGAGCAGGCGGTGCGCGTGGGCGCGGTGTGCGGTTGGAGCGCGGCCGCGCAGCGTTGAGCGGCGGGGCTCGGGAGAGAGGACGCAGCGATGAGCGAGATGGAGTTCGCCGAGACCGCGGTCGCCGATCCGTACGTCGGCGCAGTCGCGCAGGGAAAGTACCGCTTCGTCCGCAAGCTCGGCGAAGGCGGAATGGGCGCTGTGTACGAGGGCGAGAACCTCGCGATCAAGCGCAAGGTCGCGATCAAGTGCTTGCATCCGCAGCTCGCGCGCAACGCGAGCGTGGTCTATCGCTTTCGCAACGAGGCCCTGGCGGCGACACAGATCGGCAACGAGCACATCGTGGACGTGCTCGACATGGGGCAGATGCCGGATGGCGCGTTCTTTCTCGTCCTGGAATTTCTCGAGGGGACAGACCTCTCGGGCGTGCTCGAGGTCGAAGGGATCCTCGATGCGCGGCGCGCGATCGCGATCGTTCGACAAGTGCTCGCGGCGCTCGAGGCGGCGCACCGCGCGGGGATCGTCCATCGCGACATCAAGCCCGAGAACGTGTTTCTCGTGCGCCGCGGCGGGCGCGCGGACTTCGTGAAGCTCCTCGATTTCGGCATCGCGAAGATCAGCAACGGGACCGAGCCGAGCATGCGCACCGCGACGGGATCGCAGCTCGGAACGCCGTACTACATGCCTCCCGAGCAAGCGATGGGGCAGAGCGACCTGGACGCCCGCGCGGACATCTACGCTACGGCGGTGATGCTCTACCGCTGTTTGAGCGGGAGATTTCCGTTCGAAGGCGACTCGCTCCCGCTGCTGATGTACAGCATCTGCCACACGGACGCGGTCGACCTGGCGCTCTATCGTCCGGACCTCCCGAGAGAGCTCACGATCGCGGTCATGGGCGCGCTTTCAAAAGATCGCGAGCGCAGGCCCGGCAGCGCAGCGCTGTTCGACGCTGAGCTCGAGCGGGTCGCGGTCGCCGTCGACGCTCGCGCGGTCGCCACGGTCGAGCCGACGGTCGTCGCCGCGCGCTCCGCCGGCGAGGGCAGCACGGCGGTCGCTGCGAGCACGGCAACACAGCGCACGACGCTCGGGGCGAGCGCGAGCGCGGTGGACATCGAGCGGGTGTTGGGGCGTGATCGGTCGAAGGCGCGGCGCTCGACCGTCGTTGCAAGCGCGATCGCGACGGCGGTGATCGCGACCGCGATGGTGCTCTCCCGTGGCCGCGCGGAGTCGGGCGCTGCTCGCGTCGCATCGGAGCGGGGGCCTGCGCCGAGCGCCGAGCGTGCGCCCGCAGCGCCGGTGGTTCGAGCAGAGGCGCGCGCGCCGGGGCTGGCGGCGGTCGGTGCGAACGATCGTCGGGTGCAAGTGCAGATCACCGCGTCGCCGGCGAGCGCAGCGATCGTGCTCGACGGGCGTTCGCTCAACAACCCGTACGACGGCGAGCTCATCGCGCGCGGCTCTGCGCGGCTCGAGATCCGAGCGCCGGGCTTTCGAACAGAGCTGCGAACGATCGATCTCTCGGAGTCGCAGCGCATTCGGGTCACGCTCGAGCGCGGAGCCGGGACGTTGGTTGTTCAAAGAGAGGCGCGCCGACCGCAAGTCGCCCCCGTTGCGCCGAGCGAGGGCACGCGCCCGTCGACGAACGCCGCGCTCTCTTCTTCTTCTTCTTCTTCTTCTTCTTCTTCCGCGAGCGTGAGTCCCGCGGCGGCCGCGCGACCGGTGACCGCAACGCAAGGCTCGGCGACGACGATCCCGACGGCGAGCGCCACCCCAGCGGGCCTGCGCGATCCCGGTGAGCTGTGAGCGCGCTGTTCGTCGAAGCGACGCTCGACCGCGCGTGCTCGCGCACTCAGACGGACGCGGCGCGATGGATGCGTGCCGGGGCCGTTTCTCTCTCTCTCTCTCGACTCGCTCTACTGCCGATACGTTCCAGTGAGCACGCCCTGCGCGAGGATCTTACCTTCGAGCGCGGCGCGCAGCGCGGCGACGGGGCTCGTCGCAGGAACGCTCAACGAATCGACGGACAACGCGAACACTCGAAACTGATAGCGGTGCTGTCCCGTCGCAGCAGGCGGACACGGGCCTCCATAGCCCTGCTCACCGAAATCGTTTTGCCCCTGCACGATGCTCGAGACCGACGGGCTCACGCCCTGCGGAAAGCTCGAGATGCCAGCGCCGATGTTCCACGCGATCCAATGGGTAAACGTCGCGCCCGGCGCGTCGGGGTCGTCCATGATGAGCGCGAACGAGCGCGTGCCCGCAGGAGCGCCGGACCACGCGAGGGGAGGAGAGACGTTGGTCGCACCGGCCCCACAATTCAAGTACGCGTGCTCCGAAGGGATCATCGAGCCCTCGGCGAACGCGGCGCTGGTCACGGTGAGCGTGGCGGTGGAGGCGTCGGGCGTGCCGCTCGAGTCGCCGCTCGACGAGGCGTCCGAGCGCATGGCGTCCGCGGGGCCAGGGTTGTTGCTGCAGCGCGCGCAGCCGACGGCGAGCAGCGCGAGGAGAGGGAGAGATCGGGTGAGCATGGCGGAGGCGATCGTAGCGCGGCGTGCGGTCGCAACTGCGGCTCGATTGGCGAGATAGCGCGCGCGACGCGCCACCACTTGGTGGCGTATCACTGGAGCAGATCGATGATGAACAAGGCGATCGGCTTGGGTGTGGCGGCGGTGCTGGTGGGAGCCGCGTGCAGAGAGCGAGAGCCGTGCGCGGCGACCCAGTATTTTCACAGCCCGATCGGCGCGTGCGTCGTTCGGTGCGAGTTCGCCCCGCCCGAGGTGATGTGCTGGCGCGACGGAGGAATCGTTGAAGCAGGCGCGGCGAGCGACGGAGGCGACGGTGGGGGAGGCATCGACGCAGCGACGACAGACAGCTCCGACGCGGGAGTTGTGCGCCCCGAGGAGATCGATCCTCCTAGGCTTGTGTTTCCGCTGAGCCAAACCGTGTTGAATCGCGGTCGTCCTGCGCTGCGGTGGCTGCCTACAAACGCGACGGATCGCGCAGAGATCGAGCTGTGTCGAGATCGCGCGATGACGATGGGGTGCGTTCGCGGACAGAGCGCGAGCAGCGAGTGGCAGCCGACGATGGCGATGGCGCGCGGCGGGTGGTTTTGGCGAGTGCGCGGCGTGCGCGACGGAGTGACTGGCAATCGACCGTCGGCGACGTGGTGGTTTTGGATCAGCGAAGGGAGTTCGTCGCAGCGCGCGACGGTCGCGTCGTCGATCGCCGACGTCAACGGTGATGGATTGGCCGATCTGGTCGTGCGTTCGACGCGGTCAACAACCACTGATGGCGGAATTGTCAGTGAAATTGCTGTGGACATCCATCTGGGACGGCGAGGAGGACCTGCGCAAGACGCTGACCAACGCATCGCAGTCGCTGGATCAGCGCTGCGCAACGTTGCTGTGGCTGACGTTGACGGCGACGGCACGTCCGATATCTTGATTGGTGATCCTGAATTCAATCGCGGTGCTGGTCGTGTCGTTGTGCACGGTGGCGGAGCGATCCCTCTCGGTCAACTTGCGAGCATCGCAGCTCCAGACACCTCTCCGCGCAGCTTCGGCACCGTTGTCGACGCGGTGGGCGATCTCGATGGCGATGGCCGACCGGAGATTGTTGTCCAGTCGCCTGGCGCCATGCTCGCGGGGGCGACACAAAGCGTGCATGTCTTTGGCGGCGATCGAGTGACTGCTGGAGGCGCGCCGACACGCACTCTAGTCGGAACCGACGCGGACCGGTTCGCCAACGTGCTCGGGTGCGATGTGAATGGAGATGGTCGACAGGACCTGATCGTCGCGCCAGTGGTTGCTTTGACGGCGCCCTCTCGGCGCATCGAAGTGTGGCTCGGAGGGGAACGGGGCCTCGCCGCCGCACCGGCGCAAACGGTGACCGATTCGGCCGCGTTCAACTCGAATTTTCTCGCGGTTTGTGTCGGCGATCGTGACGGAGACGGCTTCAACGAGCTTGCTGTCGCGGATGTCGCGTCAGGCAACGGCCGCGTGCTGGGCTACGCTGGTGCTCCTCGTGGCGTTCTCGAGCCGGGGGTGACTCTTGTGGAGGGGGCGCAGTCTGCGGCACCGGATGGGTACAGAGTTCTCGCTGCCCCGAGCGCCGACGCGACAGGAGACGGCTTGGCGGACTTGGTTGCGACTTGGATCGGACCGGCGCCGAATACTGCGCCCCCAACGCGGTTGCTCGAGGCGCCGGCGTTGAGGCTCACGGATGGTTTCGAGTTTGCGGGTGTTGCTGCTGGACGAGCATTCGAGGCAGCTGTTGTACGAACGGCACGCGGAGTTGGTGACGTGGATGGGGACGGGATGCTCGACTACTGCTTCGTACGGCACGACGCTGGTGCGAGCTTTGGAGGAGACCTCGGGGTGAGTCTTCGCTTTGGCTCAGCAAGCGGTGTGGATGCGTTGAGGACGTGGCGCGTGACGGCGACCACCCGAGCGTATTCATACTGCGCTGGAATGTGACGCCCGAGAGCGTCGTCGCTGCGCAGGTTCAGTTACGGGTGGTACGTGCCCATCACGGGCCACGATTGATTCGTGCAGTTGGTGAGCGCGCAGGTGGGGCCGCTAAGCGTCATCGTGAGCGCGCCGGTGAAGTGATCGGGGTCCGTGAAGCGACCGGTCAGCGTGTACGTCTCTGGGCAATCGCCGGTGCGAACGCCGGTCGCCGTGAAGTTCATGCCCATCAGCGTGCCGCTCATCGTCGGCGTGCCAAATCGCGTCCCTCCTGAGGTGTTTCGACCCACAACGGTCACATTCATTCCCATAACCGAGAACTGAAACGACTCGACGCCGAGGCTGATCGCCGTCATGCCTGCAAACAAGTCCGTGCACGAGTACATCACCGGCATCGCGACGTCGTACACCCCCGAGCGCACCATGCCGCCCATGCACGCCGGGTCCATCGTGTGCGTGCACATCCGCGTGGTGTTGTTGCACGCGTCCACCGTGCACGGGTCCATGTCCGCGCAATTCACCGGCGTCCCTGCGACGCACGCGAGCTCGGTGTTGCACGTCTCCGCGCCGTTGCAGTAGTTGCCGTCGTCGCACTCGGCGTTGTTGCGACACGCGGTCGCCATGATGCAGCCCATCGTGGCGTTGCACGTGCGCCCGCCGGTGCAGCGCGTGTTCTGCGGGACGTGCTCGCACGCGCCCGAGACGGTGCAGGTGTCCTCCGTGCAATCGATGTTGTCGTTGCACTGCGCGTTCGTCGTGCAGTTGGTGCTCGCGCCGCAGCCGCTCGTGGGGTTGCAGACCTGGCCGTTCATGCACTGCGTGTCGTCCGGTTGATTGCGGCAAACGCCGTCCACCAGACACGTGTCGCGCGTGCACGCGATGCGGTCGTCGCAGTCCGCGGGCGTCATGCACGTGCGCGTGCCTCCCGTCGTGCAGCCGCGGCCCGAGACGCAGGTCTGGCCCGCGGTGCACATCGTGTTGTCGGGAGAGTTTTCGCAGACGCCGCCGACGAGACAGAGGTCGCGTGTGCACGGCGTGTTGTCGTTGCAGTCCTCGTTGCGCGAGCACGTGCGCGCCGTCGCGTCGCCCGTCGACGAGTCGCCGGCGAGCTGCCGTCCCGGTCCGCAAGCTGCGACCGCGAAGAGACAAATCGCTGCTGTGAGCGTGGTGCGGTTCATCGAACTCCTCCTAGCGACGCGTGCCAGTGATGGCGGGGCTCGCTCCGATGCAGTTGAGCGAGATCGAGCACGATTGAAAATCCAGGTTCAGCGAGCCGCGGAATTGATTCGGCATCGTGAACGCTCCGAGCAGGCTGAACTGCCAGCCGCATCCGCCCTGCGACCACGTGCCGGTCGCGTTGAACATTCCGCTGCTGTGCGTCCCTCGCAGCTCCACAGGAAACCCTCGCACGACGACGGTGCTGCCCGTCACCTCGAGCGTCACCGACGAAACGGGAGCGAGCGATCCTGCTCCGCAGGTGTAACTAAACGACGGGCTGATGTCGTACGTGCCCGCTTGCACCGCGCCTCCGCACGGGTTGAGCGGGACGTGCTCGCACATCCGCATCGCCTCGTTGCACACGTCGCCGGTACACATGTCTCCGTCGCTGCAATCGGGCGCGGTCCCCGCGGCGCACATCCCCATCGTGCAGCGCTCGGGCCCGTTGCAAAAGCGCCCGTCATCGCAGTCCGGATCCGTCCCGCAGCGCCCCGGTTCGACGCAGTCGAGCGTGTACGAGCAGCGCTGTCCGGGGGTGCATCGCGAGTCGTCGCGGATGTTCTGGCACACGCCGCCGGCGCCGCACACGTCGCGGGTGCACGGGACGTTGTCGTTGCAGTCCTCGTTGCGCATGCACGAGTTGCCCGCAGCGCAGCCGCGGCCGATGAAGCATCGCTGCCCCATGGGGCAGAGCCTGTCGTTCGCGGTGCGCTCGCACACTCCGCCGAAGACGCACGTCTCGTCGGTGCACGCGATCCCATCGTCGCAGTCTTGCTGGCGCGTGCACTGCCCTCCACCTCCTCCGCCGTCGCTCGCGGCGTCGACGCCGGCGCTGCTGTCATTGGGGGGCAGGAGCATGGGGCGGCCGGGACCGCAAGCGACGCTCGCGCTGCTCAGCGCCAACAGCGCGATCGTGCGAAAGAGAAAGCGCATCGTCCGACGATGCTACAGCGGCACCGCGCGATCCGTCACGCAACGTGACGGAGTGGGCCTCATCCCCGGCCCTTCTCCACGCCCGATGGCGTGGAGAAGGGTGCCTGAGCTGCGCATACGCGTCAGCGGAGACGCGCTGCGCGCATTCGAGGCAGCGAGTGAAAGATGAGCGTCCGCTGCGCGCAGCGAACAAGCGCGAGTGAGCCGCGCTCACCCCACGCGAGTGAGCCGCGCTCACCCCACGCGAGTGAGCCGCGCTCACCCCACGCGAGTGAGCCGCGCTCACCCCACGCGAGTGAGCCGCGCTCACCCCACGCGAGTGAACCGCGCTCACCCCATCCGCGAACCGAGTCGCCCATCGGCGCCGATTCGCAGCTCAGGCACCCTTCTCCACGCCATCGGGCGTGGAGAAGGGCCGGGGATGAGGCCGATCCTCGCTCAGCGAGTGGAGACCCTCGCGCTGTTCTCCGGCGGAACGCCGTCTGCCATCACACGCTCCGATCGTGGCCCGTTCGCTGTGGCGCTCGGCGCTGCGCCGTGCGTGCGTGCGGCGAAGACGTCGAGGTCGCGCTGAATCGAGGCGCGGACGTTGGCGTCGACCAGGCGCACCCAGTCGTCGCGATCACCCGTTCCGTCCCAGCGGGTCTCGATGGGAGCGCTCACGCGGTAGCGCATCGACGCGGGCACGGGGATGTGCGGCCACGGGCCCACCGCGAGCCCCCACGGCAGCGACAAGTGCACGGGAAAGATCTCAGCCCTCGCGATGCGCTGAAGCCCGATCGCCTTGGCGAACTGATGGCCGTCGGTGAGCACCATGAGCGTCTCGTGCGCGCCCGCGTGCGCCACCGGAACGATCCGAGAGCCCGCCTCCATGGCCATGCGCACGTAGCCCGTTCGACCTGCAAAATCGCACTCGAAACGCTTGTTGTACGGCCGCCACGTCTCGCGGTCTCCGCCCGGCAGCACGAGCACGTCGCGCTTGTAGCCCATCAGCGCGCGCAGGCACGCGGCGCGCGTCGCGCGGAGCACCCCGCGCTTCGCGAAGAACGCTCCCACGTTGTCGAGCGAGAAGATCAGGTCGTGCGCCATCGCGTGGATCGGTCGCGACGAGCCGAACGTGCGGTACCACTTCGCGAGAAAGCCCCAGACGTCGGGGATCGTCGTGCCGCCCGAGTGGTTCATCACCACCATCACGGGCTCGTCGGGGATGTGCTCGAAGCCTTCGTACGAGCACTGAAAGTAGCCGCGACGGCGGTGTCGATCGTGCCCGTGACGATGCGGGTCGCGCTCGACGAAGACCGGATCCACCCAGCGCAAGGTCTCGTCGACGGCGGCGGCGTTGAACTCGCCCGGATCGGTTCCGTGCGAGGGGCCGACCTCTCCATGGAGCCAATGCATCAATCGACTTGCCTTGCTTGCGGAATTCGCCATCGCTGCTACCTGCTCTACGCACAGTGCGTAATCAATGCTGACTGACGTTGGTCAATGTCACGACTTTGACCGATGTGCAAGCGGCGGCCACATTCTCGTCTCGTGGCAATCATCCTCCCCCCTGAGCGGCTGCTTTTTCTTCCGCTGCGAGCGAAGGGCTTCAAGAGCGCGCGCGTCACGACCGAGGTCGGAACGATGCACGCGCTCGCCGCCCCCGGCCGCGGCCCGCTGCCCACGATCGTGCTTCTGCACGGGCTCGGCTCGGCTGCGATCCACCTCGGACCGCTGCTCGATCCGCTGCGAAAACACACGCGGGGCGTGGTGGCGCTCGACCTTCCGGGCCACGGCGACAGCGAAGTCCCGCGCGACGGACTCACGCCCGAGAGCCTGGAGACGGGGCTCGTGCAGGCGCTCGACGCGCTCGTTCCGGGCGAGTCCATTGTCTTTGGAAACTCGCTCGGCGGCGCGGCGGCGCTTCGCTTCGCGTTGGCTCGACCCGAGCGCGTCAAGGGCCTCGTCTTGGTCTCTCCCGCGGGCGCTTCGATGAGCGACCGATCGTTCGCCACCTTTCGCGAGAGCGTGAAGATCGACTCGCACGAGAGCGCCAAGAGCTTCGTCGACCGCGTCTTCGTGCGCCCCCCGTGGCCGCGCTCGATGCTCGCGTGGGGGACGCACCAGAAATTTCGCGCTCCGTCCGTGCGGTCGCTGTTGTCCGCGACGCGCGCCGAGCACCAGTTCAGCGCGCACGAGATTCGCTCGATCGACGCGCCCACGTTGCTCGTCTGGCCCAAGGGCGATCGCGTGTTTCCCGACGGCTGTCGCGAGTTCTTCGCCACGCACCTGCGCGGCGCGCGCGTGGTCGAGCCCGAAGGCGTCGGCCACAGCCCGTATCTCGAAGACGCCGCTGGCCTGCTCGACGAGATGATCCCGTGGATGCACAAGGCCGTCGGCGCCCCGCGTTCGCAGACCGCGCCGAGCAGCGCGTCCGCTCCGTGAGCGAGACCTCGTCGCGGCGCTCGGGGGCGTTGCGCCACGTTCGTTTGTGGCTCTTGGGTCACTAAATACCGAAGCCCGAAGCGTTCGTGTCGTGGTGTGCAATCATCGCCCCGAGGGTAGCGAGCGCACCCTCGTGTCCGATTCGAAGTATCGTGACATCGACCGCAGCGACGGCGAGCGGTCGACGAAGCTGAGGGGCTTTGCTGCATGAACGTGGTGTTGTTCGATCGAGATCCATCGCTCGCCAAGCTCGTAGCGAACGCTGCGGCTCCGCGGTTCTCGTACGTCTGCGCGGTGAGCGAGGACGAAGCGTTCGCCTCGATCGAGGCCGACCCTGAGCCGTCGATCCTGCTCGTTCGCTGGGCGACGATCGCGCCGTTCGCCAAGACCTTCGCGCAGCGCTGGAGCGCCATCGGCCGCGGAGCGCTCGTCGGTTTGCTCGGTCCGAGCGAGGTCGAGCAGCTGCCGCGCGCGCTCGCCGTCGGCGTCGACGACATCGTGCTCGGCCCGTTCAGCGCGCCTGCGCTGCTCGCGCGGTTCGAAGTGCTCGCGTGGAAGGCCAAGATCCCCACCGGTCGCAAGGTCGCCGGCGTGCTGCGCATCGCCCTCGATCATCCCGACGGCGGCGAGGTGATCATCCGCGCCGGAGACGACGTCGCGCGCGTGTTCGTGGTGAGCGGGAGCGTCGCGTGGGTCCAAGATCCCCGAGACACCCGGCCCTTTCTCGAGACGCTGCACGACGTCGCGCCGAACATCTCTCGCGAGGAGTTTCTCGCGGTGCTCGAAGAGGCGCGGCAGACGAAGAAGCACTTCGGCGCGATCTTGGTCTCGTGGGGGCTGCTCACGCGCGAGTCGTTCGAGCAGGGCATGGCGCGCTCGATCAAGAACCGGCTCGACGCGGTGCTGGCCTGGCCCGAGGCGACGGCGTTCTTCGCGCCCGGGCAGCACGCGTTTTCGGGACCGACCGTCGCGATCGAGTCGGTGATGGCGGTGCGCCAGCGATCGAGCAATCACAACATGCTCATTCAGCCTCCGCCGTCGGTGCTCTCGAACTCCGAGCTTCGCGTGGCGGCAAAGATCGTCAACTCGCTCATGGGTCAGGGCGGCGTCGTCGGCGCGGCGGTCTTCGACGAGACCCTCGCGGTGTGCGTCGCGCAAAAGGGCGAGGTCGGCGAGGTCGAAGGAGCCTGGGCGCAGATCAACACGCTCGGGGCCTTCGGCGCAGAAGCGCAGGACGCCATCGTCGCGCGAGGAGATCGCTGGTTCATCGCGAGGCGAAGCGCGGTCAATCCTCGGCTGGTGGTGCACACGGTGTTCGACGGGCGACAGATCGTGATCGGGCTCGCGCGACACCTCTTGCAAAAGGTCGTGAGCGAGCAACCCGACTGAACGCTCGCGCGCGGTCAGAACCAGTCCAAGCCCAGGCCGAACATCACCCCCACCAGGCCGCCGCTCTGACCGACGTACTTCGTCGGGTGCACGTCGGCGCTCAAGCTCAGCCCGAAGCGACGCGCGCTCGTGGGGGCCCAGCCGCCCAAGAGCAGCGCCGCCCGCGCGTGGCCGCCGACGCCGGTCTCGATGCCCGAGCCGCACGAGAGCGTCTGGCTGTCGCAGTTGCCGAAGCCGAGGACGTCGAAGCTCGGGCCGCCGGCGAGCTCGAGCGTGTGAGCGACGGTGATGCTGGCCATGAGCGAGTTCTGGCTGTGTCCCATGAGGGCGCCAGAGAGCGTTCCGCTCGAGGATTGGGCGGCGATCGCGCCGATGAGGTTCTGGCTCTGCACGTACACGCCGACGTAGTGGTTGATCTGCACGCCGGCGCGAAGCGAGAGGCCGCCCGCGCCGCCCGAGGCGCTCGAGCCCGAGACGCCGTACGGGACGTAGGGCCCGGCGACGAGCGAAAACCCACCGCGAAAGCGCGGTCCATCGTTGGAGCGCGCCTGCGCGAAGGCGCTCGAGCTGAGCAGCGCGATGGCGCAGAGCACGACGGTGGCGAGCAGGACGCGCGCGGTGTTCGTCGCGCTCATCGCTGCGCCTCGTACTCGAATCGAACGATCGCTGATGGCGTTCGAAAGGTCGGCACCCGCATCGTGCACAGCGCCGCGCGCAAGCACTGCTCTTCGCTCTGATCCACGCCCGGCCCGCGCACATCGAAGCGCAGCGGAACGCCCTGACTCGCGAACTCAGCCTGCACCCGCAGCCCGTTGACCGATCGGTTCACGCAGCGCTGCAGCCCCGATTCTGCCGCGTAGAATCCCCGCTCGACCGAGATCCGCGTCGGCTCCGTCGGGCACTGCGCGCAGCGCACGATGGGCATCTCGACGCTCGCGTCGCACGTCACCGTGGCGCGCGTCGATCGCGACGAGCTCGCGGCGCTCGAGGGCGCCTGCGCCTCGTCGTACGCGAGCGCGCGATCCTCTGCAGCGACGTTGCTCGACGCCTGAGTGCTCGCGCAGCCAGCGACCATCGTGATCGCGATCGAGCCTGCGATGCGCGCGCCGTTGCGCGGCGAGCGAAGTGAGCGAGCGACGAGTTGCACCGAACGATTGAGGCTCTTCATAGCGGCACCTCCGTGCGTTTGACTGATGCCTTGTCCGTGCGATGCGCGCGCCCCCCGCGGGGATTCACGGTCTGTGCGACGCGAGGGTGATTTTCTTTCGAGCTGCGTTGCCACGGTAATTCGCAGGTCGAAATCGTTGCGAAGCGTTGCGCCGGCGAGCGTCGGTCGCCGTCGAGACGTACGGACCTACGCGAGCGCCCTCGAGTGGGACTACTATCAGCAGTCCCGTGGCCGAGACCGAAGAGCAGCGCGAGCCGAGCGCCAACGAAGAGCGAGACGAGCCGAGCGCCTCGCAGAGCGCGAGCGACGAGGACGAAAAGCCCGTCGCGCCGCCGAAGCTCGAGGGCGTCACGCGCACGCCGCTTCGACCCGCGGGCGAGATCCGCGAGACGCCGCGCGAGGTGGCCATCGGGCTGCTCGCGGGTCTGGTGATGTTCGGCGGCGGCGCGCGGATCGTGTACTGGGCGTTCGTTCGCTGGCTCACGCGCGGAGGATCGTCGACGGTGCTCGCGGCGAGCGTCCTGCTTCCGGTGGCGCTCCCGCTGATGGTGGGCGCGATCGTCGGTGAGCGCGGTCGCAAGCCGCTCGGCTACTCGATGGTCGTCGGCGTGATGATCGGATTGACCGCCACGGGCGCGTGGGCCTTCACGAAATTCGCCGCGAGCAATAGCAGCAGCGGGCCCGGCATGAGCGCGCCGCTCCCGTCGATGCCAAGGTAGCGAGCGAGGCTCGAATGGCGACCGACGACCGTGAGATCAACGTCGCGCTGGTGATCGAACGCACCGGCGCCGAGGGCCCTGGCGAGCGCTTCGCGCTCTGGGTCCAGGGCTGCCCCATGCGCTGCGCGGGCTGCTGCAACCCCGAGATGCTCCCGTTCATCGAGCGGCAGCGCACGAGCGCGCGGGCTTTGGCCGAGCGCGCCATCGCGCAGCGAGAGCACGGCGTCGAGGGCGTGAGCCTGCTCGGCGGAGAGCCGTTCGCCCACGCCGAGGGGCTCGCGGTGTTCGCCGCGCTCGTGCGCGAGGCGGGGCTCAGCGTGATGGTCTACTCGGGCTACACGATCGAAGAGCTGCACGCGATGGAGGACCCTTCGGTGCACGCGCTCTTGTCCGCGACGGACCTGCTCGTCGACGGTCGCTACGAGCGCGAGCGACACTCGACCGCGCGCCGCTGGATCGGCAGCGACAACCAGCGCATGCACTTTCTCACGGGCCGCTATCGACAGGACGACCCGAGGTTTTACGAGTCCAACACGGTCGAGTTTCGAATGACCAAGGGACAGATCACCATCAACGGGTGGCCAGTGCACGGCGCGCGCACGCGCATCGCGAAGAAGGGGCAGCCTTGAGCACCACGAGCAGCAACAGCAAGAGCCACAACTTCTACGAGAACGCGCACGGGCTCGCCACGAGCTTGACCGCTGACGAGGGCGACGCGCTCGCGGTGCTCGACGCGCTGCTCGGCTTCGGTCGCGCCGACGCGGTTCGCGGCGCGGTGGACATCGGCACACCTCGCCCCGAGTTCTCGCGGCTCGCGGCGCGGCACATCGCCGTCGCCGTCGCGCGCTGGCTCACCGAGGGAGGAGGGCACCGCGAGCGCTCGGTGCTTCGCGCGGACCGCCGCGAGTCGGGCCGCGTGTGGGATGAGCCGCTGATCGGTGATTGGGCGCCCACGTTTTCAAAGAGCTCTGTGGACTTCTGGCTCGGCGCGGCGCGCAACCTCCCGGCGCTCGACGCAGAGCGCGCGGCCATCGCGAGCGACGGGCCGGGCGCGCGCAAGAAGCGCCGCGTGCTCAAAGAGATCCTCCCGGTGAGCGACGGCGGTCGCGACGGGGACTGGGTGTTCTTCTACATGGCGCACCGCGCGGTCCCGGGGTTTGCGCTGGCGCCCGAGGACGAGCGGCAGGTGCTTCGCGCGCTGCGAAAGGCCTCGCCGCTCGCGGGGCTCTTCGCGCTCGACCTGCAAGAAGACCGCGACACGATCGCGGCTGAGCGCGTCTCGTGGCTGTTCGCTCCGGGCACGGTGCGCGTCCTCGAGTGCGCGCAAGACCGCCTGGCGCGCGCGTGGGAGCAGGCGCTGCTCTCGCTCTGGAGCCGCAACGACACGGTCCCCAACTTGTTGCCGCTGTGGAAGGCTGCGAACCGCGCGCTCGGCGCCTACGTCGCCGCCGCGGACTCTGCGAAGCGCTGCGATCTTCTGCGGCCGTTGCTGCGCATGCTCGCGGCGATTCCCGGCAAGGTGATCGTGGGCGGCGGTGACGCAGCGCGCGCCCGCGTCGTCGCGCTCTCTGGTTGGACGAGCATCAAAGAGCGCGACGAGATGCTCGCGAGCGTGCGCGCGGTGACCGACCTCGGCGCGAGGATGAACCGCCTGCGCGAGCAGTTCGTGCTCGAGCGGTACGGCGACGACCGATACGAAGAAGCGCAGCTGTTTTTGCGGGCGTTCGCCGAGGAGTTCGCCGAGAAGCGGGCAGGGCTCGACGACCTGTCGCGCGGACTGTCGAACACCGTCGGCTGAGCGTCGAAGCGCGCGAGAGCGACGATGGCCGCCGGGCGTGAACTCGCGCCGATGCGCTTCGTGGTGTAATGGGTGCCTCGAGGTTTGAGCCCCATGCGCACGCGCTTTCTTTCTGAGCCAGCGACCCGTTCGCAGTCCGAGCGGTCCGACAAGAAACAACCGCGATCGATCGAGCGCTCCTCGCCGATGGCGATGGTCGCGATGGTCGCCCCGCTGCTCGGGGCGTGCGTGGGCAGCGATCTGCCCGACGTGCAGCGGCGAGACTCCGCTGGCGCCGACGCGGTGATCGACTCGTCGCCGCGGCCCGATGGCGCGGCGCCCGACGGCTCGATGGACGCGATGGTCTCCATGGACGCCGCGGTCGACTCGGGGATGGACGCCGCGCGCGAGGCGGCCGTGGACGCGAGCATGCTCGACGCGCCCGTCGAGATCGCGTGCCGCGTGGTGTGCGGAGCGAGCTGCACGGACACGCAAGTCGACCCGCGCAATTGTGGGGCCTGTTTTCGAGATTGCGCCAATTTGCCTGGCGTCGACCCAGGCGCGGCGCGCTGTCTGGCGGGCTTGTGCGTGATCAACCGCGCGTGCCAGCCCAACCGCGGAGACTGCAACGGAGACTCTGCGGACGGGTGCGAGACGGACCTGGGCACGACGATGAACTGTGGTGCGTGCGGCACTCGCTGCGTCGAGCCGCAGCCCATCTGCACGATGATGCCGGGCGACGGCGGGCCTGCGTCGTTTCGCTGCGGCTCGGGCTGCGTGGCTCCGACGCCGGATCGCTGCACCTCGCGCTGCGTGGACCTTCAGACGGACCGCAACAACTGCGGGACGTGCGGCAACGTTTGTCCGAGCGCGACCAACGCGACCGGCGCGTGCGTGGCGGGGCGCTGCCAGCTCACGTGCAACACGGGCTTCGGCGACTGCGACGGCAACAGCGTCAACGGCTGCGAGACGGTGACCTCGACGAACATCACGCACTGCGGCGCGTGCGGCAACGTGTGTCCGGGCGTGATGGGCGCGTCGCCCGCGTGCGTGATGGGCGTCTGCGGAATCGCTTGTCCGACAGGCTTCGGCAACTGCGACATGAACACGATGAACGGCTGCGAGACCGACCTTCGCGTGACCGTCGCGAACTGCGGCTCGTGCGGCCGCACGTGTCCACCCGCGCCGAACGCGAGCGCGACGTGCGCCGCGAGCGCTTGTGGGTTCGCGTGCAACATGGGCTTCGGCAACTGCAACGCGCTCGCCGCGGACGGGTGCGAGGTGGACCTCAACACCAACCCGTTGCATTGTGGGATGTGCGCGAGGCGGTGCATGGCTCCGACGAACGCGACGGCGACGTGCGCGACGGGGACCTGCGGGTTCGCGTGCAGCGCGGGATTCGGAGACTGCAACGGCAACGGCGTCGACGGCTGCGAGGTGAACACGACCAACAACGCTGCTCACTGCGGCGGTTGCGGAATGGCGTGTCCCGCGCGGGCCAACGCGACTCCGACGTGCGCCGCGAGCATGTGTGGTTTCACGTGCAACGCCGGCTTCGGCAACTGCGATGGCGACGCGATGAACGGCTGCGAGACGGACACGAACACGTCGATGGCGAACTGCGGCGCGTGCGGTCGTGCATGCTCAGCGCCCGCGCAAGCGACGGCGGCGTGCATGGCGGGCTCGTGCGTGATCACGTGCGACGCGGGCTATCAGCTCGTTGGAATGGCGTGCGAGCGCATTCCCCCGCGACCGGTGGCACCTTGGAACGGAGCGATCGTCTCGGGCAATTCGTTCGCGGTGACCGTCGCGCTCGCCGCGGGACAAACGGGCGCCGAGATCGAGCTGTGCGGCAATCGCACGTGCACGTCGGTCGCGACGACGTTCTCGATCACGGGCTCGACGGGAGCGGCGATGGCTCCGTTCACGCTCACTCCGGGCGTGTACTACTGGCGTGCGCGCGGGAAGGTCGGAGCCGCGGTCTCGACGAACTACTCCGCGGTCTTTCAGTTCACGGCGCCGGTTCGCGTTGCGGGAGCCATGGCTGCGGGGCAGTGGGGCACTACGCTGAATCCCAACTCCGATGCGGCTGCGGACTTCGTCGTGGGCACGCCCACCGGCACGCGCGCAGACTTCCGCTTCGGCACTTCGCCGACCGTTTCGTCCGTCACGATGACGTCAACCACCGGCCAAGGAACCTCCGTCGCTTCTGCGGGTGACGTGAACGGCGACGGTCTGGTGGACTTGATCGTGGGTGCGCCGACCGCGACTGGCGGAGCGGTGAACGTCTACCACGCCGCGGGCACGACGTTTCCTTCGACGGCGACGCGTGCCATTGCTGCGCCAGCGAGCACCGTGCAGTTCGGCCGCTTCGTGAGCTCGCTCGGCGACGTGAACGGCGACGGTTACGCGGACGTCGCCGTGGGCTCAGCGTCGGGTCGAGTGTTCGTCTACTACGGATCGAGCGCGGGCCTCGGCGCGACGCCCTCGCTGACGATCTCGCACAGCGCGCTCAACGCGAACTTCGGATCGAGCATCGCGCGCGCGTGCGACTACAACGCGGACGGCTTCGGCGACCTCGCGATCGGAATCGATGGAGGAACGTCGGACGTCGTTCTCTTTCTCGGCTCTGCGATGGGGCTGCCGGCGACGGCGAGCCAGACGTTGACGGGCGGCGCTGGCTTCGGTCGCGGAGTCAACTGCGCGGGCGACGTGAACGGCGACGGCTATCCAGACTTGATCGTCGGCGCGTACCAGCAGCCCAACGCACAAGTGTTTCACGGCAACTCGATGGGCGTGAGCGCGAGCGCTTCATCGACGGTGGGAGCGGCCTCCGGCATCTCGCAAATCGGACACACTGTCTCGTTTGCGGGTGACGTCGACGCTGACGGCTACGGCGATGTGCTCGTCGCGGGCGGCGCGAGCGCGACGAGCGTCGCGCTGTACTTCGGCAGCGCGTCGGGCGTCACCGAGACGGGAGCCATCACGCTCACGGGGTTCTCGACGACAGGGCTCACGTCGCTCAGCGCGGGCGACTACTTCACGACCGCGGCGCCGCTCAACGCATCGGACATCATCATCGGTCGGCCTTCGTCGAACACCGTGTACTTGTTCCGCGGCAACACAACGCGCGCGTCGATCGCCACGCTGTACACGTCGTTCTCGATCACCACGAGCACCGGAACGTCGGTCGCCGCGCAGTAGCTCACCGCACGCGCAGCACGAGCTTCCCGACGGTGCTGCCGCTCTCGATCGCGCGGTGTGCGTCGGCGACGCGCTCGAACGCGAACTCGGTCACAGGGGGAGGGCGCAGCTGGCCGCGGTTGGCCATGGTCGACAGCGCGCGCATCGAGCGCTCGAGCAACGCGCGCTCCTCGAAGAGATAGCTGAGGTTTAGAGCGAGCACGCTGCGATTTCGCGTGGTCAAATCCAGGGGATTGAACCGCGGCGTGCGCAGCCAATCCCACGCGAGCTTCAGCCAGTTGGGCCGCCCGCTGCCGCCGCGCGGGAGCATCGATGCGAAGCCATACACCACCAATCGCCCGGGCGCTGCGAGCAGCTCGTACGAGGCGCGCAGCGTGTCCGCGCCGTTGGCGTCGAACACCATCGAGTACCCCGTCGGCATGATGGCCCGCGCGCGGCGCTCCCACGATCCTTCGTCGCGCACGATCACGTGCTGCGCTCCAGCGGCGTACGCGGTCGCGACCTTGCTCGATGACCCGACGACGCCGACCACCGTGCAGCCGAGCGCGCGGCCGAGCTGAGCGAGCGCTGTCCCGACGCCGCCGGCCGCCGAGTGAACGAGCATGGTCTCTCCCGCGCGCGCGTTGGCCAGGGTCTCGAGCGCGTAGTGCGCCGTGAGAAACACCGCAGGAAACCCCGCGCACTCCGCGTCGCTGAACCCCTCGATCGGCGCGAACAGCTGCGACGACGGGACGCACAGCTTCGTCGCGTACCCTCCGAAGCGCGTCACCGCGATGACGCGATCGCCGACGGACCAGCCGCGGACGTCGGCGCCGAGCTTCTCGATCGTCGCGCACGCCTCGAAGCCCGGGACGATCGGCCACCCGACGTACTCGCGCGCGCTCGAATAGAGCCCCATACGCACGATGCAGTCCGCGTAGTTGACGCCGATCGCCGTGGTGCTCACCACGACTTCGTCTCGACCGGGCTCTGGGTCGGCCCGCTCTTCGATCGTGAGCTTCGAGTAGTCGCCCGGTCCGTGAATCACCACTGCGCGCATCGTGTCCGCCATAAACTATCGCAATCGCGCTTCGACTCCGTGGCATCGCTCGGCGTGTCAGAGTGGATCTTCTCGCTGTCCGCAGTGAATGCGCGACCCTCACGCGCGGCGAGCATCGTACGCTTCGCGGCCGACATGACCGATAGCCCCCACGTTCAGCTCGACATTCACGATCACGTCGCCGTCGTCACGCTCGACGACGCCAAGCGCCGCAACGCGATGACGCCCGCGCTCGGCGACCTGCTGCAAGACACCGTCTCGCTGCTCAAGAAGGACAAGGCCGTTCGCGCTGTAGTGCTCACCGGCGCGGGCGACGCGTTTTCGGGCGGCGGTGACCTCGCGATGCTCGAGCGGCTGCGAGAGAGCTCGTTTATGCACGCGCGGGACTTCATGCTCGGGTTCTACCGTCGGTATCTCTCGATCACCGAGCTCGAGGTCCCCACGATCGCCGCCGTGCGCGGCGCCGCGATCGGCGCGGGGCTGTGCGTGGCGCTCGCGTGCGACCTGTGCGTCGTCGACGAGTCCGCCAAGCTCGCGGTGAACTTCACGCAGCTCGGGCTGCATCCCGGGATGGGCTCGACGTACCTGCTCCCGCGTCGCGCGGGCGCGCAGCGCGCGGCCGAGCTGCTCTTCACCGGGAGGCGCTTCGACGGTCGCGAGGCGGCCGCGATGGGCCTCGCGCTCGAAGCGGTCCCCGCGGATCGCGTGCTCGCGCGCGCCAAAGAGCTCGCGGCGCAGATCGCAGCCAACGCTCCGCTCGCGGTCGCGGGGATCAAAGAGGCCCTCGGAGTGGATCGCGTCGCGCTCGCTCGGGCGCTCGAGCACGAGGCGTTTCGTCAGGCCGAGAGCTATGGTTCAAAGGACCTCGGCGAGGGCCTGGCCGCCGCGGTCGCTCGTCGAACACCCGTATTCAAGGGAGCCTGATCGATGACCTTCGCGCTCGCGCTCGCCCTCGCGCTGTGGACCGTCGCCGTGGCGGTCACGTCGCTCTGGGCGCTGTGCGAGCCCGCGGCTCGGCCGCTCGTGCGCTGGGCGCTCGCGAGGCTCCGCCCGCGCAAGAGAGCGCCGCGCATCGAGGGCTCGGTGATCGACGTCCTGCTCGTGCGGCCGTGCGCGGGCTTCGACCCGAGCCTCGATGACAACCTCCGCTCGCTGCGGGCGGCGCGGCGCGAGGGGCTGCGCGTGCGCTGCGTCCTCGCGCTCGGAGACGAGCAAGACGCCGCCGCGCGATCGGCGCGCGAGGCCGCTGCTTGGTTATCGGCCCACGAAATCGAGTGCGAGCTGCGCTTCACGCACGCCGAGGGGCCCAACCACAAGGCCGACCAGCTCGCGCGCGCCATCGCGGACTCGAAGGAGGCGATCGTGGTGGTGGCGGACTCGGACGTGGACCTGAGCGCCGTGGATCTGCGCGCGCTCGTCGAGCCGCTGCGCGAGGGGGAGGCCGAGGCGTGCTGGGTTCCTGTGGCTGAGAAGGGGACGAGCGAGGGCGCCGGAGACCGCGCATCGCTGGCGATCCTCGCGGGCGGACTTCACGGCTTCTCGCTCCTCGCGCGGCTCGACCCCGCGGGAATGGTCGGAAAGCTCTTCTCCGTCCGCCGCGACGCGCTCGAAAACGTGGGCGGGTTTTCATCGATGCTCCGCTACCTCGGCGAGGACGTCGAGCTCTCTCGCCGCATCCGCGCAGCGGGCGGGGCGGTGATCGCGCTGCCGCTCCGCGCCTACTCGACGGCCTCGGGGCGCACGCTCGCCGCCGCGCGCGACCGGTACGCGCGGTGGTTGCTCGTCGTGCGCTCGCAGCGCCCCGCGCTGCTCGCCTCGTATCCGCTGCTGTTCTTCGCAGCTCCGCTGCAAGTGGCGCTCGGCGCGAGCTGCCTGACGGCGCACAGGAGCTTCGCCTTGGCCGTCATGCTCGTCGCCGCTGGGGCGCGGATGCTCGTCGCCGCAGGCGCGCGTCGGGCCGCGGGCCTTTCGTTCTCGCTTCGCGCGACGGCGCTCGACTCGTGGCTGGGCGACCTGGTCTTGTGCGCGGCGTGGCTGCGCGCGCTCACGCTGCGCGAGGTGCGCTGGCGTCGGGGAGTCCTGCGCTTCGACCGCGAGGGGCTGCTCGAGTCCGTGCGGTGAGCTTCAGCGCAGCGCTGGGCGTCGGGGCCCCGGCGCGAGTCGTTCGAGGATCGCGCGCTACTGCCGCTGCTCGATCTCTCGGATGCGGCGTTGGATGGGGATCTCTTCGGGCTGCCCGCGGATGGTCTCGAGGTACTGCCGAAGGTACTCGAGCGCGCGGGGATAGTTGCGCAGCCGCTCGTAGGTCATGCCCAAGTTGAAGTCGAGCTCGGCCGTCTGCAGGTATCGCGACGCTTGCTCGAACGCCTGCAGCGCCGACGAGAACTGCCCGCGCTGAAAGAACCGAACTCCGCGGTTGAACCACGCCACGCCCTCTTGATTGAGCTCGTCGCTGGTCGCGGGCGCCGCGGCGATCCCCGCTTGTCGTCGCGCTTCGTACGCGCGCAATCGAGCGATGCGCGCCTCGATGTCCTGCCGCTGTCCGTCGCTCGGCGGCGGGTCTCCCTGCAGTACGCGCTGAAAGAACTGGATCGCGTCGGTGCTCTCTCCGATGCGCTCGTACACGCGCGCGAGGTTGTACGCGGTGTCCACGGACGGCGACTGGTCGTACAGCTGACGAAACACCCGCGCTGCCTCCGTGAAGTCGTTGCGCGAAAACGCCGCGGCCGCCTGTGAAAACAGCCGTCGAAACTCTGCGCTCTCGCCGGCGTTGCCGCTGCGAAAGCCAGGGCCCGCCTCGGCGCTCGCGTCGGTCGATGCGCTCGCGTCGAGCGCGGGCGTCGGTGTCTCGTTCGCCGCGCCCGCGTCGAGCGTCGAGGCGCTGCCCGACGAGGACTGCGTGTTGTTTTGTGATCCGCCCTGCGTCGAGCCGCCGCTGCACGCGTTGAACGCGGCCGCGGAGCACGCGACGAGCGCGACGAGAACGGAGGCCAGAGGCTGTGAACTGCTGCGTTTCATCGGTCTTCCTGCGGGTCGAGGGCCTGCAGTCGGGCCTCGAGTCGTTGAATCGTAGCCTTCAACGCGAGCGCTTCTTCTCTCGTTGGGAGATTGAATGCGCGAGCGATCGCGCGCGTCCATCGAGCTTCGAGACCATCGATGCGCGCTTGTGCAGCGACCGCGGCCATCGTGAGGCGAACCGCCGCAGGGCTGGCGATCACCGACGTCACGCGCGGGTGCTGCAGCGCTTCGAGGACGAGCGATCGCAGGCGCTCTCGTGGGGTCATCGCGCACTCGTGTATCACTTCTCCGCGGTCTCGTGGGCGACCGCGAGGGGGGCGATGAAACGCTTGAACAATCGCGGCCGTTTTCCGACGATCGCGGCGACGTTCGTGTGGCTTACCGTCGCAGAAAGGACCGCACTTCGATGAACCGAGTCGAGACCAACCGTTGGGGGATTGTCGGCGCCATGGCGCTCTGCGCGCTCGCGAGCGCCGTCGTCGTTCGCGCCTCCGTCGCGCGCGGACAGACTCGCCCCGTCACGGGCGGCTTCGGAGGCGGCGGATCGAGCGCCACCACCGGAGGCTTCGGCGGCGGCGCGGGCGCTGCGACGATCGACGCAGGAGCGACCGCGCGCGACGCGTCGAGCGCGATGATCCAGCAGTTTCCTCCGTCGCAAGTGCGCGAGGAGATCGTCGGCTACGACGTCGCGCTGCAGGCGCTCACGTACGTCGAGCGCACGCCCACGTCGGTGGGCGGCTTCTCGCACAGCGCGCTGATCACCGTAAACAGCCGGGGCGAGCGCAACCGCGTCGCGCTCACGACCACGGTCGACGAGGACCGACTGCGCACCTCCCGAGACCCGCAGATCTTTCGAGAGATCGACGCGCGTGTGGTGCGTTCGGTCACGGAAGCGCGCGCTCGGCTCGGCGGAGGCGGGTCGATCTTGCCGGCCTCCGAGCTCAACGCGCCCAACCCCGCGCCGCGGTGCGTGAGCGCGCCGCTCGCGGCGAGGGAGTTCTCGATCGGCGACCTCGGCGTGGTGCGCCTGGCGCCGACGGCGGACGAACGAAGCACACGAATTCAACTCACCCGCTCGAACCGCAGCGGAAACGCGGTCGACGTCAACGCCGTCGCGATGGTCGAAGGCCGCTCGGGCCGCACGCTGTACATCCCGTACAACCGCGTCGCGGACGCGCGCGAGCTGCCCGGAACGGACAAGGTCGCGCTGCTCTTGCGCTCGGACGCGTGCACGCCCGAGGGCGCGGCGCCCATGGTCAGCGCGGTCTTGCTCGACCCGCCGGGCGATCAACCGCTGGCGCCGCTCGAGCACGCCGAGCTCATGGAGGCGGACGCGATGCGCTTGCTCGCTCCGCGCGCGCGGCGACGTACGGTCGACGAGGTCTCTGGCTGGTACGAGCGGGATCGAACGCGGATCGTGTACGACAACGCCTGGCGCCTGCCGGGCTCGTACGACTTGTTGTTGGTGCAGTTTTCGCGGCACCCGCAGTCGATGTCGCCGACGATCTCGATGTCCGGCCACGCGCAAGCGCACTACGCGCTCGTGCGAACGGGAGGACGGCGTCCCGAGCTGCTCTTTCAGTTCGCTCCGTCGGTGACGGGGACGTACGAGGGCGTCGGACAAGAGGCGTTCGGAGCGGATCTCGACGGCGATTCTCGGCCCGAAGCAGTGATTCGCGTTCGAACGCAGGACGGCAGCGAGCACATCACGATCCTTCGGGTGAGCGACCACGACCTGAACTTCGCGTGGACCGGAGAGCTCAACATCGACGGTCGCCGCGGCGGCGTGAGCAACTGCTGCTCGAACAACGTCGTGCGTCGCTGCGCGTTGGGGATCGAAGGGCGCGCGCTGATCATGCGCTGCCGACACGAGACGTACTCGGGCGTCGGCTCGGACGCGCGCGTGGTCTCGAGCCGCGTTCGCATCGAGCGCCTGCGATACAACGGCGGCAGCGCCGCGCTCGAAGTGATGGAGCGGTAGCGCGAACGCGGGCGATTGGGTGACGGCCCCCACGCGCGCTGCCGAGTGAGTGACGGCGATCGCAGGGCGAGCGTGGCAACGGAGCGCCCACCCGCGCTGCCGCGAATGGGTGACAGACGTCGCTGAGCGAGTGTGGCAACGGAGCCCCCACCCGCGCTGGCGCGCGTCCCGCTCAGCGAGCGAACGGAGCCCCCACCCGCGCTGCCGCGCGCCCCGCCCCCGCAGAGCGAGGGCGGCGGCTCTGCACTGGGAAAACAGCGGTAGAATTGATTGGGTTGATCGCTGGGTGCCCTTGCTCTGCAAGGGCTTCGGTCGACTCGATCGCGACCACTCACTGAGCGAGGCGGCTCTGCCGATCGCGGTTTGCGCCGAGCGTTCGCGTTGCATCGTGCGGTATCGCGAGCAACTTCGCGCACCGAAGAGACCTTGCAGAGCAAGGTCTCCGTGCGATCAACGAAATCAATTCCGTCGCTGTTTTCGCAATGCAGAGCCGCCGCCCTCGCTCTGCGGGGGCGGGGCGCGCGGCAGCGCGGGTGGGGGCCTGCGAACCGGGCGCGCGGCAGCGCGGGTGGGGGCTGCGAACCGGCAGTGCGACTGCGGGCCGTCACCCATTCGCGGCAGTGCGGGTGGGCGCTCGATTGCCTCGCTCGCTGCCCTTGCGCAGGAGTGAAGAGCGACACACAAGCGCGGCTCATGGTGACCGACGACGAGCGCGCGCTCGTTTGGGGGGCGCTCGCTGCGCATCGCGCGTGGCGCGAGCGCGCGAGTGTGGAGCATCGCGAGAGCATCGAGCGAGAGCGTTGGTTCTACGCGAGCTCGACGCGCGACGAGGCGATCGAGCGGGGCACGCAGTGCTACCTGGCGACCGTGCGGGCGAGCGATGAAGCGCCGCCCGAGCCGCTGCGCGATGTGCACGTCGATGCGCTGCGGGCCATGGTGCGCGCGGGGGAGTTGTCCGTGCAGGAGGCCCGGCTCGTCGCCGATGGAGATTCGAGCAACCCCTCGTTCGACGTCGACTTCTGGTGCGCATCGCTGTCGTCCGCCGCGATCGAGCAAGGAGCGACGCTTGGCGAGATCCCTCACGGGTGCGCGCTGACGCGCGGGGTCGTGCCGCCGAGGATCAACGACGACGTGCTCACGGACGCGCTGATCGAAGCGTGGGATCCCACCAGCGACGGGGCTGCCCAGCGCGCCGCGCTGCAACGGGTGTCGCGCGAGAGGCTCATCGAGGCGATGCGCGTGCGCTTGCGCGTGACTGAGCGAGGCTTCGGCGAGGATACGCCAGAGGAGTGGATGAACGCTCTCTACGACAACGCCTCGGTCGCTGCGCTGTCGCTCGCGCTGCTCGACCGCGACGACCGTCGAGTGGCCGAGCTGAGCGAGCGGCTCCTTCCTCGTCGTCTCGCGCTCGAACCGATGTGGCAATCGCAGCTCTCTGAGTTCGACGAGCGAGAGGCGATCTGCGCTCAACTCTGCCGGTACGGACACCACGCGCTCGCGCTCGTGTACTTCGACGCCGTCGTGCGAGATCCCGTCGCCGTGCGCACGGCGGTCGGACCTGGCGCGAGGGGGCTTCCTTCGCAACTGTTGTCGACGCTGCGCGAGTGTCTCGCGCCCGAAGCGCTCGCTGAGCGCGTCGAGCGAGCGATCGAAACCTACGCTTCTCGCGATGCCACGGCCGGTCAGTGGCTCTCGCTCGCGCAGCTCGCGTCGACGAACGAGCAACGCACGGCGCTCGTCGAGCGGGCTCGTGTCGCGTTCGACGCTGGCCCTTGTTTGCTCGACGCGTCGTTGATTCCTGCCGAACGTCGGGGCGAGTGGATCGCAGTGATCGAGCGGCGAATCGACGCTTGGATCGAGGTGTTCGCCGCGCAGGCGTACGGCGCGAGCAGCGACGTGGACCGCAACGCGCTCAGCGCTGTGTTGCAGTGGGTCGATCACGCGGACGCCTCGATGGTTCGCTCGTGTTGGCCGTCGCTCACGCGGCTGGGCGCTGCAGCGCGCGCATCGCCGATGCACGAGTCGACGACGTTCGAGCGATGGTTGCACCGCGCGGCGCTGCACGGAAGCGACGAGGCGCGCGCGTACTTTCGCGACCGAATCCGTCCGCGAAAGGGCCTCGTGCGAGACGTGGGCTACGACTTGTTCTCGCCCGACAAGGCGAGCCCCGCCGCGCAGTCTCGTTGGATCGACCGCGTGATTCGAGAGGCTCCCGGCGCGACGCGAGTGCTCGAGTTCGCGCGTCCAAACGCTGACCAAATGCGCGCAATGGATTTTGCGCGCATCGAATCGGGCCGCGAATCACTGTGGAATCTCGTGACCGATGGCGGTGTCGCCTCGCGCGAGGCGAGGGCGGTCGTCTTCGATCGTTGGTATCGAGGCGGATGTCCCATCGACGGCGAGGGTTGGTACCGCCAGGGAGACCTCGTCGCCCTCAAGCTGCGCGCACAGCGCGAGGCCCCGTGCGAACGACGAACGCGCTGGCTCGACTCGCGGGACGAGCTGCTCGCGTGGATCGAGGCGCTCGACGTTGTTCGTGATGACTCGTGGCGGTGCGAGCCTGGACTGCGCTGGCTCGTCGAGACGTTGGACGGCGACGAGCGAGGACGCGCGCAGCTTCGCCGCCTGCTCGACGAGCGGATCGCGGCGCTTCGCGAGCTCGAGCGCTTCGGCGCACAGTGGAGCGCGGTGAGACGAGAGGTGCTCTCGTTGCTCTCGTTTGCCTCCGAAGAGCAGGCGCGGTCGTGCCTCGGAGACGCGGCGTTGGTCGAGTTGCTCGATGATGGAGCGGGCGACGCGGTTCGTACGTTGGTGGGCGTCGCGCTGCGATCGGGGCTGACTGCCGCTAGCACGCTGATGCGCAGTCCACTGCGGACGGCGATCGCGGTCGCGATCGACACGGCGCGAGGCGTGGCCGCGTTTGCCGAAGAGTGTGCGCAATCGATCCCCGCTGCGCTCGCGTTGATCGAGACGTATGCGCAGGACGTTCGCGCGCTGAGCGATGATTGGCGCGCGGAGATCGAGCGCTGGGTCTGCTCCGACGAGAACGCTGCGCGCCGTCGGTATCTCGAGAGTGACGATGCGCTGAAGTCTCGAATGCGCCCGCGGATCGAAGGCGGCGACGCCGACGAACGGTGGACGCGCTGGCTGCTCGAGGACGACGAGTATGTGATCGAGAATCTCGCGTTGTTCGCGCCCACGCCCGAGCACGCGCCGTGCGAGTACACGGCGATCATCCACCGCCTCGGCGGCGCCGCAGCGATCGACGCGATCGGCGATGTGCTGGTGGATTGGCTCGTCGAAGAGCAGCGGTGAGCGCGCTGGGGGAGCGTGCGTTCACGCGCAATGGCTCGATCATCCCGGCGGCGTCGGCCCGTCGTAGAACTCGTGGATCGTGAAGCGCTCGATCGAGACGTCCTCGGCCCAGAAGTCCCTTCGCAGCCCGGCCTTCACCTTTAAGTGATCGAGAAAATCCTTGGGATTCGGCAGCTGCTTCCACACTTGCGGCAAGAACACCCCGCGGTAGCCGTCCCACTCGAGCAGCGCTCCGTCCACCTGAGGTCGCAGCGCTTCGCGCGCCTCGCGCTCGCTCGTGAACGCGACCTTCACCCGCGGGCTGAGCAGCGAGAGCTCGATCGTGAGCGACGGGACCTGCGCGAGCGTGAGCTCTTGATTTCGTGGATCGTCGAAGGCAGCCGCGACGGCGTTGTACGCGAGCGATCGCGAGAGCTCTTCGCGAGGGTCGAGGTTGCCGATGCAGCCCTGCAGTCGATGGCCTTCGTACACGGTCACGAAGTTGGGGACGCGCTGATCGAAGATCCCTCCCCGCGGAGCGCGCGCAGCAGCCCCTCCCAATCGCTCGGCGATCACCGCGCGAACGTACGCGAGCGCGGCGCTCTCTTCGTCGAGGGTGATCACGATTCACCCGCTTCGGTCAGGGCGATCGAGGCGTAGCCCACGACCTCGTCGCGCCCGCCTGCGGTGTCTCCCGAGTTGCGAACGTCGAGCACGACCGGTTCGAGCTTTCGCCAGCGACGCAGGGCGGACAAACCGTTCACCGCGGGGGCGCCGCACGCTTGTTCGGGTTCGACGAAGTCGCCGCGCACGATGGCAGAGACGGTCTCGCGATCGACGGCCGTCGCGGTCTCGTACGGCTGGTAGTGCGAGAGGTCCGACGAGATCACGATGAGCGTCTCGTCGCCGCCCCAGAGCGCTTCGAGCACCTGCGCGACCTCCGTCGGCGTCGCGCCCCCCACCACGAGCGGAACGAGCGTGAAATCCCCCAGCGTTCGCTGGAGAAACGGCAGGTGCACCTCGAGCGAATGCTCGCGCGCGTGCGCCCGATCGTCCCGCGTCACCTGCGGAAACTGCGACGCGGCACGCACGCCCGCTTGATCGATTTCGATCGATCCGAGCGGAGTCGTGAAGCTCGCCGCCGATGGGATCGCGAGCCCGTGCACGTACGCGCGATGCGCGGGGCCGAGCAACACCACGCGACGAACTTTCTGCGCGCGCGACGCGAGAAGCGCGTACGCCGTCGCCGCGATCGCCCCCGAGTACACGTACCCCGCGTGCGGAACGATCAGCGCCTTCACCTTCGAACGCGCCACGTCGACGCTCTGCGCGCGCGCCGACGCCGCTGCGAGCAGCGAATCGACGGCGGTCTTCAGCTCCTTGGCGCCGTCGGGATAAAACAGCCCAGCGACCGCAGGAGCGCGCGTGGTTTCGGCAGCAGGAGCGTTCATGAAGAGCCTCGTCTCGGGGGATGCTCTATGAAAATCCGATGCCAGCGGCTCGCGCCTCGCGCTGCGCGCGCCCCTCGTGCAACCATCGCGAGCGATGGCCGAGGCGGTGCAAATCATCTACAGCGACGACGGCGCTGCGCTCTCGATCTGGCGCAACGTGATGATCTCGTACTACCGCGAGCAGGCCACGGAAGAGCGCATGCGTCACTTTCGCGCGACGCAGCGCGAGCTGGCCAAACAGCCCGATCCCGTCGGATGCATGATCGTGAGCAGCTTGCACAGCCGAGCGAAGATGGAGCTCACCGAGGCCACGCGCGCCGCGATCGTCGACGCCATCAAGGCGTACGAGCACCGTGATCTCGCCGTCGCGGTCGTGATCGAAGCGCGAGGATTTCTCGGGACCACCGTGCGTGCCCTGGTCTCGGGGCTCATCCTCCTCGCGCGGCCGAAGTATCCGATGAAGATCTTCGGGACGCTCGAAGAGGGCGCCCCTTGGCTCATCGAGAAGATGCGGGGCGGCCGCACTGGCACCACCGCGAGCGCGTTGATCGAAGCGGTTGAGGCGACCGGCGCGCGCGTCCCGATGCCCGCGGGGCTCTGAGCTCAACCGCCCGTGACGGTGATCACCGGAGAGCGCTCGGTAAACGCGCTCTTCTCTGCCTGATCGAGCATGTACGCGGCGACGTCGGCGCGAGAGATCGTCGCGCGCCCAGTGAATTTCTTGGTCACCACGACCTTGCCCGTCGCGGGCTCGTCCGTCAGCCCGCTCGGTCGCACGACGCACACCTCGAGCCCGCTCTGAAAGTACTTCTGCTCCATCGCGTCGAGCTCGACGAACACGCGCTTCATCGCCGACATCGCCACGAACATCTTGAAGAACCCCGGAATGATGTCCGCGCTGTCCCCCACGCCCCCCGACGAGACCGCGCACACGCGACGCACGCCCTCGGCCTTCATCGCCGCGATGAGCGCGTCGGTGCTCGCCCGCAGAAAATCTGGGCGCTCAGGCTTGTTCCACGGCGCGAGGCCCTGAAGCTTCAGCCCCAACGCCGAGAGCACCACGTCTCGACCGCGAACGCACTCGCGCAAAAACGCTTCGCTCTCGAGGTCGCCCTTCATCACCGTCACGCCCGACGGCGCGCTCACCGACGAGCTCGGCCTCGCCACCGCCACCACCTCGTGTCCGCGCTTCGCAGCTTGTTCGACCAACAAACGTCCCACGCCTCCCGAGGCGCCGAGCACGGTGAGCTTCAAAGAACCCATTCGAAACCTTCCTTCGCGGCTTTGTGCCACCATTCGACGCCGTGATGAACAGCTTGTTTCGGTATTTTCCTGCCGCGTTGATTCTGTGTGCCGCGTGCTCGACGCCGATGAGCCCCGACGACGGCGGCGCGGACGCGAGCGACGCCTCGAGCTCGCAGCCCGATCGCGCAGCGCCTCTCGACGCTGTATCGCAGCCCGACAGCGCCCAGCTCGACGTCGCCTCCCTCGATGACGGCTCGGTCGCGATGGACTCTGCCCTCCCGACAGACTCGGGCCTCGTGACCGACTCCGGTCTCGCCACCGACAGCGCGAGCCCGATGTGCCCGCCTCCCTCGATGATGAGCGCCAACTCGACGGTCCCCGGCGCGGTCACCACGCCCAATCCCACGCTTCGCAACATCGCCGTCGAGTGGGCCATCACCGGCGACGCCGACAACGACGGCGTCGTGTCCGTTCGCTTTCGTCGCCGCGGAGACAGCGCGTGGCGCGCCGCGATGCCCCTTCGCAGAGTCCCCGCCGGGATGACCCAGGGCCGCACCTGGGCCAACCGTCACTCGGGCTCGATCTTCGACCTCGAGCCGGACACCGAGTACGAGATCGAGCTGTTCTTGCTCGACCCCGACGGAGGCTGCGAGCGGCGAACGACCACCGTGCGAACGCGGCCTGTCCCCGTGATTCCCGCGGGAGCGAACGTGCGCATGGTGACTCCGTCGACCTTCGCCGCCGCGCTCAACAACGCCATGCCCGGCGACGTGCTCGACATGGCCGCCGGAACCTACGCCGCCTTCACCATCGGTCGCGACGGCGCCGCAGGCCGCCCCATCACGCTGCGCGGCGCGCCCGGCGCGGTCGTGATGGGCAACATCGACTTGTTCACCCGACACGATGTGCGCATCGAGGGCCTGGAGATTCGCGGGCGACTGCGCTTCAACAACAGCCGCAACATCGCGATCGTGCGCAACACCGTCGTGACCACCGGCGACGGCATCGCGTCCCTCGCGCGCTCGGAGGACTGCTACATCGCAGACAACACCGTGCGCGGCGCGACGCGCTGGGAGGTCGGCTCGCTCGGCGTCTCGGGCAACAACGTGGGCGAGGGCATCTTGGTCATCGGCCCCGGCCACGTGATCGAGCACAACCGCGTCTCGGGCTTTCGCGACTGCATCTCGTTTATGGAAGACACTACGCCCGACGATCAGTGGTCCATCGACGTGGTCGAAAACGACATCGAGAACGGCGCGGACGACGGGATGGAAGCGGACTTCTGCGCGCACAACTGCCGCATCGTCCGCAATCGCTTCACCAACGTGTTCATGGCGATGAGCTCGCAGCCGAGCCTCGGCGGCCCGACGTACTTCATCCGCAACGCCGTCTACAACGCGGTGCTCTCGGCGTTCAAGCTGCAGCGCACGAGCTACGGCGACGTCCTTCTGCACAACACCATCGTGAAGAACGGCGACGCGTTCGGCGTGTACACCAGCGAGGGGATTCACCGGGCGTTCGCGCGCAACAACCTCTTCATCGGCGGCCCCGGCGGGACGTACAACAGCTACGACAACGGGACGGGCAACGTGATGGCCGTGGCCACCGCGCAGCCCACGTGCGACTTCGACTACGACGGCTACGGCTCGACCAACGGAATGTTCGCTGGCCGCTACGGCGCCCTTCGCTTCACCTCGCTCACGCAGCTGCAAACGATGAGCACCGAGGCGCACGCGGTGAGCTTGGACCTCATGGTGTTCGCCGCGAGCGTCGCGTATCCGAGCAACCCGTTTCCTGCGTTGATGCCCGCGGACCTACGCTTGCGTGCGGGCGGCGCGGCGGTGGATCGCGGCGTCGGGCTCGCCAACGTCAACGACGGGTTCGCCGGCGGCGCGCCGGACCTGGGCGCGTTCGAGCAGGGATCGACGCCGCCTGCGTACGGTCCGCGCTGAACACGCAGGCGTCGCGCGCGCTTGAATTCGTGTGCGTCACACGAGGATCTTGCGCGCCGCTTCGATGCGCTTGTTCGCCTCTTCTTCGCCGCCGACCAGCTTGACCGGAACGGCCAATCCCCGCTGCACCGCCGGGCGCTCGCCGATCCGATCCATCCACGCCTGCAGCTTCGGCAGCCCAGAGATATCCAGCTCGCCCCATTTGTATCCGCGCACCCACGGATAGGTGGCGATGTCCGCGATGGAGTACTCGTCCCCCGCGAGGTACGGCGCTTGTTCGAGCCTGTGCTCGAGCACCTCGAACAAACGACGGCACTCGCGCTGGTACCGCTGAATCGCGAACGGAATCTTCTCGGGCGCGTACCGCACGAACACGCTCGCCTGTCCCATCATGGGCCCGACTCCGCCCATCTGAAACATCAGCCACTGGATCGCGACCGAGCGTTGCTTGGGGTCTTTGGGGAGCAGCGCTCCGTACTTCTCGGCGAGGTAGAGCAAGATGGCGCCGGACTCGAAGACAGCGAAGTCGCCGTCGTCGTGGTCGACGATCGCAGGGATGCGACCGTTGGGGTTGATCGCGAGAAACCAGCGCTCTTTCTGCTCGTTTTTCGAGAGCTCGAGGGAGCGAGCTTCGTAGCGCGCTCCGTGCTCTGCGAGCTCTTCGAGGGCGATCGAGGCCTTGTGTCCGTTGGGCGTTGCCGCGGTGTAGAGGGTGATCATCGGTTGGCTCCCGAAGACCTTGTACCGCAAGGGACGAGCGGCAATGGAGCGCCGAGCCTTTGGGGCTCTGCTCGCGTCCCCGCGCTCGTTCGTGCTGACCCGCTATCGGCACGCGCGCGCGGCGGTGTCGCACACCCACGTTTGCGCGCGGATCACGTTGAGGCCTTCGTCCGAGACCTCTGCGCTGCGGTGGATCACCACAGGGCCGCCCGCGACGACGTAGGCCGTCACGATCGGGCCTGGGTCGGTCGTCGGGGTGTTTTCTTCTTCGAAGACCTCGATGGGTGACCCTGATTCCGTCAGGATTTCGACGCGCTCGTTGAATTGTGGGGCCGAGTTCTCGCCCGCGGGGCGCGACTGCGCGCGGGTGTAGCGGACGCGAACGGCGCCGATGGTCTCGGTCGCTCCGGGGGTGACGGCGTGCGCGACGGACGCGAGCGAGACGAAGCCGCCCTGGGCGAGTCGGGCCTCCGCGACGGCGCGCAATCGCGCGGGCAACGGATCATCGGTCACCGCCGTTGGCGCAGGAAAATTGGGCCCCGGAGCGAGGTTGATCGAGCTCTCCCTCGCTCCGCTGTGAATCACCATGGCCCAGCTGCGATCGCTGGCTCCGAGGCCCCATTCGCCTTCGATGCACGCGACCGACTGCGTCTCGGGAGACCATCCGAGGCACCCTGTCGCTCCTGCCGCGGGCAACGTCGCTGGGCCGATCGAGACGGGCTGCGCGGGCGTCGCAGCGGGGTTGGCGAGCGCTGACGGGCTCGCGACGTCGGGCGCGCTCGCGACGATCGGCGCTGCGTTGGTGGCGGACGGAGCCTCTCGACGCGGGCACCCTGTGAGCGCGAGCCACACGAGCGAGAGCGATGCGCGACGAGCGTTCATGCCGGCGATGGTGCGGCGGATCGAGCGCGGATCGCAAGCGGCGATGTGCGCGCGCGATGGGGTGCGCGCGTTGGCCGCGGCGAGATCCGGTTCGACGGGGCGCGCGCGTTGGGAGGGAGTTTTGTAGGGATAGGGGACGGTGTTCAAAAGTTCATTTGTTGGGCGCCAGCGAGCGAGCGACGGTGAACGCGCGGGGCGATTCTGCGCGAACGGCGACGGTGGTCGTGCTCAGCGGCGGCTGCGTTCGGTCTTGTGCGTGGCAGCCAA
>JAXLYJ010000036.1:0-85188 GCA_046351515.1 Polyangiales bacterium
AGGGACGCCCATCAGCTCGGCATAGCGATAGCCCGGGTTGCATCGCAGCGCGCAGAACCCCGACTCGCACGTCGCGAATCCCTGAGGCGAGGTCGGGCAGGCGCGCTCGCACATTCCGCAGTGGTTGGCGTTCGTACGCGTGTCGACGCAGCCCGAGCTGCACAGGCTCTGCCCCATCGGGCACGCCGCGTCGGTGGCAGCGTCGCTCGCGTCGCTCGCGTCGCGCGCTGCGTCCACGCCCGCTTCACGCGCGTCCGTCGCGCTGTCGCGCGCCCCGTCGATCGCGCCGTCGATCGCGCCATCGAGCATCGCGCCGTCGCCGCGCTCGTCGCTGGCATCGCCGGCCTCGCTCGCGTCGCTGCCGTCGATGGAGGGCTCTTCGCTGAGGACGTCTCCCATCGACGAGTCGCTGTCTGCTCCTTCGTCGCGCGCGATCACGTCCGCGCCCGTATCGCGCGGCCCCATGTCCGAGGCGACGTCCGCCGCGGCGTCCTCGGATCCGCGCACCGCCGCGTGCGGGAGCGCGCAGCCCACGCTCATCGAGAGCAACACAAAAGAGCCCCAAGAAAGCCATCGAGACCGATCGAGCATCCTGTGGAGTGTACCGCGTTCGATGGGTATACGAACGGGATGCAACGAGTGTTGATCCTCGGCGCGACCTCCGCGGTCGCCCGCGAAATCGCTGTCGTTCACGCGCGACGCGGCGATCGACTGCACCTGGTCGGAAGGGACCCCGAGAAGCTCGCGTCCGTCCTGCGCGCGTGCGAAGGCGCTGAGTGCACCTTCGAGCGCGCGGACTTTCTGCAGTTCGACGCGCACCCCGCGATCATCGAGCGCAGCGTCGCGGCGCTGGGGGGCGTGATCGACCGCGCGGTGATCGCCCACGGCGTGCTCGGAGAGCAGCTCGCGACCGAGCGCGATCCCGCCGAGGCGCGGGCCATCATCGACGCGAACTTCACGAGCGCCGTCTCGCTGCTCGTCCCGCTGGCCAACGCGATGGAGCGCCACGCAGGCTCGCGCATCGCGGTGATCACCTCGGTCGCCGGCGATCGCGGCCGGCCGCGCAACTTCACGTACGGCGCAGCGAAGGGCGCGCTCAACGTGTACCTGCAGGGCCTGCGCTCGCGCTTGTACCCCGCGCGCGTCACGGTCACGACGATCAAGCTCGGGCCGGTGGACACGCCGATGACTCACGATCACGCGAAGAACGCGCTGTTCATCGACGCGGTCACCGCGGGGCGGGCGATCGTCGCCGCGATGGACGCGCGCGCCTCCGAGGCGTACGTGCCGCGCGTGTGGTCTTGGATCATGCCGATCGTGCAGCGAACGCCCGAGTGGCTCTTTCAGCGACTGCCGTTTCTCTCGGGGCGATGATCACGCAGGCGGCGAGTCGAGCGCGGGTTCGACGGCGCCGAGCTGCGAGGGCTCGCACGCGCGCTGCTCTTGTCGATAGCCCTCCATCGCGCGAAAGAGCACCCACCGACCGTCCTCGCTCTGCGCTTTGACCAGCGCTCGCTCTGCGCGCGTGCGCGCGCCGAGCGGCCCCGGCGTCTCGCGCGTCCAGTCCGCGAGGGTCTCGATCGTGGCGCCGTCGTCGAGCTTGCACGCGCCGCGCGCGATCGTGCGCTCGCCCAGCAAGAGCACCTGCGATCCGCGCTCGACGCGGCCGTAGCTGTTGTCCGCGAAGACCATCGAGAAGTCTTCGAACCGAAGGACGCTGGGACAATCGCCGGCGGGGCTGTGGCCCACGAACACGCGGTGCACGCCGTCGCGGCGCAGTCGGTCGATCACAGAGCGCTCGGGTAGCAGGGGATTTCCACACGAATCCGTGGTGCGGCCGTAGACGACGGACTGTTGGTTGGCCTTGGTCCCGGGGTGCGGGGCCTGATAGGCGACCAGCGCTGCCCAGGGCGCGGGCTTGTCGAGCGGAGCGCGCTCGGCGTCCGCGTCGAACGCGGCGATCTGCGCGCGGTAGAAGGCGTTGAGGGCGTCGACCCACGTATTCGAGTCGTCTGTGATTTTGCGGTACTCCGGGCGCCGCTCGTCTTCGCTGATCGCGCCGGTGGGCACCACGCCGAAGCTCTGATCGCACACGCCTCCGTGCACGAACAGCGCGTCTCCCGCGCGAAACGCCAGCGCGCACTCGCACAAGAACGCCCGCAGCGCGCCGCTCGGCGCCACCTCTTGTCGAAAGCTCTCGTACACGGCCTCGTCGCTCGCGCGCTGATCGAGCCCGCGAGAGAGCTCTGCGCGGCGATGCTCGAAGGCGTCCTTGGCTCCCATCGTGTTCGCGAGGATCCAGCGAAGAAGCGCGGGGCCGCCGGCCTGGCGCTCGGCGTCGGGCGTGCGCGCGAGCGGGCGTCCGGCGAGCTCGCGCGCGAGGCGGAGCTTGTTGATGTCGCGGTTTCCCGCGAGCAGGACCACTCGCGAGGGCTGCGCGCGCTTGCACTCGAGCAGCGCGGAGACCACGCGCAGCGAGTCGGGGCCGCGGTCGACGGCGTCTCCGCCGAAGACGAAGAGCGCGTCGTCCCTCACGCGCAGCCGCCCGAGCGCGTCGAAGAACACCAGCGGGTTGTCCTTCACGAAGGACGCGACCTTGTCCCAGCGCCCCTCGACGTCGCAGAGGTACGCGATGTTGTGTGCTCTCTCGTTGGGGCTCACGATCGTGCGCGATACCATGGTTACCACCAAACCATGAGCTATCGAGATCGAGAGGCCGGCGGCGAGGATCGCTCACGCGTGATCGTCGCCGTCTCGGGACGAATCGCGGCGATCGACGTGCAGACGGGCAAAGAACTCTGGCGCAACGAGCTCGAGGGGCTCGGGCACGGCGTGGTCGAGCTGCTCGTCGAAGACGGGGCGGTGTTCGTGGTCGTCGCGACGTCGAGAGCGCTCGTGTGCCTCGACTACGCGCTCGGAACCGAGCGTTGGCGCGCCGAGACCTCGATCACTGGCAGGGCGAGCTTGCTCCGCGACGGGACGCGGCTGTTCGTCGCGCGCGACGGCTATCTCGACTGCTTCGATTTCAGCGGCAACAAGCTCTGGAGCAACGGATTGAGCGGCCTCGGGACGGGGCCGACCACCGTGGGTTTGCCAGGAAACGTTCGCGCCGCGGACGACGCCGGCTATCGCTGAGCCTCGCGCGTTCGTCAGGATTTCGCTCGATGCGCGGCGCGCGTGCGACGCTGCGGCTCTCTCGATGGCCCGAAAGACCCCGCTCGCTCCAGAGCCCGACTACGACTGCGTCAAGTGCGGCGCGTGCTGCTGCAACCCCGATCAAAACCGCGAGATCGAGTATCGCGAGTACATCGAGGTCGAGAAGCGCGACGCGATCCGCAAGAACGCCGAGATGATGAAAAAGCTCACCTTCGTCAACAAGAAGGGCGAGATTCACATGCGTCTGGTGGGGGTCAACCAGCGCTGCTGCGCGCTCGACGGGCGCATCGGTGAAGCGGTCTCGTGCTCGATCTACGAGGTGCGTCCCGGCGTGTGTCGTCGCGTCAAGCCTGGCGACGAGTGGTGCGTCAAGGTCCGCGTCGAGCGGGGAATCGACCCGCCTCCGCCCGAGCCCGAGCGCAAACGAAAGCGCAAATAGCTGCGAAAACGCTGGTGCACCGCGCCTGTCGCGCACGAGCGCGACACTCGCGTCGCGCAGGGGCTACTCTGGTAGCCGTCGAGCTCGTCGTGAAAACGATCGAATGTCTCGGGTGATGACCTCGTCTCACTGCCAGCGGTGTCCATGAACAATCTCTCGGTCCGTGCGCGCTCTGTCTCTTCGCTCCCTGCGCTGTGCGCTCTGGCGTTGGCCTCGGTGACGGCGAGCGCGACGGCGCGCGCGCAGGACGCGGGGGTGAGCGCGACAGCTGCTCCGACGATCGCGGCCGTCGACCCCGCTGAGCTCGAGGCGATCCGGCCCTTGCTCGCGCGGGGACCGGTGATCGTCCCGCGCGCGGTGGATCAGCACTCTGCGTCGAGGCCGACGATCTACGTGCGCGTGCAGGCGCCGATGGCGGTCGCGCATCGGGTGGTGCGGTCGCCGGATGAGTATCGACAGTTTGTTCCGGCGTTGGGCAGCGTCGAGCTGCAGGGGCGCACGGGGAGGCGCACGGCGTTTCGTTTTCGCGCGACGGCGGCGATCTTTGACGTGACCGCGGACGTGAGGGTCAACGTCGTCAACGATCGCCGCGTGGACGTGGACATCACGCGCTCGGATTTCGGCCCTGCGGGCTCGCGCTGGGAGTTCTTCGCCGAGAGCCCTACGACCACGGTCGTGGCGCTCACGGTGTGGTGCGATCCAGCGCAGGCGACGTGGGCGATTCGTCAGTTCGCCAACTCGAGCGCGTACTCGGCTTCGAGCGCGAACATCACGGCGGAGACCGTGCTCGCGTTGGCGGTCAAGCGCCGCGCGGAGATCCTCGCGGGCTCGCGGCTGCCCATTCGTCCGACGAGCGCGACGAACCACGCGCCGCAGCTCGCGGGGCCGGCGTTTGGCCCGTGGACGAGCGTTCTGCGCACGGGGCTCGACGTGGTCTCGATCGAGCTCGACCCGCAGGGCGCGATGCGATCGCTCTCGGTCGGGCGCTATGTCGCGTCGTCCGAGGACATCGTGCGTCGTCGCTTGATGGAGGCGCAGTACTGGAACCAGTACTGGCTCTGGCTGCAAAACGTGCGAATCCTGCAGCAGACCGCGGATCGCGTCCGCATCTCGACCACCCTCGGAACGCCGCTCTCTCCCGGCTCGGGCGAGGTCGAAGCGCGCTTGGACGCCTCGCGCCAGACCGTGTGGATCGAGGGCCGAACCGGGGACTTCACGCGCGATCGTCAGCGTTGGGACTTTCAAGCCGCGCCCGGCGGCGGGACGTTCGTGATGTACACGGGCTACAGCGACGAGGCGCACGCCGCGTGGTTTCACCGCATTCTCATGGACCGCGACGTGTGGGCGGTCGCGGGCCTCTCGGGATACTGGAAGGTCGTGATGATCCGCTACGGGATGTGGGCCCTGTGATCGCGCGGCTCGTGGGATGAGGCGTATCACCGCGCGATCACCTACGCTCTTCTGCGATGAAACCCACGCGTCCGAGCTTCACCGCGGCGTTCGTCGCGACGTGCCGAGGCCTCGCGCCGCTGCTGCCCGAGAGCGCGCAGCTCGCGTTGGATCCTTACGGTCTGCGCGTGCTCGGCGAGCGCGCTGAGCAGTGGATGTCCGCGTTGATGGCCGCGCCTGCGCCGGTGCGCGCGCTCGCGTGGGGGCCGATGCTGCCGATGCTCCCGTGGACGCTGTACATGCAAGTGCGAACGCGCGTGCTCGACGACGCGCTGCGCGCGTTTCTCGCGAGCGGAGGACGGCAGGTCGTCATCCTCGGCGCGGGCTTCGACGCGCGCGGATGGCGCATGCGCGAGGCGCTCGGCGACGCGATCGTGTACGAGGTCGATCACCCTGCGACCGCGGCGTTGAAGCGCGAGCGATTCGGCGCGCACCCTGGCGTTCGCCCGCTCTCGTGGAACTTCGAGTCCACCCCCATGTCCTCGCTCCCCGACGCGCTCGCGTCGCTCGGTCATCGCCGCGACCAGCGCACGTTTACGCTCTGGGAAGGCGTGACGATGTACCTCACGCGCGAGGCGTTCGGCGCGACGCTCGACGCGGTCCGCGCGTACAGCGCCGCGCGGTCTGCGCTGGCGTTCAACTACGTCGACCGCGCGTTGATCGATCGCGCCTCGATCGCGACCTCGGCGGTGCGCGCCGTGGTTCGCGCGGTGGGAGAGCCGTTTCGACTGGGGTTTTCTCCGGACGAATTGCGCGCGACGCTGAGCGAGCACGGGTTTCGCGTCGAGTCGGACCGCGGCTTCGAAGAGCGCGCGCGCGAGCTGCTCGGCGAGCGATGGGCTCGCGTCGTGCGCCGGGGTCGTCGCATCGCGCTCGTCGAGCGAACGACCACAGTGATCGCGCGCTGAGCGCGGCGGAGACGTTGGCGCTTGCCCTCGTCCCTTCGATCAACGAGCCTCCGCGCGATGAGTGCCAAGATCGCTTGCCCTGTGTGTTCGCTGGAAGACGTCGTCGAAGTGCGCGACCACTACGAGTGCGTGACGTGCGGTCACGAGTGGCCGCGCGAGCAAGCGCCGGACGCTCCAGACGGCCCGCGCGTGGTCAAAGATGCGTATGGCAACGTGCTCGTGACCGGCGACGACGTGGTGTTGATCAAGGACCTCAAGCTCAAGGGCAGCTCGACCACGCTCAAAGGCGGAACGAAAGTGAAGCGCATCCGCATCGTCGACGAGGGCGATCACGAGGTCGACTGCAAGGTCGACGGCATGAGCGTGATGCTCAAAGCGTGCTTCTTGAAGAAGGCGTGACGCGCGGATCGACCGCGATGACTCACGCCCTCGGTCGACGGTCGCACGCGGTGACCCATCGCGCGAGCTCTGGGCACGCGCACCCTTCGCGCAAGAGCTTCAACCGCTGCTCGGCCTCCATCGGCCGATAGCGCGGAGGTCGCCCGCCGAAGTACCGCGCTTGATTGGCGTCTCGCGCGGCGACCGCGGCGTCGAGCGCCGAGAGCACCGCGACGAGCTGCTCTTCGTCGTCCCTCGCGCCCGAGACCCACGAAATCAACGCGCGGATCGCTCGCGACGCCGCGTTCGCTTCGTCGAGGTTCGTGGCCCAGCCGAGGTCGCGCTCGATTTGCACGAGCAGCGACTGCGCTGCCTCGGACTCGCGCTCGCTGAGCGCCCGATCCTCGTCGAGCGCGTCGAGGATGATCCCGACGCTGCTCTCGACCTCCTCCGAGAAGAAGAGCGCGTCGTCGAGGTTGGCCCTCGCGACGCAGCGCGCGACGGCCCTCGCGGCGCGCGGTGGACCTCCCTCGATGCGATCGTTCGTGGCTGCGATCCAACAGAGCGTGCGCTCGTCGAGGGTCGTGTGCCACCAGCCGTACAGCGTGGACTGCGCGGCGAGCGCGACGTCCATCCACGGATCGCCGCCGCCGGGATCCCATGCAGAGACGAGCGCGACGAGGCGCCCGAACGAGCTGATGTTCAACGCGTCGCGCACCTTGGCGAGCAGCGCTCCAGGCCCTGCGTCCCCTTGCCTGCGCGTGCTCACGCCCTCGCTGCGCGCGTACGCGTCGAGCTCGCTCACGTCGAAGTCGCTCTCGACGAAGGACGGAACGAGGTAGCTCACCCGAGCGTCGAGCCTTCGAACGAGCGCGCGGACGATGTGTTTGCCCGCATCGGTTCCCAGTGATTTGAACAAGCGAGAGAGCGTTCGCTCGCACTCTTTGGCGTCCATCAACCCCCGGAGTTCTGCCGCTCGTCCCGCGCCCTGTCGAGCCTCTGCGCGCTCAGCCGTACGCCATCAGCAGCACGAACACCGTGACCAGCACGAGCCCCGCCGCGACCACGAACACCAGACACTGCACGAGAAAGAACTGCGAGAGGCCGCCGAGCGCCGTCATCAAGTGCCGCAGATCGTTGCCCTCGCTCTCGGTGATCGCGCGAAACTCCCTCGCGGATTTGAGCAGCGTCGCCGCCAAGATCGCGGTCACGCCCGCGGCGATCGCCGCACGAATCACCAGCGAAGGGTCGGCCATCACCGCGAGCGCGGCGATCACCACCTCGAGCGCCGCGAACGCCGCGGTGATCCCCGCGACGGCCCTCATCCTCCCCGCGAGCGTCTTGATCACCGCGTTCTCGTAGACGGAAAACTCGTACTCGTCGCTCGTCTGCGCGACGGGGACCGCCGCGTCGAACGACGGACCCATGAATTCAACCTGCTGCGCCATCGTCGGCTCGATCTCGATCGACATCTCTCTTTGCTCCTGCGCGATCGAGCCCGTGCTCGCTGCTCGGGGGCGTCGCGACGCGCGGCCCTATCCAGCGGTCCCCCCGGCGGTTGCGCGGCGCGCGAGATTATTTCCTCCGCCGCGCGATCAGAGCTTGGTGCGCATCCGGCCCGAGAAGAGGCAGCGCGGGCAGATCGCGACCTCCGTGCGCTCGTCGACGTTGTTCGCGTTGATCACGCTCTTGCATCGGAGCATCTCGATCTGCGCGCGCTCGTGCTCGAAGCAGCGCGGGCACAGCACGCCCGCGGGCTGCGTGTTGCGGCCCGGCTCGAGGGGAGGGGCGCGCAGGTTGTGCTCGAACAAGGTCCACATCGTCCGCGCTTGCGCCGCGCTCGCCGCCGCCGCTTCGTGCGCGGCGAGCCTCGCGCGCGCCTGCTCGAGCTCGGCGGTGAGGGCTTCGATCTTGTCCTCGAGCGCCGTTGAATCGTCGGCGCTCTCTTCGACGCTCTCTTCGGCGCGCGCGAGCTGCTGCTCGAGCGCCTGAATCCGAGCGTGCGCGGCTTCGAGTTCGTCGCGGTACGTCATCGTCGTCCGAGCCAATCGTACGTTAGCCGCGGGCTCGAACCTGTGCGCGGCGCTGGTATCGAGCGGATCCGCTCTCGTTCCGCCGGTCACCCGAGCGCGCGAGGGGCGCGGACCTTTCCGACGAGCCCGACGACGGCGGTGAGGGTGACCGCGAACGGAAGCGCTTGGAGCAAGACCGTCGGGATCGCGGCGCGCCCTGCGAGCGTCGCTTCGAGCGCGTAGAGCGCGCCGATCGCGAGGGCGGCGAGGCTCACGCGCACGGGCTTCCACCCGCCGATGATCACCGCGGCGAGCGCGAGAAATCCCCGGCCCGCGCTCATGTACGCGACGAACTCGTGCTGCGCGAGCGACAAGTGCGCGCCGCCGAGGCCCGCGAGCGCTCCGCCCATCGTGAGGGCCAACCATCGCGTGCGCTCCACAGAGACGCCGCGCGTGCGAAGCGCGTCGGGGTGCTCTCCTGCGGCCTCGACGCGCATCCCGAAGGCGCTTCGATGCACGAGCACGATGACCGCGCCCATCGCGATGATCGCGAGCCATGTGACCGGCTGCGAGAGCGACTCGATGAGCGCGACGGCGCCGATCGACCCCGTGCGCGCCGAGCGCGTGAGCAGGGGAGGAGAGTTGCTCGCGGAGTCGTAGATGACCTTCAGGGCGACGCGCGTGGAGGCGCCCGCGAACAGGTTGACCGCGACGCCCGCGACGATGGCGTTGGCGCGCAGCGTGACGGTCGAGAGCGCGAAGAGCGCGCCCATCGCGGCACCGACGATCACCGCGGCGAGGCACGCGAACGTCGCTGATCCGGTCGCGAGCGCGCCCACGGCTGCGGCGAACGCGCCCGCGAGGAGGTAGCCCTCGAGCGCGATGGTGGCGACGCCGGCGCGTTCGCTGAGCGTTCCGCCGAGCGAGGCGAGCAGCAGGGGCGTGGTGGCGCTGAGGCACTGCGCGATGAAGACCAAGAGCGCGTTCATCGGCGCGCCCCCTTCGAGAGCTCGCGCGCGACGACGGCGCCCACGCTCACGAGCACGATCGACTGCGCGAGCAGCAGCGTGTCCGAGGGAACCACCGCGTTCACCGCGAGCCCTCCTTGCGCGAGCGCGCCGAAGAGCACCGCCGCGAGCAGCGTCGCGACGGGCCTGCCTGCGCCGAGCATCGCCACGGCGATCCCCGTGAAGCCCACGCCCGCGCCGAGCCCGTCTTCAGCGTGGCCCTTGAAACCCAGGACGTAGTGCACTCCCGCGAGCCCCGCGAGCGCGCCAGCGAGAGCCATCGCGCGGGTGTTGGTCGCCGTCAGCGAGTGTCCGAGCGCCGCGGTCGCCGCGGGAGAAGCGCCGAGCGCGCGCACGCGAAGCCCTCCCTTCGTCCGGTCCAAGTACCACTTCGCCGCGAACGGAACGATCACCGCCAACAACACCGCCCACGACAGCGAGCTGCCTCTGAGCGCGGGCAGCGCGTGATCCAGCGTGGGGATCCTCGCGCCCGAAGACACCGGCGCCGTGTGCACTTGCGCTCCGAAGCGCAGCGGTCCGCCGTAGAGCCACGTGGAGAGCACGGCGATCAACCCGTTGAGCATCAGCGTGCTCAGGACCTCGTGCGCGCCTCGCGCGGCCTTGAGCCAACCGGCGATCGCGCCGAGCAGCGCGCCCGCCGCCATCGCCGCGCACGCCACGGTGAGCGCGCCGATCGGCCAGGGAATTCCCTGTGGAATCTTCGGTCCCAAGAGCGCCGCCGCGAGCACCCCCGCCGCCACTTGCCCTTCGGCGCCCACGTTGAAGAGCCCCGCTCTCAGCGCGAACGCCACGCTCGCCCCCGTGAGCGCGAGCGGCGTCGCCTTCGCGAGCGTCTGCGCGAGGCCGTACGCGCTCCCGAAGGCTCCTGCGAAGGCGAGCTTTCCCACGTGCCACGGCGAGGCTCCCGCGATCCAGATCGCCGCGTTGACGGCGATGATCGAGCAGCCCGCCGCAGCGAGCCACGGCGCGATCTTGTCGATCCCTCGCTCGTTCACGATTGCGCTCCGATCATCCACGGGCCCAGGCGCTCGTCGCTCGCCTCGTGTGCGGGCATCTCCGTGACAATTTGCCCGCGAAACATCACCGCGACGCGGTCCGAGAGCGCGCGCAGCTCGTCGAGCTCCGAGGACACGAGCACCACCGCGAGACCCTTCTCGCGCGCGTCGAGCACGTGCTGTCGGATCGCGGTCGCAGCGCCGATGTCCACGCCGCGCGTGGGCTGCGCCAGCAAGAGCGCCTTCAACGGCCGCTCGAGCTCGCGCGCGACGAGCACCTTCTGCGCGTTGCCGCCAGAGAGCGACTGCACCGCGGCGTCCGGGTCCGTCGGCCGGATGTCGTAGCGCTCGATCACGCGCGCCGCGTGCGCTCGCAGCTGCGTCGCAGAGAGGACCGCGTCTCCCGAGGCCGCCGCGGGCTCGCCGAGGTAGAGGTTCTCTGCGATCGAGAGGGGGCCGCACAGGCCCGTGTGCTCGCGGTCTTCGGGGACGAACCCGAGGCCCGCGCGCCGTCGCTCGAGCGCGCTCTCGCGGGTGCAGTCGCGTCCGTCAATGGCCACGGTTCCCGCGTGAATCGCGGTGATTCCCGCGATCGCTTCGAACAGCGCGCGCTGACCGTTGCCCTCGACGCCCGCGATCCCGAGCACCTCTCCTCTGCGCACCGAGAGCGAGAGCGAGCGCACTCCGTCGCACTCGAGCGCGGTCACGCTGAGCGCGACGGCGGCCTCGCTCGGGGCGCGCGCGACGCGCAGCGCAGGGACCTCTCCGCCCACGACCGCGCTCGTCACGCGCTCTTTCGTCAGCGCTTCTTTGCGCGCGTCGAGCACCACTTTGCCTCGGCGAAGCACGGTCACGTCGTCGGCGATCGCGAAGACCTCGTCGAGCTTGTGCGAGATGAAGAGCAGCGCCGCTCCGCTCTCGGCGAGCGAGCGCATGACGTCCAGCAACCCTCGCACTTCGCTGGGCGAGAGCACCGCCGTCGGCTCGTCGAAGAGCACGCACCGAGCGCCCGTGTCGAGCACGCGCAAGAGCTCGACGCGCTGTCGCTCTCCCACCGAGAGCGACTCGATGCGCCGGTCGGGATCGATCACGAGGCCGTGCTTTTCTCCCAGCAAACGCACGCGCTCGCGAGCCTTCTCGCGATCGACGAAGAGCCCGAGCGGCCCGCGTCGCGGCTCGCGCCCGAGCACCACGTTGTCGGCGACCGTGAGCGTCTCGACCAGCGTGAAGTGCTGGTGCACCACGCCGAGCCCCGCCTGCGTCGCCGCCCGCGCGGACCAGCCCGTCACGGGGCGCGAGTCGAACGCGATCGAGCCGTCGTCGGGCGCCACCATGCCGCAGGCGATCTTGACGAGGGTGCTCTTTCCCGCGCCGTTTTCGCCGACCAGGGCGCGGATGCGTCCGGGCTCGAGCGAGAGCGAGACGTCGTCGAGCACGGGCCGGCCGCCGTACTGCTTGTGCACGCGCGAGAGCGAGAGCGTCACGATAGGCCGCAGAGACTACATAATTTGCCGGGGACAGAGTACGTCACTTTGCGCTTGGACGAGCGCCCGTTGATTTGCTCTCATCCTCGGCGCTGCGACGCGCACGGAAGTGGCGCGGGCAGTTCACTTCTCCAAAGGGAGCAACAGCGATGACCACCGACGCAGTCGAGCTCGTGATCAGCTTCGACACCACGGGCAGCATGTATCCATGCCTCACGCAGCTTCGCCGCAGCGCGGACAAGTGCGTGCGCAGGTTGTTCAAAGAGATCCCCGGCCTGCGCGTCGGCGTGATCTCGCACGGCGACTACTGCGACGGAAAGAACATGATCTCCAAGCTCGACCTCACGGACGACGAGCAGAAGGTCGTGGACTTCATCAACAGCGCGCCGGCGACGGGCGGAGGAGACCTGCCCGAGGCGTACGAAGTCGCGCTCAACGAGTCGCGCAGCATGGGCTGGACGGCGGGCAAGTCGAAGGTGGTCGTGCTGATCGGCGACGACGTTCCGCACGAGCCGAACTACCCGGACAACAAGAAGAAGATCGACTGGCGCAACGAGCTCAAGCTGCTGCTCGAAGCGGGCATTCACGTCTACGGCGTGCACGCGATGCCCGGCATTCGAAAGCACAGCAAGAAGTTCTACGAGACGATCGCCAAGGAGACTGGCGGCTTCTACCTCACGCTCGACCAGTTTCAGTACATCACGGACATGGTCTTGGCCGTCGCGTACAAGCAGGCGGGCGACGAGCAGCTGGCGAAGTACGAAGAGGAAGTCGTGCGCGAGAAGCGCATGAACAAGTCCCTCAACAACATCTTCAGCACGATGCTCGGCCGTACGGTCAAGGTCGAGGCGCGCACGGACGGATTGGTGGCGGTCCCCGCGGGACGCTTCCAGATCCTCGACGTGGACAAGGACTCGGTCATCCGTGACTTCGTCACGTCGCAGGGCGCGACGTTCAAGCCCGGCCGCGGGTTCTACCAGCTCACCAAGAGCGAGCTCGTCCAAGAGAAGAAGGAGGTCGTGTTGCAGGAGAAGACCTCGGGCGAGTTCTTCACGGGCGATGAAGCGCGGCACATGATCGGCCTCGAAGTGGGGGAGCGCGCGAAGATCAAGCCGGTCTTCTTCGACAAGTACCTCGTGTTCATCCAGTCCACCTCGTACAACCGCAAGCTCATCGGCGGAACGAAGTTTCTCTACGAGGTCGACGACTGGGATCGCGTCGCCTGAGTTGAATTCGTGTGCGGTGAGGCGAGCGGGGGCTCATCGCCCGCCGCGCGGTCTCGGGAGGCCATAGCGATTGGGGGGACGATGCTCGAGCGGGGCGGGCGTCGCCATGGCGGGACCGGCGTCGACGACGGTCTCCATCGGCGCCGGAGCGATTCCGTACGCGGGCACCGCCACGCGCTGGTCGTAGTCCGCTGGCGGCTCGGCGACGGGCGTCGTGCGTGTGGGGCACATTCCGCTGATGTTCACGGTTCGACAGACCATGTCGCAGCCCGAGACCGCGGCGCCGATCGCGAGGGCCACGGCCACCGTCGCCGGGGCGCTCGCGCGCACGACGACCATGCAAAACGGGCACTGACGTTCGCTCGCGCGGATGTGCCTCGCGCAGCCTGGGCATTGAATCAACGGGCTCATGGGTGTCTCTCCGTCGCGGACGCCGCGCGTTCGTTCTGTACCGCGGGCGGGCGTCGACGTTGGACGGACGAGCGTCGAATTCGTGTTCGCAGCAGCGCTCAGTTGGCCTTCTCGAGCGCGAGCAGCGACTGCAGCAGCACCGGGTCGTCCTCGCGTCCCGCGAGCGCCACGAGCGCGCTCGCCACTTCTTCGCGGCTCGCCCACGGAGCGACGCTCACCGTCGCCCAGCGCTGATCGGGCCCACGGCCCCACTCGCGGCCGCTGTTCACCATCACGCCGCGCGTCCCGTAGAACAGCGCGATGTTGGTGTTGGCGATCCCCAGCACCCTGAGCACCTGCAGCGCGTACCGCAGGGCGTCCCAGCCGGCGTCCGCGTGGTGCTCGCGGTACGACCGGTCGCGATACACCCAGCTCGCGAGCTGGTCGTCGTCGTCTCGTCGCTTTCGTCCGAGCAATGAACGCGTCGAGTGTCGCACGATTCTGCGCTCGCGCGAGCGGCGAGGTCGCGCCAGGCGCTCTTGAAAACGTGTGCCCGTCGCGCTGGCGCGTCGGCCCGACGAAGCTGCCGCGGATCGCGCTCGTTGTTGCTGCCCGTCAACGTTCTGCGTGATCTCTTTGATCCTTTGAAAATTCGCAGGCGAGGCGCGTCGCACCACGATCACTTCGCTTCTCCGAGCGCTCGGCCCTCGAGCTGTTGTACACAATATTCTATGGTCGGAGCGAACCGTTCAGTTCGTTGGGGCGCCTGCTGGGACCGTTGCTGCTCGAACAACCGCTGGTCGCGCGCGGGGGCGCTCTCTCGATGACCCGCCCCGTCGCGCAGTTTCAATCGCTCTGCACGCTCTCGTCGCTGGCCGAAGAGCGCCCGACGCTCGTGCGCGGCCCGGGCGGCCGGCGTCTGGTCTGCGTGCGTCGCGGCGACGCCGTCGACATCCTCGATGACGAGTGTCCTCACGAAGGTCACCCGCTCTCGATGGGCCTCGTTCGAGGCAAGGTGCTGACGTGCCCCTGGCACAACTGGCGCTTCGACACGAGCGACGGGCACTGCGTTGTCGGAGAAGAGTCCGTTCGCAGGCACAGCTCCGAGGTGCTTCACGGAGAGGTCTTCGTCGCGATCGACCAGGACGAGGGCGAGCTCGATCGCCACCACGCTGACCTCGCGCGCGCCGTCGAGATCGGCTCGCTCGACGGCGCGGTTCGCAGCGCGCTTCGAGTGGCTCGCGCTTCTTCACCGTGGCTCGCGGTCGCCGCGCTCTTGCGCGACGCGGTGCGCGCCTCGCACACCGGCCCGGGCGAGCTGCTCTCGATCTCCCGCGCCGCGTGGGAGCTGCACGAGGGCTCGGTGCTCTCGCTCGCCGAGTGCCTCGCGCTCGTCGCGGTCGCGGCGATCGACGCGCGCCGCGCTGGAGAAATCGCTCCCGAACCTCCGCCCACCCGGTGCTCGGAGCACGACGTCAGCGAAGTCCTCATGGCCCTCGCCGAAGAGCGCGCCAGCGACGCGGTGGCGCTCGCGATGGGGCTCGACCCTGCGTGTGACGTCGCCGCGGTCGGGCGCGCGTGGCTCACGCCGTGGCTCGCGACCAAGCTCTGGGACGGAGGCGCGCTCTTCGCGCGAGTCGCCGACGCGCTGTTCGTCGCTGCGATCGCCCAGCGCGAAGGGGACGGGGCGCTCGCGCGCTCGATCCTCGCGGCGGTCCTGCGAAGCGCGACGTTCGCCGTCGCAGAGAGCGACCTTCCGGGGTGGCGCACGACGCGACAAGCGCTGCTCGATCAGCGGTCGGTGCGCGCGAACGGGATCGGGCCGATCCGAGACGAGCCCGCGTTTGCCGTGGATTTGCTGGGCTCCGAAGCGCAAGCGCTCGACGCCGTGCGACGCGAGCTCGACGCAGGGGCGTCCGTCGCGTCCCTGCAACGGGCGCTCGCGCGGGCTTCGATCGAGCGGCTCGCGCGGTACGACGCGCGCTGGTCGCGGCGCGTGACGGTGCACCCGGTGTGCGCGATCGACCTGGGAATCTCCACGCGGATGACGCGCGCGATGCTCGAGTCGAGCTCGACGAGCCGCGCGAGCGTCGCGTTCGTGCTCATGGCCGCGGGCCTGCTCGGAAAGCAGCGACGCACCTCGCGCGACGAGCCCCCCGCGCTCGACGAAGGAGCTTCGCTCGACGCGCTGCGCTCGCTCGTTCGACGCGGCTGCCTGCGATCGGGGACGATGCGAGGCGAGGGCGCGCCGCTCGCCGCGGCGCTGTGGGCGATCGCGCATCGAGATCCCGCGATGATCGCGCTGTGCGTGAGCGCGGCGCGCAGCGCCTTCGTCGACGACGAGCCCACGGACCTCGAGCGCCTCGCGCAGGTCGCCGCCCTCCGCGTGAGCCGCGATGGAACGGTGAAGACCCGCCCCGCGGCGCTCCCTTAGAGCGCATCCCTGATCCTCTGACTCCCGCGACGTCACGCTCGATGCGTGAAGCATCGAGCCGTGCCGCGCCAGAGGATCAGGGATGCGGTGTAGACCCGTCACGGCGCTAACCCTCCGCGCGCGCCTCGCGTCGTTGGGCAGCAAATTCTCTGCTCGACGACGTGGCCCCGTCATTGAATAGTCCGCGCCGCAACAAGAGGTGTCCTTTGTCTCTGCTCGGCTCGAACTCGCTCGTCCTCGCGCTCACATCGTCGCTCGTGCTCGCTTCGAGCAGCGCGCTCGCGCAGAGCGCTGCGCCCGCGGACGCGCCCCAAGCGCCCGTCGCCCAGCCTCCGGTGCAACAACCAACCGCTCCGCAGGCTGAGCCCGCGGTGGTGGCTCCCGTCGCGCAGCAGCCCGTCGCGAGCGCACCGACGCCCGCAGCGCCGCCCGAGACGATCTACGCAGCGCCGTCGATCAACGCGACCGCGCGCTACCTTCAGCGCTCGTTCTCGCTGCTCGGCGGAGCGACCTTTGGCGCGGGCTACTCGCCGACGATCAACACCACCGTCGGCGCAGATCTCGCCGCGGGCGCCGAGGTTCGCTTCGCGTATCGAGGCTTGATCGTCGCAGGATCGCTCGCCTTCAAGATCACGGGAATCTCTCTGCCGATGGCCCCCACGGGCGCCGCCGTCGGCGCGTTGATCGTCCCCGGAGTCGGCGCGGGCTATCAGTTCGGCCTGACTCCGGCGCTCGCCCTCGGCGCAGTGCTTCGCTACAACGCCTCGATCTTCGCCGCGGCCTCGGCGAGCGCGTCGCACACGATCACCGCCGATGTTCCGTTGACGATCCACGTGGGAATCAACGGGATCATCGAGCCCTTCGTGCAAGCGGGCCTCGTGATCGGCGGCGTCTCGACCACCGGCGGCAGCGCGACCAGCACGCAAGTGACCGCGCTCGTGCTGGGCGGCCTCCGCTTCGGCGTCACGTTGTGAGCGTGATCCGTCTGTAAAATCACAGGGTATCCGCGCTACGGCTCGGAGTACTCCTGGCGCACGTCCACGCAGTACCGCGTCGGCCACGCAGGTCCCCGCACGCGACCGAGCTGCTCGGAGTCGTGCACGCACCAGTTCACCCTCGAGCGCACGTTGGTGGTCGCGTGGTCGTCCTCTTCTCCCGAGGCCTCGAAGCACACGTGCCACACCCCGACCGTGCGCGACCCTTCGCCGCGATCGAGGCAGTTGCTCGCTCGGAGCCGCGCGCGAACGCTCTCGATCGCCCGCGCGTTGCGCTGCGCGATCGTCATTGCGCCGCTCGCGCTCGTCGTTCGTGCCCGAGCCGCGGCGTCGCGATCTTCGTGAGGAGCCGCAGAGATTTCTGCGGTGGCCGCGTCCTCGATCAGCGCCTGCCCAGAGAGATCGGGCCGCGCCACCGATGCGTCCAGCGCGTCGGGGGCGCTCGTCTCGCGCGACGCGCGCGCATCGTGCGGCGGCTTCGCGAGGTCGGTCGCGCTCGTCGGCGCGTTGCCGTCCCTCGCGGTGTCGGCCGAACGCTGAGCGACGAGCGCCGCGACGATGCCCACCGCGACGATCGCTGCCGCCAGCAAAACCAGCGGCCGCATCGACGGGCTCGTCGCAGCACGAGGCGCCGCGGCCGAGGGGAGCGACGGAGGGGCGGGCGGCGCGGAAGCGACGGGCTTGAACGGAGCGCGGACAGCGACCGTCGCCGCATCGTGGGGCGGTCGCATCGACGCGCCCGCGGAGGTGGGCGGAATCGTCGCGGGCGTCGGCCCAGCCTCGACCTGCGCGAGCGCGGTCATCGCCGCCTGCGCATCACGGAAGCGAAGCGACGGCTCGCGCTGCAAGCACGAGTCGATCCACGAGGAAATCTCCAGCGCGAGCGCCGTTCCCTTCTCCGCCGCGCGCGCCGCGCTCGACGGGATCGGGTCGGTGACCACCTCTTGGATCAACAGCGGAACCGCCGCCTCCGAGCGCAGGTCCACGCGCCAAAACTTCTGCGCCGTGAGCATCTCGAAGAGCAACAACCCCAGCGCCCACACATCGGTGGCGGGGCTCACCTGCGACGAGTCCGAGAACTGCTCGGGCGCCATGTAGTGCGGCGTTCCGACGGACAGATCGCCGGTGATTCGCTTGGCGAGCGTCCCCTTCGTCGCGAGCGAGACGCCGAAGTCCAAGACCTTCACGATCACGTCCATGCCCGCCACCTGACTCTCGGCGAGCATCACGTTTTCGGGCTTCAAATCCCGGTGAATCACCCCGGCGCGGTGCGCGGCGGCGATCGCGTGCCCCACGCCCTGCATGATCATCTTCGCGCGCGGCCACGAGAGCGCACCTGCCTTGAGCACCTCGGCGAGCGTCGGTCCCCGAAGCAGCTCCATCGCGATGTACGGCTCGCCGAGGATCGGGTCGATCCCCGCGGCGATCACCTGCGCGACGTGAGAGCTGTCGATCCGCGCGACGATCTTCGCCTCGCGTTCGAAGCGCTCGCGCGTCACGGGGTCTTCGACGAGGTGCGCGTGCATGCGCTTGAGCGCGCGGCGCGCGCCGGTGCTGCGTTGCTTGACGAGATAGACCTCGCCCATCCCGCCAGCGGCGAGGCGTCGCTCGACCTCGAAGTCGCCTCCGACGATCGTTCCTGCGCTCAGTTCGCTGCGAAATGTATGCGGGACGGTCTCCATCGCGCTCCCGACGAGGATGAATGCCTCTGTTCTTCTACCGCACCGAGGCCGAGACTCCCCGCGCATTGCGCAACGTTCGCGCGTCGCGGCGCGCGGTGTTCGCGTCGTGGCTGGCGTATCCTGTTCGACCGCGCGTCGCCGAACGCTCGGAGATCGCTGCTTTGTCGTCGCTCGATGCCGAGCGCGTCCGCGGGCGGCGCGCGAGTTGTTTCGCAGAACGAGCGCGCGAACTCGTGTACCGTCGCGGGCGAAATAGGAACCCACCATGCGGACCCCCGCGCGCTTGCTCATCGCGCTCGTCTCGGGCGCGCTCACTACGGCGTCGCTCTCGGCTCGGGCCGACACGGGGCCGCGGTTGTTGACGGCGCCCGAGGTGCGCGTCGCGCCGACCGTCGCGCTGCCCGCGGATGCATCGGTGATGCTCGAGGTCACCGTCACCGAGCAGGGCTCGGTCGTCGATCCTGTGATCGTCCGGGGAATCGACGCAGAGACCGACGCATCGGTGCTCGACGCCGCGCGCGCGATGCGCTTCTCTCCGGCCGAGCGCGACGGCCAACCCGTGCGCGTGCGCGTGCGATTTCGATTTCGTGTGCGCCGCGAGCAGCCCGAGCCCACCGCTGTTGAGCCGCGCGCGCAGCCCGAGCGAGACCCGAGCGATCGCGCGCCCGAGACGGTTCCGCCCAACCCCTTCGGACCCGCGCCCGCGCGTCCGGGCGCCTCGCGTACGGCGACCATCGTCGTGCCGACCGCGAGCGCCGAGCCCAACGAAGGCGCCGTCGTCCGCGGAATCCGCCCCGAGCCCGGCGCCGCCACCCGCGAGGTCCTGCGCGCCGAAGAGATGACCACGGTCCCCGGAACGTTCGGCGAACCCCTGCGCGTCGTCAGCACCATGCCCGGCGTCGGACGCTCTCCGCTCGCCGTCGGCTTCTTTCTCGTCCGCGGAGCGTCCTTCGAGAACACCGGCTTCATCGTCGACGGCTTTCCGGTGTTGAACCTCTATCACTTCGGCGCGGGACCCTCGGTGATCGCCTCGCCGTTCGTCTCGCAGCTCGAGTTCAACCCGGGCAACTACCCCGTCGCGTTCGGGCGCTTCAGCGCTGGGTTGATCCAAGTGCGCACGGACGTCCCACGCCCGCCCTCGCTGCGCGCGATCGTCGAGGTCGACCTGCTGCGCGCGGGCGCGTTCGTCGCAGCCCCCGTCGGTCGAACGGGCTCGATCTCGTTTGGCGCGCGTCGCAGCTACTTCGACCCCTTTCTCGCGCTCATCGCGCCGGGCGTGTTCGTGGGCTACGGCGACGCGCAGGCGCGCTTCGAAGTGAACCTCACCGATCGCACGCGCTACACGGCCTTCGCGTTTGCGTCGACCGATCGGTTCACGATCGGACCGCAGGGGCCGTGGGTGGCGAGCCCGTACACCGCAGGGCTCGACTACACGTTTTATCGCGTGATCAACCGCGTAGAGCACCGCGCCTCCCGCGACCTTCGCATCGAGTACGCGGCGCTGCTCGGCTGGGACCGCGTCGAGGTCCTGTCGAATCGACGCCTCGGATCGACGCGCACCAACGAGAGCTCGGTGCTCTCGGGGACGGTGATCGGTCAGCGCTTGGGCGTGCGATCGCTGGTGAACAGCACGCATTCGTTTCATGGCGGCCTCGACGCGCTCGGGCAGATCTACAACGTCGTGGCCTCGCTGCGGTCCAACACCGTCGCGCCCACGCAGCTCACGCAGATCTCGGTCGCGGCGTTCATCGAGCACACGCTCAAGCTCAACCCCGTCGAGCTGGTGACCGGCATCCGCGCGGACTACGTCCGCTACGCAGAGTACAACCGGCTGCTCATCGACCCGCGCGTCGTCGCTCGGTGGAAGGCCCACTCGATGGTCACCATCGTCGCGGGCTCGGGGATCTTTCACCAGCTCCCCAACGCGCTGTTGATGGTCGCGGGGTTCTCGCTTCCGCCGCAGCGCGCCTGGCAAAATTCTCTCGGCGTCGAGCTCGACCTCGGCGCGCAGTTCGACGCGCGCGTCACGGGGTATTTCAATTACTTGTTCGACCTGCCGCCCACGGGAGGCATCGCGCCGAGCATCAACGACCCTGGTCGCGACGACGACGTCGGGATCGACAAGGGGACGCTCTTTCGCGGGCAGGGACGCGCGTACGGCGTGGAGTTCTTCTTGCGAAGACGCCTCGAGCGCGGGCTGTACGGCTGGCTGAGCTACACGCTCTCGCGCAGCGAGCGCTTTCAGCCGGGCGGTCCGGTCTCGCTCTTCAACTACGACCAGACGCACGTGCTCAACCTCGCGCTCTCGTGGAAGATCAACGATCGCTGGAGGGTCGGAGCGCGCTTTCAGCTCGCGTCCGGCACGCCCGTCGCGAACATCGTCGGCTCGATCTATCAATCGGACTCGCGCGAGTTCGCGCCGTTTACCGCGCCGGGCGACGAGCGCACGCCGTTCTCCAATCAGCTCGACCTGCGCGTGGACTACAGCTTTCGCTGGTGGCGCTTTCGCATGAACGCCTTTCTCGACGTGATGAACGCGTACAACGCGCAGAACGGCGACCTCGGCTGGGCGTACCGCTACGACTACGCGCAGCGCGTCCCGGGCGGAGGCATCCCGATCCTTCCCACCATCGGCATCCGAGGTGAGCTGTGAAGTTCGTGCGCAGTATTCGAGCGCTCGCGGTGGTCGCTGCGGTCGGCGCGGGCTGCGCGCCGCCGTTCTCGGCGCCGAACCTCGTAGACCGACCGCGGGTGATCGCCGTGACCACGAGCCCCATCGCCGTGATGGCGGGCCAGCAGCTCACCGCGCGGGCGATCTTCGGCGGCGCGCAGTCGTTCGCCGTTCGCAAGTGGCGCGTGTGCGTCCCGGCGCGGATCGACCCGTTTCCCGAGCAGCGCTGCGCCGATGGAGAGGGCGCCGTCGCGTTCACGCAAGAGGGCGGCGAGCGGCTCGAGTGGTCGATCCCCACGGATCAGAGCCAGCTCGCGATGCTCTTGCTCGCCGCCTTCGTCGACGCCAACGGAAACATCCCCAACATCACCACCGCCCTCAATCAACTGCGGGCCAACGGCGCGGACCTGCTCGTCTACGTCGAAGCCACGTCGGACAGCGGGGTCGTGGTCCGCGCGGTCAAACGCTCGCTCTTTGTGATCAACGGCCTTCGCTACACGCCGCTCGACACGTTCGCCTTCACCTTTGCAGGCACACGATTTCAAGCGACCGGCGACGACTGCGTGCCCGACGGCGCGAGCCAGTCCGTGGCGCTCGATGCTCGCTCGACGCAGCGCGTGGTGATCGAGCCGCTCTCGGGCGCCACGGCGGGGATGGTCGACGCGGCGCACTTCGCGGACGGCGGGGATTTTCCCGCGCGATACGAGGTCGCGGGGATCACGGACTGGGTGGCCCCGCGCGCGAGCGGCGTGACGACGAAGCACTGGGTGCTCATCCAGCGCAACGTCCCGCGCGCATCAGGCTCAGCGGTCGCGGACCTTCGCGTGTGCTCGTTTTCGACGATCACCCGGTGAGCGCTGAGCGCCCTTCGATCACGCGCTCGCCGCGCGCTGGACGGTCGCCGCGAAGGCCGCTCGGACCGCGGTCGTCGCCGACACCAGGCGCCCGCGCACGTCCCACACGCCTTCGGCCACCTTCTGCGATCGCGCCACCTTCACCGTAAACGAGTGCGCTCCGTCCGCCGCGCTCAGCGTCCCCTGCGCCGGCTTACCCGGCGGATACGGAACGCTCGATCGCAACACCACGTCCACCTCTTTGACCTCGCGCACCGCAGCGGTTCCGCCTTCGTGCCAGGCGATCGGCCCGTTCGCCGTGACTTCGTCCGTCATCGATCATCCCTTCGAGCGTCGCAAGCTCATCGCCGCGCGCGCCTCTCGGTCCGCCTCGCGCGTCTTGATCTCTTCGCGTCGATCCGCCAGATCCTTGCCCTTGGCCAAGCCGACCTCGAGCTTCACGCGACCGTTCTTCAAGTACACCTTCAGCGGCACGAGCGTGTAGCCCTTCGCCTTGATCTTCTTGTCGAGCTTGTCGATCTCTTCTCTCGACGCGAGCAACACACGGACGCGCTTCGGCTCGTGACCAAACGCCTTGGCGTACGCGTACGGCGCTACGTACGAGTTGAGCAGCTGCAGCGTCCCGTTGCTCGTGACGTGCGCCCACGCGTCGGCCAGCTCGATCTTGCCCGCGCGAATGCTCTTCACCTCGCTGCCCACCAGAACGATCCCCACCTCGAGCGTGTCGTCGATGGTGAACTTCGCCCTCGCGCGCCGATTCTCGGCCAGCGTTCGGTTCGCCGGGTCGCTCTTGTCCGTTGTCGTCGCCATGACAGCGCACGGAGAATGGCAATCGCAGCGCCAATCGCAAGGCTCGAATGCGCGAAGCGCGCAACTTCGGCGAGCGCCCGTGGATAGAGCCCGCCCATGGTCAAAGTCCCGTCGACCACCACCCAAGACGCCCTCTCGCTGCTCCGCGCTGCGTCGGACGAGCTGCTCGAGCTCTTCGCTCCTCCGCGCTGCGTGGCCTGTGACGAGCCGGCGTCCAAGAGCCCCTCGTTTTGCCGCGCGTGCCTCTCGCAGATCGAGCGCTGCGACGACCCGATGGAGTCCGGCGTGTTCGCTCCGTTTGTGCAGCACGGCCCCCTCGTGCGCGCCGTGCACCGCGCGAAGTTCGGCGCGCGCCCGGCGCCCGCGCGCGCGATGGGCCTGCTGCTGGCAGACGCGCTCGGCTCGGCGCTCGACGAGGTCGACGTCGTCGTGCCCGTCCCGCTGCACGCAGAGCGCCTCCGCGCGCGCACCTTCAACCAGGCCGCTGAGATCGCGAAGACCCTGGGAAAACCCGTCTCGTTCGGCGCGCTGATCCGCGCGAAGACCACGCGCCCTCAAGCGACGCTCGACCGCGACGAGCGACGGTCCAACGTCCGCGACGCGTTCACCACCGTCCGTCGCTCGATGATCGAAGGCCGCCGCGTCTTGCTCGTCGACGACGTCGTCACCACGGGCGCCACGCTCGACGCTGCGCGCAGCGCGCTCGTCGAAGCAGGGCCCCTCAGCGTTCGCAGCGCGGCCGTCGCGCGCGCGGTCCTGCGGTCCGCGACGCTCGCGCTCTGATCGGTCACCGGGCGGCGCGCGGGGGCTCGGTCGGCGTCGGGTCGACGAACTCGACGAGCGCGCGCTTGAGCGAGGACAGCTCCTCTTCGCTCAGCGGCTGTTCGCCGAAGCGCGCCGCGGCCCAACGATGGGCGACCTCGAGCGCGAGCGGCCCGATCGGAGTCTTCTGCGCGACCAGCGCCTCGGCGTGAGCGACCAGCGACCGGGATTTCGCTCGCGGATATCCGCGGCGCGCGACGGCCTCGTCGAACGCGCGCGCCAGGGCGACGGCGTCTCGCACCGCGCGGCTCGCCTTCGGGCCCGCTCGCCGATCGCGCGATCGCCACCACCAGGCCGCCGCGACCCCCGCGAGCGAGATGAGCCCGATCGCCGCCGCGCGCGTCGCGCCGCCGCTCCGTCGCTGCGCGTCCGCGCTCTCGACGCGGCTCACCCCGCGCTGGCCGCTCGAGCGCGATCGGCGCCCGCCGAAATCCATCCATCGTGCGGCGCCCTGAAAGAGCTTGAGCTGCGTGCGCAGATCGAAGCCCACGACGTAGCGCCGCCATCGGGCGCGCATCGCTTCGACCACCGCGTCGATCTCGATGAGCAGGCCCTTGGGCGCCACCGCGGGCTCGCGCGCCGGCGGGGTCGGGTCGAAGGTCAGCCATCCGAGCTGCTCGTCGTAGACCTCGACCCACGAGTGCGCGTCGCCTTGGCGAATCGCGTAGAAGCGGCCGTAGCGGTTGAAGGTTCCGCCGAGAAATCCGGTGACGTTGCGGGTCGGGACTCCGCCCGCGCGCAGCAACAACGCCATCGCGGTCGAGAAGTACTCGCAGTGCCCGGCGCGCGAGCGAAAGAGAAAGTGCTCGATCGGGCGCTCGGCCGCGCCGCTCTCGATGCTCAGCGTGTAGCGATAATCTCGCAGATATCGCGCGACGGATCGCGCTTTGTCCACGGGGCTGTCGTAGCCGCTCGTGAGCCGCTGCGAGAGCGCGACGAACTCTCGCGAGACCGCAGGGAGCTGCAGGTACCGCTGCCTGGACGGCTCGTCGAGCGGCGCGCGATCGGCGCTCTGCGAGCCCAGATCATCGGCGATCGCCGTGGGAACAAACGCCGTGTACACGAGCCCGAGGTCGTCTTGCGCCGAGTACCGCACCTCGTTTGCCGCGTCGCGGGTGAGCTCGGGATACCTCGGGTATCCCGCTTCGATCCGAGGCTCGACCCGCACGCGCACGGTCCCCGGCGGCAAGAGCAAGACCGGCGGATCGAGCCCGTCGAGCGTGACGCGATAGCCCTGTTGGCGAAGCAAAAAGTCCCCGCGCGTGCGGTGCAGATCGTACTCGGCGCCCTCGCGAAACACTGGGATTCTCCCGGTGGTTCGCCGTGTCCACGAGCGCCCGTTGTACGTGTCGAACGCCGCGCCTCGCAGGCGAAACGCGCGCAGCGCCGGCGGCTGCGGCGGCAGGTTCGGCGGCTCGATACGAAGCACGATCGTCGGGTCGTCGCGGATCGTCCCATGACCCGAGAGGTCGACCTCGTCGCCCAGCCCAGCGGTGGCCGCGCCCCGCGATTGTCGCAGCGAAAACACGCCGAGACCGATGCGCGGAAACAGCACGAACAGCACCGCCGTGATCGCGAAGATCGGGACGCTCAACAGCGAGCTGCCCACGAGCAGGCCGGGCCCGACCACGCGCCGCGAGCGCAAGATGCGCGCGACGTCGATGGGGACTCCCGCGCGTCCGGCGCGCGCGTCGGCCAGGTAGTTTCCCTCGATTTCGCGACGGAGGTGCCCGAGCGTCAGCGCCCACGGAAGCGTGATCACGAAGCCGAGAAAGCAGATCGCGTACGAGAGCCCCGCGCCGAGGACCGTCGCCGCGATGAGCTGCGCGAGCGCGAGCGCGGTGCTCTGCTGGTACTCCGCGGCGCTCCTTCGGTACGCCAGCCGCGAGACCTGCAAGAGCGCCGCAAACTCGACAGCGGCGTCGAGGATCCCGTGCGCAGTGAACAGCACGCGCGCGAGCTGGACGAACATGATCAGCACCAGCGCCCCGGTCTGAGCGCGCGCGTACGAGCGAGACTCGAGCCACTTTCCCTCGGCCCACCAGCTCGCGATCACCCCGAGCCCGACGATCACGCCGATCGGCCCTTGCAGCGCGCCGCCGCTCGCGAGCGAGAGCAGCCCGAGCACGGCGACAGCGTAGACCGAGAACTTGTGAACCTTCGCGAAGCGCATCGTTCACCGTGCCTTCTTCGCGGCGCTCGTCGCCGGCAACGCGCGGTTGGGGGCCGTGATGTCACCGGCGTCGTGCGGCGGCAACGCGGGCGTAGGAGGCAGCAGCGCGAGAAAGCGCAGCGCGCGATCCACCGCGTCTCCGCTCGCTTGAATGCGAACGAACGAAGGCCGCCCGTTGCCTCCGTCTTGCACGCGCAGCTCGAGCAGCGCGCCCCCTTCGAGCGCCTGCGTCGCGCGCCACGCTACGCGGCGCAGCTCCTCTTCGAAGTGCGCGGCGAACCCGGGTCGCTCGCGCTCCGCGGCGCCGTTGCGGACGTCGATCGCGACGAGCCGCGCGCCCTCGCTCACGCGCTCGCGGACGATCACGGCGTGCACGGATTGAGCAGTCTTTTTCCAGTCGACTTCGCGCGCAGGCTCTCCGTCGCGCAGCTCTCGCAGCCCGTCGACGTCGCCGCGTCCTCGGTCCTTGCGCGCTGTCACTCCGCCTCGCGCGAGCGGCTGCGCTCGAGGCCGCTCGCTCTGCGCCGCGAGCGACGGAAACACCACGTGCTCGTCCTCGATCTCGACCTCGCGCCACTTCTCGAAGAGCCCGAACGGAAACCTCGTCGCCACGCGCAGCCCCACGTATCGCTCGCGCCCTCGCAGCGGAGCCACCCTGCGATACGCCGCGGTTTGCTTGGCCCCCGCGCTCACCTTCAAGAAGTAGCAGCGCTTGTCGGTCACGCGATCCTCGATGCGGTCCTCGACCTCGACCGAGTAGCTCGGCGCCCAGCGCTTGTTGTTCTGCACTTCGATCTCGACCAGCAGCGAGCTGCCCGCGAACGCGCGCTTCGGCAGCCGCCGCTTGAACGACAGCCCGCGCAGCGCGAGCTCCGAGAGCACCCCGGACAAGACGATCAGCGAGAGCATCAACCCCAGGACGAGATACAAGAGGTTGTTGCCCGTGTTGATCGCGGCGACGCCCACGCCGAACGTCACGACGGTGAAGAATTTTCCCTCGCGCGTGAAGCGCAGCCTGCGCGGCGGGCGACGGGCGCGATCGAGCCACCCGCGCCGGGCGCTCTTCGGCTGCGAACCCGCGCGCCGTGGCTCTGCAGAAGGCGCTGCGGTCGGGGCGGCCGTCGCTGGTTCCGTTGCCATCTCGATGGGCGTTCATAGTACCCATTGGCCTCGACGTGAGCATCGAGAGCGAGTCGTTTCGGCCCCTCGTCGCCCAGGCGCTCGCGGCGCTCGTCGGCGCGGGGCTGTCGATCGAGCGGGCGCGGCAGGCGCTTCGAAGCCTGGCTCCCGCGGGGCTCGACGCCGTCGCGGCCTTGGATTGTGCTGCGGATCCGACGGCGAGCGCGGCCTCGCTCGGCGTCGCGTACGAGCGGCTGCTCGCCGCCTCGCAGCGCAGCGCCAAGAAGCGCCGCGGGAGCTTCTACACTCCGCCCGTCCTCGCGCGACGGCTCTGTGAAGTGGCCTTCGCGACGCGCAAACCCGAGCGCGTCTTGGACCCTTCGTGCGGCGCAGGAGCGATCCTCGTAGGCGCCCTCGCGTTCGTCTCACCCGAGGCGCTGCACGGGGTCGACATCGATCCCATCGCGGTCTGGATCGCGCGGATCACGCTCGCGATCGAGAGCCAAACGCTCGACGCAACCTCCCTCGATCAATGGTGCGACCGCGTCCGCGTGGGTGACGCGCTCGAGGCAGACACCTTTCGCGACGAGCCGCTCTTCGACGCCATCATCGGAAACCCCCCGTGGGTCTCGTACGCCGGTCGCTCGGCGGAGCCTGTCAGCGACGAGCAGAGAAAACGCTGGAGAAAATCGTTTCGTAGCTACGCGGGATTTCCCACGGCGCAGGGGATGTTCGTCGAGCGCGCGGCCTCGCTCTTGAAGCCCGGCGGGCGTCTCGCGCTGCTCGTCCCCACGCCGATGGCGGACCTCGCGGGCTACGGAGCCACGCGCGAAGCGCTCTCTCTCGTCGCGCTCGTGGACGTTCCGCTCGAAGAGTTGGGCTTCGATCAGTTCGAGTCCGTCGTGCAGCCCACGATGATCCTCTCGGCCACCGCCGTGGCCCACAACGACCGCGCGAGCAGCGCGCCCTGGAGGCTCGCGGGCGGCGATGACTCAGGCCGCCCCTCGCTCGCTTCGTCGCTGATCGAGCGGCTCCGCTCGATGCCGAGGTTCTCTCGCGACACCTTCGGCGAGGGCGGCTTTCAGTCCGCCAAGACCATCGCTCGCACTCACATCGGTCCTCTTTCGTCCGACCCGCGCTTCACCGTCCCGTTGCGCGAGGGCTCGGACGTGATCGCCTTCGCGTGCAGCCCGCCTTCGATCGCGCTCGACCCCGACCCCGCCGCGCTGTCCGCCGCGCGCTGCACGCTTCGATCGATGGACTTCTACCAGCGCGTGACCGTCTTGATTCGTCAGACCGCGCGCTTTCCGATCGCCGCGCGACACGAGCCCGTGCACGCGTTTCGCAACTCGCTGCTCGCGGGCTTCTCCGATGATCCGCTGGTGCTCTGCGCGCTGCTCAACAGCGCTCTCTTGCGCGCGGCGCACCTCGACGCGCAGCGAGACGGGCGACAAGCGGTGTTTCCCCAGCTCAAGGTCGCTCACTTGCGCGCGCTGCCCGCGCCGCCCGCGGGCGCTTCGCTCGACGCCCTGCGGCTCGCCGCCGCTCGCGCTGAGCGAGCGCAGCTCCGTAGGCTCGCTGAGATCCGCGCGTATGGACCTTGCCCGCGCACGGCGTTCGAGGCGAAGGGAGATCGCGTCGAGCCGAGCGAAGCGTTCGTGCGCTCGCTCAAAGAGGGCGACCAGCGCGCGCGCTTCGATCAGGCGCTGACCGCGGTGCGCGAGGCGCACGCCGAGGCGCTCTCTGCGATGTCCGAGTGCGACGCGATCGTCTTTCGCCTCTACGACGTGCGCGAAGACGAGCGAGCGAGCGCCCGCGCGGTGCTCGCCGCCCGTTGATCACCGCTCGGCGCGCTGAATGATCTCCACGCCCCAGGCGTCGAGCCCCGCTGAGCGAACGTGCACGGGGCGCTCAGCGACCGCGCGAGCGCGGAGCAGCGCGCGCACCGCGCTGTCGTCGGCGACGGGCTGCGACAACAGCAGGCCCGGGTGGTCGAGCTCGTGCGGCAGGGCGAGGGCGAGCTCTGCGTTTCGTCCGAAATAATCCAGCCGATCGCTCACCGTGGCCGCGACCATCGGCCCCTGGTGCACCGCGCACAGCACCGCGAGCTTCGCGAGCGCAGGCCGCGACGAGAGCGCCTCGCGAAGGGCCATCGAGGCTTCGACGGCGGAGGCGGGGCGATCGAAGGCGGCGACCGACTGCGTCGCGACGGTCTTCAACAGCGCGCCGCCGTGGGCGCCCACGACGTCGGCGATCACGCGAAAGTGCTCGAGCACGAGCGAGAGCGCCTCGGCGTCTCCCATCGCGCGAAAGAGCGCCGCGCTCTCGTGCACCGCGGTGCTCATGAGCGTCATCGCTGCGACCGAGACAAACGCGCCCGCCGCGAGCACTTGCTCGCCGAACAGCTCACGAAACACGCGCATCGCGCTCGCTCGCGCGGCGGTCAGCGCGAGGCTCTCGTCCCGCGCACGCTCGACGCGCAAGAGCACCTCGCGGTCGCAGCCGTTGCTCAGCGCGAGCCGCTGCTCGCCCGCGCGCATCTCGACCGGCTTGGGCTCGGCGAGCGCGCTCTGCGCGAAGTGCAGGTCCGCTCGGTGCCGCATCGCGCTCTCGCGCACGCGCAGCTCGTACGCGTACGGCAGCTGCGCGCTGCGAACTTGGTACGTCCCTTCGCCGAGCGCGAACGCCACGTCCACGCGCTCGTCGCGCGCGAGCCTGAGCTGCGCGAGCACGTGCGGAAAGTTTCCTGGCCCGCCCACGCAGAACGTCCGCGTCTCGACCTCGCGCACCTTCGGGCTCGCGCGAAAGACCAGCTCGACAGACCGCCCAAAATCCAGGGCGAAATCGATGTTGCACGTCGCGCAGCTGCCGTGGGCCTCGATCTTCTCGAGCGACTCGGCGATCGTCGTCGGGATCTGACACGAGGGGCACAAGACGTCCCAGAGCAGCACGAGCACGCCCTGCGAGGCGAGCCGCACGCACGCGTCGGCGACCGCTTCGCGCGGCAGTCGCAGCCGATTCGCCAGGGCGAACGGACGAATGCGCGAGACGTCCGAGTCCGAGGCCACCCTGAGAAAATGCGCGACGCCCTCGGCGACCTCGGGCGCGATGCGCTCGGCTTGCAGCGCGCGAACGGCCTCGCTCAACGTCGCCTCGGCGCCGGCCGCGAGCTTCACCGTGGGCTCGAGCGCGTCCACGCTCGGATCGAGCGCCGCGGCCTTCGAGAGCAGCGCGTCGAGCCTGCGAAACATCCGCTCGGCCGCGCGGCGATACTGCACGCCCACCTGCAGCGGCGTCGCGAAGTAGCCGACCCAGCCGCGGCAGTCGATGGTGATGGTGTTGCGCAGGAGCGTCTTTCCGCTAGGCAATTTGCTGAGCGACGTCTCTGCGCAGTACCAGCGAAGCAGCCCCTTCTCGAACGTGCGCACGACCGAGTGCTTCTTGCCCTCGATCCACTCGAAGGGCTCTTCCTTCCACTCGAGGGCCATCCCGAAGGCCTTGGTCGCCGCGAAGCGATCGCTCACGCCCCGGATCACCCCGCGCTGCAGGTACTTCACCGGCGCCAACCCGAGCGCTCGATTGATCTTCTCGGTGTTCGAGACGTACGGCCACAGATCGCTGATCGCGCTCTCGAGCTGCCACTCGAAGACAAACGTCCTGCTCCAGCGTCCCTTCGCCGGAAGCGAGGGGTGCGCGTCGGCCACCGCGGGCCGCCCGTACAAGAGCTCTTCGATCGCCTCGAGCAGCGCCTCGGCGTCCGAGTAGCGCTCGGTCGGCTCTTTTGCCAGCGCGCGCGCGACGATCTTCGCTGTGTTTTCGCTGACCGAATCGCGCACCGAGCGGACGCTGCGCGCCGGCTCGCTCAGGTGCTTGACGACCATGGCCATGGGCGTCGGCTCGTCGAAGACCAGCTTGCCCGTGAGCAGCTCGAAGAGCGTCGCGCCGAGCGAGTAGACGTCGCTCGCGGGGCTCACTTTGCTGACGCCGCGGCACTGCTCGGGGGACATGTACGCCGGCGTTCCGAGCAGGATTCCGTCCTGCGTGACCTGCGTGGCGTTGCCGTCGGTCTCTCGCGCGATGCCGAAATCGCAGACCTTCACGCGCTGTCGTCGCTCGTCCGCCGCCCCTTCGAGCGGCTCGTCCTTGCGCACGAACATCAGGTTGTCCGGCTTCAAATCACGATGAACCACGCCCATTCGGTGCGGCTCGATCAGCGCGCGACACGCGTCCGCGATGATCGCCAGCGCCTCGCGCTCCGAGCGCGGGCCGCGCTCGTCGAGCACGCTCGCGACCGAGCGTCCCTCGACGAACTCCATCACCAGGTAGTGCAGCCCCCGGTCCTCGTTGATCTCGATGAAGTTGGCCGTGTACGGGCCTCGCACCGCGGCGAGCGTGCGCGCTTCTTTGCGAAATCGCCGCAAGAACACGGCGTCCCGCGCGACCGAAGGCCGCATGATCTTCACCGCGACGCTCTGCCCAGTGCCGAGGTCCATGCCCTCCCAGACCTCTCCCATTCCGCCTTCGCCCAGGCGTCGCACGAGGTAGTAGCGACCGAGCTGCGCGCCTTGCTTCACCGGCGACGGCTCTTGCTCGGCGCCGTGCTCGGACACCGTGTCGCTCGCGACGGCCATCGTCGATCGGGCGCCCGAATCGCGCCACTCGCGCAGGTTCATCGTCCACTCGGCGGCGCTCGGACGCTCGTCGGGGTCCCTCGCGATCAACGGGCTGAGCAGCGCACGAAGCGCGTCGCGCTGATGGTGCGTGTCGTCCTGGGCCCGCGTCGTCTGCGCCGTGGGATCTCCGCCGGCGAGCAGCGAGAGGCCGATCATCCCGAGCGCGTACAGGTCCGAGGCCGCGTCCGGCGCAGCGCCCGCGCGAATCTCAGGGGCCACAAACGCGCGCGACCACGGGCAGCGCTCGTCGCTCACGCGCGTGGAGGTGAGCTCGATGTGCGGCTTGTGCGCGCCGTCGATCCACACGGTGTCCGGCGAGAGCTGCCCGTGCGCGAGCGAGAGGCGGTGCCCTGCGCCGAGGGCGAACGCGAGGCGATCGAGGATCGATGCGACGAGCGAGGGCTCGCACGGCCCGCGGGACGAGAGCCAATCGAAGAGCGAGGGGCCGGGCGCCGGCTCGATCGCGAGCAGCGGATCGTGGCCGTCGAGGTCGAGCAGGGCGAGCTTGCGAACGCCGTCGACGGTGATGCGGTCGACGAGGGTGAGGCGGTGAGCGAGGGAGTTCCATCGGTCGGGGTCCGCGCGAAGGGCCGAGACGAAGCGCAGCTCGAAAAGCCGCTGATCGAAGGGGTTGCGCGCGAGCACCGCGGTCCCGTCGGGCCCCGCAGACAAAAACCGCTCGGGAGCGAGCCCCGCCGTCGCCTCTCCCGCGCCCTCGGTCGCCGCTCGATCGATCGGCTGCGTGACGTTGCCTGTGGTCATCGGCTCCCTCGCGATGGTGCGCCGCGAGTGTAGCGCTCGCGTGGCCTCCGTTGCGGCCGAAGTGCGGCGCGCCGCGCGGAGCTATGCCCGTTCGTCGAACACCCGGTCGAGCAGGTATTTCGGCCGGATCCGCGATCGCTCGAGCGCCTCTCGGCTCGTCACGCCGGTGAGCACCAGCGCCGAGTGAAGCCCCGCTTCGTTGGCGCCGATCACGTCGGTGTGCAGCTGATCGCCGAACATCACGCAGTCCCGCGTCGCCACGCGCGCGCACGCCTCGTCGAAGATCGCGCGCGACGGCTTTCCGAGCGCGGTGAAGCGGGGAGCGCCGTCGCCGAGCCGCAGCGCGAGCGCTTCTTCGAGCATTCGCGCGAGCGTGCCTGCGGTAAACGCAAACCGCCCGTCTTTGGACGGATAGACCAGGTCTGGGTTCGCCGCGAGCAGCGCCACCGAGCGCCCCGACTCGAACGCTCGCAGCAGCATCGTGAGCACCGCGTCCATCGTCGCGAGAAAATCAAACCCGCGCTCGTCCGCGAGCACCACCGCGTCGATCGTCGCGCTCGTCGCGATCTGCTCGGGGTCGTTCGCGAGCACCTCGGCCCCCGCCTCGCGCGCGTACTGCGCAGAGTCCCCCGTGCCGAGCACGATGCACCGCGCGCGATCGAGCCCCAGCGCACGCAGGTGCGGCGCGACCAGCATCCCCGACGACAGGACGTGCTCGGGCTCGATCGCGATGCCGAGGCCCTTGAATCGCTTGGACGCCGTCTGCGCCGAGCGCGAGGCGTCGTTGCTGACGACGAGAAAGGGACGCTTCGCGCGCGCGAGCGTCTCGATCGCGCGAGAGGCTCCCTCGAGCGCGCCGTGCGCGTCGACCAGCACCCCGTACGCGTCGAACAAGAACGCCTCGTGCTGATCGACGAGGTCGTGAAACGCCGCAGAAATCACCGGATCGAATCGCGATGTCACGTCGCCTTCTCGTCCATCCTTCGCTGCGCGACGAGGCACATCGCCTCCACCGTGATCAGCGAGAAGAGCCGCCTCGGAGTGATCTTGCTTCGGTCTTCGACCGTCGCGATCGCCGGCAGCCACGTGCCCAAGCGATCCACCACCGCCGCGGTCAAGTGCCCTCCCTGCATCACCTCGGGCGAGCTGAAATCCAAGCGCGTGAGCCACTCGAACTCGCTCCCGCGCACTTGCACGTCCAGCGCTCGCTCGAGCTGAAACACGATGTCGACGAAGTCGAGCGAGTCCGCGCCCAGGTCGTCGATGAGCCGCGATCCGAGCGCCACTTGCGACGGCTCGATCATCAAGCTCTCGGCGACGCACTCGCGCACGGCGTCGAAGACCTCGGGGCGGATCGTGATCGAGTGTGCTTGTTCAGTCATCGTGGGCCCTCTCCGTCGTCTCCGCCGATCCAGCGAAGCACGCTCTCGACCGGCTTGCGCTCGGTCTTGCGCGGCTCTTCGTCGGGATACCCCACCGCGATCAGCGCGAGAAGGTCCCACGACGGGGGAATCTTCATCAGCTCGCTCAACCGATGCGCCGCGAGCAGCGGCCCGGTCAGCGGCGAGGCGCCCAGGCCGAGCTGCGGCGCGGCCAGCAAGAGGTTCTCGATCGCGAGCGCGGTGCTCACCGAGGCGCTCTTGTGCTCCATCTGCGCGATGCGCTCGTGCGCCGCGCGATCGAGCGTCGGCCGCACGAGCTGCGAGAGGATGGGCGTCGGTCTGCACGTGGGCGCGATCACGCACGGCGCCGCTTCGAACCGCGTGAAGTACTCGCCGTACGTGCGAAACGCCTCGACGCCGCTCTCGTCCATGTTCGCGAGCACGAGCGCGATCTCCGCTCGCACCGCCGCGGCCATCGCCGAGATCACCGCGCGCTCGCGCACGATCACGAAGCGCCACGGCTGCTTGTTCGACGCCGACGGCGCGCTCGTGGCGAGCTGCATCAGCCGCTCGATCACCGCGCGCTCGACCGGCTGATCGCGAAAGCGACGCACGCTCTTTCGCCCGTAGAAAAACTCGTCGACCGTGCTCATCCCAGAGAGTACCCGCAGTCTACGTCGATCATCGCCCCCGTGACCGCCGAGTGCGTCGCGCTGCACAGATCTGCCACGACGCTGGCGACCTCCTCGGCGCGCACCAGGCGCCGCATCGCGGTTCGCGCTCGCACCTCGTCGCCCGCCAACGCCAGCGCCCCGGTCATCATCGCGCTCTCGACCGGCCCCGGCCGCACGCCCACCACCCGAACGCCCTTGCGCGCGTACTCGACCGCCATCGCCCGCACCAGCCCTTCGAGCCCCGCTTTGGCCGCGGCGTACGCGCACTGCCCGCGGTTCGGCCGCACGCTCGCCACGCTGCCGATCATCACGATCACGCCCTGACGCTGCCGCAACATCGCCGGGAGCGCCGCGCGCGCGCACAGCATCGGCCCGAGCAAATCCACGGCGATCGTCTCGGCCAGCGCGCTCGCGTCCGAGGTCGCGAGCAGGTCCGCCTTGAACGTTCCCGCGCCGCACACGAGCGCGTCGATCCCTCGCGCATGCTCGATGAAGCGCGCCACCTCGCGCTCGATCGCCGCCGCGTCGCCCGCGTCGAAGGCCACGCGCACCGCGCACGGGCCGAGCTCTTGGCACAGGGCCTCGGCCTTCGCGAGGCTCGAGGCTCCGCGGTGGTGCACGCCGAGCTGCTCTGCGCCTCGCCGCTTGAATTCGTGTGCGATCGCCCCGCCGATCGCGCCCGTCGCGCCCGTCACGAGCACTCGCTTGACCGTCACCGCAGCGCTCCTTCGATCCGATCGCGATGGCCCAAGACCAGAGCGGCGTTCATCCCGCCGAAGCCGTACGAGCACGAGAGGACGACGCCCTGTCGAACGGCGCGAGCGCCCTCGGTCACGTAGTCGAGGTCGCACGCGGGGTCGGGCTCGTTGCAGTTGATCGTGGGGTGGATCACGCCGGCGTTCATGCAGTCGATCGCTGCGATGGCCTCCACCGCGCCCGCGGCCGAGATCAGGTGCCCGATCATCGACTTGGTCGAGACGACGGGGACGCGCGTCGCTCGCTCGCCGAGCAGCGCGCGAAGCGCCGCGGTCTCCGCGGGGTCGTTCTTGGGAGTGGACGTTCCGTGCGCGTTGACGGCGTCGATGGCGTCCGCGGTGAGCTTCGCGTCCGCGAGCGCGCGGCGCATCGCCGAGAGCGCTCCAGCGCCTTGCGGATGCGGCTCGGTGATCGCGTGCGCGTCGAGCGCGTTGCCGTACCCGAGGATCTCGGCGAGCACCGTCGCCCCGCGCGCGAGCGCATCTTCCAAGCGCTCGATGAGCAAGACGCCCGCGCCCTCGCCGAGCACGAAGCCGTCGCGCGTGCGGTCGAAGGGGCGCGAGGCTCGCTCGGGCTCGTCGTTGCGACGAGACATCGCGTCGAGCGTGCAGAAGCCGGCGAAGCCCAAGGGGTTGATCATCGAGTCCGTTCCGCCGCACAGCGCCCAGCGCGCAGCGCCGCGTCGAACCGCGCGAAACGCCGCGCCGATCGCGTCCGTCCCCGCCGCGCACGCGCTCACGTGAACGTCGATCCCCGCGCGACACCCGTACCGCTCGGCGATCAAGTGCAGCGGCAAGTCCGCGGGCGTTTGCATAAACGTGTACCGCTCAAGCCCCCCTTCGGGCAGCGCGAACCCCTCGCGCCTCGACGCCACCAGATCGTCCATCGAGAACAGCTCGAGCCCCACGCCCAGCGAGACCAGCGCCCGCGCGGGCTCGTCTCCACCCGGGGCAGTCCCGTTCAACTGACCCTGGGTCATCGCGTCTCTTGCTGCTCGAACCGCGAACGCCGTCTTGATCTCGAGCGGCTCGAGCTCGGCCTCCGCGAGCTTCACCTCGGCCGCGATCCGCGTGACGAACCCCCGCGCGTCGAAGCGGGTCACGGGCCCGACGCCCGAGCGCCCCGCGCGCAGCGCCTCGCCAAACGCGCGCACCTCGCAGCCGAGCGGCGTCACCGCGCCCGTGCCCGTCACCACCACGCGATGCGGCCCGCTCACGAGAGCACCTCCCATCGCGCGCGCACCGTCGCGCCGTCGCGCGTCGTCATCGTGTGCTCCCACGGTCCGGCGCGCCCTGCTTCGACGCGCTCGGCCAGCGCCACGAGCGGCGAAGCGCACCCGAGCTCGCGCTCGTCGCGGGGCTCGATCGCGCGGTCTGCGCGCCATTGCTCGCGCGCGACGGGCGCGCCCGCGTCGTACGGCCTCCTCGGCGAGTACTCGAGCCGCGCTCGCTCGACGGTGGCCAGCGGCTTCACCCCGCGCGCGATCGCAGCGCTCGCTCGCTCGAGCACGATCAGCGCTCCCGCGTCCCGCAGATGCTCGCGCGGCGCGGGGTGTTCGAGGCGGCCGAGGTGATGCTCGACGAGGAAGTTGCGCTGGTGAGCGACCGCGCCGACGAGCACGGTGTCCGCCTCGCCGTCCTCGATCCAGTCCATCGCGCGGCCGATCGCCGCGTAGGTCTGCGCCGCGGTGGGGTAGGTGCAGAAGTACGGGCCACGCAGGTCGAAATTCACGCTCACGTGAAACGCGGGCATGTTCGGCAGGCATCGAAACGTCAGCAGCGGGTGCGTCTTGCGCATCCCTTCTGACGAGAAGCGTCGCATCGAGAAGCGCTCGTCTTCGACGCTCACCGCGAGCACGGGATCGGTGTCCTTGCGATCAAACGAGAGGTAGCCCACGCACATCGCGAGCGCGGCGCGCTCTCCGAGGTGACCGCGGGTCATGTTCGCTTTTTGCAGCGCGTTTGCGGCGGCGACCACCGCGAGGTCGTCCTGCGGCGAGAGGTACTTGCGGCTCTTGCGCACGAGCAGGTGCGGCGTCGGGTCCACCTGCGAAGCGAAGGGCTGATCGGGCGAGGGGAGCACCGCGGCGATGGCGCTCACGACGATGCGGTCGTCTGCGCGCTCGCTCATGGAAGCTCCACTCCTTGCAGCCCCCGCGTCCATTGCTCGTACAGCGCGCGCCGCTCTTGGTGCACGCGCTCGAAGGGGACCTCTCGCATCGCGAAGGTGAGCGTGCATCGCACGGCGCGCTCGCCGTCGACTGAGGCCGTGCCGTTGACCCGCGCGGCGCCCTCCATCGCTTGCTCGAGGGTGACGTCGAGCTCGACGCGATCGCCCGGGACGACCATGCGCTCGAGCTTGGCCTTGTCGACCTGCGCGAGGATCGCCCGGCGAACGCGCGTCCCTTCGCGCTTGCCTTCGTCCGTTTTCTTCGCCGAGCACTCGGCGAGCAGCCCGCCGAGCTGCGCGAGCGACTCGATGAGCAAGACGCCCGGCATCAGCGCGTAGCCCGGAAAATGATCGGCGAGAAAATCCTCGCTCATCGTCACGCACTTGAATCCGTGTGCGCGCGTCCCGGGCACGAGCTCCGTCACGCGATCGACCAGAATGAACCGCATCGCTGCCTGCGCCCTCAGTGCGAACGTTGAAAGTCGTACACGCTGCCGAGCTTCAGGATGCCCGTCAGCTCGTCGAGCGCCGTCATCGATTCGCGCGCGAGCGAGGGATCGCTGAGGTCGTTGGGGATGAGCCTGTCTCGGTAGTGCTTTTGCACCCACGCTTCGAGCTCGGCCGCGAGCGATTCGCTGTACAGAACGCGGCCCGAGAGCGCCTTGCTCTCTTCGTCCGTGAGCGCGACGCGCAGGCGCAAGCACGCCGGTCCGCCGCCGTTGTGCATGCTCTGTCGCACGTCGAGGTAGCGCACCGCCGAGACGGGGTTGCGCCCGGCGACGACGCGCTCGAGAAACTCTTTGGCGCGCGGGTTCTCTTCGCTGTCTTTGGGCGCGAGGATCTCCATCGCGCCGTCGGGCTGCGCGATCAGCTGCGAGTTGAACGGGTAGGCCGCGACCGCGTCTTTGACGGGCAGCTCGTCTTCGGTGGCGACCTCGTAGCAGAAGCGGTCGCCCATGAGCTCGCGAAGGCGCACGAGCACGCCGCGCATGTCGTTGAACGCGCGCTCGTGGAGCATCAAGAAGCAGCCCGATCCGACGGCGAGGACGTCGGTGTGAAACGCGCCTCCGTCGATTCCCTCTGGCGATTGCTGGGCGAAGATCGTTCGTTCGGCGTCGAGGTGGTGCAGCCTCGCGACCGCCTGGCTCGCCTCGAGCGTCTGCCTCGCAGGAAACCGCTTGGGCCCCACGAACTCGCCCCACGCGCGCCGTCCCCACGCGAACAAGTGCACGGCGCTGCGGCCGTCGACGAACAAGCGCGTGTGATTGGCCGCGCCCTCGTCGGCGAACTGCCCACCGCCCGGCAGCGGGTCGTGCACGACGAAGCGGGCGGGGTCGTGAAAGATCGCCTTGAGCACGCTGGTGGTGGTGTCCGCCTCGATCGCGCGATGAAACATCGCCTGCAAATTCGCAGGCGTCAGATGCACCCTCGCGTCGCTCGTGTCCGCGGACGGCGCCACGGTCGCCGCGTTGGCGGTCCACATCGCCGCGGCCGACGAGGCGAGGCGCACGAGGTGAAACGCCTCTTTCGCCGCGCGCGCGAGGACGTGCTCATCCGAGCCCGTGAATCCCAAGGCGCGCAGCGCTCTGAGCGACGGCCTCGGGTGCGGCGGAAGCACCGCTTGCCCGGCCCCGAGCGAGTGCACGAAGCGCATCTTCGCGAGCCCTTGCAGCGCGGCCTCGCGCGGGTTGCTCACCTGCCCTTCGTTGACGGTGCTCGCGACGTTGCCCGGCGCGAGACCTCCGTAATTGTGCGTCGGACCGACGAGACCGTCGAAGTTGTACTCGCGCATCGATGCTGTCCCTCTGCTGGCTTCGGACGAGGGTAGCTCCGCCGATCGTGCGCGAGAACTGCGTAATTCTCCGCCGTCGGTAACCGCGGGCGTCGATCGCGCGTACAGTGACGATCAGCGATGAGGGACACGATCGCGAGCGACGCGCTCGAGCTCGAGGCACTGCGCGAAGGGTTGACGCGCCCGCTGCGAGAGATCTCAGCGAAGTACTTCTACGACGACCGCGGAAGCGCGCTGTTCGAGCAGATCACCGAGCTCGACGAGTACTATCCCACGCGCACCGAGATCGCGATCTTGGAGCGCGTCGCGGGCGAGGTGATGCAGGACGCGCGCGCCGCGCAGCTCGTCGAGCTCGGCTCGGGCGCGGGGCGAAAGATCCGCTTGTTGCTCGACGGCTGGACGCCCGAGTCCCACTCCGAGCGCGTGTGCACCATGCTCGACGTCAACGAGAGCTTTCTCTCGCGCTCGATCGCGGCGCTCGCCGAGAGCTATCCCGCCCTGCGCTTTCGCGGGGTGCTCGGAGACTTCACGCGCGACCTCGACGAGCTCCCCTGGCACCCCTCGCCGCGGCTCACGGTCTTCTTCGCCGGAACGATCGGAAACCTCGACCCCGCCTCGCGCCACGCCTTCTTCGCCACCCTCGCGCGCTCGATGACCGACCGCGACTCGCTCTTGCTCGGCGTCGACCTCGTGAAGGACGTCGCTCGGCTCGAGCGCGCCTACAACGACGGCGCGGGCGTGACGGCGGCGTTCAACAAGAACGCCCTGCGCGTGCTCAACGCGCGGTACGGCGCGGACTTCGACGTCGAGTCGTTCGACCACCGCGCGTTCTTCGACGGCGATCAGCGCTGGATCGAGATGCGGCTGCGCGCGAGGCGCCCCATGCGCGTGCGCGTCGCGGCCATCGACCTGACGCTCGAGCTCGCCGAAGGCGAAGAGATTCGCACTGAGATATCCTGCAAATTTACTCGCGAGTCGCTCTCGCGAGACCTCGCTCTCGCGGGGCTCGAGTGGCGCCGCTGGCACACCGATGAGCGCGGCGACTTCGCGCTCGCACACATTTTCAAGAGGCCCTCGCCGTGACCGCCTACGCCGCGCTGCTCGCGCAGCTCGAAGCCGCCTGGCGTCGCTCGGACGAGCTGTTCGCGCTCTTGTCCGACGGCGCGCTCGCGCAGCGCCCCATCGCCCTGCGTCACCCTTTGCTCTTCTACCTCGGGCACCTGCCGGCCTTCGCCCACAACCAGATCGCCCGCGGAGCGCTCGGCCGCCCGCCGCTCGACCCCACGCTCGACGAGCTGTTCGCGCGCGGAATCGACCCCGAGTCCGAGTCGAGCGCCCCCACGCTGGCGCGCTGGCCCGCGCCCGCCTCGGTGCTCGCGTATCGCGACGCCGTTCGCGAGCGAGTGCGCGCCGCGATCCCCGAGGTGCTCGCCGCGCGAGGGGACATCCTGTGCGAGCACGGCCGGGTCGTCTCGCTCGTGATCGAGCACGAGCTGATGCACCACGAGACGCTGCAGTACCTGTTCGCGCAGTGCCCCGACGGGACGCTCACCGCTCCCAACGGCCTCGCGCCCCCGCGCCAAGGGCAGGGAAGGGCCGCGCGCCGTCGCGCGATCCCCGCCGGCGAAGTGACGCTCGGAGCGCGCTTCGACGAGCTCGCCTTCGGCTGGGACAACGAGTTCGGCGCCGAGCGACACGCGGTCGAGGCGCTCGAGCTCAGCGATCTTCCTGTGCGAAATCGCGACTGGCTCGATTGTATGGGCCGAGATTCATCGGGCGAGCTCACCCCGGCGAGCTGGGTTCGCGGCGAGCGCGGGTGGCTCGTTCGCACGGTGTTCGGCGCGGTCCCGTTCGAGCTCGCCGAGGGCTGGCCCGTGCAGGTGAGCGCGGCGCAAGCGCGGAGGTACTGCGCGCAGTTGGGCGGGCGCCTCGGCACCGAGGCCGAGCTTCACCACGCCGCGCGCGCCACGCTCGATCGCGAGGACTTCGCGCCGAGCGCGCTGGTCCATTGGCAGCGCTGGTATCCCGACCCCGTCGGCGCGGCGCCCGAGAGCGCGAGCGCGTTTGCCGTCGAAGAGCTCGTCGGCAACGGCTGGGAGTGGACCTCGACGGTGTTCGCCCCTCGCGAGGGCTTCACGCCTTGGGCGCGCACGTATCCGGGCTACTCGGCGGACTTCTTCGACGGCGAGCACGACGTGGTGTTCGGCGGCGCGTGGCCGACGGATCGCGCGCTGCTGCGCCGGTCGTTTCGCAACTGGTACCGACGCAACTACCCCTACGCGTTTACGAGCTTTCGCGTCGCGTGGTGACCGCGCTCAGAGCGAGAGGCTCTCGCCCATCCCCGAGAACATCCGGTCGAGCTCCGCCGCGTTGGGAGCGGTCTCGAACCGCGGCGCCGGCCCCAAGATCGGAAGCCCCTCTCGCATCCGCGTCTCGTAGTCGCGCTGCCCCAAGCGCATGATCGAGAGTCGCAGGTACTCCGCCATCGCGCGGTACGCCTCGGGCCCCGCGGGCATGTTGCAGCGATCGGCCAGGTCGATCGGCGCTCCGAAGGTGATCGTGACGGGCTGCCCCGTCCCGTCGAAGTTGCTGCGCACCTGCGTCGCCAGGTCGCTCTGCAGCCCGATGATGAACGTGGGGATCACCACGGGGCGCGCGTGATAGATGATCTCACCGATGCCCGTGCTGGCCGGAAGCAACGTGTACGGCTCGGCCGTCTTGTTGCGCGTCCCTTCGGGGTGATAGCCGATCAACGTCCCGGGCGTCGCCGCCGCTTCGGTGATGAAGTCCACCGTGTAGCGGTTGAACGACTTGCGATCCTTGTCGCGCAGCACCGGCGGATACATCGCCATCGCCGACATGATCGCGTTGACGAGCACCCCGTCTGGCCGCTCGTAGAAGTACGACGATCGCACGGGGAAGAACATCTGCTTCACCCAGTCCGTGCTGCGCAACACGACGCTCGAGATCACGTAGAAGTCGAACATCGTGAGGTGGTTGCACACGAACACGACGCCGCGCGATCGGTCGATGTCCCGCACGTGCTGCAGCCCGTCGACCCGCGTCAGGTTGTTGGTCGAGACGTACACCCACATCTTGCCGACCGAATCGAGAAAGCGGTGTCCGTACCGCTTCCAAAGCGGGTCGCGGTTCGCCTTGTCCGCGATGGCGAACGCGATCTTCTCGAATCCTCGCAGCTGGCTCAGCTCTTCTTCGCTCGGGGCGCGCATGACAGATCGGTGACAATACAGCGACCGGACAGAGAGAGTAAACAGCCTGACCACCGCCGCTGCTTTCGCTGTCGGATCGCGCACTCATCACGATCGAAGCGGGCGTTCTCCGGTCGCGCTCCGCGCTTGGCGCGGCTCGCTCGTCGTCGCGGATCGCCGTCGAATGATCCACTCGCCGACGAGCACGTTGATGGCCCAGCCGAGCGCGAGCCCCACGGTGTGAACGGTCGCCGGTCGAACGCCCGAGAGCAGCGTGAGCGGCGCCAGGACGAACGCTTGCGTCCCTGCGGCGCTCGCGACGGCGTACGCGCGGATGATCCACGCGCGGTGCTCGCCGATCGAGCCCTGCGTCGCCGCGCGCGTCGCGTTGACGATGAACACCGTCATCGCGCCGCCGACGATCACGCGCAGCGCCGAGTTGAGCGCGTGGCCCCCGGCCGGCAGCGGAAGAAACAGCGCCAGCCACACGCCCGAGAGCGCGCCGAGGATGCCGAACGCGCCGAGCGCCCAGCCGAGCGCGCGGTGCAGCTTCGTTCGATCCCGCGTGAGCGCCGGCGAGAACTGCAGCGCGCCGATCACGGTGAACAGCGTCGCCCCCACGACGTGCAGCGCCATCGGGACCGGCGCCTGCGCGATGCGCGCGTCGTCGACGGTCGGCGTCGCGCCCGCCGAGAGCAGCGCGAGCCGCTGCGCCCCGCCGAGCGTGGGGATCAACGCCAAGAGCAGCAGCGCGATCGTCGTCGTCCAACGGCCGCGCTCGCGAGGTCTTTGTGCGTGGTGCATCGTCCCCGAGCCTGTGCGTCGCCCGCGCGAACGAACATCGGCCAAGAGAACGAAAGGCCCCGAGCGCGCCTCAGCCGAAAGGACGACCCGCCTTGCCGCGCTCGTGCACCCACAGCGCGAGCTCGACCCGGTTTCGCGCGTCGAGCTTGTCCATGAGGCTCGCGATGTGCGTCTTCACCGTGCTCAAGCTGATGTGCAGCTCGCGCGCGATCTCTTGGTTGGTGAGCCCCTGCGCGATCGAGGCGAGCACCTGCTCTTCTCGCTCGGTGAGCGCCGTCGACGGCGCGCGCGCCGGCTCTCTCGCGAGCGACGCAAACGCAGAGAGCAGCCGCACCGTCACGCTCGGCGCGATCAACGCCTCGCCGCTCGCCGCCGCGCGCACCGCCTGCGCGAGCAGCGCCGGGCCCGCGTCTTTGAGAAGAAAGCCTCGCGCTCCGGCCTTGAGCGCTCCGTACACGTGCTCGTCGAGGTCGAACGTCGTGATCACCACGACGGCCATGGGCGCTGCGACCTCGGGGCCTGCGATCGCGCGGGTCGCGGCGATTCCGTCCATCACAGGCATGCGCACGTCGAAGAGGCACACGTCGGGGCGGTGGCTCTGCGCGAGCGAGACCGCCGCGCGTCCGTCGCTCGCCTCGGCGATCACGCGGATGTCCTCTTCGGCCTCGAGGATCATTCGCAGCCCCGCGCGCACGAGGGGCTGGTCGTCGGCGATCAACACTCGCATCGTCATCGCTCGCTCGCCTCGCAGGGGATCACCGCTTCGACCCGAAATCCGCCGCCGTCCAGGGGGAGGGCCGAGAGCGTTCCGCCGAGCAGCTGCGCGCGCTCGCGCATGCTCCACAGCCCGAATCCGCCGTCGCGCATCGTCGCTGGCGCGCCGTCGTTGCTCACGGTCACTCGCACGCGCTCTGCCTCTCTCTCGACGCGAACGCTCACCTTGGTCACGTCCCTTCCGTGCTTCACCGCGTTGGTGATCGCCTCTTGCGCGATGCGATACGCCGCGCGATGCACGGACGCCGCGAGCTCTTCGAACGAGCCCTCTCGCTCGACGTGCACCACGAGCGGCGGCCTCGCGATCTTCGCGAGCTCGTCGATCGACTCGATCCTCGCCGTGGTGAGCTCTTCGGTCTTGAGCGCCCCCACCACGCGACGCATCTCGTGCAGCGCTCTCCCTGCTTCTTCTTCGATCGCGCGAAGCGCTCCCAGCGCGGCCTCGGGGCGCTTGGCGAGCACCGCCTGCGCTGCCTGCGCTTGAATGGTCACCGCGGCCACGTGATGCGCCACCGTGTCGTGCAGCTCTCTCGCCAGCGCCTCGCGCTCTCGGCCTCGCGCGTGCTCGATCTCTCTCTGGTGCGCCTCGTCTCGCGTGCGCACCGCCGCCGCGAGCACCGCAGGAAACAACAGCACCACCGCGCCTCCGATCAAGTCCGAAGGCTGTTGCGCGGGGCGCAACACGGCGTTGCACAAATACGCGGTCGCGATCGATGCGCCGCCGACGGCGACCTCGCGACGCGAGCCGAAGCGGACGAGCGCGTACGGCAGGGCCAGGACGAAGAGCGCTGAGAAGAGCCCCTCGGAGCCGCCGTGACCGCGCTCGCTGATCGTGTGCGCGGCGGCGACGGAGAACGCGACGACCACCGCGTGCATCGGCGCGACCGCGCGCACCGCGAGCATCACGGCGAAGACGAGCGCGACGGCGGCGTGCGTCGCTCGGTCCTCGAGCGTCGGGCGCGCGAGGGCCTCGGCCGTCACGATCGCGCCCGCGACGAGCGAGACGAGCACGTCCGAGAGACGCGGGCGCTTCGGGCGATCGGGCCGCGTGTCATCGAGCAGCGCGCGGAGGGCGCCTCTGCACCGCATCGCCGAGGCACTGGCGCGGGATGCGCTGGTGCGTTCTGCATCAACCATGACGTCGCGGGGGGGCAGCGGTTCGGGGATGCGCGATCACGATCGCCTCGATATAGCGCATTCGAGAGCCGCTGAACCCCGTGCGGGCGTCGACGCGGCACGCATCCATGCGGCGCGCTATGCGCTCGCAGCTCCCTTGCGACGCTTGTCGATCATCGGGCCGGCCCACAGCGCGGCGATCGCGGCGACGAGCAGACCGGCTCCGAGCAACTCTGCCTGTGAAGGAGCACGCTGACCGACGGTCATCAACGCCGCTCCCGCGAGCACTCCCGCGAGGATGCTCGACGCTCGGTTGAGCGGAACGCAGAACGTGTTCTCTCGCGCATCGAGCAGGACGAGCCCGCCGAACACGCCCGTTCCCTGCGAGAGCAGCCCGACGAGGATGACCCAGAAGAGCGTCGAAGAGCTCCACAGGTCCGTAAATCCCCTGCGAACGGCGAGCAGCGCGGGGCTTCGGCCGATCAGCGCGAGCGCGGCGAGCGCGACGACCGCAGCGGGCGCGGCCACCATCTGCTCTTCGACGAAGTACTTGCGCTGCACGTCGGGGTCCGTGCTCTTGGCGATGCGGCTCATGAAGCGAAGCCGCACGAAGTACCCGAGCAAGTACACGCCGATGTCCGCCGCGCACCAGAACGGGATCGCGCTCGCGCCCGCGGCGAAGAACGCGTCGAGCAGCGCCAGCATCGAGAGCGCGAGCGCGACGAACGAGAACCACCGCACCTTTCGCTTGCTCAAGACGTCGACGACCGGCGCGAGCATGAGCACGCCGCCGCGCATGAGCAGCATCACCAGCGGGATGCTCACGCCGCGAAACGTGTACGCGAGCGTGGTGGTGACGATGATCGCCGCCGTCGCGAGCCCCGAGAGCCCGGTCCACAGCCCCGGCCTCGGGACGCTGATCCCGAAGACCGTCGATCGCGACGCGAATCGCCACCATTTCAGCGCGGACATCACGAAGATCATCGCGATGCCCGAGGCGAGGGTGGTGAGCGGGAGCAGCTCGAGCCCCGTCACCGTGCGATCGCCGATCAGCCCCGACGAGAGCGCCTTCGTCAGCGCGCTGTAGGGCGCGTAGCAAGCGAAGTAGCCGAAGGCGAACCAGTAGACCGACTGCGCGCCGCGGTCGTCCGATGCGTGGGGCATTCGGTGAATGTACTGCGGTCGTGCTGCGCGTGAACGAAGGATCTTTGCGCTCAATCACCGTCGAAGATCAATCGATACGGCGCGCGCTCGATGCGCTGAAACAGCAGCGCGCTCGCGAATGGGGCGGCCGCTGAAGAGCAGCATGTCGATGGGGTTCCACAGGGCGACCCAGCCGAAGATGGTGAGCCCTTCGCGGACGACCTTCCACGCGGTGTGCGTCTGCGCGTAGTGCTCGAGCCTCGCGGCGATGGCGAGCGCCGTCGCGAGCACCGGAAGCGCGACGAACAGCCGCTGAAATCCTTGCCGTTGACTGGCCGCGAGCTGCCTGAGCTCCCTGTCGTGCTCGTAGCGAAAGTGCGCGCGGATCGCCTTCTCGATCTCCTCTGCGCTGAGGTTGGACTCGTCGCGCTTGCACGCGAAGATGAAGCGAAACTCGACGCTCTTGGTTCGACGAAGGTCCTCCATCGCCGCGAGCAGGTACGCCACCGCGTCGTCGGCCAGGTCCCGATCGTGAAACGGCGCCGGGTCGCGCAGGTCGAACAGCTGCAGCGGCGCGTGCAGGTGCAGCTCGACCAGGACGGTCTCTCCCTCGTGTCGATAGCGCTCTGGCGCTGGCTCGCGCGGCATCTCGCTATGCTGTTTGCGCTGGTACGCGCCCGCTGTCGAGCACGGTCGCGCGCTCGTGGCACAATCCACTCGTGCGCACCGCTCTCGTCGCCGCCTCGCTTGCGCTCTCGGTCGGCTGCGCGACGACGCGCCCGAGCGAGCTCGTCTTGCCCGAGCGCGACGGCACCGCGCTGCACACGCCATCCGCTCGCGTCTCGGCCCCCGTCGACGCGCGCGTGCTCGGCGCCATGGTGCGCTCGCTCTCGGTCGAGGTCGAAGCCATTCGCGCCCTGCGATTTCAGCGAGAAGTCCCGTTTAGAGTGCTGTCGACCGAGGCCATCGCCGCGCACTTCGCAGAAGAGAGCGAAGAGAGCGACGAGCAGCGCGGAGACGAGCTGCTCACCGTGGCGCTCGGCCACTTGCGCGACGAGCGCGCGATCGACCGCGACGCGTACGCGCGCATGATGGGCGCCGAAGCGCAGGGCTTCTACGACCCGCGCGACGGGATCCTCACCCTCAGCGAGGTCGAAGCGAGGGACCTCACCAGGCCCGGCCCCGCGGGGATGGAGGCGCGCGCCACGGTCGTTCACGAGCTCGTTCACGCGCTGCAACACCAGCACTTTCGCGAGCGCGTCGACGTCGACGAGCGCGCCGCTTCGATGACCGATCGCGCAGGCGTTCGAGTGGCCCTTCTCGAAGGCGACGCGACGCTCGTCACGCTCGAGTGGCAAGCCCGACAGCGAGGAGCCCGCATGCTCGGAACGCCCGAGCAAACCCCGCGCATCGCCCGCTGGGCCGAGCGCGCGCAGATGCTCACCGAGGCCAACGTTCCCAAGTACGTGCTCGACGCGATCGAGCTGCCGTACGAAGCGGGCGCGACCGCCGTGGGCGCCATGTTTCTCCGCGGCGGATGGCCCTCGGTCAACGCCGCGCTCGCCCGCGCCTCGCTGCGATCCGGCGCGATGCTGCACCCCGAGCGCGACGAAGCCGAGCTCGTGACGCTCGCTGAACCGCCGCTCGCTCCTCGCTCGCAGCGAGTGCTCTCGCGCGAGCTCGGCGAGCTCGAGCTGCGCCTCCTGCTCGCCGCGGTCCTTCGCAAAGAGCGCGCGGCCGAGCTCGCCTCGGCATGGCGCGGCGACCGCGTCGCGCTCGACCGTGATCTCAGCGATCCATCGCTGATCGTGCAGTGGACCATCGCGTGCGGCTCGCTCGATCAGGCGCGGTCTCTCGCGCTCGCGCTCGAGCCGCTCGCCGTGCGATGGCGCCGCGAAGGGTGCCCTCGCATGCGTGGAGCCACCGCGACGAGCTGCAACGCGTCGATCGCCGCTGAGCCTTCCGAGTCGGGCGCGCGCCTCGTGATTCGCCGCGGCGCTTGATTATGGGCACACGCAGGTGGATCGACAGCGATAGCCGTTGATGCTCCCCAAGAACTCGCATTGATCGCCGGCGTTGGTCGAGATCGTGCACGTGCCCGGACAGCTCGACGCGCGACACGCGGCGTTGGCGGCGTCCTTCGCGGTTCGCCAGCACGAGGCGTTGGTGCTGCACCCGGGCGCGTCCGACTGAAACACGAACGGCGGAAGCGTGCAGAACGACGTGCACACGTAGCCGTTCATCCCGCTGTCGAACCGGCAGTTGTCCATCTCGTTCGCAGGCACGGTGCACGGCTGGCCGCACACCATGCGGCACGCGAACGTCGCTCGATCGCGCGCGTTGGTGAAGGCCAGCATCGTCATTCCTTCGCCTGCGCTCGTTCCGTTGAACGCGGTTTGCGCCGGCGTGTACGTGGCCATGCGGCAGTTGGTCGGCGCGGCGTCGGGCATCGAATCGGGCATCGAGTCGGGCATCGAGTCGGGCATCGAGTCGGGCATCGAGTCGGGCATCGAGTCGGGCGCGCTGTCGACGCTCGCGTCCGGCGCCGCGTCGACCGCGACGTCCATCGCCGCATCCAACGCCGAAGAATCGCTGCTCGAGTCCTGCGCGACGACGTCGCTCGCTTGCGCACCATCGAGCCGCAGCTCGACGTTGGGGTACCCGCACGCCGCGAGGCTCGCTGCGATCAGCGAGAGCGAGGCGGCCCGGCGAAGAGTGTCGTTCACGCTCACAGCGCGCCTCCGATCGTGAGTCCTGCTTGGTTGGCTGCGATCGACGGCGCGACGATCACCCTGTGAAAAGCCGTTCGTTCGGCGCGCGGAGCGGTCGCGAGGCTCACCGCCAGCCAGACGCCCGCGCCCACGGTGACGATGCTCCCGCCGATGAGCGTGACGTTGGTGGCCGTCGTCCAGGTTCGGCCTTGAAGGGCGGCGTCGTAGCTCGCTTGCGACGAGCACACGAGCGTGTTGCTGCCCGTGTCGAGCGGGCACGATCCCTGCGCTTGCCCGCGCAGCGCGGCGAACACGCCCGAGAGCGCGAGCGTCGCGACGCCGACGCCCCCGACGACGATCGGCGCGATCGGGACGCCTTGCCTCGGCGGAGGAGGCGGTTGCGGCGGCTGGACGCCTCCGCTGTCGCTCGCCGCGACGGCCGCGGACGAACGAGACGCACCCGTATTCGAGTTGCCCGAGCTTTGTGAGGACGTGTCGGACCGAACGAGGTTGAAGACCTCTCTCCACCGCGCGCGCGGCGCCACTTCGACCGTGCGCCGCTGCGAGATAAACCCCTGCGCCCGCACTTCGATCGTCACCGTCCCCGACGGAACTCGAAACGTCCCCGCCGACGCCTGCCCCACGACCTCTTCGTTGATGCGCACTTCCGCGTTTTCCGTGGCGACGCGCAGCTCGATCGTCGCGAGCCTCTCTTGAATCTGCCCGAGCGCCGTGCGCAGGACCGTCTCGTTGCGCTGAATCCACGGGTCCGCCGTGAGCTGCAGCGCCGCGGTGAGATCTCGTTCGGCCGCGACCCACTGCCCGAGCGCTTGCTCAGCGAGCGCGATCTGCGCTTGCGCTCTCGCCGTCGGCACCAGCGCGTTCGCTCGACGAAACAGCCGAAGCGCCTCGTCGTCGTCGCCGCGCTGCCTCGCGACGATCCCGCGCTCGATCGCGGAGTTGGCCTCCGTCGCGGCGTCGCTCGCGGGCGGAGTGCTCTGCGCTCGCGCTCCGCTCGCGGCCACCGTCACGCTCGCGATCACCAGGCACACCCAAGGGCGAAGACGCGTCATGGAAGAACAGTCTACGTGCGAACGTGGAGAGTCCGAACTCGAAACCGCGCCGTTGAAACCACGTGCAACGGATCCTGTGTCGTAGGGATTCGCACCTCCGCGGCTGCGCGCTCGCTCGGCGCGCTACGATCATCGCGCTGCGCAGCGGTCGGATAGCGCACTGAATACACGCACACGAAATCGAGAATCGCATGAGAGCACCCTATCGTTCGGCCACGCTCGTCCCTCCCGCGTCGTTCGAGTGGCCAGCGGCGGCGGTGATCGCGCGGTGGGCGATCGCGCTGCGCGTGGTCGCGGCGATCATCCCGTGGTTGGCGCGGGGGTTCGCTCCGATCGGTCGCGGCGCGCTCGCGCTCGAAATCGGCGCCTGCACAGCGATGGGCCTCGCGTCGTGGAGGCTCTTTCGCGCGGCGGTTCACGCTGCTACGCGACGAACCGCCGCGCTCTCGACGGCGCTCGCCGCGCTGTGCGTGCTCCTTTGGCAGCCGCTCGCGAGCGGGTTCGAAAGCTCGTTTGGACCGCACATTCAAGGGGACTTGGACACGCTGCTCGGCCTCGCGACGTTCTGGCGCGCGGCGACCTGGCTGAGCCTGTTGATTCTATGGGTCACGATTCGACTGGAGCCTTCGACGTCGGCTCCGAGCGCCGCGGCCCGTGAGCTCGAGCTCGCGCCCGAAGCGCTGCGCGCGCAATCGCTGGGCCTTCGCGCGGTGAGCTCGGGCATCGCGGGCATCGTCGGGTCGATGGTGGGCTCGATCGTCGTCGCGATTTCGCTCGAGATCCGCGGCGCGCACTGGCACACGAGCGCCTTCGTCCGCGGCGCCGGAATCATCCTCGCGGGCCTGTTCGCCGCGCGAACGCTGAGCGCGCTCAGTCGCTTGCAGCGCTGGTCTCCGTCCATCTCGGTCCTGAGCGGCGGCCTCGCGCTCTGGGCCTGCTCGGTGGTCGGCTGGCTCTTCGTCATTCGCGAGTGGCTGCGCGTTCTGTTGGCGCTCGGCGGTCGAGCGCTGATCCCCGACGCGTTCGCCGTGCAGGGGCTCGTCGCGACCACGACGCTCGTCGCCATCACGCTGCTCTTGTGGGCCGCGCTGCAGCTCGGAGCGCGGGCGGGCGTCCTCGGTCACCGAGCGCTCTGGTGGGCCTCGGGGCTCGGGCTCGCGACGACGACGGCGCTCATGGCTCGCGTTCACGTGACCATCCCCGACTTCGTGATGCGAACGCCCGACGAGCACCGGCTCGTGGCGCTCACGCTCGCGACCGCCATGGGGGCGATCGTCGGGGTCTCGCTCTTCGCGCGCCGCATCGCCGCTGGGCTCGATCAAAAATCGACCGAGCTCGTGAAAAAGAGTGTTTGACTCTCGCGAGGATTCGAGTACAAACCGCTTCCGTTTCCGACTTAGCTCAGTCGGTAGAGCAGGCGGCTGTTAACCGCCGGGTCGCTGGTTCAAGTCCAGCAGTCGGAGCCCTGGAAACACCCGAAAGGGAGCACGTCGGCCCGAGAGAGAAATCTCTCGGGCCGATTGCGTTTCTCCCGGCGTCCCTCCGCGCCGTGATTCACAGCGTCATCCGCGCGCCATCGCCCGCGCGCTGCGCCCCGCCCTCTCCGCGCGGTAGCCGAGCGCCGTGTGCTTCTCCATGTGGTCGACGAAGCTCCGCACCGTGGGCGAGAGGTGTCGCGTGCTCGGGTAGACGATGTTCATCACCGTCGACGGCGGGCTCCACTGCGGAAGCACCCGCTCGAGCCTGCCCGCCGCGATCTCGTCCTCGCACATCATCGTCGGAAGCACCGCGATCCCCAGCTCTCGCTTCACCGCGGACACGAGCACGTCCATGTCCATCACCAAGAGCCTCGGGCTCACGGAGACTTGCTCGGCGCGACCGTCGCGGGTGAGGGTGATCGTCTTGCTCTTTCCGAAGAGCAAACAGTCGTGCTTCTTCAGGTCTGCGGGCGTCTTCGGGCGCCCTCGCTTCTTCGCGTAGCCGGGCGTCGTGACCACCATCGAATCGAGCGTCGCGAGCGCCTTCGCGATCAGCGACGAGTCTTCGAGACGCCCCATGCGAATCCCCACGTCGAATCGCTCTTCGATCAAGTCCACCACGCGCGCGTTCGCCGAGAGCTCGAGGCGAACCTCGGGATACCGCGCGAGGTAGTCGCTCAGGACCGGGCCCAAGAGCGCGAGGTTGAGCGGCGCCGTCACGCGCAGTAGCCCGCGCGGCGTCTCGTGTTGGCTGCGCACCGCCCGCTCGGCGTTCTCCATCTCGGTCACGATCCGCGCGCCGTAGTCGTAGTAGATCCTGCCGATGTCCGTCAGGCCGAGCTTGCGCGTGCTGCGCTGGAGCAGCCGCGCTTCGAGGCGCTCTTCGAGCTCGATCACCTTTCGACTCACCGTTGATTTCGGCATCGACAGCGCTTCGGCCGCGCCGCGAATGCTGCCTGCTTGCACCACGCGCACGAACACAACGAGCTCGTTGAGGTCCATGGATCATTGTCCCATTCGTGGGACGGAGTGGCTAGATCCAGCGTCTTTGCTTCACCCGTAGGACGACTACACTGCGCTCGGACGTCGTGCACAGAGAGAAGCGAGCCGCGATCGACCAAGGGATCCACAGGCGAAGGCTGCTCCAGGCGGGGGCGGCCGCGCTCTCTTCGGGGATCGCCGCGAGGTGCACGCCACCGTCAGAGAGGACGAACACCGTGAGCACAACGACCGAGACCACTGGGACGAGCGCGAGCCGTTCGCGCGCGATCGTCCACCAGACGCGAGGACACGGAGGCGGTCCCATCACGCGCCTCATGAGCCCGGGAGACCTCGGGAGGCTCGTGAAGCCGTTTGTGTTTCTCGACTTGTTCGAGATCGACGGAGCGCGCGCGCCCGCGCTGGAGACCGGCTGGCACCCGCACTCGGGCATCGCCACCGTCACGGTCGTCCTCGACGGAACGACGGTCTTCGCCGAGACCACCGGCCGCTCGGGCTCTGTCGAAGCAGGCGGCGTCGAGTGGATGCGCGCGGGCGGCGGCGTGTGGCACACCGGCAGCGCTGCGCCCGGGCTCGTGCGTGGATTTCAGCTCTGGGTCGCGCTGCCGCCCGAGCTCGAGAGCGCGCCCAACGAGAGCCACTATGTGCGGGCGGAAGACGTTCGCTCCGAAGGCCCCGCGCGCGTGATCCTCGGGACGTACGGCGCGTCCACGAGCCCGATCCCCGCGCCTCCGATGACGTACCTCTCGGTGTCCCTCGCGCGCGGAGAGCGTTGGACCTTCGATCCGCCGGACGGTCACGACGTCGCGTGGGTCGCGCTCATGAACGGCGCGCTGCGCGCATCGTCGCGCATCGCCGCGGGAGAGCTCGCGATCTTCGAGCGCTCGAACGCTCCGATCGAGTTCGTCGCCGAGTCCGACACGCGCTTCGTCCTCGGCTCCGCCGCGCAACACCCGCACGAGCTCGTCTTGGGCTCGTACTCCGTTCACACCAGCCGCGAGGCGCTCGCCCGCGGCGAGGCCGAGATTCGCCGCATGGGCCGCGCCCTGCGCAGCGAAGGAAAGATCAGCTACGCGCTCCGCTTGTTCGGCTAGCGCGCGGCGTTCGTCGCGGAGCCCTCGGCGGGCTTCGTTGTTTTGTAGGCAAATTTCCAGTTCATTTGCAGCGCGAGCACCATGCGCGCAGCCGCGCGGTGAGAGCGCCGCGCTTCACTTCGAGGGACCATCAACGATGAACATCGCACTCTGGATCGCTTCGGGCCTGCTCGCGTTCGCCATGATCGGCGCCGGCGGATTCAAGCTCGCTACGCCGCGCGTCGAGCTCATGAAGAAGATGAAATGGGCCGAGACGTGGACGGACGGACGAGTGAAATTGCTCGGCCTCGCTGAGGTGCTCGGAGCGATCGGTCTGATCGTCCCCTACGCCACGGGCATCCTGCCGATCCTCACGCCGATCGCTGCGATCTGCTGCACGGTCCTGATGCTCGGCGCGGTCAAGACGCACGTCGATCTGAAAGAGCCCTTCGCGCCCGCCGCCGTCCTCGCCGCGGTCGGCGTCTTCATCGCCCTCGGTCGCTTCGGAGTGCTCTGATCACCGAGCGCGCTCACGCGTCGGTCGGATAGTCCGTGTAGCCCTTCGCGTCGGGCGTGTAGAACGCGGCGAAGTCCGGCTGCGCGAGCGGCGCTCCCGAGCGCAGCTTCGAGACGAGCTTGGGGTTCGCGATGAAGGGGCGGCCGAACGCGAAGAGATCTCCGCGACCCGCAGCGAGGTCTGCCTCGGCGCGCGCGCGGTCGTAGCCGCCCGCGAGGATGATCGTCCCGCCGAACGCCGCGCGGATCTTGTCCTTCACGCTCTGGGGGACCGTCGGCATCCCCATCGCCGAGTGATCGACCACGTGCATGTACGCGAACGCGAGCTTCTTCAGCGAGCCCGCGAGGCGCTCGTGCAGCTCCTCGACGCCCTCGTCGTCCGAGCGCAGCCCGCCGCCGGCGCTGTACGGAGAGACGCGGATCGCCATGCGGTCGCCGCCGATCTTCGCCGCCGCGCGCTTCGCGATCTCCGTGACAAATCGCAGGCGATTCTCGACGCTCCCGCCCCATTGATCGTCGCGCTGGTTGGCCGCGGTGTTCATGAACTGCTCGATGAGATAGCCGTTGGCGCCGTGCAGCTCGACGCCGTCGAAGCCCGCTTCGATCGCGAGCTCAGCGGCCTTCACGTAGCTCTCGATCGCCTGCTCGATCTCCTCGTGGCTCATCGCGTGCGCGGTCGGAACGGGGAGCTGCCCCTTTCCATCGACCCACATCTTGCTCTCCCAGGCGATCGCCGAGGGGCCCACGACGCGCGCTCCCGCCGGCAAATTGTCAGGGTGCGCGACGCGCCCGGTGTGCATGAGCTGCACGAAGATGCGCGAGCCGGCCTTGTGCACCGCGTCCGTGGTCTTCTTCCAACCCGCGACGTGCTCGGCGTTGAACAGCCCCGGAATGCGCGCGTACCCCAGCCCGTCGGGCGAGGGTGACGTCCCTTCGGTGACGATGAGCCCGGCCTCTGCGCGCTGCGCGTAGTACGTCGCGATGAGCTCGTTGGCGACGTTGCCGATCGCGCGCGACCGGGTCATCGGCGACATCACGATGCGGTTGGCGAGCTGCACTCGGCCGAGCTGATACGGAGCGAAGAGATCGAGGGTGGACATGCGTACTCCAGCGGGTGAAAACCGTTGCGAAACCATCGTTCGCCTCCGCGCGCACCGCGGGGCAGGCTTGGTTTCTTTCTAGAAAGAAATAAAGTTGTACCGGTCCGATGTCAACCGCGAGGCCTGCCATGGGAAGACCCAAAGAAGTCACGGATGAGCAGATCCTCGTCGCCGCGCGGCGCTGCTTCTTGAGCCGCGGCGCGGGCGTCTCTGCGGCGGACATCGCCAAAGAAGTCGGGGTGAGCCACACGACGCTCTTCAACCGCTTCGGCTCAAAAGAGGGCCTGATGCTCGCGGCGCTCGGACCGCCGACGGACAAGCTCGCGTGGGTGGCCTCGCTCGAAGCGGGCCCCGACGAGCGGCCGATCCGCGAGCAGCTCGTCGAGCACGCGCGGCAGATGTCCGCGTTCTACACCGAGCTGCAGGCGGGCTTCGGCGTGTTGCAAGCGGCCGGCGTCGATCTGCGCAAGACGCACAGCGCGAGCTCGACCCCCGAGCGCGCGTACGCCGCGCTGGTGGGCTGGCTCGAGCGCGCGCAGCGCCAAGGGCGCCTGGCGAAGTGCGACGTCCACACGCTCGCGTCCACCATCCTCGGCGCGCTGCAGGGCTGGGCGTTCACCGCGCGTGTGTGCAAGGTTCCCGCGGCGCACGACGCGAGCGACTACGTCGAGCGACTGATCGAGCTGCTCTGGAGCGGCGTGGGGCACAGCAAGAAGTGAGCGATCACGCGCAGCGCAGCGACGCGCGCGTCGCGAGCGAGTCTGCGTCGATCGCCAACGACCTCTGCGCCGCCGGAGACGCACCGCCCTGGGTTGCCGACGGCATATAACGGTGTTATTGACTGGCCATGGTCGCTCGAACGCGGGCTCGCCCCGCCGCGCGTGAAGACACCCCGGACAGCCGCTCGATCCTCGAAGCCGCCAAGCGCTTGCTCGCCGACGAGGGCCCTTCAGCGCTCACGATGCGCCGTCTCGCCCAAGCCTCGCGAACGTCCACGATGGTGCTCTACACGCGCTTCGGCAGCCGCGACGCGGTGATCGAGGCGCTGCTCGCCGACGGATTCTCGCGCTTCGCCGACATGCTCGGCGCCGTGGCCGAAGCAGACCCGACCGAGCACCTGCGCGAGCTCGGCCGCGCTTACCGCCGCTTCGCGCTCGCCAACCCGACCTCGTATCGACTCATGTGGATGGGGCTGCAACCGGCGGACTGCGAGCGGCATCTCAACGAGAGCAAGGCCGCCCCGCACGGCGCGCGCGCCTTCAGCGCGTTGATCGTCGCCGTGACTCGTCTGCTCGCCGCGAAGGACCGTCCCGCGAAGGACGCAGAGCCGCTCGCGATGGCGGTCTGGAGCACCGTCCACGGATTCGTCTCGCTCGAGCTCAACGGCGCCGCTCCCCCGGGCGTCGACGTCGAGTCGCTCTACGAGCGCGCGCTCGAGTTCGCCGTCGCCGGCGTCGTCGCCCGCTGATCGTCTCCATGAAAGGACCCACTCCATGCGCTCTGCACGTCATGAATATAACACTGTTATTGAAGCGGGCTCTCCGCCCCGCTCGCTGCTCTCGGACGCGCTCGACTCGCTGCGCGCGCACTTACACAGCCCCTCGATCGAGGCGAGGCGCCTGGCCCGCCTCGGCTGGTTCTTCGCGCTGAGCGGCGCGCTGTTCGCGGTGCTGTGGCTGCTCGACGGAGCGCCTCCGCTCGACCGCCCGACGGGCTGGCGAAAGCCCATTGTCTTCGGCTTGAGCGCCGGAGCGACGACGCTCTCGCTCGCGGCGCTGCGCGCGCAGGGCCAAGCGATGCCGCGCTGGTCGTGGGCGTACATGCTCACCATGAGCGTCGAGCTCGCGCTGATCGACATGCAAGCGTGGCGCGGGGTCGCCTCGCACTTCAACACCGCGACGGCGTTCGACGGCGCGGTCTTCTCGCTGATGGGCGCGGTCATCTTGGGCTCGATGCTCTCTGCGACGGTCTTGCTCGTGGACGCCACGCGCGCGCAGCGCGAGGCAGACCTGCGCTTGTCCAACGCGCTCGCGACGGCGGCGCTCATCGCGGGCACCGCCGTCGGAATCGCGATCGCCGTGCACGGGTCGGCGGCGCAGGCGACCGGAGGCGTTCCGTCGCGCTTGGGCGCGGGAGAGTGGAAGCCCGTGCACGCGATCGCGCTCCATGGGCTGCAGCTGTTTCCGATCGCCGCGTGGTGGCTGCGTCGAGGATCGGCGTCGATGATCGATCGCGTGCGGGCCCTGTGGGGGCTCGGCGCCGCGTGGGCGCTGCTGCTCTCGGCCTCGTTCGTTCAGCTCTTGTTGCGACGAGCGCCGACGGACCCCGCGCCCTCGACGCTCGCGCTCGCGACGCTCGCGCTCGTCATCGCGGTCGCGAGCCTCGCCCGCACCCTGCGCGCCCCGGCCGAGGTGGCCTCGTGATGGAGGCAGTGTTTTCGCTGAGCGGAGCGCTCGTGATGCCCTTCTGGGCGTTGATGATCTTTCTTCCTCGCTGGCCGTGGACCGAGCGGCTCGCGCGCTCGTGGTGGATCGTCGCGCTGCCCGCCGCGGGCTATCTCGTCCTGGTCGCGCCAGAGCTTCCTGTGCTCTTGCCGCTGCTCGCTCGACCCACGCTCGCGAGCGTGGCGCCGCTGCTCGGAAGCGCGCGCGGCGCGACCATCGCGTGGCTGCATTTTCTGGCGTTCGACCTGTTCGTCGGTCGCGCGGTCTATCTCGATGCGCGCGAGCGCGGCGTCCCTTCGTGGCTCACCTCGCTCATCCTCGGCGCGGTCTTGATGGTCGGCCCGCTCGGCCTGCTCGCGTATCTCTTCGCGCGCCTCGCGTGGAGCGCGCCTGCGTCGCGTCCTCCGAGCACAAACGCGGCCGTCACAACGACAGACGCACCGTCGTGACCGCGCGCAGATCCGCCTCGCGCACGCCCGTCGGCGGAGCGCTGTCATACAAGACGCTCACCGTCGCGCCGAAGCCGAAGACATCGGTGACCTTCGCGAGCGCCTCGAGCTCTTCGAGCACGCGAACGTCGGCGAACGCGTCGAAGCGCGGCTGAACGTAGGTCGTGTTCTGCAAGAGCAGCTGCCCGTCGAACACCGCGAGCCGCATCGTGAGGTAGTTGGTCCAGCGGTGCTCGACGCTCTCGGGCGCGTCTGGGGCTCCGGCGAGCACGTCGATGCGGTCGTACTCGAACATGTACCCCGTCCCGGCCCACAGCATGAATACCGGCTCGTGCACGATCTCGAAGCGCGCGCCGATCCCGCCCACCGCGCGAACGCGCAATCGCTGAAACTCGTTGGACTGCGCCTGCGCGAACACGTCCGACCCTACGCGCTCGTGCCACATCGCGGTCCAGCGCAGGTGACCGAAGGACTGATTGACGAACGCGGCGCTGGCGCGCGCCGCGAACCGACCGCTCGCCGTGAGAAACACTCGCTGTCGAACAAACGGCAACCTCGGCTTCGCGCCGGGCTGCGTCGGCGGCAGCGGATAGAGCGACTGAAACTGCACGCGGCCGCCGCCGCCGAGGTCGAGCAGCTCGATGTTTCCTCGGTTGATGGCGAAGCTCGCGTCCACGCCGCCCGACCACCCGTCGCGAAGCGGGTTGGGCCTGAGCACCTCCGCGTTGACCTGCGCGCGCGCAGCGGACGAGAGGGCCAAGACCGTCGCTGCGAGCGCGACGAGCGCGGGGCGAAGAGCAGATTGTTTCACGGCGACTCGGCCGCGAGCCTCGATCGCGAAGGCGATTGCGGCAACTGAAACAGCTTCAATACGTGATTGCAAATCGTGCAACTGTTTCGGTCTCGAACGACAGAGAATGCACACGCAGTGATGCCGATGCGTCTTCGCTCAGTGTTGCACTTGATGAAATCACGTGTTGCAACGACGCGCGTTGCTCGCATCGATGATCAGGCCGACGATCGATCGCACTCGCATGGGCAACACACAGGACAACGAACCCGTGACCGTCGTCGTCTCGCGTCGCGTGAAGCCGGGCTGCGGGCCTGCGTATGAAGCGTGGCTCGAGCGGCTGATCGCCGGAGCATCGGCGCTTCCTGGCTACCTCGGCGCGAAGGTGCAGCGGCCGTCCGAGGGTGAGCCGTCCGTCTACACGAGCGTCTTTCGATTCGAGAGCGTCGAGACGCTGCGCGCCTTCGAAGAGAGCGAGCTGCGTCGGCAGGCGCTCGCCTCGGTGAGCGACCTCGTCGAAGCCGACGCCGTCTGGAGCAAGCTCTCGGGGCTCGAGCTCTGGTTTTCTCCGCCTGCGGGGACGGTCGTTCCGCAGCCCTCGCGCTTTCGCATGGCGCTCGTGATGATCGTGGTCGTCTTCGGGCTGGTGCTCTCGATCGGAAAGCTCGTCGCCCTGGTTTTGAGCACCGCTCCAGCGCCGCTTCGGCTTCTGGTCACGATCGTCATCGAGGTGTTCTTGATGACGTACGTGCTCATGCCGCGCCTCACGCGCTGGCTCGCGAAGTGGATCTACCCGTCGAGCACCGCGAAGTGAGCCGAGCAGACGCGCGCGCAGCGTCGAGCCCGTGATTGATCGCGCGTCGGCGCGCTGGTTCAATGGCTGCGATGGCGGTTCGCACGGGCGAGGCAGCGCAGCGGCGCGACGAGGGGCGATGAAGATCGAGTGCGGTGCTGCCACGGACATGGGCCGGGATCGCGACGAGAACGAAGACGCGTTCTGGATCGACGAGGCGCGGGGGATGTGCGCGGTGATCGACGGAATCGCCGGCGCCCGATCGAGCGGAACGTTCGCCGCGCAGCTCGCGCTCACCACGCTCCGCGCCCACGCCGAACGCCACGCTCCGCGCGCGACGACCGCCCTCGACGACGAGGCTCGCTCGCTGCTGCGCTCGGTCAACGACGCGATCTTGCGCGAGCAGGGGCGCAGCCCGTACGGCAGGGGCTTCGGGTGCTCGGCGGTGCTCATCGTGCTCGGCGACGACGAGGTCGCGCTCGCGTCGAGCGGCGTGTGCGTCGCGCTTCGCGTTCGCGACGATGGGCAGTACGAAGAGCTCAGCGAAGCGCAGGACCTGCGGCGCGAGTATCATCGCTTCGCGCGACCGTTCGACTTCGACGCGGATCGAGTCGCGCCCCGTAAGGTCATCGCGGGCATGCTCGGAATTCAAGCCGCGCCGCGGATCGAGAGCACGCTCGAGCTCGTTCGGCCTGGGGATCTCTTCGTCGTGTGCACCGATCCCGTCCTGGACTCCGTCACGCCGAGCGAGATCGCGAGCATCGTGCGCGAGCACGAGCGCGTGCAGTCGATGGCCGACGCGATCGTCGCGCGCTCCGTCGCGCGAAGCGGAGCGATGAACGCGACGGCGCTCGTCGCGCGCGCCGCGGGGTGAGGCGCTCAGCTCACGTTCGCCCAGCGCCGGACCCACTCGGGCCGCAGCGGAGCGTCGAGCGCCCACTCGATCGAGATCGGGCGCTCTCCCTGGTATCGCTGGGGGCGCACCGGGCCGAGAAAGCGAAACGCGCACGTCACTCCCCGCTCGTCCTTCTTGCGCTCGCGAACGAACAACAGCGGCGTCACCTTCTCGCTCTCTGGCGAGAGATGCCGCCGCCCGACCTTGTCTTGCTGTCGCGTGTCCGACTGCGACTGCCAGTGAAACATCCGCTCGTTGAGCGGAAAGTCTCGGTATCGAAGGTGCTCGTGGCTCGCCTCGCTCTTCTCGAGCGTCACCAGAAGTAGGTCGTACCTGCCGCCGCAGACCGGCTCGACGCCGGTGTAGAAGTTTCGATACTTTGCGTCTCTCTGCGTGATCGCCGCGAACGCAGCGGACAGCTCAGCGTCCAAGTATCGACCGTGGAGCGCGATCGGGACGTCGTCTTCGAGCCGCTGCGCGCGGGGCAGCCGCTCGGCGCGCGCTTCGAGCACTGGCAGCAGCTCACCGAGCTCTGCGCGCAGGCGCTGATGTCCGAGCCACGCGTGAAAGCGCGCGTCGAGCTGCGAGGCCTCGAAGCGCCCGTACAGCACGACGAAGAGCATGGCGGTCAGCCGGCGCTCGGCCTCGGTGCGCGGCGGGCGTCCTTCGACCAGCTGCGCCCACCAATTCAAGCGCAGCGGGTCGTCGACCTCGAGCAGCTTCTGCACGTTGCGCAGCGCCGCGATCTCTGACTCGTCCGTGGGCGCATCCAAAAGGCCGACGCTCGCGCGCACGGCGGTCCACGAGCGCTTGTCCCGGTAGAGGTCCAGCGGGTCCACCTCGGTCTCTGCGAGAAACTGCGAGAGCGACCAGCGCTCTTCACGGTGCGCCACGAGCAGCTCGCGGATCCCCTTGAGGTCGGTGGGGATCGCGCGCTCGATGCTCGCGAGGATCTCGCGCTGCGGGCGCTCATCGAAGCGAACGACGCAGCCCGAAGGCAATCGGCCGAAGCCGCTGTCAACGAAGGTTCGAAGCTCTCGCGGAGTGTGACCGAGCAGTGCGCGCAGGTTGCGATCGAAGCGAAAGCGCGGGTGCTGTCGGCCCGACAGGTCGAAGATCGTGAGGATGTCTTTGTCTCGACTGCGTCGAAGACCGCGCCCGATCTGCTGCAAGAACACCGTCGCGCTCTCCGTCGGTCGCAGCAAGAACAGCGTGTTCACGTCGGGGATGTCGACGCCCTCGTTGAACAGATCCACGACGCACAGGACTTGAATCGCTCCGCTCTGAAGGTCGGACTTCGCGCGGCTGCGCTCTTCGCGAGACGTCTCGTCGGTGAGCGCGCGCGCGGCGAGGCCTGCGTCGCGCTGCATGCGCTCGGCGACGACCTTGGCGTGCGCTTTGTCGACGCAGAACGCGAGCGCGCGCACGGCGCTCGGCCGCGCGACGTGCTCGCCGAGCGCGCGAAGGACCGTGCGTATCCAGAGGTCTTGCGCGGTGACGAGGCGATGGGAGAGGTCGGAGTCGATGTACCCGCCGTTCCATTTGGCGGAGGAGAGATCGAGGCCCTCGACGTCGAGGACGAAGTAGCGAAAGGGGACGAGGACGTTGGGGATCGCGTTCCACAGACGCAGGTTGCCGACGTACGGCCTGGGAAAATGCTGGTCGTACAGCGCTCCGTCCGCGCGCTCGGGCGTCGCGGTCAACCCCACGAGCTCGCGCGGCTCGATCCTGCGCAAGAGCGCTTCGTACGACCGGGCCGCGGCGTGGTGAACCTCGTCGACGATCACGTGGTGATACTGCGTCGGCTCGAGCGTCGCGCCGTCGAGCGACTGCACCGACGCGAACACATGGCGCCCGTCGATCGGCCGCAGCCCGTCGACCCACAGCTCGCCGAAGCTCGGCCTCTGCAGCACCTGTCGAAACGCGTCCCTCGCTTGCTCGAGGATCTCTCGTCGGTGCGCCACGAACAGCAGCGTCTCGACCGCGCCCGAGCGAAACAGCCGCTCGAAGTCGAACGCGGCGATCAGCGTCTTGCCCGTGCCCGTCGCCGCGACGACCAGGTTCTTGTGTCGACCCGCGGCCCGCGCGTCTTCGATCTCGCGAAGGATCGGCTTCTGCCACTCCTTGGGCTCGAGCTCGAACGTGAGCGTCGCGCGCGATGAAGCGGGCTCTGCGAGCGCGCGGGCGAGCCTGCGTCGATCGTGCTCGCGGCCGTCGAACGGCTCGAACTTGTCTGCGTCGTTCCAGTAGCTCTCGAAGAGCTCGCACATCTCGTCGACGAGCGCGGGTTGATCGGCGCGCGCCACTCGGACGTTCCACTCGAGCCCGTCCGTCTGCGCGGCGTGCGAGAGGTTGGACGAGCCGACGTACGCCGTCGAGTACTCGCTCGCGCGATGAAAGATCCACGCCTTCGCGTGCAGCCGCGTGTGGCTCTCGTCGTAGGAGATCCTCACCTCTGCCCCGAGCCGATGCAGCAGCTCGATCGCCTTGAAATCCGTCGCGCGCATGTACGTCGTCGTCAACACGCGCAGCGGGCGATCGAGCGCGCGGTGTCGCTCGATCCGTTGCCGCAGCCGGTCCAGCCCGCTGAGCTTGATAAACGAGCACAGCAGATCGATCCGATCCGCGCTGGCAAACTCGCTCGACAGGTGATCGAGCACGCTCTCGCCTTGCGCGTTGGTGATGAGCCCCGAGGCGACGAGCGAACCGCGCGGATGCGCGCGCTCGACGACCGGCGCTCCGTGCACGATCGGCGCGATCTGCTCGAGCAGCTGCGGGATCAACCGAAGCTCGCCCTCGGCGAACGCCGGCTCTGTCGACAGCTGCGCGAGCATCCTGCGCGCGATCTCGAGCTTGTCCTGCGCGCTCGTGCGCGACGCGATCGCGATGCGCGCTGCGTCGCGCACCAACGTGACGAGCTGATCCTCGACCTCGGTCTCATCTCGCACCGCGCGCACCACCGCTTGCTTCGGCGCGAGCTTCTCGATCTCTCGCGCGATTCGCTCGGTGACGACCTCGTCGTATACCCCTACGGGAAGAGCCGCAGCGCGGCGCAGCGTCGACACGTCTCACGCTCCCCATCCCCGACTCCCTCGCGCGGCGCAGCGACGGGACCGATGCAGCGTGCACGGGCCGGTGGCTGTTCGCGGACGTCGGCTGTTCACGGAATGTGCGCGAGGATACGCGAACAGCGCAGGGATTCGTCACCCCGAGCCTCGAGCTGCGGTCGGACCTTCGCTCTTCTCGCGGCGCTGACCGCGCTCTCGCGGGCGTCGAACGATCTCGCGCACGAGCTCGCGCAGCCAACGGTGGCCTGCGTCCGCGTCGAAGCGCGGGTGCCACAACAGCGAGACCGTGAGCTCGGGCGCGGCGAACGGAAGGGCGAACGTCCGCAGCCCCTCGCGCAGCGCGCGGGTGTGATGCTCGGGGACCGAAGCGATCAGGTCTGTCGCGCGCGCGAGCGCCAGCGCGGCGGCGAAGCTCTCGACGATCGTGACCACCGTGCGCTCGAGCCCCAACGCAGAGAGCGCCTCGTCGATCCGTCCCTTCGCATGGCCGCGACGCGAGAACGCGACGTGTCGGCCCGCGGCGTAGCGCCTGGCCGTCACCGGCTTTTCTCCCAATGGATGCCCCTTGCGCACGACGCCCACGAACCGGTCGTCGAACAACGCGACCGCTCTCAGCTCGGGGCTCGTCTCTTGGTTGACGACGCCCGTCTCGAGGTCGATCTCGCCCGATCGCAGCCGCGCGCTGTCCTTGTCGCTCTTGCTCACGAAGCGCAGCCGAACGCCAGGCGCCTCGGCGCTCGTTCGCTCGATCAGCGCCGGTCCGAAGCTCTCGACGAAGCCGTCGGCCACGCGCACGGTAAACGTTCGAACGAGCCGCGAGAGGTCGAGCGCGATCGCCGGTCGCAAGACGCCCTCTGCGCTGCGAACGATCGCCGCGACCGCCGCGTGCAGCGCCAGCGCCCGCGGCGTCGCGACGAGCCCGCGACCGGCGCGCACCAACACCGGATCGCCCAAGGTGTCTCGCAGCTTCGAGAGCGCGCGGCTCATGGCCGACGGGCTCAGCCTCAGCCGTCGTCCCGCCGCGGTCACGCTGCGCTCGGCGAGCAGGACGTCGAGCATCACGAGCAGGTTCAAGTCGGGCAGGTCCATCGCTCGCAACGCTACACCGCGCGCGTCCATGGATTGCGATTCACGCAAAGATTCTTTGCGATCGTTGCGCGTTCTGCATCGATGGCTCGCGGCCTAGGTTCGCCCTCGACGCACGGATTCGACGGTGAATCCCGCGCTCACGAGGAGATCGAAGCATGTCCACCACCGCGCTCGAACAGTTCATCCAACGCACCCGCGCCAATTGGGGCCCGCTCTCGAGCGAGCTCGTCGACGACTCGCGCCAAGCGCTCGCCGCTCTGGCTGGCGCGGACCCTTCTGAGCCTTGGCTCGCCGCGCTTCATCGCGACGCGCCCGCTCGACGCGAGCTCGTTCGCGATCCCACGCACGGGTTCGTCCTGCTCGCGCACACCGAGCCCGAGGGGCTCTATCGCTCGCCGCACGACCACGGTCGGGGTTGGGTCGTCTACGCGGTGCAGCGCGGCGAGGTGGTGATGTCGACGTACGCACGGGTCGAGGACGATGCTGGCGTCGCCTTGATCAAGCGCGACGAGCGCGTGCTTCGAGCGGGCCAGGCGCAGCTCTTTTTGCCGGGCGATGTGCACGACACGCGCAGCGTCTCGGGCTCGGCGCTGCTCTTTCGCTTCGCTTCGACGGACCTCGAGCGCGAGAGCGCCGAGCGACGGCTCACGCGCTTCGTCGAGCGCGACGGTCGCTGGAGGGCTCCGACGTGAACGATTCGCGCGAGCGAGGGATCCGCGCGATCGCCTGCGTGCTGGCGGCGATGGTGCTCGTCGTGCTCTCGGCGGCGATGGTCAACGTGGCGCTCCCGACGCTGGCGCAGAGGTTCGCTGCGAGTCCCGCGAGCGTCGTGCGCGTGGTGAGCGCGTATCAGCTCGGGCTCGTGATCGCGCTCTTGCCGAGCGCAGCGCTCGGCGAGCGCTTCGGCCTTCGCGCGGTGTTCTCCGCGGGCCTCGCGTGGTTCTCCGTGGGCTCGGCGCTCTGCGCGTTGGCGCCGAGCCTCGTGTGGCTCGGGCTCGCGCGGTTCTCGCAAGGGATCGGAGGCGCGGCGGTGATGGCCCTCGGCGTGGCGTTGATTCGCGCGTCCGTCGAGCCATCACGGCTGGCCAACGCGATCGCGTACAACGCGCTGGCCGTGGCCCTCTCGTCGGCGGCGGCCCCGACGGTGGGCGCGCTGCTGCTCTCGACGGGGAGTTGGACTGCGATGTTCGCGCTGAGCGCGGCGCTCGGGACCGCGGTGTTTTGCGCGGCGATGTGGCTGCCGAGAGACCGCGCGACCGGGGGCGCGATCGACGTGGTGAGCGTCGCGCTCAACGCAGCGGTGTTCGTCGCGGGCTTTGCGTTCGTCGAGCTCGCTGGGTCGAGCGCCGTCTTCGCGGGCGCGGCGCTGTGCGTGTGCGTGGCGAGCGCGTGGCGACTGAGAGATCGTGAGCGGCGCAAAGAGCGGCCCATGCTGCCGCTCGACCTGCTGGCGAACGAGGCGTTTCGCTGGACGGTCTTCGCGTCGATCGCTTGTTTTGCAGGGCAGTCTGCGGCGCTGGTGGCGCTGCCGTTCGCGCTGAGAGAGAGCGTCGGAGGCACGGTGATGGGCGCGGCGCTGGTGCTGACACCGTGGCCGGTGAGCGTGGCGATCACCGCGCCGATCGCGGCGAGGCTGAGCGCGCGATGGTCCAGCGCGAGACTGTGCGCGATCGGCGCAGGAGTGCTCTCGATCGCGACGGGGGTGCTCGCGCTCGGGGCCGGGACGATGAGCGCGCGCGAGGCCGCGCTGGCGGTCGCGGCGTGCGGGGTGGGGTTCGGACTCTTTCAGGTTCCCAACAACCGGGCGCTGCTGTTGTCGGCGCCGATCGAGCGAAGCGCGGCGGCCGGCGCGACGCAGGCGAGCGCGCGACTGACGGGGCAGTGGACCGGATCGATCGCGATGAGCCTGCTTTTTGCCACGCAAAACGCGATGGACGGAGCGCGCTCGGGCCTCGTGTTCTCCGCGCTCGCGACGCTGCTCGCCGCGCTCGCGAGCGCGCGTCGGTCGGCGATCCATTGACGCGGTGCGATCGCCGAGGTTCTCCCCAGCGAGCACACTCGACCGCGCGTTCGCCGTGCTCGTGCGCACAGCGCGAACGGGTACACTGCGCGTCGAGTGAGCGCTGCTCGGTGTACAACGGGCGAGCGACGAAGGAGCACGAGAGCCGCGATGACCGCTCGTTTGGTGCACACGATGAAGTCCACGCTGTCCCCCGACGACGCGCACCCGTATCGCAGCGGCGCGTGGAGGCCGCAGACGCGCGAGTGGGACGCGCGCCCCGAGCTCGTGTTCGGGCGCATCCCCGAGGACCTCGACGGAATCTACCTGCGCAACACCGAGAATCCGCTGCATCCGCCGATCGAGCGGTATCACCCGTTCGACGGCGACGGGCTCGTGCACATGATCGAGTTTCGCGACGGCGCCGCGGCGTATCGCAATCGCTTCGTGCGCACCGACGGGCTTCGCGCTGAGCAGGACGAAGGGCGCTCGCTGTGGGCTGGGATCTTGGAGATGCCCGCGGACTCGATTCGCGAAGACGGCTGGGGGATTCGCGGTCGAATGAAGGACGCGTCGAGCACCGACATCACCGTGTTTCGAGGCGAGGCGCTCTCGACCTTCTACTTTTGTGGCGACGTGTACCGCCTCGCGCTCGCGACGGGCGAGACGCTCGGAAAGGCCGATTTCGACGGGAGATTTCCTTCGTGGGGCGTCTCGGCGCACCCGAAGGTCGACCCTGCCACGGGCGAGCTGTTGTTCTTTTCGTACAGCAAAGACGAGCCGTTTCTTCGATACGGGTCGCTCGACGCGCAGGGGAGATTTCAGCGCGAGGTCGACGTCCCGCTGCCCGGCCCGCGGCTGCCGCACGACATGGCGTTCACCGAGAACTTCGTCGTGCTCAACGACTTTCCGCTCTATTGGAAGGCGGATTTGCTCGCGATGGGCGCGCACGTCCCGACCTTTGATCGCTCGCTTCCGTCGCGCTTCGCGCTGGTGCATCGACACGACCCAACCGCGCCGATCCGTTGGTTCGAGGCCGCGCCCACGTACGTCCTGCACTTCACCAACGCCTACGAAGTGGGCCACGAAGTCGTGCTCGAGGGGTTCTTTCAGGGGCGTCCTCGACCGTCGACCAAGGGCGCGCAGTCCATCGAAGAGGCCGCCTTTCGTTCGCTCGCGCTCGATCAGCTCGAGACGCGACTGCATCGCTGGCGCTTCGATCTGCGCACGGGCGAGACGCGCGAAGAGCGCCTGAGCGAGCGGTTCACAGAGTTTGGTCGCATCAACCCTCGCTATCAGAGCCGGCCCAATCGGTTCGTGTACGCGCCGACCGGCGAGGCGGGGAAGTTTCTCTTCAACGGGCTGGTGAAGCACGATTTGCAATCGGGCCGCGAAGAGTCGCTCTCGCTCGGCGACGGCGTGTACGCGAGCGAGACGGTGATGGTCCCGCGCGCGAACGGGTCGCGCGAAGACGACGGCTACCTCGTGACGTTCACGATGGACCTCAACGACGACGCTTCGTACTGCCTCGTGCTCGACGCCGAGCGCCCCTCGGGCGAGCCCGTCTGCAAGCTGCGTTTGCCCGAGCGAATCTCCAGCGGAACGCACGCCACCTGGGCCAGCCGCAGCGAGATGGGCGGCGCTTCGATGCTGGGGTGATGCAAGCGGGCCCGGCGCGCGCTGGCGCAATTGGGTGACGGCTCGCAGTCGCGTTGCCGATTTGCAGGCCCCCACCCGCGCTGCCGCGCAGCGAGCGAGCGAGGCGACGGAGCCCCCACCCGCGCTGCCGCGCAGCGAGCGAGCGAGGCGACGGAGCCCCCACCCGCGCTGCCGCGCGCCCCGCCCCCGCAGAGCGAGGGCGGCGGCTCTGCACTGGGAAAACAGCGACAGAATTGAATGAGTTGATCGCTGGGAACCCTTGCTCTGCAAGGGCTTCGATGGGCGCGATCGCGACCACTCACGGCGCGAAGCGGCTCCGCCGACCACGTTTTTTTCCGAGCGTTCGCGTCAGCCCGAGCTGTGTTGCGAGCAACTTCGAGCGTTCGCGTTGTGTCGCGCGGTGTTGTGTAGAGAGCAACTCCGCGGACCGAAGAGACATTGCAGCGCAAGGTCTCCCTGCGATCAACTCATTCAATTCTGTCGCTGTTTTCCCAGTGCAGAGCCGCCGCCCTCGCTCTGCGGGGGCGGGGCGCGCGGCAGCGCGGGTGGGGGCTCCGTCGCCTCGCTCGCTCACTCTCGCGGCAGCGCGGGTGGGGGCTCCGTCGCTTCGCTCGCTCACTCGCGCGGCAGCGCGGGTGGGGGCCGCTTGCTCGGCAGCGCTCGCGACGCCCTCTGCCAACAGATTGGCACTCGGCCAATACAATAGCAGCCGCGCACTGAGCGCTTCCCATTGGGTGCATAACCGCCCGCGCTACAAGGGTCTCAACCAGAGTCAGGAGCCGTCGATGAAGTTCGAACTGAAGCCGCTGCCCTACGCGAAGAACGCTCTCGCCCCGCATCTGTCGGAGGAGTCGTTTAGCTTCCACTACGAGAAGCACCACCAGGCGTACGTCACCAACCTCAAGAACCTCATCGATGGAACGCCCGAGGCCGAAAAGTCCCTCGAAGACATCGTGAAGAGCTCTTCGGGCAAGGTCTTCAACAACGCCGCCCAGGTGTGGAACCACGATTTCTTCTGGGCCTCGATGAAGCCCAACGGCGGCGGCGAGCCCTCGGGCGCGCTCGCGGACGCGATCAACCGTGACTTCGGCAGCTACGCGAACTTTCGCAAGGCGTTCTCGGACGCGGCCGTCGCGCAGTTCGGCTCGGGCTGGGCGTGGCTCGTGAAAGAAGGCGACGCGCTCAAGATCGTCACCACGGGCAACGCGGACACCCCGCTCGCGCACGGAAAGAAGCCGCTCATCACCTGCGATGTGTGGGAGCACGCTTACTACATCGACTACCGCAACCTCCGCGCGAAGTTCGTCGAGACCTTCCTCGAGAAGCTCGTGAACTGGGACTTCGCCGCGGCCAACTTCGCCTGAGCGAAGCGAGGCCTCGGCCTCACTCGAAGGGCTGCGCTACACGCTCGCGTCGCGCGATCGAAGCCAAGCCCTTTCGCAGCTCGTCCGCGACGAGCAGCAGAACGCCGAACGGAACGCCGTACAGCCACGCGCTCGCCGCGATCCGCGCCGTCGCGAACAGCGCGTTGCCCACGGGCGTGTACGCGAGCAGCGCGACCAGCGTGAGCTCGACGAGCACGCCGGCGACGAGCAGCTTGTTCGACCGAATGGGCAGCGAAAACGCTGATCGACGCTCGCTGCGGCACGCGGCCAGGTTGAATACTTGTGTCACGACGACCGCGACGAGGGCCGCCGTGGTCGCCTCGCGGTACAGCGTCGAGCTCGGCGCGAGCGGCGCGCCGCGCGTCCATCCTCCGGCGCGCGCGTGGGCGAAGAACGCCGTCATCGCCGCGGCCGCTTCGAACGCGCCGAGAAACGCGTACGCGCGCAGCGCCAGGCTGAGGTCGATGAGCCGCTGCGACTTCGTGCGCGGCGGCCGCTGCATCACCGCGGGGTCCGGAGGCTCGGCGCCGAGGGCGAGGGCGGGCAGGATGTCCGTCCCCAAATCGATCGCGAGGATCTGCACGATCGTGAGCGCGAGCGGGACGCGCGCGAGGACAAACGCGAGGTACGGGACCAGCTCGGGGATGTTCGACGTGAGGATGTACGCCAGAAACTTTCGCAGGTTGTCGAAGACCGCGCGCCCTTCTTCGACGGCGCTCACGATGCTGGCGAAGTTGTCGTCGGCCAGGACGAGCTGCGCGGCGGCGCGGGCCACGTCCGTTCCGCTGCGGCCCATGGCGATCCCGAGGTCCGCGGCGTGCAGCGCGGGCGCGTCGTTGACGCCGTCCCCAGTGACCGCGACGATGTGTCCCTTGCGCTGCAGGACGCGCACGACGCGCGCTTTTTGATCGGCGTCGACGCGCGCGAACACCAGGTCCGTCGCGTCGAGCTCGAGCTGCAATCGCTCGTCGCTCCACCGTCGCAGCTCGTCGCCCGTGATCGCGCGCGGACGAACTCCGTCGCCCACCAACGCGAGGTCCGCGGCGATCGCGCTCGCGGTGCGAGGGTGGTCGCCGGTGACCATGATGATTCGGATTCCCGCAGAACGGCAGCGGTGAACTGCGTCGGGCACCTCGGGCCTCGGCGGGTCGAGAAACGCCACGAGCCCCGCGAACACCAGCGCTCGTTCGAGCTCGTCGCGCGGGCAGCCCTCGGGCACTGCGCGATACGCCAACGCCAACACCCGCAGCCCGCGGTCGGCCATCGCGCTCGCCTCGAGCTCGATCGAGGCTCGCGCCCCCGCGTCCATCGCGACGATCGCTCCCTCTGCCGTGAGCCTCCGCGCCGACAGCTCGAGCAACACCTCGGGAGCGCCCTTGCAGTCGAGCACCGTCTCGCCCTCCACGCGGCTCACCACCGAAGCGCGTCGTCGATCCGAGTCGAACGGCAGCTCGTCCACGCGCTCGGCGCTGTCTTTGTCGCCCAAGCCGAGCCGCGCCATGCGCACGAGCGCGAGCTCCATGGGATCGCCGAGCGAGCGCTCGAGCTCTCCCTCGCGCAGCGAGTGACAGCGCGCGGCGATTTGCAGGACGCGCGCGTGACGCTCGGCCACGGAGCGCACGGCCTCAGCGTGGCTCGCGTCGAAGCGCTCGCCCGCCACGTACAGCTCGCGCACCTCCATGCGGTTCTGCGTGAGCGTTCCGGTCTTGTCCGTGCAGATCACCGAGCAGCTACCGAGCGTCTCCACCGCGGACAAATTGCGCACGAGCGCGTTGCGCGCGGCCATGCGCCGCGAGCCCATCGCGAGCGCGAGCGTCACCGTCGGAAGCAGTCCCTCGGGCACGTTCGCGACGAGGATTCCGATGCCGAAGAGCAGCCCTTGCCACAGCGGAAGGTGCATCCACGTCGCTGCGAGAAAGAACAGCGCGCCGAGGACCGTGGCGAAGACAGCGATCGCGCGGCTCACTCGTTGTACTTCGCGCTGCAACGGAGAGAGCCCTCGCGGGGCCCCTTGCGAGAGCGCGGCGATGCGACCGAACTCCGTGCGATCGCCCGTCGCATAGAGCACCGCGCGCGCGGTCCCTGCGACGACGTTGGTCCCCGCGAGCGCGAGGTTGCTGGCGCTGGTCGCAGCGGTTTCGCCCGTCGGACGCGCGTCGCGATCCACAGGAACGGACTCTCCCGTCAGCGTCGAGACGTCGATCCTCAGCCCGTGCGCCTCGATCACCCGCGCGTCCGCTGGGACGCGGTCGCCTGCTTCGAGGAGCACCACATCGCCGGGCACGAGCGACTCTGCGGCGACGAGCTCGACCTTGGCGTCGCGCACGACCCGAGCGCGCGCGGGCAAGAGCGCTTCGAGCTCTTGAATCGCCTGCTCTGCGCGGTGCTCTTGCCAAAACGAGAAGAGCCCGTTGACCACGATCACCAGGACGATCGCGACGGCGAGCGTGGCCATTCCCTGCCCTGGGTCGCGCAGGTCCGAGGCGATCGCGAGCGCGGCGGCGATCCACAAGAGCACCGCGAAAAAGTGCGTAAACTCTCGCAGAAGGCGCAGCGCCACGGGCGTCGCGCTCGCGCGGCCGACGCGATTGGCGCCGAACTCTGCGGCTCTGCGCGAAGCCTCATCGTGCGAAAGCCCCGCGGCGCTCGTGCGCATCGAGGCGAACACTCCGTCGACCGTGAGGGACTCGATCTTCATCTTCCGCTCGCCCGCGCTGTGTACTACCGCGCGAAGTCGAGCGCGACGTCACGCGCGGGCGACGACCGCAGCGCGCTCGGGGCGGTCACGGATTTGCCGTCGTGCCGTGCGCTCGGCACACGCTCTGGACCATGGACACACCCAGTGAAGGCGCGTCGAAGCTCATCGACGCGAAGATCGCAACGCTCGCAGACTGGCGAGGAAAAACGCTGGCGAACGTCCGCTCGATCATCCTGGCGTCAGACCCCGCGATCGTCGAAGAGCTCAAGTGGATGGGCACTCCGGTGTGGTCGCGATCGGGGATCATTTGCACGGGCGAGGTCTACAAGAGCGCCGTGAAGATGACCTTCGCGAAGGGGGCCGCGCTCGACGATCCGTCGGGGCTCTTCAACGCGAGCCTCGAGGGCAACACGCGCCGCGCGATCGACCTGCACGAGGGGGCCTCGATCGACGCCGCCGCGCTCACCGCGTTGATCCGCGCCGCGATCGCGCTGAACGTGGGGTCGAAGAAGAGCTCGAAGAAGAGCTCGAAGAAGCGCTCGACGTAGCCGCTGCTCAGCGATCGCTGTTTCGCCGCAGAAAATCCTCGACCAACGCGACGAGCCTCGGCGGGCACTCTTGCATGGGATAGTGCCCGCTCTCGACGATCGAGGCGAGCTCGAGCTTCGCGCACAACGGAGCGAAGAGCTGCTCGACGGAGGCCCGTCGCATCGGAGGAGCGTCTTCTTCGCCCGTGAGCGCCAAGACCGGCCGCGTGATCGCCGTGCTTCGATCGGGCAGTCCGCGCACGCCGAACATCGCGAGATAGCCCGCGACCATCGCGGGCTCGGAGGTCGCGCGCCATCGATCGATCTTGAACTTGCGCCACCCCGCCGAGAGCCGACCGCCGAGCATCACTTCGAGCGCTTTCGTGCGCCCCGCGTCGTCGCCGAGCGCGATCACCTTTAGCGCGGCGTGCGTCTTGGGGTCGTAGCCGAACGAGCTCGGCGGCGGCGGAGTCAACAAGACCGCGCTCGTGACGCGATCGGGCGCGGTCTGCGCGAGGTGCGCCGCGACGAGGGTGCTCATCGAGTGGCCGACGATCGAGAAGCGCGTCCAGTGAAGCTCGTCTGCGAGCGCGAGCACATCGCCCGCGGCTTCTTCGACGGTGCACGCTCCGCGAAGCGCGCGCGAGCGCCCGTATCCTCGCAGGTCCGCGAAGGCCCAAGTGAACGTCGCCGGGTCCAAGTACGGTCTGGCGGCGTCCCACGTTGAGGTGTCGCAGAGCCAGTCGTTGAGGACGATGATGCGGTGCTCGCCGCTGCCGTAGAGATCGAAGCCGAGCATTCGAGAGTCCTTTCGTTGCCGCGATGGCCTAGCACGGCCTTCTGGTCATCGAGCGCGATTCGCGGCGTTGCGGCCAGATCCAAGGCCCTCTGGAGGGGCTTGGCGAGGTGTTGCACTGGTTGCAACTGTGAGTTCAGTTCTCTTTCGTTGTCTGCAATGCATCTCGGCTCGAAAGTCGTTCGCCACCGGGCCGCCATCGGTCCGCATCGAAGGAGCGAACGCAATGAGCCTCAGGGATCCGAATCGAGTGAACAAGAGCAACCCCAAGCGCGTCGCGATCGTGATCGCCAACCCGGCGACGTCGAGCACGACGGGCTGGCCCGTGGGCTTCTGGTGGTCCGAGCTGACCCACCCGTACTACGCGTTTCACGAGGCGGGGTACGAGGTCGAAGTGTTCAGCCCGTCCGGCGGAAAATGCGAGCCCGATGGGATGAGCGACCCTCGCGACGCCAGCGGCTACTCGGCGTCGGACCTCATCAGCATGGGCTTCATTCACACGCCCAGCCTCGCCGCGCTGGTCGAGAAGACCAAGCCTGTGTCCGAGATCGACGTGCGACGCTTCGACGCGATCGTGGTGGCCGGCGGACAGGCTCCGATGTTCAGCTTCGAGGGCGCGACGGCGCTGCACGGGAAGTTCGCCGAGTTCTACGAGGCGGGCAAGGTCGCCGCGGCCCTGTGCCACGGCGTCGCAGTGTTGCGCTACGTGAAACTGTCCAACGGAGAGCTTCTGGCTCGTGGAAGGACCGTCACGGGCTTCGCCAACGTCGAAGAGGACTTCGCCGACAACGCCGTGTGGTCCATGGGAGCGATGCCGCGCGACAAGCACCTGATGCCGTGGCGCATCGAAGACGAGCTGAAGAAGCTCGGCGCGAACTTTGTTCAGGGCGGGCTGTGGCGCGGGTTCGCCGTGCGCGACGGCAACTTGATCACCGGGCAGCAGAACTTCTCTGGCGCCGAGACGGCCAACCTCGTGATCGAGGCGCTGGGACGATGAGCGACGCGGCGACGCACGAGCTCTCAGGCGCCTGCCACTGCGGCCGCGTACGCGTGACGATGCCCGCCGAGAGCGCGGGCGTCGTCGTCTGCCACTGCGCTGACTGCCAGAAGCTTCACGGCAACTCGTTTGCGTTGTTCGCCGCCGAGCGCTCGAAGGTGCGCTGGGAGGGCGAAGAGCACGTTCGCTGGTATCGCTCGTCGTCGGCCAACGAGCGGAGCTTCTGCGCCGAGTGCGGCAGCCGCCTCGCCAAGCGCCCCGTCGAGGGAACACGGATCATGGTGTCCGCGGGCCTGTTCGACCACGCCCTGCCGCGCAAGGCGATCAAGAACCTCTGGGTCGAGCAGAAGCCCGCGTGGGTCGAGGCTCCGCGGACCGGGCCGATCGCGCCCGAAGAGCTCGTGGCCCTGGCGCTGTCCGAGCCGATCGAGAGCCCGACCGCGCAGTACGGCTACGCGCTTCGCGCCGCCTCGGGCAACGGCAAGAGCCCAGGCGTGCTCGCGATCACGTGGATCGCCGCGAAGAACCCGGCCGAGCGCGAGCGGATCCGCGCGCACTCCCGAGAGAACGTGCAGGACTTTCTGCGCGAGCCGGGCTTCATCTCGATCGTCACGGGCTTCACCGGCCTGCGCGGGTTCACCGTGACGGCGTGGGAGGATGAGGCTGCGATGAAGCGCGCGCTCGCCAAGCACCACGCGACGGCGATGCGCGAGCTGTTCAGCGAGGATTTCGTCGCGTCGGTGTGGACCTCGGTCTGGACGCCCACGCGCATCAACCGCCTCTGGGTGCGGTGCCCGTCGTGCGCTTCGCTCGAAGACGTGACCGATGACCACCGCGCGTGCTCCAAGTGCAGCGCGACCTTGCCCGAGCGGCCTTCGTACTGGTGAGAGCACAACGAAACCGAGCGCTGCCGTGATTCGTCGATCCGTTCGGACGAGTCGCGTGGGGCCGCGCACAGCGGTGAGTTCAGAGCAAACGATCGAATGCGCGATTTGCTGTGCTTTGAGCGTTTTGTGCGGAGTTGGCTATGCGCCGCGCATTGCCGTGATTGCGGCCCATCTCCCAAATCTCTGCGGGCTTCGGTCGGCTGCAGCAAAGCGAACGCAGAGATTGGCTCAGCAAATTCACTGATCTCGTCGCCGAGACTTCACGCATCGGTCGAAAAACGAAAATTCACGCCTCGCCGTCTTCAGAGAATGCGGTGTTCTCCGACTGGCACTCAGGACGCTCGCTCGGTGCCCCTCGCGACGGGGGAGGCGGCGCGCGACAACGGCGCGACGTGCTCCACGTCGGCGGAGGCTGGCTTGCGATGAAGGCTCCTGCGATTCCTGCACGCGAACGCGAACAGCAGCGCGCGCCCGACGCGACAGGGCTGCACGAGAGCGCTCCCGAGGCGGACGCGCCGTGCTCGCAAGCGGCCATCGCGCGAGAGCTCGAGGGCTATCGCCGCATGTTCGAGCGCTCGTCGGACCTCGTCCTCGTCGCCGACGCGCAGTACCGCTTCGAGCACGTGAACCCCGCGTGGGAGCGCGTCCTCGGATGGCCCGCACACGCTCTGTGCGAGCAGTCGTTTCTGCGTTTGGTGCACCCCGACGACGTCGATCGAGTCGAGAGCGCCGCGCGCTCGATGCTCGAGTCTGGAGCGAGCGAGCTGGACTTCGAGTGCCGCCTGCGCTGCGTCGACGACACGTTTCGAACCGTCGCTTGGTCTGGCACTGTGAGCGACGGTCGCTTCGTCGCCACGGGCCGCGACGTCACCGAATCGGTGCGACTGCAGCAGCGAAACGAGCGCAAGAACCGCGTGCTGCGCGCCATCGCCCGAGCTCAGTCCGAGTTCATCGCGACCGGCGTCGCGACGCCCGAGTGGTGGCAGCGCGTGCTCGAGGCGCTTGTCCACTCGACGGAGAGCAACTACGGCTTCATCGCCACCATCGACGCAGCGGCGCCCGATCGCACGTTGCCGATGCGGGCGCTGCTCGACCTCACGCGCGCTTCATCGCGTCCTCGCGGGGCCGCTGCGAACGACGGCGCGTCGGTGTCCATCGCCGCGCTCGCGACGCTCGCTGAGCGCCGAGCGTACGCGGAGCCGCCGGAGAACGCGCTCGAGCTCTTGCCCAAAGGACACCCGACGATTCGCTCGCTGCTCGTGCTTCCGTGCGGCGCCGGAGAATCGCTCGTGGGCGCGATCGTCCTCGCCAATCGCGCGAGCGGCTACGACGCGGCGCTGGTCGACGATCTCTCGATGGTCTCGCTCTTCGTCGAGTCCGTGCTGCGCCAGCTCGCGAGCGTGGCCGAGCGCAGCGCCGCCGAGGCGCGGCTCGAAGCCGTGATCAACTCGACCATGGACGGGATCGTGACGATCGACGAGCGAGGGACCATCGTCTCGGTCAACGCTGCGGTCGAGCGGCTGTTCGGCTACGAAGAGCGCGAGACGGTGGGGCGCAACGCGGCGATGCTGCTGGTGACGGACCTGGACGAGCCCGAAGGCGACGTGCTCGCGCGCTACCTCGCCTCGGGCCACGGCTCTGCGCTCACGCGCGGTCGCTCGGTGCTCGGGCGACGCAAGGACGGCTCGACCGTCCCCCTCGAGCTCAACCCGTCCACGTTTGTGCTCAATGCAACGCGCTATTTCACCGCCATCCTCCGCGACGTCACCGAGCGCGTCGCCGCGGACCGCGCGCTGCGACAGACCGCCGAGCAGCTCGCCAACGCCCTGCAAATCGCCCGCGCAGGCCACTGGGAGTACGACGTCGCGCGGGACCGTTTCTCGTTCAACGACAACTTCTATCGGATCTTTCGCACGAGCGTCGACGCCGAGGGATCCTACGAAATGTCCTCGGCGCAGTACGCGCTGCACTTCGTGCATCCCGAGGACTCGGTCCTCGTCGCCGCTGAGATTCAAGCGGCGCTTCGCAGCGACGAGCCGAACTACCGACGGCACCTCGAGCATCGCTTTCTGTATTCCGACGGAAGCACCGGGCACCTCGCGGTGCACTTCTTCGCGCAGCGCGACGAGCAGCACCGCATCACGCACATCTACGGCGTCAATCAGGACATCACCGAGCGGCGACAGCGCGACGACGACCGCCAGGCGATCGTGCAGCAGCGCAAGCTCAACCAAGAGCTCGCGGACAAGATCGCCGAGCTCGATCGAAGCCAGAGCCTCTCGGCGCTGACCTCGCAGTGCGTCGAGCTCGTGCAGCGCTGCGTCTCGCTCTCGGAGGGCGTCGAGGTGATCGCGCGCTTCATCGAGCGCATGTTTCCCGGCGCGAACGTCGCGCTGTACACTCAATCCGTCACGAGCGAAGAGCTCGCCTTGCGCGCGCAGTACCAGCGGACGAGCTCGGATGCGCTGCCGCAAGTGCTCGAGCCCGGCGCGTGCTGGGCGCTTCGCACTCGGCGAGTGTACTGCCACTGGTCGGGCGGGATTCACCTGCCTTGCGCGCACTGCGGGGCCCGCCACGACGAGCTCACGCTGTGCGGTCCGCTGCTCTGCCTCGATCGCGTGTACGGGCTGCTCTCGGTCTCGCTTCCGAGCACGAGCTACGCGGGCCGCGACGAGGCCAGCGTGAAGGGAACGACGGCTCAGTTCGAAGCGGTCGTTCAGAGCCTGAGCGGCGCGCTCTCGTCGATCTCGCTCCGCGAGTCGCTGCAGCGCCTCGCGCTCGTCGACGAGCTGACGGGGCTGCCCAATCGAAGAGCGTTTTCGACGGCCGCGCAGCGGGTGTTCTCGCGCCGTCGCCGCACGGGCGAGCCCGTGGCGGTCGCCATGTTCGACATCGATCACTTCAAGAAGATCAACGACACCTTCGGGCACGAAGAGGGCGACCGAGTCTTGCAGCGCATCGCCGGCGAGCTCACGAGCTTCTTTCGCGCAGAGGACGTCATCGGCCGGCTCGGCGGAGAAGAGTTCGCCGTGGTGCTCGCGGGCATCACCGCGGCCGACGCCGAGCGCAGGCTCGACGCGTTTCGGCAGAACGTGCGCGATCGATGCGCGCTTCGCGGAGCGGCGGTCACCGTCTCGGCCGGCTTCGTTCACTCGGACATGATCGCGTTCGAGGGGCTCGAGCACGCGCTGCGCGACGCAGACTCCGCCCTCTACGCCGCCAAGCGCGCGGGGCGTGATCGCGTCGTGCGCGCGCTGGCCGTCGTCGCGTAGCCCACGCGCGAGCTCTGTCGAAGCCGACGACAAACGACGCGGTGATTTTCTCGACCGCGCGACGACCGTGATACCTGCGGCCGTCTGGAGGTCTTCGTGACGGTCAAACTTATCGAAAACGATGGCGAAGTCGAAATCCAAGGGTCCGCTGGTTCGGTCACCCTTCAGTGCGCCGTGCAGCGCGACGCCGAAGAGGGAAACCTCGATCGAGTCGCGGTCGAGTGGGCCACCGAGGTCGAGACCGACGAAGGCGGCAAGCGCCTGGTGCAAGTGCTCTACGCGTACAGCCACGACAGCTACGACGGCACGCGCACGATGGTCCTCGAAGACGGCTACGTCTGCGGGCCGGTGCTCGACACGCTGCTCGCGCAGATCGGTGAGAGCGGCGATTGGCGAGCGTTCGTCAGCGCGGCCGCGGCCAGCTCGAAGAACGGCGACGCCATCGCGACGCTGCTGACCGACGACGAAGTCATCGGGACTTCGTTGCGCGGTCCCGAGATGCTCTAAGAGCTGGTTTCACAACCTCCCGTCGCTGCGCTGCAGATACGCTGCGCCCTGCGGCGTCGACCGTTCTCGACGGGCATCCAGCCCGTCATCGAACGCTCTCCTTGCAGTGCTTGCGTCTGTTTGCGCCGCTCGGTCCGGTTCTGAAACCAGCTCTAAGCCCGCGTCCGCGAAGCACGAGCGCGACCTGGGGCTCGTGCATCGGCGCGCGCTGCGTCGAGCGTGACGTCGCGGGAGTCCGCGGCTCGGCGCTGCGCCTCCTTCGCTTCGCGCTCGCGATCGAGCAGCGCGCGCTTGCGCTCGACGCCCCAGCGATAACCGGCGAGCGACCCGTCTGCGCGCAGGATTCGGTGGCAAGGGACGAGCACCGCCACGCGGTTGGCCGCGCACGCCGAGGCCGCCGCGCGCACGGCGGACGGCGCGCCGATCGCGCGCGCCAGCTCCGTGTACGTGCGCGTTTCTCCTTCGCGAATCTCCGCGAGAAAGCGCCATACGCGCAGCTGAAACGCGGTCCCTCGCAGGTCGAGCGGCAGCTCGGGTCGCGCGCGCTCGCTCGCGAGGTACGCCTCGAGCGCGCTCATCCATTCGTCGAGCGCTTCGGATCCATCCGCGGCAGAGCGCTCGATGTGTGCGTCGGAGAACTCTGCTTCGAGCGCGGATCGAAGCGCCTCGGCGTCATCGCCGAAATGGACGAAGCACACGCCGCGCTCGGTCGCCGCGAGGATGAGCCATCCGAGCGAGGTCTCTCGCGTGACGAAGCGAATGCGCTCGCCTTCGGCTCCCGCGCGGTAGCTGCTCGGGTCCATGGCGAGCCGCGATTGGGCAGCGGCGTACGCGCGGCTCGTCGATCGGTAGCCCGCCTCGAGCGCGGCGTCGAGCACGGGGCGGCCTTCGCGCAGCGACCGCGCGAGCTTCGCGCTGCGCGCGTGGGCGTGCAGCTCCTTGGGGCTCACGCCGATCGCCGCCTTGAACGAGCGCTGAAAGTGCCACTTCGACAGCGCCGCGCGGCGCGCCAGCGCCTCGAGCGAGAGCGTGCGCTCGGGGTTCGCCGCGATGTAGCGCGCGATCGCGTGCATGCTCTGCGCGCACGCGTCGCCCGCGAGCGTGGGCGTGCATCGCAGACACGGGCGAAATCCCAGGGCGATCGCCGCGGAGGCGTCTTCGTGAAACGCGACGTTCGATCGCTTCGCGCGGCGCGAAGGGCACGAGGGTCTGCAGAACACGCCCGTCGTCGCGACGCTGTACACAAAGGCGCCGTCTGCCGCACGGTCACGGGCGCACACGGCGCTCCATCGCTCGTCGTCGCTCTCGTAGCGTGCGGTCATGGCGTCTTCATCGTGCGCGACGGCGGGCGGGGTGTCCTTGGAGTGTGCGGTGTTCGAGAGGATCACGCGAGCACCGTAGCGCTCGCCGTCCGCGCGCTGCGTCCCGATTGTTGCCGTTGAATCGTCGCGCCGTCACGGACGCGCCCGGGTCTCGCGCGGGCTCGCGCCCTTGATGCGCCGAAACACCCTGCGAAACGCCGCCGGGTCTGCGTATCCCACGCTCGCAGCGACCTCTTCGACCGAGGCTCGCGTGGTCTCGAGCAGGTGCGCCGCGCGCTCGACCCTGAGCTGTTGCACGAACCCGTGCGGCGTCGTGGCGAGCGCGGCGCGCACGCGACGCGCGAGGGTGCGAGGCGAGAGCGCGGCGGCCTTCGCGAGCTCATCGAGCGAGAGCTGCCTCGCGAGGTTGGCGCGCACGAATCGCTCGAGCTTGCGCAGCGCGGGGTCTGCGGCGCGGAGGTACTCGAGCGCCATGTATCGCGACTGTGAGGCGCGCTCGTCGAGCACGAGGTAGCGGGTGACGAGGTGCGCGAGCGACGGTCCGCCGGTGCGCGCGAGCACGGCGAGCATCAGGTCTGCGTGCGCGAAGGCTGAGCCCGCGGTGAGCACGCGATCGCTCTCGACGACCATCTTGTCCACGCGCAGCTCGACGTCCGAGAAGCTCTTGGCGAACACGGGGGCGAGCCACCAGGTGGTGGTCGCGCTCTTGTGCGAGAGCATTCCTGCGGCGGCGAGGACGAAGGTGGCCGAGCACGAGGCGGCGACGAGCGCGCACTTGTCCGCGGCGGCGGCCAGCGTTCGAAGCGCGCGTTGCGTGTGTGGATCGTCGATCATCGCCCGCACCGAGCTCTCGGTCACCGCGCGCGCCACGCCCGGAACAACGATCACGTCTCCCCGACGCACGCCGCGCGCGCTGAGCGTCCCGTCGACCGCGACGGCGCGCCCCGTCGCCGAGCGCACCGGACGCGCGTCGAGCGAGAGCACTCGCTGGCGAAGCGCGCTCGGGTCCGCGCCCTTGTCCGCGAGGCCCGCGGCGCGCAGTCGCTCTGCGGTCGAGACGATCTCGAGGCCGACGCCCAAGGCGCCGTCCGAGACACCGTCGATCACGACGTGGTGGATCATCGATGGCGAGAGTAGACCGAACAATGTCGATCCTGCCACTCGTGCTTCGGTCGCGTCCGGCGGACAGTCGTCGCCGCGATGAGCGAGACAACGACAGACGAGAGAGCGGATTCGCTCGCGGACTTCGATCGACGCGAGCTCACCTTCGACGATGCGACGCGCGCGGTCTACACGGCGGGCGAGGGGCCGGCGGTGATCGTGATGGCCGAGATGCCTGGGATCAGCCCGGACGTCGCGCGCTTCGCGCGGTGGGTGCGCGACGCGGGATTCACCGTGTACATGCCCTCGCTCTTCGGACGAGACGGCGCGTACCCGACCGCTGAGCGAGGGCTCGACGTGCTCAAGCGCGCCTGCGTGAGCGCGGAGTTTCGCGCGCTGGCGGCGAACCAATCGAGCCCCGTCACCTCGTGGCTCCGCGCGCTGGCGCGGCTCGCACACCAAGAGCGCGGCGGCCCCGGCGTCGGCGCGATCGGAATGTGTTTCACCGGCGGATTCGCCCTCAGCATGATGCTCGAGCCCTCGATGATCGCGCCCGTGTTGTGCCAGCCCTCGCTGCCGCTCAACGATCCGAGCGCGATCCAGCTCGCGCCCGACGAAGCCGCCCTGATCCGCGAGCGGCTCGAACGCGAGGGCCTCACCGCGCTGGCCTATCGCTTCGAGGGGGATCGGCACTGCACGGCGCAGCGCTTCGAGGCGTACGCGCGTTCGCTCGGCGCGCGCTTCGTCGCGCGGGTGCTGCCCGACAGCGCGGCGCGAGCCGATCCCCCGCCGTTCTTCGCGCAGATCGTGGGGTGCCCGCACAGCGTCGTGACCGCGCACCTCGTGGACGCGGAGGGCTCACCGACGACGCGCGCGCGCGACGAGATCGTGGCGTTCTTCTCGGCGCGCCTCCGCGGTGACCGTCGGTCGTGAGCGTTGCGTTCGAGCGTGCGTTGGTCGATACCCGCGCGATGCGATCGACGACGGTGACCGACGGACAAGAGAGCTTCGAGGTTGCGACGATTCACCGTGATTTCGCCGAGCGCGTCGTGCTGTTCGCGGCGGGCGCCGGGGGCGATCCGGCGCGGCACGGGCCGCTGCTCGAGCTGCTCGCGGCGAAGGGGTGCTCGGTGATCGCGCCGCGCTTCGAGCGCTTCACCAGCCCGATGGTGACCGAGGCGCAGCTCGTCCTGCGCGCGCGGCGCTTGCAGCTCGCGCTCGGTGCGCTCGCGCCCGACGACGCGCGGGTCGTGGGCGTCGGTCACTCGATCGGCGCGATGCTCTTGCTCGCGATGGCCGGAGCGCAGCCGTGGATGGGCCCGGATCGACCGCTCGCGCTCGCGCGGGACGCCCGACTCGAAGCGGTCGCGATGCTCGCGCCGGCTGCAGGGTACTTCGCCGCTCCGGGCGCGCTCGCTGCGGTGAGCGCGCGCGTCGCGGTGTGGGCGGGGCAGCTCGACACGACGGCGCCTCCCGCGGGGCTCGCGTTCTTGTCGCGCGAGCTCGGGTCGCGCTGCGAGCTTCACTCGGTCGAGGGCGCCGATCACTACTCGTTTATGAACGTTCGCCCGCCTCCGAGCCCAGTCGATCCGCTGCCGGATCCGGCGGCGTTTCATCGCGCGCTCGCCGAGGCTGTGGCCGAGTTCGCGCTGCGGTCGCGCTGAGCGAGCGGCTCACGCGGCCGCGGACGGCTCGCGCGCTTCGATGATCATGGGCAGTCCGTTGGCGAAGCCGAGGGTCCCGCGCATCTCGAGCTTGGGCGTCCAGCCGCGACGCAGCCTCGGGGCGAAGCGCTGCGCGAGCACGGCGAGGAGCAGGTGGCTCTCGAGGAGCGAGAAGTTGTTTCCGATGCAGATGCGCGGGCCTGCTGCGAAGGGGTGGTACTGGTGGCTGTGCTGCGCGGCCTCGTTTTCGCGCGTCCAGCGGTCGGGGTCGAAGCGCTCGGCGTCCTTCCAAAACGCGCGGTGACGGTGCGTGTAGAAGGGCGAGAGCATCACCGAGGCGTTTGCGGGGATGTCGAACTCGCCGATGCGGTCCGGCCCGATCGCGTCGCGCACGTAGAAGGGCGCCGCGGGGTAGAGCCGCAGCGTCTCTTTGACGATCTGCAGCGCGTACGGCAGCTGTCGCAGGTCCTCGACGGTGGGCTCCCGTCCGCCGAGCGCTCGATCGAGCTCGCTGTGCAGCTTCTCGCGCACGGCTGGGTTCGCTCCGAGCGCGTACCACGCGAAGGTCATGGTGCGCGCCGTGGTCTCGTGGCCGGCGAAGAACGTGGTGATGGACTCGTCGCGCAAGAGGCTCTCGGACATGGGGCGTCCGGTCTCTTCGTCGCGCGTGCGCATGAGGCGAGAGAGCAGGTCGTCGGGCCACTGCGCTTCGTCGATGGCGCGTCGTCGCGCGATGAGGTCGGCGATCAGCCCGTGCACCAGGTCCCGCGCCGCGACGTACTTGCGGTTCTTCGCGGTCGGAACCCACAAGGGCAGCATGATCCCCGTCATCCCGCTGTCGACGTACGCGATCATCGTCTCGACCGCCGCGCGGATCTGCTCGACCGCGTCGAGCGCGCCCGTCGAGAACATCGACTGCAAAATGATCGAGGCCGTCACCCGGGTCATCTCGTCGGGGATCTCGATCTCTGCGCCGCTCTTGGCGAGGCGCTCCCATCGCTCGGCCAGCGTGACGCTGTCGCGCAGCATCATCGCTGCGTACGCCTGCACGCCCTTGGGCGTGAAGAACGGCGCCATGAGCTTTCGCTGCCGCTTCCACAGCTCGCCCGTGCTCGCGACGAGCCCTTCGCCCGTCAAAAATTGCCGCACCGGCTCGTAGCTCTCGCGCTTGTCGTAGTTGCTTCGGTGGCTGACGTTGATCCGCTCGACCGCGTCGGGATGCATCGCAAACACCAGCGTCTTGCGGCCGATATGCACTTGAAACACGTCGCCGTGCTCGCGCCAGAGCCGCCCCACGTACTCGAGAAATCCGTGCTGTCGTACGCCGAGGATGAACTGCAGCGCGTTGGGACCAGGGGCTCGCATGGAGTTGAGTGGCTCCTCTCTCTGACTGACAATGGTAAGTCAGTTGACTGAATCAGTCATGTGTCTTAATTCTCGTCGGGTATGGTCGCGACCCGGCGTCGAAGCGACAGCGCTCGAGTCTCGCGCATGAGCGTGGGCGACGAGACGCGGGCGCGGATCGTCGAGACCGCCGAGCGGCTGTTCGCCGAGCAGGGGATGGCCGTCTCGAACCGGCAAATCGGCGAGGCCGCAGGGCAGGCGAACAACTCGGTC
>JAXLYJ010000037.1:0-84887 GCA_046351515.1 Polyangiales bacterium
ACCAGGGGCTCGCATGGAGTTGAGTGGCTCCTCTCTCTGGCTGACAATGGTAAGTCAGTTGACTGAATCAGTCATGTGTCTTAATTCTCGTCGGGTATGGTCGCGACCCGGCGTCGAAGCGACAGCGCTCGAGTCTCGCGCGTGAGCGTGGGCGACGAGACGCGGGCGCGGATCGTCGAGACCGCCGAGCGGCTGTTCGCCGAGCAGGGGATGGCCGTCTCGAACCGGCAAATCGGCGAGGCCGCAGGGCAAGCGAACAACTCGGTCGTCGGCTATCACTTCGGCACCAAGGCGGACTTGATCGCGGCGATCGTCGCGCGGCACACGCCCGACATCGAGGCGCGCCGTTCTGCGATGCTCGCGGCCTTGCCCGAGCGAGCGCGGCTGCGGCCGTGGCTGCTCGCGGTGGTCAAGCCCATCACCGATCACCTCGCCTCGCTCGATGAGCGCTGCTACTACGCGCGGTTTCTCGCGCAAGTGACCGCGGATCCGACGACGCGCGGCGCGATGATGGACCTGTGGCTCTCTCCCCCGTCGATGCGCGCGCTCAGCGAGCGGGCGGCGAGCGTGCTCCCGTCGCTTCCGATGGCGGTGTTCATCGAGCGGTCGGACATGATGCGGCACATCGTCGTGCACGTGTGCGCCGAGCGCGAACGCGCGCTGCAGTCGGGGGAGCCGACGCCGCGCGCGAGCTGGGACGACGCCGCGCAAGGGATCGTCGACGCGCTCGCGGGGCTGTGGCGAGCGCCGCAGCACAGCGCGCGGGTCGCACAGCAATCGCGGCGCGCTCCGCGTCGCTCGACCAAGAGGCACACGACATGAACGCAACCGCGCCCACCGCTCGAATCGAAGACGGCTTGTTCCTCCCTGACGACGCCTCGGTGCTCACCCGGCTGCGCGTCGCCGTGCGCGCGCTGCGCGTGCTCGAGAAGCGCCCGGACGACACCGTGGCCGCGCCCGTGCTCAACGCGAGCCTCGACGGAGACACCTTCGCGCGGCACGTTCGCGCCATGGCCGAGAGCGAGCTCGGGCGCGCCCTGCTCGCGAAGCGGCCGAGCTTGCAGAAGAGCAGCTTGGACCTCGAGGCGCTTCGCGCGATGCCCGAAGGCACCTTGGGGCACGCGTTTGCGAAGTACTTCGACGATCACAAGATCGCGCCCTTCGAGAGCCCGTACGAAGTGCGCAACGACGTGGACTACATCGTGAAGCGCTACCGCGAGACGCACGATCTGGTGCACGTGCTGACCGGCTACGACACCGACGCGCTCGGCGAGATGGAGCTGCAGGCGTTCGCGCTCGGCAACCTTCAGCTGCGCACGAGCGTGTTGATCCTGACCTTCGCGGCGCTGCTTCGTCCTCACGGGCTTCCGCCGATGTGGAGGTACGCGGCGAAGCTGCGCCGCGCGTTCGAGCGCGGACGGCGCTCGCGCAACATCGTCGAGCACGACTACGAGCAGTTCTTCTCGATGACCGTCGACGAAGCGCGGCGCGCGCTGGGGTTTGCGCCGGCGAGCTGAGCCCGTCAGCGCGTGAAGTTCGTGATCGCGCCGAGGTCGATCACCCGCGACAGATCGGTGCTCGCGAGCAGCTGCGCGGCCTCGGAGCTGCGGTTTCCGCTGCGGCAATAGACCACGACCGCGCGCGCTCTGCGTCGCACCTCGTCGATGCGCACCGGCAGCTCTTGCAGCGGAATGTTCACCGCGTGCGGCAGGTGTCCTTCGTGAAACTCTCCCCGCGTCCTCACGTCGAGCAGCACTGCGCCAGAGGCGAGCGCTCGTCGTGCTTCGATCGCGTTGGGCCCTGCGGATTCGATCTGCGCCATGGTCTTCGATGTCTCCGGTTGAGCGTTGGTTCGCGCTCCGCGCGCGACCGCTGCGTCGCAGCGATCGACCGCTCGTGAGTGCTCGTCTGAGCCAGCGTCACGAGAGACCGGTTCGCCGATGCGATGTCGCGCGTCGAGGCCTCGCCGCGGCGCGTTCGAGCTCGTCGACTCACTCGGACACGACGGAGGCCTTGTCGATCGCCGACGAGGCCCCTCATGTTCGCGCGCAGGCGCTTGCTCGAGCGGTGGCGCGCGGAGGTTCGGTGATGAAAGTAGCGGTGTTTGGAGCGTCCGGCGGCGTCGGCGCGCATGTGGTCTCGATGGCGGCGAAGGCTGGCCACGAGGTGACCGCGGTCTCGCGCAGCAAGATCGAGCTTCCTGCGGGGGTGCGTCTGGTGCTCGGCGATGTCTCTCGCGACGAGGTCGTGGACGCTGCGGTCGCGGGGCAGGACGCCGTGCTCTCGTCGCTGGGGATCAAGAGACACAACCCGAAGAATCCCTGGAGCCCTCTGGCCTCGCCGACGGACTTCAGCTCTTCGACGGCGCGCTCGATCGTGACGGCGATGAAGAAGCACTCGGTGAAGCGCGTGATCGCCGTCAGCGCCGCGGGCGTGCGCGACAGCGCGCCGGGGCTCAACTGGCTGATGCGCTTCTTCGTGCGCTACACGAACGTCGGCGCGGCGTATCGCGACCTGGCGGTGATGGAGGAGGTCTACGCGCAGAGCGGGCTCGACTTCGCGTGCGTGCGTCCCACGGGGCTCAAGGACGGGCCGGACACGGGGCGGGTGGCGATCATCGAGGACTTTCCGTTCACCGCGTGGATCTCGCGGGCGGATGTGGCGCGATGGATGGTCGAGCACCTCGATCGAGACCTGTCGAAGCTGCGCTTTGCGACGATCACCGAGGCGCGCGCGTGAGCAGCGAGCGAGCGCGCTGAAGGAGCAGCCTGGGGACGCGGCGCTCCTCTGGGATCGCACCCGCCAGTGGCTTCGGCCCTGGCTCGAGGAGCCAACGTCGATTTCGTGAGCCGATTTCGAGGATCGCGCGCTCTGTGTGCGAAAGATGTCCCCTCGTCGCTCGCTCGCTGCACTCTTGTCGCTCGCGCTCGCCGCGTGCTCTCCGCCGTCCGAGCCCAAGCCCGACGGCTCGTCGGACGGCGCTGCGTCCGATGGCTCAGCGCCTGCGCAGGACAGCGCGATGGAGGCTTCGACGACGGTCGACGCCATGGTGATCGATCGCGACGCGGCGTCGACGAGCGATGGGATGGTCGCGAGCGACAGCGCGGCGGGCGGTGACGCCGCAGGGGGAGCGCTCGTCCCTGTGTTTGTGGCGCAGGGGCACTTGGGGCGCGTGACCGTCTCGTGTGACGACGGACGAACGTGGGTGGCCAATCGCTCGACGGACGACGCGGCGCGATGCTTCACGGGCGGGCTCGACTGCGATCACAACCCCAACGCGGGGCGCGGTCTCGCGTACGGCAACGGGTACTTCGTCGCCACGTTTGGCTGGGGAATGCCTGGGGTCGTCCGTCGTTCGCGCGACGGCCTCACTTGGGAGGACACGCTCGCGGGCCGCACGTTTGCGGACGTGGCGTTCGGCAACGGAGTCTTTCTCGCCAACGATCGAACGCTGCAGCGATCGAGCGACGGCTCGGGATGGATGGCTGCTGGCACCACCAACGCGGGCCCGTGGAACGTGCGTACGATCGAGTTCGTCCCCCACGGCCCGCGCGGCCGCTTCTTGGTCTCGGCCGAGTCGGGCACCGATCGCGACATCGTGTGGAGCGACGACAACGGCTCGAGCTGGCACCGCGCCTCGACGCGCCCGCCCGAGTGCGGTCAATACGCCAAGGGATTCGCCTACGGAAACGGCGTCGCCGTCCTCACGAGCGGCGTCGGTCACGTCTGCCGCTCGACCGACGGCGGAGACACTTGGACGACGGTCTCGGTCGCGATGGGCGAGCTGTCCACGCCGCTGTGGACGGGCAGCGAGTTCTTCGCGTGGGCGGGCTCGCAGCTTTGGCGCAGCGCCGATGGCCGCCAGTGGTCCTCGGCCGCGCTCGTCGGGACGCAGGTCTCGATCGGCGCCGTCGCCCGCAGCGCCGCGGGGACGTTCGTCGCCGTGCGCGGCGGCTGGCAGGTCTGGTACGACCAGCAGCGCTTCTACCGCAGCACCGACGGCATTCGCTGGGACACGCTCGCGGCCGGGAGCTATGTCGGAAGCCACCCGATCAACTTCATCGAGTTCGGCTACGCCCCCGCGGGCACCGTGTGCCCAACGCGATGACCATCGGTCATCGTTGTTTTTCGCAGGGTGACCGTCGGTCAGCGTGAGGTCTGTGCCCGCGCGCGACGCCACCGTGCGCGCACGGCGTTGCCCGCGAACGGCCTGCATTCTTCCAGCGAAAACAGCGGTTGCTCGGCGAGCGGTCGCGCGCCGAAGAGCCCCGGACCCGCGCCGAGCGCGACGGGCGCGATCGTCGCGATGACCTCGTCGATGCGGTCGATCGCGAGCAATTGCGCGGCGATTTCTCCGCCGCCGCAGCACCAGACGCGCTTCGCTCCGCTCGCTTGCAGCTCGCTCACGACGGGCGCGAGCGGTCCTTCGACCCGGCGCAGCGTCGCTTGCGTGGGGCCGATCCGCTCGACCAGCGCAGCGTCGCGGCTCACGAGCCAGGTGGGCAAATCTTGGTGAGGCCACCCGTGCCCTGCGTCGACGAGCCACCGCATCGTCGCGCCTCCGATGATCACCGCGTCGATCGTCGCGAGAAACGCAGGAAAGTCCCGCTCTGCCTCGTCGCTCTTGTCGATGGTCTCGAGAAAGCCCAGGCTCGCGTCGCTGCTCGCGATGCGCCCGTCCATCGACATCGCCGTGTACCAGATGATCTCCATCGCGCTCGTGCGTAGCAGCAACGCTCGTCGCCTGTCGATTGGCGTGAACGCTCCCTCTCTGGCTACGCTCACGGGATGGGTGTCGGGGACGACGATCGGATCGCGAACGAGCAACGCAGAGTGCGGCTGCGGTCGAGCATCGCGCGCGCGTGTGAGCTGCTCGCAAGCGCGGTGCTCTCGAACGCGGACAACACCCTCGTTCGCGAGCGCTACACGAGCGGCGCGCTGAGCGAGCGGGCGCTCTTCTCGCTCGTGTGGCAGTGCGTCGCCACTGCGGCGCTCTTCGCGTGGACCGACGCTCGCCCCGCGCAGAAGCTCGCCCCGAGCTCGGCTGCGCACGGCCGCTGGAGCGCGTTTTTGCAGCGCGTTCGACAGGCGCACACCGGCGCGTCGCGGGCCGAGATGCGATCGTTCGAGGGCGTGTTCGTCTCGAGCTCGCTCGCGAACGAGCTCGAAGACTGGAGCGTGTCGGCCGAGGCTGCAGCGAGCGTGTTCGACGCGATCGAGCTCGAGTTCAGGCAGTCGACCCCACGCAAATGGCGCTCGATCGACTCGATCGATCTGCTCGCTGAGCTCGACTTCGTTCGAGCGTGGCGTCCCGTGGTGCGCGCCGATCCGTGGTCGATGCTGCTCGTCGAAGAGCCCGCGCGGATGCTGGTCGCGAGCGATAGCGTCCGAGAATTTTCAGTGCAAGCTGCGTTCGGCAGGATCGAAGGCGACTCGGGACCGATCAGCGACGAGCCCGCGAGCTTGCTCGTCGTCGATCCCGCTTGTGGCAGCGGCGCGATGCTCGTCACCGCGGCTCGCGCGCTCGCGCGACGCGCCTCGAATCGCCGTGAAGACGCACGGGATGCCGACACGCAATGGTCGCTCGCGTCGATGCTCGCAGAGCGTGTGCGGGGGCTCGACAAGGACCCCGTCTGTGTCGCGCTCGCTCGCGTGGGGCTGTGGCTCGAAGCGCCAGAGCACCTCCGCGCCGCAGAGCTTTGTCAGTGCGTGCGTACCCTCGACGATCGCGCCTCGCGCTCGTCCCTCGCAGAGCGCCGCGACGGGGCTCGATGGCTGCTGCTCACCGACGCGCGATCGGACGCGCGCGAGTTGATCGCGCACTGCGCGAGGCTGCTCGTCCTCGGCGACTGGCTCTGCGCGCTGCTCGACCCGTCCGTGCCGTGGTCGAGGCAGAGCGTCGCGTTGCGCCGAGGCCTGTGCGAAGCGTTCGACGTCGATCTGCCCGCGGTCGAGACCAGCGGCGCGGCGCTTGGTGTGTCGAGCGTGAGCCTCGTGCTCGTGGGCCGACGCAGCTTCGGTCGCGCGGTCGTGGGCGCGGGGCGCTGGAGGACGACGTTTGTTGCTGTGAGCGACGAAGAGCGCGCGTTGTTGGAGCACCTCGAGCGCTTCTCGACGCTCGAAGAGCTGCTCGACGACGACGAGCCGCTCGATGAGCGCAACGCCGGCGGTCGGCGCGTGATCTGTCTCTGGCGCGCCAAGGGGCAGCTCGTCGCAGCAGGAGCCGCGGCCGCGAAGGATCCCGACGCGGTCAAGCTCTACGGGACGCGGCGCGCGCCGATGACACCGGCGATGCTCGCGTGGCTGAGCGCCAGCGTGGTGCGTTGGCAGTTCGCGACGCTCACGCGCGTGAGGCAACGAACGCTCGCTCCGTTGACCGTCGAGGACGTCTTCGAGCTTGTTTCTCCTGAGCTCGCGAGCCCGAAGGAGTGGCGCACGCTCCACCAGCTCGGCGAGCAGCTCGAGCGCGACGGCGCGAGCCCGCACCTGCTCGCGCACATCGACGACGTGGTGCACAACGCGCTCTCGCTCGATATTTCGCAGCGCGCGGTGATCTACGCGTGGCGTCGCGCCGCCCGTTCATCGGCGCCCGCCGCCGAGTCTCGTCCCAGTGAATCTGCGCCCGATCGCGAGCCCACACCTCCGGCGCCAGTGGCTCCGAGCGCGGGGCGCGACGAAGCGCTCCCTCGCACGTTGGGCTCGTCGCAGCGCGGGCCGATCGCGCCCAGCGTGGACGCGGGCGACGCGGCTCGGGGGCGCGGCGCAGAGGGCGCTCTTCGTGGTCGCGCATCGGACGGACGCGCGGCGCTCGTCGCTTCCGCCCGCCGGGTCCAGCAACCGGAGGACGAAGCCGAGCGCGAGGCCTACGCGATCGCGTGCGCCGCTGGCTCCGAGGGAATCCCCGTCGATGAGCTCGTTCGTCGCGGTCGCGAACACACCGAGGACGAGCTTCGAGAGGCGATCTCTTCACTCGCGAAGCGCGGGTGGGTGAGCGTCAGCGACGACGAGCGCCCCCGCGTCCTCTCGGCGAAGGCCGCGATCGCAAAGAGAGCCCGCTGACGACTGCCCATCGCCGGGCAGAGCGCAGTAGCATCGAGCGATGGGCGCTGGGGACGACGGGTCGATCGCGAACGAGCAACGCACGGTGACGCTGCGATCGGCGCTCGAACGCGCGTGCGAAGCGCTGGATCGCGAGGCGCTCTCGAACCCAGCCAACACGGTTGTTCGCGAGAAGCACGGCGGCGGAGAGCTCGCTGAGCGCGACCTCTTCGCTCGTGTGTGGCAGTGCGTCGCCACTGCGGCGCTCTTCGCGTGGACCGACGCTCGCCCCGCGCTGAAGCTCGCCCCGAGCTCGGCTGCGCACGGCCGCTGGAGCGCGTTTTTGCAGCGCGTTCGACAGGCGCACCAAGGCGAGCTGCGCGCGACGCTCTCGTTGTTCGAGGGCGTGTTCGTGTCTGAATCGCTCGTCGAAGAGCTCTCGTCATGGACCATCGCGGACGAGTCGCTCGCAGCGATCTCCGATGTGCTCTCGGCCGATCGCGATTGGCTCGCGATGGACTCGATCGAGCTGCTCCTCGCGCTCGACGACGTCCGCGCGGGCCGGCTCGCGCCGCGCGAAGACTCGTGGGAGACACCGGGCTCGTACGACGCTCGATCGGTCGTGAGCACGAGTCGATCGGTCTGCGAATTTGCAGCGAGCGCTGCGATCTCGCGGCTCTCGATCGAGCTCGCCGCGCGACCCGAGACGCTCGCGCGACCTGCGGTCATCGTCGCCGACCCTCGCTGCGGATGCGGAGCGCTCTTGCTCTGCGCGGCGCGCGAGCTCGCTCGGCGGCTCGAGTACGACCGAACCCGCGCGGACGAAGCGCTCGGCTCGATCATCGCGACGAGCGTTCGCGGCGCAGACCGCGACCCGGTGCGCGTCGCGCTCGCGCGGCTCGGGCTGTGGCTCGAGGCGCCGTCAGCGCTCGACGCGGCGGCGCTGCGAGGCTGCGTTCGAGCGCTGGATCCCCTGGATCTTCACGGTCGAAGCGCGCTCTTCGAGAGCGAAGAACCGCGGATCTGCCTCGCGCTCACCGACGCTCGATCGGACACCGAGGCTGCGATCGAACAAGCGCGCGCGACGCTTCGCTCGGACGATTGGCTGTGCGCCTTGGTGGCTCCCACGCTCGCGTGGATGACGGACCTCTCGCCGCTGCGACTGCAGGTGATGCGCGACTTCGAGCCCGAGCCAGTGCTCTTCGAGCCCGAGGTCGAAGGCTCGTCTGGCGCGCTCGTGTCCGCCGGCAACGCGGTGGTGTTGCTCGCGCGCCGCGTCGCAGCGCGCGAGGTGAGCTGGTCGCATCGGTGGCGGACGAGCTTCGCTCACGGGACCGAGGGCGAGCGCGCGTTGCTCGCGCGGCTGCAGCGCTTCGGATGCTGTGATGACCAGCTCGCGCGCGGGCTGCAGCTCCGCAAGCCCAACGCATACGAGCCCGCCGCGGTCTGCCTCTGGCGCGAGAACGGAAGGTTGACCGTCACGGGCAGCGCCGCCGCCCACGACCCGACCGCGGTCGTGCTGTGGGCGACGCCGGGCTCGCTCGCCGCGCGCGCGATGGTCGCGTGGTTTCACGGGAGCGTCGTGCGTTGGCAGTTCGAGACGCTGACTCGTCTGCGTGGTCGAAAGCAGGCGCCGCTCACCGTCGAAGAGGCGCTCGAGCTCGTCTCGCCCACGCTCGCGCGGCTCGACCGTTGGGACGAGCTCATCCTGTTCGGCGCAGAGATCGAGCAGCGGGGATGTACGCTGGCGACGCTCGCGAAGATCGACGAGATCGCCGCGTCATCGCTCTCGCTCGAGCCCGAGGAGCAGCGCCGGGCGTTCGCTTCGCAGCGCGCGATCGAACTCGCTGCCGCGGCGACCGTCGCGGGCGAGAGCGCTGTACGCGAGGCACCTTCGCTCGAAGACAAACCGTCGCCGTCGACGCCCGACGCGCTCGTCGCTCCTGCGATGCTCGATGGGGGCGCGCCGCCGGTTGCGCCAGTGGCTCCGAGCGCGGGGCGCGACGAAGCGCTCCCTCGCACGTTGGGCTCGTCGCAGCGCGGGCCGATCGCGCCGAGCGTCGACGCAGGCGAGGCGGCCCGAGGACGCGGAACGGAGGGCGCCCTGCGCGGTCGCAAATCGGACGGACGCGCGGCGCCCGTGGCGTCCAAGCGAAGCGTCGATCAGCCAGGAGACGACGCCGAGCGCGAGGCGTACGCGATCGCGTGCGCCGCGGGGGCTGAGGGGATTCCCCTGCGCGAGCTTGTGCGCCGCGGCCGCGAGCACACCGAGGACGAGCTGCGAGACGCGATCGATGCGCTGGTGGCTGGCGGCTGGGTCAGCGTGAGCGACGACGAGGTGCAACGGGTGTGCTCGACGCGCGCGTCACGAGAGCGGTGAGCAACGGCGAGAGAGGGGGCGTCACGGGGCGCGATGTCAGACCTCGCGCTCGACGCTCGTCCCCCGCTGAAGCTGCGATCGAGACCGACGGACGATCCCTGCGCCATGGGCTCGTCGACGCAGCGTGACCCTCTGGAGGATGTTCAACTTTGAACGCAACCGCTCTCTCGATCGGCGCCGCGCTGTTCGCTGCGCTCGGCGTCGCATGCAGCCCCACGATGCCGAGCAACCCTGACGGCTCGTCCAGCCCCGACGCGACCGCGAACAACGACGGCGCGGTGACTCCCGGCGAAGACGGCTCGATGATGACCGGAGACGGCTCGTCCAACCCGTGCGCCTCTGGTTCGTGCCCCGCGGTGGCGCAGCTCGCGCTCTCGCAGGACTATTCGTGTGCGCGTATTCAAGACGGGACGCTGCGCTGTTGGGGCCGCAACCTCGCTGGCCAGCTCGGCGACGGAACCATGACGGACCACCCGCGTCCTGTCGTCTCGATGCCGAGCAACCTCGTGCACGTCTCGACGGGCTACGAGCACGCGTGCGCGGTGCGCATGGACGGGACCGTCTGGTGCTGGGGCGCCGGATCGAACGGGCAGCTCGGCAACGGCGCGATGGACGCGTCTGCGACGCCCGTGCAGGTCATGGGGATCACCAACGCGACGAAGGTCGTGGCGGGGCAGTATGCGTCGTGCGCGCTGCTCGCAGACCGCGGCGTTCGGTGCTGGGGCCGCGGGACGGACCTCGGCGCGAACACCCTCGCGAACAGCGCCGTTCCTGTGGTGACGATGAACCTCACGGACGCGACGGACCTCACGATGGGCTTCACCGCGACGCGCAGCGGAAACTCGCAGACGGCGTGCGCGCTGCGCATGAACGGGAGCATCCGTTGTTGGGGCTACGGCAACGAAGGGCAGATCGGCGATGGCACGCGCAACTCGGCGCGAGTCCCCACGGACGTGATGGGGATCACCAACGCGCGCGCCGTCGTCGCGGGCGGCAGTCACGTGTGCGCGCTGCTCGCGGACAACACCGTTCGCTGCTGGGGCGACGGCATCTCCGGTCAACTCGGCGACGGAACGCAGGAGATCCGCAGCACCCCCGTCCCCGTCACGGGCCTGAGCAACGTGCGCTCGCTCGCGCTCGGCGATCGCTTCTCGTGCGCGGTGCTCATGGACGGCACCGCGCAGTGCTGGGGCGAGGGGGGCAGGGCGCAGCTCGGGCGAGGGATGATTCCGCCCGTGGGGATGAACCGCTTTCCGACGCCGGCGCCCGTCGTGGGCCTGAGCAACATCGTCGCGATGGGCGCGGGCGAAGAGCACGCGTGCGCGTTCACGATGGACGGGGTGACTCGCTGCTGGGGTGACAACTCGTTTGGTCAGCTCGGGGACGGCAACGCGACGACGCTCGAGCGATTTCCGACGCCGCTCGCCGTTCAGTGGTGAGCGCCTCGCAGCGACTGCCGCGCGCGCTCGGGCGTCTCGCCGGTCCACCCCTGAAACGCGCGAAAAAACGAGCTCGGATCAGCGAATCCCAAGAGAAACGCGATCTCGCCCGACGCGATGCTCGTGCGTCGCAAGTAGTGCAGCGCGAGCTCCTTGCGCGTGTCGTCGAGCACCGCTTGAAAACTGGTGCCTTCGTCTCCGAGCCTTCGCTGCACGGTCCTCGTGCTCGCGCCGAGCCTCTGCGCCGCGTCCGCGAGCGCCGTGCGCCCCGCCGGAATGAGCTCGATCAGCGCCGCTCGAACGCGCTCTCGCGTGCTCGCCGTCGCGTCCAAGTCTGACAGCCTCTGCTTGAGCGACGGCTCGAACATCGCCCACATCTCGTCGTTGGCCGTGAGAAACGGTCGCGTCGCGTCCTCGACGCTGACCGTCAGCGAGTGCTCTTCGCCTCGCGTGAGCGCAGCGCCGAAATACCCGTCGATCTCGCGCGAGAGCGCGGCGCTCGCGTCGGCGATCGTGACGTTCGTCGCGCGGATCGGCTCGCGCGTCCCGATGCGCGCGAGCCGCAGCAAGAACGCGAGCTCGCACAGCACCAGCCCCGCGGGCGGAGGCTCGACGCAATCGACCCATCGAAGCGCCACCGTGAGCGAGTCCGCCGCGCGTCGCAGCTCCATCTTCATCGGGCCGATCAAGCGCTTGTACGTCGCGATGCGCGCGGCCGCCGTCGCGAAATCCGCGCTGCACAGCGCGGCGAACAGCGGCGGTTGAAACGACTCGACCGCGTATCGCTCGACGATGCGCAGCGGCAACAGAGGGGCTTTGGTGAGCGCCTCGAGCGCGCGAAACAGCGAGAAATACTCGGACGAACTGAGGGTCTGCGACGGTCGCGTCAGCAGGTCTTCGGGCAGCTTCGCGAGCCTGAGCGCGTCCGGCCACGAGACGCCCAGGTCCCGCCAGAGCGCGCGCCAACCAGGGTCGATCGGATAGTCACTGCTGCGCGCCACGGCGGTCGACTCCAACGTGCTCTCAGAGCCCATACGACTGTCGAACGATCGCGAAGAACCACGATTCGGGCAACAACCGCCGAAGCGCGAGCAGCATGGGCGCCGGCGCTCCCACGGCGAAGCGGAGCTTTCGTCCTGTGTGATTCGCGGCCTTCTCGATGGTCGCGGCGACGAGCTCGGGCGCGGCGCCCGTCTGCGCGGGGCCCTGCGAGACCTTCTCGGCTCGGGCGACGATCGATCGGTACTCGTCGCGATCGGCGCCGACGAACACGCGACTGCGCCCGTAGAAGTCTGTCTTGATCGCGCCGGGCTCGACGATCTTCACGTGGATGCCGAACGGACGAAGCTCGTAGTGCAGCGACTCGCTGAAGCCCTCCACCGCCCATTTCGTGCCGTGATAGATGCTGAACAGCGGAAACGCGAGCCGCCCGCCCATGCTCGCCACCTGCACGATCGAGCCGCCGCCGTTCGCGCGCATCCGCGGGATCACCGCGCGCGTGGTCTTCATCAACCCGAACACGTTGGTCTCGAACTGCTTCGCGATCACCTCGTCGCTCATCGCTTCGAACACGCCGTCTACGCCGTAGCCCGCGTTGTTGACGAGGCAGTCGATCGCGCCGAAATCCGCGCTGACCGCGTCGAGCGCGCCCTCGATCGAGTCGTTCGAGCACACGTCGAGCGCGTACAGCTTCGTGTTGGGCAGCGACTGCAGCGCGCGCTCGAGCTCGGGTTTGCGCATGGTGGCGGCGACGTTCCAGCCCTTGTTCGAGAAGTGATGGACCGCGGCGCGGCCGATGCCTGAGGACGTTCCGGTGATGAGCACGGTCTTGCGGTGAGTCATGACCGAGACGCTAACGACCGAGCGCGCCAGCCCCATTGACCCATCCCGCCATTCGACTGGCCGATCGCGCCACGAGCGTTCGCGGGCCTCGGCGGGTGTTCGCGCGAGCCCTGACCGCTTGCGAGCCGAGCGTGCCTGCGCCATGTGAGCCCGCCATGGATCAAGGCACAGCGTCTCCTGCGATCAAGCTGCGTTCGGGCGCAGAGATCCCGTCCGTGGGCCTCGGCGTGTTTCGCGCTTCGCGCGGCGACGAGACGCGCGAAGCGGTGCTCGCGGCGTTCGAGCGAGGGTATCGCCACGTCGACACGGCTCGGGTCTACGGCAACGAGGCCGACGTCGGCGCGGCGATTCGATCTAGCAAAATCCCTCGCGAACAGCTCTTCGTCACCACCAAGCTGTGGAACGACGACCAAGGCTACGACAGCGCCCTGCGCGCCTTCGACGCCTCGCTCTCGCGCCTCGGACTCGACTACATCGACCTCTACCTCTTGCACTGGCCGGTCCCCGAGCGCCGACTCGACTCGTGGCGCGCGCTCGAACGCCTGCAGCGCGAAGGCCGCGTCCGCTCGATCGGCGTGAGCAACTTCATGGAGCACCACCTCGAAGAGCTGCTCGCTCGCTCGTCGATCGTCCCCGACGTCAACCAGATCGAAGTGCACCCGTTTCATCAGCAGCGCGGCGTGCGCGAGCTGTGCGCCCGGCACGGGATCGTCGTCGAGGCCTACAGCCCCCTCGCCAAAGCCTCGCGATTGACTCACCCCGTCGTGCAGTCCGTCGCGCAGTCCGCCGAGCGAACGCCCGCGCAAGTGCTGCTGCGCTGGGGACTGCAGCGCTCGATGGTCGTGCTCCCGAAGTCCGTTCGCCCCGCGCGCATCGCGGAGAACATCGCCCTGTTCGACTTCTCGCTCGACGAAGGCGCGCTCGCGAAGCTCGACGCGCTCGACGAAGGAGCGGCCACTGGCTGGGACCCCCGACGCGCTCCGTGACGCGCGCTCAGCGATCGGTCGCCGCGCGGTCGAACTGCGCCGCGCGAACGAGCAGGTCGTAGTCCTCTTGCGAGATCATCCACGACGGAGCCTCCGAGCGCGTCCCTTCGAGCGCTCCGGGCGCGGGGTAGAGCCCCACCACGAGCGGGCCGCTCGCGAACCGAAGCACCAGCGCGCGACCGGAGTACGGCTCGCCTCGGTGCGAAAACCCCCACACGACGGGCTGCACTTCTCCGCGCAGATCCGCGATCGACTCGACGACCTCTCCGCGCTCGTCGAGCCGGTGCAACGTGCGGTCGATCAACTTCAATTTCGGCGCCGGCGCTGGTGCGAACCGCGCCAGCAGATACACAGCCAGCGCCACGACGAACAGCAGCGGAGCGAGAAACGTCGCGCTCGGCAGCTGCGCGGTGATCGCCCCGACGATCACGTTGATCGCCGTTCCGATCCCGATCCACAGCAGCACCCGCCGCGCCATCCGCTTGCGGTCGTACGCGCTCTGCTCGAGTCCAATGAGCACGGCCGGCGCGGGATCCTCGGCGGTCTGTCGAAACTGCACGTCGGTCTTCGTCTCGAGGCTCACCGGAAGATCATCGCATAGGCGCTGATACTTGAACGTCGTGCAATGATCGTCGAACATCCTTGCAGATGATCGAAAACGAAGACCTCTCGGTCCTCACGGCGCTCGACGCGCTCTTGCAAGAGGGCTCGGTCACGGGAGCGGCTCGCCGCATGGGGCTCTCGACGCCGGCGATGAGCCACGCGCTCGCGCGGATTCGCGAGCGGCTCAAAGACCCCATCTTGGTGCGCTCGGGCCGCTCGATGGTGCTCACGCCGCGCGCGCACGCGCTCAAGCCCAAGGTTCACTCGGTGGTGACCGAGGCGCGCCACGTGCTCGAGCCCGAGCGTCCCTTCGTGAGCGTCGAGCTCGAGCGGACGTTCGTCGTCCACGTCTCGGACTACGTGCTCACGGTGCTCGGGCTCGCCGTCGATCGGCTGCTGCGCGAAGAAGCGCCGCGCGCTTCGCTGCGGTTCGTGGTCAACACCGCGGACGACGCCGCGCAGCTGCGCGACGGCGGCTCGGACCTCGCCGTGGGGATCTACGGCGACCTGCCCGCAGAGATGCGCAGCCGCCCGCTGTTGACCGACCGCTTCGTCTGCGTCGCGCGCGCGAAGAACCCGATTGTGTCCAAGCGCATGACGCTCGAGCAGTTCGTCGCGGTCCCGCACATTCAAGTCGCTCCGCGCGGGCAGCCGGGCGGCTACATCGACGACGCCTTGCGCGAGCGCGGCTACGCGCGGACCGTGGCGCGGGCGGTCCCGTACTTCACGACGGCGCTGCAGATGGTCTCGCGAACGGACTATCTGCTCACGATCTCCGAGCGAATCGCGCGGCAGTTCGCGGACGAGCTGTCGCTCGAGGTCTTCGAGGTTCCGCTCGAGCTGCGACCGTACGCGCTGAGCCTCGTGTGGCATCCGCGCTTCGACGCGGACCCGGCGCATCGATTTCTGCGCGAGGCCTTCGTGCGCGCCGCGAAAGAGAGCGCCGCAGATCGACACGAGGCGCCCAGGCTCAGGCTCGACGCGGGCGACCCCACAACGGGCGAGCGGCGCAAGCGCCGCCGCAAGAAGCGCTGACCTCGATCCCTGCCTGTATTGCAGCGATTGAAAGTATCAGTTGCAGGGCGTGCACTGGCTGAACACCGGCGCGGTCCGATACTCTCGGCCCATGAAGATCGCGTTCATCGGAAGTGGAAACGTCGGCGGCGCCCTCGCTCACAACCTGCAGAAGGCGGGGCACGAAGTGACCCTGGCCAAGAGCGGCGAGGGCTCGGACTCGATCGCCAAAGCGGTCGCGCGCAACCCGGCGCTCAAGGTCGCCCCTGTGAGCGACGCGGTGGCCGCGGCGGACGTGGTGTTTCTCGCGACGCCCTTCGGCGCCAACGAAGCCGCCCTCGCGCCCATCGCCGACGCGCTCGCAGGAAAGATCCTCGTCGACTGCACCAACCCCGTCGGTCCAGGGCTCTCGCACGGGCTCGAGAGCAAGATGTCCGGCTCACAAAAAGTGCAGTCGCTCGCGCCCAAGGCCCACGTCGTGAAGGCCTTCACGATCTACGGCTTCGAGAACTTCGAGAACACGTCGTACCCCAATTACAACAGCAAGCCCGCGATGCTCTTCTGCGGCAACGACGCGGCCGCCAAGGGCACCGTGGCCACGCTCATCGAGCAGCTCGGCTGGAAGCCCGTCGACGTCGGCGGAATCGAGCAGGCCCTGCACCTCGAGCACATGACCCTGCTCTGGGTTCGCATGGTGCGCGTGAAGGGACACTCGCCGCACTTCGTCTGGTCGATGCTCGAGCGCTGAGCTCGCTCAGGTCTGCGCTTGTCTCGTGGGCGGACCGCCGGCGCGAGCGAGCTCGGCGCGGGCCTCGCTCATCGACGTGCACACGATGATCTTCACGCCGACCGAGAACCCGATGGCCGAGGCCGCCATCCGCGCCGCGCCGTACTGCGTGACGAAGAACACGTGCGTCCCGCCGCCGGACTTGAACGCGCGCCACCACTCGCTGCCATTGGGGACCGCGCTCGCCTCGAAGCCGCTGAGGTCCATCAGGTCGAAGATCCACATGGGGGTCGGCGACTGCGCGAGCAGCCGCAAGAACTCGTCGCGGTGCGCGGCGACGAGCGCTCCGCCGATGTAGCCCTCCATCCGAACGAAGATGGTCTTGGGGTCGTCTCGTCGAACGGTGATCGAGCCAGGCTTGGTGCGAGCGGTCACAGCACGGTGACTCTACTCGTTCTCGGGCTGCGCGGTGCGTGACTCGTCGTTGCTCTTCGCGCGCGTGTGGGCGTCGCGCACCGCTGTGGGCTCGGCGAGCAGCGATCCGGTCTTCTCGCGCACGAGGCGCTGCGAGGGATAGATGCTCCGGTGGCCCGAGAGCACGTACGAGACAGCACACACAATCAAGACGTGCGGAAGAACATGGGCGCCCATGAGCTCGACGGCCATGATCGAGAGCGCGATCGGCGCGTTCGAAGCGCAGCCGAAGACCGCGGCCATCCCGACGGCGGCGCTCAGCGCCAGCGGGAGGTGGAGCGCTGACGAGAGCGTCGCGCCGAGCGCCGCTCCGACGAAGAACAGCGGCGTCACCTCGCCGCCCAAGAAGCCCGCTCCGAGGGTGACGGCGGTGAACAAGAGCTTGAGCGCGAACGCCCACGGCGCGATCGGCGGCGCATCGAACGCGCGCACGATCGTCGGCACGCCGAGCCCCAAGTACTCGCTCGTGCCAGTGAGCTTCCAGAGCGCGATCACCGCGAGGCCGCCGAGCATCATCCGAACGGGCAGCCTCGGGACCAGCGCCTCTCCTCGCTTCTTGATCGCGTGCGTCAGCTCGATGAACGCCGCGCTCGTCGCCGCCACGGCCGCCGCGAACACCAGCCACTTCGCGATCACCCACGGCGTGAGCGCCAGCGCTGCCACCGTGGGGTACGGAGTGTGCGTGATCCCGAGCGCGCGCGTGACGAGGTCGCCGATCACCGAGGCGATCAGCGCGGGGATCAGGGCGTCGTACTCGACGCGGCCGAGCACGACGAACTCGAGGCCGAAGACCGCGCCGGCGACGGGCGTTCCGAAGACCGAGCCGAAGCCTCCGGCGACGCCCGCGGCGAGCATGCGACGGCGCGTCGCGCGGTCGAGGCGCAGCCGATGCGAGAGCCAATCGGTGAGGCTCGCGCCCATCTGCACCGCGGTGCCTTCGCGCCCCGCGCTTCCGCCGAACAAGTGCGTGAGCACTGTCCCGAACAGCACCATCGGCGCCATGCGCAGCGGAATCTCTGGGCCATCATCGTGAATCGCGTCGATCACGAGGTTGCTTCCGCCCTTGATGGGCTGGCCCAGCCGCTCGTACACCGCGCCGAGCGCGAGCCCCGCGAGCGGCAACAGAAACACCACCCGCTCGTGGCCCGTGCGAAAGCCCGTCGCGCGATCGAGCAGCGCGAGAAACAGCGCCGACGCCACGCCGCACACGACACCCACGAGCGCGCCGAGCGCTGTCCATTGCGTCAGCGTCGCCAGTCGCTTGCGCACCGCGGGTCCTCAGGTGGACGGCAGCGAGAGCTTCTCGCCGCTCACTTCGGCGTCGGGCTCGAGCGCGAGCAACCGCACGCGGCCCGTCGAGATCACCGCGCCCTCGCTGTTGGTGAGCGTGACCTCCCAGAGCTGCGTGCGGCTCCCTCGCGTGATGGGCCGGGCGACTCCGTCGAGCGCTCCGCCGCGAAACGCGCGCACAAACGACGTGTGATTATCCAGGCCGACGCACTGCCGCCCTTTGCCCATGGCGTCGATGTTGGCCCCGACCGAGGCGAGCGACTCGATCACGCTGGCGTACACGCCGCCGTGCACGATCCCGTGCGGCTGACGGTGCTGCGGGCCGAGCGTCACCTTCGCCGTCACGCCGTCGCGCGAGGCCTCGATGAGCTCGATGCCGAGGTGCTCGGCGAAGGTGCCCTTGTGCATCGCGTTGATCATCGCTGCGATTTCGCTGGGATTCATCGGTTCGAATTCTCCTCGGCCTCGAGCGTCGCGATCTCTGCTTCGATCGCCTCCCACTCGGCCATGAGCGCGTCGATCTTCGGCCCGAGCGCCTGTTGCTCGGCCTCGAGCTTCGCGAGCTCTTCTTTGCTGGTCTTCTCGAAGAAGCCGTCGCTGCCGTAGAGCGCGTCGATTTCAGCGCGGCGAGCCTCTGCTTGCTCGACGGCGGCGAGCGCTTTGTCTCTGAGCTTGGGGAGCTGCGCGATGCGATTTCGCCGCTTCTTTTGCTCTTCGTACGCCTTGCGCTTGTCCTGCGCGCCCTCGAGCTCGGCGGCGCTCTGCGCCTTCTTCGCCTTCAGCGAGACCGACTCGGCGTCGAGGTGATCGTCGCCGCACTTCTCCAGGTACTCCGCGAACGTGCCCGGAAAGAAGTTGGGCCCCTCCGGTCTGATCTCCAAGATCCTCGTCGCCACGTCGCTCACGAACCGTCGGTCGTGCGAGACGAACAGAAGCGTCCCCTCGTACGACTGCAGCGCTTCGACGAGCGCGTCGATCGACTCCAAGTCCAAGTGATTCGTCGGCTCGTCGAGCACGAGCACGTTGGGCTGCTGCGCCATGAGCGTCCCGAACACCAGCCGCGCGGCTTCTCCGCCCGAGAGAGACTTCACCGGCTTGTGCACATCGTCGCCCGAGAAGAGCACCGCGCCCAGGTGCTTGCGCACGAACGCGACGGACTCTCTGGGCTTCACGGCCTCCATCACCGAGAGGGCGGTCTGCTCGGGGTCGTCGAGGACCTCCCCGTGGTCCTGCGCGAAGTAGCCGACGCGCGCCTCGTGCCCCCAGCGAACCGCGCCCGAGTCAGGGGCGAGCTTGCCGACGGCGATGCGCAACAGCGTGGATTTTCCCAGTCCGTTGGGGCCGATGACCGCGAGGCGGTCGCCGCGACGCAGGGTCATCGAGAGCGATTGCAGCACGCGCTTGTCGCCGTAGCTCTTCGAGAGCGCCTCGATCTCGAGCACGTCCTTTCCGCTCGGTCGCTCGATCTCGAAGCGAAAGTGCGGCTCGCGTCGCGTGCTGTCCTCGAGCTCGTCGACCTCGATCTTGTCGAGCTGCTTCAGGATGCTCTGCGCCTGGCTCGCCTTGCTGGCCTTGTACCGAAAGCGCTCGACGTACGCGCGCTTGTGCGCGATCAGCGCCTCGGTCTTGTCGATCTCTTTCTGCCGGCGCTCGCGCTCGGCGTGCTTCTGCGTGACGAACGCACGGTAGTTTCCCGTGTATTTCGTCACGGTCCCGTAGTCCACGTCGAGCACGTGCGTCGCGACGTTGTCGAGAAACCGCTGGTCGTGCGAGATCACCACGGCGCACCCGCGGTAGTCCGCGAGAAATTTCTCGAGCCAACGAATGGACAAGATGTCCAAGTGATTCGTCGGCTCGTCGAGCAGCAAAAGCTCTGGTCCGCCGAGCAGCGCTTGCGCGAGCAACACGCGCAGCTTGAACCCGCCCGAGAGCGTCGAGAGCGGCTCGCGGTGCACGTTCGCGGGGATGCCCAGCCCTGTGAGAATCCAGCTCGCGCGCGCTTCGAGCGTGTAGCCGTCGTGCGCGCGGATGAGCTCTTCGAGCTCGGCGATGCGATGCGGATCGCCGTGGTCGTGCTCGAGCGCCGTGAGCTCGCGAAGCGCGGCCCACACCGTCGCGTCCCCCTTCGCGGCCACGTCCACGATCCGCTCGTTGTCCTCGAGAAACTGGTCCTGCCGAAGCGCGCCGACGCGGACTCGCTTGGGGATGAGCACCGAGCCCTCGGTCGGCGTGTCGCGACCGAGGAGGATGTTCATGAGCGTGGATTTTCCCGAGCCGTTGGCGCCGACGAGGCCGTATCGACAGCCTTCGTCGAGCTCGAGCGAGACGTCGCTGAAGAGCGTTCGCGCGCCGTAGGACTTCGCGAGTCGGGTGGTGCTGAGCATGAGGGCGCAGAGTCTTACCGCGCTCGAGCGCCGCACGTCTTGCAGAGCGAGACGGGGCCCTCTCGGACTGCCGGTGAGCGGCCCGCACCCGCGCTGCCGAGCGAGTGAGCGAAGCGACGGAGCCCCCACCCGCGCTGCCGCGCGAGGGAGCGAAGCGACGGAGCCCCCACCCGCGCTGCCGCGCGAGGGAGCGAAGCGACGGAGCCCCCACCCGCGCTGCCGCGCGCCCCGCCCCCGCAGAGCGAGGGCGGCGGCTCTGCATTGGGAAAACAGCGGTGGAGTTGATTGCGTTGATCGCACGGAGACCTTGCTCTGCAAGGTCTCTTCGGTGCTCAGAGTTGCTCGCAACACAACACTGCGCAGCACAACACTGCGCAGCACAACACCGCGCAACACGACCCAACGCAATGCGAACACTCGGCGCAAACCACGATCGGCAGAGCCGCTTCGCTCAGCGCGTGGTGGCAATCGACTCCACCGAAGCCCTTGCAGAGCAAGGGCACCCTGCGATCAACGCAGTCAATTCTACCGCTGTTTTCGCAATGCAGAGCCGCCGCCCTCGCTCTGCGGGGGCGGGGCGCGCGGCAGCGCGGGTGGGGGCTCCGTCGCTTCGCTCACTCGCGCGGCAGCGCGGGTGGGGGCTGCCAACCGGGCGCGCGGCAGCGCGGGTGGGGGCTCCGTCGCTTCGCTCCCTCGCGCGGCAGCGCGGGTGCGAGCCGCTCACCGGCAGCGCGAGAGAGCTCCGTCGCCTCGCTGCTCAGCCCAATAGCGCCGCGAGCTTGACCACGCTGTTCCAATTGCGGGCCGTCACCGGGCTGCCCGCGGCGCGGTCGAGCACCGCGGGCGTGAGCTTGCTGCGCCCCACGCCCTCGTTGAAATCGATCCACAGCGCGTCGTCGAGCGCCTCGACGCGCTCTCCCGCAGCGGTGAACCGCGCGAGCGCCTCCATCGCGCCCTTCGCCAGGGGGCTCTTGCTCACGGCGATGTGCAGGATGTTCGGCCGCTCGCGCTCGGCGTCACCAAACGGGCTGCCCTTCGCGTAGCGCGCCCACTGCTCGCGCGTGCGAACGATCACCGGAATCTTCAGCGTGAACTTCGCGGTGATCGCCTCTTCGAGCGCAGATTCGCACTCGCTCGCGCCGAGCGTCGACGAAAACACCAGATTGCCGCTCTGGATGTACGTGCTCACGTCGGTGAAGCCCAACGCCGCGGCGATCGAGCGCAGGTCCTCCATCGGGACCTTGTTCTTTCCTCCGACGTTGATTCCGCGCAGCAGCGCGAGCATGCGGGTCGAGCTCGAAGTCACTCAGCGTTCACTCCTTGGGATCGCAGCATCCCGGCGCGCAGCATGCCTCGGGCTTCGTCCCGAGAGCTACCTTCTGCTTTTGCACCTTCGCCGGCTCGACCCGAGGCGTCCCCTTGGTGGCGGTGATCGCCGCGGACGCGACAAAATTCTCTGCGCCCGAGCCGGGCAGCCAGTCCTTGATGAACTCTCGGCTCTCTTCTTTGACCGCGACGTCGACCGACGAAAACCCCGCCGCGCGCAGCGATCGCTCGATCGCCGCGACCTCGATCGCCCCAGAGACGCAGCCCGTCAGCGCGTCGACCGAGGACTTGAGCGTCTCGGGGAGCGGCGCGAGCAGCACGATGTCCGAGATCGCCAGGCGCCCCCCGTCGTTCAACACGCGAAACGCCTCGCGAAACACCGCGTCCTTGTCGGGGCTCAGGTTCACGACGCAGTTGGACAAGATCACGTCCACGCTGTTGTCCGCGACGGGCAGGTGCTCGATCTCGCCGAGGCGAAAATCAACGTTGCCGTATCCGCCCTTCGCCGCGTTGGAGCGGGCCTTGGTGACCATCGCAGGGGTCATGTCCACGCCGATGACCTTTCCCTTCGCGCCCACCTTCTTCGAGGCGAGAAAGCAGTCGATGCCTCCGCCTGCGCCGAGGTCGAGCACGGTCTCGCCTTCGCGGAGGGCGGCGATCACCGCGGGATTTCCGCAGCCGAGGCCCATGTTCGCGCCGTCGGGGAGCGCCGCGATGTCCTCGGCGCTGTAGCCGAGCTTCTCGGCGTTGCTCACGTCGAAGTTGGGGCCGCAGCAGCCGGGCGCGCAGCAGCTCGCCTCCGTGGCGTTGGCGACCTTCGCGTACTGCTCGCGGACCGTGCTGCGGATCTCGTCGTTCTTCGTCTCGTTCATGGTGTCGTCCTTCGAAAGCTGGAGGGTCATGCACGTCGCACTCGCAGGGCACACGGAGGTGAACTGCGAGCTGCGACAGATTTCATCGGAGAGATCGTCGCGGTTCTGCCTGCGAAATCCCAGGCGCTCGAAGAACGGCGCCGCGCTCGTCGTGAGCAGCGCGACCGTCCTTGCGCCCTGTGATCGCGCAGAGCGCAGCCGATCGTCGACCAGCCGCCGCGCCACTCCGCGCGAACGAGCGCTGCGGCGGACGGCCACGGATCGAAGCAGCGCGTCCGCGCCGTGCAGCTCGACCGCGGCGACCCCCACGAGCGCGCCGCCCTCCCTCGCGACGACGAACGCGCTGGGAAACAGCTCGTCGATGTCGCTCGTCGGAAGCCCGCACTCTTCCAAGAGCGCGACCACCGACGCGCGGTCGGCGTCGATCGCCGGGCTCACCGTGACAGCCTCGCTCACGACGCGGCTCCTTCGTCGCGAAGGCGCTCGAGCTTCGCGCGGATCGTGTCGCGCGCCGTTCGAAAGCGCGTCAGCATCTCGTCTCGTGACAGCGACGGGTCGCTCGACGCGGGGTCGGGGATCGGCCAGTGCAACCGCTGCGCGGCCACCAAAAACGCCGGGCAGACCTCCTCTGCGCACAGCGTGATCACCGTCGTCACCGTCGATGGATCGATCGTCTCGACGGACTTCGATCGGTGCGTCGAGAGGTCGATGTCGAGCTCGCGCATCACTTCGATGGCGTACGGGTTGACCGTCGAGGGCGCGCTGCCCGCGCTCTGCACGCGCGCGCGATCACCGAAGATCCAGCGCGCGAGGCCCTCGGCCATCTGGCTGCGGGCTGAGTTTGCGACACACAAAAACAAGATGCTCTCGGGGATGTTGCCCATGACTGAACCTCAGTGAATGCTGACCGCGGGCGAGAAGTAGCGCTGCCTGGCCCAGAGCGAGACGCGAACGAGGCCGATGAGCACGGGCACTTCGACGAGCGGGCCGATGACCGCGGCGAACGCGGCGCCGCTGGAGATTCCGAAGCTCGCGATGGCGACGGCGATGGCGAGCTCGAAGTTGTTGGACGCCGCGGTGAACGAGAGCGTGGCCGACTGCTCGTAGCTGGCGCCGACGCGCTTGGCCATGAAGAGCGAGACGCCGAACATGAGCACGAAGTAGATCAGCAGCGGGATCGCGATGCGCACGACGTCGAGCGGGAGTCGAACGATGGCCGCGCCCTTGAGCGAGAACATCACGACGATCGTGAAGAGCAGCGAGACGAGGGTGATCGGGCTGATCTTGGGCGCGAATCGCTCTTCGTACCACTCGCGTCCCTTGGCGCGGACGAGGAGCTTTCGCGTGAGAAATCCCGCGGCGAACGGCACTCCGAGGTAGAGCGCCACGCTGCCTGCGATCTGCGCCATCGAGATGTTGACCACCGCCGAGCGGAGGCCGAGCGCGGTCGGGAGCAGCGTCGCGAAGACGTACGCGTAGAGCGAGAAGAAGAGCACTTGAAAGATGGAGTTGAACGCGACGAGGCCCGCGCAGTACTCGCGGTCGCCGCGGGCCAGGTCGTTCCACACGATGACCATGGCGATGCAGCGCGCGAGGCCGATGAGGATCAGTCCCAGCATGTACTGCGGCTGATCGCGCAAGAAGATGACCGCGAGCGCGAACATGAGCAGCGGCCCGATGATCCAGTTTTGCACGAGGGACAACGCGAGCACTCGCTTGGCTTCGAGCACGCGGTGCAGCTCTTCGTAGCGAACCTTCGCGAGCGGCGGAAACATCATCAACACGAGCCCCACGGCGATGGGGATCGACGTCGTCCCGACGCTCATGCGTTCGAGCGCGCGGGGGACAGACGGCGCGAAGGTTCCGAGCGCCACCCCGAGCAGCATCGCCGAGAAGATCCACAGCGTGAGGTTGCGATCGAGAAAGCTCAGCTTGTTCGTGCGGTGGCTGTCCGCGCTGGTGTCATCGGGCATCGTGAGGCGCCGTGCTTCTCGAGTTCGCGTTCGAGTGGGATCGTTCGTTGATCGCCGATATACGATGAACGAGTGAAAAAAAGGGGCTCACAGGCCGCCGATGAGGGCCTTGAGCCTGCGCAGCGCGCGGGGGTCGATGCAGTAGCAGACGCGCGGACCGTCGATCTCTCCGCGGATGAGCCCTGCGTCCTTGAGCACCTTCAGGTGCTGCGAGACCGTGGACTGCGCGAGCGGGAGCTCGTCGACGATGTCGCCGCAAACACAGGCATCGCGTCGGATCAAGATGCGCAGGATCTTCACGCGCGCCGGGTGTCCGAGCGCCTTGGTCAGCATCGCGAGCTCTTCGTCCGCGGCGTCTCCCTCGATCGGGCGCAGGTCGGGCTTCTCTTCGGCGGGCCCGCAACAAGCGGGTCCGTTGTCGCTCGCTCGCGTGGTCATCTCTTATCGTAAAGTGACGATAGAGCACGCCGGGCGCGATGGCAAGCGAGCTCGTTTACGCGAGCGCGTTGAACGCGCGCACGGCGTTGCCGACGCCGTCTTCGCCGCGGATCGCTTCGCCGAGCTCGCTTGCGCGCGCTTGCATCGCGCGGTCGCTCAGCGCCCGGTCGAGCGCGCGCGCGAGCGAGTCGCGGTCGAGCTTCTTTCGCGCGATGGGCGTCGGGCCCACGCCGAGCTGCTCGACGCGCGCGGCCCAAAACGGCTGGTCCATCGTAAACGGAACGACGATCGACACCGCGCCGCTTCGCAGCGAGGCGCCCGTCGTCCCCGCGCCCCCGTGGTGCACGACGGCCTTCATCTTCGCGAACAGCCAGTCGTGCGGGATCGCCTCTGCGCAGAACAGATCCCCGCCCGAGACCTCACGCAGCGCGCCCCAGCCCGAGAGCAGCACCGCGCGCGCGCCCACCGAGCGCACCGCGCTCGCGACGAGCTCGGTGACCTTCGCGGGGTCGTCGCTCGACATGCTCCCGAAGCCGATGCTCACCAGCGGTCCGCCCGCGGACACAAACGCTTCGAGCTCGGGAGACGGCCTCCACGCTGCGGGCGCAGGCAAAAACCAGTATCCCGTGACGATCCGCGCGCGCTGTCCTTCGCCTGCCGCGGGCACCGGGACCACGCGCGGGCTGAACCCATAGAGCACAGGCTGCCCCAAGTGCGCTCGCGCCGCGCCGCTCAAGCCCAGCACCTCCCTGCGCGCGCGCTTCATCAACGGCGCGAACGGCAGCCAGATCGCCTGCTCCGACAGCCAGTGGCTCGCGCGCATCCCGAGCGCCCCGCTCCACGACGGAACGCCCGCGAACATCGCCCCCGGATACGCGTCGGTGCTCGCCCCCACCGGCTGCAAGTGCGTCTCGACGAAGCGCGCTCCGACCTTCTCTGCGACCGAGAGCGCGACGACCATTCCCCCGATTCCGCCGGTGATCACGTCGACGCCCTCGCACGCAGCGAGCGCCTCTCTCGTAAACGTCCCGATGCGCTTGGGCAGCTCGCGCGCCGCCAGGGCGATGCTCGCGAGCGCCCCCTTCTCGGTCGCGCTCGTCCCGCGCACCACGGACTCGATGCTCGCCGAGAGCGTCGCGATCGAAGCTCCGCTCCCCTCGAACATCGACGCGAGGTCCGCCGGCGCGATCGCTCGCACCTCGTGCCCCGCCTCGCAGAGCCCTCGCGCCAGGGCGACGTACGGCTGCACTCCGCCGCGGGTGTCCATGCTCACGATCGCGATCTTCATCGGTGCCCGAGAGCATCGTACCGGACGCGCGATCGCTGCGCGCTGCTCGGAGCGCTCAGCCGAAGTTGACCGTGAGCGTGTCGCGCGCGGTGTCGAGCGCCCAGAACTTCGCCGCGATGTCGTCCGCGCTCAGCGTCGCGTTGCCGAAATCAAAGGCCGTCCCCTTCACCATGCCCATCACGACGACCTCGCCGACGTAGATCCCGTCGCTCTTGAGCTTCTCGGCGAGCAGGCCGACGAGCTTGTGCTGCGCGGCCTTTCCGATCGCGAGGTCGGCGGAGTTGAACTGCGTCGCCATCGCGTCGACCGCGGGGTTGTAGAAGCAGAACCCGCCGCCCGTCACGAGCACCGAGCCCTTGGCGGCCTTGAGGTCCGCGTGCGCGCTCTGCACCGCCGTGAGCAATCCCGTCACCGAGACGTCGAAGCTCTTGCGAAGGCCCGCGGCGCTCGTCTTCGTGAGATCTCCGTCGCCGCCCGTGTACGCGTTGTAGTGGACCGTCGTGATCGCGCCGAACTTCTCGCGCACCTTCGCGATCGTCGCGGCGACGGCCGATGGATCTCCGAGGTCCGCCGAGAACGCCGCCGCCTTCACGCCCTTCGCTTCGAGCGCCGCGACCGCAGCGGCGAGCTTGTCCGCCGAGCGCGCGACGAGCGCGACGTTGTAGCCCTCGGCGCCGAACTTGCGCGCGACCGCGTCGGAGATTCCCGGGCCGTATCCGCAAACGATGATGGTCTTCGACTGGATCGACATAGCTCTGCTCTTCCCTCTCTCTGTCTTGGTCGCTGCGCCGACGACGATTCGCCGGCGATGCGGTCTATGCCCTCGCGGCGCGGCGCGCGCGCAGCTCGGCGATGATCTCTCGCTGCGCGTCTGCGCTGAGCACCGTTGGCAGCGCGGCGAAGATCACCGTCTCTTCTCGCTGCAAGTGCGCCTCGAACTCGCGCTGAACCGCTGGGGCGATCGCTGAAAGCGCGGCGCGCGTCTCTGTGGTGGACCCTCGCTCGCGCATCGCAGCGAGCGCCGCGAGCAGCGCTGTGAGCATCGGCCGATGCCTTGTGTGCTCGTCGCTCATCGTCAAGAGCGCCTCGCGCACCGCGCCGTCGGCCCTGTCTTTCATGCGGGGAACGATGCTCTCGTCCTCGTCCGCCACGTGCAGCGGCAGCGCCTCGGTGAAGTACCGCGCGCACCGCTCGCACGCGTCGGTCACCTCTTGGGGCGCGACGTCCTCGCGCTCGCTCAGCGTCACGGCGAGCGCAGAGAACGCGCGGATCTTCTTGTGACAGTCGAGCAACAGCTCGCGCAGGTCTTCGTTCGATCGCTTCGCGCCAATGTTGACGAGCATGGTGAACCTCTCGGGGCGTTCGAGTATCGTGCGAAACGTCGGTGGAAGCTCCTACCTCGTTCGTCGAATTCTTTCGCTTGTCCGCCCCGTACATCCACGCGCATCGCGGACGCACGTTCGTCGTGATGTTCGGCGGAGAGGCGGTGGTGGACCAGAACTTTCCCAAGCTCATTCACGACGTGGCGTTGTTGCACGCGCTCGGGGTGCGCCTGGTGCTCGTGCACGGGAGCCGCCCCCAGATCGAGAAGCGCCTGCGCGATCGCAAGATCAAGCCGCGCTTTCACATGGGCACGCGCGTCACCGATCGCGCCACGATGTCCTGCGTCGAAGACGCCGTCGGAAACATCCGCGGCCGCATCGAAGGCCTGCTCTCCATGGGGCTGCCCAACTCGCCCATGGCCCACGCGCGCATCCGCGTCGCGAGCGGCAATTTCGTCTTCGCCCGCCCCTGGGGAGTGCGCGCGGGCGTGGACTACGGCCTCACCGGCTCGGTGCGCCGCATCGACGTCGACGCGATCAAGGCTCGCTTGGACGCCTCGGACATCGTGATGCTCTCTCCGCTGGGATATTCGCCGACGGGCGAGGTGTTCAACCTCTCGTCACACGAGGTCGCCTCGGCCACCGCGAGCGCGCTCAACGCCGACAAGCTCATCGCCCTCGTCGAGGGAAAGGGCGCGGTCGACCGCCGCAATCGCTTGATTCCGCAGCTCAGCCCCGCGGACGCGGTCGAGCTCGCGAAGGACGCCAAGCACCTCAACCCCGACACGGTGAAGCACCTCGAGGCCGCCGCGCGCGCGTGCCGCGAAGGCGTGCGCCGCGTGCACCTCGTCGAGCGCCGCTTGGACGGCGCCATCCTCCAAGAGCTCTTCACCCGTGAAGGCCGCGGGACGCTCGTCACCTCCGAGCAGTACGAAGGCCTCCGGCCCGCCAAGCTCGACGACATCCCCGCGCTGCTCGCGCTCTTGGGCCCGCTCGAAGAGCAGGGATTTCTCGTGCGCCGCACGCAAGAGACCCTCGAGCACGAGGTCGATCGCTTCTTGGTCATCGAACGCGACAAGATGGTGATCGGCTGCGCGGCGCTCGAGCCCTTCGAGCCCGAACAGATGGCCGAGCTCTACTGCCTCGCGGTCCATCCCAGCTATCGCGAGGCGGGCCGCGGCGAGCAGCTCGTCGAGCAGATCGCCGAGGTCGCGCAGAAGCGCGGGATCAAGAAGCTCTTCGTGCTCACCACGCAGACGAGCCACTTCTTTCGCGAGCGCGGCTTCGTCCCCTCCAAGCCCTCGGACCTGCCCGAGGCGCGCCAGGCTCGCTACGACAAGAAGCGCAAGAGCAAGGTGCTCATTCGCGAGCTGTGAGCGTCGATGACCGCGAGTCAGTTGGATTGAATTGACCCGTAGTCATCCTGTGAAATCACTGTCAAAGTGACTTATCGCTCAGCGCGAGTTGTTGCGGGCGCAGTCGTAGCCGTTCTCCGTCCCGCCGGTGTCGATGATCTCGAAGTCCGAGGGGCGGATGCCGTCGAGCACGCGAGAGCCGCGCGGTCCCCAGAGCGAGTCCCACGAGGCAGAGCAGCCCGTCGAGTCCTCGGCCATGAGGGCGATCTCGCCTCCGTCGGCCAGGAGCATTCCGTAGTGCTGCAGTCCGTACACGACCGCGCGAACGACGGGGTTGCTCGGGTCGAGCCCGCGCGAGGCGGGGTCGAAGCCCGCGCGCAGACGCCAACGCGAGCCATAGATGGGCGCGTTGGGATCGTTGGCTGTGGGGCCTCCTGCGTGCGTCGCGGGCCACACGTACACGGGGCCGGGCTGGCCCATCGCCGCCGCGCGCTGCATGCGACCGTTGGGGAGCGCGAAGCGAATCGGGTGCTCGACGCGGCCGCGCATCACGTCGCCGATCGTGATGAGCAGCGGCGCGATCGGAAACCCCGCCGCGTCCGGCCCCGTGCAATCTCGGCCGATCCCCCAGTTGCGCGAAGACACCGGCGGCAACATCGAGCCCGCCGCCGGGGGCGCGCCCCACACATCGCGCGTCATGTCCCATGCGATCGAGCAGTTGGTGAACAGTCGATCTTGCTCGAACGTCGCGGCGTACCCTTCGAGCAGCTTGTTGTTGTCGAAGTCGACGACGATCAAGTGGCAGTCTTCGGTGATGCGTCCCGCCGCGCGATTGGGGCACACGTAGCCGGGCTGCCCTTCGATTCGCCCGCCCGCCACCAGGGGAAACGCCACGTTGGGATCGCAGTCCGGGCTGTACATGATCGGGTCGGCGTCCGAGCTCACGTACCGTCGCGCGTCGCGCGTCGCGTCGTTGATCACGAAGCTCGTGTCGAGCTGAAAGCGGTTCGAGTTGCCCCAGCCGCCCGCGCCCTCGAGCCACGCGGTCGTCGCCGCAGAGTTCGCTCGCACCGGCGCTGAGCTGACGTCCGTGTACACCCACGAGCTCTCGGGAAAGTACAGGCCCGTCCGCGCTCCGCAGTGCCCCACGGGCACCGTGCGACCGCTGCCGCCGCCGCTGTCGCCGCCGCTTCCGCCGTCGTTGCCGGCCATCGAGCCGTCGTTGGTCCCTCCGCCGCCGCCGTCGTTCGAGCCCGTCGATCCGTCGTTGCCGGACGAGCCGTCGTTGGGCGCAGGAGGCGTCGAGCACGCGAGCGCGAGCGACGAGGCCATCGCGAGCAGGATCGAAGTGCGTGACCGTCGAACGAGGGTGAGAGCGTGGTGCGCGTTCATCGCGCGCGAGCGTACCGCGAGCCGCTCGAGGGCCCACAAAATCAGCGAATTCTCAGCTCAGAATCATTGGTGCGCGCACTCAACGACCGTGGAAATCACATCGATCCGCACGTCCCCACGCCGCGCGCCGCCGCGGGCGTCGCGGCCACCGTCGCGCGCACAGCGCTGAAGAGCGCGCCGATCCCGATGTTTCCAAACTGCGGAGGACGCGCCGAGGTGCGCGAGCACAAGCCCGAGGTGCTTCCGGGCGCAGGGATGGGCTCTTCGAGGTCGACGAACTGTCCGATCGCGATCGCCGCGAGCGGCGCGAGGCTCGGGTTCATCATCACGACGGCGTCGTAGAACTGCCCGCCGCGCGCGTAACCGCCGAGGTTTCCGCTGCTGAGCGCGGTCTCGCTCAGGTTGGCGCGCAGGATCGCCGAGTTGACGTCCACCTCCACGCCCGGGCCCACCGGCAGTCGCAGCGAGGCTCCCGCGCGCGGGATGAGCCGTCCCCCCACGATGCTCGCGCGCACGCTGAACCGCGCCTGATCGATCGAGGTCGCCCCCGCCACGAGCGAGCTCTGCGCGATCGCGTACTCGCGGTCGGGCATCACCGACGTGCACCCGGTCGAAAACGTGGGAAACGCCTCGTAGACGCGCATCGTCACCGACGGATCGGTCATCAAATCATCGACGCCCGAGACGCGCACGACGAAGGCGATCTCGCCCGTGTCGATCATCCGCTGCGCGTTGGCGCGCACGTCCTGACTCGCGCTGCTCATGACGAAATCCGCGATCTCGGGGAGCACGTTGTCGACCCCGCCCTTGCACGTCGCGCTCAGCATGCACGGGCTCGATGGGCCGCTCGCGCGCCCCGTCGCCGGGTCGATCATCGCGACGGGCTGGTTCTGATCGAGGTCGAGCGACGAGCCGACGTCGGCGTGCGAGCACGAGCGAGGCGTCGTCGGACCCGAGAAAATCCCGTCGAAATTGTAGCCGGCCAACGTCGTGCCCCCGGACGCTTCGATCGTGAGCCGGTTGAGCACGAACGTCAGCGTGCGCCCTGTCTCGGGGCCGGCGTCCTCTTCGGGCATCGCGTCGTCGCCCGCGTCCTGCGCGCCGTCGCTCGCGGCGTCCGGCGAAGCGTCTGGCGGCGAGAGCGCGTCTTGTGCGGCGGCGTCCATCGAGCCCGATCCGCTGTCCATCGCCGCGGCGTCGGGCTGCGAAGACCCGTCGGGCGCCGCGCGGTCGGGGCTGGCGTCCTGCGACGGAAGCGTGGGCGTGCTGCACGCAGCCAGTCCCACGAGCGAGAGCGAGGCGATCGTTTGCAAGGCAATGCGCTGGTTCATCGACGGGCGATGGTAACTCAGCGAAAGGTCTGCGCGGGCCGCGCCAGCCCCTCGACCGTGCGGTATAACCACCCTAGATCGCATCGCCGAACAACTGATTCCCGCGACGTCACGATCGATGCATTCGGCGTCGATCGGTGCCGCGCCAGCTGTTCGGGAATGCCGCGGATCGACCGTGACTGCTGTGGAGACCTCCAACGACCTGGCGCTTCGGCCCTCGCACGATCACTGGTTCTGCGAGCCGTGCAATCAGTGGGTGATCCCTAACAAACCCCACTGGAAGTGGCGCGTGGCCGAGTGGGTGTTCTGGGGCAGCATGCCGATCACGATCTTCGTGCTGAAGGGCTTCGGCATGATCGCCATCCCGTTTATCTTGTTCTTTACGGGGGCGCTCGCCGGGCCGCTTCGCGAAGAAGCGGGCGCCGACGCACGCTGCCCGCACTGCAAGAAGTTCATCTTCGCGCCGAAGAAGAAGCCCTCGTTGCCGTAGGGCCCTTCGCGCCACGAGGTACACTCTCGCGCCGTGAGCGACGTCAATCCGCGGGGGCTCGAGGTGCTGTTCGACCGCTTCGCGACGATGCGGTTTCTTCAGCCGGACGTCTCGATGAGCGTGCTCGACGAGAGCGCGCTGTCGTTCATCGCGGACCGCATCGACGAGCACTTCGAGTGCGTTCGACGGCTCGGCGGCGAGGCGATCGAGAGCGCTCCGCTGCGCGTGCGCCGCTCGCTCTACGAGGCGCGCTTCGACACTGGATACAGCGCGCACGACGGCTATCCGTGGGAGACCGACCGAGCCTACAGCGCCTCGGCGCTCGCGTGGCTCGAGGGGCTCGAGCGCTGGCGACGGCGCACGTTGTCCGAGGCGCGCGAGCGATTCGGCTCAGCGATTTGCGCGGCGATCCTCGCGTCCGCGCAGTCCGCGGCGCGCGGGCGACGGCCCCTCGACGATCGCGCGGACTCGCAGATGATCCATCGGCTGCGCAGCTACCTCTACCGCGGCAACGATCGAAGCTCGGCGCTCACGGTGGGCGGAGAGCTGCTCTTTCTCGAGGCGCTCACCGTCGCGCTGCGCAACGAGAGCTCGCCCTGGACGCCGCTCATCGCGCTGTGGGAGCGCGGGTGCGCGCCGCTCGTGGGGATCGACGGGGCGTGGGTCTTGTACGTTCCGGTGTACGCGAAGGGACAGCTCGTGGCGGACCCCGAGCCCGGCTCGACGCTGCATCCGCAAGACCCGCGCAGGCTCGACGAAAGGCTCACGCCCGAGCAAATCCGCGAGCACCGCCAGTCGAAGTCCTACTTCGACGCGGGCTATCGCTTCATGCCCGGCCAGTGGATGCAGCGGGCAAACTTGAAAATGTGGGCGTGCACCTATCGCTTCGGTCGCCACGGGTTCGCGCCGCTGCCCTCGATGATGCTGCACACCGTGGACACCACGCCCGAGTTCGTCGCCACCAACACGCCGGCGATCGCGTTGACGACGCACGTTCCCAGGCTCGAGCAGCGCGAGTTCGACGCGGCGCGCTTCGACGCGATGGTCGACGCAGACGATGGCGACGAGGCGCTGATCGAGCAGGCGACGGCCGAAGGACTCGCGCGCGCCAACCCCGGATTCTGGGGCGCATAAAAATTCACCGCCCACGCAACCAGCCGCGAAGCCGACCAGAGAAGGGGCGTCGCGAGGTTGTTCATGGGACGCGACGATCACTTTGTGTCGAGGCTCGATCGATTCGATGACGCAGACGCGGCGCTGGCGCTCGAGCTCTTTCGCCACCCGTGGATCGTCGTCGCGGCCATCGAACACGCTGCGGTCGGCGACGAGTCCACGCGCTTTGCGCTCGCGATGACCGAAGACCCCGCAGGCCCGCGGGTGATCTCGGCGTTCGACGGGCAGTTTGTCACGTGTCTCGCGAGCGCTTGGGCCAACGGACCGTGGCCCGTCATCGCTCGCGCGCACATCGAGCACGCCCGTCGCGCCTACTGGAGCGACCTTCTCCGCGAGCTCTCGCCCACCTTCGACGAGCGCTGGCTCTCGGTCGTCACCGCGATCGAGCACTCGGGCGCGATGCTCGCGCCGTCCCTGGTCGAGACGCTGCGCGAGCTCTGCGCGATCGAGCCGTTGATTCGCCAGGCCCTCGTGCTTCGCTACCTCGCGCGCTGGGCCCGCGGCGTCTCGTACATCGCGCGCCGACCCGAGGGCCTCGCGGTCGAGCCTCGCGTCGCGCTCGACCTGTGGAGCGCCGCGTGGGCCCTGGTTCGACTGCGCGCCGCGCTCGACGACCATGACCGCGCCGCGCTCGAATCGCTGACGCCCAAGCAGCGCGAGTGGCGTCGAGGCGAAGAGGTGATCGAGGCGCTCGACAGCGCTCGGCGCGCGGCGCTCGCCCTGCGCGGGCTCGTCTCGCAACGGCACCCGCACAATCGCCCGTGCCCCTGCGGAAGCGGTCGACGCGCGCGTCGCTGCTGCGATCGATCGCGATCACGGGTTCGCATCGTCGACGAAGATCGCGCCGCGTAGCGCGCGATCCCCCTCTCAGGCCCACGCGACGTCGCGACCGGCCCGCATTCGCAGCAGCTCGTCGAGCGCGATCGTGGGCGCGATCCCCTCGTGAAGCACCCGGTAGACCCGCTCGAGCACAGGGCACTCGATCGCGTGTTCTGCAGCAAGCTCCTTCGCGGCGATCGCCGTCGTGACGCCCTCGGCGACCATCCCCAGTCGGGCCACGGCGGCGTCGAGCGAGTCGCCCTTCGCGAGCGCCTCGCCGACGCGGTGGTTGCGCGAGTGATGGCTGCGGCACGTCACCATCAGATCGCCCGCGCCCGCGAGGCCCGCGAGCGTCCCGGGGCGCGCGCCCATCGCCGAGGCGAGGGCGGTGATCTCGGCCAGGCCGCGGGTGACGAGCAGGGACATGGCGTTCTCACCAATGCGCATTCCGCTGGCGATTCCTGCGGCGATCGCGACCACGTTCTTGAGCGCGCCGCACAGCTCGACGCCCACCACGTCGCTCGCGCCGAACACCATGAACCTGCCGCTGGTGAACACCTGCTTGCCCGCCTTCACCACGTGCGGAAACCGCGACGTCACCACGGTCCCCGCCGGCAGCCCCTCGGCGATTTCAGCGGCGATGTTCGGCCCCGAGAGCACGCCGATCTGCCGCGCGCACGTCTCTTCTTCGAGGATCTCGGTCATGCGCCGGTGCGACTTCAGCTCGATTCCCTTGGTCGCGTGCACCACCAGCTGCCGCGGGTCGAGCACGTCTCCGAGCTTTCGACTCACCTCTCGAAACGCCTGCGACGGGATCACCACGACGATCATCCCCGCGCCGTCGACCGCGCGCCGAAGGTCGGGCTCGGCGCGCACGCGATCATCGATGCGCAGCGCCGCGATGCCCTTTGAATTGATGTGCGTCTCGTTGATCTCCGCGCACTGCGCGGGATCGCGAGACCACAGCCGCACTTCGTGACCGGACTGCGCGGCCAGGTGCGCGAGGACCGTGCCCCAGTTTCCTGCGCCGAGCACGGCGATCGGAGCGCCAAATGGACCGGACATCAGTGCACCTCCGCGGGCAAAAGAGACGGCGCCGAGAGCAGCCCGAGCCCCTCGAGTCGGTTGCGATAGAAGTAGAGCAAGCTCGGCTCGCCCACGACGAGCCACGAGTCGTGCACGCGAAGGACAGGGTCTTTGTGCCAAGTCGCGAAGCACGCGATCGCGCGATCGAAGGCGGCCGCGCGGTCTCCGCGCAGCTCGTCGCTGAGCGTCACTTGCGCGGCGCCCTCGAGCAGCTTGAGCTCGTCGAGCGCCTCGTCGAACAGGGCGCGCACCGGGGCGATGGGCAGGCGCGTCCCGCGCACCATCTCGCGCAAGAGTCGAAACAGGTCGTGCCCTTCGCGACCGCGGCGGTGCTGCTCGAGCGCGGCGAAGGCGAGCAGCCACGTGGGCATCGCGACGTTGTCTCGTTGAAAACTGCGCACGATTTCACGCTCGAGGATCTCGGTGTAGGCGGCGTCGCGGGCGTTGTCCTCGACGACCCTCCCGCGCTGCTCGAGGTAGCCCGACGGGTCGATCGGCCGGCCGCGCGGGTCGCGCGAGACGCCGTCGGCGTCCACGCGATTGCCAAACGGGTCCATCGGAGCGCCGAAGCGAACGTGCACCTCGGCGTCGAGCGCGAGCAGCTTCTCGAAGAACGCGAGCCAGAAGCGCATGTTGTCCGAGCCGTCGTCCTCGTGCGGGATGTATTTCTCTCGGCCCGCGCGCAGCAAATACTCGTCCGCGAGGCTGTAGCCCTCGAGCACGAGCGGGTACGAGCACGTCGCAGGCACGACGAAGATCTTCGGCTTCGCGCGGTTCGCCAGGAGGTTGTTGCGGTACGCCGTGAGCGTCGTTCCGAGCAGCCCCTTCTTCAAGCGTCGCTCGAGCGCGAACGATCGACTGCGCGTCCCTCCCGGAAAGAACAGCCCGTGCTCTCCGCGCTCGAGCAGCACCGTCGCGTACTCTTTGAGCACCGAGCGATACAGCGGGTCGGTCTTGCTTCGATCGACGGAGTACGCGCCGAGGTTGTGCATGAAGTAGCCGAGCGTTCGGCTCTCGAAGAGGTTGAGCCCCGCGCCGTAGGCGACCGGCGGCAGTCCCGCGCGAAAGATCGTGTAGCCAAAGAGCAGCGAGTCCAAGTTGGACACGTGCGTCGGCGTGAAGACCAGCGTCCCGACCTTGCTGAGCCGCGAGAGCATCGCCGTGTCGCCGCTGATCGAGACGCGATCGCTGAGCGCGCGCAGCTCGGGGACGCGAAAGAGCGCGTCGCGCGCGCGCGTTCCGTTGAGCAGGGCCGTGAGGCCGAACGGCAGGACCTTCGTCGCGAAGCCGTACACCTTCGGGTCGAAGTGGCCTTCGATTTCGTGTGCGTACCGTCGCACGATGTCCTCGAGCAGCCCGTCCGCGCCGATCGCCCCGAGCTGCTTCGCGATCATCTCGACGAAGTCCCGGTCGCTCTGCGCCCGCCTCGCGTGCGGCTGGCGCATGAGCCGCTCTCGCTCGTGAAAGACGCTCTCGGCGACCTGCTCGAAGCTCCCGCGCGAGGACGCTCGGCTGCGGGCGAGCACCCTGCGCACCGCTTCGTTGGCGATCTCTCTTCCAGAAATCATTGGCGCACTCCCTCTTGGCCATTGCGAGTTTGCACAACGAAGCGAGGCGGTGGCCACGCGAAGGGCCTGCAAATCGTCCGGCGAAGTTCTGCGTCGCGCGTGCAAATCCCGCGCGGGCGTTCGTCGTTTCGGGCGAGGCGGGGACTGTGCTGCAATCGCGGCTCAGGCCGTGGCTGAGGGCGACGGTCTCACAAGGAGTGGTCGATGCTGCACGGACTGATGATGAGCCAGCCGCTGTTGATCTCGGGGATTCTGCGCTTCGCCGAGCGAGCGCACCCGACGCGAGAGATCGTCTCGCGCAGGGCCGAGGACGGCGCGCTCCATCGCTACACGTACAAGGACCTCGCGGCGCGCTCGCGAAAGCTCGCGAAGGCGCTCATCGCCCTCGGGATCAAACCCGGAGATCGCGTCGCCACCATCGCGTGGAACGGCTATCGCCACCTCGAGCTCTACTACGCCGTCTCGGGCATCGGAGCGATCCTTCACACCATCAATCCCCGCCTGCACCCCACGCAGATCGGCTGGATCATGAACCACGCGCAGGACACGGCGCTCTTCGTGGACACGACGTTCGCGAAGCTCCTCGCTGGTGTCGCTCCGCACGTGGCCAGCCTGCAGCACAAAGTGGTCATGTGCGGCCGCGAGCACATGCCCGCCGAGACCCCGGACGCGCTCTGTTACGAAGAGCTCTTGAACGGCCAGTGGGACGACGAGTTCGACTGGCCCGAGCTCGATGAAAACTCGGCGAGCTGCCTCTGTTACACCTCTGGGACCACTGGAAATCCCCGGGGCGTTCTCTACTCGCACCGCTCGACGATCCTGCACGCGTACGCCGTGCTCATGCCCGACGTGATGGGGATTCGCGCGGTGGATTCGGTGCTCCCCGTCGTTCCGATGTTTCACGTCAACGCGTGGGGCGTGCCGTACTCCGCGCTCATCGCGGGCGCGAAGCTGGTCTTCCCGGGACCCGCGCTCGACGGAAAGAGCATCTACGAGCTCATGGAGTCCGAGGGCGTCACGTTCTCGGCGGGAGTGCCCACGGTGTGGCTCGGACTCTTGCAGCACGTCGAGCAGAACAAGCTGCGCTTCTCCAAGCTCAAGCGCTGCGTCATCGGCGGCAGCGCCGCGCCCGTCCCGCTGCAACAGCGCTTCGAAAAAGAGTACGGCGTCGAGATCCTTCACGCGTGGGGCATGACCGAGATGAGCCCGCTCGGGACGCTCAACCAGCCCATCGCCGCGAACGAAGGCGAGAGCGAAGACGAGAAATACCAGCGAAAAGCCAAGCAGGGACGGCTCGTCTACGGCGTGCAAATGCGCATCGTCGACGAGAGCGGCAAAGAGCTCCCGTGGGACGGCGTCGCGTTCGGCGCCCTGCAAGTGCGCGGGCCGTGGATCGCCTCGGGCTACTTCCGCTCCGAGAGCGGAGCCTTCACCGCGGACGGATGGTTCGACACGGGCGACGTCGCCACGATCGACACCCACGGGTTCATGAAGATCACTGACCGCAACAAGGACGTGATCAAGTCCGGCGGCGAGTGGATCGGCTCGCTCGACCTCGAAGACGTGATCATGAAGCACCCTGCGGTGGCGATGGCCGCGGCGATCGCGGTCCCCCACGAGAAGTGGGCCGAGCGTCCGCTGCTCGTCGTCGTGAAGAAGCCCAATCAAGAGCTCACGCGCGAAGAGGTCCTCGCGTTCTTCGAAGGCAAGGTCGCCAAGTGGTGGATCCCGAGCGACGTCGTCTTCGTCGACGCGCTGCCGCTCGGCGCGACGGGCAAGGTGCTCAAGACCGACCTTCGCGCGAAGTACGCCGGCCACAAGTGGCCCGAGGGCGTGTGATGCGCCACGCGCTCGCCGCCGCGCTCGTCGGAGCGACTTTGATGACCGCGAGTCATAATGCTTTTTGCTGGGACTTTACGCTTCGCGACGGCCTCCGCGGAGGCACGATGGGCACGGCGGTGGGCGGCGCGTTCTCGGCCGATGGGTGGACCGTACAGACCAAGAGCGATTTGGTTTGGTACGCCGTTCCGAGGCTCGTCGAGGGGTACGTCGAGTTTACGGTGAGCGGGATCACGATGGCGAACCTGCCGCTCGCCGACCACGAGATCTTCAGCATGTACGAGGCGGGCTACGGGATCACCGAGCCCATTCGCTACGGCAACGAGTTTCGCGGCAATCACTACAAGTGCTTGCTGCGCATTTACGGCGCGCCCGAAGTGGGCCGCGTGGGCCAGCAAAAGCTCATGTGGGGCATGTGCCCGAGCGGCGCTCCGGGCTTCGGTGACTGCGGCTGCAGCTCGTTCTTCGAAGAGCCCTTCGGCGGCAGCGGAGCGTGGGACGGAACCGCGCAGCGCGTTCGCATCGAGTGGGGCGCTGGGCGCACGAGAATGCTCCGCAACGGCGCGCAAGCCGTGGAGATCGACTGGAGCGCGAGCGGCCTCCGCTTCGGCCCCAACACGCTTCACATGATGATCGGCTCGTCGCGCAACGCCGCCGTCGACAGCTGCGGAATGCCCATCGGCGCTCGCTTCTCGGACCTCGTCGTCGAAGGCAACACCGGCGCGCAAGCGACCTGTCCGATCGTCGCTGATTCGGGCGTCGCCTCGGACGCCGGTGTGTCGATGGACGCTGCGCAGTGCCTCGCGACGAGCGCTCCCGCGGTGAGCGCGTACATGGCCAGCGCGTCTCGCGGGACGAGCGCTGTGCTTCGCGCGACGTACTCACACTGCACGGGCGCGAGCTCGATTCGCGTCGCGCAGCTGTGGGTCGGACCCACGCCTGCTGCGGGCGCTGCGAGCGTGAGCGTCGCGTACGAAGCGGGGCAGCTCTCGCTCGACGGACAGCGGTGCGCGCCTGGCGATCTTCGCGTCCTCGCAGGAGCGAACGGCTCGCTCGACTGCGCGCGCACGACGGTCACGGACAACGGCGGCGAGCGCACGATCGCGTGGGCGCTCTCGTTTTCGCCGCAGACGTTGGGCGGCGTTCAGGGCGTGTTCGCTGATGCGAAATCGAGCTCGTCGAACCCCGAGCCTCGCTTGGGATGGACGCGCCTCGGGGACTTCGAGGTGGTCGAGCTCGGTGATGGCGGCGCTGCGATGGACGGCGCGGTTCGCGACGGGAGCGCGCGGGACGGGGGCAGCGGCGGGCCCGTGCAGGGCGGCTGCGGTTGTCGTGTGAGCGCGCGAGAGAGCGGCGCGGCGCGGCGATGGTCTGCGAGCGCGCTGGTGATGGCGCTCGGGCTCAGCGTCGCTCGACGCGGCCGTCGGCGTGCTTGGCGAAGCGCGTAGCGTCCGTCCCGTGCACGGGGTCGTCGCGGCGCCAGGGCCAGCCGCCGAACTTCGTGCGTTGGTAATCGTTGAACGCTTCGATGATCTCGCTGCGGGTGTTCATCACGAACGGGCCGTGCGAGACCACGGGTTGACCGATCGGTCGACCTTGCAAGAGCAAGAGCTCACCTTCGGTCTCACCGTTGATGATCTCGCACTCGACGTCGGAGACGACGCGCACGGCGCTCTTGGGACGAACAGGGTGACCTGCGATCGAAGCGGACTTTCCTGCGAAGAAATAGAGCGTGCGGTTGCTCTTCGCCTTCGCGGGCGGGAGCGTGAACTTCGCGCCGGGCTCCATGCGCAGCGTCCAGATGGCGACGTCGGCGTCGGGGCGTGAGGCCCACGAGCGCGGCGGCGACGGGGGAGGGCGATGGCCGTCGAGCTCGCCCGCGATGAGCGCGATGTGCGTGCGTCTTCCTTCGCTGTCAGCGCGGTGGAAGCGAGGGATCTCTTCGCTCCAGAGCATGCTGAAGTGCGGCTCGGCCATCTTGTCTTCTGCCGGAAGATTGAGCCAGATTTGAAAGAGCTCGGCGGGGTTGTCCTGCTCTCTCTGCAGCAGCGGAAACATCTCGCTGTGCACGATGCCCTTGCCTGCGGTGAGCCACTGCACGTCGCCCATTCCGAAGCGCGCGGCGGCCCCGAGCGAGTCCGAGTGATCGATGAGCCCTCGGCGCGCGATGGTCACGGTCTCGAAGCCCCTGTGCGGGTGCTGCGGAAATCCCGGGACGACATCGCCGTGGTACATCGACCAGCCGTCCTTGCCCGAGAAGTCCTGCCCGATGTCTCGGCCCGAGAGCGACGCTGCGGGCCCGAGCGCTTCGTTTCCCTTGGGGTACGCGTCGTTGTGATGAACGCAGAACAAGAACGGGTCGGCTGTGACCCACACGAAATCGAGCGGCTGCACGGACAGGACGGTGTCTCTGGGCATGATGGCCGCGAGCATGGGGCCGAGGCTTCTCAGTGAAAAGTGCGCGTCGACGAGGCGCGGGGATTCGTTGCAACATCGGGCGCATGAACAGCTTCGTTCGAGCGTGTCTCTCTGTTGGTGTGCTCTCGATGGTGGGCGCGTGCTCGCCGGCTGCGATGCCGATGGACGCGGCGATGGAGAGCGGCGCCGCGGACGTGACGTCGATGGACGTCGCGCCGCAGGACACCGGCAGCAACCTGTGTGGAACGCAGATGTGCGCCGCCGGCGAGGTGTGCGTCCGTCCGTGCTGTGGCGGCGCTTCGCCCGCGTGCGTCGATCGCGACGACGGCGGGATGTGCCCGTCGGGCGCAGAGTTCGGCCCGTGCCAGGTCAACGGGATGTTTCAGCAAGGGTGCCGCTACACGTGCACGCCTCCGCCTCCGTCGTGCGCCGCGGCTCCGTCGAGCGGCTGCAACGGGACGAACTGCTCAGTGTGCCCCTCGGGCAACGGGCGGCGGCAGGGCAACGAGATCCTCTGCCTCTGCCAGTGACCTGCGTTCGCTCAGAGAATCTTCTCGATGCGCGCGAGGTCGCGGGTCATGTTCTTGTGGTGCGCTTCGATCGTCCCGCCGCCGATCTCGAGGAGCTTGGCGTCGCGCCACAGTCGCTCGACGCGGTACTCGCCGACGTAGCCATAGCCGCCGAGCACTTGGATCGCGCGGTCCGCGACGTTCTTCGCCATGGTCGAGCAGTAGAGCTTCACGCCGTCTGAATCGAGTCGTCCGCCTGCTTGCGCGAGGTCGACGCGCGAGGCGGCCCAGTACGTGTACGCGCGGCCGGCCATGTACTCGGCGTACGACTCGGCGATGTGCCGTTGGATCTGTCCGAAGTCTCGCAGCGACTGTCCGAAGGACTTTCGATCCGTGGCGTAGTGGTTCATCACTTCGATCGATCGCCGCGCGATGCCGAGGCTCATGGCGGCGAGGCCCATGCGCTCGATCTCGAGGTTGCGCATCATGTGAATGGTCGCGTCGCCCTCTTCGCCGACGCGGTTTTCGACGGGCACTTCACAGTCTTCGAAGACGAGCTCGGCCGTGCTCGAGGCGCGCATCCCGAGCTTGTCCTTGATCTTCTGCCCCAGAGAAAATCCCTTGAATCCCTTCTCGACGATGAACATCGAGAGCTTGTTGCGCGGCGCTCCGTCCATGCGCGCGTACACCAAGAACACGTCGCCGAGCTCGTGATCGCTCACGGCGCCGTTGGTGATCCACATCTTCGCGCCGTTGAGCACGTAGCGATCGCCCTTGCGAACGGCGGTGGTTCGCATCCCGAGCACGTCCGTCCCAGCGCCGGGCTCGGACATGCACATGCCGCCGATGCGCGCGCCCGAGCACGCGTCGGGCAGGTACTTCTGCTTCTGCTCTTCGCTGCCGTTCACCGAGAGGTTGTTGGTGAACAGCAGCGAGTGCGCGAGGTACGCCAGGGTAAATCCAGGGTCGACCGCAGAGAGCTCTTCGTGCGCGATGGTGACGGCCGAGGCGTCCATCCCTGCGCCGTCGTACTGCGGGCTCACGGTGAGCCCGAGCAGTCCGAGCTCGCCGAGCTTGCGAAAGAGCGGGAAGTTGAACTTCTCGAGTCGATCGTGCTCGGCCGCTTGCGGCTCGACTTCGCGCTCGGCGAACTGACGAACGGTCTGTCGAAGGGTCTTGTGCTCGGGCGTCGGGTTGAACAGGTCGTCCATGGCGCGCGGAGACTACACCGCGGATTGCGTGCAAGAAACCGCTGTTCTTTGCGATATAGCCCCGGCGGCGATGATGCAGCTAGACGACGAGGTGTGCTCTTCGAACGCGACGCTCATTTCGAGCGACGAGGGCTCGCTGGTGGTGACGCCCGAGGCGGACCCAGACGGCGAGCACTGCCAGTGGTTCGCGTTTCGCTCGGTGGACGATGAGCGTGAAGGTGGGCTCGTGCGCGTCGATGCGCGCGCGATGACCTGGCCCGAGGCGCTCTCGGACTACAACGTCTTCGCTTCGTTCGACGACAAGCCCTGGAGGCGCGTCTCGTCGGTCTTCTCGGAGGACGACGAGTGCTTGGACTTCTGGCACCCCGCGGGCGTTCGTCGCGCGAGCTTCGCGCTGTGGGAGCCGTACCCCGTCGAGCGAAGGCGGCGGTTGCTCGCGCGGATGCGCCGAGCGCATGGCGTCTCGGTGATCGAGCTCGGGCGGAGCCACGACGACGAGCCCATCGACGTGGTGCGCGCGCACGGCGCGGGCGAGCGCGTCGTGTGGGTGATCGCGAGGCAGCACCCGGGCGAGGTGATGGCCGAGTGGTTCGCGGAGGGATTTTGCGAGCGAATCGCGGACAGCTCGGACCCAGTGGCCCGCGCGGTGCGCTCGCTCGCGACGGTGATGGTGGTCCCGTGCGTCAACGTGGACGGCGCGGCGCGGGGACATCATCGGGTCAACGCGGTCGGGGTCGACTTGAACCGCTCTTGGCTCGACGGCGACGAGCAAGCGCGCGAGGTGCTCGCGGTGCGCGCGGCGATCGAAGAGAGCGGAGTGGATTGGTTTCTCGACGTTCACGGCGACGAGCGCACGGCGCGAGCCTTCGCCGCGCGCGACGAAGGAAACCCGAGCTACACCGAGGCGCTCGCCGAGGCCGAAGCGCGCTTCGTGGATCGGTTGGACGAGCTTTGGCCCGAGTTCGATCGCGAGTCGGGCTATCCGCTGGACGCGCCGGGCGAAGCCGACCTTCGCTGCGCGGCCAACTACGTGGGCGAGCGCTTCGATTGCCCTGCGCTCACGATCGAGCTGCCCTTCAACGGAGCGCGCGGAGGATGGACCTCGCGCGACGCGCGGCGCTTCGGACAGGCGAGCCTCGAGGCCTTGTACGCAGCGCTCACAGACGAGTGAACGACGCGCCGTTGAGCGCGCTGCTGCGACCGGTGCACGTGTCCGAGACGAGCGTCCAGCGCGCGGTGCGGCAGTCGGGCGCGTACACGATCGAGTACTCGCCGCGGTCGGTCATCGTGCAGCCGCTGCCGGTGCCCGGGTCGTCGGTGAGGACGATTCGGCCGCTCGTTTCGCTGTAGTTTCCGAGCGGGATCACCATCCCGCCCATGAGCGCGGCGACCGAGGTCGCGCCGTCCCACGTCCCGCCCGCGTTGAAGCGCATCGCGGCCATCATCATGGCGCCGCCCGGACCGAAGGTGGTCGACCAGCTCGAGAGCATCGAGCACGCGCCGCCGTCGACGCGCACCCCCGCCTCGGTGCTCGCGTCCGCTCCTGCGTCGGGCACCCCTGCGTCGGAAGTGTATCGACGAAAGGTCGCTCCGTTGATCGCGCTCGCACGGCCAGCGCACGTGTCGCTCACGAGCGTCCACACCATGGTTCCGCAGGACGGATCGTAGGTGATTCGATACTCGCCGCGGTCGGACATCACGCAGCCGCTGCCGCCGGGATCGTTGGTGAGCACGATGGTCCCGGTCGCGGTCGAGTAGTTGCCCGTGGGGATCGCCATCGCCGTTCCGAGCTGGGTCGGCGAGGTGGCGCCCTCCCAGGTTCCGTCTGCGCGAAAGCGAAAGGCGAGCATGAAGGACATCATCACCGTGGTCGTCCAGTCGCCTTGCACGGTGCACGCGACGCCCGAGTCCGCCGGGCTCGCCGCGTCGGTGCTCGCGCTGTCCATCGCGCTCGCCGCGTCGGTGCCCGTCCCTGCGTCGCTCGATGCGTCGCGCGCCGCGTCGGTGCTCGCGCCGTCCATCGCGCTCGCGCCGTCGGTGCTCGAAGACGCGTCGCTCGATGCGTCGCTCGATGCGTCGGTGCTCGCGCTGTCCATCGCGCTCGCGTCGCTCATCGTGACGGCGTCGCTGCCCGCTGCGCTGTCGGTCATCGTGGCGACATCGTTGCCGCTCGCGCTGTCGGGGTTGCCAGCGCTGTCAGCGCCCGGCGTCGAGTCCATTCGACCTGAAGAATCGCTGCCCGAAACGTCGGGAGCCGCATCGCCGTTGCTCGGCGGAGCGCCGCACGCGGTGAGCATCGCGACGAGCGCGCCGGTCGCGAGCAGCCCAGTGAGAAAACGAGCACCTGATTTCATCGCGCGACCGTAGCACGGTGGACGTTGCGACCGCGGCCCGCGCATACTCACGGCGCGCTCACTCATGACCACTCGAACCCTCTGGTCCATCCGCGGAAACTCACAGCGCCTCGACGGCGGCGCGATGTTCGGCAACGCCCCGCGCCCGGTCTGGGAGCGCTGGATCGCGCCCGACGAGCGCAATCGAATCCCGCTCGCGTGCCGCGCGATGCTCGTGCGCGAGCTCGACGAAGGCCGCGCGCGGTGGATCTTGTTCGAAGCGGGGATCGGCGCGTTCTTCGAGCCCAAGCTGAAGGATCGCTTCGGCGTGGTCGAGAGCGAGCACGTGCTCTTGCGCTCTCTTGAAAACGTGGGCGTCACGCCGGACGACATCTCTGCCGTGGTGCTCTCGCACTTGCACTTCGATCACGCGGGCGGGCTGCTCACCGCGTACGAAGCGGGCCGGTCGCCCGAGCTGCTCTTTCGCAACGCGAAGTTCATCGTCGGCGCGCAGGCGTGGGAGCGCGCGGTCAAGCCGCACGCCCGCGATCGCGCGAGCTTCATCCCCGAGCTCATCGCGCTGCTCGAACAGAGCGGGCGGCTCGAGCTCGTGCACACGACGGTGTCCGAGACCTTGGGCGAGGCGTACACGCTGCATCGAAGCGACGGGCACACGCCCGGCTTGATGTTGGCCGAGGTCCCGTCGAGCGACGGCGCGGTGGTGTTCGCCGCGGATTTGATCCCCGGTCGACCGTGGGTGCACCTGCCGATCACGATGGGCTACGACCGTTATCCCGAGATGCTCATCGACGAGAAGAGCGCGCTGCTCAACGAGCTCGTCGCGCGTCGCGGTCGGCTGTTTTTCACGCACGACCCCGAGTGCGCGCTCTCGCGAGTGAGCCGCGATGCGTCGGGCCGCTTCGCCGCAGGCGAGAGCTGGATGGACCCGCAGGGGCTCGCGCTGTGACGCTCGAGCGCTGGGCGGACGAAGCCGTGCGCTCGCTGGTCGCCCTCGATCCGCTCGCGGATTTGCCGCGCACGGGGTGGCTCATGCGCGGGGTGCGACCGTGCGAGTCGATCGCGGATCACTCGTTCGGCGTGGCGTTGGTGGCGATGCTCTTGATCGACGGGGCGCGGCTGTCGGGCGAGCGCGTGGACGGCGAGCGGTGCCTGCGGATGGCGCTCGTGCACGACGCGCCGGAGGCGAGGCTGGGAGACGTTCCGATGCCGGTGAAGAGCGCCGAGCTCGACCGCGCGCTGTCCGAGATCGAGCAGCGATTGGTGCAGAGCTTGTTGGGCGAGGATGCGCGCGCGTTGTGGGTCGAGCTCGAAGCGGCGCAGACCGTCGAGTCGCGGATCGTGAGGGTGGCCGACAAGGCCCACATGATGCTCAAAGCCTCGGTGTACGAGCGGCAAGGCCGAGGGCGGCTCGACGAGTTTTGGGCCAACGCGAAGACCTTCGACGCGCGCGGGATCGCCGCGGCGGACGCGCTGTTCGACGCGATTTGCCGCAGCGCGGGGCGAGCGCGGCCGCGCGGCGCCGGCTGAGTCCGAGCGACGAGACGTTGTCGAATCGGTGACTTCTGCCGCAGAAATTCTAGCGGCCGGGCGCTTCGCGCTATCCTTGGTATCCCGACACCATGAATCGCTTGCTGCTTGTGACGCTGGCCGCCTCGATCTCTGCTGTTCACTGCGCGGCGCCGGTGCGGCTGCCGCCGCCGGACGGGAGCGCGTCACGGGACGGCGCGAGCGGTCCGGACGCGAGCGCTGCGATGGACAGCGGAGTTGCAGACACGGGCGTCGCGCCGCGCCCCGACGCGCAAGCGGAAGCGGGGCCGACGCCGTTCGACCCCGACGCGGCGTGCGCGGCGGCGAGCTCGGTGGCGACGGTCGAGCGGCAGCCGGTGGACATCATCTGGGTGGTGGACAACTCGGTGAGCATGGAGCCCGCGATTCGGGAGGTGACCTCGGGGCTCAACGCCTTCGCGAATCGCGTCGGAATGCGGGGGCTGGATTACCGAGTGGTGATGCTCTCGTACCGGTCGAAGACGAATCCGGTGACCGTGGCGGGCGGGTCGCGATACGGAGTCTGTATTCCGATGCCGCTGGCGGGCGACAATAATTGCGGAAACGGGCCGCGGTTTTTTCAGTCGAGCATTGATATTCGCAGCACGCAGCCGCTCGAGCAGCTCTTGGGCTCGCTGGCGCAGACCGAGGGGTACTCGGCGGGGCAAGAGCGCGGCGGTGAGCCCTGGCGGCCGTTTTTGCGGCCCAACGCGAGCAAGACCATCGTGGTCGTCACCGACGACGAGTCCCGCATGCCCGCGGACGAATTCGAACATTTCGCCGGCGGAACCAATCCCCGCTCTTCCCGATTCGTGCTCCCCCCCGGAATCCTCGATCCCTCCTGGAGCGGTCTGTTTACGGGCTACACCTTCAGCGCGCTCTACGGCTGGGGCTCGGAGACGGACCCTGCGATTCGTTGCACGTATCCGGGCGGGACGCAGCCGCCCTCGTCGGGCCCGACGTACACGACGCTCGTGCGGCGGACGATGGGCGCACGCGCGCGGATTTGCGACGGCGCCTCGGCGTGGGGGCCGTTCTTCGATCGCGTGGCGACCGCGGTCGAGACGGCCTCGCGGGTGTCGTGCGAGCTCTCGATCCCGGCGATTCCGTCGGGGATGGTGCTCGACCCGTCACGCGTCAACGTCGAGATTTCGGTGATGGGCACCGCCACTCGCCCCGGCAAAGTCTCGAGCATGGCCGCGTGTACGGCGAGCGGCGGGTGGTACTACGACAACGACCGCGCTCCGACACGGATCACCTTGTGTCCCGCGAGCTGCGAGAGCGCGCAAAACGCAGTCCGTGCCGGCAGCACGACAGCGGTGCGCGTGCTCTTCGGCTGCCAGACGATCCCGGGCTGATCGTGCGCGGTCGAGCGCGATTTGTCTGAAATGATTTGTTATCTGATCAATCGTCGAGCGATTCAACCGCGATGAGTTTGCTCGTGAGCGATTTGTCGCTCACCGCGCTTGGAAGGTGCGGACCATCGGCGCTACCGTCGTCTCGGGAAGCGCGATGTCATCGTGGAGATCGAATCGAGACGTGACGGAGTACGACGGGCGCGTCGTGCTCGGCGCCTATCGGCTCGAGGCGCTCGTGGGGCGCGGCTCGCACGGGCTGGTGTTTCGCGGCGAGGCCATCGATTCGGGGCGGCAGGTCGCCGTGAAGGTCCCGCTGTTTCTCGACGAGCAGCGGTTCGCGCGCTTCGAGCGAGAGGCGCGGATGTTGGCCAAAGTCGAGCACGAGAACGTCGCTCGCTTCGTGGACTTCGGCTTCTTGGACGGCCGTCCCGTGATCGTCACGGAGTACTTCGCGGGGCGGCGGCTGGACGAAGTGATGGTCGACGCGGGCGGCTGCATTCGTTGGCAGCGCGCGGTCGAGATCATGACGCCCGTGATGGCGGCGCTGGATTCATTGCACCGAGCGGGGGTGATCCACCGCGACGTGAAGCCTTCGAACATCCTGGTGCTCTCGCAGCGGGACGCGATCGACGTGCGCCTGATCGACCTCGGCGTGTGTCGCGAAGAGGACTCGGGCGACCGGACAGGGATCACCGAAGACTCGCAGGTGTTGGGCACGCTCAACTACATGGCGCCCGAGCAGCTGCTCAACCTCCCGGTCGACTGGCGGTGCGACATCTACGCGGCCGGGTGCGTCTTGTTCGAGATGCTCTGCGGACGACTGCCGTTCTTGGGCAGGGGCATCCAGCAGGCGATGGCCAAGTGCGCGAGCGACGGGCCACCGTCGCTGCTCTTCGCCGCGCCCGCCACCGCGCCCGATGTCCCCGAGACGCTCTCGCGGCTCGTGCTCTCGATGCTGCGACGCGTGCCCGACGAGCGACCGGCGAGCGCCGAGCTGTGCCGCCAGCATTTGTCCGAAGTCTTGCAGTTCGAGCTCGCTCCCGCAGAGTAGCGAGAGCACCGCGCTGTGCCAGCGCGAGCGAGGATCGACGGGACGCGACGCTGGACTGCGCGCGCGCGCGCGGGATATCCTGAGTCGTTCGCTTATTGCTCATGTCGCTCGTCCCATCGATCAACGAATCCAATGCTCCGCCCGAGCTCGTCTTCGGACGGTATCGAATCGAGGCGTTGATCGGGCGCGGTTCGCACGGAGACGTGTTCGTCGCTCGCGTGCTGAGCAGCGGCGAGCGCGTGGCCATCAAGGTCGCCAACAGCAACGACGGCGAGCGACAGGCTCGCTTCGATCGCGAGGCGCGGCTGCTCGCGAGGGTCGTGCACGACAACGTGGTGAGCGTGCTCGACTGGGGGCTGCTCGACGACGGACGGCCGGCGCTCGTGATGGAGCTGGTCGACGGCGAACCGCTGGATTTCTGGTGGTCCCGCGCGCGCGGCGAGGCGGATTGGCGCACCGCCGCGGCGCTCATGGTCGGCGTGCTCGACGCGCTCGCGGCGCTGCACGAGGCCAACGTGATCCATCGCGACGTCAAGCCGGCGAACATCCTGGTCCTGCGCGGGCGCGCGCCGCAGGTGAAGCTCATCGACCTCGGGATCGGTCGCGAAGAGGTGGCCGTCGAGATGTCGGCGATCACCGTGAGCGGACAGGTGCTCGGCACCCTCGCGTACATGGCGCCCGAGCAATTGTTGATCGAGCCCTTGGATTCGAGGGTCGATATCTACGCGGCCGGGTGCGTCTTGTACGAATTGCTGTTCGCGAGGCTCCCGTATCTCGGGACTCGAATGCAGCAGGCGCTCGCGCGGTGCGCGGCGGCGGGGCCCGCGTCGATTCCTCCACTTCCGAACGGAGCGGCGATTCCTGAGGCGCTGACGGCGCTGGTGCTCTCGATGCTGCGCAGAGCGCCGGACGAGCGCCCGTCGAGCGCCGCACGATGCGCCCAGATCCTGCGCGAGCTGCTGAGTCACGATGACGACTCTGCGTCTCTGTAGGATGAAAAATACGCAAGCGACCCTGGCAGAGCTTGTCCTCGGGCGATACCCTGAGTGAGCTGTGAGTTCGTCGCTCGAAGACGGCACCGACGCGCTGGGCTCGCCGCGGACCGAGGCGCAGCTCGACGATGAGTTCGAGCGGGCGCGGGCGCGAATCGACGCGCGCCGCGCGATGGTGGTCGCGGCGTTCGCGATCGTCGTGCACGTCGTGACGGGCGAGGTGGTGTTCAGCAAGGCGCGCTGGGGGGCGGCGGACGAGGCGTATCGCTGGGGCGTGCAGGTCGCGCATCGGGTGAACGTGACGTTGTTGTGCGCGATCACCGTTCCGCTGGCGTTGCTGGCGACCGGCGCGAGGGCGCGCTACGGGAGCCAACGCGCGGTCGCGGGGCTCGTCTCGCTGCAGGCGTTGATGGTGGCCGCGTGGCTCGGGATCAACGCGCAGAAGCTCAACGGCAACGTCAACGTGTTCGTGTTTCTCGCGGTGGTCGTGGGAGCGCTCTTTCGTCACACGCTCGTCGACCTCGCGGTGATCTTCGGCGTTCCGACGGCGGTCGCGATCGTGGGGATCGCCAGCGCCTCTTCGAGCCACTCGATTCGCCTCGCGGCGTTGACCAACGTGACCGCGGCGACGGCGTTCGCCGTGCTCGTTTGCTACCTCGGTCGCAGCAACGCGCGGAGACAGTTCGTCCTGAGCGCTCGGCTCGCGGAGAACAACGCCGAGCTCGAGCAGAGCCGCGCCGCGCTCGCGTCGCTCAACGCGAGCCTGCGCGAGCGCGTGGACGAGCAGGTCCGAGAGATCGTCGAGAACGCTGACGAGATCAAGCGGCTCAACGCGGTCTTGCGGCACAGCGTGGTCGAACAAGCGCGGCAGCTGCGTCGAATGCTGGGCGGCGTGCGTTCGAGCGCTCGCTCGGAGGTCAGCGTCGGCGCCGTGATCGACGGGCGCGTCGAGCTGCTCTCTCCGCTCGGCGCAGGCGGAAGCAGCGAGGTGTTCTTGGGCTACGACCGTCGCTCGGATCACCAGGTCGTCGTGAAGGTCCTTCGCTCGACGAGCGCCGCTCCTGCGCGCAGCACGCTCGAGCGCTTCGTCTCCGAAGCCGAGCTCGCCGCGCGCGTCGATCACCCCGCGGTCGTCGCGCCGATGCACGTCGGCGTGAGCGAGGGTGGTCGGCTGTATCACTTGTTCGAGTACGTCGACGGCGCGGTGCTCAGCGACGCGCAGAAGCAGTGTTCGTTTACCGCGAACGAGCTGCTTCGGTTGATCGCGGGCGTGGCCGACGCCCTCGCCGCAGCCCACGCGAAGAACGTGATTCATCGCGACGTCAAACCATCGAATATTCTTTTGTCGAAGAAGGCGCCGGGCGTATTCGTGCTCGATTTCGGGATCGCCAAGCTCGACGCGCCCCACGAATCGCACGAGGCGCTCACGGCGCAGGGCGAGCTGCTCGGGACCCCGCTCTTCATGGCGCCCGAGCAGGTGATCGAGCCCGAGAGCGTTCGACCGTCGGCGGACCTGTACGCGCTCGGGATGGTGTGGCTCGATTTGCTGCAGGGCATTCCTCGGATCGAAGGGCTCACGCGCATCGCGGTGGCGCTGCGGCGCCTGCGAGACCCGAGCCCCAAGCTCGCGCAGCGCTACGGCTACTCGGACGCGGTGATCGCGCTGTTCGACGCGATGGTGTCCACGGATCCGACCGCGCGACCGACGGCCGAGCGCGTCGCGGCGCTGCTGCACGCAGAGGCCGATCGGCTCGGGGTCGAGCGCGCTCCGGCGCTCATCGAGCGCCTGGGCTGCGTCGCGGGCCTCGACCGCGTGCGCGCTGCGACCGAGTCGAGCGACTCGGCGCCGAGCGAAGTGTTGGTATCGGGCCGCTGAGCGACCTGATGATCTTGGGTGACCGTCGAGGCCGTCTCGTGTATGGTGCCATGCTTTGTTATCCCGAGGCTCGACCCATCTCTGCCAATCTCTTCGTCGCACGATGAGCGCTCGTCTCTGGAGGCAGCGTTGAAGGGAATCGCGTCGCGAGTCCTGCTCGACCGCTACGAGCTCGGGCACAAGCTCGGCCGCGGGACGAGCTCGACGGTGTTCTCGGGACATTCGTTGAGGACCGGGGCGCCGGTGGCGATCAAGCTCTGCACGCAGGTGGACGGTCAGCAGAAGGCGCGGTTCTACCGAGAGGCCGAGCTGCTCGCGCGCGTGATGCACCCGAACGTGGTTCGCATCGTGGACTTCGGTCAGCTCGCGGACGGCACGCAGATCATCGTCACCGAGTTCATCGCGGGGCAGCCGCTCGAAGAGCTCTTGCGCTCGCGCGGAGCGCTGCCGTGGCGAGAGGCGCTCGACGTGATCGGCGGCGTGTTCAGCGGGCTCGAGGCCCTGCACGACGCGGGGATTATTCACCGGGACATCAAGCCGTCCAACGTGCTCGTCGAGCGGGGCGCTCGGCCGACGGTGAAGCTCATCGACCTCGGCGTCTCTCGCGACGTGCGCGGGCGGTCGAACCCGATCACCGCGGCGGGAATGGTCGTGGGCACGGTGGCCTTCATGGCGCCCGAGCTCATCGCGCTCGAGCCCGTGGACGAGCGGTCGGATCTCTATTCTGCCGGCGTGGTGCTGTACGAGATGCTCTGCGGCGAGCTTCCCTTCACGGGAGATGCGGCGGCGATGGCCGCGGACAAGCTGCGCTACGCGGGCGTGAGCGTTTTGCACCGCGTCGAGGGTCGCGCGGCGTGGCCCGAGTCGGTCGCGCGGTTCACGCTCTCGCTGTTGCGTCGAAAGCCCGACGAGCGTCCGTCGAGCGCGAGCGAGTGCGTCGCGGCCGTGCGCTCGATCCTCGTGGGGCGGTAAGATCCGCGCGCTGTGAAGTCTTCGCGTGGTGCTCTTCGCTCTTCGATTGTGACGTTGATGCTGCTCGCGGGGTGCGCGCCGACGAGGCCGCTCGTGCCCGATGGAGGCAGCGATGCTGCGGCGGATCGCTCGATGAACGACGGTTCAGCGATGGACGTCGCGACGGGCGAGGGCGGAGCGATGATGGACGCGAGCGGCAGCGTTCGGTGCCCCGTCGCGTTTGCGTATCGGGTCGCGGCGGGCGCCAACGTCACGCGCGTCGAGGTCACCGGCGAGTGGAACGGCTGGGCCAACCCCGGCGTTGCGCTCACCAACGACGGCTCGGGGGTGTTTCGCGGAGACGTCGCGATTCCGCCGGGATTTCACGGGTACAAGCTGTTGATCAACGGTGAGTGGCAGCTCGACCCGGACGCGGCGCGGCGCAAGTACGTGGGGGGCGTCGAGAACTCGGGCGTGCGCGTAGCGGACTGCCGAGGGCCCTCGTTTGCGCTCGTCACGCACTCGGTCGATCGCGCGGCGATGGGGCAGGGGCGCTTTCGCGCGACGGTTCGATGGACGAGCGGCGTCGAGGGTGTGCCGCTCGATCCGGGCTCGATTCGCGTGACGCTCCGACGCGACGGGATGAGCACGCCGGTCGCGGCGCCCATGGTGGACGCGGCGATGCGAACGGTGAGCATCGACGCCAGCGCGCTCGCGGACGGAAAGTACACCGTGCTCGTCGACGGTCGCGACACGAGCGGTCGCGAGGCGGCGACGCTGCGGCTTCCGTTTTGGGTCGAGGCGCGGCCGTTCACCTGGCAGGGCGCGACGATCTACATGGCGATGGTCGATCGATTCGCGAACGGCGATCGCGCGAGCGACGCGACGGCGACGGCAGGCGTCGATCCGCGAGCGGACTATCAGGGCGGAGACTTTCAGGGGCTGCGCGCGCGCATCGCGGACGGGACGCTCGATCGCTTGGGCGTTCGCGCGATCTGGCTCGCGCCGGTGAACCAGAACGCCGCGGGCGCGTTTCTCGCGTCGGATGGAGTTCACCGCGTGATGGGCTATCACGGGTACTGGCCCATTCGCGCGAGGGAGGTCGAGCCTCGGTTGGGCGGCGCTGCGGCGCTGCGCGAGCTGATCGCCGAGGCGCATCGGCACGGGATCCGCGTGCTGCAAGACTTCGTGGTGAACCACGTGCATCGCGAGCACGAGTACTTTCGCGCGCACCCCGAGTGGTTTCGCACGGGGTGCGTGTGCGGGACGAACAACTGCGACTGGACCGGGCACAGGCTCGATTGTCTGTTTACGGACTATCTGCCGGACGTGAACTGGACGGTCCCCGAGGTGAGCGAGCAGCTCGCGGCGGACGCGGCGTTCTGGGTGGACAGCTTCGATTTCGACGGGCTTCGCGTGGACGCGGTGAAGCACGTCGAGGACATCGCGGTGTTCAACCTCCGCGCGAGGCTCCACGAGGACTTCGAAGCGACGGGCGTCCGTGTCTTTCTCACGGGCGAGACCGCCATGGGGTGGAACGACTGCGGAGTCGACTGCAACCGCAGCGAGTACGACACCATCAATCGCTACATGGGGCCGCGGTCGCTCGACGGGCAGGCGGACTTCGTGCTGTATCACGGCGTTCCGTATCGGGTGTTTTCGAGCGATTCGCGCGGGATGCTGCACGCGGACTATTGGACTCGGCAGAGCCAGATTCAGTACACGAATGGGTCCGTGATGACTCCGTACGTGGGTAGCCACGACACGGCGCGGTTCGTGACGCTGGCCTCGTACCGCGGGCAAGCGCCGGGGCTCGACCCCGGAATCCCCGGCAACCAATGGGACAACGTCGCGCAGGCCCCGCGCGCGAGCGACGCGTACGCGCGGCATCGGTTGGCGATGGCGTGGGTCCTGACGATTCCTGGAGCGCCGCTCATGTACTACGGCGACGAGTACGGCGAGTGGGGCGGAGCGGACCCGAACAACCGTCGCATGTGGCGCGACCCGATGGGGCTCAACGCGGACGAGAGCGCGACGCTCAGCTTCGTTCGCGCCGTGGGCAGCGCGCGCGCCGAGCTCGTGGCGTTGCAGCGCGGGGACTACACGACGCTGGCGGCGACCGAAGAGACCCTGGTGTTCTCGCGGCGCGTGGGCAGCGACGTCGCGATCGTGGCGCTCTCGAAGGCCAACGACGCGCGCGCGCTCAACATCTCCGTCGGCGGCGCGATGCTCACCAACGGAGCGATGCTGCGCGACCGGCTCTCGAGCACGACGGTGACCGTGAGCGGTGGCAGCATTTCGTTTACGCTGCAACCGTGGAGCGCGGCGGTGTTCGCTCCGTAGCTTGTCGCGCGGCGCGCGCGGACGGCGTGTGGTGTGCTCGCCGAGCGCTGCTGCGATCAGCGCGTCGATCGCGTGAGCGTCGACACGGCGGCGTCGAGCGCCGCGGCCGTCACGGCGTCGGAGCCGTCAGCGTCGTGGATCATCGCGTCGAACAGCTCGCTCGCGGATTGGGCGCGAGCAAGCGTGGTCTCGGGAGGCCCTTTGCTGAGCAGGGGGCGAAGCTGGTCGCGCGCGGCGCTGAGCGCGGCGACGAAGCTCAGTCGAGTTCCTTCTCCGACGAGCGCAGTCGCGCCGAAGACCGGGGCGGCGCAGTTCGCCGCGGCGAGCTGCGCGCGAATGTCCTCGACCGAGAGCGCCTCGGGCAGGTCTTGCTTGTTCGCTTGAATGATCACCGGCGGGCGCGGGCGCTGCAGCTTCGCGAAGATCACGGACAACATCGTCCACGCGAGCAGCGCAGACTGAACTCCCGCCGCGGTGCTCTCGCACACGAGGATGACCGCGTCCGCGTTCGCCAGGACCCGGACGCGCCGCTCGACGATCGAGAACTGGCCGGGGACCGAGAGCACCTGCGCTCGAAGCGGCCGGTCATCGACGAATCCCGCGCTCAGATCGAGCCAGTCGAAATACATCGTGCGCCCGCTCTCGGTGTCCTCGGGCGAGTACAGCTCGCCGGCGGCGCGAGCGGAGTAGGCGTCGTAGAGCGCGCGGAGGCTCTGGGTTTTGCCGACCTTGGCGAGCCCGTCGTAGACGATCCGGACAACGAACTGTTGCTTCTCACGATCAAACGACGGCATCGGCTCCGCTCGTCTTCGACGCGGTCAGGTTCGCGAGACGTCCATGTTCTTCTCGATGGCTTCGAGCTCTTTGCGGGCCATCGCGAGGTTCGATTTGCTGCGGTCGAGCACGACGTACAAGAACATCGTGGTGCCGACCATGCGGATCAGGTGATATTGACCCGAGAGGGTGATGAGGATGTCCTCGATGCGGTCCTTGAGGCCGAGCTTGTCGCGGATCTTCTTCTTCGCGCGGACGACGTCGGCGTTGCCTGCGGCGGCGAGCTCGAGGTCGAAGCCGGGGTTGCCTGCGGCGCCGAGGCTCATTCCGCTCTCGTAGTCGACGAGGCAGGCGCCGAGGCAGCCGTCGATTTTCGTGGCGAGCGCGATGGATGTTTTGATGTCGGTCATGGAGGATTCCTATTCGTCGATGGGTGGTGTGCGAATTCGCGGCTATTGCGGATTCGATCGCTCGCGCGAGAAGAGCCGAGCGAGGGAGGTTCGGGCGAGGCCAACGGTGATTTCGTTGAGCGCGCAAGTGGCGAAGACGAAGAGCGGCGCTCCTCGAATGGCGCGCATCATGAAGCAGAGCTGACCGCAGGTGGCGATCGTGTCCTCGGCGTCGCTGCCGAGCGAGTAGAGCAGCGAGTACTGATGCCAGAGCACATCGACGTCGATCGAGTCGCCGAAGTACAGAACGCTCGCGCCTGACGAGCGCTCGACGATCGCGCCGGCGATGAACCCAGCGGTCGAGCGCACCTCGTCGAGGAGCTTCTGCAGCGCGTCGATGGGCGGAAGCGAGGGCTCGGCGTCGGCGGTGACGGGCTCGGCCGGGCCGCTCGCGAGGCTGGCGAACTCGTTCGTGCGAAAAAGCTCGCTGCGCTGAAAGCGAAACGCCTCTTGCCTGCGCTTGCTTCGCGGGACGAACAGCGCGCTCGCCCCAGGCAACGCGAGGATGTGCTTCACTCGCTCGGCGATGAAGCGTCGCAGCGCGTCGCGCCCCGAAGCGGGCTCGAGGATCCCCCACGAGATCAGCACTTGCGCGAAATGCTGCCCCTTCTTCTGCGATTCGTCGATGATCGCAGCCACCGTTTCGTTGTCGAGCTTGATCCCTGCGTACTCGACGAGCTGCTGCAGGGACGTGGGCATCGTCGAGAGGTGAGCCCAGACCACGTGTCCTTCTTGGACGTGGATGGAAGCCGAGACCGAGCCGGCTCGCACGATGACCTCGCCCGTCTGCGAGGTGTCCAACACGCGCTGCAGCTCTCCGTGCACATGCAGCGACTGTCCTTGATCCGACGCGAGGGTGAACGCTTCGCGGAGCCGACGCACCAGGTCGCCGCCGAACGGCCGCTGAATCACCTCGTCTACGCCAAACACGCCAGAGTGAAAGTTGGGACGGGCGTGCGGCAGCCCCGCGATCGCCACGATTCGGCTGCTGTCTTGATAGGCGTGGCGCACCGTGTGGCAAAAATGCATCAAAGCTTGATCCGACGGCCAACGAGTGCCGATCAGCACGCGCCCGCCGAAATCACTGGGCTGCGATTGCTGCAGCTCTTCGGGCGTGCTCGGGACCAGCACGAGCTCGCTCGCAGCAATGATGCTGCGAATCTGAAGGACAACGAGCGGGTCGAGGCCGACGGCCGCCACCGTCACCGGGGCCTGCAAACTAGGACTGGACAGCATTCAATCGAACCGCGCGCATGTCAGCAAAAACGGAACTCGACACGACCAACAGCATAGGGGAAGAACGCCACGGCGCAAGCCTAAGTGCAACTGCAAAGATGGAGAAAAGCTCAAGAATCGCAACGACAAGCGATGCGCAGACGCACCCGAGAAGAGTGACGTACTACTGAGGAGGCTTTGCCCGACATTCGAGAGACAACGTGTCGGTTCGACGCGGCTGATGCGAGGTCGTGTGGGTCGAATGGCTGGGGCGCTGTGCGTTTGGGGGGAGTGAGTTCGATGACGACCGCGAATCGCGCTCGCGGGTTGGTGATCGGGGGGGGGAGCGTCGTCGCGGAAGTGTGGGAATCGGATTGTGCGTCTCTCGGTCTCGGCGAAGACCGCGACGCCGATTCGTGTTCCGTTGCATTTCGGGCGGCGATCTTGGTTTGCGCTCGAATGCGACGGGTTCAGTGCTCTCAGCGTTTGTTGGCGTTTTCGTTGTTTTAAACGGTTTCGATCAGTCTGATCTGCTCCAGACTTTGACGACGGCCGTCGCTGATGAGCGCCGCGTCGAAGTCGCGTGAGTCGGCGATCGGCCGTCGCTCGTGGGGATCGCCGCGCTTCGCGCCATGCTCGCGGCGCGCCTTCGCGAAAGGACACGCGCGCCCGCCGTCGTCGAGTGGCGCGCGTGTCGTCACGAGTGCTACGCACGCGAGCCGTGGCGACCGTGAGCGACACCGAACCGCTGAGCGCTGAGCTCGAACGCGCGCTCTTGCACGCGCTGCTCGACGAGTACGAGCTGTGCAGCGAGCTGTTTTTCAGCGGCCGGCTGCGCAAGCCGACGCTGGCGCTCTCGGACAGCGAGCGATTTCTCGGGCGATGGAGCAGCGATCTGCGGCGCATCGAGATGGGGCGCGCGTTTGTGCTCGGCCATCGATGGACGCTCGTCGTCGAGGTGCTCAAGCACGAGATGGCGCATCAGTTCGTCGACGAGGTGCTCGGGGTTCGCGACGAGACCGCGCACGGAGCGGCGTTTCAGCGCGTGTGCGCCGAGCGCGGGATCGATCCTCGCGCGGCGGGCCTGCCCGAAGAGAGCGTGTCGTCCGACGAATCCGCGCCGCGCGCGACGATCCTGGCGAGGGTGTCCAAGCTGCTCGCGCTGGCGCAGAGCCCCAACGAGCACGAGGCGCAAGCGGCGATGAACCTCGCGCAGAAGCTCATGCTCGAGCACAACCTGGGCGAGCTCGAAGCGAAGCGACGACGGGCGTACATCTCGCGCGAGCTCGGAGAGCCGACAGGGAGGCTCGAAGAGTCGATCGCGCTGATCGGCGTGGTGCTTCGCGATCACTTCTTCGTCGAGATCATTCAGCTGCGCGTGTGGCGGCCGCGCGAGGGCTCGCGAGGCACGGTGCTCGAAGCGACAGGCACCGCCGACAACGTGGCGATGGCCGAGTACGTCTACTCGTTTTTGCATCACACGGCGGAGGCGTTGTGGGAGCAGCACAAGCGCGCCCACAAAATCAAAGGCGACCGCGATCGACGGGCGTACCGCGCGGGGGTGATCACGGGCTTTCTCGAGAAGCTGCGGGTCGAGCAGCGCACGAACGAAGAGAAGGGCCTCGTCTGGGTGGGCGACCCCGCGCTGACCGAGCACTATCGCTCGCGCTATCCGAGGATCTCGACCGTGCGCACGGGCGGCTCGGGCAGCGCCGAAGCGCGCTCGCACGGCCACGAAGCGGGGAAGAAATTGGTGCTGCGCAAGGGCGTCGAAGGCGCTAGTAGCTCGCGCGGGTTGCAGCTCGGAGACGGCAAGCGTCGCTGAGCAGCCGCGGTGAAGCACAGCGGGTGAAACGGTGTTTCATTCGTGTTTCACCGTGCGCCGAGTGCAGCCCGGTGCAATCGGTGCGCGTCTCATTCGCAACGCACCGGGCGAGGGAGGTGCAAATCCCGCGTTGTTTCAGCGGTGACCGGGGAGTGATGAAACAATTGTAGCGCTGGCCCGCAGGCTGCACACGACGGCGGTCGCCATGAGACGCGTATTGATCCTCGGCGCTGGGACGGGCGGGACGATGATGGCCAACAAGCTGGTGAAGGCGCTGCCTTCGGACCAGTGGAAGGTCACCGTCGTCGATCGCGACAACGTGCACATTTATCAACCTGGGCTGTTGTTCGTTCCGTTTGGGATGAGCCGGCCCGAGAGCATCGTGAAGCCGCGCAAGCCGCTGGTGGAGGCGGGGGTCGAGTTCAGGCTGAGCGAGATCGACCGCGTCGCGCCCGGCGAAAACGCGGTCTATCTCGTCGGCGGCGAGAAGCTCTCGTACGACATCCTCATCGTCGCCACGGGATCGCGGATCATCCCCGAGCAAGTGCAAGGGCTCACCGGCGTCGGCTGGAAGCAGAGCGCGTTCGACTTCTACACGTACGAAGGCGCCGTCGCGCTCGCCAAGAAGCTCGAGCGCTTCGAAGGCGGGCGGCTCGTGCTCAACATCGCTGAGATGCCGATCAAGTGCCCCGTGGCGCCGCTCGAGTTTCTCTTTCTCGCGGACGCGTTCTTCACGAAGAAGGGCATCCGCAACAAGGTCGAGATCGTCTTCGCGACGCCGCTCGAGGGCGCGTTTACCAAGCCCAAGGCGAGCGCGGCGTTCGGCGACATGCTCACGCGCCGAGGCATTCACGTGATGGGTGACTTCTCGGTGTCCGAAGTGGACGGCGAGAAGCGCGTGCTCAAGTCGTACGACGGTCGCGAGGTCAACTACGACCTGCTCGTGAGCATCCCGACCCACGGCGGCTCAGCGGTGATCAACGGCTCGGGCCTCGGCGACGCCAGCGGCTGGGTCAACACCAACAAGCACACGCTGCAGAGCACGAAGTTCAACAACGTCTTCGCGATCGGTGACGCGACGGACCTGCCGAGCTCGAAGGCCGGCGCGGTCGCGCACTTTCAGAGCGAGGTGCTGTTCGACAACATCCAGCGCTTCGCTGCAGAGCGGCCGCTCGAGCCGGGGTTCGACGGACACGCGAACTGCTTCATCGAGACGGGCTACGGCAAGGCGATGTTGATCGATTTCAATTACACGACCGAGCCGCTTCCGGGGCGGTTTCCGCTGCCTGGCGTGGGGCCGTTCACGCTGCTCGAAGAGAGCGCGATCAACCACTGGGGCAAGCTCGCCTTCGAGTGGGTCTATTGGAACATCCTGCTCGCAGGCAAAGAACTCCCCCTCGATCACCGCATGCTCACCGCTGGAAAGTGGACCTGAACGCGCTGCACGGAGCTTGAGCCATGAACAACGCACAGCCAGATCTCGCCACGATCCTCGCTCGCATCGAGGCGCTCGACGCCAAGGTCGAGTCGCTCGTCGAACGGCAGCGCAAGCAGTCGGAGATGTTCGAGACGTTCACTCCCATCCTTCGGGAAGTGATGTCGGTCGCGACGGACAAGTTCGCCGACGCCGAGAAGAAGGGATGGTTCTCGTTCGGAAAAGAGCTCTTCGGGGTCACCGAGCGAATCGTCGAGGGCTTCTCGCCGCAGGACGTTCGTCAGCTCGGCGACGCGGTCGTCGGCATCTTGGAGACCGTTCGAGCGATGACGCAGCCCGAAGTGCTGCAGATCGCCAACGAGACCACCACGGTCCTCGTGAAGGCCGACGAAGTCGAGCCCATCGGGATCATGGGGATGGTTCGCGCCACGCGCGACGAGCACGTTCAGAAGGGCATGGCCCTGATGATGGACGTGATGCGCAACGTCGGGCGCGCAGCGCAAGCGGTGAAGGTCGCGCGAGACAACTCGCCCATGGCCCAGCGTCGCGCGAAGCTCGCCGAGACGCTCGGACCCAAGAACCGCAAAGGAGCGCTGGGCACCGAGCGCACGCCCGCGCCTGCGCGCGCGGTCCCCAAGACCATCGAGCCCAAGAAGGCTGAAGAGATGCCGCCTCCGGCTGCGTGCGCGGTTCCGTCGAACAAGCCTGCGGTGACCGCGGCGGTGATCGACGGCGTCGCGTTTACCGCGGACGGACACCTCGTTGACTCCAAGCAATGGAGCGACGCGCTCGGCGCGAAGATCGCCGCTGCGCAGGGCATCACGATGACCGAGACGCACTGGACCATCGTCCGCTTCGCGCGCGGCGACTTCGAGAGCACGGGCGCGTCGCCAAACATTCGCCGCATCACGCAGGGCGCGAACGTGCAGACCAAGGACCTCTACGCGCTCTTTCCGAAGGCGCCCGCTCGCACGATCGCGAAGATCGCCGGAATCCCCAAGCCCGCAGGATGCCTCTGATTCACCGCACGGAGTAAGCCTATGACCACCAGCACGATTTCTACCCCGCACCGCAAGGTCGCCATCATCAGCTCGCACGGCGGACTCGACGAGGCGTACCCCGCGTTGATCCTCGCCAACGCCGCGCGGCAGTCGGGCATCGACGCGTTTATCTTCTTCACGTTCTGGGGCCTCGACGTGATCACTGAATCCAAGGTCGATCACCTGCACGTGAACATCGCCGGCAATCCCAACGCAGGGATGCCCACGATGCTCGGAGGCCTTCCGGGCATGGAGGCGCTCGCCGCCAAGATGATGAAGAAGCAGATGGAAGAGCTCGAGCTCCCCACCGTGCGCGAGATGCTTCAGATCCTCGACGAGTCCGGCGCCGAGCTGTACGCGTGCGAGCTCGCGATGAAGATGTTCAAGCGCGAGAAGAAGGACCTCGTGAGCCAGGTGAAGGACGTGATCACCGCGGGTGACTTCTACGACCTCAGCGAAGGCGCGCAGGTCATCTTCACCTGAGCCACCCCCTCAAGAAGCGAGATCGCGCTGTCATTTCAGCGCGATCTTGAATGTTGAACACACGCCGTCAGCGCCCCCTCGTCGCGGACGGCGTTGTTGTTTGCGCTCAGCCCGGCGCGCAGATGCCGCTGATGCAGTTGCGGTCGCAGCAGTCCGAGGCGGTCGTGCAGCTCTGACCCACCGTGCGGCACGGCGGAGGCGCGCAGCGGCCACCGACGCAGTTGCGGTCGCAGCAGTCGTTGTTGCTCGTGCACATGTCGCCTTGCGGGCGGCACGGCGGCGGCGGCGTGCAGCGGCCACCGACGCAGGTGTTGGGCGAGCAGCAGTCGGCCGTGGTCATGCAAACCTCACCGGCCGGGCGGCAGGTGGTGGGCGGCGCGCAGCGGCCGGCGATGCAGATGTTGGGCGAGCAGCAGTCGGCGTTTTCGACGCAGGTTCCACCGCCCATCACGCACGGCGGGAGGCAGCGTCCCATGCGGCAGACGTGCGGCAAGCAGCACTGCGCGTCGGTCGTGCACGCGCCGCCGGTCGAGGGGCAGGGCTGCCAGACGCGATACGAGAGCACCACTTCGTCGCCCATGCGCGGGCGGTACATCGCGCCGTAGAAGACCACGGCGTTCGACGCCGAGTCGTAGTCGAAGCCGTTCGATCGCGAGCGGGGGATGTCCATTCCGCGCACGCGCACCTTGAGGGTGCTGGTGATGGGCGTGGCCGTGAGGCGAAACTGGCTCGATGCTCCGGCGATCGCGTCGACGATGCGTCCCATCGCGGCGTCGACCTCGGCCGCCGTCGCCGTGGTGATCGGGATCACCGCGCCGCCGTTGCCTTCGATCACGCAGCGCGGAAGGTCCGCGACGTTGGCGTTGGCGCCGGTCACGCAGGGGTTGGCGTTGGTGGGCACCATTCCGAACGTGAGGATCGAGTTGCGACGGAAGTACGTGATGATGTTGTTGAGCGTCGCGGCGTTGTACGTCGCGCCCCACGCGACCATCGTCTGCGGATCGCGATTCGCTTGGAAATAACGCGTGTAATCGTTGCTTCCCGGCTCGTCCGTCACGTGGAAGGTGACGATGCGCGCGCCCGTTCGGAAGCGGCGAGCCGCCGCCGTCGTGGGCTGCGAGATCGTGTAGTGCGTGAGGATCGCCGCCGCCGTGGGCTCTTCTTGACCGCCCGCGAACGTGTACGGGCTGAGCGTGTCCATCGGCGAGGTCGGGCACGCGGCGAGCGTGGTCGAGGTGACCTCTTCGCACAGACGGCGCGGTCCCATCGCGTCCGAGCCCAAGATCCACGAGAAGCCCGGCACGTTGAGGTTGGGGCCCGCGACCGCAGAGCCTGCTTGAAACACGGTCACGCGGAAGTCGATGCCCACTGCCTGCATGCGCGAGAAGAACGCGGTCGCCGTGTTGCCGAGGCGAACCTGGTCGTCGCCCATCGAGCCCGAGGTGTCGACGGTCCAGATGAAGTCGACCTGCGGCGTCCCTGCGGCGCGGAAGGTCTGGCACTGAAAGCCCAGGCCTCGGTCGATCTGCGCGGTCGCCGTCGAGTTGACGAGGTCGATCGCGCGGATCGCGGTGTTGAGCATCGGGTTGTCGTAGTCCGCCTGCGGAGCGATCGTGACGAGGACGTCCGTCGTGTTCGCGGACATTCCTGTGGTGCGACGAACCGTGGTGATGTCCACGTAGAACGCAGAGGACATCCCCACGACGCCCATGCTCGGCGGCGCGGCGGCGCCGGTGAGCGGCATGACGAGCGCGTCGCGAAGCGCGCTGGCCGAGGTCGCGCGGGCGACTCGGTACGTGCTGGTGATCGCGTTGTTCATCTCGTGCGTGGTGAGCGCGCGGCCGACGAGGACCGCGGTCGTGCCTGCGCCGAGCGCGGCGGTGACGATGGGCTCGATGCGCATCGACTCGGCGCGCGCGTCGGCGCCGACCGAGGGCTGCTGCGCGATGAGCGCGGCGACGTTGGCCGTGGGCTCTTCGAGGGCGATGCCGCCGCGGTTCATCGTTCCGGTGATGCGGCCCGAGTTGCGCCACGAGGGCGCGTAGCCCACTTGCACCGGCCCGTTCGGAATGCCGTTTTGCACCACGGTCCCCAGCCCCGAGGGACGACAGATGGCGAGGCCGCTCATGTTGTCCGGCGTCCCGTCCCCATCCGTGTCCGCCAGGCGCGGGTCCGTTTCTCCCCGCATCGGATCGATGCGCCCGTCGTAGTTCGTGTCCTCTTCGTTGTCGGGCACACCGTCCATGTCCGAATCGCGCGCGTTCGGATTGAGCCCGTTACAGCTCTCTCCGGGCATGCACTCGTCGTTGGTCGTGCAGCTCACCGGCGGCCTTCTCTGCGCCATCGGCATCGCCGCCACGCAAATCCTCGGGTAGCGCGCCTCGGTGCCGTCTGTGACCCCGTCCATGTCCGAGTCGGGGTTGTACGGATCGGACCCGATCCGACACTCTTCCGCGTTGTCCAAGCCGTCCGCGTCGCTGTCCACGCCCGCTGCGCAGCGCGCGTTGACGTCGGGCATCACGTCGCTGTTGCTCGCGCTGTCGCCGCTCGCGCTGTCGCTGCCCGCGCCGGTGTCTGTCGGGACTCCGGTGTCGGGCGTCACGCCCATGTCCGTCGAGACGACGTCCATTGCACCGCTGGCGTCCATTCCGGACTGCGCGTCGCCGTTGCCGCCGTCGCCCGAAGGCATCACGTCGCCCGAACACGCAGCGACGCTCATCGCAGAAGCGACGAGGAGCTGCGGGATGTAACGAAGCCATCTTGAATTCATGGGTGTGTCTCCCCGCAGGGCCTCGACACCTCGCCGTCGCTCGCCCTGCGTCGTGCGAGTGTACGTCGCTTCGCGTGTCGAGCGCGCGGCGCAACGCGCACAGCGCCATGAATTTCCCGTGGGAAATACCCCTACAGTCTGCGCCCCCCGGCGTTCTGTTGTCGCTGCAACGCGACGCGGCTCGATCGAAGACTACACCGAGACTTTGGCCGCTGCGGATCGCTCGACCTTCGGTCCCTGCGCGGTCGGACGAAACTGATAGCCGTGCATCGTGGCCACGAACACGGGCGAGTGGCTCACGAGCAAAAGCTGCTTCGGGCCGAGCTCGTCGGCGATGATCCTGCGAAAAATGTCCCGCAAACGAAGCTGCATCCCGTGGTGCAGGTCCGCCTCGGGCTCTTCGATCGCCACGACCTGCGCGCTCGAAGCCAGCAGCGATCCGGCCATCGCGATGACGCGCTGCACCCCGCCGCCGAGGCGCTCGCACACGATCGGACCCGAGGTCGTGTGGTGCTCGAGCAGCACTTTTTCTGTGCGCGGATCGTAGCGAGGCACGACCTGACCCTCGCCGATGACGTCGCGCAGCCCGGCGACGACGACGTCGTTGAACCGCTGCCACAGCCGGTGCTTCTTCGCGTCGCGCGCGTCGTGCGAGTCGATCAGCGCCTCGAGCACCCACGCCGGGACGACCTCTCGGCCTTGCTGGCCGCCGTACGCTCCTCGCAGCCGCGGCATCGCGAGAAACGCCGTGGACTCTTCGTTGGCGTACGGCGGCGCGCCGCGCTTGATCGTGCGCGCGACGACCGCGTCCGTGGCGCGTCCATACGAGGGCTTCACGGTCGAGGCCCAGCGCCACGTCGCGTTCGAGCGAGCGAGCAACAGCTCGAGCTCGACCGATCCGCCCGAGCGCAGGGCGAGCGTGCCCGTGGTGTCTGCGATGTGCGCCCCTTCGGCGCCGTCGAGCGCGACGCGCATCACGATCTCCGCCGAGCCGTCGAGCTGCTCGATGGGAAACACGTCGCTCGGCCGCAGCCCCAAGAGCTTCTCGAACTGCCTGTCGGGCCACTGGTGCATCGCGAGGTCGCCGAGCAGCGAGAAGGCCAGCTCGATCGCGTCGATCACGTTGCTCTTTCCGCCGTTGTTCTCGCCGTGCAACACGTTGATGTCCGCGAGCTCGTCGAGGGTGACGGCCGAGCGGAGATTTCTGAAACCCTTGATCTTGATCGATTCGATTCGCACGAAGTCCCTCTCTCGTTGGTGTGCGGCGCGACGGCGGTGAGCCTCAGCGCGTGGACATCATTTCGGCCACGCTCTTTCCGAGGTGGATGCGCTGGATCGCGTCTGCCAAAAGCCCCGCGACGCTCACGACTTGAATTCGTGGGTCGCGCTTGGCCTCGGGCAGCGGGATGGTGTCAGTGACGATGAGCCGCTCGAGCGCGCTCGATCGCAAGCGGTTCGAGCACTCGCCCGAGAGCACGGGGTGCACGACCGCAGCGCGCACGGACTTCGCGCCGCGCTCGACGCAGAAGCGCGCGGCTTCGAAGATCGTCCCGCCGGTGGCCATCTCGTCGTCGACCATCACGGCGTGGCGGTCTTTGACCTCGCCCACCATGTTGACGGGCCGCGCCTTCTCGTCGTCGCCGGTGCGTCGCTTGTCCACGACCGCCAGGGGAGCGGACAGATTGCGAGCAAATCTTCCGGCGTCCTTCGACTCGCCCACGTCGGGCGCCACGACCACCGGGCAGCTCATGAGCTCGCTGTCGCTCTTGAGCGCGCTGACGAGCAGCGGGACCGCCGTCAGGTGATCGACGGGAATCTTGAAGAACCCGTGGATCTGCGGCGAGTGCAGGTCGAGCGTGAGCACGCGATCGGCGCCGGCGGTCTCGAGCAGATCCGCCACGAGCTTGGCGGTGATCGAGATCCGCGGCTCGTCCTTCTTGTCCGAGCGCGCGTAGAAGAAATACGGGATCACCGCGGTGATTCGACCGGCGCTCGCCCCGCGCAGCGCGTCGATGGTCTGCAAGAGCTCGAATAGGTTGTCGTGCACCGGAGGGCACGAGGTCTGCACGACGAAGACGTCTTTCTCTCGAACGCTCTCGTCGATGCGAACCTTGATGTTCTCGTTGCTGAACCGCGTGAAGGTCGCGCTCGCGAGCGTGACTCCGAGCCGATCGCAAATGTCTCGCGCCAGCGTCGGGTGGCTCGAACCCGAAAGGATGGTGAGGTCCATCTGCCCGGAGGGTACCATCCCGAGCGTCGTGACCAAGCCTGAGTTTCACTCGATTCGCGAGGAACAACGATGACCGCGCGCCTGTCGTTCGCGGTCGTCCGCGAGGACCCCGAGCTCGAGCGGTCCGTGCTGCAGCGGGATGTGCTCGCGCCGAAGGCCGCGCTCGTCGTGGCCTCCGGCGGGTGCACGGCGCTCTCGCTCGTCGGCGCGATGCCCTCGCTCGACGTGCACGCGTTCGACATCAACCCCGTGCAGCTCGCGCACGTGCGGGCGAAGTTCGAAGCGGCGCAGACCGGAGTCGATCGGCTCAACGTGCACGACGCCGACCCGCGGCTGCTCAATCAATCGGGCGAGTTCGAGAAGCTGTTTCGAATGCTGCGCGAGAGCTTGTGCGCCTTGGTCACGAGCGACGCCGAGCTCGAGCGGTTCTTTCACCTGCGAGACCGCGGCGAGCGCGCGGCGATCGCGCGGCGCTGGACGCAGTCGCCGTACTGGGCCCCGGTGTTCGAGTCGGTCTTTCACGACGCGATGCTCGAGGCGATGTTCGGCCCGTCGGCGACGCAGCACGCGGTCAAGGGTAGCTATCCCCGGTACTTTCAGCGCGTGTTCGAGCGGGGCCTCACGCACGAGCGCGCGGCGGACAACTACTTTCTCCACCACGTTCTGCTGGGAAAATACCTGGCCCACGCGCTCCCCTCGTACATCCGACACCCCGCTGGGCGGCTCCCGACGCTCTTGCTCGGGTCGCTTCCAGACCTCAGCGACCTCTCGCGCTTCGACCTGCTCTCGCTCTCGAACATCCTCGACTGGAGCGACGAGCGTCAGACCGAAGAGTGGGCGAGGGCGCTGCGCATGGGCGCTCGGCGCGGGGCGGCGATTCTCGTGCGACAGCTCAACAACCACCGCGAGCTCGCGCTCGGCGAGGACTTCGCGCTCGACGTGGCTCGCTCGGACGAGCTGCTCTCCATGGACCGAAGCCTCTTCTACGAGCGCGTCTTGCTCTACCGCCGCGTCCGCGGAGGGCCGCAGTGAGCGTGCGCTTCGAGCTCTGCGACGCGCACACCGTGCAGCGCTACGCCGAGGCTCTTCTCGATCTCGAGCGGGCGATCACCTATCCGCTCGGCGACGGGCGCGAGCGCTTCTTCATCGACCACGGCGAGGACTATCACCGGTTCTTCTCGACCATGGGCGACGCGTATTTTCTCGTCGCGCTCGACGGGAGCAACGTGGTCGGCGTGGTCGTGGGCGTGCTCAAGCGCGCCGTGCACGAGGGCCGCGCGTGGCAGAGCGCGTACGTGTGCGACCTCAAGCTGGCTCCTTCTCATCGCGGCTCAGGCGTCGCGGCGGCGCTGCTTCGCGAGGCGCTCTCGATCAGCGCGCGCAGGTCTGCGCTTCGTCGCTGGCGCTTCGCGTACGGCGCGGCGATGCGCGGCGAGCGCGGAGACGTCATGCGCTCGGCGAGCGGTCCTCTGCATCCGGCGACGCTCGCGGGCCCGTGGGCGACGCTGCGATTGTGGTTCGTCGAGCCGTCGCGCTTGGCCTCGCTCGATCCTCGCGCGTGCCCATCGAACCCCGAGTCGCTCTTCGACCTCTCTCCCGCGGCGCGCTTGCACGGGGCGATCGACGGCGAGCTCGGGCTCGTCTCGACCGCGGGGCGAAAGGACCTTCGGCTCGTCTCGAGCGGCGCGCCGTGGCCGCTCGTTCATGTCGCGACCTCGCCGTCGAGCTATCGATCCACGCTCGGCGAGCACCTGCGCGCCGTCGGTCGAGCGCTGGTCGCGCGCGACGAAAACGCCCTCGTTTGCTGGGCGATCGACGATCGTCTGCGCGCGCACTGGTCGTGGCTCGAAGGGCGCGGGCTGCGCTCGGACACGGTGTGCACGGTGTACGGGCTCTCGCTTCCGACGGGCCCTTCGCGCGAGCCGCTGGTGCACCTGTCGACGAGCGAAATCTGAGCGCTCGCCGAGAGGCGCGCACGAGCGGTACCGTCGCGGCCCATCATGCCGACGTTCGACGAGTGCGTGCGCGCGATCAAAGAGCGCCACGATATCGACCGCAATCCGTTCTTCGTCGCGCTGCGCGACGGGAGTTTTTCGCGCGAGGACTTCATCGAGACGCAGGTGCAGTTCTTGTTCGCCGTGGTGTTCTTCGGTCGTCCGATGGCCGCGCTCGCCGGTCGCATCGGCCGCCCCGAGGCGAGGCTGTCTCTTCTGGCCAACATCGACGACGAGCACGGGCACGGAAACCTCCGCTTCTCGCACGAGCGCACGTTTCTCTCGCTGCTCGGAAAGCTCGGCGTCGACCCAGACTCCGTCGAGCGCCGCGCGCTCTGGCCCGAGGTGCGCGCGTTCAACACCGTGCTCGCGGGCGCGTCGGTGATGGACGACCTGTACACGGCGATCGCGGCCTTCGGCGTGATCGAGGACATGTTCGCGAAGATCTCCGCGCGGATCGGCCGGTCGATCGTCGATCGAGGGTGGCTGCGCGAGGACGAGGTCGTCCACTACGCGGTGCACGAGAAGCTCGACGAAGAGCACGCAGAGGGGTTCTACCGCTTGATTCGCGGGCCGTTCGAGGCGCATCCGCGGCACGCCTACCAGGTCGAGCAGGGGCTCGAGCTCGGCGCGTACGTGTTCATGCGCATGTACGAGGACCTGTATCGCGCGCGCGGACGGCGCTCGATGCGCGTCGTGAAGGGCCCCCACTCGATCGCCGACGGCTGGTACCTCGACGGAGAGTAGCTCGAACCGAGGTGCAGCGAGCGAACGGAGCGCCCACCCGCGCTTCCGCGCGCCCCGCGTAGCGAGCGAACGGAGCCCCCACCCGCGCTGCCGCGCGCCCCGCCCCCGCAGAGCGAGGGCGGCGGCTCTGCATTGCGAAAACAGCGACGGAATTGATTTCGTTGATCGCTGGGAACCCTTGCTCTGCAAGGGCTTCGATCGACTCGATCGAGACCACTCACTGTGTGAAGCGGCTCCGCCGACCGCGCTTTGCTCCGAGCGTTCACATTGCGTTGCGTGGTGTTGCGTCGAGTTGCGCGGGGTTGTGTTGCGACCCTCTTCGCGCATTGAAGAGACCTTGCAGCGCAAGGTCTCCGTGCGATCAACGCAGTCATTTCTACCGCTGTTTTCCCAATGCAGAGCCGCCGCCCTCGCTCTGCGGGGGCGGGGCGCGCGGAAGCGCGGGTGGGGGCCTGCCAACCGGGGCGCGGCAGCGCGGGTGGGGGCTCCGTTCGCTCGCTACTGCGCGATGCTCTCGGCGGCGCGTCGGCCGATGTCGTCTTCGCGCGGGATCGCCTTGGTGACCTTGGTGATCACCCGTTCGGCGATGCGCCAGAAGCCCGTGCGATCGAGCAGCTTGTTGCAGCGCCCCGAGGTGATGCAGTACGCGACGAGATAGGGCGCGTGGTGGTGGCGGTCGTGCTCTGTCGCGTTGAGCAAGATCCCGCTCTTGATGAGCACGCGTCCGAGCAGCGAGACCTTCTCGATGGGCATGTGCGCCCATTTGTGCGTCTGCGTCGTAAACGGGATGAGCATGCAGAACGTGGCGAGTCCGCCCGCGATCAGCACTTGCGTGGTGCTGCTCGGATCGGGGTGAAAGAACGCTCCCGGAAGGATCGCGGGCAGCACGGCCATGCACGAGGCGCCGTTGGTCTCGACGAAGTCGTGGCGCGTGATCGAGTCGGGGTCGACGTGGTGCTCGCGAAACGTGCGGATGAACACAGGGCCCACCACCGGCCACTCGGGCGAGCCCCAGGTGTCACAGAACCAGTGCACCAGACCCGAGACGAAATCCGCCCCGAAATACCCGAGCAGCGCGCCGATCGCGAACGTGATCGGCCTCAGCGGAACCAGCGGGAGCACGCGGTAGTACAGCGTCGCGGCGAGCGCTGCGTAGATGCACATCGCGATGATCTCCGCGATGCGGTGGGACATCTTGTAACCGGCCGCGAGCTCCTGCGCGGATCGGTGTTCGATCGGTTCTGCCATCGCCTCTCGGCGGCGAATTACGCCACAACGTCGGGATCGGATGCGAGTCTGAAACACAATCGACAAGCGTCGATCACGATTCGCTCGACGCGCTGCGCGATCGCGCAAGCCACGCGCCTGCTGCGCACATCGCAGCGATCGCGATGAGCGCCGCCGCCGCCGAAAACGCACGCTTCGCGCGGGTGCGAACGGCGCTGTGCACCTGCGGGCGCGGTGCGAGGCGCGCTTCGCGTTCGAGAAAGCGAAACACCGTGCTCCACACGCGCTGCTGGTTCGCGAGGCCCTTGAGCCCGTGCCCTTGTCCTTCGAACTCTTCGTAGACGAAGGGCTTGTGAGCGCGGCGCAGCGCCTCGGCCATCTGTCGGCTCTCGGTGACGGGGACGCGGTTGTCGTTCTCGCCGTGCAGCAAGAGCAGCGGCGCGCGCACGCGATCGACGTGTGAAATCGGCGACCGATCGAGCAGCTTCTCGCGCTCGGTCCGCGGGTCGCCCGCCTCGAGCAGCACCCAGTCCGGGATGTTGCAGCGCTCGTAGAAGGTCACGATGTTCGAGAAGCCGAACCAGCTCAGCCCGAAGCCCCACTCGAAGCGATCGCTTCGCCCATTGACGGTCTCGGGCATCGAGAGCGCGCGCATCGCCGCGTAGCCCCCGTGGCTTCCGCCGTAGACCCCGACCTGCCTCGGGCGAAGCCCTTCGCGCTCGCTGATCCAGCGGGCGACGTACACGAGGTCGAACATCTCGTTGCCGCCCAGGTCGCGGTCGTTGAGCGCAGCGAAGTCCGCCCCGAACCCTGCGCTGCCTCGAACCGAGGGCGAGACCACGGTCGCGCCCGCTGCGCAGAGCACCTGCGCTTGCGTGTCCCAGCGGTTCTCTCCGCCGTAAAACGACTGGATCAGCGCGAACTGCTGCTCGCGTCGAGCCCAGCGGTTGCGCGGCCGATGCACGTACGCGTGCAGCGTGCGCGGCCGACCGGTGCGCGGATCCTCGTCGAACGTCGGGATCTGCACACGCTCGACCTCGCACGTCTCGACCTGCCTCGCGACCTCGTCGGGGACCGTCGCGCGCGTCGTCGGCTCGATGCTGAGCGCGGTCGAGCCGAGCTCGTGATGCAGCGAGACCTGCTCGAGCGCGAACATCCTCCGCCGCGATTGCGCAGAGAAAAACGCGGTGTCACCGCGGTAGTCGAGGGGGACGATCGTCTCGTCGAACACGCGCCGCGTGCGGATCTCGCCGCTCGTCGCGTCGAGCACGAACAGCTCGCTCTCGTACGGGCGCTTCACCACCGCGCCGATGTAGCCGACGCTCACGGCGACTTGTTGTGGCTGCGCGGGCTGTGGCTGCGCGGGCTGTGGCTGCGCGGGCTGTGCGGGCTGCGCGGGCGCCGTTTGATACTCGACGCCCTCGAGTCGCACGAGCGAGTCGACGTCCTCGCGAAAGCGCGTGAGCTGCACGCTCGAGGGCTGGCCCGGCGCCGCGGCCAGGTCGAAGCGAAACACGTTGGTGAAGCCGTCTTCGTCGGACGTGTACGCGAAGGACTGCTCCGAGACCCACTCGTCGAGCACGGCGACGTTGCGGCGGCGCTGCTCGATGTTGGTCAGCACTCGCAGCGACGGGGTCGTCGCGGTCAGGTCCACCAGGACGAGGTTTTGATGCGCGCGATCGTTGGCGCGATTGGCGTTGAGCACCACCGCGCTCGAGCTCGGGTTGAACGACGGAGCGCACCAGGTGAACGTCAGCTCGGGCGTGTCGCACACCACCTCGCGGTCTTGCATCGTCGCGACGTCGATCACGTGCAGGCACGAGCGGTACGGCGCGCGCTGACCGTGCCTGGGGATGTACGCGATCTTGCTGCGGTCGTGGTTGAGGCCGACGCCGTAGACGTAGTCGTGGTTGGTGATGCGTCGCAGCGCGCCGGTGTCCGACGCCATCGCGAAGAGGTTGTAGCGCTCTTCGTTCGCGTCGTCGGCGAGCACGAGGTACTCCGAGCGCGAGGGGAGATAGAGGACGTCGCGGAGCGAACGGCGGTTCCAATCGACGTCGCCGAGGCGCTCGCCGCGCGTGAGGTCGAGCGCGTCGCTGCCCGCTGCGGCGCGCAACGGGAGCTGCAAGAGCCGTCGTCCCTCGGGCGTGTCATGAAAGTAGAGCAGCTTCTCTGCGTGCAGCTCCGCGCGAAACCCGAGGTACGGAAACCCCTCGTAAAACGGCCGCAGATCGATCTCTCGACCCCGAAAGCGCACCACGCGCGAGCCCGTCGTCGTCGCGCGTTGGCTCTGCGCATGAGCGCTGTGCGCCGCGAGCTGCGCCGCGAGCAAGAGCGCGGCGCTCGCCGCGATGAAGCACCTGTGACTCGAATGACTCGTGACCGGTCGCATCGTTGATCGCGCGCTTGTATAGCTCGATTCGCTTCGTCGTTGACGACGGGGTGCGCGCTCGCGCACCGTTCGCCGAGCATGGCCGAGCCTCTGAAGATCTTGTTCGTCGCGTCCGAATGCGCTCCGTTCGCCAAGGCCGGCGGCCTGGGTGACGTCGTCGGGGCGCTACCGAAGGCGCTCAAAGACCTCGGGCACGACGTGCGCGTGCTGCTGCCGCGGTACGACACGATCAAGGCCGAGACGATCCATCATCAGGCGCCGCTCGGCGTTCCGATGATGGGAACGGAGCTGTGGTGCGGCGTCGAAGAGACGCGCCTTCCGCACTCGGACGTCCCGGTCTATCTGCTCGACCATCGAGAGCTGTACGGCAGGGGCTACATCTACGATCCGCCCAACGGATTCGCAGGGGATAACCTCGTTCGCTTCGCGACCCTCTCGCGGGCCGCGTTCTGGCTCGGCCGTCACCTTCAGTGGGTCCCCGACGTGTTTCACTGCCACGACTGGCCCACCGCAGCGATCCCGCTCTACGCCAACACGATCGAGCGCGACACGCCGTTCGGCCGCGCCGCCACGGTCCTCACGATTCACAACATGGCCCACCAAGGGCTGTTTCCCAAGTCGCAGCTGCCGCTCACGCACCTGCCCTGGTCGCTCTTTCGCCAGGACGGAATCGAGTCGCACGACGCGGTCGGCCTGCTCAAAGGCGGCCTGTATCACTCGACCATGATCACCGCGGTCTCGCCGAAGTACGCGCAAGAGATCCGCACCCGCGAAGGGGGCTTCGGCCTCGAGCACATCGTCAACCTTCGAGGACGCGACCTCGTCGGCGTGCTCAACGGAATCGACGAGCAGATCTGGGACCCGAGGACCGATCGGTTTCTTTCGGCGCACTACGACGCGGACGAACTGTCTGAGAAATTGCTGTGCAAACGCGCGTTGCAGCGAGAGTTCGGCCTCGATCAGCGCGACGATGTCCCGCTCGTCGCCGTCGTCTCTCGGCTCAATGATCAGAAGGGGACCGACGTCATCGCCGACGTTGTCCCCGAGCTGCTGCGCCTGGGGATTCAGCTCGTCGTCCTCGGCAGCGGCGACCCGCGAACGGAGGCGAAATTCGCCGCGTGGTCGCACCGCGGCGGCGGTCGTATGCGCGCGTGGCTCGGCTTCGACGAGGGGATGTCCCACCGCATCACCGCGGGCGCCGATCTCTTTCTCATGCCCTCGCGCTTCGAGCCCTGCGGCCTCACGCAGATGTACTCGCAGCGGTACGGGACGCTGCCCATCGTCCGCGCGACCGGCGGCCTCGACGACACCGTCGAGCAGTACGATGGCAACGGCGGCGGGACCGGCTTCAAGTTCTGGGACCTCAGCCATCGCTCGGTCATCGAGACCGTCCGCTGGGCCGCCGACGTCTGGCGCCGCCGCCCCGACCACATTCGCGCGATGCAGATCCGCTCGATGAAAAAGCGCATGGGCTGGGACGTCTCGGCGCTGCACTACCAAGACGTCTATCGCTGGGCCCTCGAGCGTCGCCGCGGTTGATCCGCGCGCGCTCAGCGCGCGACCGACCCGCGACGGGAGCGAGCAGCGCTGCGTCGGCGATCGCCCTTCGCGGCGCTCACTCTCGCGAGCCCGCGCGATCTTCAGCGCTCGGTCCGACGTGCACCACCGCGCGCGCCACGTCGCTCTCGGTCGCGAGCTGCGCCTCGACGCGGTGACCGATCTCGTGCGCCTCGACGAGCGAGAGCGACCGGTTCACGGTGATGTCCACGTGAACGTGCAACGAGCTGCCGAAGAACGTCGCCACCAGACGATCGACGCGCTCGACGCCCGCCACGCCGCGCGCGATCGAGACGAGCTGTTCGCGACGCTCGCTCGTCGCGGAGGCGCCCATCAGCAGCGAGACGTTCTCGCGCGCGAGACGAACGCTCGAGAGCGCGATGTAGATCGAGACCGCCACCGCGAGCACCGCGTCGAGCTTCATCCAGCCGAGCCGCGCGAGCAAAACGCCCAGCACCGAGAGCGAGCACACCAGCACGTCGCTGCGCGCGTCGATCCGCAGCGCGTCCACCGCGGGGTTCGGCCGCTTCTTCAGCTCGATCGACGCCAAGAGCGTGATGATCGATTTGAACGCGATTTTGCCGAGAAACGCCGCGGTGACGGGCCAGTCGAGCTGCGGTCGCTCGGCGGTCGTCAGCGCCGCGCGAAACACTTCGATCGCGAGCACGCCGACCAGCACAGCGACGACCAGCGCTCCGATCGGCTCAGCGCTCGAGTGGCCGTGCGGATGCTCTTCGTCCGCGGCCTGCGCGCTCGTGCGCAACGCGAACACCAGCGCCACGCCGCCGAGCGAATCCGACAGCGAATCTGCTGCTTGCGCGAGCGCGAGCTGGCTGTTCGAGACGAGGTGCACCCCGAGCAGGATCGGCGCCATCACCAGGCTGCCTGTGATCGTCGCGATCGTCAGCCGCGATGCGTTGCGCTCGTCTCGCGCGATGTTCGTGTTGATCGTGTCCAAGACCCTCGCGATCGATAGCACAACATCGGGCGGTTACTGAGGGCAGGCTTGCACCCAGCGCGCTTCGCGCACGGCGACGCGCGCGTCCTCGGAGGGCGACGCGCTGCCGGGAAGCGCGATGCGCGCGTGCGTGGCGTTCGCTGGGTGCTCGGCTCGCGTGCACCAACCGGCGTCGGCGACGCGGGCGATCGTCGCGCCGCTCGAGTCCTCGATGGCGGTCTCGCGGTCGAGCAGGACGAAGCCGACGCGCGTCCCGATCGCGTGGGCGCGGCCCGAGAGCACGCCGATCGTGCCGAGCCCTGCGGTGCGTACGGACGGCGCGACCTCTTGTGACCAGCGCACGTCCGACGCGCGAACCCAGCCGCGAACGACGAGGGCGTTGCCCGACATGGCGCTCGACTGAACGCGCAGCCATCCCGGTCTTCCGTCGTCGTCGACGAAGGTGACGTCTCGGGTCGCGACGACCTCGACCGACTCGCTTCGCGTGCTCGCGGCGCGGTAGATCCGCAGCGAAGAGCGCACGGGATGATAGCCGCACCACGATCCGTCGCCGATCGGCTGGCATCGTCCGGCGTGCGGCGACGGCGCGCATCGAACGCTGCCCGCGCGCCCCGTACACTGAAACGGTCCGCGCACGCTCTGCGTGGGAACCACCATCCCTTCGCAGCCGCGCGCCGAGCATCGGGGCTGCACGTTGACGATCGAGTCCGAGGTCCATCGTCGGCTCGCTGGATACTCTGGAACGCGCGCGCGTTCTGTATTCGTTCGCGTCGCGCTGAGCGCTGAGCACGGAAGCAGCACCGCGCGCGCCACGAGCTCGTCGCTCGTTTGGATGGTGGCGACGACGTCCGTCCCGCGCGTGTCGATGACGTGCACCTGTGCGCCTCTCGACACCGAGAGCAGCCCGCTCGTGAAGCCTCGATCGCCGATGAATACCCGCGCGTTTTGCGAGGAAATCACCGATCGAAACGCGAGCGGCGCGCTCCCTTCGACCGTCGCTTCTCTCCCTCGAAACGTCACCCGCATCGCCTGCGTGATCGGCACCGCCGCGAGCGACGGCGCGCGCAGCGAGGTCAGCTCGATCGTCCCCTCGACCGTGCACTGCGCGAGCGCCGAACGTGCGGTGAGCAGCAGCGCGGGGCCAGCGACGAGGGCCGAGAGACGGATGAGCGTAGAGCGGCGCATCGTCGGGCGGACAACCTCGGGCGCGGAAGGTTTCTGAAAAAATCGCGTCAGCGCTCTTCTTCTTCTTCAACAGCAACGGCTCGCGCGACGAGCTGCTCGACCGTGAGCGCGCGCGCCCGCTTCGCGCGACGACGGCCGAGCTCGACGCCGATCGCGTCGAAGCCCAACTCGTTGGCGACCGCGAGCACCGTCCCGTGTCCGCAAAACGGATCGAGGATCGTGCGGCTCGCGCACGAGGCGCGCACCGCTTCGCACGCGACGCGACAGGCGTGGAGGCCCATCCCGCGCGTCCAGGTCGCGGGCCCGGCCTCCGCGAGCACATCGCAGAACGGCTGCGCTCGATCGAGCGTCGCCTCTCGCGAGAACCCGAGCAAGTGCGAGTAGCCCGCGCGGTTGTGCGACCGCGTCCCGATCGGCGCGCGAAGGACCACCCAGTGAAATAGACAGCGGGCGCCGACGCGCTCGACGCCCGCGCGCACGAGCGCGGCCTTGTCGACCCAGCGCCCGTCGAAGTGCGTATCGGTCTGATAAAATACAGCGATCGAGCGCGCACACCGCGCGAGCGCAGAGCTCAGCGGCGTCCGAGAACCACCGCTCCCACGCGGGGTGTTCGACCCCTGGAAGCTCGCTCGAGTCCGGGAGCGACGTGACGATCGACGCTCCTTCGACCACGCCGTTCGCGTGAAGCCACTCGATGGCATCTCCATGAACGACCGTTCGCTTCGCGCTCGCAGCGGGCTCTGTCATCGGCGCAGTGCCCGTCGTTGTACCGCCGCTCGCCCTCGCTCGCGCAGCGAGAAAACGCCGCTGATCGCGCTCTTTTGTAGGCAAGGAGAATCGCAGTACCATCGCTCGATGCGGCCGCGGTTCGATCGAGTCCTCACGGTGGTTGTGCTCGCGACGGCCGCGGGGTGCGCCGTGATCGACGAGAGCGCGGGCGACGCGCGGGTGACCCGCATGGACGCGACGGCGTCCGATCGAGCGACGGTCGCGATGGACGCGAACAGCGCGCGGGACGAGGGGACGATCGCGATCGACGCGCGCCGCGAGGCGGCCGCGGGGGCGTGCGGCGACGTGGATCTCCCGTGTTGTTCTGCGGGCGCTGCGTGCATGGGCATCTTGGTGTGCGCCGCGGGCACGTGCCGAACGTGCGGCCGCTCGGGCGAGCCGTGCTGCGCGGGCGACGGGTGCAACAGCGGCCTCACTTGCACCGGCGGAACCTGTCGCGGCTGCGGCGCCGTGGGGCAGTCGTGCTGTCCCGGCGCGCGTCCGTGCAACGACGTGGCTGCGACGTGCGTCGCGGGGAGCTGTCGTCAGTGCGGAGTCGAGCCGGGCACGTGCGCTCCGGGCACGATGGGGACGCAGTCGTGCGCGATGTGCGGGACGCAGACGCGGATGTGCAACGCGGACTGCTCGTGGAGCGCGTGGAGCATGTGCGCCGGCGCTGGCCAGTGCACGCCGGGCCAAATGGAGACGCGCCCCTGCGGCTTCTGCGGAACGCAGTCTCGCCTCTGCGACGCCTCGTGCGGCTGGGGGCTGTGGAGCGCCTGCGCGGGCTCTCGCGACTGCATGCCCGGCGCCGTGGACACCACCGGCTGCAACGCGTGCCAGCAGCGCACCTGTGGCGCGGACTGTCGCTGGCCGACGAGCTGCTCGGGCTGCACGTGCACCGCGAGCAATCGCTGCGGCGCGACGTGCCCCGCGGGCTACCACCGAAGCGCGTTGCGCTGTGATTTCAGCTGCGGTTCGGGCTGCACCACGTACAACTCGACGACCTGCACGCCCAACTGCGGCGCGTCCTTCAGCCAGTGCGGGATCCCTTGTCCGGACGGCTATCACATCACCGCGCTGCGCTGCGATTTCAACTGCGGCTCGGGGTGCACGACGTACAACTCCGCGGCGTGCGCGTTGAATACCGGTGCGTCGTTTAGCCTGTGCGGCGTCGGCTGCCCCGCGGGCTATTATCCCAGCGCGCTGCGCTGTGATTTCAACTGCGGCTCGGGGTGCACGACGTACAACTCGACGACGTGCGCGCAGGTGGGCGGCGCGTCGTTCAGCTCGTGCGGCGCCGTGTGTCCGACGGGCTATCACGTCACCGCGCGTCGCTGCGATTTCAACTGCGGCTCGGGGTGCACGACGAGCAACTCGGTCACGTGCACCGCGGACTGACGAAGCGCTACAGCGGCGCGAGCTCGAAGACGCAGTTGTCGTCGGCGTTGCCGAGGTAGCGATAGCGGAACGCGCCGAAGGTGCCCGTCGCGTTGCGCTTCACCGTCGCGAGGTCGAGGCCGTCGAGCGGGCCTCGGCGCAGCGTGCTCCACGAGCCGAAGGACGGATCGAGCCCGGGTTGATGCGCGCCGGTGACGACGGAGTAGTACTCGAGCGTTCCGTTGGGCTCGACGTTCATGATGAACGTGTCGCTGATGTCCGTGTTGCCTGCGAAGTCACGGAGCCCGACGCCGCGCGCGAGCTCGGTGCGATCGAGGCTGCCGCCAGCGAGGGTCGACCAGTTCCACGTCGCGACGAAATCGTGGTTGCCGTAGACGCCGTAGGCAGACACTCGATTGCCGGACGACCCTGGGCCCGCGCTCGTGTACGCAAAATACCCGGCGGTCGCCCCGATGTACTGCGGAACGGAGGGCCCCACGAGCCTCACCTCGCTCGACGCCAACGGCCCGCCGGTGAGCGTGCTTCGAAGATCCGCCCCGTCGTAGCGCGTCGTGTCCACCGCGGACGTCGGGATGAAGTAGCGCTGCACGCGTCCACTTGAATCCAGCACACAGAATCGACCATCCATCGCCCCGAGGTACGCGCTCTCGGTGAACGTCGCCGCCGTCGTCGACCCCGCGAACGGCCCTCCCGTGAGCTGCGCGCCTCGGTCTGCTACGAACCGCAGCTCGCCGTTGAGCTCGAAGTACACGGCGATCACCGGCGGGCCCGCGTCGGGCAGCCCGTCGGGAGCCGCGTCGCGCGCGCTGTCCGGCCCTGCGTCGGGCCCTGCGTCGGGCCCGCTGTCGGCAACAGCGTCGGCGAGCACGTCGGTGACTGCGCTCTCGTACGCGACGTCCGACGGAGCCATCGCGTCCATCGCGTCCATCGCGTCCATCGCGTCCATCGCGTCGGCGAAGGCGCGATCGTCGATCATCGCGCGGTCCGTGGCTGCATCGGTCTCGGCGGTGCCGCGCCCGCGCGCGTGCGGTAGCGCGCAGCCTGCGGCGAGAAACAGCGTGGCGAGCGTGAGTCGTCGGACCATCGGTGGATCCGACGATGATGCTACGCCGACGGCGCGAGGATCGAGCGGAAGCGGTCCATTCGCGAGGGGTGAACGAAGACCCAGTTGTCCTCGACGACCTTCTCGATCGGCGTCTCGATCAGCTTCTTGTTCTCGTAGCGGTAGAGCTTGTAGCCCTGGTCGGTGAAGAAGCTGACGAGCTGCTGGACGGTGAGCCCGAAGCCCTCGACGAACCACGGGTTGATCTCGCTGACGACCGTGGGCTTGTGCTTCTCGATGAGCTTCGCCGCGCCCTTGAGCGCGAAATCAAGCGCGTCGCTCGATTGGGGAACATCATTCACCCGTCGTCGCAGTACGAAGCCGATGCGAACTCCAGAAGCAATCGCTGGCTGTGCTACTTCTCGAGCACTCGACGCCGGATGCGCTGCTCCATCATGACTCCGCACCGGCAGCAGAGCGGACGTAGTGGGCTCGTGCTCGCGCCGATGGACTGTGGAGGCGGCCTCGAAGCGCCCGCGAAACGCGTCGCCTCGACGTCTCTTCGTTACTCGACGAACGTGAACACCGACAGCCCGTACGGCGCCAGCGAACGCAGCGGCGCTCCGATCGCCGTTCGGTCTCCGACGACGGCGACCGCGATTCGATCCGCTGCCAGCAGCCGTTGCGCCGTGCGCTGCAACGTCTCTGGCGTCACGCCATCGATCAGCGCGAGGTGGCGCCTCCACGAGCTGGGCTCGAGCCCAAACGCGAACAGCCCCGAGACGCGATCCGCGGTGCCCGCGACGGACTCGAAGCTCGAGAGCAGCTCGTTGCGCAGCCGTCCTCGGGCGGCGTCGATCACCGACCTCGAGACGCGCGTCGTCCGAAGCCGAGTGATTTCTGCGAGCAGCGACGAGACCGCGCTCGGGGCGTCTCGCGTGGCCACCACCACGTTCGCCACGCCGTAGCCTCCGACCAGGTTGATCATTGTTCGAACGTCGACGCCGTACGTGATGTTCGCTCGCTCGCGCAGCGACTGGTCGAACACGCCCGAGCCCGAGGTGGCGAGGATCTGGTCCAGCACCAGCGCGTCGCCAAACGAATCATCGAGCAGCGTGACCATCGGCCACGCGACGGTGACCGAGGCGTTCTCTGTCGCGGATTCGGTGTCGACGAACTGCCACGCGCGCTGCCCGCTCGTGGCTTCGGACGGAGGGGCGTCGGGGCCGATTTCACGGGCTCCAGCGACGCTCCACTGCCCCCATGTGTCGTTGAGCGCCGCTTCGAGCGCGCCGCGGTCGAACTCGCCCACGACGGTCAGCGCGCTGTGCGCTGGGATGACTCGCTCGCGGTGCAGCGCGCGCAGCTCCTCCGCTCGCAGCGCGTCGAGCTGCGGAACGCTCCCGCCCCGCGGCATCGCGAACGGATGGCGCGAGCCGAAGAGCGATCCGAGCGCGAGCTCTTGGCCGACCCAGCCTTGGCCACGAAAGTGACGAAGCGATCGTCGGACGCGAATCGTCTGTGCGAAATCCTCGTCGTCGATCGTCGGTTCGCTCACGGCTTCGTAGAGCAATTGAGCGCTCTGCCGCAGCGTGGGCGGCAAGGTCGTGAGCGTGAGAAAGAGCGCCGTTCCGTTGACGTGGCTCTCGAGTCGGGCGCCGAGCGCGTGGACGGCGCGAGCGTGCGCGAGGCCGGGGTGAGTGCGCGTTCCGGCGGTGAGCGCCGACGGCATGAGCGACGCGAGCGCCGTTCGAACGCGCGTGTCGAACTCGGTGACGCGTCGATTCACGTACGTGATCGAGAGCAGTCCCGCGGCGGGCATCGAGACGGCGTACACGCGTATCCCGTTGCGCAACACAAACTGATCGACGGACGGCGGAGCCCACTCGGGGCGGCGGTGGTTGCGCGGAATTCTCCTGCGAAAATCCTCCTCCTGCGTACGCGAGAGCGGGTACGCTGGCGTCAGCGTCTCGCGGTCCGCGCACCCCGCAGAGAGCATCGTCGCGAGCACGATCGCGCCGAGCGGCGACCTCATCGCAGCGCTCCGACGACGGTCGTGCTGTGCGTGGGCTGCGCTGTGGTGCGCGCGCGATTGATGAGCACGACTCTGCTCGTCGTGCTGAGCCAGCGTCGCGCGGCGCGACGAATCGAGCGAGGGGTGACGCGTTGATAGCGCTCGAACGCCTCGCGGGCTCGATGCTCGAGCGGCCCTCCCATCCTCGCCCACGTCGCGAGCCAGTCCGCGCGGCCGTCGATCGTCGATTGGTTCTCTCTCATCGCGATCAATCGCTGCGATTGAACGCCTCTGAGCTCATCGAGCGCGATCTCTTCGGTTCGCAGTCGCGCCAGCTCCGCGTCGATGTGCGAAATGAGGATCTCTGCAGGCCGGCGGTCGCTCGTGACCGCGGAGATGAAGAACATCGACCCGAGCGCCTCGCTGGCTTGTGACGCGTCGACGCCGAGCGCGACGGGAGTGTCTCTCGTGAGTCTCTGCGTGAGTCGGGCGAGGACGTTTCCCGCGAGCAGATCCGCGATCAAGTCGAGCTCGGCGTCGTCCTCCGCGCCCAACGCTGGGGTGCTCCACGCGAGAACGAGCCTGTCTTCGAAGCGCGCTCCGGGGGTGATGAGCGTTTGCTCTGCGGTCAATCGAACAGCGGTCGCCTGCGCTCTCTCGGGGCGCGCGACGCGCGCGAGCGACGCAAAATACCGCTCGATCCACCGCCGTGCCTGCGCCGTCTCGAAGTCCCCGACCACCACCAACGTCGCGTTCGACGGAACGTACCATCGCTGATGAAACCACCGCACATCATCCAACGTGAGCGACATCGCGTCTGTCGGCTGCTCGATCGCGAATCGATACGGGTGCGCCGTTCCGTACAGCGTCCCGATGAGCATCGCAAACGCGTCCCGCGAGCCAAACGACAGCGCGCGCTCCTCGCGCTCTCTCGCGATGATCAGCCGCTGAGCTTCGAGCTTTCGCTGATCGATGTGATCCAGCAAAAATCCCATTCGATCACTCTCGAACGCCAACACCCGCTCGAGCGCCGACGACGTGACCACCTCGGCGTAGCGCGTGACGTCGTTGCTCGTCATGCCCACGGCGTGCTCGGTCCCAACGGAGCTGAGAAACTGCACCGCGTCGCCGTTGGGCCGCGCCCGAGCCCAGGTGAACATCAAGTGCTCAGTCAGGTGCGCGAGCCCTGAACAGCCATCAGGCTGATCGCGTCGTCCGACATGGTAGTCGACCTCCACGGCGACCCGAGGCGTGTCGTGGCGCTCTTCGAGGATCACCTCGAGCCCGTTCGAGAGCGTGTAGTGCGTCCACGGTGTTTGCTGCGCGTGCGCTGTCTCCGCGCTCACGATCCAGCTCGCGACCGCAACGCTGATCGCCCCGAGCGCTCTTCGGCTTGTCTCTCTTGTGTTCAACGTTCACCCCAGCTCGAATCGACGAAAACGCGTCCCCGAACAGCAACGCTCCCGCGACGAGTCTCGGCCCATTTCGACGCCGCTGATCGGTAGGAGTCGTCCCGATGGTCCGTGGCCGCGATGTATGAATCCAATCGATCCGACTCGTCCAGCGCGATCTCTCTCCAGAGATCGTGACGGACACCCCATGCTGCGCGCCGCGAGCGCGGGATACACTCTGCTGCTCCATGACCGAAGGCGCTCCCCTCGCGCTGCTCATCGAGCAGTGCCTCTCTGAGACCGAGGCTCGGATACAGCGGCTCGGCGATGCGACGGTGAGCTCGATGTTTCACAGCATTCGAGCTCAGCTTCTGTTCATGCGCGAGGTCGTCGCCGACCAGCAGACGCCGTCGATTGAAGACGCCAATCGCCTCACGCTCGGCGTCATCGCGGTCCGAGAGTTCGAAGACACCGACCCTGCGTACTGCGATCTTTTGTGCGACGCGGCGTTTCGATTTCGCGCGCTCGCTCAGCGCCCCGAGCGCTGGTAGCGCCGACGGCGAGCGATCGTCGCGAGGACAGCGCAGAGCGTCGCGACCGAAGTCCATCGCGCGCTGTTGCGCGGGGGAGGCGCGGCTCGACACGAGCAACCCGCGCCCGTCGCAGCGTCGTCGCGCGTCGACGCGTCGCTCATCGCGGTCGCGTCCCGAGCCGGGCTCGCAGAGTCCAACGACGAGCTCACGTCCGTCGACGCTGCGTCCGCGCGCGCGTCATCGCGACCTCCACCCGAGTCGCTCGCGACATCACTGGCGGCGTCTTCCGCAGCATCTGCAGCGGCGTCGCTCGCAGCTCCACCGTCTGCAGCGGGTCCGACGATCGCCACATCGTCGTAGGTCATCCCTTCGAGCACTCGATCGACGAGCACCGCTTGCG
>JAXLYJ010000038.1:0-81348 GCA_046351515.1 Polyangiales bacterium
AGCGAAACGACCCCGTCGATTGAACACTGTCAATACCCGGGACGGCTGCGCTTCGCCTCAACGCCTACACAAGTCCATGCGCTCATACTTGGCGACCAACAAATACACGACAACATCATGAGGCTTCTTTGAACAGCTTGGTGAAGTCCGCTCGCGCGTCGATCGATCGGAGCCGGTCGACAAAGGACAACGCGATGTCGCCGACGCACGCGCGCAGCTCGGGCGGGCAGCGCTCAGCGGACGCCACAGCGCACGCGATGGCCTTCGCAACAGTCTCAGGAATCCCCAGCTCGACCACCTTCTGCGAGAGTTCGGCGTACTCAGCAGCGGAGCTGGCGCTGCAGCGACGCACCCCAGCGTTGAAGTCATCGCGACTACGCGTGGGAATCGATCGAAACGGCCGCCAGTAGCGCTCGAGCAACGCCAGGTTCTCGGGCTGCGCGTCGAGCATCGAGAGCAACGGATGGGTGACCACACCGAGCTTGATGTCGTCGTTTTCACCGTTGGTCTCACGCTGCTCGACGATGCTCACGACATCGTCCACGTCCTGCATGACCTCAGCGAAGAGCAGGCACGCTTCGTAGCCAACTTCGCCGCGACCGTTGAGCCGCAGCGCGCTGTTGAACGAGTGCGAGATAAACGGCTCGACGGTCTCGTATCGATTGCGAACCCACGCCGCGAGCTGCGCGCGCTCGACAGCGGGGTAGCGCGCGTCGATCTCCCAGGTCGAGGTCGCGAACATCACCTCGAAGCAGCGCGCGGTCAGCGGGACGAGCTCGGGCGCCACTTCGACGGTCTTCTCGAAGATCTTGCTGATCAAGAACGTGCCGAACGCCGCCGCCGCCGCGTCCGAGTAATGCTCAGGAAAGCTGTCGCGCCCCGAGCGCAGCGGCGTTCGATCGACCGTGTCGTCGACGATGGCGCACACCTCCATCATGAGCATGTACCAGGGCAGGTACGCGCGATGTCGCTCGGTGATGCCCCCGTGCTGCTCAGCGGTCGCGAGAAACATCAGCGGAAGTAGCATGTACGAAGGCTGCGGCCGATCGAGCACAGCAAACGAGTAGTACGGCTGGATCTTATCCGGGACCTTCAGGTCACGAAGCTGCGCCCGCGCCTCGGCGATCAGCGGCGCGAACCGACTCTTCGTGGTCTTGAACACCCCCTGAAACTGGTCAGGAAACTGCACAACCAACGGCTGCTTGAAACCACTCTCTGTCATCGCAGTCCTCCTTCGAACAACAGCTCCGGCTACGCGCCGGACTCGGGCGCCCCACGCCGCCGCTGAACACAGTCAATGAACGCAGTCAGATTCGGCACCACGCCGTCGTCTGACGCGGTCGAGTTTCGATCGAGCCGCAGCGCGAACATTCCAATCGCCCGCGCGCCGAGAACGCACTCTTCTTCGTCGTCGACGAAGGCGCACTCCTCGGGATCGACGTCGAGCGCGGCAGCCGCGGTGCGATACGAGCGAGGATCGGGCTTCGACGCGCCGATCGCCGCCGCGGCCCACGCCCCGTCGAGCAGGTCGAAGAGCGACGCCGCGCGCAGCGAATCCTCGAGTCGAAGCAGAGGAAAGTTCGACAGAACTCCGGTCTTCAGCGCCATCGCCCGAGCGCGCTCGAGCGCGGGTCGCGCGTCGGCGAACGGCCGCACCATCGTCGCGTAGTCGTACGACTCGACCCGATGGCGAACCGACTCCGGCGCTCCGCGCTCTGCGCAGTAGCCCGCGAGAAACTCGCCAATAAAAGCCCGCTCTGCGCTCTGCGTGCTCGGCAGCGCCCGCCCGCGATACCACCCCTCCCAAGCCTCTCGCACCGCAGCGAACTCGAGTCCGACATCGGCCAAGAACGAGCGCAGCGGTGCGAAATCGAAGTACGTCAGCACACCATCACGATCGAACAGCACCGCTCGAATGGTCATCGAAGACCTCGCAGTCGACTCGAATGCGCGAGGCGCCGCGCTCTATTCCCGTTCGGTGAACGACCGCGGTTCAGCACTCTTCGCTGCGCTGAACCCACAGCAGAGCGCCGTGACGCCAGAGGCGCCCTCGACTTAGTGAGTCTACCCATTCGTGTTCCCCGTCGACCACAAAGCCGCAAGGCGCGGCAGAAGAAAACTCGTTCGAGACTAGTGTTGTGGAGCGAGCTCCGCAAGTTCATTCAGTTTTTTTGGTCTCACATTGAACTTGCCAATGCGACGCAGGCGTACGGTGACCGAACCGACTCGCGCGTCGGCCTCCGGACTTCTTCCCGACTCTGTCTATACCGCGCCCGCGACGGGCATCGCAGATGCCCAAGCGGATCAGCGCGGTTGAAATCCAGTCCAAACCAAGACCACAAACTGAGAAACCTACGACGACCGTCGCGGTATTGGTTTCGTCAGCGCTCGGGCCAGCGCACGCGGAGCGAGCGCGCAACCGCCAGCGTCTCTCGAATCACTTGCTCTTGAGACAAGCTCCGCTCGGCCAGCGCGCGCCCCGCCAAACCCATGGCCGTGAGCTCACCCCGTCGCCGGACAGCGTCTTGAACAGCGTCCGCAATCGCGACCGCCGACCGGACTTCGATCAGCCACCCTGTCTCACCATGGATCACCGTCTCCCGACACCCGGGAACGTCCGTCGTCACGACTGCGCGCCCCGAGCTCGCCGCCTCTGCGAGCGCGAGCGGCAATCCCTCGGCGTACGACGGAAGCACGGCGAGGTGCACTCGAGTCCACAGCGAAGCCATATCCGTCTGGTGTCCCCACCACTCGACCACCCCCTCGGATACCCATTGCTGCAGCGTCTCTTCAGCGATGCCCGCGCGATTCTTCGTGTCCGTCCCGCCCACGAGCGCCATCCGCACGGGAACCCCGCGGGCCTTCAAGATTCGCGCAGCCTCGACGAACTCACCGACGCCCTTGTCCCAGAGCATCCGCGCCGGAAGCGCCGCGATCATCACGCCGTCTGGCAGCGGGCTCACCGCGAACCGCTGCGTGTCCACCCCCGCGCCGCGAATGAGCGTCGTGCGCGCGGGATCGATCAGTCCTCGCGACCGAAACATCTCGAGCTGATCCGGGTTTTGAAAGACGCTGTGGCAATTCGGTCGACGCAGCGCCGCGCGATAGCCAGCGTACGCGACCTCGCGCAACAGCCTTCTCCTCGGAGGATCGTCGGGCCGCTCGATGAGCGCGTACCCGAGGCCGCTCATCGTGTTGATCACCCCCGGACCGCCGCAGAGCGCCGCGGCGGCCGAGCCGTACAGCACGGGCTTGATGCTCGAGTGGTGAGCGAAGTCCGGACGAATCTCTCGGTACGTCTTCAAGACAAACGCCGCGGCCTTCGCCTCAGACAAAGGCGACACGCTCCCGCGCTCGACGGGCCACGGCACGAACCCGAGACCCAAGCTACGAATCTCGGGACCGCGTCCGGTGTCCGATGCGACGACGGTGACCTCGAATCCCTCGCGCAAGAACGCGAGCGCGAGAATCCGCCGGTGAGACAGCAAGAAGCCATCCGAGGTCGTGAGAAAGATCGCCCTCGGTCGAGACCCGGTTCGCTTCACGCGGCCGCCTTCAGCGCGCGGGGCGCAACAGCCTTCTTCGCCGTCGACGGGGCCACGGCGCGACGCTCGGGCCAGCTCAGCGCGGCGAGGATCGCCGTCACGAATACGATGGGCATTCGCTGTCGAAGAATGAGCCCGATGTTCGCCATCGTCGTCGCGTACGCCACCGTCGCCGGGACAAGAAACGCGATGAACTGGATCAGCGCCTCGCGGTCAGTCACCGTCATCCGCTTGCCGGCGAGATACGCTCGGTAGATCAAGTAGTAAAAGATGAAGACGTCGATCTTGCCAATGTGCAATCCAAGGCTGCCGGATTGCCAAGGAAATGGCGATGCGATGGTGTATGCGAGCTTTGGTCCTATCGCGCCGAACGGATTTCCCCCGTCGTCGAAGGTCACTCCAGATCCTCCCATCGCATTGTAAGCAACAACGTTTGAATCATGCGAAATCTCATATGTTTCAATCATATGAGACATGGCGCTCGAGCGCATAACTCCTCCGACGAAGCCTGCGCTCACCAGTAAGACCGCGCCCAATCCCGAGAGCACCTTACGAATCGTCGAGCGGCTCTTCATGCCGAGCATACCGACAACCACCGGAATGCTGCACATGAATACCATATAAAATCGGACGAACCACAATCCCACCAACCAGGCGAGCAGCAAAAGCAGTTCAGCGACGGAGAACTTGCGAGCAATTCGCATGCTCCCGGTAAAACTCATGACTGTAAAAAAAGCAACAAAGCCGTCTTTGTAACAGTCGGAAGTGTGAAAGACGAACGCTGGGCTAAACAACACTGCGAGCATTGCGACGTACGCCCCTCGCCGGCTGGCGCCGAACTCGCGCGCTGACCGAAACACCTCAATGGCTGTCATACATCCGACCATCGCAGCCAACGCGGTATAGGCAAATGGAGACGGTTCGCCGTTGAGATAGTTGACCAACGCAAACAAGTTGCAGATCAACGCCGTCTGTCCGATCTCTGGCATCATGTCGACGGTGACGAACTCGACACCGTGACGACGCCAGTAATCAGCGATGATACCCGACCAGAGTTCATACGCGGTCGAGTCCCCTCCAGCAGAGCCATGACTGAAGAAGATCGTGCTGCGAACCACCGTGACAAAAATGACCATCCGAATCAGAAGCGAGAACACCATGAGCGGAACAAACGTCCCTTGCTCACGCCGCTCGATAGTCAGGCGAACAAAGACAACAATCAATACCACGCAAAGAGACAGCACAATGACCGGCATGGTTCACACCGCCCTCGGCCCCTCTGCTACCATCGGAGCAGCCGCTGAGCCGCGATGCAATCCACGCAGCCAGAGTTCGATGGTCAGCAAGAGCCACAGCCGCTGCCCGTGGTCCGCGCGCTCGGCGAAGTGCTCCTCGAGCACCCGCTGCACATACTCCTGGTCGAGATAGGAGTAGAGGCTCGCGCCGGGCCTCAAGAAGTCTCGAACGTACTGGCGCAGCTCGCCGCGAAACCACGCGCCCAGCGGGACCCCGAAGCCCATCTTGCCGCGGTGAAAGATCTCATTCGGCAGGAGTTCACGGAAGGCGTTTTTCAGCAAGCGCTTGAGGTTCGTGCCGCGGCGGCGGTAGCGGTCGGGCAGCCTCGCCGCGTATTCAATGAGCGCCGTGTCGAGAAAGGGCGAGCGCACTTCGAGCGAGTGCAGCATGGACGACCGGTCGGCTTTCACCAGGAGATCGTACGGGAGATAGCCCTCGAAATTGTGCTGCAGGATTCGCGAGAGATCCGAGGCCCCAGCTCCGTCGCGAAAGATCTTCTCGTTCCAGTCGAAGGGCTCGGACATCGGGATCGATTCGTGGAGGTCGCGCCGCACGATCGAGCGGAGGTCTTCGCCGAAATAGCTGTTCCAGAGGATCATGCGCTGATCGATCGAGCGCGAGGCGACACGAAGAAATCGCTTCGCCCGGGCGCGCAGCGACTTCATGTTGTCTCCATCGGGCACCCGCTGTGCCACCGACGCGCTCAGATCCCAAAGCGCGCTCGGGAGCCACCCAGCGATTTCTCCCGCCAAAAACCGAGAGTAACCGCAGAACACCTCGTCGCCGCCGTCTCCGGTGAGCGCGACGGTGACGTGCTCCCTCGTGAGCTTCGACACGATCGACGTCGGAATCGCCGACGAGTCTCCAAACGGCCCGTCGTGCACCCACACCAGCTTCTCGATCAAATCAAAGGCTGAGGGCTCGACGACAAACTCGGTGTGATGCGTGTTGAACGCCTTCGCCGCGATCCTCGCGTAGTGCGTCTCGTCGAAACGCGCGTCTCCTGAGAATCCGATGGAGAACGTCTTCACCGGACGCCCCATCGCTCGTGCCATCACGCCGACGATGATCGTCGAGTCGATTCCGCCTGACAAAAACGCACCGAGCGGCACGTCCGCCTCGAGCCGACGAACAACGGCAGCCTCGACGAGCTCTCGCACCCGATGCTCAGCTACTCGCTCGTCATCATCGATCGGACTCTGCACAAACGGCGCGCGCCAGTAGCGCTCGATCTTCTGCACGCCCGCTTCGCTCACCACCATCTTCGACGCTGGCGCCAGCTGCTCGATCCCTCGGAGCATCGTGCGCGGCGCCTGCGTGTAGCCCATCACCAGCAGTGACGGAAACGAGCTCGGGTCGACCTCTGCGTCGACTCCCGAGGCGAGCAGCGCCTTGATCTCAGAGGCGAAACGAAAACCGCCGCCGCGAGTGGTGAAGAAGAGGGGCTTTTTTCCGCTTCGGTCACGCGCGAGCAACGCGCGTCGATTGCGACGGTCGAGGATGCAAATCGCAAACATGCCGTCGAGCTTCTCGACGATCGCGTCTCCCCACTCGCGGTAGCCCTCGAGGATCACTTCGGTGTCCGAGCGCCCACGAAATGAGTGGCCGAGCGCAACCAGCGAGTCCCGCAGCTCGTGGTGGTTGTAGATCTCGCCGTTGAACACCAACGCAACGTCGTCGTCCGCGCTCACCATCGGCTGCGCGCCGGCGGGAGAGAGGTCGATGATCGAGAGCCGATTGTGTCCGAGCACGCAGTCGCCGCGCTCGTACAAGCCCTGGGCGTCAGGCCCTCGGTGTTGCTGTGTTCGCAGCGCCGCGCGAGCGTCGACCGTCGATGGATCTGGGACGAACAGAGCGCCGAAGATTCCGCACATTCAACTAAGGTCCTTCAGAGACATCATACCGGGCGCAGATGCCCGGAACGAGAAGACTTGCGCAAGCGCTCACGACGGCCAAACGCGTGCGCAGTCGCGTCGCAGAGCAGCTGCAGCAGGATCTCGGACTGAGGAGAAATGACCCCATCTGCGCTGTCGTGAAAGAACGTCAGCTCGAAGGTCACGTCGTGCTCGTCCTTGAATGAAAACTGCGCCGAGACGGCTTCGCGATCGCGGGAGCCCACGAGCTTCGGCGACTCCCAGCGCAAACGCGCAGGGTCGGTCACAGCGACTCCCGCTGGCGCCAGCTCGACCGCGAGAAGCTCGACTTCTTCTGCGTACTCTTTGAGCAGCGGCCAGACGTCTTCGCGCGTCCGCGCGTCGTGAATGCGGGCGATCGCGATCGGGATGACCTTTCGAAGCGCCTCGGTGAGCGCGTCGCGCTGCTTCGATTCGCGGCGGGCGATGGCCGCGGTGAAGTACCGAGTGAAGCGCACGACGGACACGAGCGTCGCCGTGAGCGCGACCAGCGCGACGCCGATCTGCCACGAGCGCCCGAGGTGCACGACGAGCGCGAGCAGCGTGAACACCAAGCTCAGCGCGTACAGCACCAGCACGGCGCGTCGGTGGGTGAGCCCGAGGTCGAGGAGCCGGTGGTGAAGGTGCCCGCGATCGGCAGAGAAGATCGATCGACGCTCGAGAAAGCGCCGCATCATCGCGAGCAGCATGTCCATCAGCGGCAGGCCGAGGGCGAGCAGCGGAACGAGGATGGCGATCGCGGTCGGGCTCTTCTGCGACGACGAGCCGAGCAGCGACATCGTGGCGAGGACGTACCCGAGAAACAAGCTCCCGGAGTCGCCCATGAAGATGGTCGCTGGATTGAAGTTGTAGATCAGAAACCCGAGGATCGCCCCAGCGAGCGCTGCGCTGAACAGGCAGATCATCAAGTTGTGGCTCAAATACGCGACGACGAAGTTGGTCACGCAGGCGAAGAACGCGACGCCCGCCGCGAGCCCGTCGAGCCCGTCGATGAGGTTGAGCGCGTTGGAGACCGCCGCGATCCACAGGACCGTGGCGGGCAACGAGAGCCATCCGAGCGTGACTTCTCCCACGAACGGCAGCGAAAGCGACCCGATGCGGAGCCCACCTGCGTAGGCGATGCACGCCGCGATCGATTGGACGACGAGCTTGCGCTTGGCGCCGACGCCCGAGACGTCATCGACGAAGCCGAGCAGCGCGATCACGACGGAGCCGAGCAACAAGCCCACGAGCAGCCTGTAGTGTTGCGAGAGCTCGACCCGAGCAAACCCAGTGCGGAGCAGCACCAGGGTCAGCAGCGGAGCCATGAAGCCAACGACGATGGCGACGCCGCCCAGCCGAGGGACGCGCCGAGTGTGCACTCGGCGGGCAGTCGGCTCGTCGACGGCGCCCGCAGCGAGCGCGAAGTGCCGCACAAGAGGGGTCAGCGCCGCAGTCACGACGAGTGCCGTCACGAAAGCAATCGCGATGCTGTACATGGCCCGCTTCTCTCTAGTGATTCACGCTCTGTGCGCTTTTCGAAAGTGCGGACGAGCGCCGCGCGGAGTGGAGTGGAGAGCGACCCGACGACTCGGATGAGCTCAGAAGAGCCGCTTGGACCAGGTGTCCGGGGTCTTCTCGTTCACGATTTCGAGGTCGAGGTGGTACTTGAACGGGCGCACGCCGCGAGCCTTGATCCAATCGATCATTTGCTGCAGGCCCTCTTCGAGCTTCACCTTCGGCTTGTAGCTGAGCAGCGCGCGCGCCTTGTCGGCCGAGCAATTTGCCAGGTGAACTTCCTGCGGGCGCCCCTTGGTGTACTTGATGTCGAGCGGAAAATTCAGCAGCTTCGCCGTCACCTGCGCGAGCTCGTTGATGCTGATGAACTCGTCGTCGGGGCCGATGTTAAACGTCTGGCGATTGCACGCCGGATCGAACGCCATCTGCTTGAGCGGCGCGACGTCGTCCGAGACGAAGCTGAAGCATCGCATCTGCGTTCCGTCGCCGTAGATGTACGGCTGGCGGCCCTGGAGCATCATGTTGATGAAGATGCTGGCGACGTTGCGATACGGGTCGTCGTACTTCTGTCGCGGCCCGATGATGTTGTGCGGGACGGCGACGACCCACTCCATTCCGTGTACGTCCGCGAGGTTCTGCAAGAGCAGCTCGGACATGTACTTTCCGATGCCGTACGGATCTTGCGGCTTCGGCGTGAGGTCTTCGGTGAAGGGGATCTTGTTCGTCCCGTAGCGCGCCATCGACGAGCACATCACGAAGCGCCGGCACTTGTTCGCGATCGCCGCCGAGATCATCGCCGTCGAGGCCGTGACGATGTTCTGCGTGATCATGTGCGGGGAGAAAACGCTCAACCCCTCGTACGCGGTCGCCGCGCAGTGATAGACGATGTCGACACCCTTCAAGTGCTCCTTGAGCCAGTTGAAGTCGTTGCAGTCGACCTGGTGAAACTCGACGCCGGCGGGGACATTGTCGAGGTAGCCGCCGATCATGTTGTCGATGCCGATGACGTCGTGCCCGTCCGCGAGAAACGCGTCGGCAAGGTGGCTGCCCAAGAACCCGGCGACGCCCGAGATGAAGATTCGCTGCTTCTGCACGAAGATGCCTCCGAAGACCGATCCGAGCGAACGCTCGCTGTGAGTGAGTTGGTGGCGCGATCAGTACCGGAGATTCAACGGCTCCGACCCTCGCGCCGTGTTAGGCTGAATCGCTCAGCCGCGAAGCTTCGGGTGCGCGTCAGGCCCTGGCGAGTCCACAGCCGCGGTTCGCATCTTGTACGCGAGCTCGATCGACGGGCGCACGTCGTCGAGGCCAAAGCCCTTACCCTCGAGCACGTCCCGGTACACGACCGTGTGCAGGTCGGTGAAGCCCTCGGAGAACTCGATCTCCGTCCCGTCCACGGTGATCGAGCGAAAGGTCGCTCGGCCACCTGGCTCGGGGACGAACGGCAGATCCGACGAGTCCACAGAGAGAAACCACTTCACGTTGGCGCGCTCGAGCGCGATCTGCCCGCCCATTCGCCGGGTCTGCGAGAGGTGCACGCGCTGCGATTGCACGCCGCCGAAGAGCCACACCAGCAAGTCGAAGAAGTGGATCCCGATGTTCGTCGGAATTCCTCCAGACTTGTCGGGCGAGCCCTTCCAAGAGACGTCGTACCAACTTCCTCGCGACGTGATGTAGGTCAACACCACTTCGTGAGGCGTGGTCAGACGCTCGCGCAGCAGCTTCTCTCGCAGCTCGATCAGCTTGGGATGCACGCGCAATTGCAGCACCGTGAAGATTCGATGGCGGGTCTCTTCTTCGAGCTCGCGCAGCGGATCGATGTTCCACGGGTTGATCACCAACGGCTTCTCGCAAATCACGTCGGCGCCGACGCGCAGCCCCAAGCGGCAGTGCGCGTCGTGCAGGTAGTTGGGCGAGCACACGCTGAGATAATGCACGCGGTCGCTCTCGCTGCCGCGGCGCAGCTTCTCGAGGTAGCGGTCGAAGCGCTCGACCTCGGTGAAGAACCGCACTCCAAACGAGTACTGGTCGAGGATGCCCACAGAATCTTTGGGATCGACCGCGGCTACCAGACGGTTGCCCGTGTCGCGAATAGCCCGCAAATGTCGGGGCGCAATGTAGCCGCCCACGCCCGTGATCGCAAAGTTCTTCGGAGTCATCATCGAGAGCAAGCGCGCCTTGTGCGCGGTGGGGTCAGGGCGCGGACGCTACCACGGCTGACGCTGCGTTGCGCACGCACCAGCGACAATTCAACGCGCCTGCGCTCAGCCGTTGCGCTGGACGAGGCATCACTCGCGTGCGATCAACCGCCCGGTGGACTCGAGCATGCATGGCCGCGCGCGCCCTCGCACCGCGCATCGTAAACGCGTGATCTACATCTCGTACGACGGCCTCGGCGATGCGCTCGGCGCGAGCCAGGTGTTGCCGTACGTCGAAGGGCTCGCGGCGCGAGGGCACGAGTTCGAGCTGTTGAGCTTCGAAAAACCTGGAAATCGCCTGGCATTTCGAGAAAAGATCGCGCCCGGCGTCCGATGGACGGCGCTGCGATATCACAAGACACCGACGGTTCCGGGGACGGCGTTCGACATGAGCCAGGGAGCGCTGACGTCGATCCTCGGCGCGATCGCGACGCGCGCAGATCTCGTTCACACGCGGTCGTACGTCGCGGCCACCCTCGCGTTGCCGCTCGTGATCGCGGGCCGACGGCCGCTGCTCTTCGACACTCGCGGCCTGTGGCCTGAAGAGCGCGTCGACGGAAACCTCTGGTCTCGCGAGGGAAAGATCTACAAGAGCGCCACCCGCGTCGAGCAGTCACTGTTCGCGCGCGCCGACGCCATCACGGTCCTCACCAACAACGTGAAGGACTATCTGCGCCAGGAGTATTCGCATCGAGCGCAGATCCAAAGCCCCATTACGGTGATTCCCACCTGCGCGGACCTCGACCTGTTTCACCCCGATGGAGCCAAGGACGAAGAGGTCGCGCCGCTGGTCGATGGCGCACGCACGCTGGCGTACGTTGGCTCGATCGGCACCTGGTACATGGCCGAAGAGATGGCGCGCTTCTACCTGGCCTGGAGAGCAGCAGTCGCGCCCGCGCCCGCGCGCTTTCTGGTCGTGACGCGCGATGATCCGGCGCCGATGCGCGCGGTGCTCGCGGCGCACGGCGTCGAGTCCGAACTCGTGCATCGCGCGGCCAAACGCGAGCGAGTGGCGAAGCTGTTGCGCTGCTCAGAGGCTGCGATTTCGTTCGTGCGAGAGAGCCTGTCGAAGCGCGCGAGCGCTCCCACAAAGATCGGCGAGTACCTTGGCTGTGGGATCCCCGTGATCGGAACGGCGATCGGCGACGCGCGCCTCGTGCTCGCCGAGCCGGGCGCGGGCTTGCTCATCGAGCGATTCGACGACGAGACGCTCGCCCAGTCCGCGAAGCAGCTCGCGGCGCTCGCCGCCGCCCCCGACCGGGTGAAGCTCACGCGCGCCGCGGCAGTGCGGTGGTTCTCCCTCGAGCGCGCGGTCGACGCCTACGACGAGCTGTACACGCAGATGCCACGATGGCACGGGCAGCGCTGGACGCGCGAAGACCGCGGCTGGCCGTGAGGGCAGATCGATGTTCTTTCTGCTCTCGAAGCTGCTCGACGTGCTGCTCAGCCCCCTCTGGTGGGCGCTGCTGCTGGGGCTGTTCGGCGTCAAATGGCGCGGTCACGAGCCGGGCCGCGCACGCAAGTGGGCCGCGCGCGCGGGCGTCGCGCTGCTGATCATCTTCTCGACAGAGCAAGTGGCGACGAGGCTTCTGCGCTCGCTCGAAGACTCGGCCCGCACGACGCTGCGCGACGACGATCCGCCCTTCGACGCCGTGATTGTCTTGGGCGGCATGGTCGAAGAGCCTGCGATGCGCTCGTCGAGCGATCGCCCGTCGCTCAATGACAACGTCGAGCGCGTGCTCGAAGCGCTGCGGCTCTTTCGCGAAGGACGCGCGCGAAACATTCTTGTCTCGGCCGGGTCGCAGTCGCCGAGCGCCGAGCAGGCGCACGAGTCGTCGGTGCTGCTCGAGTTCTTGCTGCGATCGGGCGTGGCACGAGAGCGGATCGCGCTCGACGCGCGCTCGCGCAACACCCACGAGAACGCGGTGGAGTCCGCGAGGATCGCGAGAGAGCGAGGCTGGACGAGGCTCGTCGCGGTCACGAGCGCGTTTCACGGTCGACGCGCGCAGGGGACGTTTCGCGCCTCGGGGCTCGAGCCGCGCTGGCTGTTGGCGGACCGACGCGCGAGGGTCAACGCGCGATGGGGGGCGCTAGACCTTTGGATTCCGCGTGCAAAATCACTGGCCGTGAGCGAGTTTGCGCTGCGCGAGATGGCGGGCTGGTGGATCTACCGCGCGCAAGGCTACGCGCGCGCCGAGTGAGCAGGGTGCCTCTCGCGGATCCGTCCTCCGTCGACGACGAAGTGGGCGCTCGCGACAGAGAGCAGGTCGTCTCGATGCGAGACAACCACAACGCAGCGCTCGCGGGACTCCTGTTCGAGCGCATGCAAGAGCGTCGCGCGCGCCGCGCCATCGAGCCAAGCGTCCGGCTCGTCGAGCAGCAAGACCAGCGGCGCCGCGAGCAGCGCGCGGGCGATTCCGACGCGGTGAAGCTGCCCGCGCGAGAGCGACTCGACCGGCCGATCCAGGGCGATCGAGAGCCCGAGGCGCGCGAGCGCGGCGAGCATCGCGTCGTCGCTCGCGTCGGGCACGAGCATCGCGATGTTCTCTCGCACCGAGAGCGGCGCGACCATCACGGGCTCTTGCGGGACGAACAGCACCTGCTCTCGAGCGACCGCCGCGCACGCGATCTGCTCGTTTTCGAGCTCGAATCGAAGCTCGCCTTCGGTCAGCGGCAAGAGCGCGGCGATCGACGAGATGAGCGTGGTTTTTCCTGCGCCGTTCGGCCCCGAGATCAACACGAGTCCGCCGAGGGGAATGCGTAGGTCGTCTGCAGAAAACGCCAACGTTTCTCCTCGCCGAACGACGATGCGCTGCCCCACGACCGCGTTCGGCCGCGCTTGCAAGCGACGCGTCGCGGGCGGCTCGTCACCTTCGGCCGTCACGGGCACGTCGAGCCGACGCAGCTCGCTTACGGTCACCATCACGTCGCTGAGCGCTCTGGTGGCAGCGAACCCAGCGGTCAACAGCGCGGCGAACGCGACGGCCGCGGTCGAGTCTCGAGCGATCGCCTCGCGCACGGAGCGAACCATATCTGGCGCGAACACGAGCGCGGCCACGAGCGCGAGCGCGACGATCGAGACCCGAAACAGGTCCCGGCGCAGCTCGAAGGCGTTGTCCTCGTCGCACCATCGACGCGCCGCGAGCTCGACGCGATCGACGCACGCCGCGCGCGCGCGGTCACCGCGGATTTCTCCGCCTCCGCGCAGCGAAGCCGCGAGCCACACCGAGAGCATTCTCCGCGCGTCGATCGCGCGGCTCGCGCGGTCCGAGAGGGCTCGGGTCGCCAGGACGATCGCGAGGGCGGCGGCAGAGAGCAGCGCGCAGAGCGCGACGATCGCCCGCAGCTCCGTCGATCGCGCGAGCAACGCGAACGAGAGCGTGATGGTCACGCTCGCGGCAACAACGGTGGGCAGCGTTGTCGAGACCGCGAACTCCGCGATGTGAGTGCTCCAAAACGCCGCGTCCGCCTCGAGCTCGGACAGGCCAGCGCGCGTGCGAAGCAGCGAGCGCTGGGCGATTCGCGCGAACGCGGCGGTGCGCAAATGGGTCCGAAGCCGCTGCTGGGCGAGCGATCTCAGCGGGGTCAGGGCGACCCCCAGGGCGATCGCGACCCACGCGGGCTGGCGCAGGACCAGCACGAGCGGCGCCTGCGCCCAGAGCACGCATTGAACGAGGACGACCAGTGCGAGCCGAGCGCGAGAGGCGCGAGCGAGCGAGGCGATCAGCGCGACGCCCGCGCGTTCGACCAGGGGCGTCCGAGGATTCATCGTGACGCCTCAGCGAGCGCGTCCACCTGCGCGACGATCGCGGAGGCGACCGCGGCTGGGTCTGCGAGGGCATCGCGGCCGAGCGTGACCGAGAACGCCGGCGTTCGATTGGCGATCGATCCGAGCAGAGCGAGGTTGGCCTCGCGGTGTCGAATGCCGTCGACCCAGGCGAGCGCGCTCGATTCGATGAGGCTCCCGAGGGCGAGCGCGGCGGGCGCGCGCATGACGACCGTGCGCTGGACGGGCTCGATACGCGGAAGGAGGATCGCCGACGGCTCGGACCATCGATCGGTGAATCGACCGGCAAACGCGCGGGCGGGGTCGAGCGCGAACTTGCCGCCGATGCCGTCCACCTGCTGTGCGAGCGCGAGGAGCGAAGGCAGGGCCGAGGCGGTTCCGAGGGCGAGATGAAAGGTCCGAGGGTACGCGCAAAACGCGGGGACACCGCGCTCGGAGCGGATCAGGACGCGGTCGTCGCCGAGGTAGCGAGCCGCCGGATCCGTGAGGAGCGAGAGGGCGAGCGAGGTCTTTCCTGCGCCGGAGTTGCCGAGGATCACGAACGCGCGACCGGCGCGCACGACGGCCGCTGCGTGCAGCTCGAAGAGAGAAAACTCGCGGAGCGCGAGGCAGAGCGAGGCGTGACAGAGCCCGCTCGTCGTTGGCGCGAAGGCGCCGTTTGCCGCCCGAACGAGGGCGATCTTGATTGTGTGTGCCACGATATCCACCACGCTCGACGAGCGCGCGTCGCTCAGCGCGTAACCCCGTTCACCGACGAACCCCTGCGTGACGCCGAAGAAGAACTGCGGCTTCCACTCGGGCGCAGCGAGGGTCATCGCGGGCTCTCGATCGGACAAGTGCACGCGGAGGGCGGGCGTCGTCGGCGCGAGGGGCTCGCCGAAGTGCGCGAGCAGCGGTCCGAGCGCGGAGGCTCCCGCGGCTGCGAGCTCGCGCGTGGCATCGAGCGCGACGGTGACGTCGTGCATGGCGACGACGCGTGGCTCGGACGCGGTCATGACACGATGGGAAGCGACTTCTTCCACGCGCCGCGCCAGCGCTCGCGCTGCGCCTCGGGGCCTCGAACGCCGTCGTTGGTCCAGTGCGGCTTGCCGAAGTCCTTGAGGCAATAGTTGCAGGGAAACATGTCCCACTCGCCGTCGAGCTCGCCGGCCTCTGCGCGATCGAGCTTTCGTGTCTGGGCGTCGTGGATGATGTCGAGCAGCTTGCGGTGCGCCTTCGGGAGCGAGATTTCTTGAAGATTTCCTGCGCGTTCGCTCGGCGCTTGGGGGTCTGCGGGCGTCCCAGCATGCTGGCAGCAGAGCAGCAGGTTGCCCTCGACGTCGATGTGCAGCTGCTGCTGCGCGAAGGGCTCGCACTGGTAGATGGGCTGCGCGTGAAAGTACCCCTCGGGACGCGAGACAGCCAAGCGCAGGGTCTGTCCGAGGCGCTCGACGCGGTCCATGACGGCCTTCCACTCGCGGACCGAGAGATACAGCTCGCGATCGAGGAAGGTCCCCGTGGGTTGGATCATCGAGAACGAGAGGCGAACCGCGCCAAGCTGACTCGCGAGCAGCCCGAGCGCCTCGATCTGCCCCTCGTTCTTTTTGTGCACCGAGCACTGAATCACGAAGGGAATCTCGTGCACGGCGCACAAGCTCACCGCCTGCATCACCGAGCGAAAGCTGCCCGCGCCGCGGATTTCGTCGTGCGTCCGCTCGTCTGCGCCGTCGAGGCTCAGCGTGATCGAGGTCATCGCGCGCCGTCGCGAGGGCTTCTCGCGAAAGCGCTCGATCAGCCACGGCATCGTGTGCCCATTGGAGACCATGTGCCAGGTGAAGCCCAGCTCGACAGCGAGGTCGACGATCGCGGCGAACTCGGGGTGCAGCGTGGGCTCACCGCCGGTGAACGCGGTGTGCGTCGCGCGGTACACGCGCTTTCCGTCGATCAACGCGCGGCGAATGATCTCTGGCGCGAGGTCCTTCGGCTTGAGCGCGGGGTCACGCAGGCAGTGCTGGCAATCGAGCTGACAACGATCGGTGATGTGAAACGTGATCCACTCGACGGCCATGGGGAGCAACCGCTCGGGGCGATCAGTTCATCACGCTGATGAGCCCGACGCTCATCGCGCCCATGCCCGAGAGCAGCGTGACGCGAGCGACCGGCTGACGCTTTTCGATGCGCGGCGGCGTGTACGGGCGGCGGGCCTTCGCCTCGGTCTTCACCAGATCCATCGAGGCGTCTTTGTCGTTGTTCTTCATGGTCGTATTCGCACGTTCGAGGAGAGCCAGGCAGAGACGAAGCACTCCCAAGTTGCCTTGTGTTGCTTAGGGATCGAGCGCCTGCTCCAAGTGTTCGGTCGAGTACTCTAGCGTTGTGACCGCGGCGCTACAAGTGTCGGACTCGTCGGGAGCCGATCGCCGAACCATGGGATGCTCAGAGGCGAACGATCATTCACGGAGTATTTTTCGCGAATGAACGGCGGACCTCGCGCCACACTGTCCGCGGTGTTGCGCATGCTCGTCGAGCTCATGGGGCGCCGCGCGATCGTCGCCGCGCGCTTCCAACGAGAGCCGTTGGATCGGCTGCTCGCAGCCCTCGACCGCGGGCCCCGCGGCGCGGCGTTGGACGGCGATTTGAGCGCTGCGATGGCGTGGGCAGACTCGATGGCGGATCGAGTTCCGGCGTTGCCGAAGACGTGCCTGTATCGATCGCTGGCGAGGTTTGCAGCGCTTCGCGCGAGGGGCATCGACGCGCGGTTTGTCATGGGTTTGCCGCGCTCGCAGGGCGGCGACGGACACGCGTGGGTCGAGATCCGCGGCGCGCCCTACCTCGAGGACGAAGATGTCTCGGCAATGGCTGTGACCTTCTGCTATCCACCGCCGAGAGCGGTCAGCCCGTAGGGCCATTGATCGCTTCGCGCCATCTCGTGCGCAGCCCGCATCCCATCCGACACGGATTCAACAGTCAGCGTCCCCCTTCGCCCGCCACCTCTCGACGGAGCCTCGCGTGATCGATAGCAACGAAAAAGTCCGTTCGAATCCTCAGTGCCTGCTCACCGAGCTCGAGGACGGCACGGGGGTTTTGCTTCACATCGACACCAAGTACTACTTCACGCTCAACGACACGGGCGTGTTTCTCTGGAAGCAGCTGCAACGCGCTCCGCTCTCTCCGCGCGAGCTGGCGGCGGCGCTGAGCGGTGAGTTCGAAGTGGCCGCAGACGACGCGCTGCCGCAGGTGTGCGAGCTGCTCGACGAGATGAAGGCGAACCGCCTCGTGCAGGCTCCGTGAGGCGCGACGCTCACGCCGCGTGAGGCACGAGCAACGCGTGGGGAAAAGGGCTCGATTCGAGCAGCACGACCGAGTAGCCCGCTGAGTGCGCGAGTCGCTGCACTTCGCTCTCGGAGTATGCGTAGACGAACCCTCCGCCGGCTTCGTACGCGAGGCCGGGCTCAGGCGATGGATTGGGCGCCCCCATCCGCGCGAAGAGAGATCGGAGCGTCGTGCGAAGCTGTTCGGTGCGGCCGCCGTACCCCACGTCGGGACGAAGAAAAAACGAGGCGATCACCGGCGCGCTCGGCGCGAGCTTTCGCACCGACGAGAGCAAATTGAGCCGCTCTTGCTGCGACAAAACGTGCGTGATGCTGCCCCAGCCGAGCACGACGAGGTCGAAGGGAGCGCGTTGCGAGAGCGCCGCGAGCGGGCCTGCGCCGCGCACGGCGTCATCGAGGTCCGCGAAGACGCCGTCGAGCACGGTCGAGCGAGAGTCGGGGCGAGCGCGAGCGACCTGCAGCGCGCCTTCGCGCAGGACGGGGTTGGGCTCGAACGCTGTGACCTCGAAGCCGCGCTCGATGAGCGCCTTGAGTTCGCGACCGCCGCCCGCGGCGGCGAGCAGCACTTTTCCGCTCGTGGGCACCTCGGGGCGAGCGAGCAGCGAGCGCTCCCAGGGAAACAGCCCGCGCTCGAACGCCGTGCCGCCCGGGAGGTAGACCGACTGCGCTCGATAAGCGTTCTCGATGACGGCGCCGCGCTGCGCGGGGTCAACCCACGCGAGGAGCAGTTCGTCACGAACGACTTCGAATCCGTGAAACGCGTACCAGGCGACGCGGTCGATCTTTTGAATCGCGCGCACCCATCGTGGAACAGACATCGCGCACGATGGTAGCAACGCGCGCGACGTTTATTCACGGCGACTGAAGCGAGATGAGATTCACCGACGAACAGGGCGTTCCGATCGAGCCGATCGACGTCGCGCCGATCCGCGCGCGCGCGGAGCACGCGCTGTCCATGGTGCTTCCAGCGCTGGATCGCGCAGGGATCCCTGTGCTTCCCGTGAAGGGGATCATCACGGGACGCTGGCTGTATCGCTCGGCCTACGAGCGGCCGATGAGCGACGTCGACGTGCGCGCGAGACGCTGCGACCTCGCGCGGATTCGCGCGGTCTGCGAGAGAAATTCCTGGCGAATCACGAACTGGTCATCGTGGTATCAGAACGTGACCTTCGAGGTCGCCGGCGCGAGCATCGACGTCGAGAGCACCGTCGGAGCGCCAGGGATGTGCTCGCTGACAATCGAGTCCATGCTCGCTCGCGCGAGGCGAAGCAGCGAGCTTCTCAGCGTAGAACATTGGCGTCCCGAGACCCACGACCACGCGCTGCTGCTCGCGATGAACGTGCTCAAGGACCAGGTTGGGCGGAGCTTTCCGTGGGCGATCGAAGACCTCGTTCGAGTGGCAACCGTCGAGGACTTCGCGCCAGCGATCATGGCTGATCGCGCGTGGCGCACGGGCACCGCGAGCGCGCTTCGGGGCGTGGCGCGATGGCTCGCGACAGCCAAGGGCAGCGCGCCATGGAGCACAGTGGCCGAGCGCATCGGAGAGCCTCCCCGCCCCGCGTACGCGCGGCGCGTCGAGAGAGCGTTGAGTGATCTGCGCGATCCGGCCTCGGGAGCCCTGCGAACGGCGTTCGCACGGAGCTCCAATGACTTGATTTCACAGAGGATATTGTCCTTCTCCGCGCTCGCGCTCTGGCTGCCGACGACCCTCATCGAGCGCGAGGCTCTCCGCGCCAGCGAACGTCACGAGGGGGTCGAGCAACGAACGATCCGGTTGTAGCCATCGGCTGTCGCGCTCGTTGAACGGGGCGAATCGTCGGTTCCTCGAACCCCACAAAGGACGAGGGTTCTGCTATCACCCATCGACTTTTTTCAGAGGTTTCGACGTTGGCTGAAGAGCAGACAGCAGTAGCGCAGCAAGATGAGCAGCAGGGCGCAGGCGTCCAAGCGATGCTCGCTCTGGGGCGCGGCCTGTGGCGGTTGCGTTATTTGATCATTCTGGTCGCAGCGCTGACGACGGCGGTCGTTGCGCTGTGGACGCTGCGCCAACCGAAGATCTACGCAGCGTCGACGACGATCGAGTTCGACCCGACGCCGCCGCGACCTCTCGGCGATCGCGTCGAGGAGGTCTCGTCAGGGCTCGAGAGCTACTGGACCACGCGCGAGTACTACTCGACGCAGTTTCAAGTGCTGCAGAGCCAGCGGATCAGCGAAGCGGTCGTGCGGCAGTTGGGGCTGCAGCACGACGCGGATTTTATCGGCGTTCCGAAGGAGCAGCGACAAGGCTTTCGGAGCTACTCGGTGACGAGCGCCGCCGCGATTCTTCGGGGTCGGATGAAGGTCGAGTCCGTCAAGGACAGCCGGCTCGCGCTCATCTCTGTGGAGGACCCCAGCCCGCGCCGCGCGCAGCTCATCGCCAACACCATCGCGGCAATCTACATCCGACAGAACCTCGACCAGCGCATGTCCACGACGGTGAGCGCGCTCGAGTGGCTCGGACAGCAGCTCGAGACGCTGCGTCGGCAGCTCGATACCAGCGAGCGCGCGCTGTACAACTACCGACAGCAGAACAACCTGCTGAGCACTTCGTTCGAAGAGCGACGGGACCACATCGGAAACCGGATCACCGCGCTGTCCAACGCAGTGACCGAAGTGCAGACGCGCCGGATCGCGATCACCGCGCGCGTCAGCGAGCTGCGACGCGCGGCGCGCGCGCTCGAAGGCAACGGAGACGTCATGTCCGCGCTCGCGCCGGACCTGCTCACCTCTCCGACGCTCAACAATCTGCGCGGACAGCTCGAGACGCTCGAGCGAGAAAAGGCCGGCCTCGCGCCTCGTTACGACGTGGGCTCGCAGCAGATCCAGGTCATTCAGGGACGCATCGACGAGCTGAAACAAGCGATTCGCCGCGAGGCGCGCAACGTGCTCGAGTCCGCAGAGGCAGAGCTGCGCAGCGCTCGACGCAACGAGGGTGACTTGCGCTCCGCGCTCGGTGAAGCGCAGCGCGAGGGGCTCGAGCTCAATCTTCGCGAGATCGAGTATGGGCAGCTCCTTCGAGAGCGCGAGAACAACTCGAAGATCTACGGGATCGTGCTCGAGCGCTCGAAGCAGACCGACCTGTCCCGGCTCATGCGCGTGAACAACGTTCGCGTGCTCGACGAAGCGCTGCTTCCCGGAGCGCCCGTTCGCCCCAACCTGCGCAACAACGTCGCTGGCGGCGCGGGTGCCGGGCTCTTCTTGGGGATCATCCTCGCGTACCTCGTGCTGCAGGCGGACCGAACGATGCGCAGCGAAGCGGACGTGCGCGACGAGCTCAACGCGACTTCGCTCGGAATGCTGCCGAAGATCACCAATCGCGTCGGCAGTCGCTATGTGTACTCGTACGGCAAGAACGAAGCTGAAGAGCCCATCAAGAACATGGATCTCGCGGTGCATTCGCACCCGAACTCGGCTGCGGCCGAGGCGTGTCGCGTGATTCGCACGAACCTGCTCTTCATGTCGCCGGACAAGCCGTTCGAGCTGATCATGGTGACCTCCTGCGATCCGCGGGACGGCAAGACGCTGGTCGCGAGCTCGCTCGCGATCTCGCTCGCGCAGAGCGGAAAGAAAGTGCTCTTGGTGGACACCGACCTTCGCCGTCCGCGCGTGCACAAGGCGTTCGGCCTCGCCTCGGTGGTCGGCATCACGAGCGTCTTGGTCAACGACGCGACGCTCGACGAGGCGACGCTCGAGACGGACGTCCCCAACCTCGGGCTGCTGCTTTGCGGGCCGATTCCGCCGAATCCGTCGGAGCTGTTGCACAGCAAGCGGTTTCAAGATTTGCTCGCGCAGCTTCGCGAGAAATACGACCGCGTGGTGTTCGACACGCCGCCGGTCGGAGCAGTGACTGACGCGCTCGTCATCGGGCCACAAGTGGACGGCGCGATCCTCGTGACGCGGGCGCGCAAGACCGTGCGAGCCAAAGCGCGGCATGTGCTCACGCAGCTTCAATCGCTGGGGACTCGTATGGCGGGCGTCGTTCTCAACGACGTCGACCTGCAAAAGGACGGACGCGAGTACTACTCGTACGCAGGGACGTACGAGTACAAGTCCACCAGCGAGCCGACCTGAGCAGTCATGGCGAGCGCAACCGACACGGAAGCAGACAATCTTCCCTGGTATCGCAGTCGTCGTGACCTCGGCATCGCAGCGCTCTCGCTGTTGATGCTCGGCGCCGCGATGCACCTCGGCGGGGCGGGCATGTACAGCGTGGCCGTATGGTCCACGGTCGCGGTCATCTCGCTGGGGATCGTCGGGTTCTCACCGTCCGTTCATCGTCGCGATTGGCTGATGTGGGGCGCGATCGTGTACATCGCGGTCACGGCGCTGCAGCTCGTTCCGCTGCCGCCGGCGTTGTTGCGAGCCATCGACAGCCAGAGCGCGGAGTGGTCTGCGCGTGCGCAGATGCCGTTTCTCGTCGACCGAAGCGCGCAGTGGCGACCGCTCCACGTCGACCCAGGCAATGGTTACAGCGAGCTGCAGTACGCGATCGGTCTGCTCGCGGCGTACTTCGCAGCCGCGCGCGTCGCGCGTCGTGGAAGAGGAGAGGACATTGTCGTCGCAGCAACCGTCATCCCTTCGATCATGGCCGCGGTTGGATTTGGTCACAAGCTGGCCAACGTCGACAAGATTTTCGGTGTTTATACTCCGTTCGACACCTCGCCACCGGAACTCACGACGCCCATCGTAAATCAGAATCACCTCTCCAACTACTTGGGCATCGGAGCAGTTGTCGCGGCTGGACTCGCGGCAAACGCGAGCAAGATTCCGCGCAAGCTCGCGTTTGCGTTGCTCGCTGTTGGGTGTGCAGCCGGCAGTACTTTGAGCTTTTCGAGAGCAGGAATTGCCTCGACGGCGGGCGGACTCGTGATGCTCGCGAGCTGGCTAAGCTGGCGCTCGAAGCCGCGACGCAAGGGAGTCTCGAAGAAGAGTCACGCGCGGACCGCGATGGTGACCGCGGCGATCGTCGGAGCGGCGATCGTGCCGATCGTGTTTTTTTCTTGGGACTTGCTGCACCAAGACTCGGTTCGCAACGACACGACGAAGCTGACGTACATCCGCGCCGCGCTGCGTGTGGCGCTCGCCCACCCGCTGATCGGCGTTGGTTCGGGCGCCTGCTACTCCGTACTCACCGCCGATGGCCGCGAGACAGGAACCTTCACTGCCGAGCGAGCAGAGTCCCTTCCCGTGGACATGGCGCTGGCAATCGGCCCGCTGCTCGGAGCCATCGTCTGCGCGATGGCGGTCCGCGGGATTTGGATGATCCGACCCGCGCGCAAGGGAGAGGCGTGGGTCGTTGGCGCGTACAGCGCTGTGCTCGCTGCGGTGGTGCACGACCTGCTCGACTTCTCTCTGTGGCTGGGCGCGACTGGATATCTGACGGCGATCCTCGCCGGAGCGCTTCGGGGCGAGTCGTCGCGACACGACACTGAGCAGCAGAGCCCCTTGCAGCAAAGCGCGCTCACGCGCGTCGTGATCGCCGCGATTGCAGCGCTCATCGCGTTCACGGGCGTGCGCACTTCGCAGTGGAGCAGTTTCGTCGACCGCGCGCGAATTCAGTCCATGGTTCAGCGAAACGAGCCCGCGTTCGAGCGACTCCAAGCTGCGATGGCGCGGCATCCCGCTGACGGCTTTCTGTCGATCCTCGGCGCACGACACGCTCAGCAACGCAACGACCGCCGCATCGCGAGATTCCTCAACCAGGCCATGTGGTTGGCGCCAAGGTGGCCGGCTCCGCACGAACTGATCGCAGTGTTGCTCGCTCGACAAGGACGACGGGAGCAGGCGCTCATCGAGATTCGACTGGCGATCGAACACGCGGAGAGCACCCCGAGCAGCGCGGTCAGGTTGCTCGTCGCGATGCAAGTGAGCCGCGAAGAGATGGCGAGGGCGATCCCTCGAACGCCGAATGGCGATGCGTTGCTGCGCGCTCTGAGCCAGACACCGCTCGGCGAGCTGGCGGATTCCATGATCTTAGAACGCTCGCCCAACGACCCGGACACGCTTCTGCGCGTAGCGCAGCGGGTCGAGCGCACTCCAAGCGGGCTAACGCGAGCGAAAGAGCTCTACGAACAAGTGCTGCGAGCCCATCCAGATAACGTGGGAGCGGCGCGACAGCTCGGCATGCTCTTGATCAACGAGAATCAGCTGGATCACGCGGAGACGGTGGTGCAGCAAGCCATCAACCGCACGCACGCGCCTTCGTTGTTCGAGACCATCGCCCGCGTGCACGCTGCGCGAGGACACTCCGAGCCGATGCGTCGCGCGATGCAGCAGTGGATCGAAGCGGTCGGCGGAGACTTCGATGAGCGCGCGCGCATCCTCGGGATCCTGGGAGAGTTCGAGCTCGGCCTTCGCAACTACGGAGCGGCGTACACGGCGTTCGAGCAGGGCGATCTCGCGGCGGGAGAGACGCACCCGTACCTCGCGCGCATCGTCGAAGTGGCCCGTCGGTCCGGGGATCTGCCGCGCTGGCGAGGGGCGTGCACCAGGCTGCGCGAGCTCACTGCGACGGACGACCCCAGGCGATCCGCGTGCGATACGCCGCCGACGGCGAGCGCGCCTGAGTGAGCGTGGTCTGCGAGTGGGACGTCGCGCAGCGAGCGATCACGCGCGCGCGCGTTGGTCGCCGTCCGCCAGATAGGGCAACACGCCGAGCAGGTTGGGCACGAGCTGGCCGACGAGAAACACGTTGAAGACGTCGGCGCCGCCCGGCGCAGAGAACAAGCGAAACAGAGAGTCGAAGGCGGCGTGTCCGACGCCGATTCCGCCGGGGGCGAGGGGCAGGATGCTGGTGAGCATTCCGATCGGGTAGATCACGGCGACGTCGAGCAGCGCGAGCGACGACGGGCCGACGCGCGTCGAGAGGGCGAAGAAGAGAGCGACGAACACCGCGTGCATCAGCACCGAGAGCGCGAACGAAGCGCCGAGCGTCGCGGGGTTGCGCGCGTACGCGAGCAGCGCGTCACCGATGTCCGCGACGCGGGCGCGCACCTTGGCGACGAGCCCCTGCGGCACGCCCTCGCCCTCCGCGCGCGAGCGTGCGGCGATCCGCGCGGCGATGAGCGCCACGAGCACGCCGCCGACCGTTCCCGCGCCGAGCAGATAGACGAACGCGACCAGCGCAGGAGCTCGAGAGTACACAGCGTCGAAGCGCAGCGAGACCGCGACGACCGAGAGCAGCATGAGCCCCGCGAGGCCGAGCACTCGCTCGACCATCACGCACGTGAGCGTGCGGGTGAGCGTGAGCTCGGGGATCGAGCGCGAGGCCAAGACGTTCTTGAAGACGTCGCCAGCGACGTTGCCCGGCACGGCGGTGTTCATGAACAGGGCGACGAACTGAAAGCGCATCGCCCTGAGAAATCCCAGGTGAAACCCGAGTCCTCGGAGCAGCAGCTTCCATCGCAGCGCGGCGATCACGATCGAGCACCCCACCCACGCGGCGAGGTTGGCGACGAACAACAGAGGGTCGCCGTACACCCGCGGCAGGACCCTCAGGTCGAGCTTTCCGGACGAGAGTAGCCAGGCGATGAGCCCGAGGGGAACAAGCCACTTGAGCGCGGTCTTCACGAGCGTGCGCCCGCGCGACGGAGCGACCCCCGCGGCCTCGTCTTTGGGCGACTCGCTGTCAGACATCGTCGGGATCGAGCGCGTCGAGCGCGCTCACACGTAGACCGCGTCGAGCGAAGGAACGGCGCCGGTCTCGGGCGCCTGCTCCTCGTGTCGTCGCGCGTCGAGCCGGATCGAGCGCTCGGCCAACAGCACCGCCGAGACCGCGTCGGCGCCCACGCAGAGCTCTCCGCGATCACCGGTCGCGAGGAAGCGACCGAACTGATTGAGCTGCACGCGGAGCGGCTCTTCTTTGTTCACTCCGAAGGTGATCTTGTCGCTGTTGCGGTAGAGCTCGAGCAAGCGGCTGAAGTCCGCGCTGCCCGGCTGCTGCGCCTGCAGCAACGCGCCGCCGAAGAGCTCGCAGGTCTGCAGGATGTAATCGACGAAGCACACGCCGCGCGTGCCGGTGACGCGGATCGAGCGGATCTTGGTCGGGGTGATCCAGTTGACGTGCACCGAAGCGGTCGGGCCCTTCTGGGTCGCGAGAAACACTTCGGCCGTGTCGAGCACGCCCTCTTTGACGGTCGAGTGGCACACGGACGCTTCGACCTTGCACGGACCGATGAGCGAGCGAACGACGTCGATGTCGTGCACGGCGAGGTCGAGCAGCACGTTGTTGCCGGGCACGAGGTTCTCGGGGTAGCCGCCGACGCGCGTGCACGAGAAGTGGATCGGCGTGCCGAGGAAGCCCGCTTGGATGACCTCACGGAGCTTTCGCACCGCGGGGTTGAAGCGCTCGACGTGCCCCACCGCCATCTTGACGCCCTTCTCGTTGGCGAGCGCGACGAGCTTGGTCGCATCCGAGCCGATGGTGCACAGGGGCTTCTCGACGAGCAGGTGCTTTCCCTGGCGAATCAGGCGCTCGGCGTTGTCGAAGTGCATCGAGGACGGCGTGGCGATGATGGCGCAGTCGAACTGCACCTTGTCGAGCTCGTCCATCGAGCGAAGGAGCTGAGCGCCGCCGAGGTCCGCAGCGGGGACATTGGCGACGGGATCAACGACGGCGACCAGCTCGAACTGCGGATCGAGCCGCGTCACGCGGAGGTGGTTGCGGCCCATGCGCCCGAGACCGAGCAGCGCGATACGAAATTTGCCAGAGCTCATGCGCCGGAGTGCTTAGCCCGACTATGCGGGGTGTTGCAACGCCATTGGGTGCGCGAATCGCTCACGGAAACCAGCGACGAAAGAACCATCGCCGGCACTGTTCACGCGGCGCTCGGGCGGCGGGTCGGTTCTGCGAGGCGAGCGCGTCCATGTGAAGAATTTCTTGCGCGTCGGCCACCCAGTGCCACGCGCAAGGATTGCTCGGCGCCGAGTCGACGAGCCGGGCGATGCGGTCCCGTCGCGGCGGCTGCCAGTACGTCGTCCAGTAGTCGAGCGGATAGGGCGGCGCGGTCTTGGGCACATGAAACGCTGGATATCCAGCGGCGACTGCGATGGGCAGCGCGAGCAGAAGCCCCCAGCCGACGCGGCGCGACGGCTTGGATTCGCCCTCGACGGGCTCGCGCCCCGCGAACACGGCGATGATCGGCGCGAGAAACATCGCGACGGCGACGAGGTACCAGCCCTCGGTTCCCTTGAAGCCGAGCAGCTCGGCGTTGTGGTGAGGGACTACGCCGATGCGCGCGAGCGGCAGCGCCCACTGCGTGACGGGGCGCTGAATCTCTTCGGGCAACGTGTTGTACATGATGCCGACGAAGCCGAGGGAGGCGACGCCGACGAGCGTGGTTCCGAGGGCGATCCCGCGCATGGCGTTGCGCGTGCGGGGCCACTGCGTCGCGACGCGCTCGAGGAGCATGAGCGCGCCGAGCGCGAAGAAGGGCGGCGCGGCACCGGCGCGGCGAGCGCCGAGCGTCCAACCTGCGCGCCACTCGGCGGCCCCGCACATCGCGAACCACAGCGCGAACATCGCGAAGAACCACACGGATGCGCCCGCGAGCTGCACTCGCTGCGCGCGGCCTTGTCCCTGCGGAGAGAAGACAAACCACAGCACGCCCAGCAGCCCGAGGAGCATGAACGGGCTCATCCCGAAGAACCCGTAGCCGGGGTCGAACGAGAGCGCGCCGAACGCCTTGAGCGTGGGCATGCTCACGCCGTACAGACCCCGCGCGTGCTCTGCGGCCCACAGCTGGTTCTCGACGAACTTGTGCCCAGGGGTGAGGGGACTTCCGAAGGCCTTCCATTGATAGAAGGCCACGAGGCCCATGGGGATGGACGCGCCGAGCCCGTACGAGAGCAAGCGCGTCGGGCGGTAGAAGACGAAGAGCCCGAACAGCCCGAGCACCGCGGACATGAAGAACGCGTGGTACTCGAAGCCCGTCGCAGCGGCGACGCCCATGCCCGCGACGAACGCGGCCCACAGCGAGCGCTGCTTCGCGTCGGGCTGCTCGCGGAGCTCGCGCTCGGCCATTCCGAAGCCCAAGAACGCGGCGACGGCCACGAGCGAGTGGCTCGCGAACATGTGTGAGTAGCCGAGGTAGTTCGTCGCGAGCCCAGCGCCGGCGACGGCGAGCAAGCGCAGCGCCGTGTCCTTCGAGAACCCGCGGAGATAGCGCTCGAACCAAATGAGAAACAGAAAGCACGGGAGCTGTACGGTGAAGAACCGCAGCACCCACGTCGTCTTCTCGAACCACTCGTTGCGCTTCTCAGCGGACTCGGTGATGGGAGGCGGCGGATGTCTGCGCCACTTGGCCCACTGCACTTGGAGCCAGTACACGGGCATCCCCATGAACGAGTTGAGGGGCCCCTTCACCGAGTAATAGTGCGGGATCCCTTGCTTGTTGCGCACCGAGGCCATGTCGTTGACCCACCCGAAGCGCGCGACCGGGGCGTCGAGCTGAAACGTCTTGTTCTCGACGGCCGCGATCGTCATGTACGTCCGCGTGTTTTCGTTCGGGTTCATCACCACGTTGATGTACGGAAACACCCCGAAGAACGGGAACGCGACGAGCACGAAGAAGATCGCGACGAACCACCGTCGATCGCGCGGAGATGGGCCTGCAGCCATGCGAAGTCGCGGGACTGTACCCCATACGGCGCTTCCCCGAACACCAGCACTCCCGCGACGGGACGATCGCAGCGCTTCGGAGCGAGCGCGGCGCGCCGTTGAGGGTCGCTTCGAAGCCGATCGCCAGCGAGATGCGCCCGACGGACCAACAGCGCGTTGACCGCGTACGCGCGCGCGATATTGTCCGCCCGATCGATGAAGTTGACGCTTTCTTACGTCGTTCCGGTGCACAACGAAGAGCCGACGCTCGAGCGCAACGTGCGCAGGCTCGAAGAGCACCTTCAGCGCTACCCTGGCTCGCGCATTTTGCTCGTCGAAAACGGGAGCAAAGACGACTCGTGGGGATTGTGCGAGCGGCTCGCGAAGAGCGACGGCCCCGTCGCGATCGAGCCCTATCGCGAGCCCAACGCAGGCATGGGCTTCGCTCTCCAACGCGGCGTGCTCGAAGAGATCCCGCGCGCCGAGCCCGACCGCTGGCTGGTCCTGACCGCGGCGGACCTTCCCTTCGGCTTCACGGACCTCGACGGGCTCGTCTCTCTGCTCGAAGCAGGGCAGCGGCCCGACGTCGTCGTGGGATCGAAGGCGCATCGCAACAGCAAGATCCAAACGTCTCCGACGCGCACCGCCGCGACGCTGACCTACCGCATGCTTCGCCGCGTGATCGCGGGCATGCGCACGGGCGACTCGCAGGGGACGTTTATGTTTCGCGCAGAGACCGTGCGGCAGATCGCGCCGAAGATCGCCTCGCGAGACTTCTTCTGGAGCACCGAGTTCACGTACTACGCCGAGCGCGCGGGGCTGCGCATCGCCGAGGTCCCCGTGGTGCTCGAAGAAGCGCAGCGCGCCTCGACGGTGAAGCCCTTCAAGCACGGATCGAAGATGCTCAAGCAGCTCGTCGAGCTGCGCCTGCGCGACGCAGGCCTCTTGCGCTGATCGTCAACGCGCGCCGCGCACGCGACGAACGCGTCGGCCGCTCGAATCCGTGGTGATCGTGGTGATGTCCGCGGGGGCGCCGAGGCCGCCTGTTCCTCGGCCGCTCAGGCCGAGGCCGCCGTAGCCGAACGCGGTTCCCGTCCGCGGCGCGCTGCCGTCGCGCGAGAAGAACGGCCGCTGCCCGACGAAGTAGTACGCGTTGGCGATCGTGCGCCATTGAATTGGTGTGCGATCTTTCAAGACGATCGTCGCCATCGCGTACGCGAGCGGCAGATCGCACTCCGCTGGAGGCTCGGTCGGAGCTGCGTTTGGCGGGAGGTTCTTCTGCTGAACGAGCCACGCGACCAGCGCCTCGTACCCGTGCGCGTGCGGCCGCAGCGCCGAGGCGATGCTCTCGGGGACCGCTCCCTGCTCGCGGACCGCCAGCGCCACCAGCCACGGAGCGATCGATCGATGGACCGCCGAGCTCGCCCGCAGCGCCTCGTCGACCTGCCACTGCTCGGCGCCGTCCGAAGCGCCGACGAGCTGCGTGAACATCGTGCGCTGCGCCGGGTCCGAGACGCGCGCGAGCACCTCGGACAAGCGCCCTCGCATGAGCAAATACACAGGGCCCGTGAGCTGCTCGCCCACGCCGCGCTCGCGGTCCAAGGTCTCGCGCAGGTACGACGACCGCGAGCCGTACCGATCGACCGGCGCGTTCTCGATCGCCATCGGCGGAGCGTTGTCACGCGCGAGGATCTGCAGCGCCCACTGCACGCGCGCGAGCTGCGCGCAGAGCACGGCGGCGTCCTCACGCAGCGCCTCTTCGTTGAGCGAGACCTCTGCGTGAGAGAGCGCGCTCGACCAGCGGCCGTGGCGCGCGTCGTCCCACGCCGCGGCCCACGAGAAGTACGGGTCGCTCGGGTACTGCGCGAGCCCGTCGCGAAACGCTCGATCGCGGGCGGACGGATCGCTCAGGCAGCGCGCGACGAGGTACGCCCCGCTCGGCCCGGGATGCGACTGCGCCCACTGTCGATGGCGCGCGCAGACCTGCTCTTTTTCTTCGGGCGGCGCGACGTCTTGCTCCATCCGCATGATCGCGACGGCGCTGGCTGGGTTTTGCTCCGAACGCTCGCCGAGCACCGAGAGCGCGGCGCGGTCGTAGCGAGCCGCGGCGCGCATCCACGATTGAAACGCGCCCGTCGGCGGATCGAAGCGCAGATGCGCGCGGATGAGCGAGCTGCGTTCGTCCTGGGACTGCGCGTACGAGAGCAGCCGCTCGGCGTCGACGTCGATGCGCGCGGCGCCGAGCACCTTGCGCGTCGTGGTGCTCTCTCCTCGACGAAGCGACACTCGACGAGGCATGTCTTCGAAGCGCCCCGCGGAGTCGTCGATGAACCAACGCGGGTTGCCCATGAACGTCGGGCGAGCGTTTTCGTTGGCGTAGTCCGCGCCGTACCCGTAGGTGACGGTGAGGTGATACATCATCGCGGCGCGCGCGACGTTGTACACGTACGTGCTCTGGCCGTTGGACGCGTCCTCCTCGAAGCTCTCGATGGGAGCGCCCATCGCCGTGGTGGTTCGCACGCGAATTCGCTCGTCCGAACCGAGCTCGAACTTCACCGAGCCGCCTGGGTCGATCTGACGAGACTCTGTTCCGATCGAGACGACGACGCGTTGATTGAGCCCGTTGTGCGCGTAGACCGAGTGCGAGATGGCGAGGTTGCTGAGGTAGCCGATGCCGCCCAGCATGCTCACGGCGACCGCGGCGCGCGCGGCGGCGGGGACGAGCCCGTCGGCCAGTTGAAAACGGTCCCACCAATCAAGTTGAAGCTGCCGTGGCCGCTCGCGGCCGGGCTCCATGGTGGCGTAGTTGATCGGCCAGCGCGCGGGCGGCGGCGCGGCGGGGATCGCGTCCCACTGCGTCGACGCGAGCATCGGTCCGCGCAAGAGCTCTTCGACGTCGAGCAGCTCTTCGACGGCGGCGTCGGCGAGCGCCTCGAAGTCGAGCGGGACCGTGGCGAGCCACGACTGCGAGTTGGCCAGCCAATCGCCGAAGTTCATCGCGTTGGGCTGATAGAGCTGCAGCTCGCCCAAGCGCTGCGCCCAGCTCTCGACGACCTGCTCTTTGCGCATGACAGAGCGGTTCATCTTCGCGAGGACGTTGGGCGGGAGCCACACCTGAGCCTTCTGGGCGTACGCGCGAGAGAGGGACTCGTACGCGACGTGCGCCGCGGTCAACAAGCGCTGAAACTCTGCGTCGCTGACCCTTCCGTCGGCGGTGACGATGGCGAAGACGTTGTTGAGGTGACCGTTGGCGTCTTGGATGTCCGCGGACGTGTGCTCTGCGTAGTGCGTGAGGCGCACGAGGCTCTCGTGGTACTCGGCCCAGCCGCGGCCGACGCGGCGGGCGAGCTGCTGGTGCAGCGTGCGCAGGTGTCGATCGCGCGCGGCGATGGTGTTCGCAGCGGCATCGCGCTCGGCTTCGATGCTCTTCACGAGGGCGGGGAGCTGGTGCCGTTTCAGCGGCTGCCCGCGGTAGTGCATCATCGCGTCGGTTTGCTTGAGGTGCCCTTCGAGCAGGCCCTTGAGCATCAGGTGCTCGGTGTGCAGCTGCTTCCAGCGCTCGATCTCTTCGCGCATCGCGGGGGGATAGAGGGCCGTGAGCGGAGGAAACTCGCGCTCGGCATAGGGGTTGGCGGCGACCGCTTCGAAGAGCTCGCCCGAAGTGCGCGCGATGCGCGTGAGGGGGCGGCCCAGGTAGGTTCCGCGGTATTCGGGGCGGTTGAACGAGCGCTCGAAGGACGTGTCCACCGAGGTGAGCGAGGCCTCGAGGCCCATCATCGCGGTGGGCTTGGGCTGCGCAGGGGCCGGCGGCGCGGGCTGGCCGGGCACCGGCGGAGGGTTGAGGATCAAGTCGATCATCAACGAGGTCATTTGATTTCGTGTGCTCTGCGGATCGCGAAAGAGCTCCCACGCCGAGCGATCATCGAGCGCGCACGGGACGTACGTCGCCTTGGCGTTGTCCTCGCGCTCGCGCACGGGCGGGTGCGTGGCCCACATCTTCGGCGGCTGCGCGAGGAGCTTCTTGAACACGCGGTGCTCGCCGCGGTTGCTCTCGGGCAAGGGCGGGACGCGGCCATAGAGGGGATCGTCGGTGACGCGACGAAAGTTCTCGATGTACCGCTGCTGCAGCGCGTACAGGTCCGGGACGCGAAACCCCGCAGCTAGCTCCTTGCGGAGCGTGCTCATGGCCGAGGCCATGGACTGATCGGCAGAGCCCGTCTTGTGCAGGGCGTGCACGAGCGCGTCGCTTCCCGTGAGCGAGACGGCGACGAGGTCCGCCTGCAGCTCCATCTCGCGAGAGAGGGCGCGCTTGGAGAGCGCGACGATGAGGTACATCGTGTCGAGCACGGCGCGCACGGCCCAGACGCACAGCCGAAGGATCCAGCCGATCCACGCGATGCGCGGGTCTTGCACAGACAGGGTGCGCAGGGCGTTGTCGAGCTTCGAGCGCGACGAGACGATGTACGAGGCGATTTGCTCGGCGAGATAGACCCAGCTGCCGATGGCGGTGGTCTTCTGCGCGAAGTGTCCGAACTCGTGCGCGAGCACCGCGCGCAGCTCGCTCAGCGTAAGAACGTTGAGCAGCCCGAGGCCGATCAGCAGGTTCTTCTTCGTGGGGAAGATGAAGTTGATGAACCCGAGGTCGTAGAAGACCGCGGCGTTGACCTCGGGCGCGAGGTAGACGCGGTGCGGTCGGGGCGCGCCGACTTTGTCCGCGATGTCGTGGAGAAACGCGAAGAGCTCGGGCTCTGTGTCGGGGCGGACCTCGATGAGGTCCTTCATGTCCTGCGCGCGTTTGATGGCGAAGATGCCGCGCACGAGGACGAAGAGCAGGAGCGAGGGGACGAAGGACTCGAGCAGGCCGATGAGGATGTTCTCTTTGATTCCGTCGCGGAGAAATCGGTACACCATCGCGCCGAGCCAGAACGTCAGGCCGAGGTAGACGGCCACGAACGCGGCGAACGCGAAGGTCGCGAGCCACGCGTGCAGCTTGAACGCGCGCGTCGGCTTGGCCAACGCAGGCGGAACAAACTCGGGCCCCGGCGGAATCTTCGACCGAGCATCAAGTGACATAGGCGCTCCTGCGAGTGAGGGTCGCAGGATGCATCGCGTGCGTCACCGGAGCAAAGTCGCGGACAAGCAAAGAGGGACGGCGTTCGCCAATTCAACAAACGGGCGAGTTGTTGAATTGGTGAACACCGTCCCTCGACGGGTTCACTTGCTGACGAGCGCGAGGATCTTGCGGTTCTCGCGGTGGTCTTTGTTGAACGCGTCGATGATCGCCTGCGCCGCGGCGTTGCCGCTCGAGAGCGCGCCGTCCTTGATCACGAGCTCGCTCACCTCGACGCCCGCGCGCTGCACGCCGCGAGCGTTGAAGCGCATGAACTTCGCCGGGCATCCGCTGACCATCGCGAACGGCGGGACGTCCTTGGTGACGACGCTGCCCATTCCGATCATCGCGTACGAGCCCACCGTCGAGAACTGGTGGAAGATCGCGTTGACGCCGATGTTGGCGTTGTCGTGCACGCGCGTGTGCCCCGCGAACACGACGTTGTGCGCGACGGTGACGCCGTTGCCGAGCACGGTGTCGTGCGAGAGGTGCACGTGATCCATCAAGAAGCACCCGTCGCCGATGCGCGTCTCGCGGTCGCCGATTCCGCGGGAGACCAACGTGTACGCGTGCAGGGTGTTCTTGTTGCCGATGAAGATCGAGCCCACCGGCGGCTTCGACGTGTGCTCGGGCTCAGTGCCGATCACGACGAAGGGATACAAGTGATTGTCCTCGCCGATCTCGACGGGGCCTTTGATGTAGCAGTACGGGTCGATCACCGTGCGGGCGCCGATGGTGACGTCGCCCTCGATGATCGCGGTCGGGTGGACCTTGGCCGTGGGATGAATGTTCGCCATCGCGACGATCAGCCCTTCAGGATCTCGACGAGCGCGCTGGCGCAGGCCTCGAGCTCTTCTTCGGTGATGCCGTAGAAGAGCGGGAGGTTGAGGGCGCTCTTGCAGAAGCGCTTGGAGTTCTCCAGCGTTCCGAACTTGATGGCGTCGACCGCGGGGGGCTGGCTGTCCATCGTCTCGGGGTAGGTGCGGCCAAAACCAATGCCCTTGGCCTTGAGCTTCTCGGTGACGGAGTTGACGTCGACCGAGTCGTCCACGGTGAACACCGCGAGGTAGCCGTTCTCACCGTGGTTCGCGGGCGGGCCGTAGATGCGGAGCTTGGGCGTCCCCGCGAGGCGCTTGCGATACCACTCGGCAGCGCGACGACGGTTCGAGACGATGTCCTCCGAGCGCGCCACCATGTGATTCAAGAACGAGGCTTGGAGCCCGCCCATACGCGAGTTCCACCCGATGCGATCGTACGAGTAGTGCGAGCTTCGTCCGTGGTTGCAGAGCGAGCGGATGACCTTCTCGAGTCCCTCGTTGGCCGCGAAGATCGCGCCGCCGTCCACGCAGCCGCCGACGACCTTGGCCGGGTAGAAGCTGGTCGTTCCGACGGTCGAGCCTTCGAGGACGGGCTTGCCGTCGACGGTCACGCCGAAGCACTGCGCGCCGTCTTCGAGCAGCGCGATGTTCTTGTCGGCGCAGAACTTCCGGAAGTCCGCGAGGTGCTTCGAAGCCCAGCCGAACAAGTGCACGAGGACCGCCGCATCGAAGCGATACGCCTCGTACGCCTTGGTGAACTCCGAGAAGCTCATCTGCAGGTCGTCCGCGTCGATGTCGATGAGCACCGGCGTCGCGCCGAGCTGAGCGATCGCTTCGTACGTGGCCCAGAAGGTCATGTTGGGCAGCGCGACCTTCATGCCCGGCTTGACGCCGAGGCCCTGCAGACCGATCAGGAGCGCGTCCGTTCCGTTGGCGCAGGCGATGGCTTTGTTCACGCCGAGCGCCTTGCAGAGGTTCTTCTCGAGCTCACCGACGCGGGGTCCGCCGACGAACTCGATCTTGTCGAACACAGTGCTCCAATCAGCGAGCACCTCGCTCTTCATGGTCTTCGTAAGCCGCGCCAGATCGATGAAAGGAACGTTCATGAGCACTCACTCCGTCGAATCGGTGACTGTGGACCGCCGCACGTTCACGGCGCCCGAGAAGTCTGGGCAGAGCCCAAAGGCTTTTCGCGCGGAGTGTATGCCACACCGACCCTGGGGTTCGCTCGCGAGAATGTTGCCGTTCGCCCGCGATTTTCGACCGTTGGGCGTCACGGACGAAGAGGGACAGAGACCATGGGCGCGGGACTGAACAGCGATTCATCGATCAGCGAGCGTATCGCCCAGCGAGACGCGCGCGTGGCGCGAGCGAGAGAGCTCCTTCGGCGAGCGCGCACCGAGCGAGAGCGCGGGGATGCGGTGTGCGAAGAGCTCGACGCCAAGATCGAGTTCGAAGAGGGCGTCGCGCGTTGGTGTCGTGGTGCTCTCCAGCGAGCCGCCGCTTGATCGTCACGCCCACACAATCAAGTGAGCGCTCGTTCAACGCTGCGAACGCAGCAGTCGATCGAGGTCGAAGATCAGCTCGCGGATGCCCTCGTGCGTGACGGGGCCGATGAGGCGAAGGTCGATTCCGCGCTTCTTGAACTTGGGCTTGAGGCGCTTGTACGCCTCGCGCGCCTCGGGCAAGTCGGCCTTGGTGATCGCGACGATCTGCGGGCGCTTGGCCATGTCGGGGTTGAACTTCTCCACCTCGCGCATGATCACGTCGTAGTCGCCGTCGATCTCGCGATCGGGGTCGGGCGCGATCAAGTGCAGAAGGACGCGCGTGCGCTCGACGTGCTTCAAGAACTGGATTCCGAGGCCCGCGCCTTCGCTGGCGCCCTCGATCAAGCCAGGGATGTCCGCGACGACGAAGCTGCGATCTTCGTCGGCCTTCACGACGCCGAGGTTGGGCACGAGCGTGGTGAACGGATAGTTGGCGATCTTGGGTCGCGCGCGAGAGATCACGGAGATGAGCGTGCTCTTGCCGACGTTGGGAAACCCAATGATACCCACGTCGGCCAGCAATTCGAGCGAGAGACGCAGCCTGCGCCCCTCACCGGCTTCGCCCGGCTGCGCGTGGCGCGGGGCCTGATCCCAGGGTTTGGCGAAGTTCATGTTGCCGAGGCCGCCGCGGCCGCCGTGGGCGATGACGAAGCGCTTGGTGTCTTCGTCGAGGTCGGCGACCAGCGCGCGCGGATCGGGGCGCGACGCTGGATCGAAGCGGCGCTTGCGGCGGCGCGGAGACTCTTCGCTCTCTTCGTCGCTCTCTTCGCTCTCTTCGCTGTCTTCGCTCTCGTCGGCGCCCTCGCTCGCGGCGGCGTCGTCGCGCTTGAGGGTCGCTTCGAGCTCGAGGTCGTACACGCGCGTCCCGACCGGAACGCGGATCACCAGCTCTTCGCCGTCCCGTCCGTTGCAGTCGCGTCCGGCGCCGTTTTCACCGCGCGGGGCCTCCCACTTGGGTCGGTATCGAAACTCGATCAACGTGTTGAGGTTGCGGTCGGCGACGAAGACAACATCGCCGCCCTTTCCGCCGTCGCCGCCCGAAGGGCCACCCATAGGAACATTGGCTTCGCGACGAAACGCGACCGCTCCATTGCCGCCGTCGCCAGCCTTCACGCTGATCACGGCCTCATCGATAAAATCCATAGCGGCGCGGAGGGTGACACAATCCGCTGCACAGACAATGCCCTCGTTATCGCGCATCCGAGAACCACCGCCCCCCGCGACGGGCCATGGTTGATGCTGTCCGCATCAACTCATGCCGCGCAAGCGGTTCGGGGATGCGGTGTAGAGCGCATCCCTGATCCTCTGATCTCCCGCGACGTCACGCTCGATGCAGAGTGCATCGAGTCGCGTTGTCTCGCAGAAGCTCTACACCGTCGTTCGTGCGGCGCTCAGTACGTCGGGCTGAACATGATCCCGAGCACGACGAGCGCGATCGCGAGCACGGCAAGCAAGGACAAGATGGTCGCCACAGCGGCCACGGTGATCGTCGCGTCCGCGGTCGAGCGCTGCGTAAAGCCCAACGCGCGCACCTGCGAACGAAGCTGCCGACCCTTCACCCACGCGAGCGGCCCGGCGATGATCGAGACGCCGACGGGGATGCTCACCGCGGCGATGATCAGCCAGAGTTGAGCGTCTTTGTTGAGCTGCGCGAGCTGCGACTGCGGGTCTTGAGGCTGCATTTTCTACTGCCGCGCAATGTCCGATTTCGAATGGGCCCGCGCCAGTAACCTCGGGTTACCAACGGCGCTACGCTCGACGGGCTGTGATGGACCGACGAATCCGGCGAGCCGCTCTCTCCCTCGCATCGCTGTGCGCGCTGTCTGCGTGCGCGCTCAAGCCACGGAGCGCGAACGCGCAGTGGTACGACCCAGCGCCGCTGCTCGCTTCGATGCGACCTGCGGCGCGCGCGGCGCTGCCGGCGTCGGCGGGGATGGCGAGGCTCGACGCTGTTCCGCTCTATGACTTGGAGCTCGACGCGAACCCCGAGGCGCACTCGTTTCGCGTGAGAGAAGAGCTGTATTTCACGAACACCGAGAGCGCCGCGCTGCCCGACCTCGTCCTGCGCTTGTACGCGAACACCACGCAGCACGGCGCACAAGGCGCGCAGGGAGCGGTCGTCTTGCCGGCGATCCGCATGACGCGCAGCGGGTGCAAAAACGAGAACGGACAGGAGATTTCCTGCACGATCACCGCGGACTCTTCGTCGGTCATCACCGTTCGTCCCGCGCAGCCGATCGCGCCGAACGGCCGCATTCGCGTATGGTTCGAGCTCGACGGGAGGCTCGACGCCATTGATTCGTCGCGCACCAACTTGTTCGCGCAAGGGATGGAGTCGCTCTCGTCCGTCTCTCGCGAGAGCGATCCCACTTCGGCGAGCGCGACGGACTACGGCCTGCTCGCCGTGGGCGACGGCATCGCGTGCCTCGCGCAGTGGTACCCCGTCCTCGCTCCGCGCCGCGCCAATCAATGGGTCCGCGACGACCGAGGAGCGCTCGGCGACCTCGCCTCCGATGAGCTCTCGCACGTCCGCGCGCGAGTGAGCTTTCCCGACGGGTACCGCACGGTGACCACGGGCGTGACCGTGCGCGAGAGCGTGAGCTCGTCGTCCGTGGCCATCGTCAACGCAGCGGACGCGGGCACGAGCACCAGTACGAGTTCAACCGTCCTGCGAAATCCCAGGAGAACGCACGAGATCGTCGCCGCGATGGTCCGCGACTTCACCGTGCTCTCGTCACGCACGTGGGTCGCCCTCGAGCGCCGCGTGGGCGACGTCACCGTTCGCTCGCACGTCTTGCCCGGCGAGCAAGCCGCGGGACAGCGCGTGCTCGACGCCGCCGCGGGCTCGCTCGCGGTGTACGAGCGTCGCTTCGGTCCGTATCCGTACGCCGACCTCGACGTGTGCGAAGCCGCGGTCGTCGGCGGCGCAGGAGGCGTCGAGTTCGCGGGGCTCGTGACGGTCGCGAGCATGTTCTACCGCGATCCTTCTGCGGCCAACAGCGGCGGGCAGATGGGAGACCTGCTTCGACAAGTGATGGGAGGCGGCGGCTTCGACATGAACGGCGCGATGAGCTCGATGCTCGAGTTCGTCACGGCGCACGAGGTCGCGCACCAGTATTGGCACGGCGTCGTGGGCAGCGACTCGCGCGATCACCCCTTCGTCGACGAAGCGCTCGCGCAGTACAGCGCGATCATCTACCTCGAAGACCGCTACGGACGAGAGCGAGCGCAGCGCGACGGCGACGCGAACGTGAAGAACAACTATCACTTGCTCCGCGCGCTCGGTCAGCCCGATCAGGTCGTCAATCGCCCGGTGTCCACGTTTCGTACGCCGCTCGCGTACGCGGGGATCGTCTACGGAAAGGCTCCGTACTTCTACGAAGCAGCGCGGAGGCAGCTCGGCGACGACGCGTTCTTCGCGGCGATGCAGCGCTACGTGAGGGACAACGCGTTTCGCGTGGCCGCTCCCAACGCGATCGTCGAGGCGCTCGCGATCGGATCCGGGACGCTGCAGGGTCGCGCCGCGAGCACACAAGCCACACGGATGCGAGCGCTCGCGCGGCGCTGGCTCGACGAAGCGCACGGAGACTCGGACCTCGGCCGCGTCTCGCTCGGGACGCTCGCCGCGCGCATGATGGGCGAGACCGACCCCGCGCGCATTCGCCAGATGGACCAGATGTTCTCGATGCTCGAGCGCACGGGGATGCTTCGCTCGCTGCTCGGCGGCGGGGCTTCTGCGGGCGGCGCAGGAGCGTCGGGAGGCGTCGATCTCACCTCGCTCTTGGGCGGTGCAAACGGCGGCGGATTGAATCTTGGTGCGCTGATTCAAAACGGCGCGGGCGGCCTCGGCGGCGCGACGGGCGCAGGCAGCGCAGGCGGCTCGGGCGGCAGCGACGCGCTCGTGCAAGCGCTGATGCGCGCGCTCGCGGGCAGCGGAGGCAACGGGGGGATCGACCTCAGCGCGCTGCTCGGCGGGGGCGGTTCGGCGCCGACGCAGGGCAACGGGCAGCGCTCGGGCAGCGGGCGCAGCGGCGGCGCGAGCGGCGCGAGCAACCGCGGCGCGGGCAGCGCGGGCTCGACCGAGAGCAACGAGATGATGGAGCTTCTGCGGCAGTTTATGCAGTGACGTACTGCAGCGATTGGCGCAGCGTCTCTTTGGGCGTTGCTTGCAGCGTGGGGTTGTCGACGAGCTTCTGCAGCGAGGCGCGGGTCACACGCTCGACGCTCGCGTTGAGCGCGGTGAGAGACGAGAGGTTCGCTGCGGCGAGGGCGAGGATGCCTTCGTCGCCGATGGAGGTCCCCGCGACGCCGAGCTCGGTGAGCTTCGAGAAGACGGGTGAGGCGATCAAGGCGCGCAGCTGCGCAGCGTCGATGGGACAGTCGTCGAGCCACAGCTTCGTGATGGGGGTCTCGCGCTCGACGAGCAGCGGGTCGAGCTTCGAGAGCCGGGTGTGTCGCAAGTGCAGCGCGGCCAGAGACGAAGCGCGCGTCATGAGAACAGCGAGCCCCGCTTCGTTCACGGGCAAGTACGAGAGGTCCAACGAGCGCAGCGACGGCGCGAAGGTCGCGGTCGCGAGCGTCTCGCAGATTTCTCCAGAGAGCGTGTCTTCGTTGTAGTCGATCTTGAGCGTCTGCAATCGCGACAGATGCGCGCTCTTCGAGAGGGCTTCGAGCGACGCGAGGTCGAGCGCACACTGGTTGAGGTCGAGGGACTCGAGCTTCGAGAGCATGGGACAAGACGCGAGCGCGACCGCCCCCTGCGCGCCAATGGAATTGCGCGCGAGGACCAGGTGCGTGAGCGACGCGAGGGTGCTGCCCTTGCAGAAGGCTTCGAGCTGCTTTCCGTCGATGGAGGCGTCGTAGAGGCGAAGCGTGGCGAGCGTCGAGAGAGAAGGGCCCGAGGAGAGCGCGGCCAGGCCGGACTTGCCGGGCTTGGTGTGGCTGAGGTCGAGCTCACGAAGATTGAGCAGGGTTTTCGCTGTCGAAAACGCGGTGAACGTTCGAGGGCCGAACTTGTGCGAGACCGTGGTGGTGAAGTACCGGACGCCACCGAGAAAGCTCGAGCGACAGAAATTCTCGATGTGTTCGTCGCTGAATTTCTTTCCGCGGATCTTGTAGGCGTACGGGCCGGTGACGATGCAGCGGTTGCACAAGCGCAGGCGCGGGTCGTCTTCGCCCGCGAACGCGCGGTCCATCCAGCGGTTGGCCGCAGCGAGCATCGGCTCGGGAAATCGCGCTTCGATCAGCGCGACTTCTTCTTCGAGCGCGTTCGATTCTTCCCAGCGTTCGCCGAAGCGAAAGAGCGCGCTGAGCACCTGCGTGTCGTCCTCGCTCGAAGCGAGGATGCGTTGGATCTCTTCTTTGGCCGACGGCATGCGGTGGTTGTCGTCTGTCGTTCGCCGCGCGTCCATCGAGCGGCGAGCCACCGAGGACAGAGTACGTCCGATGGTCAGGGCGCGACGAGCACGAGGCAACAGGGATGCGCGGTGCTTCGCGGTTGCGCAGGGCGCGCGGGCGCAATCGCGTTGAGGTTACACTCGGCGCCCCGCCGATGAGACACCGCTTTCGCTCTCGCGCGTTGTGCGCGCTCGCCGCTGCATCGCTGCTCGCTTCGCCGCTCTCTGCGCGCGCCGCCTGGCCGTTTGGGCCCGACGTCACGCGCGAGCAAGCCGCGGACAGGAGCAACTGGCCCAACGACCCGGACTACCCGCGGCAATACCACCATTGGTCGTGGATCCCCGCGGCGAACCAGGCGCTCATGGGCTTTCGCACGCCCGAGCTCGCGATCGGCGCAGGAAACAACACCGATCGCGCGTGGGGCCTGACCCTGGGAGATCCGCGGGTGCTCATCGCGGTGCTCGACTCGGGCATCCAGTGGGACGAGCGAAACATTCAGCTGCAAGCGGCGCTCAACCTCGCGGAGACGCCGCGGCCGCAGCGCGCGGACGGCAGCGAGTTCGCGACGCACGACGCCGACGGCAACGGGCGCATCGACGTTCGTGACTACGCAAACGACCCGCGAATCACCTGCGGAACAGCGCTTCCTCACCCGATCGGCGCCTGCCGCGACGCGATGGGGCAGCCCAACGACGCCAATCGCAACGGCATCTTGGACGCGGGAGATCTCATTCGAACGTTTTCGAACGGGATGGACGAAGACGGCAACGGCTTCGTCGACGACATCTCTGGGTGGGACTTTTTCAAAGACGACAACGATCCGTACGACGACACGAGGTACGGCCACGGGACGGGCGAAGCAGAGGACAGCACGGCCTCGGGCAACGACGGGATCGGGAGCATCGGCGGGTGCTCGCAGTGCCAGTTCGTTCCGATGCGCGTGGGCGACTCGTTTGTGACGGACTCCAACGATTTTGCGCAGGCCGTGATGTACGCGTCCGACGCGGACTATGGGCAGAGCCGCCGCGTTCGAGTGATCCAAGAGGCGCTCGGCTCGCTCAACCTCACGCGCTTCGCGCAGCAAGCGATGGACTACGCGTACCGCCGCGGGCTCATCGTCGTCGCGAGCGCCGCCGACGAAAACTCTCGCCACCACAACCTGCCCGGCACCGGCAACCACACGCTCTACGTGCACGCCGTCCGCGGCAACCGCGGGCTCGAAGCGTCCACGACCTTCCTCGCGTTCAACAACTGCACGAACTACGGCGGACAGCTCATGCTCTCGGTCGCCGGCAACGCGTGCTCGTCCGAGGCCGTCGGACAGAGCTCGGGCATCGCTGGGTTGATCTATTCGTACGCGCTCCAGCGCAACCTCACGCCCGAGCTCAGCGCCGAAGAAGTGCGGCAGCTGTTCATCACGACCGTGGACGACATCAACGTGCCCGAGTCGCAGATGAGCGCGGCCAACTACAACTCGCAGTACTACCCCTCGCTGCCCGGCTGGGATCAGCGCTTCGGCTACGGGAGGGTCAACGCGCGCAACGCCCTCGAAGCGATTCGAGACGGAAAAATCCCGCCCGAAGTCGACGTCACCTCTCCGCGTTGGTTTCAAGTGCACTACCCCGACCGCGCGCCGATGCTTCGCGTCGAGGGGCACATCAACGCGCGGCGCGCGACGAACTTCGACTACGTCGTCGAGTGGGCGCCGGGCATCGAGCCGATGGACTCGCAGTGGCGCTCGGTCGCCATGCGCTCCAACGTCAACGCCGCGGTCGACGGAGAGCTCGCGACGATCGACACGTCCTCGCTCATGATCGACAACGCGGGAGAGCGAGAGAACCGCTACACGATCACGCTGCGCGTGCGCGCGGTGGCGCACTACGGCGGGGCCACGGGCGACGTGCGAGGCGAGTACCGCAAGGTCGTGTACATCCATCGCGACAGCACGTTGGTGCAGGGATTTCCCGTGGATTTGCACGGGTCGGGAGAAGCGTCACCGAGGATCGCGGACCTCGACGGCGACGGGCGCGGCGAGGTCGTCGTCGTCAACTCGGACGGCGTGCTGCACGCGTTCAAGGCGGATGGCACAGAAGCGACAGGCTTCCCCGTGCGCACCAATCTCATCCGCGGCTACGACGGCACGACCATGGTCGGCGGCCGCATCGTGGACTACCGCAACATGGTCGGGCATCGCATGGGCACCGAGGGGCGCGTGGACTTCGACGGCGCGCGAGACATGGTGCTCTCGGCGCCGGCGATCGCGAACATCGACGACGAGCCCAACGTCGAGATCGTGCTGTTGGGCTATGGCGGAAACATCTACGTCTTCAACCACGACGGCACCGCGTACGGGCACGGGTTTCCGCGGACGCTCGACGACGTTCCGAGCAGCGACACGTCGCCGACGCGGATCTTGGACCGAGGCATCGCGGGCGCGCCGGTGATCGTCGACCTCGATCGCAACGGCCGTCCCGAGATCGTCTTCGGCGCGTTCGACGGAAAGCTCTACGCGCTCGACACGCTCACGGCCGCGGATCACCCGGGATTTCCCGTGCTGTTGCACTACACGCGAGAGCCGAACACCGAGTACAACCGCGCCTTCGGCAGCGTGGGCGTCGCGGACATCGACGGCGACATGTCCCCCGACATCGTTGCGGTCTCGAACGAGCGCATCGCGAACACCGGAGACAATACAGGGCCGATCTACGCGGTGTACGCCGACGGCAATCGCCACGCGGGCGGGCCGTTTCATCCGGGCTGGCCGATCCCCTTCGGCGGCGTGGACATCCTGCCGTTGGTGGGCTCGGGCATCATGAACGCGCCCGCCCTGGGCGACGTCGACGGAGACGGACGCGACGAGCTCGGCGCGATCGGAAACGCCAACCTCGAGATGCTCGTACTGCGAGGCGATCAACGGATGAGCAACCCGCGCGAACAGAGCTCGCTCGCGCGCGTCTCGGCGCTCGACGCGATCGCGTACGGAGCGCGCAGCGATGATCGAATGAGGGCGCCGTTCGTGCCTGCGTTCAGCTTTCCGACCTTCGCGGACCTCAAGAACAACGGGCGCCTCGCGATGATCGCCTCGGGCGCGAACGCGCGGTTGCTCAACGCCGCGTCCGGCGGAATCGCAGGGACGTTCAACCACCTCGTCGGCGCGTGGGACGCGCAGGAGGGCACGACGCTCGCAGGGTTTCCGAAGGTCCTCGAGGACTACACGTTCTTCGTGAACCCGATCTCCGCGGACGTCTCAGGCGACGCGTACCCCGAGGTGATGCTGGGCACGGGAGGCTATTACTTGCACGCGGTGGACGCGTGCGGCGTGCAAGCGCCGGGCTTTCCGAAGTTCACGGGGCAATGGCTCGTCGGCTCTCCCGCGCTCGGCGACCTCGACGGCGACGGAACGCTCGAGATCGTCGCCACCACCCGCTCGGGTTGGCTCTACGCGTGGCGCACGATGGGCCGCACGACGGGCAACGTTCAGTGGCCGACGTTTCGTCACGACAACAGCAACACAGGCAACTGGCGCACGCCGCTTCCGTTCGGCACGCGCCGCGTGATGGAAGCGGGACCGATCGTCTGCGCTCCGCGCACGGGCGACGCGGGCGCGTCGGACGCGGCGGTCGATCCCGATGCCAGCATGGGCGACGCATCGCTCGACGGCTCGACGATGGACGGTGCTGTCGCAGACGGAGGCCGGCTCGTCGCTGGCGGCGGCTGCGGTTGCCGCACCGCAGCCAAGAGCGACCCGAGCAGCAACACGACGGCGCTCGCGGTGGGATCGCTGGGGCTCGCGCTCGCGGCGCTCTCTCGTCGCCGTCGCAGCGCGCGCTCGTAGCGCGAGTGCCCGCGCGACGGCGTCTCGCGCGAGCCGTGCGGCGACGTCACCACATGCTTCCTTCGAACGCGACGAACGTCGAGAAGCTCATTTCGAAGCGCTGCGCGCCGAGCGGAATCGCGAAGATCGGCGCGACGTCGAGGGTCACCGAGAGCCGCGGATAGCGCGCAAACAAGTAGCCCACGGACCAGCCCGCGGGACGGAGATAGAGCCAATAGTCCGTCAGATTGCGGCCCCGCATCGGCCCCGTCGGGTCTGCGGGACGCGAGTACATCTCGACGCCGACCTCGGGGACGAGCGCTCCGAGGATCGAGGGCAGCCGCCAGCGCCCGAGCGTGAGTCGCGCGATCGGAGCGACGCCGACGTGAATGTGCGTTCCACGCGGGTCCGCGAAGCGCCAGTGAACGCGGCCGCGAAAGTCGAAGCCGAACTCGGTTCCGAGCCAGCGTGAGTGCTCGACTCGGTCGAGCGAGGGCTCGCGCGCGGCGCACTCGTCGCCGCCGTCGCGATTGGCGTACGGATCGGCGGCGATCGTCCGACGAAACCCAGGCGCGATCACGAATCCAAGCCGCGGGTCCGCGCCCAACATCGCGAACTCTGGGCCCGCGATCACGTGCGCCGCCCACGCGCGCGAGACGGCTCTGCCTGCGCAGGGATCGACGGGCGCGGGTGTCTCGACCGGCGGTGGCTGCGCGATCGTTCGTCGCAGACGCAACGCCCACTCCCACGGGCGCGCGCTGTCGCCGAAGCGAAAGAGAAGGCCGCTGGGTCCGGGGCACTGGTAGCTCCACTGCGAGGCGGCCTCGACGCACGAGACGATGCCGGTCACCGGACGACACTCTTCGCGGTCTCGCCAGCACACGTACGCCACGCGCTGCGGATCGACCGCGAGCGAAGGAAGCACCAGCGACGGCGCGACCAACGTCGACTCGACGATCGGGTTCTCTTGCGCGTCTACCAGGAAAATCGCTGGTCGAATCGGGACGTACAGCGGCTCGCGCATCGGCTGATGCGCCTCTGCGGCGGACGACGCAGAGAGAGCGACGGTCATGAGGACGAGCGAGATCGAGAGCTTCAACGACAACGACATCGACTTCACCGACGAGCTGCCCGAGAACGCGCGAAGCACCGAACGCTTACAGCGCGGGTGAAGCTGGGACGAGGGGCTCGTCACCGTCCGTCACGCCCCGGCCTCGCTCGAAGGCCGCTCGTTGTGCACGCGACTCCAGCGCTCGATGTCCGAACGCCACTCGCCCTGCAGCGATTCGGGTAGCAGCCGCGCGATCGCGATCCCGAGCTGCGCGTCGTGCACGCGCTTGCTCCGAGCCCACGGGACGGCGGGGCCGATGCGCACGTTCCAGCGCTCGCCGTCGAACCACACCGCGCACGGGTGCACAGGGACCGCCATCGTCGCGAGCCATCGCCCCGCGCCCTCGCGGATCGCGCCGAGCTCGAACCCCGCGATTCCCTCGGGAAACACCACGCTCACGCGCTCGTTCGCCCGCCGCTGCCACCGCCGCAGCGCCCCCCAATCCGCGCGCGTCCCCTCCATCGAGATCACCTCGAAGTGCTCGCTCCACCGCGCGCGAAACCACCGCGAGATCCCCGCGCCAAGCCTCGCCGCCGCGCGAGCAACGGCCCCGCGTCGCGCGCGCTCACGACGTCCGCCCACCATCAACACCCGCTCGACGTGCGTCGGTCGCGCCTCGCTCATCACGTCGATCACCGCGCGAACGACGGCGCCCGTCGCTCCGTCGCTGAAGTGATTGAGCGCGAGCACGTACGCCGCGCGCTCGGGCAAGCGCTGCGCGCCCTCGCCGTGCACAGGAAACGGCCGCGAGAGTCGACGAAAGAGCGCAGTCGCCGAAGCGCTCGTGACGGTGACCCACAGCAACGCGAGCCAGTCCCACAGCAGGCTCACAGGCCCCGGTCGATACCGCGTCGGCGCAGCGCCGTCGCTCACGACCCCGACTCAGAATCCCCAGGGATTTCTCGCATTTCGTCGTCGCTCAACCCCGCGGTGTGCGCGCCTTGCCGCTTGCGCGCGCGGCGCTCTCGGCTCGACTCGCTCGACGACTCGCTGCACGGCGCGCTGTCGCCGACGATCGAGCTCGCGTCGCACGCGCTCTCCGAGCTCGCTTGCGCGCTGGATTCACCGACGCTCTCGCTGCTGCTCCCGAGCGACTCTCCCCCGGACGACTCGCTCGATGAGCCGAGCAGGTCGTCGATCAGCAAGAAGCGAAGCCACGTTTTGTTCATGCACCACCTGCGGCGACGAGCGCCGTCGACCCTCGGACGCCCGAGCGGCTCTGCGTATGACTCGCGCTCGGCCTGTCCGCGATTGTCGCTGAAAAATGAGCGCCCGCCAGCGCAGAGCGGGCCGCGGGGTGGACGAATCGCGCACGCAGAAGTACCAACGTTCGTATGGCGAGCGTTCGAGCGCTGACGGCGGCCTCCCTCGTGTTGACCCTGGCGGGCTGCAGCGACGCGGTGCAGCCGACGGATCCGGACCGGGCGGTGTACGTCGGACGAATCGCGGGCTCGGACCTGGCCCTCGGCGTCGTGGTCGAAGACGGAGCGCTCGTCGCCTATCTGTGCGGCGGCCCATCGACGCTCGAGAGCCACACGAGCTGGCTCGACGGCGCGTCGCGCGGGGCGTCGCTCTCGGCGCAGGGCCCGAGGGCCTCGCTCTCGGCGGTGGCCAACGGGCAGCGCGTGGACGGGACGCTCGTCGATTCACAGGGAGTTCGCTGGGCGTTTTCGCTCGCGCGCGCGGCGGACGGATCGCGCGCGGGGCTCTACGAGAGCCGCGAAGGGGCGTGCCGCACGGGCGTGATCTTGTTCGACGCGGAGACGGGCGCGGCGCAAGGCGCGGGCTGCGACGGACAGGGACGACGCTCGCAAGTGACTCCCGTGCGACCGATGACCGTGAGCACCAGCGGGCTCGCGGCGCAGGCGACGCTCGCGCCCGAGCGGGTGTTGTACGTGCGTCCCGTGCGTCCGGCGCTCACGCAACGGTGAGCATGACCGCCGCGGGCTCGCCTTCGCCGTTGTCTCCGTTGATCGGCCGCGAAGCAGAGCGAGACGAGGTCGAACGAGCGCTCGGCGCGGGCGCTCGGCTGTGCACCCTGGTCGGCCCCGGCGGCATCGGAAAAACACGGCTCGCCCACGAAATCTGCACGCGAATCGACGGCGTCTTCTGCGACCTCTCTGCCGCGCGCACAGCGACAGAGGCGCTCGCGGCCATCGCAGCGACGCTGGATCTTCGCGCGACGGACGCAGACATCGACGCGGCGATCGAGCGCGCGCTGGACGCTTCGAAGCCCTCGGTCTTGGTGATCGACAACGTCGAGCAGATCACTGACGCGCTCGCGCCCGTCGTCGCGCGGTGGCTCCGTGTGCTGCCGACGCTCTCGATCCTCGCGACGTCGAGAGAGCGGCTGGGCATCGACGGAGAAGAGCTCTTCGTGATCGAGCCGCTCTCGACGACGCCGAGAGGCGCGCTGAGCGCGGCCGCCGAGCTCTTCGCGCGACGAGCGAGAGCCCACGGCGCCAAGAGCATCACCGACGCCGAGGCAGAGGCGGTGGCTGGGGCGCTCGAAGGGGTTCCGCTCGCGATCGAGCTGGCCGCGGCGCGGGTCAAATCGCTGGGAATCAACGCGTTGATCGACGCGCGTGACGGGCTGCTCGACGCCCTTCGGTCGGTGCGTCGCGACGCGCCCTCTCGGCACGAGACGCTGCGGCGCACCATCGACTGGTCCTGGCAGCTCTTGTCCGAGCGCGAGCGCTCGGCCTTCGCCGCGTGCGGAGCGTTTCGCGGCTCGTTCGACCACGAAGCGGCGAGCGCGGTGCTCAGCGACGATCGCTTCGAAGCGTCACAGCTCGCGCAGACGTTGGTCGAACGCTCGCTGCTTCGATCGCTGGACGGCGCGAGGCTCACGCTGTTCGAGCCGCTTCGCACGTACGCGTACGAGCGGCTCGTCGAGCGTGGCGAGCTCGATCGCGCCACCGCGCGGCATCGAGCGTTCTTCGCCGCGCGAGCACGACGGCTGAGCGACGCGTTCGAGCGCAGCGCGAGCGCGGCAAACCTCGCTGCGATCGAGCGAGACCGAGACGACCTCACGCTCGTCGCCCACGACCTCTCTCACCCTCGCGAGGCGCTCTGCGCGCTGGTCGCGCTCGATCCCCTCGCCCGCCTGCGCGGAACCATCGCAGCGCAAGAAGAGTCGCTCACCTCGACGCTCTCGCTCTACGACGGGCGCGACGCGCTTCGCGCCGAAGGGCTGCGCGCCCGCGGACGCGCGAGGCTCCAGCGCGGAGCGCACTCGCTCGCGCGAGAGGACTACGACGCCGCTCAATCGCTGGCGATCGCGCTCGAAGCCGGCTCGCTACCTCGCATCTCTGATCCTCTGGCGCGGCACTGCACCCACCAATCGATGCTTCATGCATCGAGCGTGACGTCGCGGGAGTCAGAGGATCAGGGATGCGCTCTATCAGCGCAGCTCTCGGTCGAGCGCGGCGTGCTCGCGCAGCAGCGAAGAGAGCTCGACGAAGCGCAGGCGCACTACCTCGCCGCGCGGCGCTCGGCCGTCGAGGCGAGCGACGCGCTCTTGCTCGCGCGGGTCGAGGCCAACCTCGCCGCCGTCGCGCACGATCGCGGCGAGCTCGTCCTCGCGGCCGAAGGATATCGAACGGCGCTCGCGCAGCTCTCGTCGCTCGACGAGCGCAGGATCGAAGGGATCACACGCTCGAACCTCGCGCTGGTCCTGCTCGAGATGCGCGCGCAGGCCCCGGGCGACCCGACGCTGAGAGAGCAAGCCGAGCGGCAGTTCGACCGAGCGAGCGCGCTGCTCGAAGAGTGCGGAGACCGCAGGCTCTTCGCGATCAACGAGGGAAACCGCGCGCTGCTCGCGCACGAGTCCGGCCGCCTCGTCGCCGCGAAGATGGCCAACCGCAACGCCGCTGAGATCCTCGCGAGCCTCGGCGACGTGCGCTCAGAGGGGCTGTGTCGCGCGCGGCTCGGCGGAGCGCTCGCCGAGCTCGGCGAGCTCGACGCCGCGCGAAGAGAGCTCGCGCGCGCCGAATCGCTGCTCGAACGCGCGGACGACCGGTACGGGCTCGAGGCGCTCTCGCTGCACCGCGCGCTGCTCGCGCTCTGCGAGGCGCGTCGTGAAGCGCGCGCGACGGGCGACGCGCGGGTGTGGCTCGCGCAGACCGCCGAGGTCCGAGCGCTCTTGGCCAGCACTTCGAGCCACGGGCAAGCAACGCGATCGCTCTCGGACGACGTTCGCATCGCGAGCACGATCGTCAGCCGCGCGCTCGACGCGCCGGTCGCGCTCGACGTCACGCCCGCCGCGAGCGCGACGATCACCAGAGAAAATCCACGCAACGTGCTGGTGATCGGCCCCGAGGCGCTCTGGTTTCGGATCGACGACCAGCCCGTCAACGACCTGCGCGCGTACGGCCCGCTGCGACGCGTGCTCGAGGCGCTCGTGCGCACTCAGTCCGACCGTTCGGCGCTCACGATCGAGGCCCTCTTCGCCGCGGGCTGGCCCGCAGAGCGCGCGATCGCGAGCGCCGCGAGCAACCGCGTGCACGTCACGCTCTCGGACCTGCGACGACGCGGGCTGCGGCCGTGGATCGTGCAGCGCGAGGGGCAGTACGTGCTCAGCGACGCGCTCGCCGTCGAGCGCTCGGAGCTCACGTTTCACGAGCCCGCAGCGCCTTCGCGACGCGGTCAGCGAAGAGACAAAGAGCGCAAATAAGTCGGCGTAAGTCGCGGACCGAGCGCGGGCGACGCACGGTTTCTACCCATGAAACGCAGTGCTTTTTCGCTCGTTGCGCTGACCCTCGCCGCGTGCGGCGCGTCGGTCGCTCCGCTCGATGCGTCGATGGGCCAACCCGACGCGGTCGCGCCAACCGACAGCGCTCGGGTCGACGCCGCGCCAGACGGCGCGGTCGACTCGCGCATCGAATCGATCTACGCGCTCGAGACGAGCACCTACGCCATCGACGGAAGCGGCCGCGCGTACGGCTGGGGGTTCATCCACTTCGAGGGAGGTGGCGAGTACCGCGAGCCCCACCGCGTCCCGCAGCTCGACGGCGCGACGGCGATCCGATCGATCGAGTCGATGTTTACGTGTGCAATATTCAACCGAGAGCTGCGATGCTCGGCGCTCAATCAACGGTGGCGCCGCATCGCGTGGGCCACCGACGTCGTCGACTACGGGATCACCACGAGCCCGATTCAGCTCTGGGTGGTGAGCGGCGACGGGCGCGTTCGGTACTCGGCGGGACGCGAGCTGCAGGCGCTCGTCTCGCTGCCCGACGCGGCGAGCGACGGCGAGGTGGCGCTGTACTCACCGGTGACGGACATCGATTGCATGCGGCAACTCTGCTGCGCTACGGGCGCAGATTGGCGCGTCCAATGCTGGGGCACGCAGTCGCCGCTTCCCCGTACGCCGATCACCCCTCGCAGCGTCAGCTTCGTAGGGTACGGGCCGCGCGTGATCTTCTCGCACCGAAGCGAGACGTACTGCTTCGAGAATGGGCAGCACACCGTTTCGTGCTGGGGCTCGGGCGTGCACGACGCGTACTCCTTGCCGCGCAGCGAGCCGCCGCAGCTCCCCGAACGGCTGTGTCCCGCCGAAGGAGAGCGCACCGCGCCGTGTCTGCTTCCTCCGGGCGTGGACGTCGCAGCGGGCCTCTACGATCCAGCGGTCACCGACAGCTCGCTCGCCCTCGTCTTGAACTGGATCGGGCACTGGTCGATCGAGGGTGACTCGCCGCCGTGGGCAACAACGCTGGAGCCGAGGAGAGAGCAGGTCGGTCGGCAGCCCAGTCTCAGCGCGACGATGTTGTACGGACTGCGAGCGTTCGAGCGGCTGTCCGTCGGAGGTTCGCACGCGTGTTGGACGAGCCTCGAGCGCCGACAGTTGTTCTGCGCAGGCAGCAATTTCGCCGGTCAAATCGGCGTCGACCGTCGCAGCGGACACGACGACCGCACGCCGGTCGAAGTGCGCCTCGCGCCGTGAGCGCGCCGAGCGCGCGTGCACCGTCTACGCCTACGCCATCAACGCGGCGCGCGTCGAGCGCGTGACCAGCGAGGAGATTTGCGCTCGCTGAGCGTCCGGTGAATCATCGGCTATGTCCGAGCGAACGCACATCACGGGCGTACTCGAAGGGCCAGAGGGAGCGCTGCTCTACGTCGACGCGAGCATCACCGTCGGCAACGAGACGTTCAGCGTGCGAAAACCCGCGCGAGCGTTGAAGCTCGTCGCGAGCAGCGGAAAGGTCTACGAGCTCTCGGGCTTCGACCACAGCAAGAAGAGCGACCGCGTCGAGCTCTCGGGGCGCTGGGGAGAGCTGCTTCCGCGCAACGATTTTCTCGCGCTCGTGGACCGCTCGAAGATCCGCAAGGAGGCGACGGAGATCGCCGTGAGAGCGTTTGTTCTTCGCGGCGGAGATCGCGTCGAGGCCGAGGTGACCGAGACGGGGCGCGCGGGCTCGGTGATCGAGGCGCGCGTGCGCAAGGTGTCGGTCGTTCGCGCGAAGAGCTCTGCCTCCGAGCGCGGTGCTTCCACGCACGCGAGCGATGTGGCGCCGACGCGACGACACCGCGTCGTGGGAGTGGCGCTCGGAGCGCCCCCTCGCGTGTTGTTCGCGCGCGTGCAGCTCGCCGCCGGAGAGACACACGAGAAGGCCTCGGTCGACTGCGACGCGATCGACGTGCGCACGGACGACGGCGCGCGCGTGCGGATCGAGGGCGTTCGATCGGCGACGCAGCTCGGCGAGGTTCGCATCGAAGGCACCTACGGCGCGCGCGCGAACGAGCCGCTCGCGAAGCTCTTCGCGAGGCAGGCGCCCGGCGATCACGTCGCGATCACGATCGAGGGCTTCGCGATCATGGCGGGCGATCGCGTCGCCGTCGACGGAACGATCCTCGACGAAGCGCTCGTCGAAAACGAGAACGCCGAGGGATTTCGCGGCGCGCCGAGCGCTCTCGTGCGCGCGGTGACCGCCTCGCGGATCGCCGTCGGAGCGGACGCCGAGGCGCTGCTCGACGAGCCTCCGAAGAGCGAGCGCGCGCCGGAGCGAAGGCGAGAGAAGCCTGTGGCGGAGCGCGTACGGGTTCCGCTCGCGCGATCGACGGCGGTGTATGCGGTGATCGGCGCGCTGCTGTTCGTCGGCTCGCTGTTGGCGGGCTGGGTCGCGCCGCTCGTCTCTGCGCGAGCGTGGCTCACGCCGTCCTCGGCCATGGGGATCGCGCTCTTGCTCGTCGCGTTGAACCGCTGGCTTCGCGCGGTGCACCACGGTTCGTACGTCAGCCGCGCGGGCGGAGGCGCGAGGGTCACGAGCAAGAGCGCGGTGTGGGGCTATCCAGCGGACGTGGTGTTCTTGATCGCGTGCGCGATGACGGTGCCGATGACGGCCATCGCTTCGTCGCCGCACATCGCCACGGTTTTCTACGGCGTTTTGCTGGTGATTTCGCTCACGCACGCGACGCTCTTGGCCGTGCAAGAGGCGCCGTTTCGTCGCTTCGCGTCGATCGTGCTCGGCGCACCGACGGACGATCCGCGCTCGGGCCGCATGGTGCTCGTCGAAGGAACGGTCAAGACCGAAGGAGCATCGCTCGTCCGCACCGTGGATTTCTTCTGGCAAACCGAGACGACGTACAGCACCGACCAAGATGGAAACCAGCGCGAGAGTCAGAGTTCGACGCTCTTCGACCGCGAGCACACGGCGGTGCGATCGTCGACGATCGAGCTCGAGTCCTCGGGGCTGTCCGGCGCGATCCTCGTCGAGCCCGCGCGCGCGCACGCAGCGTTTTCGCAGCGCGAATGGAAGCGCACGGGAGAGGTCTCTCCGTACACCGAGTCGCTCTCGCGCGGAGACCCGGTGTGCGTGGTCGCGCGCTTCGAAGACGAGGGCGGGGCGCTCGTCGCGCGCGCAGGCGGAGAAGAGTCGCTGTTCATGTGGGCGGGGACGCGGTCGCAGCTCGCGGCGGCGCGACTGGCCGCGTGGGGGCGCATCGCGTTGATCGCGGCCGCTGGGGTCGTGTTGGTGATGGTGGGGACGCGGGTGCTTCCGTTCGCGGCGCGCTACCGCGCGAGGGCGACGGTGAGCGCGAGCACGACGAGCGCCGCGCCCCAGGGATCGCGCTGCGAGCTCACGGTCCTCGCGTATCGCGCGTCACTCGGCGGCCGCTGCAAGCTCGAGCTCGTGTGCAACGGGACGCGGATCTACGGCGGCTGGGCCATGGGCGAGACCGACTGCGCGCTGCCCGAACGAGCGACGGACACGACCGCGCATGGCAGCGACACGAGCACGAGCGACGGAGACCCCGCGATCGAGTTCGACCTGGGCGCGCGCACGCTGCGATGGAGCGACGCGCACAGGCAGAGCGCGACACTCGCGCTCGACGGCGCCACGTCTGCGCTGTGGCTCTAGCGAGCGAGCGTGCCGTTGGGCGAGAGCGGGGTTTGTAGGGTAGGGGGACGGTGTTCAAAAGTTCATTTGTTGGTCGAGAGCGCAGGTTCACCCTGCAAATCACGTAGCGATCGCAACAAATGAACTTTTGAACACCGTCCCCCTACCCTACAAAACCCGCTTCCCCCGCTGCCCGCTTCCCCCGCTGCCCGCCTCCCCCGCTCGCGCTTCACACGATGCGCGGGCCGTTGGGCCCGAAGAACCAGCGCGCCCACGTTTTCAACCACTCGCCCTTCGGGCCCGGCTCGCACGCGTACGTCCCGCTGCGGATCGCTTGCGCAAAGCGCTCGGTGTCCTCGCTCTTCGCGTAGCTCAGCACCGCAGAGAGGATCGCCGCGTGCTCGGGGTTCGCTCCGGTGCGCGCGCACCACTCGGCGACGGTGCGCTCGAAGAGAAGATCACCCGGGTACGGCTCTTCGCGATCGCACCCCGGGCCCAAGCCGTTGATCGCCGCGATGACCGTCGCCTTGCGCTCTTTGTACGGCATCGCTTCGAGCTCTTCGGGCAGGATCGGTCGGCCGAACCAGTAATCCTGCCGCCCGTATCCCAGGGGAAACTCGATTCGCTGCTCGAGCTCGGGCGCGCTCGGCAGCCCTCCCACGAACCGCACCGGAACGATCGGCACCCGCACCGTCAGCGCCATGTCGATGAACGCGCTCGACATCTTGATCACCGGCGTGCGGCACGTCACCGAGCGAGTGCCCTCGACGTGCACCATCACCGAGCGCGTGCCCGACGCGAGTTCGCCAGCCAATTCGCCGACGATCTGCAAGAGCGCCTCGCGGTCCTCGCGCTCGAAGAACGTGATCAGCCGCGGGTCCTTCACGCCCGGATACGTAAACGCGTGCTTGATGAAGTGCCCCAGCCACGAGTCCCTGTGCTCGGCCTTCGCCAAGGTCACCACAGGCTGCTCCGTGAGCCCCGCGGCGAGCACAGAGAAGAGCAACGACTCGACGCCCACCTGGTGATTCGCAAGAAAGAGACACGAGCGGCCGCGCAGCTTCGCGAACGAGTCCGGGTCCGCGAGCACCACGTCTCCCACGAACTTCTTGATCAGCCCGTAGTGCAGGTCCTCTCCGAACCAGCGCCCCACGCCGAACCACTTGTCCCAGTACCCGCGCACCGGAGCGAGGTCCAACTGCGACGGACGCACGTCGCTCACCCGCACGCGACCGTTGTCATCCAGCGCTGTTTTCACAGGATGAACGCGCAGCGGGCGCACGTCGCACACGCCGTGGTGGCTCGCCGCTTCGCCCGTCACCGGAAGCACCGAGGGCTCGCGCGAGTCGCCGTCCATGAGCTTCACGCGCGAGGGATGAACGAAGCCCCTGCGCGAGATGTGCTCCTTCGCGGCGATCTGCGTGAAGAGATCCCCGCGCTTGTCCGAAGGCACCGCGTAGATGGTCGCGAGGTTGTTCGGGAGCCAGTCGCTCGACGCCGCGTCGGCGCGATCCAACAGCGAAATCCCAGCGTCTTCGCGAGACAGCGAGACGCTCGGGACGAAGCGACGGTCGCGCAAGAAGGCGACGCGGTGAGCGCGAGGAGCCGTTCCGATCGGGCCCTTCGGAAGAAGGATCTCGATCAAGCGCGCGCTCGCGATCACCGTGCGATCACGCGCGCTGTCCGTTCCGAGCACCAACTGCAGGTCGATCACCGGAAAGCGCTTGTCTCCCTGGTCGAAGCCCACGAACCGCGCCTCCACTCGCGCGAGGCCCTGCGTCGGAATCCGCCGGTAAAAATCCAGGGACTCCAGCACGTACGGGTACGCCACGAGCTCGGAGCCGATCTCGCTCGACCAGCGGTGCAGCGCGTCGTGCGGGATCGCGTGCGTGAGGGCGTCGAGGATGCCTTGGTGCAGCGTTCCGTAGGGGACCGTGCACCGCGCGAGGTCGAGCTCAGCGGTCGCGCCAACGCTGCCCGTGAGCAAGCGCGTCACGCAACGAAACGCGGGCCCGTGAAAGAGCGCCCCGCTCTCGTAGGGATCACCGTCGTCCACCGCGTCGGTCAACGGCGCGAACACCGCGGGCGCGTTCGGGTAGTGATCGCTCAGCACAACAGAGCCCTTCGTCGCGAGCTCGAACCGCGAGAGCGCGGGATTCGCCGCTTCTCTCCACGCGCTCAGCGCGCACTCACGAAGATGGTCGTCCCCTTGCGACTCGACCTTCACGCGCACCGTCTCTCCGTCGGGGACGGTCACCCAGCGCTTCATGCTCACGCCGCGAAGGCCCACCACCATGCGCCCCGTCGCGCGCTGCGCTTCGCCCGCGAGCAAATCCGCCGCGGACATCATAGGGAGCGCAGCGATCGTCCACGTCGGTCGGTGATCGCCCAACCACCCTTCGCTCGTGAGCGAGAGCTCGGGGTGATCGATCCCGCCCGCCTCGGTCGCCGTGTGCGCGGTGGTCGTCGCGCGCGAGGGGAGCGAGCGCTTCACGCCGTCGTTCACCACGCGCATTCCCAGGTTTTTCGCGTGGTAGATCTTCTTTCCGTCCACCCAGAGAGAGCAGTCGGCGATCGCGTACGCGCCCTTGTCGTCGACGCCCACTTCGGTGAGCTCGACCTCGCTCGTGATGAGCTTGTTCTTGGGGACGACTTGTCCGCGGTACTTCCACGTGACGGGCTTTCCGGTCATCACCGGCTCGAAGCGCCCGTTCGGGATCTCTGCGCCGATGCCCTTCTCGAGCATGACCCACTGAAGCAGCTGGCAGAACGCCTCGACGCCCAACGAGCCGGGCTGCACCGGGTCTTGAAAGAAGTGCGCTTTGAAGAACCACTCGTTCGGATCGACGTCCTTCACGGCGCGCGCGTAGCCGAGGCCCTTGGCGCCGCCCGAGGCGTTCCAGTGAACGACGCGGTCGATCATGAGCAGCATCGGGTCGGCGAGCGTGGGCTTTGATTTATCGCCCACGAAATACTTCGCCGGCTTGTCGCGATCGAGCTCGACAGAGTTCATCGCAGCGAGCTCGAAGCGCGCGCGCTCTTCGTCGCCGACGGGCAGCCCCACCTGGTTCTCGAAGGCTTCCTTCGGAAAGAACCCGAACACCGTCTTCATCTCGTACACGCGGCGCCCTTGCTGGAAGCACTGCACCGTGAACGACTCGATGATCATCCCCGCGGTCTGCGAGATCGAGTCGATCCGCGCCTTCGTCGTCAGCGTCCCGTGCTCGGGGACGATGTCTTCGAACAGCGTCCCCGTCCCGTCGAGGTTGCGAAACAGAAGGTCGATGTCCGTCCCGAGCGCGCTGCCCACATAGCTCGCGAGCCAGCCGCAGGGCTGCAGCGCCGCTTCCATCAGCACGCAGAAGGGCATCGTGCGCGCCCCGTTCTGCTCCAAGTACCAGACGGAGTCGGGCAGGTCGTACTCGACTTCAATACTGGTGCCTGTTTTCATCGCGCCCATGCCGTGTCCACCGGCACCGTCGTCCACCTTCGTGATGCGCGACATGAAGTGGTACGGCGGCCCAGGCAGACGCGCGACGCGACGCACGCCGTCGAAGCGCTGATAGAACGGCCCGAACGCGGTCGAGGGCTGCCCCCACGCGCACGCGAGCAGCGACCCGTAGTCGAACGCGAAGCCATCGACCGTGGCGACGGGCTTGGGCTCGCGCCAGTCCTTCATTCCGCCCAGCGTGGCGAGCGCGACGGGTGTGCCCGTCTCTTGCTCGGTGCGCGGGCCGAGCTGCTTCCAGTGCGCGAGAGGCCAATCGGGCACGAGCTTGAGCCCCACGCGCCGCGCGTGAAACGCCTTGAGCCCGTCCACCGTGCAGAGCAAATCCGCGAACACCGTGGGTTCGGGGCCGGCGATCACCTCTTTGATGAAGAGCTCGTAGACGACCTGCTTGGACTTCGGCGTCACCTGCCCGCGGCAACGCATGAGGTACTTCTCGTCGCGCACCGGCTCGAAGCGCCAGCCGTCACGATCGATCGTGTACCCGAGCGAGCCGAGATAGAACGCCATCATTTGCAGGCAGCCCTCGAACATGAGGGTGCCCGGCATGCAGGGGTCGTTCTTGAAATGGCCTGTAAAAAACCAGTCGTCCGCGCTGATGTCCTGCTCGGCGCGGAGGTACCCCTGCTTCCACGGGCCGCCGTCCACATCGAGGTCCGTCACGCGGTGTTGAAACACGATGCGCTCGGGGCCGAACGACGGCGTGCGCACGTGCGCTTGCGTGTACTCCCAGCCTTCGCCGAAGGTCTCCCACGGGCGACGGTTCGCAAACGCCAGGATTTCTCCACGCGAAAAGCTCTTCTTCGCGCACGCTCGCGCCGGCGCGTCCTTGCGCCACTTGGGGTCGGGCTTCTCTTCTTCGGCGCTCCAGAGCACGCCGCCCGAGTCCGCGAGCTCTTCGTCCGTGAAGAACCCCGCTTGTCCTCCGCGCACGCGCAGGCGCAGCTCGCCGTTTACGTGGCAGTCGTAGTGAAAGAAGAACAAGCGAACGTCGCCCTGGTTCGCGTGCCCATCCACGTGAATGTCGTACACGAGCGTGTCGCCCGGCTTCGGAAGGTCTCCGTGCCACGACCCCTCGCAGCCCAACAGGCGGTACACCCGCTCGCTCTTGTTGAGCATGTCGACGCCCAGCCAAGAGATGAGGAGCAGATCGGCCTGCCCCGACTCGATCATGACGCCCGCAGGCATGCGTCCTTCGGGCGTGAGGTACCAGCTGTCGTGCTGGACGTCGGTCTCGGTCCAGATCGTTCCCGTGCCCATCGAGAGCGGGACGGCGTCGATGCCCGTGACGCGATCCGCCAGCAAAAGAGGCGGCTCGGGCATGCGCACTTGCCGGTGGTACTGATCCTGCGCTTGAAACTGTGGGCCAAAAATCGACGAGATGCTCCCGCCCGCGAGCACTTCGAGCTGCTCGCGCGAGAACTTCGGTCCAGGGAGCACCTTCGGCGCAGCGGTCACCACCGTCGCGCGCACGCTCGTCGGCGAGCGCTGCTCGACCTTCACGCTCGCCGCAGGGACTGGCGCTGCGACAGGCACGGGCGCGGGCGCGACAGGGGCGGGAGTCGCAGCGACAGGCGCCACAGGAACCGTCACAACGGGCTGCGAAATCACTGGCTGAACGAACGTCGGCTGCGTCGGAGCATCGATCACAGGGACCGAGCTCGCGCCGAGCAGCGTGCCCGTGCTCGACTGCATCGCTTGCAGAAACGCGCGGTGCACCGCCGCTTGCTGCGCGAGAAAATCACTCTGCACGGCGGCGATGCGCGCTTGCATCAAGAGCGCTCCCGTCACGGGGTCGCTCGACCACTCGCCGTCCGCGCTCGCCGCATCGATGACGCCGTACTGCTGCGCCTCTGCGACGCTGAGCACCTCGCCGAGGGGAGCGGGCTCTTCGACGCGCGGCGCGCTCTGCACGACGCTCACGGTCTGCGGCGAGCTGCCGTACGCGCGCTGCTCTTCGCGCGGCTTCGCCGCAGGAGCGCGGGGAGGAAGAACGTTCGCTGAGATTCCGTTCGAAATCGGCGGGAGCGCCGGAGCGCGTTCCATTCGCTGCACTGTTGCCTCGACCTTGCTTTGCGACTCGATCCCGCGAGCCGGGATCACAACGGACTGAAAGTGCGCGGGTCTCCGCGCGATCATTTTGCTCGTGCTCTCGGGCAGCGGGCGCTCGACGCCATCCGCGCGAACGACGCTCCACTGCGACTCGATCCCCTCGATGCCCTCGCAGCGAACGACGCCCTCGCTCGCCCCTGCGCCGCACTGCCACGCGGCGATCGCCAGCGACAAGAGCCCGTGCGCCGCGTGCGCGCGACCGAAGATCGCCTCGGTCTTCACCTGCGCGCTCGCGCCGTCACCGACGACAAGAGCCCCCTGTTTCTCCAGCGCACTTGAATCTGTGGGCGTGACCCACGCGAGCACCGAGAGCCCCTTGGCGCGCGCGACGTCCTCGCGCATCACCAAGAGCGCGATCGCGACGTCTCCCGTGAGCGCCTCGCGGCCGAGAGCGCGCAGCGCCGCTTCGTGCACGGGCTCGCACGACAGGTCCACGGCGCCCACCACCGCTGCGTCCAACGTCCGCGCGCGAATCGCGTCGACCGCGGCCGAGAGCGCGTCGAGCCCCGAGCGCTCTTCGCTCGAGATCGTGAACCCCGCGCCGCCGAGGTCGAGCTGGCTGTTCACGCGGTTGGCGGGGATGTTGGGCATCGTTCCGACGACGCCCGCGGCTTCGAGCTGGTGGACGAAGGCGTCGCGCGCGCGCTCGATCCACGCGGCGTTCTCCGCAGAATCACCAGCGTACGCGCGCCCCCAGTCGGCCATGCGCCAGCGCGCGCCGTAGCGGGCGATCTCCGAGTCGCAGCCCATTCCGACGAAGACGCCCGTGCTGTCGCGATCGAGCGTCGCGCCCCGCGCGAGCTCGCGACACACGTCGAGCAAGACGAGCTGCTGCGCGAGCGTGTGCTCGAGGTCCTTCGGCGGAAACCTCAGCCCATCGAGCTCGACGCGCACCTCGCTCATCGCGCGCTCGCCCGACTGCCCTGCGAGCGCTCGCGAGCGAACTGACTCCGTGCGATCCGACGCTCCTGCGCGCGCTGCGATCGCGACGATCCCGACGCGCGCGGGCCTCGCTTGAAGGTCCACGGACACCGTCACCATCGGCCGCGTCGCGTTCGCGTCGGGCGCTTCGATCACGGCGTGCGCGTTGTTTCCTCCGAAGCCGAAGGCCGAGATGCCCGCGACCTTGCGACCGGCCCACGGCTCGGCCTCGGTGAGCAAGCGAAACGGCGTGGACTGCAGCGCTTCGATCGGCGCGTCCGCGTGCAACGTCGGCGGGCGAACTCCGTGCTCGATCGCGCCGATCACCTTCGTGATCGCGGCGGCGCCCGCCACCGTGACGAGGTGACCGAGGTTGCTCTTCAGCGAGCCGATCGGAATGTCCCTCGCGCTCGCCGCGCCGAACACCGCCGCGCTCGAGCGCACTTCGGTCCCGTCTCCCACGGGCGTACCCGTCGCGTGGCACTCGAGCAAGGTCACTTCTGCCGGAGAAATTCCTGCCATTTCGTAGGCAGAACGAATCGCGCGCCGCTGCCCCTCTTCGGACGGCGCGAGCAGACCTCTGCCTCGGCCGTCGTTCGAGAGGCCCACGCCGCGGACGATCGCGCGCACACGAAGCCCCTTCGCGAGCGCGTCGGACAAGCGCACGAGCGTGAGGACCGCGGCGCCCTCTGCGGGCACGAGGCCGTCGGCGTCCCTGTGAAACGGGCGGCTCTGCCCGGTGCGCGACATCGCCGAGAGCGCGCAAAATCCCACGTGAATGAAGAGGTCGTCCGCGCGGTTGACCGCCCCTGCGAGCGCGAGGTCCACCTCTCGGCTCTGCAGCTTTCGACACGCGGCTTCGATCGCGTAGAGGGACGAAGCGCACGCCGCGTCCAAGCAGAACGCCGGTCCCGTGAGCCCGAGCGCTCGGCTCGCGAGCTGCGCGGGAAGGCCCGACGAGAACCGGTTGCGCGCGTGGGGTCGCGCCCTTCCGCCGCTCGCGATCGAGCGCAATTTCGCCAGCGATTCTCCTTGCGAAGCGAGCCACACGTCCTCGGCGAAGCGCGCGTGCGCCTCCGTCGGAAACGAGAGGTTGCCCAAGATCACCGCCGCTCGCTGCGCGCGCGCGAGGTCGAAGAGCCCCGCGTCTCGAAGCGACTCGCGCCCCGCGTGCATCGCCCACTGAAACAACGGGTCGAGCGCGAGGACCTCGTCCGCCGCCATCGCGAAGCCGCTCGCGTCGAACGAGCGGTCGAAGCCTCGGACGTAGCCGCCGACGTCGCTCCAAGCGCGATCGGCGTGCGCGGCCGGCGTCCCCATCGCGCGCGTGGGAGAGAGCCCCCAGCGGCCGGGCTCGACCGAGGCGATCGCGCTGCGACCGTGCGCGACGTTGTCCCAGAGCTGTGCGGGCGTGAGCGCGCCGGGGAGCACGCAGCCCAACCCGACGATCGCGATCGGCTCGAAGGTCATGGCAGTCGATTCACTTTCACGAGGAAATTCACAGTCACTTTTCGCACACGCGCTCCGCCGTCGAAACGCGCACGGCCCGACGACGAGCGGCCCCAGATGCTCCGAGTCACGTCGTCGTCGAGCCGATCGGTCATCGCGCTACAGCGGCTCCGCCTTCGGTTGGCTGCACGCGACTCAGATATCTCGGCTTGTTTCCCAGGAGATTGCTCGTGGCGTGTCGTCCTTCCAACCGCGCTCCGCGCTAGGCGCTCGCCGTCGGCTGCGCCGAGTCCGGTCGCAAGATCGTCTCGACGCCGCTCAACTGAACGAGCACCGAGCCCTCTTGATCGACCACGAACACGTCGCTCACGGCCCGGCTGTCCTTCGCGGACTTGCCCACGACCACGCAGCGAACAGGGCCGTTGACGGCGCCGCTCGCGAACACGTCCACGTCGCTGATCGCCATCGGGAGCGTCGCTCCGCCGAGCGCTCGCTTGGCCCAGAGGACAGCCAACTGCAGCGCTCCGTCCATGGCAGCGGGGTCCCACTGCCACGGCTCGGCGCTCCAGCCGCGCTCAGCGAGGCCCGTCATCGCAGCGACCGCGCCGCTCTTGGCCGAGACCTCGACCTTGCTCAACACGCGAAACCGCTCGCCGTGAAACAGCGCGAAGCCGTCGTACACGACGCCGTCCCACGCTTCGAGGCCGCTCACCGCGGGGGCCTTCGCAGCCCCGCGCGCGCGAGGCTCTCCGAGCTCGATCTGCGCCGAGTAGTGCAGGCGATCGTTGCGCCCGCGCAGCTCGACCAGCGCGACGATCCCGCTTCCGTTCGAGAGCTTCTTCGCGCTGAGCACGAGGCGATCGCCGCTGCTGTTGAAGTGATCGAGCTTGATCCCGCTCATCACTTTGACCGCGCGAATCGCACGCACGACGCGCTCGGGAGAGAGCGCACGCGCGGCGCGCTGCATCCACTCGAGCGCGACGACGACGGGCACCACGACCATGCCCGCGATCGCGTGATCGGCGAGGTAAGCGTGGGTCTTTTCGTGAGGGAGGACCTCGGTGATCGCGGGGCGGTCGCTGTCGCTTCCGAGCGCGCCCGACCCGGGATTTCCGCCGAGGACGACGTGCACGTCCGAGCCTTCGCGGTTGAGCTCGAGCACGAACGCGCGCGCTCCTGCGTCGATCGCGATGAGCGGAACGGCCATCTTCTCGAAGTGCTGCGCGAGCTCGGGCGTGACCATTCCGCCCGCCCACGGGCCCCAGCCCAGCGAACGAACGGTGCACGCGCCGCCGCGTCGCGCGCGCTCGGCGCTCGCGACGAGGTTGAGCACCTCGTTGGCCATCGCGTAGTCGCTCTGACCGAGGTTTCCGGTGCGCGCGGCCACGGACGAGAAGAGGCAGATGGCCTGCAGCGGGTCGTTGGCGGTCGCGTCGAGCAGCGTTCGCAGCGCGGCGACCTTCGTGTCGAACACGCGATCGAACTGCTCTTGCGTCTTGTCCGCGACGAGCTTGTCCGCGAGCACGCCGGCGCCGTGAACGATCGCGTGGATCGCTCCCCACTCCGCGCGCACTCCGTCGAGCGCCGCGCGCAGCAGCCCCGCGTTTTGCACGTCCGTAGCGAGGTAGCGAACGTCGCTTCCCGCCGCGCGGATCGCGTCCATCGTCGCGCGCACCTCTCGGTTCGCGAGCACCTTGGACGCAGCTTGTCCGCCCTGCACGGGCGTCACTTTGGCGCCGCGCTTCTGCGCGTCGATCAAGAACGCGCGCTTGAGCGAGTTTTCGTCCTTCTGTCCCTGCGCCCACGCGGGCTCGTCTTCGAGCGCCGTTCGTCCGAGCAGCGCGATCTTCACGGGCTGCGTGCGCGCGAGGTCGATCAGGCACGAGGCCGTCACTCCGCGCGCGCCGCCAGTGGCCACGACCACCGCGCCCGGCTGCAACGAAGCAGTCCCGCTCGCAGGCAGCGAGGCTTCTTCGCTCTTCACCGTGTATCGCGTGTTGTCCGCGCTGATCGCGACCTCGCGCTGTCCGCCGCCGAACACGAGCTCGTCGGCGATCACCTTCGCGAGCGCCTCGGCGTCGCGACCGCCGCGAGCGAGGTCGATCGCCTGCACCTGCGCGAGCGGCCACTCTTGCGCGCACGTACGTGCGAGAGCGGACACTCCGCCGAGCCACGCGCGAACGGGCTCGCGCCCAGAGAGGCCGTAGTCGCCGCCGGTGTCCTGGACGGTGACGAGCGTTCCGCCCTTGTCCGTGAAGGCGCGCGCGACGGATTTGACCGCAGAAAACACCGAGCGATTCACGCTCACGGCCTCGTCGATCGACGCGACCTCGCGCAGCCCGTCCAAGCACACGAGCACGCTCGCGTCCGACGGAACCGCGCTGCTCTCGCACGCTTCACTGCTCACGTTGCGCAGCGCGAGCTCGCGCACGAGCGCCTCTGCGACGCCCGCTCCGTCACGGGTGATCGCCACGCGACCGCCCGCGAAGAGCCCGCGGATCGCGAGCCCGACCGGAGCACACACATTCAAGCGAACAGCGAATCGTCCGACTTTGGGGATCTTCTCCCTGTCGCCTGCCGATAAACGAGTGGTGGCCGAGGTCGGGACCGCCGTCGCTCCATCGCCGCCGCTGCGCGAACGCATGTAATCAACGATCTGCCCGAGCGTGCGGAGCTGCGCGAGCTCGTTGGGCTTCACTTCGGGCAAGTTGGGGACGCGCGCGCGCATCGCCGAGAGGATCTCGACGCGCTTGATCGAGTCGATGCCGAGGTCCGCCTCGAGCTCCATCTGCATCCCGAGCATCTCCGACGGATACCCAGTCTTTTCTGCGACGATCTCCAACATCACCTTCTCGAGATCGACGCCTCCAGCGCCGCCCGCGGGAGCAGCTGGTGCCGCCACAGGAGCCGCCGCGACCGGAGCAGCCGGAGCCGCGGTCGTCGCGCTGGCCGCGCCGCCGCTGCGCGAACGCATGTAATCAACGATCTGCCCGAGCGTGCGGAGCTGCGCGAGCTCGTTGGGCTTCACTTCGGGCAAGTTGGGGACGCGCGCGCGCATCGCCGAGAGGATCTCGACGCGCTTGATCGAGTCGATGCCGAGGTCCGCCTCGAGCTCCATCTGCATCCCGAGCATCTCCGACGGATACCCAGTCTTTTCTGCGACGATCTCCAACATCACCTTCTCGAGATCGACGCCTCCACCCGCGGGAGCGGCAGGGGCCGCGACGGGCGCAGGAGCGACGACAGGCGCGGGCTTCGCGACAGGCGCAGGAGCAGCCACCGGAGCAGGAGCCGCGACGACCACGGGCGCAGGAGCGACCGGAGCGGCGACGGCCACGGGCGCGGGAGCGACCACGACCGGCGCAGGCGCCGCAGCGACGGCGTACGTGCTGGGCGTGCTCTGCGGAAGCGCGACCGGAGCAGCGACGCTCTGCTCGATGGCGACGACGGGCTGGCCCGTCATGATGGCGGCGAGGCCGTTGAAGCTGCTCTTGGCCATGTCGAGAAACGCGACCTGCGTCTCGGCCATCGCGCGCTGGTACGACGAGTGCGCCTCGATCGTCTGGCGCTGCGCTTCTTGATATGCACGGACCCACGCAAGTTGAACGTCATCACGCATCGGACTCACCATCGTTTTCGAAGAGGCAGGTGTTGAAGAGAGAGCGGTGTTGCTCGGCTTGCTCTGCGCCACGGGCTTCACCGACGCGGTGACCGCGGGCGTCGCAGCGGGCTTCGCAGAAGAGCCGTTGACGGGTTTGGCCACCGCGACCGGAGCGCTCGCGGCCGCGGGCGTGGACACTGGAGCGCTCGCGACCGGAGCCGGTGTTGTTGCGACGGGCTTCGCCGCAGCGCTCGCGTTGGGCTTGGGCAACGCGGCCGCGCCGCCCGGAGGCGGATAGGGCTTGGCGTAGTTGCTTCCGGTGATCTGCAGCTCGAGCTTGGGCTTGGCCTTGGGCGCGACCTGAGTGCGGTCTTCGTACGCGGCCCAGAGCGGAGCAAAGTCGATCTTCACGCCGGCGACCGAGAGCTTGCCGAGCGCGTCGTGCAGCGAGGTGAGGCCGCTCTTGCCCTTGCGATCGGTGCTGATGGCCTTGTGGGCGCGGCCCGACAAGATGCGACCGACGAGGTCCGTGAGCACCGAGCCTGGGCCCACTTCGACGAAGGTGCGAACGCCGCGCGCGTACATCGCTTCGATCACGTCGACGAAGCGCACGGGCTGCGCGAGCTGCGTCGCGAGGCGCTCGCGCATCGCGTTGGGATCGCTGGGATACGGGTCCGCGTCGGCGTCTCCGTACACGGGAATCTGCGCGGGCTTCATCGCGACGCCCTGCAAAAACGCAGCGAACGGCGCGCTCGACGAGGACACCACGCTCGAGTGAAACGCCGTCGCGACGGGCAAGCGCTTCGCGGTGATCCCGCGCTCGGCGAGCTTCTTCTCGACCGCTTCGATTCCGGTCGTGGTGCCCGAGAGCACCACTTGCGTGGGCGCGTTGTGGTTGGCCACGACCACGTCGGTCACGGCCCACTCTTTCAAGAACGCGCGGACGGCGGCGACGTCGTGGACGACCGCGGTCATCGCTCCCGGGGTCTGCGCGGCGTCGCGCATGAGCTCGCCGCGGCGACGCGAGGCGTTTTCGAAGCCCACGAAATCAAGAGCGCCCGCGCAGTACAGCGCCGTGAGCTCTCCGTACGAGTGGCCCGCGCACGTAGCGGGCTTCACTCCCAAGCGAGAGAGCGTCGCGAGCGTGGCCGCGCTGGCGAGGCCGATCGCGGGCTGAGCCCACTCGGTCGCGGTCAGCGCCTTGTGCTGCGCGTCGCGGTCTGCGTCGCTGAAGACGGGCTTGGGAAACACCATCTGGTGCACCGCGACGCCGTCGTACTGAGAGTCCGCGCTCGCGTCCCACACGGCGCGCGCTTCGTCGCGCTCGATCGCGAGGTCCGCGCCCATCCCGACGTACTGCGAGCCCTGGCCGGGAAACAGAAACGCGATTTCGCCCGCTGTTTCTCCGCACGCATACGAGATGCCCGTAGGCACATCGAGCGACGCCGTGGGGCTCTTGCTCAAGTGCGCGACGAGCTGATCGAGCTTGGTTGCGAGGTCCTTGCTGTCCGTCGCGACGATCGACGCGCGCGCGTCGAGCTTCACGTCGAAGTTCACCTGCGAAACGCGCGCGAGGTTGGCGAGCTCAGCGCCAGCGCACTTCGCCGAGAGCTCTTTGGCTTGCGCGACGAGGTCCGCGGGGGTCTTCGCAGAGAGCACGACGAGCTCGCTCGGGGCCGAGCGAATGCGCCACGCCGAGCGGGCCTTGGTTCCCTCGGCGGGCTTCCACTCTTCGAGCGTGACGTGAAAGTTGCTGCCGCCGAAGCCGAACGACGAGACGCCCGCGCGACGCGGGTGCGCGCTGTTGCGAATCCACGGACGCGCCTGCGTGTTGAGATAAAACGGGCTCTTCTCGATCTCGAGCTTGGGGTTGGGGCGCTCGACCTTGATCGTCGGCGGGAGGACCTTGTGGTGCACGGCCATCACGGCTTTGAACAAGCCCGCGGCGCCCGCAGAGGCCTTGGTGTGCCCGATCTGCGACTTCACGCTGCCGAGCGCGCACCACTGCTTGCGCTCTGCGTTGGCCTCGGAGAACACCATGCGAAGCCCTTCGAACTCCGCGGCGTCTCCGGCCTTCGTCCCCGTTCCGTGCGCTTCGACGAGCTCGACGGTCTCTGGAGAATAGCCGGCGATTTCGTAGGTGCGCCGAAGGGCGCGCGCTTGTCCTGCGGGCAGCGGCGCGTACACGCTCGGGCCGCGTCCGTCGCTCGACGAGCCGAGGCCGCGGATCACTCCGTAGATGTGATCTCCGTCGCGCTCGGCGTCTTCCAAGCGCTTGAGGGCGAGCATGGCGAGGCCTTCGCCGAGCATCGTTCCGTCGGCGGCGTCGCTGAAGGGGCGGCAGTCGCCGGTGGGAGAAAGCGCCGGTGTTTTGCTGAAGCAAACGTACATGGAGATGTCGTTCATCGTGTCGACACCTCCCGCGATCACGACGTCGCTCTGTCCCGTCGAGAGCTCAGCGACCGCCATCGAGAGCGCCGCGAGGGCGCTCGCGCACGCAGCGTCCGTGACGGTGTTGGTCCCGCGAAGATCGAAGCGATTCGCGATGCGGCCCGCCACAACATTGCCGAGCAAGCCCGGAAACGTCGCCTCCTGCCACGGAACGTAGTTCGCCGAGATCTTGTCGCACGCGCGCTGCACTTCTTCTTCGGGCAGACCGCACTCGCGAAGCGCGCGAACCCACACGGGCCGCTGCAGTCGCGACGCCATCGTGAGCATGAGCTCTTGCGCCGACGTCACGCCCAGGATCACGGACATGCGCTCGCGATCGATCTCTGCGAACTGCGAGCGCGAAGCGTCTTCGAGCACCTTCTGCGCGACGATCAGCGCGAGCAACTGCGAGGTGTCCGTCGCAGGGACGATGTTCGGCGGAATCCCGAAGGACATCGGATCGAAGCTCGTCGGCTGGATAAACGCTCCGCGACGCGCGTAGGTCTTGTCCTGCACCTTCGGATCCGCGTCGTAGTAGTCCTCGATGAGCCAGTGCGACGCGGGGACGTCGGTGATCAAGTCGCGACCGGCGAGGATGTCGCGCCAGAAACCATGGGCGTCGTTCGAGCCCGCGAAGAGCGCGCTCACACCCACAACCGCAATACTCGCCTGCTTCCGCTGCATGGCTCAGTTGGTACCAAGCGGGGGCAACGGTCTCGGTCATCGTTGTGTCACCAACCGTTGAAACCCCTGCGGTTTTCGTGAAGCAGCGTCACGATTGCCGCCGCGCGTTTGCCGCACCGCGGCGCAGCTCAGAACGCGAGGTCGTCTCCCGAAGCACCACGGCCGCTTCGCTGCGCGCGCCGTTCGCTCTGATCTCCGACGCGCCCGAGCAGGAATTTGTCCCCGAGATTCGACGCGGATTGATCTCTTCTGTGTCCGTGCCGACTCGGCCTCTGCGACGCCCATCACCGCGCGTCGAGAGGACCGTCGCTCATGCTTCGCCGCCCACCGTTGTCTCGCCTCGCCTCGCTCGTTGGTCTCGCGTCGGTCGCGCTCGTCGAGACGCCTGCGCGCGCGTCGATCACCCTGCCCGAGCGCGCGAGGATCGCCGCGCCCGTCGAAGCTCCGCTCTTTCGCGCGGCGTGCGCGCACTACTGGGACCTCCGAGAAAACAGCGATGGAATGGGCAACGACAACCACACTCCCCTCGGCTTGGAGTTCTTGCTCGCGTACGCGCGCAGACCGCCCGCGGGCGTGACCGTCCCCGACGCGCTGCGAGCGCTGCCCACGATCGACCTCGCGCACCACCGTCGAAGCTGTTACTCGAATGGAGAGACACCGGGCGGCGCCGTCTGGCCCCTCGACTCGACGGGGGCCGCTGCGGGCGTCGTCACCATCCGAGGATTTCTCAACGTTCGCTCGAGCGCCGACGGCCCCATCGACTGGACGCTCGCCCTGGCGGCCAACGACGCCACGCGCGTTCGCATCGGAGGCGAGCTCGTGCTCGAGTCGTACTGGAGCGACGCGACACGGTGGAAGAAGTTCGTTCACCTGCGATTTCCCAGAGCAGGCGTGTACTCGCTCGAGATCGACAACGCGACCAACCACGTGTGCAACCTCGACCCGCTCGAGCTGTACTACGCGCCCGGCTGGATCGCGGGGCTCGACGGCGCGTGCGGCTGCGGGCCGGGCTGCGCGTTCGACGCCGCGGGCTGCGCAGAGCGCACGGCCACGATCACCAGCCGCGGGCCGTTTCGACTGGTAGACGCCTCGTTGCTCATGGCGCTTCCGACCGGAGCGCAGCCTCCCGCGCTCGATCGCTGCACGATCACCGCGCACGTGGTCGACCCCGCGAGCCCCGAGCGCTGGGTCAACTGCATGAGTGACAGCGACTGCGCGGCGCCGACCCCTGTGTGCAGCGACGACAACACCTGCGTTTCGGGCTGCGGAAACGCGCGGCTCGACATGGGCGAGACGTGCGACGATGGCGACAGCGACGACGGCGACGGATGCTCACGCGAGTGCCTGATCGAGCCCGGCTATCGCTGCGTCGAGCCCGTCCTGCGCACGAGCAACTCGTCGTTCGACCTCGACACCGCGGGGTGGACCGCCGGCGGAGCCACCGTCGAAGTCGCCCGAGAGAGCGAGCGCGGCGGCGTCGCCAGCGGCAATTTCGTGGCAGAGATCGACCGCTCTCCGTCCTGGGCGGGCGGGCCGAGGCAGCTCGCGCAGACGATCGCGTTCGCGCCGGGCGAACGCTATTCAGTCTCGCTTCGCTACGCGCGAGCGCTCGACGCGCCGAGCACGGTCGGAGCGCTCGTCGAGCTCACCGGCGCGTCGCTCTCAACGATGGCGGTGAGCGCGACGGGACCGACCGCGTGGCGCTCGACCCTCCGCGCGTTCTCGGCGACGGCCGCGTCCGGCGCGCTCTCGCTTCGCTTCGACCCCAGCGTATTTGCCAGTGAATCTCCTCACGGATTGCTCGTCGACGACGTGGCCATCCACCAGGCCGGCCGCTGCGAAGTGCTCGACAGCGACCGCGACGGGATCCTCGACCCCATCGAGATCGCGCGAGGCACCAACCCGCTCGACGTCGACTCGGACCACGACTCGATCCTCGACCCCGACGAGCTCGGCGCAGCGCCGGACTACACGCCGATCGATCACGACGGCGACGGGCGGATCGACGCGGTGGACCCAGACGACGACGGAGACGGGCTGCCCACGCTCGAAGAGCTCGGCGAAGGCGGCTTCGCGAGCCCGCGCAACACCGACGCGCGCGCGCCCGCAGAGATCGCGACGAGCGACGCGACTCCCGACTATCTCGACCGCGACGACGACGGAGACGGGATCGACACGGCGATCGAACGATCGCTCGAGCGCGCGGAGATCGACCGCGACGGCGTCCCCGCGTGGCACGACACCGACAGCGACGGAGACACGGTCGCAGACCGAGACGAAGCGGGCGATTCTCCCGCGAGCCCGGCGAACACCGACCGCGCGTACGAGGCGAGCGAAGCTCCGGACTTTCTCGACACGGACAGCGACAACGACTGCGTGCTCGACAGCGACCCGAGCGAGCGCGGAACGGCCCGCGTCGACCCCGCGCGACCGCGCGCGCGCGCCGACGAGAACTGCGCCACAGAGGTGTGCTGGCGAGCCGTCGGAGTGTGCGCTCCCGCTCTCGGCTTCGCGACGGTGATGGCTGAACGCCCCGCGGCGGTGGACGCGGGAACCTCCCCCGACGCAGCGCAGCGACCATGGACGCTCTCGGGGGACGGGGCGTGCGCGTGCAGCGCGACCGTGGGGCGTCGGGGTTCTTCCGTAGGCGCATGGGCGATCGTCGTGAGCGCGATCGCCGCGATGATCACCAGCGAGCGTCGCGCGCGCCGAAGGGCCTGAGCGACCGAGGACGACCGCAACGATTACGCTTCGGACCTTCTCGACACTGCATCGAAGCCCAGGCACAAACGTCGGCTGGAGGCTTTTGATGAAACGACGCATTCCTTGGTTAGGGCTGCTCTGCGCGATCACCGCGCTGCCCGCGACAGCGAGGGCCGTGATCACGATTCCCGCAGCGGCGAGGCTGAGCGCGCCGGTCGCGAACCCCGCGTATCGCGCTGCGTGCGTGCACTACTACGACATCAATCGCAACGCGGACGCGATGGGCAACGACAATCACACGTCGCTCGGCCACACGTTTCTCGTGAACTACGCGTTGATGCCGCCGATGGGCGGGGTGCTGCGCGAGGCGCAGCGCGCGATCACGACGATCGACCTGACGCACCACCGCGTGGGCAACTGCTATTCGCCCGGAGAAACACCGGGCGGATACGTTTGGGCCACGGACCCCACCGGCTCGGCCGCGGGCGTCGTCACCGTGCGCGCGTTTCTCAACGTGACCGGCACCGCGGGGATGCCGGTGACCTGGACCTTCGCGCTCGCGGCCAACGACTCGACGCGCGTTCGCATCGGCGGTCAGCTCGCGCTCGAAGAGTACTGGGCGGACTCGACGCGGTGGAAGAAGTTCAACCACGTGACGTTTCCGCAGCCCGGCGTGTACGCGATCGAGATCGACAACGTCACGAATCACAACTGTGACCTCGACCCCGTCGAGCTCTACTACGCCCCGAGCGCGATCACGGGACTCGATAACGTGTGCGCCTGCGGAGCGGGCTGCGCCTTCGACGCCGCGGGATGCACGAACGCGACGATCTCGATCTTGAACCGCTCGCCCGCGCTGCGTTTGCTCGACGCCAGCGTGCTCATGGCGAAGGCGGACGGCACCGTTCCGCCGGCGACGGACAACTGCTCGCAGGCGCCGCAGGTGGTCGATCCGGGCTCGCCGAACACGTTCTTGGGGTGCGTCACGGACGCTGACTGCCTCGCGCCCACGCCCGTGTGCGGAGCGATGAACACCTGCGTTTCGGGCTGCGGAAACGCGCGGCTCGACCGCGGCGAGGCCTGCGACGACGGCAACAACACGAGCGGCGACGGCTGCAGCGCGTCGTGCGCTGTCGAGTCCGGCTACGCGTGCACCGCGCCGAACAACGTCCTGTCGAACTCGACCTTCTCGATGGGCGCCGCAGGGTGGAACGCCGGCGGAATCGCGGTCGAAACCAACCCCGAGACCGCGTACGGCGGCCGCGACGCGAGCAACATCACCGCCGAGCTCGACGCTCAACCCGTGGGGCTCGCGCAAGACGTCGCGCTCACCGCGGGCCGTCGGTATGCGCTCGCGCTGCGCTACGTGCGCCGCAACACCGCCCCCAACCCGATGCGCGCGTTCGTCACGGCGACGGGCACAGACCTCGGCAGCGTCACGCTCTCGTCGAGCGGACCGTACGTGTATCGCAGTTTTCTTCGCACGATCACGGCGACCGCCGCGATGGGTCGTGTGTCTCTCGCGCACGACCCGAGCTCGTACTCGTCGCCCGCGACGTTCGGCATGATCGTCGACGATGTTGAATTGTGGGGCGCGGGGACGTGCCGCCAGCTCGACACGGACATGGACGGGATCCCCGACCTCGTCGAGACCGCGATCGGGACCAATCCGATGAGCGCGGACAGCGACATGGATGGGGTTCCCGACGGGCGCGAAGTCGGCGCGGGGCCTGGGTTCATGCCGTTGGACACGGACATGGACGCAACGATCGACGCCCTCGATCCCGACGACGACGGCGACGGGCTGCTCACGAGCGCAGAGCTCGGAGCCGGTGGCTTCGCGAACCCGCAGAACAGCGACGCGATGGTCCCAGCGGGACAGGGGACCAGCGATACGCGTCCGGACTACCTCGATCCGGACGATGACGGAGACAGCATTCCGACGAGCGTCGAGCGCGCGCTCGCAGGGATGACCCCGGACATGGACATGGACATGCTGCCGGCGTGGCTCGATCGCGACAGCGATGGGGACACGGTGTTCGACGTGATCGAAGCGGGCGCGATGCCTGCGACTCCAGTGGACACGGACATGGACACGGCGAGGGACTTTCTCGACGTGGACAGCGACAACGATTGCGTGCGCGACAGCGACGCGCGCGAGGCCGGCGCAGCGCGCACAAACCCTGCGATTCCTGCGATGAACGCGAACGCCAACTGCGCAGCCCCGACGCCCGTGTGCAACACGACGGCGGGCGTGTGCGTGGCAGACGTGGACACGGACATGGACGGCATCCCCAACTTGGATGAGGTCCGCATCGGCTCCGATCCCAACAACCCCGACACCGACGGCGACGGCCTGCGCGACGGCCTCGAAGTGGGCGCGGGACCGGGCTTCGCGATCATCGACACCGACGGAGACATGCGCCCCAACTTCAACGACGTCGACGACGACGGCGACGGCGTGAACACGGCGGATGAGCTCGGCGCGGGCGGAGCGATGTCTCCGCGCAACACCGATGCGATGGTCCCCATGGGCCAGGGGACGAGCGACATGCTCCCCGACTACCTCGATCCCGATGATGACGGAGACGGGATTCCCACGGCCACCGAGCGCTCACTTGAAATGATGGGCGGAGCGTTGGACATGGACATGGTGCCGGCGTACCTCGACCTCGACAGCGACGGCGATGCCGTGCCCGACAGCGTCGAAGCGGGCGCCATGCCGTCGATGCCAGCGAACAGCGACGCGATGGCGGGCATGGGCGATCGCCCCGACTTCCTCGACACGGATTCGGACAACGACTGCCTTCTCGACAGCGACATGCGTGAAGCGGGCGCGGCGCGAACGGACCCTGCGATGCCGAGCGCGAACGCAGACGCCAACTGCCCCGGCGCGGGTGCGGTGTGCGATCGCACCGTGGGCATGTGCATCGGGCGCATGGGCGAGGACGGAGGCGCATCCGACGCGAGCGCCGATGGTGGAGCGAGCGACGGCGCCAACGACAGCGCGATGAACGACGCCGCTGCCAACGACAGCGCAGCGCGCGACGGAGCCACGAGCGACGGCGGCTCGATGGACAGCGGGCCGACGCAGCCGGGGGTTCTCTCGGGCGACGGAGCGTGCGCGTGCAGGGCTCCTGCGGCCCACGGCGCGAGCGACGAGCGCGCGTTGAGCGCGGTCATCGCGATGAGCGGACTCGCCCTCGTCTATGGCGCGCGTCGCAAGCGCGCCAAGAGGGCCTGAGTCAGCGCGGGGACGGCGTTCGCGCGGTCAACGACGGCGCGCCCAACGTTGCGAGGCTCGTCACGAACGAGCGCGAGTCGGCCTCGCTCAGCCGCAGGTCCACGAGCACGAAGCGCCGCCGTTGAGCATGTTGCAGCGATCGCGTCCGAGCGGAGCCACCGCGTCGCAGGTCGACTGAGCCACTCCGGGGCGCGCCGCGCAGCAGCCCGCGTCCGGCGCAGGCCCAGCGTCCACGCGGCAATCTGCGCCCGTGAGCCACGAGCACGAGGCGCCGCCGTTGAGCATGTTGCAGCGATCTGCTCCCAACGAAGCCACCGCGTCGCACGTGCTCTGCGAGACACCAGCGCGCGCGCGGCAGCAGCCCGCGACGCCCGAGTCCGCAACGGCGCCGCCATCGCCGCACGAAGCGCCGCCCTGCCACATGCACGAGGCGCCGCCGTTGAGCATGTTGCAGCGATCTGCTCCCAACGAAGCCACCGCGTCGCAGGTCGATTGAGACACGCCTGGGCGGGCGACGCAGCACGCAGCCGCGTCCGCCGAAGCATCCGGGCGCGAGCCGTCCGACTGCGATGCGTCGGGCATCGAAGCGCCGCCGTCGTTGCACGAGGCAGCGGCGCTCCATGCGCAGGACGTTCCGCCGTTGAGCATGTTGCAGCGATCGCGGCCGAGTGAAGCGACCGCGTCGCACGTCGACTGGCTGGTGCCCGCGAGCGCGACGCAGCAGACGGCAGCGCTCGAGTCCGAGCCCGAATCGCTCGGCGCAGCGCTATCCGAGCTCGAGTCCATCGAGCCGCCTGCATCGCTCTGCGCGTCGCTCGGCGAAGCGGCCTCGGGCTGCGCGTCCGCTTGCGCGTCCGGCGAAGGAGCAGGCGGAGGACACGCCGCGAGCGAAAAGAGTGAGAGAACAAGCAATGAACGAAGCTTCATAGAAACCCTCCGATGAATGAATGAAAGAGAAGCTCCAAGGTGCACCAACTCGCGCGTCGTTGTCAGCGTGACAACGAGGTCACGGCAGAGACACCAACTCGCACGCCGTTGCAGAGCGCGGTTTTGTCGCGCTTCGCGATGCCTCGTCGTCCCCTGCACGCTGCTTCGCGAGGCTCAGCGACGAGCTTCGATCACGCGCGACGCGCTACGGCGCAGTGTCTGAACAGCAGCGAAATCCCAGGCTCGGCAGCGCTGTATCGCTTCGCGCGCGAGACAGATCCGTCTGGCACGTGAGCCCGCGCTCGGGGCTCTCGTACGAGCCTCCGCGCACCACGTAGATGGGCGGGACGGACATGTCCCTGCTGTCATTGGTCCACTCTTTCACGTTGCCCGAGAGGTCCACGACGCCGTCGGACGAGCGACACATCGCGAGCTCTCCCGTGTTCGCGATCGAGTGATCCACCATGCCGCCGGGGACCGCGTCGCGATCGCCTCCGTTGCACGTCGCGCCGTCGTAGGTGGCCCCATAGGGATACGCGGTCGCCATCGCGCCTTCGCACGCGGCCTGCCACTCAGCGCCCGTACACAAGCGAAGCCCCGCGCCCGCGCACGCAGCGGCCGCCGCGGTGTAGCCCACGTTGGTCCACGGTCGAACGCCGCCGCGCGAGCACGAGCGCGCCGTCGCGTCTCCCACGCTGGTCGAGCTCGCGTTGGGACGCGAGGCTTCGTAGCGGTAGATCCAGAAGTTGAGCGCGCCGCGACGGATGTTGACCATGTCTTCGCGGACGCGAGCGGGGTCCATCGCGCCCGAGTTGTCGACGGTCCCGTCGCAGTTGTCGTCGACGCCGTTGCACGTCTCGGCCATGGGAGCGCCGGGGACAGGATCGATTCCGCCTGTCAAATCGCAGCGTGTTCGCGTCGCGTCCATGGGATCGCAGCGGATCGTGCCCTCGTCGCGACACGCCCCCTGCAGCTCGTTGCTGCACGCGCGGCCGAGCATCGCAAACGAGTCGTCGGGCGCTCCGTCGCAGTCACCGTCGGCGCCGTCGCAGCGAGTCTCTTCCGCGACGATCCCGTTCGGAACGTTGCGGTCGAACTCGACCCCCATCGGGTAGTCGCAGTACCAGGTCGTCCCGGCCATGCGCGTCGCGCACACGGGGCGGACCGTGGCGCAGAGCGTTCCGGGCGTGGTGCGGCACAGGTCGCCGGGCGGCTCGCGGAGGTTCTCGGCTTCGTCGATGCGCCCGTCGCAGTTGTCGTCGATGCCGTTGCACTCCTCGCGATCCGCCGCAGGAAACACAGGGCATCGATACTCGCACCCCGCCACCATCGGGTCCACGTCGAGGAAGCCCTCTTGGCATCGAGTGAGAACGCACGCGCCCATCCGGCACTCGAGCTCGGCGTTGGGCTGCGAGCACGCGTTGCCGCACGCACCACAATTCAAGAGGTCTCGGCTCAGGTCGAAGCCCTCGTCCACGCGCCCGTCGCAGTTGTCGTCCATCCCGTTGCAGAGCTCCTCTGCGTCGCTCGGGATGCAGTTCGCGCGGTCCGCGTTGGCGCCGTCGCGCGCGCCGTCGCTCGCGCCTCCGTCGCTCACAGAAGCGTCCATGCTCGCGCCGCCTTCGGTGCACTCGATGCAGTACGGGCTCCAGCCGCACGCGAGGGTGCACAGCGAAACCAACAGCGAAATCGCAGTGATTCGCGCGCTCATCCCTCGTACCTCCGGCGCACGATCGCCGCTGCGAGGACGGCCACCACCACGGTCACAGCCCACGGGTTCGGCCCGCGCGCGCGCCCGGGCGTCGGCCCGACCACGCAGCGCGGCTCGTATCCGCCGCTGACGATCACGCGGTCGAACCGCGGGCGCTCAGCGTTGCCGTTGATCGCGCACTGCGCGTTGCCGTCGGCTCCGACGCGGCACACGCGGCCCGCTTCGCAGCGCGTGACCGCGCACGGATCAGCGACGCAGCCGCGCTGCGCAGTGCACACTTGCCCTTGCGGGCAACGCGTGACGGCGCTGCACGCGGGCTCGCGGCACGAGCCGTCGACGCACACTTGAGAGCCCGAGCACGAGACGCCCGAGCACGGATCGGCGCTGCAAATTCCCTGGGCGTCGCAGCGTTGTCCCTCGCGGCACACGCGGTCGTCGCAGTTGCTGTGGCACGCGCCGTTGAAGCAGCTCTGCCCAGAGGGGCAGTTCACGTTGGCGCACGGATCAGCGACGCACTGGCTGTTGACGCAGAGCTGACCCGAGGCGCACCCGAGCGAGTTGCAGTCGAGGCACACGCCCCGACGGCACTGTTGCCCTGCCGCACACATGACGCCTTCGCACGCGTCGACGCAGGCGCCGTTCACGCAGCGCTGCCCCGCGGTGCACGCCGCGCACGGCGAAGGAACGCAGTACGCCATCGCCTCCCCCATCGCTCGCACGCAGTCCTGCCCGACCGCGCACGGAAACTCCAGCGTGGGATCGCACACGCGACGGCACGCGCCCTCGATGCACCGAGACGTCCCCGGGCAGACGGCCATGTTGTCGTTCATTCCATCGCAGTCGTCGTCGAGCCCGTTGCACGTCTCCGTGCGCGGCCCCGTCGCGCCGACGCACTCGAGTCGTCCTCGAACGCAGCGCTGAACGCCAGGGCGGCACGTTCCGCGAGACTCTCCGCAGGCCATTCCGAGCGCGGGGTCCGCTTCATCCACGGCTCCGTTGCAGTCGTCGTCGCGACCGTTGCACACCTCGGGGCCCGTGGGAGTGCAGGTCGATCCGCACATGAGCCCCTCATCGATGCGACCGTTGCAGTTGTCGTCGATGTTGTTGCAGGTCTCGGCGCCCGGCATTCCGCCTGGCGAAGTGATCCTGCACTCGGTCCCTTGCCCGTCGAGCCGGCACTGAATGCGACCCGTTCCGCGGCACGCGCCGATGCGTCCGTCGTCGCACGCGTCGCCCAGGCCAGCGAACCCTTCGTCGATGATCCCGTTGCAGTTGTCGTCGACGCCGTTGCACCGCTCGGTGCGAATCGAGCCCGAAATCACCGCGGTCAACGCAGGGACGAGCTGATCGGGCCTCGTGACGACCGTCGCTCGCGGCCGAGCGCCGCCAGAGCCCGCGGCGGAGATCGCATCGACGCTCGCGAGCTCTGCGCCGAGGTCGCTGACGGCGATCACGTACACTTGCACGCCGAACATGTCGTGCAGTCGTCGCGCCGCTGCGACAGGGTCTCCGCCGCAGGATTCGGCGCCGTCCGTAACCAAGATCACGCTGTAGCCACGGCACATCGTCGCCGGGTCCGTCGCGCGGATCGGAACGATGTAGTCCTCGATCGCCTGCAACGACCCCGCGAGCGGAGTTCCGCCGGAGCCGCGCAGCTCGCAGTCGCCGCCGCCTCGGTGGTTGCAGATGTTTCCCGCGGTCGAATCCGCGATGAAATTGCTCTCGCGCCCGTCGAGCCACCGCACGACGTCGCGCGTGTCCATGCCGAAGCCCGAGAGGATGTCCGCGCCGCGGCGAGGCGGACCGCAGGTGCCCGCGTAGTTGATGCACTGCTCCGTGGGCGCCGTCGAATCGCTGCACGCGACGGGCTCGGTCCTCGCAGGGACGCCCGTTCGCGCCGCGTACGAGAGCGTGCACGCGCGCGCCCCAGTGTTGTCGCGCGGGTTGTCGTAGCTCGCGATCAAGCCCTGGCACTCGATCCACGAGGCCATCGTGCACGAGCGATTGGTTCCTTGGTCTTGGTGGTAGCGCGCGAGCGCGAAGTCGATCTCGGGGTAGGCGCTGATCACCTCAGCGAGCGAGTTTTTGCCGAGAAACAAGCGAGAATCGTTCGCTCGCCCGTCGTTGTTCGTGTCGATGCCAGGGTGATCCGAGGACCCGTCGCCAAACGTCGGAACGCCCTGAAGATCCAACAACATCGACGCGCTCGTATCCAGAATCACCGCGACGCGAGGGCGCGCTCCGCCCGCGGGGCTGTTGCACGTCGCGTCGACGCCCGTCATGGGCGAGCACGTCGTCGGCGAGCCCGCGGTGCATTGATTGATCGAGCGCGCGCAGGTGCCCAACCCGCACGAGGTGGTCCCGAGCCCTTCGTCGATCATCCCGTCGAAGTCGTTGTCGAAGCCGTCGCACACTTCGCCGACGAACGCCTCGCTCAACTGAAGCTCACCAGCAGATCCGCCGGCTTCTCCCTGGCAAATGGGGCAGACGCCGCCGAGCGCGCCAGAGACATTGAATACTGCACACTGCGCGAGGTTGGCGTTGGTGCGGCTCTGGATGTTGATGATACCGCCTCCTCCTCCGCCGCCGCAGTCGTCGCAGGTCCCGCCTTGCTGCGCGCCGATGCTCGCGCAGTACGCGTCAGCTTGCGTGTCTCCGCCGCGACCGCCGCCGGCGCTCAAGCGCGCGGTGGTGCCCACGGTGACGGCGTCGCTGACGACGAAGATCGTTCCGCCTGCGCCGCCGCCGCCCGAATCGTTGCCGTTGCCGCAGCCGCGACGGCCGTCGGCAGAGATCGTTCCGTTGATCGTGACCGAGCCCATCTCGGTCGCGGTGAGGCCGACGAGGACGATGCGTCCGCCGCCCGCGCCTCCGACGCCGATCGCCGGAGTCGCTTCGAATCCATCCCCGTCGCGACAGCCTTTGTCTCCGCCCGCCGCGCCAAACTCGCGGTCGTAGATCGAGTGGCGCCACGCTTGCCCCGCGACCGTCGGAAGCGCGTCGTTGTTGCGGCAGTTCGTGTACGAGACGCACGCGTTGTTCGCGGCGACGACCGAGCCGACGCAGTCCTCTTCGAAGTCTCGCGGAAACACGCAGCCCGCCGCGCCGTTGGTGCAGTCTTTCGTCCCGCGACCGCCGCCGCCGAAGTGCGCTCCGCCGCCGCCCGAGTCGCTGACACCGCAGCCGCCGCGACCGCCCGAGAGCGGAAACGCCATGGGCCCCACGCCATCGCGACAGCGCGAGGGCTGATAGCCCGCGCCGTCGGCGACGATCGACGAAGTGGCGTCGATGCTGATCGTCTGCGCGATGAGCTCGAGGTTGCCGGTGTTGACGCGGTCCGTTCCGTTGAACGGCGGGACGACGATGCGCGCGCCGTTGGTGAGCACCACGCGATCGAAGCGTTGAACGCCTCCGAGCGTCATGGTGCCGCCGTTCATGATGAGGTCGACCGCGTGCGCTTCGGTCGCCTGCAACGCGACCACGGATGCAGCAACGCCAGCCAACCACGCGAGCCGTGGAAGATACTGTCGCTTCACCCAAAGCAGGATAACAGGGCCGCGGCCGGACGCGCCCGCAACAACGCGCGACACAGCGCAGCGGGAGCGGGGTTTTGTAGGGTTAGGGGACGGTGTTCAAAAGTTCATTTGTTGCAGTCGCGAGCGAGACGCGAGCGGGTTGCCCGCGTGTGCAACGCAACCGGGCAACACAACCGGGTTGAGCGCGCGGGCAACGCGAGCGGGTT
>JAXLYJ010000039.1:0-72162 GCA_046351515.1 Polyangiales bacterium
GCTTCGAGCACGCCCCGGTGCGCGTGCACGCGCGTCTCGGGAAACGGCCTCGCGTCCCCCGCGCGAAACGCGGGAAACTCCAGGTCCTTCGGCCGATGGTCGCACGTCGCGATCACGGGGAAGCGCGAGAGAACGCCGCACGCGATCCCGCGCCGGTCCGCAGAGCCGGCGACGGCGGCGTGGTAGCCGCCGTGCGGCCTTCCGTTGTGCGCAGGCAGAAGCGCCTTCAAGTCATCGAGCACGCGCGCCGACGAGATCTCTTGAAACGCGATCACGTCCGCGTCGAGCCTGCGCACCATCGGAGCGATCGCGTCGAGCTTCGCTCGATACAGCCTGCGCGCCGCCTCGGGGTCGTCGCTGAGGGGCGGGACGCTCTCGTCGAGCAGATCTTTGACGTTGAACGTTGCGACCGAGAAGGCCATGCGCGTGCTCCGTAAACAGCGAGGGGGGCGCTGTGCTCTGGCTGCGGCCTTCGCGAGCGCGGCGCGCGCCGATGCCTGATGCACCGACGGCAACCGCGCCGAGAGCGACGAACGCCGAAGCCGCCAAACTTTCTTCGTCGACCGTACCACTGCACAAACAGAGGCTCGGATCGCGCGTGACGTTGTCTGTCAACGCTCGCGCGCCGAGATCTCCCCGGTGTTCAGTGGTTCACAGCGCGGCGGTCCGCGCGAGAGCCAGCGTATTCGAGCCGCGATTGGCCTGCAAAAATCTTGGTCGAATGACGGTCGGACGCGAGGGCAGCGTCGGTGACCATTGAACGCTCAGCGTCGCTGACGTTCCGTCGCTCGCGACGCCGCGCCAGAACTGCCCGAGCACGACGCTCGCGCTCGCCGCGATCCACAAGGATTCTGCCAGTCGAAACGCGATCGACGGCGTCGCGGTCAGCACCACGCCCCCCGTCGCCTCGACCGGCGCGCGATCGAGCGTGTCCGCGAGCGCCGCCCGCACGTCCACGGACACGCCCGCCGCGATCCACGGCGCAAACACATAGCGCACGCCGGTCGAGGCGCTCAGCGACGGGCCCGGCTGCCATCGGTAGCGCCCCTCGGTCGCGTACCGCGCGCGCGCGCTGGCGCTCACCCTGAAGCCGTCGAACATGCCCACGTATTCAAGTTGACCCAAAAAATCCAGGGCCCCAGAGCCAACCTGCAGCTGCACCGGCCGCGCGATCCCGAACTCGTCGACCAGCGCTGGCGCGAGCCCGAGCCGAGCTCCCGCGGCGATCCCCACGACGTGCGCGCGCGCCGCGCTTCGCCACTGAGCGCGCGCCAGCAGGTCCACGTCCCCCGAGACCAACACGCTCGCCGTCGCGGTCCCGACGGTGAACCATCGCGCCACGGCGTTGTGCGTCGCCTCGACGCCGAGCCAATCGTTGAGCCATCCCCGCGTGTTCGAGACGAGCCGCAGCTCGGCGCTCGCCTCCCGCCCGTGATCGCGATCGAACACGACGCTCTCGAACCACCGCAGGTCCCACGAGGCGACGATCGGCGCGGGGCGCGACGGATTGCTCGCGAGCAGGACCGGCGCCGGCTCGCCGACGGACGCGCACGCGCTGCACGCCTCGGCGCTCGCCGAGACCAGCGCGCTCGATGTCGCGACGATCGCCGCGACGAAGGTTGCACAACGCCAACGCACGGGCGGACACTGCGTCGCGCGATCGTCCCGCGCCAAGCGGCTGCGGCAACGTGTCGCACCCCGCGCGCTGTGCGATCGCGGGCTCGTTGCGATACACGCAGGCTCCTCATGACGAACAGCATTCGAACGCACTCGTGGCTCACGCTCGCGACTTCTGCGATGGTCGCCTTCGCGCTCGGCGCGTGCTCTCCGACGCAGCCCGCGAGCGACGCCGGCAACGACAGCTCGACGCAAGACGCCGCGCAGTCCAAGCCCACGTGCGAGGCCATCGCCGAGCGCTGTCACCCGTACGACGGCGTCGATACCACCGCGACGATGTGCCACCGCGCGGTCGAAGCTCCGACGGCGACCGAGTCCATGTGCATGGGCCTTCTCACGCAGTGCAACGCCGCGTGCCCCGAAGGCGACGGCGGTCACTCGCACGGTGAAGACGCGAGCGCCGAAGCCGCATCGGACGCGGGGCACTCGCACGGCGAGGACGCGAGCGCGGACGGGGGCTGACGAAGCGCGATGACGGACGAGGCCGACAGCCACGAGCGACCGACGCTCTTGATCGTCGATGACGACAAGCCGTTTCGCACGGCGTTGGCTGCGGCGTTCGTCCGTCGCGGGTACGAGGTGCGCGCGTGCGCCAACGCCGACGAGGCGCTGGAGCTGTGCGCGAGCTGGGTGCCCGAGCGCGCCGTGCTCGATTTGCGCATGCCCGGCGCCTCGGGAATCGAGCTGCTCAAGGCCCTCAAGCGCATCGACCCGAACACCGAGGTCGTGCTGCTCACCGGGTACGGATCGATCCCCAACGCGGTCGAGGCAGTGCGCGCAGGAGCAGCGAATTATCTCACCAAACCCGCAGAGCCCGACGAGGTCGAAGCGGCGTTTCGCGGCGAGGCGAGGCCCGTGCGCGACGAGCCCGCAGCAGAGACGCCGTCGCTCGACCGCGCGAGCTGGGAGCACATTCAGCGCGTCCTCTCGGACTGCAGCGGAAACATCTCGGAGGCCGCGCGCCGGCTCGGGCTTCACCGCAGGACGTTGCAGCGCAAGCTGCAGAAGATTCCGTCGAAGCGATGATCGCGCCGAGCCCGATCGAAGTGCGCTGGCTTCCGAGGCTGCGATGGGCCGCGGTGCTCGCGTTGCTCGCTGCCATCGCGGCGACGAAGTACCTGTTGCACGCGCCGTTTCCGATCGAGCCGATGATCGCCGTCGTCGTCGCGCTCGTGCTCGTCAACGTCGCGCTGCTCGTTCGACTTCGTCGCAGCGAGGCGCTCTCCGAACGCGCGGTCACGGTCAACCTCTTGATCGACACCGCCGCGCTCACGGTCCTGCTCGTGTGGACCGGCGGCGCGATGAACCCCTTCACGACGCTGTATCTCTTGCAGGTCGCGCTCGCCGCGGTGCTGCTCAAGCGTTGGGCGAGCCTCACGGTCGCCGTCGTCTCCGTGCTCTGCTTCGGAGCCCTGCTCGTCGCGCGCCCCGAGGCGATCCACGTCTGGCACTCGGCGACGATGTTCGACCTGCACGTGCGCGGAATGTGGGTGGCCTTCGCGCTCACCGCCGCGGCCCTGTGGTTCTTCATCGGGCGCGTCTCGATGGCGCTGCGTGCGCGAGAGCGCGCGCTCACTGAAGCGCGATCCACCGCTGAATTGACTGCCCTTCGCGCTGAGCGACTCGCCGCGGTCGCGACGCTCGCCGCGGGCGCCGCGCACGAGCTCAACACTCCCCTCGGCACGGTGATGATCCTCGCGTCCGAGCTGCGCGACACGCTGCGAGACAACCCCGAGGCGCAGACCGCGCTGCGCTCGATGCGAGACGAGCTCGCGCGCTGCAAGACGATCCTCCATCGCATGCGCCCGGTGGACGAATCCGAGACCACCGTCGAGCGCATCGCGCTGTCGCCTTGGCTGATCGAAGCGGTCGAACGATGGAAGAAATCCCGCACGTTCGACGCGGTGATCGTTCGTGACTCGCTGGGGGCGTCGGCGACGAAGGCCTCGAGCGTCGCGCTCGAAATGGCGCTCACGGGCCTGCTCGACAACGCGCGTCGCGCGCACGCCGACGGCTCCGTGGATCGACCGGTCGAAGTCGTCGCGACCGTGCGCGATCAGCACTGTTGGATCACCGTGCTCGATCACGCCGGGACGATGAGCGATGAAGTGGCCTCGCGCGCAGGCGAGCCCTTCTTCACCACGCGCGAGCCGGGCGAGGGGATGGGGCTCGGGCTCTATGTCTCGCGCTCGACCGTCGAGCGCGTGGGCGGACGACTCGTCATCGAGCGCGCGCCGGGCGAGACGCGGGTGTCACTGGTGCTTCCGTCCGTCGAGTGAACGCTGCGCGGTTGCTACGCGAGCCAGCGATCGGGAATGCTGTCCGCGAGCAGCTCGCCCACGCTCAAGATCGTGAAGTGCCGGTCCTTCGCGATCTCTCGCGCGAACGTGCTCGTGCTGAACCCGCGCGCGATCACCAGCGCCTTCGGGTAGCTCCTCGCGAGCGAGACCGCGGTGCGCACGTTGGCTCCGTCGTCGTTGCTGCCGAGCACAAACGCTGGCTCGTGCGAGGCGCACGCCTCTTGCGCCCTCGCGATCACGCGCGGGTCCGTGATGTCCCCGTCGATCACCACGCGATCGCCCTTGTTCGAACACGAGCAGAACTGCCCGAACTCCGCGAACGACCGCGTCGCGTGCCCGTCGATGATCACCACCGTGCGCACGCAGTGCTCGTCGCGGCGTTGAAGCTCGTCGAGCACGGTCTGTCCGAAGCGTCCGAATCCGCCGAGCACGAGCGCGTCGCAGCCCGGCGTCTTCGCGAAGTGCGGCGCGAGCACGGACTCGACCAGGTGCGACGCGGCGACCTGGTGCGAGTTGAACAGGACGCACTCGGTCGCGACGCGCGAGCTCTCGAGCGCCTTCGCGAACCGCAAGTCTCCCACGTGAACGACAACCTTCGAGGCCACCGACGGAGCGATCGCGAGGATCTTCGTCGCCGCGTCGAGGTTGGCGAAGTCGTCGCCCGTGAGCAGCATCACGCGCGAGGCGTATTGAATCGAGACGCTCTCGAGGATCTCGTCCTCGGTGATGTCTCCGAGCACCACTCGGGCTCCGCGCGCGACGGCGAGGGGAATGTTCTCGTTGTCCGCTCGCTTCTCGACGATCACCACGCGAACGCCCGGCCGCTTCTCGCGAAGGCGCGCGAGGTAGAGCATCGAGAGCCTCCCGCAGCCCGCGAGCACCACGTGGCCGCGCAGGTTGCGAAGCGTCCAGAAGTCCGCGCGAAAGATCCGGAGGAGGCCTTCGGTGAGCGCTCCGGCTGTGACCGCGGGCGCCGCGAAGAACGCGAACCACAACAGCCCTCGCGCGAGCGGCGGTCCCGCGATCGGGAGGCCCAGGTCGATGCCCGCGAGCACGAACAATCCCAGCGTGTAATAGAACTTCGCGGTGATGGGCTCGGTCGCGATCGAGGGGCGCTGCGAGACGACGCCACCCAGCGCAAACCCAGCAAATCCAGCGACGAATACGAGCGTGAGCAGCGCCGAGCGCCAGCTCACGACGCGCCGTAGCAGCGACGAGAGATAGAAGAAGCTCTTCACAGGCCTGCGCGAGTGTACCCGCAGCGCCGTCGACGAAGGCGCCGCGCGGCCGTTGCTGGCGACGAGAGTTTCTGGTGACGTGAAGGACGATGAGAGGTTTCTCGTTCGCTCTCGCGGTGGTCCTCGCGACGCCCGCGATTCACGCGCAGACCGTGGGCAGTGTCGCTCGATCCAGCGGGTGCACGACCACGGGCGTTCGGGGTATTTCTGCGCAGCTCGTGGCCACGCAGATCTGCATGCGCCCCACGTTGTTCGTGCGCGTCTCGGGCCGAGGAATCTCGTACAGCTCGTCGTCGGTGCACCCGTTGATGACGGACTCGGCGCGCGACGCGATCGTGCGCGCGGCGTCCAATCGAGCGATCACCGTCAACTCGATGTTTCGCACGCTGGCGGATCAGTACGTGCTCTATCACTCGGGCGCGTGCGGGCTCGCGGCTCGCCCCGGACAGAGCAATCACCAGAGCGGCCGCGCGGTGGACCTCGCCAACTGGTCGAGCGTCGTCTCGACGATGGGCGCCGCGGGCTGCGCGCACCCGTATCCCGGCAACGATCCGGTGCACTTCGACTGCCCCGGCGGCGACTACCGCAGCGAGTCCATCCGCGCCTTTCAACGCTTGTGGAACGCCAACAACCCCAGCGATCGCATCGCCGAAGACGGCGCCTATGGACCGGCCACCGAGTCGAGGCTCGCGCGCTCTCCGGCTGCGGGATTCGCGCGCAACGGCTGCGACGTCGATCGCGACGACGACACGATCCCCGACGACCGAGACAACTGCCCCACGGTCTCGAATCGAACGCAGACCGACACCGATCGAGACGGCCTCGGAGACGCCTGCGACAACTGCGACGCCGTGGCGAATCGCACGCAAACCGACGGTGATCGCGACGGAGCCGGAGACGTCTGCGACAACTGCCGCGCCGTCGCCAACAGCAATCAGGCCGACGGCGATCGCGACGGAGACGGTGACCTCTGCGACAACTGCCCGACCGCCGCCAACGCCACGCAGCTCGACACCGACGGCGATCGACGCGGCGATGTCTGCGACGACGACGATGACAACGACACGATTCCGGACGCGATGGACAACTGCCCGCTCGTCGCGAACCGCGATCAACGCAACACGGACATGACGGGCGGCGGCGACGCGTGCGACAGCGACGACGACGGCGACGGAGTGCCCGACGCGATGGACAACTGCCGCACCGTTGCCAACGCGGATCAAGCGGACTTCAACCGCAACATGCGCGGTGACGCGTGCGACGACAGCGACATGGACATGGTCGTCGACGCCCGGGACAACTGCCGCGACGTCGCCAACCGCGATCAAAGCGACCTGGATATGGATCGCGTCGGAGACGCGTGCGACACGGACATCGACGGCGACGGAGTGGCCGACGCGATGGACAACTGCCGCACCGTCACCAACGCAGAGCAAGAGGATCGCGATCGAGACATGATCGGCGACGCGTGTGACTCGGATCGAGACGGAGACGGAGTTCCAAACGAGATGGACGTGTGCGCAGACGTAGCGGACCCGACTCAGCTCGACAGCGACCTCGACGGGATCGGCGACGCGTGCGATTCGCAGCCGTTCAACCCGATGATGGAGGGCCCCGGCTCGATGATGAACCCCGACCCGGTCGACGACGACGCGGGGATGCGCGACGCCTCGCGTGATGGCGGCGCAGCGGGAGAGCTCCCCCCGGGCTGCGCGTGCCGCGCGCTCCCCACGCGAAGCAACAACGGCGGTGGCGCAGCGCTCTGCGTGCTCTTGGGCGCGGCGCTCGCGAGCGCGCGACGAAATCGAGTCAGAGCGCGCCGACGATAGCGGGCGTCGTGCGAATGCCGACCTGACCGTTACCGACCTGACCGAAGTAGTTCGAGCCCCAGCACTGCACCGTTCCGTTCGAGAGCAGGGCGCACGCGTGACCGTAGCCCGCGGCGACGTCGGTCACCGTGGTGAGGCCCGCGATCGCAGCGGGGACGCGGCGGCTCGTGCGCGTTCCGTCGAGCTGCTGGCCGTAGTAGTTGCCGCCCCACGCGCGCACGGTTCCGTCGGACACGCGCGCGACGGTGAAGTCGTTGCCGCTCGCGAAGTGCGTCGCGGTCACGCCCATCACAGCCACTGGAGCGGTGCGACTCGTGATCGATCCGTCGCCGAGCTGGCCCGAGTAGTTCGAGCCCCAGCAGCTCATCGATCCCGAGACGAGCAGCGCGCACGAGTATCCCGATCCGCCTGCGATTTTGCTGGCGTTCGTGATGGTCGAGACCGTCACGGGCGTCGCGCTGTTCACGCTCATCCCGTTGCCGAGCTGCCCGCTCGTGCCCGCGCCCCAGCAGCGCGCGGTGCGATCGTTGGCGACCGCGCACGTGTGATACGAGCCCGCACCCACGCTCGCCGCGGCGCCCGAGCCCATTACTGCGGTCGGAGCGTTGCGGTTGGTCATCGTGTTGTCGCCGATCTGTCCGCTCGCGTTGTAGCCCCAGCAACGCACGGTGTTGTCCGCGAGCCTCGCGCACGAGTGGCCCGCGCCGAGCGAGATGTTCGTCGCGTTGGCGATGGACAGAACGGCGACCGGAGCGCGTCGGGTGGTGGTCGTTCCGTCGCCGAGCTCGCCGAAGACGTTGCTGCCCCAGCAGCGAAGCGCGCCGGTCGAGAGCATCGCGCAGCTCTGTCCGTCGCCCACCGAGAGCTGCGAAACACCAGACAAACCGCTCACCGTTCGCGGCGCGCCGACGTAGAGGTCCCCCGTCCCGTCACCGGGGTTCGCGCCCCAGCAACGCACGGTATTGTCCATGAGTCGCGCGCACGTCGAGCTGCCTCCGGCGCGGATTTCGACGGCGTTGGTGATGCCCGCGACGGTCGAGAGCGAGGTCACCGTCGTCGAGATTCCGTCGCCGATTTGTCCGCTGGCGTTGTCGCCCCAGCAGCGAATGCTCCCGTCGCGACGACGCGCGCACGAGAAGTAGTACCCGAGCGCCACTTCGACGCCGTCCGCGATCGCAGGAACGACCGCCGCCGGCGCAGGTCGCGAGAGCGCGATCGTCCCGTCGCCGAGCTCACCGTGGCTGTTGGCGCCCCAGCAACGCACGGTCCCGTCGGTGAACACGCCGCATCCGTGACCCGAGCCCAATCGAACGTTCGCGACGCTGGTCATCCCCGCGACCGCGATCGGAACGTTCGAGCTCGTGCTCGTCCCGTTGCCATATGGTCCCAGCCCGTTCGAGCCCCAGCACCAGAGCGATCCGTCGTTGCGCACGGCACACGCGGTGCGCGTTCCGAGCGCGATTTGCGCGGCGTTCGTGAGCCCCGTGGCAGCAGTCGCGACGAGCCTGTTCGTCGTCGTCCCGTCGCCGATCTGCCCATCGCCGTTGTATCCCCAGCAGCGAACGGTGTTGTCCACGAGCCTCGCGCACGTCGTCGAGCCCGAGGTCACGCCGTGCGCGACGACCTCGACCGCCGTCGTGACGCCGATGACTGCGACGGGCGAGAGTCGATCCACGGTGCTGTTGTCGCCGAGCTGTCCCGTGTTGTTACGGCCCCAGCAGCGCATCGATCCGCCCATCAAGATCGCGCAGCCGTGCGCGTAGCCGACGCCGAGCGCGATGGCGTTGGCGATGCCGAGAACGCGCGTCGGCGCGGGGCGCGACGTGGTCGTTCCGTCGCCGATTTGACCGTACACGTTCGAGCCCCAGCACCACACGGTGCCGTCGTTCTTGAGCGCGCACGAGTGGTTCGCGCCGACTGAGACGCGTGTTGCGCCGGTGAGACCCGCGACGCGGACCGGAGCGAACGCGTTGGTCGTCACGCCGTTGCCGAGCTGCCCACTCGCGTTGTCGCCCCAGCACGAGACGCCGGTGTCCGAGCGCACGACGCACGCGTGGTTCCAGCTCGCGGCCATGCTCGACGCGAGCACGACGCAGCCTTCGTCGACGGTGCCGTTGCAGTTGTCGTCCGTTCCGTTGCCGCACGTCTCGGTCATCGAGGGGACGACCTCGCCCGCGCACGCCGCGGGCCAGCTGCGCGAGGCGTCGCAGGTCTGCGTTCCTGCCCTGCAAATTCCCACGCCGTTTGTGCCGGCGGCGCCCGAGTAGCAGCTGCGCGTCGCGCCCGGTGTGCACGCGCCGCAGCCCTCTTCCGCGGTGCCGTTGCAGTTGTCGTCCGTCCCGTTGCCGCACGTCTCCGCGGCCATCGGGAGCACTTCGCCTGCGCACGCCGCGGGCCAGTTTCCGCTCGCGTCGCAGGTCTGCGTGCCCGCTCTGCAAATGCCCACGCCTTGCGTGGCCATCGCGCCCGAGTAACAGCTGCGCGTCGCTCCCGTGGTGCACACGCCGCAGCCCTCGTCGACCATCCCGTCGCAGTCGTCGTCCTCGCGATTTCCGCAGCGCTCCATCCCATCCGGAACGACTTCTCCCGCGCACACCGCCGGCCAGTTTCCGCTCGCGTCACAGCTCTGCGTCCCGCCTCTGCAGCGCCCCACGCCCTGCGTCGCCATCGGGCCCGAGTAGCACGCGCGCGATGCTCCGACGGCGCACACGCCGCAGCCTTCATCGGCCATCCCGTTGCAGTTGTCGTCGATCGTGTTGCCGCAGCTCTCCGCCGCTGCTGGGAGCACTTCTCCCTGGCAAATCGCTGGCCAATTGCCGCTCGCGTCGCAGGTCTGCGTGCCCGCTCGGCACTGCCCGACGCCTTGCGTCGCCATCGCGCCCGAGTAGCAAACGCGCGTCGCGCCGGGCATACACGCAGTGCATCCCTCGTCGGTGGTCCCGTTGCAGTTGTCGTCCATTCCGTTGCCGCACATCTCTGCAGCGGTCGGGAGGATCGATCCTCGGCAGGTCCCCCACGTTCCGTTGGCGACGCAGGTCTGCGATCCGAGCGAGCAAATTCCCACGCCAGCCGCGCTAGCAGGGCCCGAGTAGCAGCTGCGCGTCGCGCCCGCGCGACACTGAACTCCCGTGTCCTCCGGCGGGACTCCCGTGTCTTCGATCTCCGCGTCGGGGCCGGAGTCGGGCATCGAGACTGCGCTGTCGGGCTCAGCGTCGGGGACGGGCATCGAGCTCTCGGGGCAGCCAGCGAGCAAGATCGCAGCCGGCAACCAACCGAGCACTCCGCGAGTGCGGACCATCGTGAATTCTCCTGGTGATTCTTCGCGCATTCGTGCGCGGCGCGCGGTTGTACGTTCGCGAAGCGCACTGCTTACACCGCGGGCCGACGCGCGGCATTGGCGGCGCAGCGGGGCCGCCTCGTCCGCGTGACGGGGTTCAGCCTCATCCCCGTGACAGGGTCAGCCTCATCCCCGTGACAGGGTCCGCCTCATCCCCGTGACGGGGTCAGCCTCATCCCCGGCCCTTCTCCACGCGACGAGCGCGTGGAGAAGGGTGCCTTCGCGGCGGATGCGGCGCCAATGGGGACGGAGTTCTCGCGGCGAACGTTCTCGTCTCGCTCGCCCACATCGATGCCAGCGAGTCGCCGTCAGCGCCGTATGCGCAGCGAAGGCACCCTTCTCCACGCGCTCGTCGCGTGGAGAAGGGCCGGGGATGAGGCGGACCCTGTCACGGGGATGAGGCTGAACCCCGTCACGGGGATGAGGCTGAACCCCGTCACGGGGATGTGCCGCACCCGCTTCGTCTGCTCAGCGCTCGTTTCCCCACGGATCTTGAAAACGTGGGTCTCGCACGAAGTCCCGATCGGTGAGCGCGCGCAAGAACGCCAGGACGTCCTCGCGCTCTTGCGCGGTGAGCGTGAAGCCTCGCACCAGATCGCTCTTCAACGGGCTCGTCGAGCCATCGCCCGCGTTGGCGCCGGTCGTGATGCGCCTTCCGCCCGCGGTGTAGTGGTCGAGCACCGCTTCGAGCGTGGGGATCGAGCCGTCGTGCATGTACGGCGCGGTCAGCTCGATGTTGCGCAGCGTCGGAGCGCGGAATCGCCCCATGTCCTCCGCGCGGTTGGAGACCTCGAACACCCCGCGGTTGGGCGCCGGATATCCGCCCATCCCGTCGATGTTGTAGAGCCCGTTGTTGTGAAAGCTCGCGTCGCGCGGCGCAGAGCTCACCGTGTTGGTCGAGTCCGAGAAGTTGAACCCCGAGTGGCAGTGGTAGCACTCGAGGCGCTCGGTGTTGAACAGCTCGAGCCCGCGCACCGCGCTCTCGCTCATCGCCGTGCGATCTCCGCGCGTGTACCGGTCGTACGGAGCGTTGTACGTGAGCAGCGTCCGCTCGAACGCCGCGATCGCTCGCGTCACGTTCGTCACGGTCACAGGCTCGCTCTCGCTCGCGAACACCACGCGAAACATCCGCTGGTACCAGGCGTCCGCGCGCAGCCGTCGCAAGAGCTCTTCTTCTTGTCCCGAGAGCCCGAGCTCGGGCGGATCGACGCCGAACATCGGGATCAACGCTTGTCGTTCGAGCGAGGCCTGCAGCGGATTCGCCCACGTGAGCGCGCTCGCGTAGCCCACGTTGCTGAGCCCCATCGCGTTGCGCGCGGTGTGGAGCCCCGTCGATCCCGTGGCGACTTCGAGCCCGTCCGCGAAGCCCTTGGAAGGTTGATGGCACGTCCCGCACGACTGCGTTTGATTGAGGCTCAATCGACGGTCGTAGAAGAGCCTGCGACCCAGCCGCACCTTCTCGGCGCTCATCGGGTTGTCCCGCGGAACCACAGGCTCGCTCACGCCCGCGGGAAGGTTGAACGGATAGCCCACGGGCGCGTCGTTGGGGTCCGCGGGGCCGCAGCTCATCGCGACGCTCATCGCGATCGCGCTCGCGCAACAGCGAAGCGCGCTCGCGCTCGACGTGCGCGCGCTCGACCGTGGGTGATCCTCGTTCATCGGTTCATCTCGGCTCGGAAGAAGCGTTGCGTGCCTGCGGGTGTCGACGCGAACGGCAGCCCCAGCGCGCCGAAGATGGGCGCGCACTCGGGGTCTGTCGCAGCGCCCATGCATCCCGGAGCGCTCATCGCAGTGTTCACTTCGAGGTTGGACATCGAGACCAACGCGGCGAGGTCCGCGACGACGGTGTGCGTGTTCGGCGCGAATCCGTCGAGCGAAACCTCTGCGACGTTGGGCGCCATGCACGGATTGACCGCGCCGGTGTTGTTGCCCGCGCAGCCGGTGCTGCCGACGTGAATGTTGAAGCCCATCGGCAGACCCGCGGTGTTGCCGTCGATCTTCAGGAATTTGTACCCCGCGTTCCACGTCCACCACATGGCCGAGAGGTTGAGCGGCGCGGGCGCGCTCGACGGCTCTTGGTGGTTGATCGCGAAGGGGACGCCCAACTTGAATTTGAGCCCACGAATGTCCGAGGTCATCCCCGCCGGGACGCGGCCGATGATCTGCGTGTTGGTGTCCGTCGTTCCTTCGGCGCACGCTCCGCTGCGGTCTTCGAAGTCGAGCAGCGCGACGCCCTGTCCTTGAAACGCCCCGATCGTGTCGATCGAGACCGGCACTTCGCCGGACGCGGTCACGAGACGAACGTCGTGCACGTAGAAGCGAAAGTCCTTCGGCGTCCACGTCGAGTTGTTCATCCCCATCATCGCGAACGTCTGGCTACAGGAGAACGGCTGCGCGCCGACGCGCGCGGCGAAGCGAATGGTGACGGCCTCGGTCGGGGCCGCGTCGTTGGCCGCAGAATCACCGGGCGTCGCGTCGCTGCTGGGCGCGGCGTCCGAGCCACCGTCGCCGTTCACGGGCGGCGGTGAGCAGGCGAGCGAGACGAGCGCGAGCGAGGCGACGGCGATGCGACGAGCGTGGGTCATGGAGTGCATTCCTCTGTGTGAGATGCAGCGTCCCTGCCATGCGGTGCGCGCTTTGGCGCTGCGGCGAATTGTCGCTACGCGCGCTCGCCAGCCAATTTGCAGACCCGACCCCGCGCTGCGTCGAGCCGATCCAAGAACTCTCCGCGCGAGATCACCTCGCACCCCAGCGAGACGAGGTGATCGGTGCGCACCTGCGCGTCGAGCAGCGTGAAGCCCCGCTCTCGAAGCCGCTCGACCAGGTGCACGAATGCCACTTTGGACGCGTCCGTTCTGCGGTGAAACATGCTCTCACCCGCGAACGTCCCGTCGATCGCGATGCCGTACAGCCCGCCGGCGAGCTCGCCGTCCTCGCTCCAGCACTCGACCGAGTGGGTCCAGCCCAAGCGGTGCAGCTCGGTGTACGTGGCCATCACCGCGGGCGTGATCCACGTGCCTCCGTCGCGGTACGTGGCGCACGCTTCGATCACGCGATCGAACGCGCGATCGAAGGTCACCGTGAAGGTCCCGCGCTTGACCGTCTTGCGAAGTGATCGCGACCACGATGGCTCGCGATCGAGCGCGAACACCGCGCGCTCTTTGGGGCACACCCACGGGATGATCCTGGGGTTGACCGGCCACGGAAAGATTCCGCGGCGATACGCAGCCAACACCATCGACGGGCTCATCGTGCGCGAGACCGCCGCGAGCTCGTCTCCGCCGAGCTTGCGGACATCAGGGAAGTGCACGGTCATCGCCGGCGGCTCCACCGGCGGAAAGGGCACTTCGATCGGCGCTGGGATCGTCGCGGTCACGAACGCAACGATCATGTACCACGAATCGCGCGCGACGCAGCCCCGCTCTGTGATCACACACCCGTCGTGAGGCTCGTCGTCGCATTGCAAAGTTGAAAACGTGGCCACTCGCGCGGAGGCGCTACGGTCCGCTGAGCTTGCGCACGCCGTAGATGAAGCACGCGATGCCGAGCAAGAGCGGGATCACGCCCATGAGCACGATCATGGCGATGACGCCCACGACGGCGTCGCCGGTGACGCCGGCTTCGGGGATGAAGAACGAGGCGATGCCGCCGAGGGCCATCATTCCGCCGCCGGTCGCGAGCAGGACGCCGACGATGAGGATGAACACTGCGAGCACGGGACGGGCTGTGTTGGGCTGGGCCATGGGCGCAGGCGCCCACTGTGGAGCGACGGCGTACGGATTGGCGTAGGCGGGCTGCGGGTACTGCGGTTGCCACTGTGGTGGCTGCGCGAGCTGCTGCCCGAGCGCGGGGCGCGGGGCCCACGCGTGCTGCTCTGCGCGCAGGCGACGGATGATCCGCACGGTCCAGACCCACTCGAACACGAACGTCGCGAGCGTCACGAGCAGCAGCGGAGCGATCGCCGAGTTGTCCGCGGCGCGCGCGCCGCTGCTCTCTTTCATCGAGAGCAGCGGCCAGTCGTACAGCCCGTGCAACAAGAACGGAACGAAGTATCCCAGCGCCAACAGCTTGCTCTTCTCGGCGGGCCGAAACTTCGCTTGCCCGACGAAATACCCCATGACCGCGCCCATGAACGCGTGCCCTGGCACCGCGAGCAACGCGCGCATCACGGCCACTCCGAGCCCGCCCGAGCTCACGTACAAGACGTTCTCGAGCGTGGCGAACCCGAGCGAAGCGGTCGCTCCGTACACCACTCCGTCCATGGGCTCGTCGAACTCTTTGTGCCTAGCGCAGTACAGCGTCACGACGGTGAACTTGAAGAACTCTTCGGGCCCCGCGGCGGTGAGAAACGCCTTGAGAAACCCGCTCAGCACCGGGTCTTGCACGCCCTCGATCGCCGAGCCGATGGGCAGCGCGACCATGAGCACTGGGATCACCGTGAGAACGCCGAGCCCGAAGGTCTTCCAGAGCACCGCTGCGGGCTCGGGGTTCGCGTCTCGTGATCGGAAGTACCAGATCAACAACATCGACGGCACGACGGCCGAGACCATCAGGATCTGCGCGAGAGCCATGGCCGCGATGCTACCGACACGAGCGCCCGTGCGCGCGTGCCATGCTGTGCCCACGGGCCAACTTCGTTGCGTCGCGCGTCACCGTCCTGCGTCCTTCGCGACGACGCGAGCCGCCAACGTTGCGCGAAAAATCACTGAAGAACCGCGGCGACGGTCCGACTCGCTGAGCGTCCCTGCCATGCGGAACAGCGCTTGCTCCGCGTGTCCCGTCGTTTGTGCAGCGACGATCCACGGCGCCGGAGGTCGAGGATTCGATGAGCCCAGCCAATCTGTCCTCGATGAGCCCGCGCGCGCTCGCCCTGATCGCCTCGCTCGCGATCCTGACTGCGTCGGTCGCTGCGCAAGCGCAGAGCGCGGGAGCTGCTCCCGGTGCGAGCGCTGAATCTGTTGCGCGCGTGCGTCGCGCGCGTCGAGATCGCTGGGGGATGACCTTCGCGTGGGGCGGATCGCTCGGCGTCGCGGGCCCGCTCGGGCTCGCGGGAACGTTCGTCGAGTTTCGACCGTTTCGCTACATGGGCTTCAACGCGGGCGTCGGCGGAGGAGGCTCGTTTGGACCCGCGGTCGGAGGATGGGTCTCCGTCGATCCGCTGAGCTTTCGAACGTGGTCGCTCGGCGTCGTGGGCAACGCCTCGATGAACATCTCGATCATCCGAGGGACGCCCGTCACCGGACGCGCAGAGCTTCCGAACGTCACGGCGTGGCTCGGCGTCGGGGCGCAGGTGCAGTTTCGTCCGAGCCGATCGACCTTCGTGCGCTTGAGCGGCGGCTACCAGTGGCTGCTCGACGTGCAGCGGTTTCGCGTCGCGAGCGACAGCGAGCTGACCGCGGCGGGGCTGCCGTCGTTCTTCTTTCAGACGCCCTTCGACGCGATGCGCGCGGCGGCGCGCAACGAGAGCTACGGGCTGCCCTACGTCAGCATCGAACTGGGGACGTATTGGCGGCTTTGATCGTTGTGGCCGCGCGCCGACGTCCCGAGTGATCGACGTTTCGAAGTCGACCCCGGCGACGAGATTGGTGTAAGGCAAGGTTATGGGCGTGATCGGATCGGATCACGGACTTGTTGGTCTTCCTTCGAGAGCACTCATCGGGCGCTCTTCGTCGTGCCACGTCCGACTCGAAGACAGAACTGTCAGCGCAGAACACGCGGTGATCGCGCATGTGCGCGGGCGGTGGGCCATTCGCGACCTCGGGTCGCGCAACGGCACGCGCGTCGACGGCACGTTGCTCAAGCCGGGCGAGCGCGTCGAGCTGTCCAAGGGCGCGAGCATCGAGTGTGGTTCGAGCGCGATGAAGCTCCTCGAAGACGGGGCGCCGGGACCCGCGGTGCTTCGGCCTGACGGTTCCGTGCTCGAAAGTCTTGGAAATGTGCTGGCTATTCCCTCGCCAGACCGTCCTGTCGCGACCATCGTGCAGGGCGGCGGCGGCTGGGTCGTCGAGCACGCCGAGGGCGTTCGGCCGCTGACCAACGGCGACTCGTTCGAGATCGATGGTCAGTCGTGGAAGGTGCTCGCTCCGTCCGAGGACAGCGCCGACGTTCGCTCCACGGTGCAGCCGCTCGAGACCCCGCTGGTCCTCGGCCGCTTGACGCTCGAGTTCTTCGCCTCGCGCGACGAAGAGTTCGTCGAGATCCTGCTGCGCGAAGCGAACCAGCGGATCTCCGCGCGCGCCGCCAACTACCTCTTGATGGTCCTCGCGCGCGAGCGTCAGGCAGACCAAGCGCTGCCCGAAGCAGACCGCGGCTGGGTGTACTCGTCGGACCTCGCCAAGAAGCTCTCGTTCGACCTCGAGCGGCTCAACGTCGAGGTGTTTCGCGCGCGCTCGGCCTTCTCTGCGCTGGGCGTCGTCGACGCGGGCCGCATCATCGAGCGCCGCGCCGTCACGCGGCAGCTTCGGTTGGGGACCGAGCGATTCGTCCTTCCAGAAGTGCGCAGCCAGCCGGCGGCCGAACAAGAGTGATCGCCGTCGCCCGGCGTCCTCGCTGATTCGCGCTGTTTCACGCGCAGTCGCGCTACCATTCGCGCTCGATCATGAAGCGCGAACGAGACACGTCTTCGAGCAGGCCGCCGAGAGCGAGCGCCGCCGCGACAAGCAAGCCCACGAAATCAAGCGCCGCTGCGACGCGCGGGTCTTCCAACAAGAAGGGCGCCGCAGCCAAGGCGCTGCCCAAGGGTTCGAAAGCACCGAAGGCGCCCGCGAAGGCTGCGAGCCACGACACGGCCAACCCGCCCGCGTTGCTCGCGTTTATGACCCGCGATTGGAAGCCCAAGCACGGGCAGATGCCCGGCCCGATCGCGCACGTCGAGGCGTTTCGCGCGCGTCGCAAGAAGCTCTCTGAGCGCTTCGCGGGCGAGTATCTCGTGCTCGCGACGGGGCACGAGAAGGTGCGCGCCAACGACACGCACTATCGCTTCAGGCCCAACACCGAGTTCTTCTATTTCACAGGAAATCACGAGCCCGATTGCGTCCTCGTGCTCGAGCCGACGGCCAAGGGTCACAAGCACGTCTTGTACGTCGAGCCCAACCCCGGAAAGACCGACGCGACCTTCTTCACCGACCGCAACAAGGGCGAGCTGTGGGTGGGGCCGCGCCTCGGCGTCGACGAGAGCAAGGCGCGCTTCGGCGTCGACGAGACGCGCGCGCTCTCTTCGTTGAGCGACGATCTGGCGAAGCTGCCCGCCGCGAAGACCAGGGTGATCCGCGGCGTGTCCGCGCGGGTCGATCGCGTGATCTCCGCGCGGCCCGACGAAGACGCCGAGCTGGCCATGTTCTCGAGCGAGATGCGCCTTCGCAAAGAGCCGATCGAAGTGCGCGAGCTGCGCGACTCGATCGCGAGCACCAAGCGCGGGTTCGAAGATGTGATCGAGCGCTTGCGCGTCGCGCAGAGCGAGCGCGAGGTCGAAGGCGTGTTCAACCTCCGCGCGCGGGTCGAGGGCAACGACGTCGGCTACGGGACGATCGCCGCGTCCGGCTGCCACGCGTGCACGCTGCACTGGACGCGCAACGACGGAGGCTTGAAGAAGGGCGAGCTGTTGTTGCTCGACGCGGGCGTCGAGGGAAACTCGCTCTACACCGCGGACATCACGCGCACGCTGCCGATCTCGGGGCGGTTCACCGCTCCGCAGCGCGAGGTGTACGCGCTCGTCGACAAGGCGCGGCTCGCGGCGATGAAAGAAGTGAAGCCGGGCAACGACTTTCTCGCGCCCAACCGCGCGGCGATGCGCGTGCTCACCGAGGGCCTGATCGCGATGGGCATCTTGAAGTGCTCGCTCGACGAGGCGCTCGACGACAACAACATGTTCTACAAGCGCTACACGCTGCACAACGTGAGTCACATGCTCGGGCTCGACGTGCACGACTGCGCGCGCGCCCGAATGGAGAGCTACAAGTTCGGAAAGCTCGACGCAGGCATGGTCCTCACCATCGAGCCGGGCTTGTACTTTCAGATCGACGACCTCACGGTGCCCAGCAAATATCGCGGGATCGGCGTGCGCATCGAAGACGATGTGCTCGTGACGGACAAGGGCTACGACAACTTGTCGAGGGACATTCCCACGGACTGCGACGCGGTCGAGGCGTGGATGAAGAGCGTCTGGGAGAGCGAGTAGCCTGCGCTGCGAGCGCTCTCGGTCGCGACGGTCATCGGTGGAGCGGATCGCATGACAGACGACGAAGCGACGGCGAGAGAGCAAGAGCACGCGGCGGCGCGGGGGTCGTTGGCGCCGTCGGCGAGCACGTGTACCGCGCGCGGCGAGGCGGCGAAGATGCTCGTTCGGCGCGGGTTTTCACCGCGAAGCGCGGCGCTGGACCTGCCCTTCGCCAAGGGCCACGAGCCGCACATCCAAGAGCGCTTCTACGAGCTGCTCGGGCACTATGGGTTTCGGCTGTTTCTTCGGGGCGCGATTCGCCATCGCGACGGGTTCGACCCCGTCGAGTGCACGCGCTACCTCGATGAGCGGCGCGCGGTCTCGTTCGCCGAGCACCTCGTGGGGCTCTCGCTCGCCGAGCGGCTCGGGGACAACCGCTATCGACTGACGCATCCGCCGGACTCGTTCGGCGGGACGCTCGAGTGGTACGTCTCGCGCACGCTCCGCGAGTTGTACGGCTTCGACGTCGCCGAGGACGTGAAGTTCGGCGCTCCGGGCGTCGGGGGCGATCTTGATTTGGTGGCCGCGGGCGAGGGCAAGCTGGTCATGCTCGAGCTCAAGAGCTCTCCGCCCAAGCACCTGCACAGCAGCGAGGTGGGCGCGTTTCTCGACCGCATCGGCGCGCTGCGTCCGCACTTGTCTCTGTTCGTGATGGACACGGCGCTCAGGCTCGGGGACAAAGTGCTGCCGATGTTTCTCGAGTGCGCGCACGAGCGCGGGATCCGCTTCGACGTGCAGCGCATCGAGCACGAGGTCTTCGCGCTCTCGCGCACGGTGTACGTCCTCAACGCGCGGCCCGATCTGCTGCTCAACCTCGGCATCGCGCTCGCACACGGAATCAAGTCCCTGAGCCCCGATCCCTGGTGAGCTTCGATCGCAGGGCGCGCTCGGCGCGTGCACCGTGCGCGCGCACGCGGCACTTCACTGAGCGCTGCGCTGACCGCGCTTCGCTGACCGCGCTTCGCACCCCTTCTCTCGATGACCTGCCGCGCACGCGCTCGTTGCGCTCGAATTGGCCGCGCCGCGCGCTTCGCTCAGTCGAGCCCGACGCGCCCCGGCGCCCAGTACGCTTTGCTCTTGGGCTCGATCGACCGCTTGCGAAGCTCCGCCCGAACGCCCTGCACGAGCGCGGCTCCTCCCGTGAGCACCACGCTGCTCGAAGGCGCGACGCTCTCGGCGATCGCCCGGTAGTCCCCGCGCTCGAACGTCCGCAGCCCGTCGAACGGCGCATCACCCTCGATCAAACACGTCACGCGCTCTCGCGCGACGGCGTTGAACGCGAGCGCCGTGGCGATGGACGTGGCGTCTCCGATCAACGTCACCGCTCCTTCGGGCAGTCGCACGCAGCGGTCGGGCCCCTTGAAGCGCACGCGGTCTCCTTCGCGCAACGAGCGCGCCCAGCGCGGCCCTGGCGTGTCCGCGTGCAAGTGAACGAGCAGCGTCGTTCGCGCGCCCGCGATCGGCGTGTACGTGCGCACGTCGTTGCCAGGCAGCAGGATCTGGATCTTGTCGCCCGGCTGCGCTCCGTCGATCGCGTCGAGCTCGATCTCGGCGAACGGCTCGCGGATCGTCACGGCTCGCACCGCGGACTCGCGCAGGACGAAGTCACCGAGCCAGCGAAGAATCTGTCCCTTGGCAGAGCTCATCGAGCGCGAGCATCGAGCGCGAACGAGCGTGTTGGTGTGAAGAAGTGCGATCGCAGCGCGGAGAGTTCGTTGCGAGAGCGGTCAGTGAAATCGCGGACGATCGCGCCCGCGCTCACTGCTGGTCGCGAATCATCTCGTGCATGCCCTGGCCGCGCAGGTCCGAGACGATGAGCCGCGTGAGCAGTCCGTTGAAGCGCTCGACCGCGACGCGATCGGTGTCCGCTTCCATGTGCGGGTTGCCGACGCCCGACTCGTCCGTGAGGTACACGTACGGCGCGCCCGTCGACGCGCCCATCGAACGGAAGAGGTACTCGACCGAGCGATCCGAACCCGAGGCCGCCACGGGAAGAATGCGGATCCCGCGCGCGGCGGCGTCGAACATGGCCTCGCGGTAGGTGAACTGCGTGTCGTTGTAGTGCTGCGGCGGCGCGTCGGCGACCACTACGAGCACGCGCACCGCGTTGCCCTCGCTCCACTGCATGCGGCGCATCGCCGTCTCGAGGCCCGCGTTCATGTCCTCGGGGTAGTCTCCGCCGCCGCCCGCGTGCACGGTGCCCATCATCTGCACGAAGCCCGCGACGTTGGTCGTGAACGGGATCTGCTGCACCACCACGGGGTCCGTGCGATCGCGGTAGAACGTCGCGCCGACGCGAACGGTCGTCCCGGGCACCGAAGCCTGCACGCGCTGCACGATGTTGGTGAGCTCGGCGTGGATGTACGCGAGCTCGTCGCCCATCGAGCCGGTCACGTCGATCGCGAACCCGAGGTCGAGCGCGCGAGGCGCTCCTGGGCCGCCGCCGTTCAATCGCACGGTCACGTCCTGTCCATCACCGCCGAAGGGAACGTCCACCGTGGACTGCGCGTTTCCCGCAGCAGAAGCCACGTGAACGGACATCGAGCCGCCCACCTGCGCGCCGTACAAGTTGGGATAGAAGTCCCAGATGCCGTCGGCGTGCGAGCGACCCGCGACCTGCGCGCCCGAGCCCGAAAGAGAGATCACCGCGTCGTTGACGGGCTGTCCCTGGCCGTCCGTCACGCGAAAGCGCACGCGACGGCTCATGTCCAAGCGCAGCATCGAGCGCTCGCCCGAGTGCCGGCCGAGGTACTCGAGAAACGCGTTGCGACGATCGTGATCGCCCACGGTCGCAGCGGTGAGCAGCCCCGCCGTCGTCTGCTGCTCGATCACCGTCGGCACTTGCATCTGCACCGTCGTGGTCGTCGTAATCGTGGTCAACGCGGTGTTTCCCGGAACCATCACCGGCGCCACCGCGCCCCCTGCCACGCTCGTCGGCATCGCCGCGACCGAGTCCGACGCGGCCATCCCGCGCGACGGCGCGCTCTGCGGGCTCGCCGCGCGCACCGCTACGGCCTCGCTCGCCACAGGAGCGCTCATCGCGACGGCGCTCGAGTCGTCGCCGCCGCCTCCCGAGGCGCTTCCGCTCGACGCGTACGAGGGCGAGCCCATGCCCGCCGACGCGTATCCGCTCGGAGAGTCTGCGTTGCGCGAAGCGCCACAGGCGGCCATCGAAACAGCGAGGGCGATGTACAGCGAGGCAGAGCGAGTCGTGGTGTGCATGAGAGTCAACCTCCGTCGGGTTCGCTCTCGAGAACGGGGCTCACGGACAGCGCTTACAGGGCTCGAGCACAATTCGTTTCGAGAGTGGAAATTCCGATGTTTGCCTCGGGGCAACCTATGTAGAGTTTTTTCCCAAGTACCGAGATGAGACACCCAGCCCTGCTCGCCTCGGCACGGACGATGGCCGCGCGCATCAAGGATCGAACGTGGTCTTCGCGCGAGGTCGTCGACGCGCACATCGCGGTGATCGAGCGGGTGAATCCCACGCTCAACGCGATGGTGGCCGAGCGCTTCGCCCTCGCGCGACGCGAGGCGGACGAAGCAGACCGCAGGCTCGATCGCGAAGGGGCCGACGAGCTTCCGGCGCTGCACGGCGTTCCGTGCTCGATCAAAGAGGCCTTCGCGCTCGAAGGGATGCCCAACACCTCTGGGCTCGTCGCGCGCAAGGGGACCGTGGCCACGCGCGACGCGCACGCGGTCGAGCGCCTGCGCAGCGCGGGAGCGATCCCGTTGGGCGTCACCAACGTGAGCGAGCTGTGCATGTGGCTCGAGAGCGACAACCGCGTGTACGGGCGCACGAGCAGCGCGTTTGCGCCCGATCGCACCTGCGGCGGATCGTCGGGAGGCGAGGGCGCCATCGTCGGCGCCGGCGGCGCGCCGTTCGGCCTCGGCAGCGACATTGGCGGGAGCATTCGTATGCCGGCGTTCTTCAACGGCGTGTTCGGGCACAAGCCCTCGGGCGGTCGCGTCGCCGGGACGGGGCAGTTTCCGATGGCGCACGGAAGCGCTCGTCGCATGCTCGCGACGGGCCCGATCACGCGTCGCGCAGAGGACCTCGACCTGCTGCTCTCGATCATGGAGGGCCCCGACGGCCAGGATACGGAGTGCGTCGCGATGCCCTCGCGCGCGCCGTCTTCGGTCGATCTCTCGCGCTTGAATGTGTGGGTCGTGGACGAGCCCGCGCCGCTGCGCGCCTCGAGCGCGCTGCGAGCGACCGTTGATCGAGCAGGAAATCTGCTGGCCAATCGCGGAGCCCGCGTCGAGCGCAAGTCGCTCCCGATGCTGCGCCAGGCGATCGAGCTGTGGGCCGCGACGCTCTCGGCCGCGGGCGGACCTTCGTTCTCCGAGATGCTGGGCGAGGGCAAGCCCATCCGCGCAGGGCGCGAGCTCGTCAAGGCGCTCGTCGGGCGCTCGGTGCACACCGTCCCTGCCGCGGCGCTCGCGCTCATCGAGAAGCTGCCGGATCTCATCGGCGATCACTCGAAGCAGCGCGTGCAAGAGTGCCGAGCGCTGCGGGGCGAGCTCGACGCGCTGCTCGGAGACGACGGCGTGCTGTTGTTTCCGCCGCACGCGACGGTGGCGCCCAAGCACGGCCGCCCCGTGTGGCTGCCGGTGCAGTGGGGACACACGGCGGTGTTCAACGCGCTCGAGCTGCCGGTGACGGCGGTGCCGATGGGGCTCGATCGAGAGGGCGTTCCGCTGGGCGTGCAGGTGATCGCCGCGCACGGTCGCGATCACGTGTGCATCGCCGTCGCCAAGGCGCTCGAAGAAGCGATCGGCGGGTGGAGCCCGCCTTCATGGACTCTTTCGTGATCGTCGATCACGGATCAGAGAGGAGGAGCACTGCGTGAGCACATCGTTGGTCGAACAGCTTCTGTTGGGGCACAGTCAGTTCAAGCGCGAGTACTTTCGCAGCGAGTCGGACCTGTTCGCGTCGCTCGCCGGAGGCGTGCACGAGCCCAAGGCCCTGGTGATCTCGTGCTGCGACGCGCGCGTGGTGCCCGACGTGATCCTGCAGGCAGACCCTGGGGATCTGTTCGTGGTGCGCAACATCGCCGCGCTCGTTCCGCCGTACGGAAAGGGTCATCACCGCGCGGTCGGCGCCGCGATCGAGTACGCGATCATGGGGCTGAAGGTTCAGCACGTGATCGTGTGCGGCCACACGATGTGCGGCGGACTCAAGGCGCTCGCGGACGGACCAGTGAAGCTCGCGGCGCACATGCCCTCGCTCGCCGAGTGGCTCGCGGACGCCGAGTCGCTCTACACCAAGGTGCGAACGACCATGAAGGACGCCTCGGACGAGCTGCTCGTGAAGCATCTGGCGTACGAGAGCGTGCCTGTGCAGCTCGAGAATCTGCTGACGTATCCCGCGGTGAACTGGGCGCTCGAGCGCGGTCGACTCGAGCTGCACGGCTGGGTGTACGACCTCGGAACGGGGGGACTGAAATCGTATCAGCCCGAGAACAACGCGTTCGTCGAGCTCACGGATGACGGCCGTCCGTCGCTGATGCTCCCGTCGCCGATCGGCACATAGCGACTGCGGTCAACGGTCGCGCGAGTGAGCGGCCCCACGTGCGCTGCTGCGCGCCCGGTTGGCAGACCCCACGTGCGCGGGCGCGCGCCCGGTTCGCAGGCCCCCACCCGCGCTGCCGCGCGCCCCGCCCCCGCAGGGCGAGGGCGGCGGCTCTTCATTGGGAAAACAGCGATAGAACTGCGTTGGTTGATCGCATGGAGACCTTGCTCTGCAAGGTCTCTTCGGTGCTCGGAGTTGCTCGCAACCCAACACCGCGCGACACGACGCGAGCGCTCGAAGTTGCTCTCGGCACGACCGAACGCACCGCGAACGCTCGGAGCAAACCGTGGTCGGCGGAGCCGCTTCGCTCAGCGCGTGGTCGCGATCGCGTCCATCGAAGCCCTTGCGGAGCAAGGGTTCCCAGCGATCAACGCCATCAACTCTGTCGCTGTTTTCCCAATGAAGAGCCGCCGCCCTCGCCCTGCGGGGGCGGGGCGCGCGGCAGCGCGGGTGGGGGCTCCGTCGCTTCGCTCGCTGCGCGGCAGCGCGGGGGGCGCTCCGTTCGCTCGGCGGCCGCGCGTCACTCGATCCCGAGCTCTTCGCGCACGAGCGCGATGGGCCGGGTCATGTGCGGCTCCCAGCTCCATCCCTCGCTCAAGTCCACCTTCACTTTGCGGCCCCGCTCCCACGCGCGCTCGACGAGCTCGGGGCGAAAGTGTCCCTTCTCGCCGCCCGGCGAGTACGGCGAGACGCGAAGCCCGAGGTGAAACTGCAGCGCGATCGTGAAGAGCCAGAAAAACGGGTCTTCTCTGCGGTATCCCGCGATGAACGAGACGACCTGCACCTCGCCGTCCGGGTCCGTGTCGTACCCCGCGAGCACGTGCGTGAGGTCGTGCCACACGCCGCGCTCGGGCACTCCGCCCGGCTCTCCGGGAAACGGAAACCGATGGCTTCGAATGAAGTCGTAGTACGCCCGCCCGAGCGTCCCTTCATCGAGCTCGCCGTAGCTGATGAACCGCCGCGCGAGCGTGTAGTCCGTGGCCGCGCCGATCATCGGGCCGACGATCTTCCACAGCCCGCGCGGCCCCTCGTCGCGCAGCGCCTTGATGAACTCTTCTTGCCCATACGAGCGCCACGCGAGCCCGAGCCACAACCTCGTCAGCCGCCCCTCGGCGAGCTGCCTCAGGCTCTCGACGCGCTCTTCGTGCACGCCGAGCACGCCCGCGAAGCGATGGATCAGCGCCGCTTCTTCGCGGTCGGCTTTGCCGTCCATCAGCGACATGAGCAGCATGCACTGGATCACTCTCACGCGGTCGCGCTGCTCGGGCAGCGCCTCGGCGAGCTGCTCGGGCGTGATCGCCGCGATGCTGAGCGGGTCTTCGCGCAGCTCGAGCGCGCGCGCCGTCACCACCAGCATCGAGCGCTCGTCAGGGTGCAGTCCGGGGGACGCGTCGGCGACCGCGCGCATCGCGCCGAGCGCCGCGCGCGCTTGGGCGGCAGAGAGGTTCTCGATCAGCACCCGCGCGATCGTGCCCTACTTCGCCGCCCGTTGAAAACCCGCTCACAAATCAAACTCGGACCCGACGCCCATGAGCGCGATCAATCCGCCGCCGCGGTTGACGTCTTGCAGGTGATAGCCCGCGAAGCCGATGGCGCGGCCTCGCGAACGGGCCGAGCTTTCGGTGAAAGATCCACTCGGCGAAGGCTCCGACGCGCTGCCGCTGGACGCCCGCGAAGAGCGTGCGCGCGAAGTGATACATCGGGCCGACGAAGAGCCCCGTCTTGTCCGCGCGGCGGTAGGGCTCGAACAAGAGCTGCGACTCGTTGACGACGATCACTTCGCGCCGCGCCGCGAGGATGTCGTGCTCGATCAGGATGTAATACGGCTCGTCGCCGTGCAGCGCGTAGAAGCCCACGTCGGTCTGGTTGCGCACCGCGACGGGGCCGAGCTGCGCTTGCAGGACCGCGCGGGCGAGGACGCGTTGATTGAAGCCCGCGCGGCAGCCCTGACAGATGTCGCGCAGCGCGTCGCCGAAGCCGACGTCGGGGCGGTCGAAGCGCATGATGGCTCCGTAGGTTCCGTAGTGCGCGTAGACGTCGGTCTGGAGGCGGAGGATGAGGATCTGAAGCGGGGTCCACTCGGCGTAGCCCCCGAGCGACGTGAAGCCCGGGTTGACGTTGACCTCGAAGCCGATCTCGAAGCGGCGATTGTCGAGCAAGAGGTTGTCCGAACGCGGCTGGTCCCAGCGAAACCGCAGGCCCGTCAGCAGCGCGAGGGTGAGCTGGTTGAACCCGCCGACCAGGTACGCGTCGGCCATCCAGTACCGACGCACTCCGTCGGGGCCCGTGACGCCGCGCTGCGCTGCGCCCGCGCTCGGCTCGCTCTGCCGCGCGCCCGCGGCCGGCGTTGGTTGATTTTGTGTGCCCGAGGCGGCGCTCGACCGCTGCGCTTGCGCGCGCGCCGGCTGCGCGAGCGCGAGGGGATTGGCGAGCGCGACGGTCAACGCGAGACAACTACGAAGTCCAACGGTCGTGCGCATCGTTGCTCTCTTCTCGAATACATGGGCCGTGCCGGAGCGAGCGAGCACAATCGCCTCTCGCCTCGCGCCGCGCTGTGCCGAGCGCGCCACAGGCTGCGGGCCGAGTGTGCGTCCGCGGCACGCTGCGTTGTTTGCTCGCGTCGAGCGGCGCGGTCTGCGACGCTGTGCGCCGCCCGGCGCGCGCGGTTCGCGTCGGGGTGGCACGCGCTTTGGAGAGGACGCGCACAGACCATGGACGGCAACGAAGTCGGACGAACGCTCGCACGGATCACGCGCACGCTCGCGCACGCGCCCATCGTAGGAGAAGCGGCGCGGTCGCTGATCGCCGGACTGACAGGAGAAATCCAGGTGCTTCCCGCGCGCAGCCCGCGAGAGATCACGCGCTTCGCCGCGTGGCCAGCGACGCTGTACCAGGACGATCCCAACTACGTTCAGCCGATCGTTCGTGAGCTCGCCAACAGGCTCACGCCCGGCAAAGACCCGTTTTGGAGCAACGCTGAGCGCGAGCTCTTCATCGCCTATCGCAACAGCGAGCCGGTCGGAACGATCGCCGCGATCAAAGAAGACGCGCGGTTGAAGAGCAAAAACGACGGCGTCGGGCACTTCGGCTGGTTCGAGTGCGTCGACGACGTCGAGGTCGCCAAGGCCCTGTTCGACGCCGCGCGCGATTGGCTTCGCTCCAAGGGCTTGAAGGGCATCGAGGGCCCCTACAACCCCAGCGCATCGGAGGAGCACGGGATCCTCGTCGAGGGGTTCGAGACGCGCCCGGCGCTGATGGAGGGGCATCACAAGCAGTACTACGCGAAGCTCGTCGACGCCGCGGGGCTCGAAGGGCTGCACGAGGCGTACGCGTGGATGGTGCGACCGCCGGCGGACGCGGTGAACGACCTGAGCAAGATCTTTCCTGAGCGGCTGACGAAGGCGGCGGCGAGGGCGAGGGCGAACAAGAGCACCTCGCTGCGATCGATGCGGATGGACCAATGGGACGCCGAGATTCGGCTCGCGCACGAGCTGTTCAACCGCGCGATGTCCACGGTGGATCAGTTCGTCCCGATGCAGTGGGAGCAGTTTCGCGGCACGTGCGAGAGCTTCAAGCCCATCGTCGACCCCGACCTCGTCCGCCTCGTCGAGGTCGACGGAAAGTGCGTCGGCTTCGCCCTGGTCCTTCCCGACGCCAACGAAGCGCTGCAGCTCGCGCGCGGAAAGCTGGACCCCATCGGGCTCTTTCGCGTCTGGCGCAAGAGCAAGAAGCTCACCCGCGCGTGCTTCAAGATCCTGGTCATCGACCCTGCGTTTCGCTCGCGCGGGCTCGAGTCGCTGCTCATCGAAGACACCGCGAAGACGATGCTCGCCAAGGGATACACCGAGGCGGACCTCAGCCTCACGGGCGAAGAAAACGTGAAGATCAACTTCATCCTCGCGGGCTTGGGCTTCACGATTTATCGCAAGTACAAGCTGTACCGAGGCTCGCTGTGAGCGAGCACGACCGCGCGAGCGCGACGCCCGCGTCCGGCGTCGCAGCGCTGCCCGAGAGCGCGGCGGCGCCGTCGATGACGCTCTCGCGCGTGGCGCTCTTCGGGCTCGGCGATTGGGGCCCGAGCACGGCGAGCACCGCGGTGCTGTTCTTTCTGCCGTTCTTTCTCACGGACGTGGCGAGCTTGCCGCCGGCGCTCGTGGCGCCGGTGATCTTGGTGGGCGGGGTGTGGGACGCGCTGAGCGTTCCGATGGTGGGCGCGCTCAGCGATCGGACGAAGAGCCGCTGGGGACGGCGACGGCCCTTCATGCTGTTCGGCGCGCTGCCGTTCGCGCTCGCCTTCTCGATGCTCTGGTGGATCCCGCCGCTGTCCGCCGCGGCAAAAGCCCTGTATTTCGCGCTCGCGTACGTGTGCTTCGACACGGCGTTCGCCGCGGTGCAGGTGCCGTACGCCTCGCTCACGCCCGAGCTCTCGTCGCTCGAGCGCGACCGCACTCGGCTCAACGCCGCGCGCGCGATCGTCTCGATGGTCGGCGGCCTCGCCGCGGCGGCGCTCATCCCCGCGGCCATCGCCTCGTTCGCCGACAAGCCCTCGGGCTATCGCGTCACGATGTCCGTCGTCGGCGCGATCGGCGCGCTGCCGTTTCTGCTCTTGTTCTCGACGGTCCGCGAGCGCGCTCGACCCCGAGACGAGACGCACGAGCATCCCCTCGCGGACGTGCGCGACGTCCTTCGCACCCGCGCCGTGCGACAGGCCGCGCTGATCTATCTCGTCGCGTGGGTCTCGGTCAGCGTCGTGGCCTCGATGTTCGAGTACTACATCACGCACGCGCTCGGGCTGCGCGGCAAGCTCGACGTGATCTTGGGCATGGTGCAGCTCTCGGCGCTCGCGAGCGTCGCGCCCGTCGCGTGGTCGAGCGATCGGTTCGGAAGGCACCGCACGCTCGCGTTCGGCGCGCTCTTTTGGGCCTCGATCCTCGCGCTGCTCGCGCTGTTGCCCGCGGATCGAGCGACCGTGGGCTACGGGCTCGCGCTGCTGTGCGGGCCGGGGATCGCGGCGTGTCACGTGATTCCGTGGACGCTCATCGCCGAGTCCGTCGACGCCGACGAGGCGCGCACGGGAAAGCGCCGCGAGGGCTCGGTCTACGGCGTCCTGGGATTTGCGCAGAAATCGGGCGTCGCGCTCGCGGTCGCCGGCTCGCAGTCGATGCTCGCGCGCGCGGGCTACTCCGCGGGCGCGAGCGCGCAGAGCGCGGCGGTGAAGACCGTGATCCGAGCGCTGTTCGCGGGCGCTCCGGCGATCGTGCTGCTCGTGATGGGCGCCGTGCTTCTCAGCGCGAAGCGCGAGCGCACCGCCAACGTTCGCTGAAGAGCGTTGGGGGCGCGACGAGCGTTTGCGGCTACGATGCGCGCGCAGGGCACGAACCCGTCATGACCGACCTGATCATCAACGACGCGCTGACCATCCCCGACGAGCTCATCACCTGGACCGCGGTTCGCTCGGGCGGGCCTGGGGGACAAAACGTCAACAAGGTCGCTTCGAAGATCGACCTTCGCTTCGACGTGACGAGGTGCGACCTGCTCACGGACGTGCAGAAAGAGCGATTGCGCGCGCAAAATCCCTCGAAATTCGACGCCGAGGGCAAGATGCTCATCACCAGCACGGCGACGCGCGATCAGCTGAAGAACCTCGAGGACGCGAGAGAGAAGCTCGCGATGTTGATCCGCGCGGCGCTCATCGAGCCGAAGAAGCGCAAGCCCACGAGGCCTACGCACGGGAGCAAGCTGCGTCGGTTGGACGAGAAGAAGCGCAACAGCGAGAAGAAGCGCGATCGTCGCTCGGACGATTGAGCGTCGCGGTCCTCGCTCAGCCGCTCACTTCGGCTGGATCTTCCACGTGTCGTGGTACTCGGGGGTCTCGAGCGCCAGGACGTTGGCGGTGAGCTCGAGCGGCAAGAACGTGTCGATCATCACGGCGAGCTCATCGGTGCGCTCGGTGCCGATCGAGCGCTCGTACGCGCCCGGGTGCGGCCCGTGCGGAACGCCCATCGGATGCAGCGAGACCGAGCCCGGGCCGACGCCCTTTCGGCTCGTGAAATTGCCGCGGATGTAGAGGATGACCTCGTCGCAGTCGACCGAGGTGTGCGGGTACGGGCACGGGATCGCCTTGGGGTGAAAGTCCGTCACGCGCGGGACGAAGCTGCACACGATGAAGCCCTCTCCGGCGAAGGTCATGTGCGCCGTGGGCGGCAAGTGCACCTGACCGATCCGCGGCTGAAACTTCAGGATGGGGAAGACGATGGGATACATCGTCCCGTCCCAGCCGACGATGTCCAGCGGGTGATGGGGCATCGTGCGCTCGCTGAACTTGTCGCGCATCTTGTAGACGATCGTGTGGCCGCCCGCGGGGCCTTGCGACGGGTCCCACGCGAGCCCTTCGGGGCGCACGAAGTCACGGTGACAGTAGGGCGCGTCCATCTTGAGCTGCCCGGTCGCGTTGCGAAACTGCGTGGGGATTCGCAGCTCTTTTCGCGCTTCCATCACCAAGAACGAGTGCCCCTCTCCCTCGAGGTGCCAGCGGTGAATGGTCCCCTTCGGGATCCACACGTAGTCGCCCTCTTTGAACGGGAGCCAGCCGAACGAGCTCTCCATCTTGCCGTGGCCCGAGTAGACGTACACGAGCTCGTCGCCGTCGCCGTTGCTGTAGTACACGTCGTCCGACTGCGTGGGCTTCGCGAGGAGAATCACGAGGTCCGCGTTGAACATCACCGGGACGCGGCAGTCGACGAACTGCCCGCCGCGCGGGATCTTGTTCGAGTCGAAGAGCCGTCGACGAAGCGTGTCGTCCTCGGGCGTCGCGGGGATCGGCGCCGCGTAGCCGCGGGCGGTCTTGCGAACGGCGCCGTCGTCCGTCGTCGGAAACGCGTGATACAGGATCGCGTACGCTCCATCGAAGCCGCGACGCGTGATGCACTCTTCGTAGTACACGCCCTTTCCGTCGGCGCGGTCGAAGACGATGTGGTGCTTTTCGGGGAGGGTCCCTCTGCGCTGATAGTCGAGCATGGCGGCGCGAGGATAGAGGGACACGCGCGCCGTGAGAACGCCGTTCGGCCCGGAAAATCCCGGTCGATTACGCGCTCCTCCTGTGCAATCTGCGCGCGGCCCCACGCACGCCCTGCACACGCGACTCATGACGCGACGCGCGAACGCGACGCGCGCTGCGCGGCTCGTTCAACGACGAAACGCGGTGAGCGAGACGCGCACGTTGATCGTGTTGGAGACCTTCAAGCGCAGCGGCGCCATGATGCTGATGCCGTAGTCCGTGAGGTTGACCGCGAAATCACCGCTCACGCGGATCATGTCCGCGTTGATTCCGAACTGGCCCATGCCCGCGTGCTCGTTGCTGAGCGGGATGTACCGAACGCGCACCGGGACGGTGATCTCTCGCGTCACCCCGTGCATCGTGAAGCGCCCCGTCACCGTGCCCTGCGCCTCTTGGTTGGGCTGCAGCGCCTGAGTGATGTTCGTGCGCGCGAGCTCGAACGTGATGTTCGGAAAGCGTCCCGCGTCGAGCCACATCCCGCCGCGCAGGTGGTCGTCGCGCATGTCGCTGCCCGTTCGCAGCGTCGCAACGCCCACCTGCACGCGGCCCGCGAAGCCCGTCGCCGGCGCGTTGGGGTTGATCGTGATGGTGCCCTGCGTGTCCGTGCTCACGCCGTCGATCGTCTCGAGCGGGGCGTCGGACTGAAACGTCACGCGCGAGATTCCGCCCGGGCGCACTTCGAACTGCGTCGGTCCCGTCGGGCGCGGCTGCGGCGTGACGTTCTGCGGCTGCGCCTGCGGCTGCGCGGCGGCGTCGGCGTGCGACGCGCCCGCGTCCTGTCGCTGCTGCCCAGGGGCGCCCGTGCGACCCTGGCCGCGAGACTGCGCGAAGGCCGTCGTGGCCGCGAGCGCGAGGGTGAGTCCAGTGATGGCCCAGAGGTTGATCTTCTTGTTCATGGTGGTTCCAGTGCTTTCGGTAGCTCGGCGCAGTCTCGGACCATCGGGGGCTCTCGACCAGCCCGATACTCTCGAAGATCTCTATCGACACGATCGATGGAGTTGCGCGACGATTTTCCCCGAGCACATCGAACGATGACGGACCTCTCTCTCGACCAGCTGCGCGTGCTCGTGACCGTCGTCGACACGGGCAGCCTCTCGGCCGCCGCGCGCAAGCTCCGTCGCGCGCAGAGCACGGTGAGCTACGCGATCGCCTCGCTCGAAGAGCGCCTCGGCGTCATCCTCTTCGACCGCGACGGATACCGCCCGACGCTCACTCCGCAGGGCAACGCCATCGTCGGCGAGGCGCGCTCGGTCCTCTCGGGCGTCGAGCGTCTCTCGTCCGTCGCGAGCCGCATGGACACGCGTCGCGTCGAGGCGAAGCTGCGCGTGGCGATCGACAACCTGCTCGTCAACGACGAGCTCGCGCAGGTGCTCGCGCCGTTCGCGCAGCGGTTCACGGCGACGCAGCTCGTGTTGCGAAGCGAGTCCGCTCGAAGCGCGACGCAGCTATTGCTCTCGGGCGACGTCGACCTCGCCATTCACGTACACGTCCCCGACGCTCCGTCGGTGCTCTCGCAAGAGCCGATCGGGAGCATCGCGCTCGTGCACGTCGTCGCGCCGAAGCACGCGCTCGCGTCGCACGCGGGCGTGATCCCTGCGAGCGTGCTCCGTCAGCACGTCCAATTGGTGCTGAGCGACCGCGATCCAGATGCCTTCAAAGAGCGGGATCTGGGCGTCGCGGGAGGGCCGACGTGGCGCTTCATGGACATGCAGCTGCGCCTCGCCGCGCTGCGCGCGGGCGCGGGCTACGGGTCGATGCCTGCGTGGACCGTCGCGCCCGAGCTGCGCGCAGGTCGCCTCGTGCGCGTCGCGCTCGCGCTGGCGCTGCCCGACCCGTTGACGGTGGTCGTTTCGAGGCAAGGGACGCGCGGTCTGGGACCCGCGGCGCGCTGGCTCGTCGAGAGCGTGAGCGCGGCGATCCCTCCCGTGCGCGCGGAGAAGAGCCCGAAGCGATCGAAGCGAACGGCGCAGTGAGCGCGCCCGCGCTACGCGCTGTACCGATGCCCGCTCGGCAGCGCTTCGCTCTTGAATTCGTGGCCACTGGCCGCGAGCAAGAGCAGCGCGAGGCCGTGCTTGCAGGGGCTCTTTCGGCTCGGGCAGCTGCACCGCACTTCGCTCACTCCGCGGGTGAAGACCGCGTACGCGTCGCCCTTCGAGCCGAGCGCGACGCCCCACAGCGCGTCTCCGTCGCGCCCGAGTCTGCGCCAGCTCCCGGGCTTCGCGAGCTTCTTCGCGTCGGTCATCGAGCGCGCGTCCGGCGCGACGCCCTGCACTTGTTCGACGGTGATCGAGTCCACGTTGGTCATCGCGCGCTCCCTCGCTCAGCCTTGAAACATCGCGAACACGCCGAAGTTCGTCGAGGCGCCTTCGTCGAGCAGCTCGATCGCTGCTGTGAGCGTGTAGTCCGGGCTGAATCGCTGGTTGAACTCGCCCGTCGAGAGCGCTCTGCGCATCGAGCTCGCGAGCGATCGGCACGTCTGCGGGCTGCGCCACGCGAGCGTCGGAATCCCGCTCTCGCTCTGCGGAACGGTGAGCCACTCTGCCTCGCACCGGTCGTACGTCAGCGACCACAGCGGGTACTCGCCCTCGTCGGGATAGAACTCGAGCGAGCCCGAGCGCTTCTTGTGCGCGTCGAGGATGTGCTCGACCGCGCGCAGGTACACGTGCCCCTCGGGGTGCTCGCGCTGCTTGTCCATGAAGCAGAGCAGGCCCTTGCCGATCACCTCGAACGCGGGGCGAAGCGCGGGGGCGAGCTTGGGATCGCTCGCGTACAGCGCGGAGGCGATGTCGGGATCGTCGCCGCGGAGCTTTGCTTGAATCACCGCTGGATCAGCGATGTAGAGCGTGACGAACTGACTGCCCATCGCTGACCTCGTCGCGGTTCAAGCGGGGTTCTTGCGCTTGTGCTCGAACTTGGGCGGCGCTGGTGCGCGGCCGACCTTCGAGCGCAGGACGCCCACGCGCGAGGCTTCGAGCTCGACGACGTCGCCGTCGCTCAAGAACTTGTCGAGCTCGAGCCCGCAGCCGAAGCCGACGGTCCCCGAGCCGATGACGTCGCCCGCGTACAGCTCGATGCCCTGGCACGCGTACGCGATGATCTCGCCGAAGGTGTACTCGGCGCTGCCGAACAGCGCGCGCGACCACTCGTTGCCGTTGACGCGCGCGACGAGCTCGACCGCGTTGATGTCGCCGATTTCATCGGGCGTAACGAGGACGGGGCCGAGCTGGTTGGCGAAGTCTTTGCCCTTCGCGGGGCCGAGGCCCATCGCCATCACTTTGCGCTGCGCGGCGCGCGCGGTGCAGTCGTTGAAGATCGTGTAGCCGATGACGGCGCTCGTCGCTTGCTCGGGCGTCGCGTCCTTCACGTTGCGGCCGAGCACCGCGGCGAACTCGAGCTCGTAGTCGCACATGGTTTCATCGGGCGGAAACGGGATCGTCGCCTCGTGTCCGAACAGCGCGCGCGGGTTCGAGCGGTAGTACGTCGGAACCTCGTACCACTCTGGCGGGACGCCCAAGTTGCGCTTGCTGCGCGCGTTGCGCACGTGCGTCTCGAACGCGTACCCGTCGAGGATCTGGCAGCTGCGCGGGACGGGCGCGTCCCACTGAAACGATCCCGCGGACAGCCGCGCGGTCGCTGGGCGATTGCCCTGCGAGAGCGCGCGATCGAGCTGCGCGAGCTGCTCGACCGTCCCGAACGCGTCTCCCGCAAACAGCGCGTCGAAGTCCTTGGGCGCCTGCGGAGCGCCGAGGGTCGTTGCCAGTTCACTGGCGAGAAAGAGCTCGCCGTCGCGCTCGATGGCCAGCCGACGGGTTTGCGAGAGGCGGATGCATGCGAGGCGCATATCGTTGATTTCTTCGATACCTGCGCGCACCCGCAGTGGTCAACGGTCGCCTCGTTGGGCACCATCCCAGGGATGAAGCCTTTTACGTCTGTCCGTCACCGAACGGCGGCGCTCTCGATCGCGGCGCTCTGCGTCGCGTGGGCAGGGTGTGCGCCGATGATCGAGCCGAGCGGCGATGCGGCGAACGACGCGCGCGCCGACGGTGGGGCGAGCCGAGACACGGGCGCCGTCGAGGACGCCACCACGAGCGTGGACACAGGAGCTCCTGACGATGCTTCGAGCGGAAGCGACGCAGCGGCAGACGTGACGAGCTCGCAGCCCGACGCTGAGCCCGCGGAGGCGTGCGTTCCGCAGTGTACGGGGCGCGTGTGCGGCGACGACGGGTGCGGCAGCGTCTGCGGAACCTGCGGCGGCGGCGCGATGTGCACGAGCATGGGGACGTGCTCGCTCTCGGGGATGATGGGCGGCGGTGAGTGGTCCATCACCGCGGTGCAAGGCGACATCAGCGCGCGCAAACCCAACGGCGACGAGTGGGACGTCGGCATCAACATGACGTACCGACTCCCTGATCCGAAGGTGTGCATCACCATCGGCAGCGGTCGCGAAGAGTGCTCGGGCTTCATCAACAACACCATCGCCCCAGCGTGGAACTACCGCTTCCCCTCGGGCGTGGACACCGCGCAATTGACCGGCGGAATGCTGCGCGTCCGCATCGCCGACGACGACACGGCCTTTGACGACACGATTTGCGCCGCCGCGACGGCCCCCGTGACGATGGCGCAGGTGACCGCGCGCACGTTCACCTTTCGCTGCGCGAGCGGCGGGGTGGAGTTCTTCTTGACCGCTCGTTGAGCGGCGCCCGACACCCGCGGTGCATCCGAGCGCGGATCACATCCCGCGCAGGGTGGTCTCGCTCTCGATTCGACGCGGCGCGGTCATCATCGCGCGCTGCACCGCCGCGCGCGCCGCGCTCGGCGTGGGGATCACGAGCTCGACGTTGCGATCGGGCAGCCCGCCGGTGTGATCGCTGGCCCAGCCGCTCATGAAGTCCATGAGCGTGAGGCGACGAAAGCGCCGCTCCATGCAGTCGGCGGTGTCGTAGTCGAACATCGTTCCGAAGATCGAGAGCGTGTTGTTGTCGTTGGCGACGATCTCCATGATGCGCGCCTGCGACGGCCAGTCGGCGATCGAGCCGGATTGAACCTCCCAGAAGCCAGGGCGCGCGGCGTCCGGGCCCGCGATCGGTCGGATGCGCACCACGTGCTGGTGGCCCACGAGCCACAAGAACATGTTCGGAAACTGCAGGACCAGGTTCTTCAAATCATCGGAAGAAACCGCGTCGGACACGGGCAGCCCGATCTCGCCGTTCTGCCGATCGATCGAGTCGAGCGGGTGGTGCGAGACGATCATCATCAACACTCCGTCGCGCGTCCCGCGCTCGAGCTCGGGCCGCAAGAAGTTGTCGACCACGCTCTGTCGAATGAGCCCCTTCGATCCGCCCGTCGGATCGCTCGTGTCGAACGCGATCATGCGCAACACACCCGGAATCAAGTCGCGCGTGTAGTGCGCGCCGAACCGCAGGTCCGCCGTCGCGGGATACCCGTGCCCGACCGGGCCCGGCCCGATCGACGAGTGCGTAAACAGCTCGCGCACGATCTCTGCGCGCTCGAGCGGGCGTCGGTTCGCGTCGGGCGCGACGCGGCCGCGCACCACCGGCGCGTACCACTGCGAGTAGTCCCTCGTGCCTCCGGTGCTGTTGTCGCCCGCCGCCGTCGCGCGGTTCGCCGCGTCCGGGACGGTGAGGCCGGTGATCATCACGTCGTGGTTTCCCGGGACGTACAGCCACGGCGCGGGAAACGGCGTCGCGTCGAACGGATCCTTCGGATCGTTGTTGGGCCCCGGCACCGGGTCGTCGTCGCGGCCCGAGTCGAAGTGCACCCCGCGGTGTCCGTCCATCACTTCGATGAACCACTGCAGCTCGTTGAGCTGCGCCGAGTCCGCGCAGTCCCCGGCGAACACGCCGAAGTCGAAGCCGCGCATGCTGCGCCGCTCGAGGCTCGCGAGCGAGCGGTTGAGCGCCGAAATAATCCGCGGGATGTACGCTTCTTGCGGGCGATTTCCCGCGCCGATCAGCGGGTTGTCCGTGCCCGCGAGGCGCGTGGGCGACTCGTCGTCGGTCAGCTGAAAATCGCTGATGTGCACGAAGTACGTGAGCGATCCGCGCGTGCTCGGCGTGGTCATCGAGCCGCCGAGGTCCCGTCGCACCGAGCGGTTCTCGCCCGCAGCGCGCCGAAAGCGATCGAGCCCGCGCATGCGATAGTCGTTTTCGCCGCTCTCGGTCGACGGGTTCACCAGCGGGTTGGCGACGCTCACGCGCGTGGCCACGGGCGCGATCGTCCCGAGCAACGTCGAGACCACCGGATCGAGGTTGGTTGCCGTCGGCGGCTCGGTGCTCTCGCAGCGAGGCAAGAGCAGCATCCCGCCTTCGCGGTAGGTCACGTCGGGCCCCGCGCTCGCGTCGGGCGCGCTGTCCTCGCTCGCGTCCGGCGCTTCACTCGCGTCCGGGGCCGCGTCAGGAATACTGGTCACGAAATCATCGACGACGTCCGGCTGCGCCGCGATGTCGCTCGCGACCGCGTCGCTGCTGCCGCGATCGCCGCCCGCGTCGGTCACCATCTGCATCTCGGGCGAGCACGCCGCCAACGATGCCGTCGCTGTTGCAAGGATGAGCCCCGAAAGCCATCGAATGTTCATGGAGCGTACGAGTGTACCGCGCTCGCGGCTCGACCCGAACGCTCGCTCGCGTGTGCGCCGATGTCAGCGCGCGCGTCACACGCGGAGGGCGACCGAGGCGAGCACGCGCGAGCAGCCGTCGGTCACGACGTCGCCGTGGCCCGGGACGAGCGCGTACAGCTTGGGGATGTTCGCGAGCTCGACGAGCTCTTTGGCGACCGCGGCCCGATCCGAGATCATCGCGACCTTGGCCACGCGCGTGACTCTCGGGCCGCCGGTCGAGCCGAGCATTCGCATGACGAAGCCCTGCGCTCCGTCGAGGTGCTTGTGATTGAAGAGCAGGTCGTTGAACACCAGGGCGACGCCCCGCTCGTCGCGAACGACGAACACCGCTTCTCCGCTCGAGAGCCCCTCGATCATGCGCGGCGCGACGACGCTGTCCGTGGGCATGTCTTCGACCGCGCCGTGCACGCGCACGACCTGTTGCACTCGGGGCATCGCGGCGCGCGGGCAGTACACGCGCAGCGCAGGGTAGCGCGCGAGGTAGGCGCCCGCGTCGAGCCGGTGCCAGCCGTTGGGGACGATGAGCTGCGCGGGCGTCCCCCACGCTTCGAGCTCGCGCATCGATGCGTCGTCGAGCGGGATGGCGCTGTGAATCAACAGCGAGCCATCGTCGCGGCGAACGACGGTCATGCGCCGCTGCAAGGGCATGTCCGGGAGCGAGCCCGAGACGGTCCAGAGCCGAGCGGAGAGCTTCTCGATGGTCCCGTGCGGCAGCACGGTCCAGGGGCGAGCGGTGGTGGCCATCGACGCGGACGATATCGCCGTTGCCTCGGCGTCGGCCACCGCTCAGCCGCCGCGTCGCTTGCGCGCTTCGTCGAGCGAGATCGCAGGCCCGCGGCGCTGCTCGCCCGAGCGAACGATCTCTTCGGGCAACGCGCCGAGCGCTCCCTCGCGGTGCAGCCACAGGTCGCTCGCGCGGCCGTCGAGCGCGAGGCCGAGCGGAAGGGACACCGTCGCGCCTTCGCTGCGAATTCGCTGGCAGAACGCGAGCACGAGCCCGTCTGCCTCCGCGCGGTCGAGCCCGAGCATGGCGGCGCACTCGCTCCAGCTCTGATCGATCGCGCCCTCGTCGGGGACCGCGCGATCGACGCGCAGCGCCCCGTCGGACTCAGCGGCGGCGCGTGACCACAAATCAACCCAGGCGCGGGCGAGCGTCGAGGCGATGTCCTCGCCGTGCTCGTCGATGGCGGCGCGCTCTTGCTCGCTGATCGCGTCGATGAGCGCCCGCGAGCGCGCCTCGCGAACGGCGGCGAAATCCAGCGTCGCGCTGTCCTTGGCGAGCGAGGCGAGCGCGCGCTCGGACGGTCCGTCGACGGCGTCGAGCACCTCCCGTGCGAACACGCGCGCGGCCAGGGCGCGCGCCGAGGGGCGCAGCGCTTGGACGATGGCGTCGAGCAGCGCTTGATCCCGAGCGGGATTGGAGGCGCCGAGCAGCGATGGATCGAGGGGAGTTCGCGTCATGGTGGTGCACCCCGAGGACGATTCGTGAAGGGGCGGAGCAGAGAGTGTAGCGGAAGCAGCGAGACAGCGGCCCCATCGACGAGCGCGCGCTTCGGTGACAGCGCCCCGGCGAGCCGCGGCGATCAGCGCGGGTCGATGATCTCCTTGAGCTGCTCGGCGGTGAACGGCTTCTCCAAGCAGGGCACCTCGTTTTCGCGCAAAAACTTGAACACCTTCGGCGAAAACGATCCGCCCGTCATGAACACGAAGCGCTCGTGCGAGCCGTTTTCGATGGCCCGCGCCTGCTCGTACACGTCCATGCCCGAGATGTCCGGCAGCATCATGTCGCACAGGACCAGGTCGAGCGTCGGATCTCTTCGCAGGCGATCGAGCGCCGCCTGTCCTGTCGCGACGATCTCGACGTCGTGATCGTCCTTCAGCTGAAGCTCGATCGATCGCGCGAGCAGCGTCTCGTCGTCCACGACCAGGAGTCGTCGTCGGCGCGGGCGCGAGAGCCGCTTCTTTCGCTCGGTCTGCGCCTCGCGCGAGGGCGATTCGGCCACCGAGCGCGGGAGCAAGACGCGAAAGGTCGTTCCCTTCTGGCGCTGGCTCTCGACGAGGATCTCGCCGCCGAACGCCGTCACGAGCCCGTGGCACACGGACAAGCCCAAGCCCGTCCCGACGCCCGAGGCGCGCGTCGTGAAGAACGGCTCGAACACGCGCGCGACGTGCTCGGGCGCGATCCCTTCGCCCGTGTCCGAGACCTCGCCGCACACGCGCCCGTCCTCCGTTTGGTACACGCGAACGCGGATCTCGTTGCGCGCTGGCGCTCCGTCGGCGATCGCCTGCGCCGCGTTGATCACCAGGTTCAAGAACACCTGCGCGAGCCGGCCTTCGTCCGCCCACACCGGCTCGGTCGGCTGGTAGTCCCGCAGGATCTTGGCCCTCCCGCGAATCAACGGATAGGCCATGGTGAGCGCCGCTTCGATCGCCCGCTCGAGGTAGACGTTCTGCCGCGACTCGTCGCCGCCGCGCGAGAAGGTCTTGAGGTCTCGCACGATGGTCTGCACGCGCACCGCGCCGTCCGTCGCGTGTTCGAGCGCCTCGCTGATGCGCTCGCGCGCGTCGACATCGTCGATCATCGTCGCGCAGTCGCCGAAGCGACGCCGCGCGTACTCGAGGTTCGAGAGCACGTAGGCGAGGGGGTTGTTGATTTCGTGTGCGACTCCCGCGGCGAGCGTCCCCACGGACGCGAGCCGGTCCGACTGCGCGAGGCGAGCTTGAAGCTTTCGCCGCTCGGTGACCTCTTCGACGATGCACACGCCGCCGCGCGCGACGCCGTCTTCGCCGCGGACCGGAGCGAAATCCGCGCGCACGATGCTGCGTCGGCCCGCGGTCACCGACGTGTACTCCCCGTCGTACTGCGCGCGCTCTCCCGCCAGCGCCCTGCGCAGCGTCGCGACGATCTGCGCGTTGGGAAGCGTGGTCATGTCCAAGCCGAGCAGCGCTTGCCTCGTGCTTCCGAGGATGGTCACGAGCGCGTCGTTGCACGCCGTGAGCGTCCCTCGCGAGTCGAACAAAAAGATCCCGAGCGGCGCGTACTCGAACGCGAGCTGATACGCCTCGGCCGCGGTGAGCTGCCCGTGCGCGCGATCTTCGACGTCCACCGGCTCCGTGTGAATCGCGCGAAACGACAGGATCGTCGCGCCTCGTTGCGTGGCCGCGACGGTCATCGCCAGGTCCGACTCGACCGGCACCGCCGCCTTTCGCAGCATCGAGATTCGCAGCGGCGCCGGAGCGGCCTTGGCGGCGCGCGCGCAGAGCGTCGCGAGCACGTCGGGGCCGAGCTTGCGCGCGGCGCGCTCGGGCAGCAGCTCGGTCAGCGCGCGGCCCGCGAGCTCGTCGCGCGAGTAGCCGAGCACCGACTCGAACGCGCGATTGCACTCGACGATGACCGCGCGCGCGTCCACCACGAGGACCGCGTCAGGAGTGTCGAACAGCGTCGGTGTGTCGTCGGTCTTGTGCACGCGCCGCCCCTCATGGCCACGAAATCAAACGCTCGAGCGTCTGCGATGGTACCAAGCGAAACGCTCCGATCGCCAACGGCCGAGAGAACATGAGCCGCTCGATGATCGCCGTTCTTCGCTGCGAGGGCGAGGCGTACACGCGCACGAGCGCCGCGCGCTGCTCGCACTGCGCTGGACCGCCCTCGTAATCACAGTGAAATGCCGCCGAGCCGCGCACGCTCTCGGCGCTGCCCACCGAGCTGAACACCCAGTGCGCCTCGGCCCCGAGTCGCTGGGCCACCTGGTCGTGCTGGTGTCCCGCGCCGAACAAGAGCACCGGCGCTCGATCGGTCGGCGCAAACTCGCCGAGGACGCTCGCGGTGCGCGCGCGCGCGTGCTCGCGCGGGACCCTCTCTGTGTCCTGCGCGACGAGCTGCACCTCGAACGCTCCGTGCGGCGCGCGCAGCACCAAAGGAGCGCCCGGATGGCTCAACCCGAAGCGCGCTTCGAGCGCGCGCTCGTCGTACGATCGCTCTTCGAAGGCACACCGTGTGTCACGCGCTCCGGCCACCAGGACGCGCGCGTGTTGCGCGCCGTGCGCGAGCGCGCGGGCGAGGTCGCGAGCGTGCGCGAAGGAGGCCTCGTCGCCGAGCGCTGAACGCGCTCCAGTCTCGACGAGCCATGTCGTGAGCTTGCGTCCGACGGGGTCGCGAAGCGCGACGGCCTCGAGCCACTGACGCAGCGCGAGCGCCGCGGTCGGGTCGTGCCGCGCGATCGAGAGCGCGCCCGTTGGCCCAGAGTGTTCGCGGCGAAATGCGCGGGCGCGGGCGAGGGCGTCGGGCACCGCGACGTTCCACGGGCCGACGTGGGCGATCTGGAGAAAGGGACGGGCGTCTCGCAATCGATTCACTCCGTCTCGAGCAGGTCGACGAGCGGGTTGTCTCCGAGCCGCTCGCGCAGGATCGCGAGCAGCCGCGAGCGCGCGCGGCTCAAGCGCTGGCGGTCCTTGTCGGGCATGCGCCCTTCGACGCGCTCGCCGTCGCGCTCGGCGGCGAGCAAGAGCGCCTCTCGGTCGTTGGGCGAGAGGGCATCCATCGCCAGCGCCGTGATGCGCAGCAGCTCCGCGGTGTGCGCGGCGCGGTCCGCGTTGAGCTCTCGCGAGAGCACCGCCTCGGGCTCGGCTTCGACCGGCTCGTCCGCGCGTCCGCGAACCCGCGCGCGAAACAAGTCCGCCACCCGCCGTCGCAAGATCGTCCTCGCCAACCTCGCGAGGTGCGCGCGGTCCTCTTCGCTCGGCGTCTCGAGCGCGAGCCACGACCCAGGGATGCCGTCGCCTCCCTCGGCGATCCGGTCCGACAGGTCCGCGAGGGTCTCTTGCACCAGGTCCTCGTGTCGTGACTTCAGCGCGGGAATCCTGCGGCGAAGATCGCCCTGCAGCATCGCGCGAAGCTCGACCGTGGCTCGCCGCCAGTACGGCGAATCGTCGTCTCTCGGTGCCATTCGCGTCAGCCCTCTCGATGCTCTCAGACACAGCGCGCGCGTGCCAAGCACATCCGCCCGCGAACGGCCTCGACTACCGACAGCACCACGTCGCGTACAACGCCACGGCGTCCGCGCGCAGACCCGCCTCGGCGCACCGCGCTTCTCGGGCGCGGCTCGAGAGCGTCGCGCGGAGATTGGCGAGCGATCGCTGCACCTCGGCCTCGAGCATGTCTCGGTCGCGCGCGAGGTTCTGCTCTTGCTGGGTCACGCTCTCGGTCGCCGTTTGCAGGGCGGTCGGATCGGTGATGCGCGTGAGCATCGAGCGCTCGGCGGCGAGCCTGCGCCCGCGCTCGTCCAGGTGCATCTCGCTTCGTCGCTGCAAATACCAGTCGGGGATCACTTGCCACGGCTGCGTCGCGCCGCGCGCGGTGCACGCCGCTTGCGCCGCGATGAACCGCCGCACCGTGAATCCTTGGAGCATCGGCGCCGCTCCTGGAGCGTTGGGCGCGAGCACGACCGCCCCGGTGATCGCCGTCGCCGCGCTCGAGAGCACGCGCGCCCCGCGACTGCTCGGGGTCGGCTCGCTCGAAGGCGCGCTGTCCGCTCGGCTGCGCGAAGGCCCGTCGCTCACTGCGGCTTCGATGGCGATCGAGCGCGCGGCGGATGCGCGGGCGTCGGCGTCGGTCACGGCGCGAGTGCTGGCGTCGCTCGTGGCTGCGTCGCTCGCGGTCGCCGCGCTCGTCGAAGAGTCCAGAGCGCTCGGGGCGGTCGCGTCCGCGAGGGCGACGGTCATGCGCAGCGCGGGCAGCTCGACGCTCGGCTGCGGGGGGCCGAAATAGGGCCGCGCGACCCACGCCGCGGTGGCTGCGCCGATCGCGACGGAGGCGACCGTGAGCGCGAGCCGCGCGCGCGACGGAGGCAGCGCCCTCGGCATGCGCGGGTCGGTCATCACGCGCTCGAAGGCGTCGAAGGCCGCGGCGGCGTCGACGTAGCGCTCGTCGATCTTGCGCGTGACGCAGCGGGCGAACCACGGGTCGAAGCCCGGGGGAATCGCTCCGTCGCAGCCGAGCTCGACCGCGCGTTGGCTCGCGGGCACGAGCGGCTCGACCATCTTCTCGTAGAGCACCGCGTCGGCGGGAAAGGTCTTCTTCCAATACGGCTTCGCGGTGAGCACCCAGAACATGAGCAGCCCGAGCGACCACACGTCGGTCGCGGGTTTGATGCGCTCGCGTCGCACTTGCTCGGGCGCCATCCACAGCGGCGAGCCGATGACCGAGGTCACCGTCGCGCTCGTCTCGAACTCTTCGAGCGCCGTCGCGATCCCGAAGTCGAGCAGCTTGACGAGCTCGCCTCCGTCCGCGCTCGCGCTGCGCGTGACGAAGACGTTTTCGGGCTTCAAATCCCGGTGAACGACGCCCGCGTCGTGCGCGGTCGCGAGCGCGTGACACAGCTGCCGCGCCAGCTCGAGCGTCTCGAGCCTGCCGAACGGGCCCTCGCGCTCGACGCGCTTCTTGAGCGTCTCGCCCTCGAGCAGCTCCATCGCGATCCACGGAGCGCCTTCGTCCGCGTCGATCCCCGCGGCGATCACGCGCGTGATGTGCTCGCTGCGGATCTTCGAGACGACCTGCGCCTCTTGCTCGAAGCGCTCTCGGGCGCGCGGGTCCTCCCAGAGCCCTGCGCGCAGCACTTTGAGCGCGCGCAGCTGCCCCGTCGAGCACTGCTCGACGCGGTAGACCGTGCCCATGCCGCCTTCGGCGAGGCGCGCGAGCACGCGCCACTCTCCCCCGAACACCGAGCCGACACTCAGAGAGGCCATCGTCGCAAAGACTCGAACGAGTGTAGCTCAGGCCACCGTGCGCGCGACGCTCAACCGCCGCGCTTTCGCAGCGCCTGCGCGACGGTGATGGCCGCCATCGAGACGATCGTGTCCACGTCGCTGTTGCGTTGAAGCACGGTGACGGGCTTGTTCATCCCGAGCAGGATGGGGCCGACCGCCTCGGCGCCGCCGAAGGACGTGAGCAGCTTGTACGCGATGTTTCCCGCGCCCAAATTGGGAAAGATCAAGACGTTGGCCGCGCCCTTGAGGTCGCTGAACGACCATTCACTGCGCAGGACCGGGTTGAGCGCGACGTCCGCCTGCATCTCTCCGTCGATCATCAAGTCCGGCCGGCGCTCTTTCACGATCGCCACGGCGCGGGCGATCTTGCGCGGCTCGACGCCGTCGGCGCTGCCGAAGTTCGAGTACGAGAGCATCGCGATTCGCGGCTCGATTCCCAAATCGTGCACGGCGTCGGCGCTCTGGATGGCGATCTCGGCGAGCGTCTCGGCGTCCGGGTCGACGTTGACCGTCGTGTCCGCGCAGAACAGAACGTTGGCGCCCTTGAGCAGCATGTACATGCCGGCGGCGCGACGAAAGCCAGGGGCCATTCCGATGATCTGCAGCGCGGGGCGCACGACCTCGGGGTACGCGGCGGTCAGGCCCGAGACGCAGCCGTCGGCGTCACCCTCGTGCACCATCATCATGCCGAAGACCTTTCGCTCTCGCGTGACGGTCTTCTCTGCGGAGTAGCGGGTTTCTCCCTTGCGACGACGCAGGGTCCAGTACGCGTCGACGTACTGCTGCAGCTTCGGCGACTCGGGGGGAAACACCAGCTGAATCGAGTCGAGATCCAGGTCGAGCGCCGCGGCCTTCTCGCGGATCACGCTCTGTCGTCCGATGAGCACGGGCCGCGCGATGCCTTCGTCTCGAACGATGCACGCCGCGCGCAGGATCGCGTCGCTCTCTCCCTCGGGAAACACCACGGTCTTGGGGTTTGCCCGCGCGACGGCCCAGATCTTTCGCAGCGTGTGGCGCGTCGGCGAGACCCTTCGCGCGAGCTGCTCGCGGTACGCCTCGATGTCGATCGTGTCCCGCGCGACGCCGCTGTCCATCGCGGCCTTCGCGATCGCGGGCGCGACCCAGAGAAGAACGCGGTCATCGAAGGGCTTCGGGATGATGTAGTCGGGCCCGAACTTGAGCTGCTTGAGCCCGTACGCCGCCATCACGCGATCGGGCACCTCGGCCTTGGCGAGCTCGGCGATCGCGCGGACGGCGGCGAGCTTCATCGCCTCGTTGACCGTGCGCGCGCGCACGTCGAGCGCCCCGCGAAACACGTACGGATACCCGAGCACGTTGTTCACTTGATTGGGAAAATCACTGCGTCCCGTCGCCACGATCGCGTCCGGTCGCGTGGCCACCGCGGTCTCGTAGTCGATCTCGGGGTCGGGGTTGGCCAACGCGAACACGATCGGCGAAGGCGCCATGCTCTCGAGCATCGCCGGGCTCACCAGGTTGCCCGCGGACAGCCCCACGAACACGTCGCGACCGCGGATCGCCTCGGCGAGCGTGCGCTCTTGCGTCTCTTGCGCGAACGCTCCCTTGTACGGGTCCATCTCTTCGACGCGGCCCTGAAACACCACGCCCCACTTATCAACCATGGTGATGTGCTCGCGCTTCACGCCGAGCGCCACCCAGAGCTCCATGCAGCGCACCGCCGCCGCGCCCGCGCCGCAACAGCAGACGCGGACCTCGTCGATTTTCTTGTGCGCCAATTCAAGGGCGTTGAGCAGCGCCGCGCCGGTGATGATCGCCGTCCCGTGCTGGTCGTCGTGAAAGACCGGGATGTTCATCCGCTCGCGCAGCGTCTCTTCGATGTAGAAGCAGTCGGGCGCGCGGATGTCTTCGAGGTTGATCCCGCCGAAGGTGGGCTCGAGTCGCGAGACGACGTCGATGAACTTGTCCGGGTCGATCTCGTCGACCTCCAAGTCGAACACGTCGATGTCGGCGAACTTCTTGAAGAGCATTCCCTTGCCTTCCATCACGGGCTTGGAGGCGTAGGGGCCGATGTTTCCGAGGCCGAGCACGGCGGTGCCGTTCGAGATCACGCCGACGAGGTTTTGCCGGGCCGTGTAGCGATCGACGAGGTCTCGCTCGCGCGCGATCTCGCGGCAGGGCTCGGCGACGCCGGGCGAGTAGGCCAGGGCCAGGTCGCGCTGCGTGACGCTGGGCTTGGTCGCGATGACCTCGATTTTTCCGCGGCGCCCTTGCGAGTGGTAGTCGAGCGCGTCCTGCTTGCGAATCTGCGGTGCCTTGTTCGTCGGTTTGCCAGTCACGCCGACGGGACTACCACACTCACTGCAAGCGGGCGCGCTCGCCCCAAGGGCACGCAAAGTTCACGGCGCTCGTGAGAACCCACAGCGTCGCGATCCCCGGCGCGCGCTCCAAGAACGGCCCCTCTCCGTCGGTGAAGTACACGACCGCGTCGATCCCTTCGCGCTGCAAGAGCGCAGGGTCGAACGCCGGGCGAAGGTCCGTTCCTCCGCGGCCCATCACCGCGTCGATGCGCCCCGCGAACGGATAGACCCGCGTCACCTCCGTGTCGCACTCGGCGATCACCACGCGCGCGTACGGAGCGAGGCGCTCGAGCTCGCTCGCGATCATCGCGAGGGCCTTGGGCTCCATGCTCGCGCTCGTGTCGATTACGCACAGGACGCTCGGCCTGGACTCGCCTCCCGTTCGATACGCTCGGCCTGGGATTTCTCCCACTCGTTCGCTGAAGCGTCGGTTGGGCCTCGACCACGTTCGGCTCGGCGCGCGCAGTCGTCGAACCAGTCCTGCGAGCCGCGCTCGCCAATCGATGGACTGATCGCTCGTCGCGCTCGGCGTCGAGCCCAGCGCTTCGAGCAGTCGACCGGGCGTGAGGCCTGCGATGCGCGCGTCGGGAGCGAGCCCTTCGCGCTGGGCTTCGTCCAGTGATTTCTCGACGAGCTCGCGGGTCTGCGCGGCTGCTCCCGCGTTGGCCGTCCCTCCGTCGCGCCACGGTCCGTGGTCGTCGACGTCGTCCGCGCCTCCGTCGCGAAGGGCCTTGGCGAGCGCTCCTTTGCGATGGATGGGCAGCAGGGCTTCGTACCGCTCGAGCGTGCTCTGCGAGGCGCGGACGCCGAAGCGCGCGAAGGCCTCCCACACGATCGGGTTGGGAAGCGCCTCGGTGATCCCGTCGTTGGCCGACATCTCCAAGCACGTCTCCATCACCTCGGGAAACTCGATCGCCCCGCGAAACTTCTCGTGCGACAGGTGCCCGAGCACGATGTGATGGATCTCGTGCAACAAGATTCCCGCGGTGAACTGCGGCTGTCGCGAGAGCTGCTCGAGGTTGACGTGGAGGTAGTACCGGCCGCGCTCGAGCGAGACGGCCATCCACTGCACGGACGGGTCGTGCACGACCTCGAGACGCGAGAGCACCGCGGCGTGAAAGGGATAGCGCGCGAGCCAGTCACGGCTGGCGACGAGCGCGAGCAGCGACTCGCGGGCGGTCTTCATCGGGCAGAGCGCGAGTTATAGCGGCGCCTGCGGGCCGCGCTCGCGAAGAAGATCGGCTCTGTGTTGAGCTACCGAAACGCTGGTATCAATGGATCCCATGCGATTTCGAAGTGTACGGAGCTGGGCGCTCGCGATGGTCGTCGCGGGCTGCGGTGGCGCGACGCCGGGGCCCGACGGCGCTGCGGGTGAGGGCGGCGCGGACGCGAGCGCGCTCGACGCGACGAGCGACGGCGGCGCTGGCGTGCAGCTTCGCGCGCACGCGGTGAACATCGTGGACCCGGTCGCTGCCGACGAAATCGTGCGGTATGTGCGCGGCGAATCGCAGGAGCTGTATCAGTCTGCCGCCTCGTTCTACGAGCGCTTCGGGGACGAGTACGACTTCGTGTACGTGTTTACGGACGGGCCCGTCGAGAGCGGCGGAGTCTCGGCGCGCTTCACGCTCGCGCGGCGGCCGGCGATCCCCGGCACGGGGATCACGCGAGACTTCGTCAACCCGATGTATCCCGCGTCGGCGACGAAGCTGCGCGGCGTGATCGGCGTGAACTTCAACGCGGTCGGCAACGGGCCGACGCTGCACGAGACGCTGCACTACTGGTCGATGTTCTTGTCGCCCACGTTTGGCTTCGGTCGCGATCGCGATCAGTCGTTTGGCGCGCACTGGGGCGTGGCGAGCGTGTACGGACAGCACGGCGGCTTCGACCTCGCGACGGCGCAGTGCAAGAACCCCATGGGGGCGACGCTGCCGGGCTGCATGCCGGACCCCGACGGGATCACGCGCGTGTCCATCGGCTCGTTCGGGCCCAACGCGAACGGCGGCGACTCGAAGCCGTACGCGCCGATCGAGCTGTACCTCATGGGGCTCGTCAGCAAGGCCGAAGCGGGAGGCCCCTTCGTGGTCCTCGACGGAGCGCACTTCGTCGACGCCGACGCCATGACCCGCAGGCTCAATTTCGAGATCACCGGAACGCACTCGGTCTCGCTCGACGACATCGTCCGCGTCCACGGCGAGCGCGCTCCTGCTGCCGCGGCGGACCGCGCGTTTCGTGCGGCGTTCGTGGTGTTCTCGACCGCGCCGGTGAGCGCGCAGCGCATGGACGCGCTCGAGCGATGGGCCTCGATCTTCGGCAACGACACGATGAGCAGCTCGCTCTACTCGTTCGAGCGCGCCACGGGGGGCCGCGCGACGATGTCCACGGTGCTCGGCCCCATGCGCTGACCGCGTCGAACGTCGCGGCGCGTCCGTGCACCGCACACCCGTGATGCGAAGGGTGACTTGTTTGTGTGTGCTGATTTCAAGCGCGGCGGGCGCAGGGTGCGCGGCTGCGCGCCGGGGGCCGGCGATCGCGCCGGGGCCTTCGGGCGCAGAGCCGTTCATCGCGGTGCTCGGGCAGGTGAACCGCCCCGATCGAGTGCCGTCGACGGCGCCGAGGCCGCTGTGTGAGCTGGTCGCGATCGCGGGGGGCCCGACGGCGCTCGCGTGTCGGCGCGTGATCGTCGATCGAGTCGTCTCGGGCCGGCGCTTTCGCTGGGCGGTGACCGTCGATGCCCTCGGCGACAGCGAGGGATGCCGCTTGATGATTTGGCCCGGTGATGCGGTGGTCGTGGGCGACTGCGGAGAATGACCCTCTCGATCTCTCGGTCCGTTGCCGCAACACCAGGGAAATTTCGCAGCGAGACAACCCCTCAGCCGTAGTGCTACTTCGTCGCAATGGCAGACGAGAGCAGGCCACGATCGACGCCGGCCGCGGGCAACGCTCGCGTGCTCGGGCGCAAGCCCAAGGGCTACGAGGGGCTCCGTCACGAGACGATCGGCTCGGACATCCTCGCGGTGCGCGACGCGCTCGCCAACCTCTCGGGGGCGAGCAAAGAAGAAGACGTCCGCAACACCTGTCGCAAAGTGCTCGGCGAGAGCGCGGCGCTGCGCATCGAGTCCATCGACCCCGACCGCTGGTATCCCATCGAGTGGCTGCTCGAAATGATGGAGACGGTCGAAGCGAAGGTCGGGCACAACGGCCTGCGTCGCATGGGGCGGCTGCTCTTTCAGCGCACGCACGCGGCGAACTTCTCGCAAGTGGCGCGGGTCGCGCGCGACGTCGTGTACGGGATCGACGCGATGTACAACGCGGCCAACCGCGGGATGCGCATCGGCGGATGGAAGGTGCGATCGTTTTCGTCCTCGCTCGCCGAGCTCGAGAAGACCACGCCCCATCACTGCTCGATGGAGGAGGGGATCATCTCGGAGGCGTGCTCGACGCTGGGCGTTCCCGCGATGGTCTCGCAGCGCGAGTGCTTCAGAAACGGCGCCGAGTGCTGCCTGTTCGTGATCGTCCCCACCTCGATGCCCGAGCCCAAGTGGGGCGTTTGAGCGCGCGCTGCGCTCAGCGCGAGCCCGGTCGAATCGGCGTGATCTGCAGCTCGAGCATCACGTTGACCAGCGGCATCGCGTAGCGCTCTCCCAGCGCCGCGAGCGCGCGCCCCAGGTTCGCTCGCACCGCGTTGCTCTGGCGAAGCTCGCTCACGCGGCCGTGCTGCTTCAAGTGCGCGCACAGCGCGTTGGCCATGATCGCCGCGCGGTATCTCTGCGTCGAAGACTGCGCCCACTGCGCGATCTTTCGGTCCGCTTGCGTCGCCTGCCCGTTGGCGATCACGTCCCCCGCGCGCAGCTCGAGCAGCGACTGCGCGACGGGGTTGCTCGCGATGGCCTCTTGCAGCGCCTCGCGCGCGTCTCCGTGCAGGTCGCCGAGCAGCGCCTCGAAGCTCTCGAGCCGCAGCGAGCCTTGCTCGTGCATCGCCGCGATCTCGGGGCTGCGCAGCACCGAGCGCACGCGCGAGACGAGCTCGTCGAGGGCGTCCGTCCGTCCGCTGCTCTTCATCTCTCGCACGCTCTTTTGCGCCTTGGCGACGTAGTCACCGAGGACGTCGCGCACGGTGACGCCGAGCTCGCTCGCGGTCCCTTCGCTCGCGGCGCCGAGCACTTCGGCCCAGGACGGCGGGAGGTAGCCGCACAGCGCGTCGCGCACGAAATCCGCGTCGCTCTTCTCTTTCGCGGTCATCGCCGCGAGGATCTGCCCCGCGAACGTCCAGCTGCGCGGGCACACCTCGTCGAGCGCCCGCGAGTGCTCGCGCACGACGCTGAGCACCGCTGGGTGAACGCCGTGCGTCTCAGCCCACGCCAGCCACGGCCCGCGCTCGGCGCGCGCGCGGATCTTGAGAAACCGCGCCTCGAGCGCGCGATCGAGGGGCGTGACGTGGTACTCGCCCGTCGGGGGATTGGTGACCGCGAAGCAGACCCAGTCCGGGGGAAGCTCGTACTCGTGCAGCCTCCGCGCGGTGAGCAGCTGCAGAGCCGGTTGCTGCACGTAGCGCTCGGCGCGGTTGAGCTCTTCGAGCAGGAGAATTCCTGCTCCGTCGACGGGCAGCGTCGCGGGCGTCGCGTACGAGGTTCGTCCGTCGCGAACGACGGGCAAGCCGACCAGGTCCGGCGGCTCGAGCAACGAGAGGTCGAGCGTGACGAGCGAGATCCCGAGCGAGCGCGCGACGTGGTGGACGAGCTCGGACTTTCCGATGCCCGTGGGGCCTTCGACGAGCGCGGGCCTTCGCGCGCGGTAAGCGAGCTCGAGCAGCGCCTGCAACCGCGGGCCGATCGCGACTTCGTGAGCGAGGGGGGCGTTCACGGCAAGCGGGATAGCACGTCTCGCGCGATCCTCGTCGCGAGCGCGAGCGACGCGGCCTCGTCATCGCTCACCTGCGCGAGCACCTCGAGCGTGCGATTGCCGCGACGCACGGTGAGCAGCCGGCGCGCGCCGTTGAACGCCGCTTGGTCTCCGAGCGATTGCACCACTTGCTCTCCCGCGTGCGCCATCTCGAAGCCTCGTTGGAGCATCGCTGCCGTGCCCGTGCGCGGCGGGTACAGGCTCAGGCGCACGTCGGCCTCGGCGCTCTCGAGCCCCTCGGCGCCGGTGCGACGGACGACGGCGGCGAGCAGCTGCGGGTTGCGCTGCGCGCGATCCGCGTTTTGCGAGAGAATTTGCTGAGCGTTTCGCTTTCTCCAGCGGTAGCGACACGAGTCCAGGCCCGCGAGGTTCGACGGCTCTTGCACGACGCGCGTGCTGTCATCGATGTCCGCGAACACGCGGATCGCGACCTCGGGCAAGAGGCTGCACGCGTCCCTCGCGCTCGCGGGGGCGGCGGGCTCGGCGCGCGAAGGCTCGATCCCAGGGGGCCTCGGGGCCTCGCTCGGCGGCCGCGGAACTTCTCCCGGCGGCGTCGGAGCAGCAGCAGGCGGCTCGCTCGGCGAGCGATTGCAGTGAAGCGCGAGCAGCGAGAGCAACGCAGGCGCGAGCAGAGTGCTGGTCGCCGAGCGCAGGGACGTCATCGCGCGGGACTGTACGCGATCCGCGCTCTCGCTGCGCGGGGCTGCGCTGTCTTGCCATCGCGAAGCGGGGACTTCGTTTGCGGCGTCGCGCTGATCGAACACTCGGTCAGGATCGCGCTATACACGCAGGCGACCATGGCAACGCTCGACGAGAACACCGTCCTCGAATGCGCCGCTCTGCGAGAGCGCGCGGGATTCAAGCTCCTCGACTCGCACGCGATCGTGCGCGTTCGCGGCCCCGAGCGGCTCGAATGGCTCTCGGGGATGATCACGCAAGAGTGCAAATCGCTGAAGGCCGGCGAGAGTCGCTACACCGCCGCCGTTCACGAGAAGGGAAAGCTCTTCGGAGACCTCTTCGTCCACGCCCTCGCGGACGAGCTGTACGTCGTCGCGCCGTCGGCGACGGCCAAAGAGCTCTGCGATCACTTCGAGAAGCACATCATCATGGAGGACTGCGAGGTCGAGCTCGACCCGTCCCTGCGCGTGGTGACCCTGCAAGGGCCCGAGAGCGCGCGGCTCCGAGGATCGACCGGCTTCGAGGCCAACCGCTTGGGCCGCACCGGCGTGGACTTCGTCATCGACGCCTCGGGCGTGGACGCGATGCACGCGCAGCTGCAGGGCGCGGGCGCGATGCCCGTCAGCGAGGCCGCGTGGGAGATCGCGCGGCTCGAGGCGGGGGTGTTTCGCTTCGGCGTGGATTTCGGAAGCGAGAACTACGTGCAAGAAGCCAGCATCACCGAGCGCGCGGTCTCGTTCAACAAGGGCTGCTACGTCGGGCAAGAGGTCGTGTGTCGCCTGCAGATGCGCGGGCACGTCCGTCGTCAGCTCGTCGCGCTGGTGCTCGACGGAGAGCCTCCTGCGCCGGGCGCTGTGCTCGACGACGACGCGGGCACGATCACCTCGTCGTGCTGGTCCCCCGCGCTCGACAAGAGCGTCGCGGTCGCGATGGTGAAATGGTCCGTGGCCAACGACTCCAAGCGCGTGAGCCTCGGCGGCCGCGAGGCGACGATCGTCACGAGGCCCGTCGCGTGAGCGATCGATACTGCAAATCGACTGCTGTCTTGATTGTGTGTGCCGTGATCGCGTCGGGGTGCGGGCCGCTCGAGGGCGGCGCGTCGACGAGCGCGACGCAGCGGCAGACGGCGGGCGCGGGCAGCGCTGTGGCGGGCGGCGAGCGTCCGTTCGCGGCGCCTACGCTCGGGCCAACGCTGGCGACGACCGTCGTGCGCGTCAACGAAGCGAGCGAGCGCGACGCGGGCCGTCGTCGCGAGGGCGATCCTGGGGCCGCGATGACCGAATGGGGCGCGGACGCCGGGCCGATGGTGAGCGGCGACGCGGGGCCTCGCTCGGCGGAGATCGCGTGGCTCGTGAGCCACTTGCACGAAGGAGCCGAGAGCGCCGGGCCCGCGGGGCCGCCGAACGTGCGCGCGCTGGCGGGGTACGGCGCGGACGGGGCGCGCGCGGTGATCGCGTTGTTTCGCGCGGGGGACGCCAGGCGCGTTCCGCACGCGCGCACGGTGATCGAGATGCTCGCGCGACGCGCGTGTCGAGGGACCGCGGACCTGATGGCGCCCCGGAGATTGGTGGCGTGGATCGAGACGGGATCACCGACGATCGCGCCGCCCGCCGAAGGGACGTCGGGGCCGAGCTGGCCGTGGCAGCGAGGAGCGGAGATTCCCTGGCCCGCAGCGGGGCTCGATCGCATGCGCTCGTGGGCCGATCGCGGGATGTTCTGCGTCTCGCCCGAGCTCACGAGCGCCGCGGCGCTCAGCGCAGTGGACGGAGGCGTCGCTCTGCACGATGCTCGCGCGCGCTGAAATGCTCTCTTCTGCAGAAGAATCGTTGCTCTCGGTCCTGGCGTGCCCGCTGTGCAAAGGCGTGCTCTCGCGCAGCGGCGATCGCCTCGGGTGCGCCTCGTGCGCCCGCGATTTCGCCCGCGATCGCGGCTACTGGTCCTTGCTCTCGGACGAGGCTCAACAAGCGTTGAAGGGCGGCGGCGACCGGGCGTGGTCCAACTGGCGCGAGGCGCTCGAAGGGCTCGAGCGCTGGCGCGAGCGCAACGCCAGTCGCGCGAGCGGATCGGGCGCGACGGCCAAGAGCGACGGCAGCGACGACGCGCTCACCCGCGCGCTGATCGACCGCGCGCTCGGCGATCGAGCGGGGCTCATCGTCGACGTGGGAGCGAAGGACGGACGGATGCGCGCGCTCGCTCCGTCGCGCTGCGAGTACATCGGCGTCGACCCGATGCCGCGCGGAGACGGCTCGGTGTTGCGCGCGGTGGCCGAGGCGCTTCCGCTGCGCGATCGGTGCGCGCAACTCGTGCTGTGCCACGCGGCGTTCGACTACTTCGTCGACCCGAGCGCGGCGCTGCTCGAGATGCACCGCGTGCTCGCTCCGGGCGGGGCGCTCGCGTTGGTGGTGAGCACGATGACGGCGTCCGTGGCGCACGCGCGCGGGGCGAGCTCGCGCGTCGAGCGAGTGCTGGGCGTCCTTCGCGCATCGAGCGCGATCGGAGCGAAGGGCGCGTCACAGCTGCTCGGCGAGGCGATCGCGGGTCAGCGCGCGCACGTTCGCTTCTACACGCGCGCGCAGGTGATGGGCCTGGTCGGAGTGCGCTTCGACGTGAGCGAGGTGCGCGAGGTCTCGCAGCCCGCGAGCACGATCTTGTACGTGCACGGGACGAAGCGAACGCAGCGCAAGCTCAAGGTGCTTTGAACGGGGAGGAGCGCGAGCGCGGTCGCTCGCTGCCTCGCTGCCGCGCTGAGCCGAGCGCGCTCGCTCGCTTCCTCGCTGCCCGCGCTCGCTCGCTTCCTCGCTGCCCGCGCGAAATCTCTCCCGCCGATCGCGCCCCGTCAGCGAAGCGCGAGTGCGCTCACTGCGCGGGCGCGCTCGTCGCTGCCGCCGCGCTCGTCGCTGCCGCTGCGCTCGTCGCGGGCGTCCCTGTGTTGGACGGGGTTCGGCGACGGCGACGGCGACGCTCGCGCGGCGTGCGATCGACGCCGAACGTCCACGTGAGGTACGCGCCGACGTCGAGCGAGACCGAGGCGTTCTCGTTGACCCACCAGATCGTGGGCTGCACGAAATCGAGCTCGATTCTGAGCTGGCGATACACCGTGAACGCGAGCCCCGCGGTGAAGCGAAGCACTGGGCCGTTGAACGGGAGATAGCCGATCTCCGCGCGCACCGGAACAAACAGCCCCACGCTCGGAACGAGGTCCACCGCCGTCTCGACGCCCACCAGCGGCAAGAGGTTGTTCACGCGCCCCGAGCGGCCTCGGAGGTTTGCGTACTGCAGCGAGCCCGAGATCCCGAGCCGGTCGAGCGGGAAGTACGCGAACCGCGCTCCGGCCAGGAAATTCGTGTACGGATCGCGTCCCGGGTTGAACGCCCCGTGCGCGAGCAGCCCGAGCTCGAACGGCCTCGGGTGCACGAGCACCGGCGGTCTCGCGGGCACCGTGACGTTGCCCGGGTAGTAGCTCGGCGTGATGATCGCGGCGTTGGGATCGGCGCTCGACGGAGACGCGGTCGTGACCCCCGTCTGATTCGCTCCGCGCAACAGCAGCAGCACGGCCTCTCGCACGCGATCGCCGAGCGTCCACTGCGTCGCGACGACGGCGAGCGAGCGCTCTTGGCTCTCGTCCGAGCGCCGCACGCGCACCGTCGCGAAGTAGTACCCGCTGCGAGCGCGCAAATCACAGGCGAAGACCATCTCGGCGCTGAGCTCTCGCCCGAGCGTCGCCAGCCCCGAGTCGGGCACGGGAAACGCGAGCGAGAGCCGCCGCGCCGTCGCGTACAGCTCTTCTTGCGGGACGATCGTGAAGCCGAGCTGCGCGAACTGCTGCTGCATCACGGTGTTGACGAAGGTGCCCGCCGCGGGATCGACCCCGATCGGCGCTGTGTCCACCAGCACGACGCGCGGCGTGTTGATCGCCACGGTCGTCGTCGCGCTCGCGTCTGCCGCGGGTTGCGCGGTGATGGATGCGTCCTCGCTCGAGGGCGTCGCTGCGTCGCTCGACGCTGAAACGCTCGAATCGCCAACAGCACTCGCGTCCATCGTCTGCGCGCGCGCAACGGTCGCAAACAGCAGCGACGCTGAGACTACGGAAAGTATGGAGAGCGAAGTACACCCAGTCGCACGCATTCGATCTCGCAACCGTACCGCGAGCGCGGGCGCCGCGCACCGAGCGGCGCGCAGTTCGACGCGACGAACGCGATTGTCCGCGTGCTCAACGCTTGCTGCGCGCAGCCCGTCGCTTGTACGAAGCGATCATCATGGTGTTCGAGTCAGGCCGTGCTCCTTTGATTGGCGTTGTTCATCTGCCCGCGCTCCCGGGGGCTCCGCGATACGCGGGCTCGATGACCGCGATCCTCGAGCAGTGCCGCCGCGACGGAGAGGTCCTCGCGATGGCAGGGTTCGACGCGGTGATCGTCGAGAACTTCGGCGACGCGCCGTTCTTTCGCGGCCGCGTCGAGTCCGAGACGATCGCCTCGATGGCCGTGTGCTGCGAGCTCGTTCGACGCACCTCGGGCCTCACGCTCGGCGTCAACGTCCTGCGCAACGACGGGCACGCCGCGCTCGCCGTCGCAGCCGCGAGCGGAGCCGCGTTCATCCGCGTCAACATCCTCGTCGGCGCGCGCGTGACCGACCAGGGCGTGATCGAGACCGACGCCGCGTCGCTGCTTCGCAAGCGCAAGTACCTCGGGCTCGAGCACGTTCGACTCGTGGCGGACGTGGACGTCAAGCACAGCGCTCCGCTCGGCGCGAGCACCATCGACGGCGAAGCGGTCGAGGCCGTCGAGCGCGGCCTGGCCGACGCCGTGGTCGTCTCTGGCGCGCGCACGGGCGAAGAGGCCTCGCGCGACGCGGTGCTCGCGGTTCGCTCTGCGGTGCGCGTTCCGGTTTGGATGGGCTCGGGCGTGCGGGCGGACACGCTCGAAGAGTGGCTCGGCGTCGCCAACGGCGTGATCGTCGGCAGCGATCTGCGCGCCGACCGACGCGCAGGCGGACCGATCGACCGCGCTCGCGCCGAGAGCTTCGTGAAGGCACGCAAGCGATAGCGCCGCCCGCACGAGTCCCTGGCGCGCGAAATTCGCCGCGACGCCGCCCCCGGTGCTACGCCCTTCTCTGCGATGACGCGCCGCTCGCGCCACTACGAATCGATCGGAGTCACCCACGTCGGGACGCTCCTCGCTGAAGCGCTCGGCGATCGCGCGCTCGTACGCAAGGCGCTCGGCGTGTGGCCCGCGTGGGAGCAGGCCGTGGGCCCGCAGGTCGCGCGTCGCGCTCGGCCCGTCGCGATGCGCGACGGCGTGCTCTACGTCAACGTCGCGCACCCCGTGTGGCTGCAAGAGCTGCAGCCGATGCGCGAGGCGCTGTTGCATCGCATCCAGAAGCTCGCCGGCGCGACGGTGGTCAAAGAGCTGCGGCTCAAGGTCGGCCCGCTGCCCAAGCTCGACGAAGCGCGCGCCGTCGCTGAGCCGCCCAAGCCCGAGCAGCGGGCGCCCATTCCGTACGAGCTGGCTCGGACGATTCGCACCGTGCCCGCGAGCGGCCTTCGCTCGGTGCTGCTTCGCGTGGCGTCGAAGTGGGCGTCGCTGCCGCGCGCGTCAGACCAGTAGCTCGACGCGGCCCATCATCCAGTCGCGCGCGACGACCATGTCGTGCACCTCGTCGGGCCCGTCTGCGATGCGCGCCGCGCGCGCGCTGCGATACCAGGTCGAGAACGGAACGTCCTCGCTGTATCCCAGCCCTCCGTGCATCTGAATCGCGTCGTCGAGCACCTTGCACAGCGTCTTGGCGACGTGGTTCTTCGCCATCGACGAGTACGCGCGCGCTTGCTTGTGGCCGTCCTGCGCGTGCTCGAGCATCCACGCGCAGTGAAAGGTCATGAGGTTGCCTGCGTGAATATCGCGGGCGTTTTCAGCGATCATTCGCTGCAGCATCTGGTGGTGCGCGAGCGTCTTTCCGAACGCGACGCGCGTCGCGAGGTAGTCGCGGCACATCGAGAGGGCGCGATCGGCGAGGCCGAGCCAACGCATGCAGTGCGTGAGCCTCGCGGGGACGAGCCGCGCTTGCGCGAGGCGAAATCCGTCGCCCACCTTTCCGAGCACGGCGTCGTCGCCCACGCGCACGTCTTCGAAGCGCATCTCTGCTTCGCGGTGCTGCAGCAGCTCGTCGCCCATCGTCGCGTAGTCGCGCACGTGCACGACGCCCTTCGCGTCGCGCGGAACGATGAACACCGTCGCTCCGCTCTTGGGGTCGTCGCTCGTGCGCGCGATCACGAGCAGAACGCCCGCCGCGCCCGCGCCGGTCGAGTACCACTTGTGCCCGTTGATCACCCACTGATCTCCGTCGCGCTCGGCGCGCGTGCGGAGGTTGGTCGGGTCTGCGCCCGCGCCCGGAGCGGGTTCGGTCAGGCAAAACGCTGACGTCATCGTCGCGTCGCACAGCGGCTGCAGCCAGCGGTCCTTCTGCGCCTGATTCGCCGCGAGCAGCAGCAGGTCCATGTTGCCCTGGTCGGGCGCGTCGCAGTTGAACACCTTCGCGCCGACCGGCGATCGGCCCATCTCGCGAAAGAGCACGCACATTCCCATGATCCCGAGGCCCTTGCCTCCGAGCTCTTTGGGCAGGTGAGGCACCCAGAGGCTCGCCTCGCGCGCCTTGCGTTGCAGCGCTTGGAGCGTGTCGTAACGAAGCTCGCGGTCCTCGGCGATGATCGCCGCTTCGTTGGGGATGACGTGTTCGTCGACGAACGCACGCACCGTCGCGCGCAGCGATGCGAGCTCGGGACTGAGCGAGAAATCCATGGTGCCGCGGAGTGTATCTCCGTTGCCAACGACGCGGTGAGCTGCCGCGCGTTACACCGGGTCCGAGAGATCGAAGCGAGGGTTTGTCGCTTCGAGCGTCGCGCGCAGCGACTGCACGAGGTGTGCGTACGCTGCGCTCTCGGTGTCTGCCGACAGTCGTCCGTCGCGCAGTCGCTGGGCGAGCTCGCGGTCGAGCGCGCGAATGAGCGCGGCGCGGTCAGCGTCGTTGGCGGGCTCGCGGGTCGCGATGTCCGGCAGCAACGCGCGCAGTCGATCGAGCTCTTCGCGCGAGCGCGCGGGTTCGGCGCGCAGCTCGGACGCGCACTGCGTGAGCGCGTTGACCGCGACGAGCACGCGAAACTGCAGGCCCTTGTCGGTCACCGTCGGGTGCACGTCTTGGAGGAGGAAGCGCACGACGGCGTCGAGGGTGGTGGGGATGTCGGGGCGTTGTTGCATCAGGAGCCGAGCGAGTGTCGCACGGGACGGCGCGCGAGCATGGCGACGGTCGTCGGGGCGCGACCGAAACCGCCGCGCGAGCTCAGGCGTAGTGCTCTTCGCCGTGAACAAACTCACTCGTCGCGGAGCGCTGTTCGGCGTGGCCGCAGCGCTGTCCTCTCGTTGGCTCGCGTGTCGCAACAGCACCAACACGCCCGCGACCACGCCGGTCGCCGCGGATTCGAGCGCTGGGGCTGCGGCTGCGGCGCGCGCTCCAGCTCCGGTGAACGCGCCCGCTGCGGTCGCCGACTGGCGCGCGCTCAGCGACGATGAGTGGCGCCGTCGCCTCGCGCCCGAGCAATTTCACGTGATGCGCGAGCAAGGCACCGAGCAAGCCTTCACCGGAGCCTTGTGGAACAACCACTCGAACGGCACCTACCGCTGCTCGGCGTGCGACCTCGAGCTGTTCTCGTCGGCCGACAAGTTCGACTCGGGCACGGGATGGCCGAGCTTTACGCGGCCGATCGCCGACGGACGCATCGAGCAGCAGAGCGACGACTCTCACGGAATGACCCGCACCGAGGTCCACTGCCAGCGCTGCCGCGGTCATCAAGGGCACGTCTTCGACGACGGGCCTGCGCCGACGGGGCTTCGCTACTGCATCAACTCGGTCTCGCTTCGCTTCGTCGCAGCGGCGTAGCGCTCACGCGCGCAGCAAGCGCAGCGCCTCCCACTGCATCTCGGCCGCGCGTCGCGCGATCGCGAGCAGCTCGATGTCCGACTCGTCGCCCGAGAGATAGCGCTCTCCCTGCTGAACGCTGCCGGCGGCCCAGCGTGCGTTGCCCATGATCTCCCACCAGCGCACGCGCTCGCGGTCGAGCGTCGCGCCGGTCGCGCGCTCGTATTCGCGGTAGAACGCCTCGCGCGTGGCGATTCCGCCCGCTTCGAGCGAGAGCTCGCCGAAGCGCCAGTCGCGCACGCACAGCCACGCGACGTCCTCTGCAGGGTCGCCCCAGTGCGAGAACTCCCAGTCGAGCACGGCGCGCAGACCGTCGGGGCCGACCATGAAATTGCCCACGCGAAAATCGCCGTGAACGAGGCGAGGCTCGACGCGCGAGGGCCTGTGCTTCGCGAGCCACGCGCACACGAATTCAACAGCCGGCTGCGGCTCGGGCAGCGTCGCCAGCATCGAGCGCAGAAACGTCAGCGCGCCTTCGCACGGGTCGTCCTCGGGCCGGGTGACCATCGAGAGCGCGGCCACGTCCGGCGCGCTCTCGGGCGTGATCGAGTGGATCTTCGCGAGCTCGTCAGCGAGCTGCGCGGGCAGCGCTTGCCGCGCGGCCGCGAGCTGCGGGGCCTTCACGACGCGCCGACCGATGGCCTCTCCCTCGACCCAGTCGAGCAGGTAGCCCCAGCGCCCGTCGGCCACGAGCGACTCGGTGAGAAACCGCGCGCGCGGGGTCTTCACTCCTGCGCGATGCGCCGCAGAAATCACCGCGTATTCTTCGCGTCGACCGATCGATCCCGCGAGCGATCGCGCCGCGTCCGAGCGAAGCGCGAACGTCCCGGCGCCCGAGAGCTTCAAGCGGTAGTTGTCCTGGCACGCGCCGCCCGAGAGCGGGCTGAGCTCTTCGATCGCGACGGGCGTCTCGAAGGCGGTGTTCAAAGCGGGGCTCAAGCGCTCGCGCAGCGCCGAGAGGTCCTGACGAAGAGCGGTCATCCGGTCGGTGAGTTTGCACCAACGAGCCCGCGCGTTGCGCTCGACGTGCGATAACTTCACAAGGGATGGCCGTGTTCGACCCGATCGTCGGCGACAGGGACTTGCTGCGCACGATCCTGCGCAACGAAGTGAAGGCGCTCGGCTACGAAGGGCGCGCTCGATACCTCGAGAAGCGCCTGGGAACGGAGGGGCTGCAGCGCTTCGCCGACAAGCTCAGCCCCTCGGCGCGCGACGCGCTCTTGCAGCCGCAGCTCGCCTCGTCGTGGGTGAGCTTCGCGCCGATGTTCGAGATCGAGCAGGCGATGATCCGCGAGCTGATGGACGGAGATCCGTCGCAGTTCAAGACGCTGGCGATGGAGCTCGCGCGCCAAGACGTTCCGACGATCTATCAGTTCGTGCTGCGAGTAGCGGGGCCGGGGCTCGTGCTCAAGCGCCTGAGCGTGATGTACTCGTCTCGCGTTCGACCTGGAAATCTCGTGGCCGAACGACTCAACGAGCGCGAGGCCGTCGGTCGGCTCGAAGGCGGGGTGATCCCGTACTACACCTGCGAGCACAACGTCGCTGGATGGATCTGCGTCGGCCTCGAGCTCGCGGGCGCCAAGGACGTTCAAGTGAAGCAAGTGAGCTGCGTGCATCGCGGCGACGCGAGCTGTCGATGGTCCGTGCGCTGGGGGTGAGCGCGCGCGTGTACCATCGATCGCCATGAGCGTTCGCAGCGAGCAAGTGGGAGCCGTCGTCACCGTCGTCATCGACCGACCCGAGCGAAAGAACGCGGTCGACCGCGAGACCGCGCACGCGCTCGCGAGAGCGTTCGGCGAGTTCGAGCGCAACGACGAGGCGCGCGTAGGAGTGTTGTACGGCGCGCGCGGGACGTTTTGCGCGGGCGCGGACCTCAAGGCGATCGCCGAAGGATCACCGAACCGACTCGAGCCCGACGGCGAGGGACCGATGGGGATCTCTCGCATGGTGCTCGACAAGCCGGTGATCGCGGCGATCGAAGGACACGCGGTCGCGGGAGGACTCGAGCTCTCGTTGTGGTGCGATCTGCGCGTCGCAGAAGAGTCCGCGGTGCTGGGGGTGTTTTGTCGGCGCTGGGGAGTTCCGCTCATCGACGGGGGGACCGTGCGGCTGCCGAGGTTGATCGGAATGGGTCGCGCGCTCGACCTCATCCTCACGGGCCGCGCCGTCACCGCGCGCGAGGCGCTCGCGATGGGCCTGGTCGATCGCGTCGTGCCCGACGGGACCGCGAGGCAAGAGGCCGAGGCGCTCGCCGCGCAAATCGCGCGGTTTCCGCAGGCGTGTATGCGCGCCGACCGTCGCAGCGTCTACGCGCAGTGGGACCGCTCGATCGAAGAGGCGATGCGCAACGAGTTCGAGCAGGGCGTCGCCGTCCTCAGCGAGAGCGCCGAAGGCGTTGCCCGCTTTCGCGACGGCGCGGGCAGGGGAGGCAGCTTCGAGTGATCGCGCGACTCGAATACGGGTGCTGTATTCAAGCGCGCGCTGCCGCAGCGGCCACGACCGAGAGCACCGTCTCTCCGTAGCGACGAACGCGCACCGCGCCGAACCCGGGGATCTCTGCGAGCGTCTCGATCGTGGTGGGTCCCACGCGCGCGATGTCCGTCAGGACGTGGCCCGGCAGCACCACTTGCGGGTTGACCTTGCGCAGCTCGGCCTCCATCGCGCGCCACTGCGCCAGGGCCTCTTCGCGCGCGCGTCGGCGGGCGATCTCTCCGCTCGGAGAGCGGGTGATCACGAAGTGTCTGCGCTCTTCTTCGGGGACGTCTCCGTCGCGCTCTCCCTGGGCGATCGCGTCGATGAACGCCTGCGCCACTTCGTCTTCGAGCGAGGTCCCCGACATGCGACGAAACGAGTGCACGTCCCTCGGCCGCGCGCGCGCGATGGCGAGCAGCGCCGCAGACGCCACCACTTTTCCCGGCGGAACGTCGCGCTTCTCCGCCTCGCTCTCGCGCAACAGCCACAGCGCGCGCCACACCGCGCGACCCTCTGGGGTCATCTCGCGCAGGCCCTTTTGATCGGCGTACTCGGGCAGGCCGTCGGGGGCCTTCGCGCGAGCGCTCTCGAGCGCCCACGCCGTCTCGACGAGGATCTCTTCGTGCACGTCCTTCTCGATCGCCTCGCGCTCGAGCTGCGCCGCGAGCGGCCCGAGGAACGCCACGTCGCTCGTGACGTACTCGATCTGCGCCTCGGTGAGCGGGCGCTTTCCCCAGTCTGCGCGCTGCAGCTCTTTGTCGAGCGTCACGTTGAAGCGCTCTTGCAGGAGGCCGCCGAGGCCTGTCGTGGAGAGCCCGAGGTAGCGCGCGTGCAGGGCCGTGTCGATCGCGCGCAGCAGCGGCTCTCCGCCCTTCTCGAGCATGCGCGAGTCGTACGCGACATCGTGAACGATGGGTGTGCACGACGGGTCGTTGCCGAGCAGCGGCGCGAGGGGCGCGAGCGTTGCGATCGCGAGGGTGTCGACGACGAACACTTCGTCCGCAGGGGTCTCTGCGTGCGCGGCGGCGAGCTGCACGAGGCACACGCGCGGCCGGTACGTGTACATCGCGTTGACCTCGGTATCGAGCGCGACGCGCGGTGATGCGCGCAGCGCGGCGACAACGTTGGTGAGCGTCTCGATGTGGTCGATGAAGATCGCGCGCGGCACGGTGAAGAGGTGCCCGAGAGCGTGACAGAGCGCCCCGCAAAACGCGAGAAAATCGCTGAAATCACTGCCCGTCGAGCAGCGCGAGCAGGTCTTCGCGCGTGAGCGCCGCGCCGAGCGTCCCCTCGTCGAGCGCCGCTTGCGAGAGGGCGCGCTTCTTCTCTTGCAGCGCGAGGATGCGCTCTTCGACGGTGTCCTTCGAGACGAGGCGGTAGACCGACACCGCGCGCTTCTGGCCCATGCGGTGCGCGCGGTCGGCGGCCTGGTCTTCCGCGGCCGGGTTCCACCAGGGGTCGAGCAAGAAGACGTGGTCGGCGGCGGTGAGGTTGAGCCCCGTTCCGCCGGCTTTGAGCGAGGCGATGAGCACCGGCGGACCGTCGTCGCGTTGAAAGTCCTTCACGACTGCGCCGCGATCGCGGGTGCTTCCATCGAGGCGAACGAAGGCGATCTCGCGCTGCTTCAACGCGGGCTCGACGAGGTCGAGCAGGCTCGTCCACTGCGAGAAGACGAGCGCCTTGTGCCCCGCGCCCACCGCCTCTTCGAGCGCGTCGCACAGCGCCGTCACCTTCGACGACTCGCCCGGATCTCGCTGCCCCGGAACGAGCGCCGGATGACAGCTCGCCTGCCTCATTCGCAACAGCAGCTCGAGCGCCGCCATCACGTCTCCGCCCTCTCGCAGCGATTTCACCACGCTCGTGAGCGAGGCCATCTTCACCGCGTCGTACACAGCGCGCTCGTGCGGGTCGAGCTCGCAGTGCACCACCACGTCGGTGCGCGGCGGAAGGTCTGTCAGCACCTCGCTCTTTCGTCGACGAAGCACGAAGGGCTTGATGCGCTCGCGCAGGGACTGAAGCGCCGTGGCGCTGCCGTCTTGGATGGGCTTGCTCACGCGCTCGTCGAACGCGCTTCGTCCGCCGAGCAGCCCCGGATTGGCGAAGTGCATCAGCGACCAGAGCTCTTCGAGCCGGTTCTCGATGGGCGTGCCCGAGAGGGCAATTCGTGTGCGTGCTTTCAAGTTGAACGCCGCCCGCGCCGCCTGCGAGTCGGGGTTCTTGATGTTCTGCGCCTCGTCGAGCACGACCGCGTCCCAGCGGTGCGCGCCGAGCTCTTTCGCGTCGAGCCGCAAGATCGCGTAGGTCGTGACGAGCACGTCCGCCGCGGGATCGAGCTCGCGGGACTCTCCGTGGTAGATCCGCACCGAGAGCGACGGGCGAAACCGCTGACACTCCTCGACCCAGTTGTGTAGGACCGAGCGGGGGCAGACGACCAGCGTCCCCATCGTGCCTGGGCTCTCGTCGCGGGCGCGCTCAGCGCGGGTGCGCAGCGAGGCGAGGCACTGGAGGGTCTTTCCGAGACCCATGTCGTCGGCGAGCACCGCGCCCAGCGAGGCGTCGCGCAAAAAGCTCAGCCAGTCGAGGCCGCGCTGCTGATAGGGGCGCAGCGTCGCGTTGAGATCCGCCGGTCGTTTTGCTGGCGGAATCGACTCGATCCCGTCCATCAACGGACGCAGCCTGGCGAACGACGGCGGAGCGGGCGCCTCGAGCTCGGCGCAGAGCGCGAGCACCGCGGGAGCGGCGGCCTTCGAGGTCTCGCCGCTCTCGGCGTCGCGCGCGGCGAGCAGCTGCATGACCAGCGCGGCGTTCTTGTGGAGCCACTCGCGCGGCAGCGGCGCGAAGCCGCCACCGTCGAGCGCGACGAGGTCGAGCCCGGACTCGTACGCGCGCAGGACCGCCTCGGCGCTCGCGCGTCGCGGTTTCTTGTCTCCAGAGGTGCCTGGCTCTTCGACGGCGAACGAGAGGTCCACGTCGCTCTCGTGGACCGAGAGCTGCGGGACGAGCTTGCGTCGTTCGATGCGGTCGGTCGCGCCGCGGGTCTTCTGGTCGAACGCGCGCATGTTCTTCACGAAGCGCCCTGCGTCTTCGCCCTCGTACGTCACGGCGCGGCCCGCGATGAGCCCGAGCTCGTCGCGCAGCTTGTGCCCGAGGTTCACTTCTTCTGCCTCATTTCGCTGAGGAACATCGCCCGCGACCCACACGAGCCTGCCCGCCTCGACCCGCGCCATCGGCGGGTCGCCGTACACGACCCACGGTCGAACGGTGAGCGCGCGGTGCCCGTGGTCGAGCTCGAACATCACCGAGGGCGCGACCCCAGTTTTCAAGTTGGGCAGCTCCTTCGCGCGGTGCTTCCACCGGACGTGCGGCTCGATTTCGGGCAGCACCTTGGTGACGAGCTCGACCGTGTCCCTTGCGTCGAACGTGCGCTCGATCGGCAGCCGCTCTCCGCTGGCTCCTACGATCTTCGCTCCCTTGAACGGCCGAAGCTCGCCAGGCCACCGCGCGACGCCCGGAGCGTACAGGGCGATCGCCCCTTCGGGCTTGTGCACGCTCAGCGCGAAGCCGCGCTCTCTCGCGGTCACCTTCGCTTCGAGCGGCGCAGGCTCGGGCGAGACCCGCGTGCGCTCGTCTGCGAAGTGCACCTCGCGCGCGCGGGCCATGCGCTCGAAGAGCGCCACGAGCGAGCTCTCTGTCATCGTCGAGAAGGGCTCGATCGAGAGCTGTCGGTCGATCGCGTGATCGTCGTCGTCCGCCGTGAGGGTCGCGCCGTCGAGCACGGACGGAGCGTCGGACAGCGAGCGAATCTCCCGCTCGTCACCGCTCGGAAGCTTGATAAACCGCTTCAATAACAGCTTCCGTTGGTCGATCACGAAGCGATAGCCCACCGTCGCTTGCTTCGAGGCGAGCGTGGCCATGGGCTCGGCGGGGCGATCGGTGGTGAGCGCGACGATCGCCGCCGCGACGTGCGAGCACGGGTCGAGCTCGCCGCCGCAGTCGCAGGCCCACTCCAAGGTCTCGACGTACAGGCTCACCGTGGGCGCCACGTCGAAGTGCGGCGCGGGCACGGCCACGACGAACTCTTCGTCGTCGCTGCGCGCGAGCAGCGCGCCTTTCGCCAGCGATTCTCCCTCGCGAAACGCGAGGACGTTGCACTTGCGAGCGATGATCTGTCGCAGCTTCGCGAGCCGCGGGTCGGTCGACATAGCCTTGGGTTATACGCAATGCGCGAGCTCGAACGAGACCCCGTCGAGCGGCGCGCGCACGCAACGGGCTTATACTCGCGGTCGATGGAGTTCTTCTCGGTCGGCGCGCAGGCGCGCGGGTTCATCGCGATCGGCGCAGAGGCGGAGGGCGTGATCGCGCTCGGACAGGTCTCGCGCGGAGTGATCGCGATCGGGCAGATGGCCACGGGCGTGATTGCGATCGGTCAGCTCGCGCGCGGGGTCTTCACGATCGGCCAGCTCGGCGTCGGCGTGTGGGCCTACGGCCAGGGCGGCCTGGGCGTGCTTCGCGCGGTGGGCATGATCGCCGTCGCCGCGCGCGCCGGGGGAATGCTCCCCCTCTCGATCCTCCCCGAGCGCAAAGAGCAGTGGAAGCCCGGCCGCGAGAGCACCATCGAAGAGCTCGAGCAGGGCGCGGTCAACGAGGGGTGGGTGCGCGGATCGCTCGCGCTCGACGGTGATCGCGTGACCGTGACCGCGGGCAACAACGCGCTCGAGGGGTGCGAGGTCGCTCCGTCGTTGACGAGCGCCGCGCGCGCCGAGTCCAAGCGCGAGGGCTGGCTCTACATCGAGCGTCGCGAGCAGCTCGAAGGCGCAGAAGAGGGCGGGTTTCGCGAGGCGCCGACGCGCACCGTCAAGCTCGCCGTGGTCAACGCCCAGTGGCCCAAGCGCGTCCCCACGGGCCGCCTCGTCGTCGCTGCGATCGGGATGCTCGTGGTGATCTCGGCGGTCTCTGCGATCTCGCTCTACCCCGTGGCCGAGCTGCTCGTGGGGCTGGTCACCCGCTGAGCATCCTCACCGCGTCGAGCCCTCGACCTTCGCGCGGCACCGGGCGATCACCGCGTCGAACACCGCGTCGACGAGCGCGCCATCGACGCCCTCGTGCGCGGCGAGCGCCCGCCATCGCTCGCGCAGTAGACCTTCGCGCGTCGGGTCGAAGCCCTCGAGACCGCGGCGCTGCTTGTGTTCGGCGATCGCTTGCACCGCGCGCCATCGCAGCGCGAGCGCGCGAACGAGCGCCTCGTCGGCCTCGTCGACGGCGGCGCGCAGCGCCTCGAGCTCTCGATCCATCGCGCGAGCGTACAACGAGTCGGATCACAGCCCCATTGCGGCAAGGACGCCCGGCGCCCGCGACGATCGCGGCGACCGTTGCGCGACCGCGGCTCGAACGGCTCGCGCGGAGCGCGCGCCTGCCGTGGCGAATCATCGCTGCTCGCTCGACGCTCTTTCGACGTACGCTCTCGGCGCTCGCTGTGAAGCTGCTCGGTGCGACGTCGATCACCCTCGCTTGCGCCGCGCTCTCGTGCACGAGCGCGTCGAGCGCTGCGCTCGGTCGTTTGACCGCCGCGCACAACGCGCTCGACGCGTCGGGGCAGGTGCGGCTGGGGCGCGTTCACGAGGGGTGGCTCGTCGAGGGAGGCTCGCACACGGTGACGCTCGCGCTCGAGGCGCGTTGCTACACGATCGGCGCGTTCACCGCGGATTCTCTGCGATCGATCGAGCTCTCTGCGCGCCCGACGAGCGGCTCGGGGCCCGCGCAGAGCGCCGTCGAAGCGAGCCCTGTGCTGCGCGTGTGTCTGCCCGAAGCGCGGACCTATGCGATCACGCTTCGCGCTGCGCAGGGCTCGGGCGCGTGGGCGCTGGCGACGTGGAGCGGCGCGGTCTCGGGCCCGGCGTCCGCGGCGTCGAGCCGGCTGCGCGCGAGCGAGGGGAGCTGCGGCGCGGCGATTCCGGTCGCGATTTCGGCGACCGTCGCGGGCGACACGCGCGCGGGGCAGGCGGCGCTCGCGTCGAGCTGCGGGTACGACGACGGCGAGGTGAGCGCGCCCGAGATCGTGTATCGCGTGGAGGTTGCTCGGCGCATGGCGCTTACGGCGAGGGTGCGCGCGCGATGGGACGCGGTCGTCTCGATACGGAGGCACTGCAGCGAGTTCGAGTCCGAGCTGGCGTGCGCGACGAGCGCCACCGGCGACGAGTCCACCGTCTCGGCGCTCGTCGAGCGGGGAACGTACTTCGTCATCATCGACTCTCGCTCGAACGAGTCCGGCGAGTTTTCGCTCGAGCTCGACGGACGCGACGCTCCCACCGCCGAAGACGTGCGCCGCGCCGCGATCGATCTCGTGCCGGGCGTCGAGGTCGAGTCGACGACCGCAGGGCAGCTCGACTGGCTGATCAATCGCTGCGATCGAGACGCTCACGGGCCCGATCGAACGTTTCACCTGCGGCTCGATCAGCGCTCGCGCGTGCAGCTCGAGATCCAGTCACCGACGCAGCACTCGGTCGCGATCCGTCGCTCGTGCTCGCCGATCGAGGCGCCCGTCGTGTGTATGCAAACGAGTCTGTTGTTGTCGCGCCGAAACCGATTGAACGAGTGGCTCGACGAAGGAGACTGGTACATCACCGTCGAGGCGAGCAGCGCGCGCGCCGCGGGCGCGATTCGATTGCGCGCCGACGTGTTCGCGCCCGGAATGCCGGCGGGCCCTGGGGACACGTGCGCGACGGCGATTCCGTTGACGGTCGGCGCCGAGCAAGTGGCCAACACGCTCAACGTGAACGACGACCTGCGCGCGCCGTGCGGAGATCGCGCCCCGGCGCCCGATCAGGTGTTTCGGCTCGATCTCGCGCAGCGCTCGATCGTGCGCGTGCAGCTCGGCGCGGACGCGGTCGACGCGCGGATCTTTTGGCTCGATCAATGCGACGCCGCGCCCTCGGCCGCGCTGTGCGCGCTGATCGACACCGCGAGCGCCGACCCTTCCGTCGACCACGTCCTCGATCGCGGAACGCATTTTCTCGCCCTCGAGTCCGTCGCGCCGCGCTCGTTTGCGGCGCTCACGCTGCGCGCCGACGTCACTCCCCACGCTCCCATCGATCGCGCCTGCTCCTCCGCGACAACACTCCCTCACCACGGGATCACTCGCGGGACGCTCTCGGGCACGGGCGTTCTTTCTGCCTCGTGCCTCGAAGACGGCGAGGGTCCCGAGCGCATCTATCACCTCGTCCTCTCTCGTCGCTCGACGGTCTCTCTTCGCGTTCGCGCGCCGGGCGCCGACCTCGCGCCAGCGCTCTTTCTCCGGCGCGACTGCGCGCTGCGCTCGACCGAGCTCGCGTGCACGAACAGCGACGCCTCGCAGCAGTCTCTCTCGCAGACGCTCGACGCCGGAACGTACTTCGTCGTCGTCGACGCGCGGCTCGCCTCGGACGCCCGCACCTCGTTCGTCCTCGAATCTACGGTCGACCCCGAATGATCCTCCGGCATCCCCATTGCACTCTGAACCGAGGTGTTTAGGTTCGCCGACGCCTTCGAGATTCCCCGAAGGTCTAAACACTGTGCCCCGCGCGCGTCCGTTGGCTGTTACAAGTCGCGACGCGCGACGATCGTCCCTCTTTTCTCAGGAGAACCCCTGCGATGCGCATGGACAAGCTGACTACGAAATCCCGCGAGGCCCTCACCGAAGCGCAGACCGACGCCGGCCGCCGAGGCAACCCCGAGATTCAACCCGAGCACGTGCTGCGCGCGCTGCTCGTGCAGGACGGCGGAGTCGTCCCCGCGCTCGTGCAAAAAGCCGGCGCCGACGCTGGCGCGATGCTGCAAGAGACCGAGCGCCTGCTCTCTTCTCTCGCTCGCGTGCAGGGCGGCAGCGAGCCCGTGCTCAGCCGTCGCATGCGCGACGCGATGAACAAGGCCGAGGACGAAGCGAAGGCCCTGAAGGACGAATATACGTCCGCAGAGCACTTTTTGCTCGCGATGGTCGAGGATCGCGAGGTCGCACAAGTATTCAAGAAGGCCGGTCTCGACCGCGGTAAAATCATGGCGGCCCTCAAAGAGGTCCGCGGCTCGCAGCGCGTCACGACGCAGGACCCCGAGGGGACGTTTCAAGCGCTCGAGAAGTACGGCCGCGACCTCACCGCCGCCGCGCGCAAAGGAAAGCTGGACCCTGTCGTGGGCCGCGACGACGAGATCCGTCGCGTGATGCAAGTGCTCTCGCGCCGCACGAAGAACAACCCCGTCCTCATCGGCGAGCCCGGCGTCGGAAAGACCGCCATCGTCGAGGGCATCGCCCAGCGCGTGGCTCGCGGAGACGTGCCCGAGTCGCTCAAGGACAAGCGCATCGTCGCGCTGGATATGGGCGCGCTCGTCGCGGGCGCGAAGTACCGCGGCGAGTTCGAAGAGCGCCTGAAGGCCGTGCTGCAAGAAGTGGCCACCTCGGGCGACGTGGTTCTGTTCATCGACGAGCTGCACACGCTCGTGGGCGCCGGAAAAGCCGACGGAGCGATGGACGCGGCCAACATGATCAAGCCCGCCCTCGCGCGCGGCGAGCTGCACTGCATCGGCGCCACGACGCTCGACGAGCACCGCAAGCACATCGAGAAGGACGCGGCGCTCGAGCGGCGATTTCAGACGGTGTTCGTGGGGCAGCCCACGGTGGAGGACACCATCGCGATCCTGCGCGGCTTGAAAGAGCGCTACGAGGTTCACCACGGAATTCGCATTCAAGACAGCGCCCTCGTCGCGGCCTCGACGCTCTCGCATCGGTACATCGCCGACCGGTTCTTGCCGGACAAGGCCATCGACCTGGTGGACGAAGCGGCCTCGAAGCTGCGCATGGAGATCGACTCGATGCCGGTCGAGATCGACGCCGTCGTGCGCAAGGTGACGCAGCTCGAGATCGAGAAACAAGCGCTCACGAAAGAAGAAGACCGCGCGTCGAAGATCCGCCTCGACGAGGTGAACAAAGAGCTCGCCGAGCTTCGCAACGAAGCGGACGCGATGAAGGCCCAGTGGCTTCGCGAGAAAGAGGTCATCGCGAAGGTGCGCGAGGTGAAAGAGCGCATCGAGAAGGCTCGGCAGGACGAAGAGCGCTACACGCGCGGCGGCGATCTCGGAAAGGCCGCCGAGGTGAAGTACGGCGTGCTACCCGAGCTGCAGCGACAGCTCGCGACGGCGCAAGAAGAGATCCACAA
>JAXLYJ010000040.1:0-68159 GCA_046351515.1 Polyangiales bacterium
GCGATCGAGGCCGGGTAGGTTCTGTCGGCGAACCCGACGCGCACACCAGCGTTGGGCGTGTTGGTTGTGAGCTGCCCGTGGTCGTGGGTTCGCTCGCGAGCGAGGCCGTCGGGCGCGCGGCGAAGCTGGTTCCGCGCATCGAGCGAGAGCACCTGGTGGGCTACGACCTGCGCTTCGATCGGTGAGAGCGCCTGCGCTGCGAGGCGAAGTGCACTACCCTCGCGCGCGTGTCGTTGTCGAGAGCCACGCTGTCTGCGCTGACGGTCGCGCTTGTGAGCGCGGTCGCGCGCGACGCACAGGCGATCGACGACAGACCCACCATCGTGACGGACGCGTTCTACGTCGGAGCGCGCGCCGAGCCAGGGTGGGCGCTCGCGCTCGCGTGGGACGCGGACTTCTACCTCTCGTCCGACCGTGCCGTGTCGCTCGGTCCAGGAATTTCTCTGACCATTCTCTCGTCGGACCCGCCCTCGAACCGCACGCAGTCGCTCGCGCTCGCGGTCGACGTCGTGCGCGCGAAGGTGGGGCTCAACTCTGCGGGAGGCCTCTTTCGTCCGTTTGTTCTGTTGGGCGGAGGCTTCGCGTGGACGCGGTTTGTGCAGCGGATCGAAGCGCCCGCGGGCTCGCAGGACGAGGCGTTTACGGGGCTCGTCACCGTGGGCGCTGGGGCCGACGTGTGGAGCCGCGGTCGTTGGGGCGTGACGACGCAGCTGCTCACGCGGCTGCGGGCGTTTGGAAGCGAGCGCGTGCCGACGGCGGCCTTCGAGTTCGGCGTGGGATTTCGCTTCGGGTTGTGAGTTGCGTCTCGGCGGCGCGCTCGGTCTGTTACCCTCGCGCGCACCAACGTGGCCGAAGCATTGTTGAAGGTCGAGCATCTGGTGACCGAGTTCGAGACGGACGGCGGCGTGCTGCGCGCGGTCGACGACGTCTCGTTCGAGATTCCCGCGGGGGGCACCATCGGGATCGTCGGCGAATCCGGCTGCGGAAAGAGCGTCACCTCGCTCTCGATCCTGCGCTTGATCCAACGGCCGGGCCGCGTCGCGTCGGGCAAGATCGTCTTCGAGGGCCGCGATCTGCTCGCGCTGAGCGAGAAGGAGATGCGAGGCATCCGCGGGCGCGAGATCGCGATGGTGTTTCAAGAGCCGATGAGCTCGCTCAACCCGGTCTACACGGTGGGCGAGCAGATCGCTGAGAGCATCATCCTTCACCAGAAGAAGTCGAAGAAGGACGCGATCGCGAGGGCGGTCGAGCTGCTCGCGCTCGTGGGCATCCCGTCGCCGGGCGAGCGCGTGCACGCGTATCCCCATCAATTGAGCGGCGGAATGCGGCAGCGCGTGATGATCGCGATGGCCCTCGCGTGCGACCCGAAGCTGCTCATCGCGGACGAGCCGACGACGGCGCTCGACGTGACGATCCAAGCGCAGATCTTGGAGCTGCTCGCGGATCTTCGAAAGAAGACGGGCATGGCAGTGATGCTCATCACGCACGATTTGGGGCTCGTGGCGGAGTTCGCCGAGCACGTCGTGGTGATGTACGCGGGGCGCGTGGTCGAGAGCGCGCCAGTGAAGGATCTGTTTCGCAAGCCCGAGCACCCGTACACGCGGGGCCTTTTGCGCTCGGTGCCATCGTATGCGGACAACGCGAGAAAACCCAGGCTTCCGACGATTCCGGGAGTGGTTCCGGATTTGAGGAAGCTGCCGCCGGGGTGCAGGTTTCGCGATCGGTGCGACGTGGCGATCGAGCGTTGTGCGAAGGACGAGCCCACGTTGGAGCAGCGCGCGGACGGGCGCCTCGTGCGCTGTCACGTCGAGGCGACGTAGCGCTCTCGCTCACTCCCTCGCCACGCTCGCTCTGCGCAGCACCGAGCCCGTCTCGCTCTCGAAGAGCGCGCCCACTTCGGTCCCTGCGTCGTTGCACGCGATGGCGCGCGGCTTCGTCGCTCGCTCGTTGAACTCGATCGCTCGCTCCTCGGCGCCCGTGGCGTCGTAGCGGCGAATCGCTCCGTCTTCGAAGAGCACCCACGCGCCCTCGCTCGCGGTGCTCGCGATGGCGACCGGTCGCGACGGCAACACGCGCTCGACCACGATCGTCGGCGCCGGCAAATACCCCAATGGATTGCGCTGTGGAACCAATCGCATCAGCAAGAACGCCGCCCCGAGGTTGAGCGATCGCGACAACAGCCACGCGCCGCTCTGCGTCGCAGCGAGCCCGAGCGGCTCGTACGGATCGCGGAGCGCGAGCGCCATCACGGGCGTCGGCTGCGCGGTCGAGAGGCTCACCATCCGCCACCGAGTGATCGCCCAGGCCTGGTCGCTCGCAGGCGCGCGCGAGAGTCGGTACGCGAGCACCGAGAGTTGCTGCACAGCGCCGTCGGGCGTGACGGTCGTCGCGAGGTCGTCGACCATCAACACGAATCGTCGAGGGAGCGCGACGAAGCCGCTCGCGAACGTTCCGGCGAGCTCGAGCCTCGATCGCTCGGCGCCGTCGTCGGCGATGGACACGATCGTCGTCGTGCGCGCTCCGCTCTTTCGCCACAAATCCCTCGACCCGCTGATCAGCAGCGCGACGCCGCCGTCTTCGACGCGATCGATCGCGCGCACCTTCGCCTGCACCGGGACGCGCAAGACCTCGTCGCACTGCACGTTCACCTTCGAGAGAAACGCGCGCGCGCCGAAGGACACCCACGCGTCTCCGCGCTCGCTCATCACGATCGCCTCCGCGCGATGGGCGAACTCGATGCGGTCGTCGCTGGTCTTCACGGAGCGGCAGTGTAGTCCGCGCCGCCGTTTGTCACGGGGCCCTGTTGTTCGCCCGGTGCGCGATCGCGCGGCTGGTATACGCTCCGCGTCCTCGCCGATGTCCGACGCAGCCAACGACGCACGCACTCCGCTCTGCCGAGTCGATGAACTCTCGACGCACTTCGCGGTCAACCGCGGGCCCTTTCGCAAAGGCGCCGTCGTTCGCGCGGTCGATCGCGTCTCGATCGAGGTCATGCCCGGCGAGACCGTCGGCCTCGTCGGCGAGTCCGGCTGCGGAAAGAGCACGCTCGGCCGCACCATCCTCCGCCTCATCGAGCCCACGAGCGGCAGCATCCACTTCGAAGGCCGAGACATCACCAAGCTCTCGGTCGGCGAAATGCGGCCCCTCCGCCGCCGGATGCAGATCATCTTTCAAGACCCCTACGCGAGCCTGAACCCGCGCATGTCCGTGCGCGACACCGTCGCCGAGGCATTCGAGATCCACGGGCTCACCAAGAGCAAAGAAGAGACGGACGAGCGCGTCCGCGCGTTGCTCACCAAAGTGGGCCTGCGCGCGGATCAGATGGACCGCTATCCGCACGAGTTTTCGGGCGGCCAACGACAGCGCGTCGGGATCGCCCGCGCCCTCGCGGTCGAGCCCAAGTTCATCGTCGCCGACGAGCCCATCAGCGCGCTGGACGTCTCGATTCAGGCGCAGATCGTCAACCTGCTCAAAGACCTGCAAGAAGAGCTCGGCCTCGCGTACTTGTTCATCGCGCACGATCTCAAGGTGGTCGAGTACCTCTCGCATCGCGTCGCGGTCATGTACCTCGGTCGCGTCGTCGAGACCGCCCCTTCGCGTGACCTGTACGACGGCCCCAAGCACCCGTACACGCGCGCGCTCATGAGCGCTGTTCCCATCCCCGATCCCGAGACGAAGCGCTCGCGGATCGTTCTGCAGGGAGATGTCCCTTCGCCGATCGATCCTCCCTCGGGCTGCACGTTTCACCCGCGCTGCCCCATCGCCGAGAAGGGCCTTTGCGACAGCAAGGCGCCGCCGCTCGTCGCGCTCAAGGCGAAGCCCTCGCACCAGGTCGCGTGCTTCAAGGCCGAAGAGTGATTCGCCGCTGAATTTGCAGGCTCGGCGAGAAAAGTTGCCGAGGTGACAAAAATCGCTTGCGACAGGGGTGGCGATATGGTTTCTTTCCCTTGCGCCGGTCAGCCGAGGCGGTCCCCCCCCCACGCCATCCTGACCGGCGTTTTTCATTTCTCCCTCTCGCACAGTGCGCGACGAGCGGTGAGCACTCTCGCGCTACACTCCGCAGCGCTTTGGGACGTGCATCGATTCTGGTGGTGGACGACGAGCCGAACATCGTTCGGACCGTCCGCAGCGCGCTGAAGGTCGAGGGGTACGACGTGGACTCGGCCAGCGATGGCCCGAGCGCGCTCGAAAAGCTCGCCTCGCGCGCGTTCGACCTGGCCCTCATGGACGTGCAGCTTCCGGGGATGGACGGGCTGCAAGTGCTCGAGCGCGCCCGCGCGCAGGGCGTCGACACGCCCGTCATCGTCATGTCCGGACACGGAACGATCGAGACCGCCGTCCAAGCCACGCGCTTGGGAGCCCAGGATTTTCTCGAGAAGCCGCTCTCGACGGACAAGCTCATGCTCACCGTCGCCAACACCCTCGAGCTCTCGCGGCTCACGACGGAGAACAAGAAGCTCAAGCGTCTCTCGGGCGTCGCGACGGGACTGCTCGGGGACAGCTCGGTGATGCGCGAGCTGCGCGACCGCGTTCGACTCGCGGCGAGCGCCAACGCGCCAGTGCTCGTGACGGGTGAGCGCGGGACCGGCAAAGAGCTCGTCGCCCGCGCGATTCACGAGGGATCGCGCCGCGCGCAAGGGCCGCTCGAGAAGCTCAACTGCGCGGCGGTCCCGGCGGACTTGATCGAGAGCGAGCTGTTCGGCCACGAAGCGGGAGCGTTTACGGGCGCCTCTCGCATGCGCCGCGGCAAGTTCGAGCGCGCTCACGGCGGGACGCTCTTCCTCGACGAAGTGGGCGATATGCCCTCGGCGATGCAGGCCAAGCTCTTGCGCGTCTTGCAAGAGGGCGAGCTCGAGCGCGTCGGCGGGCACGAGGTGCACAAGATCAACGTCCGCATCGTGGCTGCGACCAATCGCGATTTGCCCTCGGATGTCGGCGGCGGAAAGTTTCGCGCGGACCTCTACGACCGGCTCAACGTCGTGCCCATTCACGTGCCGCCGTTGAGGCAGAGACGAGAAGACGTTCCGCTGTTGTTGGCGGCGTTTCTGCCGGCGTCGTGCGAGGCCAACGACCGCGCGACCAAGACCGTGACGGGCGCTGCGGTGGCGCTGATGCAGAAGCACCCGTTTCCGGGCAACGTGCGCGAACTCAAAAACCTCGTCGAACGACTGGTGATTCTCACCACGGACGAGGTCATCGACGAGCACGACGTGCGCATGGTGCTCGGCACGGCGACCGCCTCGGGGAGCGACGGTTACTACCGGCCCGGCGTACAACTGCGCGAGATGCTCGAGAGCGCCGAGCGCGATTTGATCCTTCGTTCGCTGGACCATCACAAGGGCAACGCCACGCACGCCGCGCGCGACCTCGGCCTCGAGCGCTCTCACTTCTATAAAAAGATGCGATCGCTGGGGATTCGGAGGCCAGGAGCGGACGGAACCGAGGGCGGTGACGGCGAGGACGAGTGAGCTCGTCGCGGGCTCAGAAGGGCCCTCGGAGCTCCTCGCTGAAGGTTCTTCGGCGATGCGGCCAAATCACTGAATTTAGTGATTTCAATCGACTATCTCAGGGGTGTCTTTCTCGCTGACGTTGGTTAAGGTCGCTGAGATGGACACGGGACGAAGGACGGGCCCGGAGAGCGTGCGCGCTCCCCGAAGGACGAACCTCGCCGCCGCGGCTTCGGTTGCGCTCGGCATCGCGCTGTGGGCACCGATGGCGCGGGCAACTGTTCCGGACGTGTACGACAGGCCGATGTCCCAGGTGTGGACCGGTCAGCGTGCATGGACTGCGCAGGCCGAGCGCGAGTTTGGCGAGTTTGTCGCGGCCATCGGTCGCGGCGTCGCCGAGCATCGCTGCGGGACGCTCGCTCGCTGCCTCAACAACCCCAGGATCAACCCCCTCTACGTGCACGCGCGCCGTCCGCTCAACCTCCACGCGGACTGCGGCGACGTGCCCTACACCCTGCGCGCGTACTTCGCGTTTCGCCGGGGACTTCCCTTCTCGTTCGCTCGCGACACCCACTACTCGGGCCGCGATCGTCGGTACGCCTCCCGCGTTCGCCCCGCGGGCGTGCACCGCTGGACGGACTTCGCGACGCCTCGCGCGTTGTTCAACGCGATCGCGAGCACCGTCGACTCGGGCTTCTATCGCATGGCCGCCTCGGTGGTCGACTCGGACACCTACCCCACGCGCGTCGATCGCAGCACGGTCCGCGCAGGAACGGTCTACTACAACCCCAACGGCCACGTGCTCATCGTGTGGCGCGTCGACGCCGACGGAACGGTGCACATGATCGACGGCCACCCGGACAACAGCATCACGTACCGCACGCTCACCGAGCGCTACCCGCACGGGTCGCGCTGGGACGGCGGAGGCTTTCGCAACTGGCGGCCGCTGATCGGCGCCGACGGCGCTCGCTACGCGCCGAACGCCGAGCTGCGCGACCTCGCTGAAGAGCAGTACGACCGCAGGCGCTGGACGATCGCGGGCTTGTCCGTGCCGTTTCAGCGCTGGGTGCGCGCGCGGCTGCTGTCCAAGCACGTGAAGTCGCAGTGATCGTCGCGCGCCATCGCCGCTCGAAGCGCGGTACGTTCGGAGGATGACCCTTCGCGCCGCGCTGGTTGTCGCAGCGACCGCTCTCGCTTCAGCCAACTTGATTTCGTGTGGGCCCCCGCCGGGGATGATGGGCGGCCCGCTCGCCAACGCTGGCCCTTTTCTCGAGGGCACGCAGAGCCCCGCCCGTCAGGTGGTGCTCACGCATCACCGCCCGCCCGCGACGCTGGGTGAGATGCGGACCTGCGGCGCCAACGCGCTCTTCTTCGACCCAGCGGGCGCCAACGCTCGCTCGCGCAACCCGATCGCGCGCGAGGCCGAGTGCGTGCTCTATCCGCCGCCGGTCGATCTGTTGATCGCGCAGCAAACGTGGCTCTGCTTGGGCTCGCTGAGCGTCACCGCCGGCGGATCGACGGAGACCATCGCGTTCTGCCCCTCGGCCATGATCGGGATGGTGGGGGCATCGGGGCTCAACGCTCCGTTCAACAACTGCGACTCGCTCGCGGCGGGCTCGATGGTGAGCGCTTCGTCGATGGCAGAGATCGACGGAGATCAGCTCGACGACCTGGACCTGTCTGTCGCGATGCCGTCTCCCGTCACGATCACCGAGCCCAACGCGAGCCCGATCGGACCGTGGCCCGCGACAGGAGACGTGGGAATTCGCTGGCAGAGCAGCGGTGCCACGTCCGCGATCGTGACGGTGACGGCGCGGGACACCTCCGCGGCGTCGACGACGATCGTGTGTCTGCCTCGGACCAACGGCGTGGTGTTTCTTCCGACGGCGCTGCTCGCGCAGAGCAACCTTCGCACGCGCGAGGCGAGGGTCACGGTCGCGAGCTACACGGACGCGATCCGTGCTGCGGCGGGCTCGACTCCGGCGTATCGCTTGAGCGCAGGCTTCTCGACGACCGCGATTTTGCAGCCCAATCGATGATGAGCCTCAGCGTCGGCCGCGCGCGCTGGCCAACAGCGAGGCCCAGTCGGCGTTGACGCTCACCGAGGCCGAGAGCGTGTTGGTGGCAGATACGTTGCGGCCGAGGACCGTGCGCGTGTAGCCGACGTTGAGCTCGGTGCTGGGCGAGAGCCGCACGATGAAGCCTCCCGTGACGTCGAGCATGTCGCGGTCGAGCCGGACCTCGCGCAGCAAGAGGTTGAACGTGGGGTCGCCGCCGCGGCCATATTGATTGGCGGGGAGCGTCGGGTCTTGCGCGGCGACGGAGATCCCGATCACGCGGCCTTGCGTGACGCTGAGCTGGCCGTTGAGCCCGGCGAAGAAGACGAAGAGTCGGCCGAGGGACTGCCCGACGCGAAACGAGCCCTGGATTTGCTGGCCGGCGCCCTCGGTGCGGGCGACGAAGCCGGCGTCGAGGCGAAAGAACGTTCCGCTCGGGAGGCCGACACCCGCGAGGATCGAGGTGGTGACGTCGAGCTGCGCGTCGCCGAGGGTGACGTCGTCCCGGATGTTTTCAGGGCGAACGAGCTCTCCGGCGCGCGCGAGAAAATCCGCGGTGCTCGTCGGGCGATCGCCAAACGTGCCCGCGGGGGCGGCGTAGCCCGTGGGCATCTTGAGCTTCACCTCCGCGGCCAACACGAACGGAGAGCGCTGCAAGAGCTGATAGCGAAGCGCGAGGTTGATGTCCGCGACGCCCGCGGTCGCGCGAGACAGATTGATGATGTTCTGCCGGTAATAGTCCGACTCGACGCCCATGAAGCTCATCGGACGCGGCAAGAGCAGCACGGGGTCCGCGGTGTACGAGACCACGCGGAGGGGGATCGTGAGGTCGAACTCGAAGCGCTCGACGATCGCGGCTCGCAGCGAGAGAAACGTCGTTCCGCTGTGAAATTGCCCGCGAAGTGAGAATGGAACCTCGCCGTTGAAGCTCCGTCCGTTCGCCATCTCCGCGAAGAACTCGCTGTTGGCGTACTGGTAGTACGCGCCCGTCGAGACCGCGATACGCCCAGGCCGCAGCACCCACGGCGAGGCCTCTGCGTTGCGCACCGCGGAACCCGCCGCGATCGTCGCGGCCAACGCCGCGGTGACCATCGTGCCTCGTTTCATCGTCGCCCTGCTCGTTCAAAAGGACAGAGGCGCCTCGACCTCTGGCTCGGTCGGCGTCGCTCGTGGCTGCGGTCGAAGCGCGCTCGGGCGCGGCGCTTCTGCGACCGCGGGCGCTCGCGCTGGCTCTTGCGCGCGCGGGCTCTGCGCGGGGATCGTCGGCGTCTCGCGCTGCGGCGCGGGCTGCGTCGTGGCGCTCGGCGCAGCGGTCGCGGTGAGCACCGGCGCAGCGGGCTCCGCAGGCTCGGCGGCGCGCAGGACGGCGTTCGTTCGAGCGCGCGGGCTCTGCGCGGGGCGCGTCGGCGCTTCGCGAGCTCGAAGCGAAGGAGCCGTGCGCTGCTCGATCGAGGGAGAATGCTGCTGCGCGACGGGCGTGACGGCCGTGACGGGCGGCGGTTCGCTGGCCGACGAGCGCTCGGCGCGCGCTGGAGCCGTGACTGGAGTTGTGACTGGAGTTGTGACGGGCCCGCTCGCCGTCGCCTCGCCTCGCGACGAACGAGCGGACCGCTGCATCGCTCCGACGGTCCCAACCGCCGCCACGGTGAGCGCGAAGAGCGCCGCGGCCGCGCGCGCGCGTCGCGAAGAAGGCGCATTCGACCCTGGTTTTTCAGAGGGCGTTGAAATGATGTGCGGGTGCGTCGAGCGCGCCTCGGGCCTCGCTTCGACGGTGACGCTCACGCCGATCCCCTCGACGTAGGTCGATGCATACGGGCCGCTCGTCGTGGCCGCGCTCGCCGCAACCATCGACGGCCGCTGCCGCACGACGCCGCGCTCATCGAGCAGCACGGCGAGCGCGCGGGCGTTGGCCGGGCGGTGCGCGGGGTCGCGCTCGAGGCACCGCGCAATCACAGGGCGAACGACAGGGTCGATCGCAGGGTCGAGCGGCGGCAGCGGCTTGGGCGGCTGCGTGCACACTCGAACCGCGACCTCGTGGATCGAGGAACCCTCGAAGGGAAGCTCGTCGCTGCACAGCTCGAACAGCATCACGCCAACGGACCAGACGTCGGCGGCGAACGAGGCGTTGCGCGCGTCCGTCATCTGCTCGGGAGACATGTAGTAAATCGTCCCGAGCGCGGTTCCGTCGGTGGTCTGGGTGCTCGCGCTGTGCTCGCGCGCGATGCCGAAATCCAGCAGCTTCACGCGGACGCCGCCCTCTCCGTCGTCCGCGAGAAACACGTTCTCGGGCTTGATGTCTCGGTGCACGATCCCGGCTTCGTGCGCGACGGCGAGGGCCTCGAGCATCTCGCGCACGATCGAGAGTCGCTCGAGCACCGGCGGGTGATTCGCGGCGATGTGCTGGTCCAGCGAGAGCCCCGAGAGCAGCTCCATCGCGAGAAACGGGCCGAATACGGGGTCGTCGCCGGCGTCGAGCACGCGGACGATTCCGGGGTGACCCAGGGCCGCGGCGACGCGAGCCTCGCGCACAAACCGGGTCTTCACGATTTCGGGCTGGCTCGACGGGTCGCGCAGGACTTTGAGCGCGACGGTCGCGCTCGTGGTGGTGTGCCGCGCGACATAGACCGCGCCCATACCGCCTTCGGCGAGCGCTCGCTCGATCGAGTAGCGCCCTCCGACGAGGTCACCTGCCTGTGGCCTGCGCGTCGACATCGAGATCATGGCTTCGATGCCGGACTACGCTGGTTCGTGGCGAAAGGTTCTTCTGCGCTGTCAGCGGCGCAAGAATGACCGCGCGGCTCGGCCGAGCCCCTCGCCGCCCAACCCGCCGATCAAGAGCCCGAGCAGGCCCGCCGCGAGAAAGTCCGTGGGCAGACCATCACCCGCGACGGGGCGGAGCTGCAGGTACATCATTCCGACGATGAGGGGACAGAGCGCGGCGGCGTACGCGGGCTCCATCCCTCGGTTGCGCAGGGAGGCGTCGACGCCGATGGCGATGCACGCGAGCAAGAGCGCGAGCACGCCCATGAACAGCCGCGGGACGGGGCGCGCGTGGATCGTGACGCGAAGGGGAGGGGTGAGGGCCGAGGCCATTCCGCGCAGCTCGAAGTTGAGCGAACCGGGGCCGCGGATCGCGAGGTTGCGGTGCTCGATGAGGCCGTTGTCTTGAACGCGGAGCCGGCCGCGCAGGTCGTCGCGCTGAGCGCCGTTGGTGAGCGCGACAGAGAAGTCGGCGTTGCCCGTGGCGTTGCGGTCGACCTGCCCTTGAATCGTGGCCCACAAATCAACGCCGCCCTGCAGCTCGACGGTCGCGCGCTGACCGACCTCGCGAAGCTCGACGGTCCCTTTGGCCGCGGGCGGATACACGGTCCACACGATGGGGACCGCGCACGCCAGGACGATGCCCACCGTCGCGGGAACGATCAACCTGCGCAGCCCGTCGTCGCTCTTCAGCTGGATCCTGTGGCCCGCGGCCGCGTAGCCGAGCAGCGCACACACAATCAACGCGCCAGCCAGCGCGCCGGGCGCGGCGAAGGCGGGGGTGCGAACGAGCGCGGCGACGACGGCGACCGTGAGGCCCGCGGCGATGTAGGGCGCCCACTTTTTCAAGTCGGGGCCCGTGTCGATCTGCACGTTGGACTTGCCCGTGGGGGCGTTGACCTTGCGCGCGGGCCGGGCTCGGGCGGGCTTTGGGCTCGGGGGCTCCGCTGGGGTCGCGGGCTTCTCGTCGGCGCCGGCGGTCTCTTGTGGGGCTTCGTTGTCGCTCATCTTGAACGTGACGGCAGGTGCGGCGGGCGCCGCGGGACAATCAGCGAAGAGGGACCGCGGTCAGCGCCGCGGCGATCGCTTCGTACAACGGTCGTCGCGCGTCGTCTCCGCGAAACACCAGACGAAAGTAATCGAACGCCGGCTCGACGGACGGCAGGATGACCTTGAGCGTTCCGGCGGTGATGGCGTCGCGGACGAGGTATTTGGGCAGGACGGCGACGCCTTTCTGCTCGTGGACGAGGCGCTCGATGGCGCTGATCGTTCCGAAATAGAGGTGGCGCGCGAAGCGGAGGCGGTCGCCGGCGCCGGGCGCGTCGCGCCAGTATCGAAAGAGCGGGAGCTCGTTGCGAATATCAATGAGCGTGTGCTTCTCGGCGTGCTCGGCGCGCGTAAACGGCTGCCGCTTGAGCAAGTGCTTCGAGCCCACGAAGACGTAGTCTTCTCGGTGCAGCTTGATCGCGTCGAGCCTCGGGTCGTTGAGCCGGCTCGAGGTGACAGCGCAGTCGATCTCTCGCGTCCGCAAGCGCAAAAGCAGGTCTTCTCCCGAGCCGAAGTACATGTGCACGGTCAAGTGCGGCAGCACTTTGGCCAGGTCATCGAGCTGCGGAATGATCCACGAAAGCCCCAGCTCGTGCCGCGAGCCCATGATGATCTCTGTGGGCAGCCGCTCGATGTCTCCGCGCACGGCGCGCTCGCACTCGGACGCGCTCTCGATGGTGCGCCGCGCCACCGGTAGAAGCGCGAGCCCTGCGGCGGTGAGCGCCACCGAGCGCGTGGTGCGGTTGAATAGTGGTGCGCCGAGCTGGTCTTCGAGCTGCTTGATGCGCTGCCCGAGCGCGGCCGGCGTGAGGTTGACCGAGCGCGCCGCGGCGCGAAAGTTCAGCGACTGCGCGGCGGCGACGAAGCACCGCAGGTTATCGATCGAGGGGAGCTGCAAGGCGAAGGGCGACTATACCCGCACGCCGACGGCGAGGCCCTCGTTGGTGGGGATCATCGACGCGCGAAAGCGCTTGTCGGACGCGAGCTGATCGACGGCCTTGCGGATGGCGAGCGCCTCTTGCGGGCGCGGCGATTGCTCGGGCTTGTCGAGAAATCCCCAGGCGAACGCGTTGTCCATCGCGACGATCCCGCCCGAGCGGAGGTTGTGCGCCGCCCAGTCGAGGTAGTTGGGGTAGTTCTCTTTGTCGGCGTCGATGAACACGAAATCAACGGGCGTCAGCACGCTGCGAAGCTGGTCCATCGCTGGACCGATGTGCATCGCGACGGTGATGGGCGGGACAGCGCGGGTCAAGTGCTCGAGCGCGAACTGAGCGCGGTCCACGTCGATCTCGAAGCAGTCGAGGATGCCGCCGTGCTGCAGCGAGCGCGCGATCCAGAGCGCCGAGTAGCCCGCGAGCGTCCCGATCTCGACCGCGCGCCGGGCGTTGGCCGCGGTCACGAGCGTCGCGATCACTTGTCCGTCCATCGGCGTGATCGCGATCGGAGGAAACCCACGCGCGAGCGACCCCTCGCGGATCGCCGTCAGGTGTTCGTCTTCGGGGCCGAAGCGATCGACGCAAAATCGCTCCATCGACGGGATAAAATACCGCTCGGCCTTCGCGGGAGGAGGGCCGGGCGGCCGCGACTTGGGACGGGGGACCTGCTCGCTCACGGCCCGAGAGCATAGAACGGTTCAGACCGCGATCGCGCGCGAGTAAGAGTCTGTTGGTGAATCGGCCGACGGTTCGTGGAGAAACCGACTGGGTCACGGCTCGTCGGGGTCGATCCCGGCGGCCAGGAGCTTCTCTCGCAGCCGCGCGAGCTTCGCCTCGGCCCCTCGTCGCGCCTCGCGCTCGGACTCCGCGCGCTCACGCTCGGACTCCGCGCGCTCGCGCTCGGACTCAGCGCGCTCGCGCTCGGACTCAGCGCGCTCGCGCTCGAGTGCCTCCGCTTCTTGCTCGGTGAGCACGAGCTGCGCCCCGTCGGCGTCGAGCGCGAGGCGCACCTGCATGCGTCCTTGCTCGTCGATCACGCGGCGAAGCCAGCACTGGAGGTGCTCGCTGAACACCGAGGCGCCGTCGGACGTCTCGGCGAGCACGAGTCGCCCCGCGTCGTTGCGTCGATACACTTGCCAGCGCACGCGCACACGACTGCGTTCGGTCGCCCACGGGTCGAAGATGATCAGCTCTCGCGTGCCCATCTGCGCGTAGCCCACCGGCGCGTCGTCGTAGTCTTTGTGAAAGTCGTCGCCGACGATCTCCACCGCGAACGCAGGCGCGTAGGGGCCCTCCCAGAGCTTCCACACGCCCATGAATTCATCGGGGCCCTTCACGTCGAGCACGTACACGTCCGGAGCGAGCCGGGTCGTCGGGTCCCCCTTCTTCCAGTAGAAGAACTGATCGTGACCGGATCGAACCTCGCGTCCTTGTCTGGCGAGGTGGCGGCGGACGGACAGCCAGAGCTGCACCGACAGCCACGTTTGAAGCTCGTGCTCCCCCATGTGGTCCTCGGACGGGTACCAGACGATGTCTTCATCGCGGCGCGCTTCGGTTCCCATCGGCGACGATGATAGCGCGGTTTCGCTGTACAGTCCGCGGCCCCGCCCCATGCTGCTCGCGATCGACGTCGGAAACACCAACACCGTTTTCGGGATCTACCGCGGCTCGACGCTCGTGAAGCACTTTCGCATCGAGTCGTCGCGATCGAAGACCGCGGACGAGTACGGCGTGCTCGTCGAGATGCTCTTGTCGCGGCTCTCGCTGGGAGGAGACGAAGTGCAAGCCGCCGTGCTCGCGAGCACCGTCCCTTCGCTCGCGGACACCTTCGCCCGCATGCTGCGCGCGTACTTCGAGATCGACCCGGTGATCGTGGGGCCTGGAATCAAGACGGGGATGCCGATCTTGTACGAGCCCCCGAGGGACGTGGGCGCTGATCGCATCGTCAACGCGGTGGCCGCGTTCGAGCGCGTGCGCAACGCGTGCATCATCGTGGACTTCGGCACGGCGACGACGTTCGACGTGGTCTCGCCGAAGGGAGAGTATTTGGGCGGCGTGATCTGCCCTGGAGTGCAGATCTCGGCGGACGCGCTCTTCGTTCGTGCTGCGAAATTGCCGCGCGTCGAGCTCTCGCGCCCTCCGCGCGTGATCGGAAAGAACACCGTCAACGCGATGCAGTCGGGCATCGTCCTCGGGCAAGCGGGGCTCGTGGACGGGCTCGTCGCGAGGATCAAAGAAGAGACGCGGTTCGATCCAGTGCGCGTGATCGCGACGGGGGGATTGGCGCGGCTGATCGCTCCCGAGACGAGCTCGATCGAAGAGGTGGACGACTGGCTCACGCTCGACGGGCTGCGAATCTTGTACGACCGCAACCGCACCGCGAGCGCCTCGGGTGCGTGAGTGAACGGCCCTCTGCGCGTCGCCAGCGCATCGCGAACGGCCCTGGTGTTGCTCGCGTTGTCGCTCGCCCTGCTCGTCGCGGCGATCATCGGCGTGTCCTTCGGCGCGACGACGGTCTCGTTCGCTCGCGCGCTCAGCGATGCCGCGAGCCCCGAGCGCGCGATCGTCGAGTCGCGCCTCGTGCGCGTGGCGCTCGGCGCCGTCACGGGCGCGGCGCTGGCGAGCGCGGGGTGCGCGTTTCAAGCGCTGCTGCGCAACCCGCTCGGAGACCCGTTTGCGCTGGGCGTCTCTGGGGGCGCCGCGCTCGCGGCGTCCGTCGCGGTGCTGCTCGGCGCGGGCGCGACGATGGTGCCCGCCGCTGCATTCGCGGGCGCGTTGCTCGCGGCGGCGACGGTGGTCGCGCTCGCGCGCGCCAGCGGCAGGATCGACGCGCGCGCGCTCTTGCTCGCGGGCGTGGTGCTCAATACAGCGACGAGCGCGGCGCTCTCGCTGCTTCGCTCGGCGCTTCCGGGAACGCGCGCGCAGCGAACGCTCTCGCTCTTGCTCGGCGCGATCGGCGACGAGTCGACGAGCACCGTCTCGATCGTGAGCGCGGTGGTCGCCGCGGGATTTCTCGCGCTGTGGGCGCTGGCCAAGCCGATGGACCTGCTCGGATTGGGCGCAGAGACCGCTGAGACGCTCGGAGTCTCGGTGCGCAAGGTCGAGCTCGCCGTGTTTGTCGCGGGCTCGCTCGTGGTGGGGGGAGCTGTGTCGGTGTGCGGACTCGTTCCGTTCGTCGGCCTCGTTGTGCCCCACTATTCAAGAGCGTGGATCGGCGGCGCGCACAGAGCGCTGCTGCCTGCGAGCGCGCTCGCGGGGGCGACGCTGCTCGTGCTCGCGGACACCGCTGCGCGGACGCTGTTTCGACTGCTCGCGACAGAGGCCCCCGTGGGCGCGTTGACCGCGCTTCTGGGGGCGCCGTTCTTGTTCGTCGCGCTGCGCGGTCGTCGCTCGGATCCGTGGTGACCGCGTCACGCACACGCACGGTCGCCGCTCGTCGCGCGATGCGCAGTAGAACCGCAGAGAGAAACGTGGTGTAAGACTGTCCGCGTCAGACTCGTGAGAGATCGAGGGCCCTCAGGAAGCACCTTCGATCGCAAACTCACGAGTCATCGGAGGGACGTCACCCCAAAGGGAGAGTCACGTTTATGAAGCACATGAATTCAACGCTCATCACTTCGTCGGTCATCGCTCTCGCCCTCGCCGCGTGCGGCGGCGGACAGCAGGCGCAGCAAGCGCAGCCGCAGCCCGCGCAGTCCTCGGGAAACACCGCGCAGAACACGACCCCTGCGCAGCCCGAGCAGCCCGCGCAGCCTGAGCAGCCCGCGCAGCCCGAGCAGCCCGCGCAGCCCGCGTTCTCGCCGACCGAGGCGCACATCGCCGCGTGGCGCGCGGCCGCGGGTCGACTGGACTACAACGCGCAGGCGAACTTCGGCGGAGGAGCGCTGCGCACGGGATTCACCCCGGACCCCTGGCCCTTCCCCCTCACGGCGGGCGGCGGACGCAACCCCGTGGACGTGGCCTCGTTGGGCATCGTCGACGCGGCGACCGGCGAGGACTGCGGACGCTCGATGGTGACGCGTCGCCCGGACTTTCACTTCACGTTCGAGGCGGGGACGACCTTCCCGCTCTTGCGCTTCTACGTCGTGACCGAGAACGGCGCGGACGCGACGCTGCTCATCAACCAGCCGAACACCCAGTGGCGCTGCAACGACGACCACCACCGCGAGGGCTGGGGCAACCCGCTCATGCCGGCGATCGACTTTCACAACCCCGCCGCGGGTCGCTACGACATCTGGGTCGGCACCTTCACGGGCACGTCGAACAACCACGCGCGCTTGTTCGTCACCGAGCTCGACAGCAACCACCCGTGATCGGGTAGCGCGCTCGTGACGCTCGCCGGGGGGCGCGTCGCGAACTTCGATTTACCGCGGTTTTACCGCGGTAGAATCGCGCTGAGCGGAATCGGCCCGTCGCCCGGCGTTCCGTCGATCGCCGCGCGCAACGCGTGCAATCGACTCTCGTTGGGCGCTCGCTCGAGCGCGCGCTCGATGGATCGTCGCGCCTCCGGTCGCGCCCCGCGCCCCGCGAAGAACAGCGCGTCGTTGAACGCCATCCACAGCAGCACCTCGTCGCTCTCTCGCTTGGACGCCGGCTCGGTCCCGAGCTGCGTCGCGAGCTGATCGAAGCGCGCGAAGTGCCGCGCCGCTCCTGCGCGCACGTCCGCGAGCGTCGTGGGCGCTTCGAGCACGGTCGCAAACGGACCCGACGGCAGCACGAAGCGCACGTACTCTTCGACGTTGTCCGGGTGCAGCTCGATCATCACCGGCCGCTGCGTGGCGAGCCCCGTGGCTTCACGAGCGGCGATGCTCGTCCCTGGCTGCAGCAGGTAGCGAGTGAACACCGGCGCGAGCGCGGGCTCTCGTGCGATGAGCGACGAGACCATCCCTGGATAGCCCAAGAGCGGCACGGGGACGACGGTCACATCGGGCCGCTCGCCCTCGACGTACTGCGCGTATCGCAGGCGAAAAATCGTGTTGGGGCCGTGCGCCATGAGCACCGCGCGCGCGGGCGCCGACGCGATCGCCGAGAGCGCGAGGGTGGTGCTCGACTGCGTTCGATCGGTCTGCGTGCGGTCGATCGAGTTCGAGAGCGCCCAGAGCGGGATCGCGACGGACGGAGCGAGCACGAGGACCGCCACGAGCAGCGCTCTCACTGGGGCCGATGGCTTCTGCGGCGTTCGATCGGCGGCGCGGATCGTTCGCAGCGCGGTGCTGGTCCCGTGCGCAGAGAGCACGGCGAGCGTGATGATCGCGGGCGCGAGGTATCCCGCAGCGTCGGGGTTGTCTCTGCTGAATCCGAGCCACGCGCGCGCGGCGTACGGCAGGGCCACCATCGCGAACAGCGCCCAGCGCTGCCGCTCGAGCGCGCTGCGCTTGCGAAAGGCGAAGGCGAGACCGACGAGGCCCGCGAGGATCCCCGCGGACGAGAGCGAATCGGCGAGCAGGTCGAGCACGTCGGCGACGCGCACCGCCGCGCCGTCGGGCACGCCCGAGCCGGTGTTCTTGGCGAACGTTCGCGCCGAGGCTACCTCGATGAGCTCGCCGATGGAGCGAGGTCGGACGATCGAGGCCTGCGCCGATGCGCGCAGGGGCAGCGCCGCGTAGAGCGCGGTCGCGCTGAGCAAGGGCGGGACCCACGAAATCAAGTGGGCTTTGTTTTTGCGGACGATCGGCGCGAGCAGCACGCCGAGCGCGGGCATCGCGGTGAGCGCGATGAAATGGTGGTTGGCGAGCCCGAGCAGCGCGATCGCGACGGCGACGCGGGCGCGGGCCTTCTCGCCGAGGCTCGAGGTCGTGATCACCGCGATCGGAGCGATCGCGAGCATGGCAGCGAGCGCATAGACCTCCGAGCGCGTGGCCTGACGCACGAGCCCCACGCTGAGCGAGGCGAGCAGCGCGGCGCCGAGCGAGAGCGTCGAGCGCCAGCGGACGGAGAGGGGCTCGGCTTCGTCGTCGACGGGGGCGGTCGCGCTCCACGCGAGCGAGAGCGCGCAGCGGCCGACGATCGCGAGCCACAGGGCAGAGGCGAGCGCGACGCGAAACGCCACGGGACCAATGGGAACGAGCGCGCACGCGACGCCGTGCAAGAGCACCCACAGCGGGTGTCCTGGCGGGTGCGTGACGCCGAGGCCCGCCGCGGCGGTCGCGAGCTCGGGCGCGTCGAGGTGACCCATCGACGCGCCTGCGAGCAGCGCGGCGGCGACCGCCGGAACGAGCGCTGAGAGCCACGCGATCGCGTCGGGCGGCGCGTCTCGAGAGGGGGTGGATTCGTCGGCCATCGGTGGAGTGGGGGGCGGCCACTGTATACGCAGCGGCGCTCGATGTAGCCGTTCGAACGGCGCGCGAGAGTGTGTACAGTACGGAGCCAAATCGCTCTATCGCGGATCCCAGAGTCGCTGCTCCACCCGCGATGTCACGGCCGTTGCTGGACGCAGCGCCCCGTGCCACGCCAGCGGCTCTGGGACTCCGGGCTAGCGCGGTGGCTCGCGGTTCAATCGAACGCGCGAGCGCGAGCCGGACGACGGCGAGGCATCGACACCGAAGGGACTGGACGCGTCCCCCTCGCGAACTCGGCAAAGCAGGACAGTTTCGTATCGAAGGAGTGAGAGACGTGCGCAAGATGCAGTGGATTTCGTGGGCGATGGTCGCGGTTCTCGCCGCGGGCTGCCGGCAGCAGACCTCGCAGGGCTTCTCGTTTTCGGGGCAAGACCTGATGACGGGCCGGCAGGTCAACGTGAGCCCGGGACCGATGCCGTCGGGCGAGCTGTTCACGGGCTTCTATCGCTCGCAGTTGATGGGCGACATCAGCATCCAGCAGACCGGCGACGCGGTGGTGGCGGACTACGAGTACGACCGCGCGCAGTGTCACGTGCTCGGCCACTTCGAGGGCACGGTCGAGGGCAATTTGCTGCGCTTCACGTGGCGCGAGGACAAGCGCGCGTGCGGCTTTCAATCGCCGGTGACGGGCCGCGGCTACATGCTCTACGACGTCTCGCAAGAGGGCGAGGTTCGTCGCGGTCACTTGTACGGAGAGATCGGGCTCAACGACCAGGACCGCGGTGATGGGCAGCTGATGGCGGTGAAGGTTCCGGGGCGCGAGCCTGTGCTTCGCAGCCAGCAGTCGAGCGGCGGCGAAGGCTCGGGCGAGGGCGACGGCTCGGGCACCTCGGGCACCACGGGGTCGTGATTCGCTGAGCCCACGCGCGGTCGCCGGGCAGATCGCGCGGGCGCGACCGTCGTGCGTCAGTCTTCGACGACGCGCGCGACGATGGTCGTGACGTTGTCTTCGCCGCCGTGGGCGTTGGCGCCGTCGACCAGTCGCTGCACCGCTTCTTCGGGTGAGGCTGCCTCGGTGACGACCTTCAAGATCTCTTCGTCACCCATCATGGAGGACAGCCCGTCGCTGCAGAGCACGTACGTGTCTCCGGGCTGCGGATCATCGATCGAGATGTCCACTTGCACGGTGTCGCTCATGCCGAGCGCGCGCGTGATCACGTTGCGCGGAACTTCGCTGCGCTGCGACTCGGGCAGCTCGGGCATCGCCTTGAGCCAGTCGTTGAGCAGCGAGTGATCGTCGGTGAGCTGCGTGATCTTTCCGTCGCGGATGCGGTAGCAGCGCGAGTCACCCACGTGCCCGATGTAGATCCGGCGCGCCTCCGGAGAGAAGAGCATCCCGACGATGGTCGTGCCCATCCCCTGGTGATCGCGCGAGCGAACGCCGTGCTCGTAGATGCTCTTGTTGGCGATCTTGATCCCCGTGAGCAGCCTGTTTTCTTCCGACGACAGCGTGGGGTCGTACTGGAATGGCCACGTCGCGTCCTCACGCGCCGTAGTGTTGAAGAACGAAGCGATCGTCTCGGTCGCGAGCTTCGAGGCGACGTCGCCTGAGCGATGGCCGCCCATTCCGTCAGCGACGACGAACAACCCATGTTGATCGAGCAGAACGAAGCTGTCTTCGTTGTGCTCGCGTTGTAGCCCGACGTCGGTTCGTCCGGCAGCGATGACACGCATCGGGCGAGAGCGTTTCACCGCAGGATAGTCGCTGTCAACGGTGGACGATTCGAGGCGCGCTCTCGACCTCACGCTCGGCGCGCGAGAGAGGCCATGGTCCGATTCGTGGTACGGTGGTACACGCGCCTTACCTGCGATGGCGAAGAGCAAGCGAGTGGCGGTTCTCCCGGGTGACGGGATCGGCGTGGACGTGATGCGCGAGGCCGTTCGGCTGATGGAGGCGATCGACAAGAAGCGCCCCCTCGGCCTGAGCCTGTGGCACTTGGACCTCGGCGCGGACCGCTATCTCCGCGACAAGACCACGCTGCCCAAAGAGACCTTTCAGGAAGTGAAAGACACCTGCGGCGCCGTGCTGCTCGGCGCGCTGGGCGACCCGCGTGTCCCCGGCCTCGAGCACGCTCGGGACATCTTGTTCGGCTTTCGCTTCGGCCTCGAGCTGTACGCCAACGTTCGCCCGGTGAAGTGCCTGGACGACAAGCTCTGTCCGCTCAAGCACAAGCGCGCGCGCGACGTGGATTTTACGGTCTTTCGTGAGAACACCGAGGGCGTCTACGTCGGCGTCGGCGGCCAGGTCCGCAAGGGGACGCCCGACGAGATCGCGATCAACGAGGACATCAACACGCGCAAGGGCGTCGAGCGCATCCTGCGCGCCGCGTTCGAGTTTGCGAAGGCGAACGGCAAGACCCGCGTGCACATGGCGGACAAGAGCAACGCCATGAAGCACGCGCACGAGCTGTGGTACCGCGCGTTCTTCGAGGTCGCGAAGGACTACCCCGGCATCGAGCCGCGACACGTATACGTCGACGCGCTGTGCCTCTACATGATCCACGAGCCCGAGAACATCCAGGTCGTCGTCACCAACAACTTGTTCGGCGACATCGTGACGGACCTCGGCGCGGCGCTTCAGGGCGGGCTCGGAATGGCTCCGAGCGCCAACATCAACCCCACGAGCGACGGCCCTGGTCTGTTCGAGCCGGTGCACGGAAGCGCCCCTCCGCTCGCAGGAAAAGACGTCGCCAACCCCTTCGCCAGCGCGCTCACCGTCGGCATGATGCTCACGCACCTCGGCGTGACCGGCGTCGAGACCGTGATCGAAGACGCCGTCCGCGACTGCGTGATCGCCGGCGAATGCACGCGGGACGTGGGCGGCTCGCTCGGCACGACCGCCGCGATGGACCGGCTCATCGCGCGCGTGATCGAGCGCGTGTAACGCAGCACCATCGCGAGGGGGATCGCACGAATCACAGCGCTCGAGTCGCAGCGCTGCTCAACGGCAGCGGGCGTTCACACCATGCTCTGCGGCGCTTCGTCGCCCTTGGTGGGGGGCTTGTGAAACACCTCGCCGTCGATGGTGGCGAGCAGGTTGTTCTCGATGGTGTTGCAGATGCGCTCGAGCGGCAGATCGTTGTCGTCGTAGCCGAACGGGTCCTCGATCTGCACGCCGATCTCTTCGATGCCGAAGAAGATGTACGCGACGATGAAGACCGCGGCGACCATCGCCCAGCCGAGGTCTTTGAGCAGCGCGAACGGCAGCGTAAACGTGTAGAGGATCAGCGCGCGTCGAAGGTGCACGACGTACGCGAACGGCAGCGGCGTCTTCACGATGCGCTCGCAGCCGCCGATGTAGTCGATGAGCAGCTGCGTGTTGTTGTCGAGCGCCTGCGCTTGAACGGTGTCGACGTAGCCCTTCTTGCGCGCCTCGTTGATGAGCTGCGTGATGCGGGTCGCGATCCACAGCGGCGTGTGCTGCGCGTCGAGCGCGCACTTGACCGAGCCCTTCGGGAGCACTTCGGCCATGGGGCCGATGTCCTTGCGCCCTCGCAGCGAGTGCATCGCCGCGTAGCAGAAGGCGACGGTCCAGCGGACGATCTCGCTGTGCATCCGCGGGTCTTGCGAGGCGATCAGCACCTTCGAGAGCCGCGCGAGGTTGCGCGTCTCGTTGACGATCCCGCCCCAGAGCTTTCGCCCCTCCCAGAAGCGGTCGTACGAGGCGTTGGTGCGAAAGACGAGCAGAAGGCCGAGCGCGGTGCCGACGAGCCCGTGCACCACCGACGGGATCGTCTTGTGGATGAAGTACTCGTCGAAGATGCCGACGATGAGCGCCCACCCCGTCGTTCCGAGGACGCGATAGATGATCTCGCGCACCATCGAACCGCGGACGGCGAACAGGTATTTGCGCCAGACGTGCGCGTCGTAGTCGATCATGGGCGGAGGGGCCGGCGTTCATAACACCAATCCCGCTCCCCGTGGAATTACACCCCGTGCAACGGTCGCTCAACGCATGGGGTGCGTGTGCACGGCCTCGCTCTCGCGCTGGCAGTTGGGCACCTCTCGCTTGCACCGCGCTCGCAACCCCGGAACGCCGTCGTGAAAGCGATGCCTCTCGTATGCTTCGCGCGCGCGCTGGCTCTCTTGCTGCGCGCCGAGCGACTCGAGCTCGATCGCCAGGAGGTTGAGCATGAGCGGGCGCTCGGGGTCGAGGCGCATCCCTTCGAACAGCAGGCTCAGCGCTTGTTCGTGCTGGCCCGCGAGGCCGACGGCGTTGGCCAGCATCTCGATCGCGCGGGGATAGCGCGGCATCGCTGCGCGCACGCGCAACAGCGGCTCGATGGTGTCGTCGAAGTGCCACACCTCGGCGCTCGCCATCGCGCGCAGGTAGTTCGGGACGGGGCTTCGCGGGTCGATCTGCTCGGCGCGCGCGAGCAGGCTCCACGCGTCCTCGGTGCGGCTCTGGCGAATGGCCACGCGCGCGAGCTCGGTCCACGGGCCGGCGTGGCTCCCGTGCAGATTGCGGGCGATTTCGAGGGACGGAAGGGCCTCGCCGACGCGCTCTTGCACCTGCCCTTCGCCGAGCGCGCGCCCGTGATCGTAGAAGCGCCTCCAGCGCGCGGTGCCCTCGGGGGGCGCGTTGTCGTACTGCGCGACGACGGTCGTCGGTCGCTCGGGGCATCGCTCGCCGCCTGCTCGCTCGCGCTCTCGGCAGATGAACGCCCAGTACGGATCGGTGATCCGACGGTGCAGCAGCCGCGCCGTCACGCGCAGCGGGGCCGTCGCGTTTGCAGGAATTTCTCCGGCGAAACGCACCACTCTCGCCGCTCGCACCGGCAGCGTCGTGTCGTACGCCTGCGCTCGATAGCGATGGGGATCGCGCATCTCCGCGGGCGCTCCGCGCTCGTCGATGGGGCGCGTGCGGAGCCGATGCGCGTCCTCGTCCGCGCTGCCATCGCGGCCCGCCACGCCCGACTGCAGCACCACGCGATCGCGCGCGTCGCGCACGGTGAGCTCGACCCACACGTCCGCGACGTCCGCCGTCCCCCCAGGAAAACTATGGCCCACGCGCTCGTTGACCATCACCACGTCGAGCGTCGCGCGCTCGCCCGGCCGCAGCGCGACCTCTTCGATCGGCAGCGGCTCGACCCGCTCGGTCGTCACGGACGGAGCGCGAAACACGTCGATGCGCACGGCTCCTTCGAGCATCGCGCGCTGCCGCGCGAGCGTGTCCGGATCGCCGTTGAGCGCCGCCATCGCCGTGTGCCCGCCCAAGAACCGATGCGATCGAACGCGGCCGTCTCGCGCAGAGACGTCCCGCAGCGCGCTCTGCTCTCGCGGCATGTGGCAGTCGATGCACGTGCGCCGCTCGACCTCGGGGTCGTAGCGATTGGGGTCGTTGCCGTTGTACGCGCTCTGCGACCACGGCGTGTACTCGTCCTGTCCGCGCAGCCAAGGGCCGCGCGTCACCGCTTCGACGAGGGCGACCTTGTGGCACGTCCCGCACAGCTCGGCCGAGCGCACGGTGTCGTTCATCACCCGCGCGCGATGCGGCGCAACCCCCGTAAAAGTCCCGTCCGATTGCCTCTCGGGAAAGGTCTCGCTGATGTGCTCTCGCGCCATCACGTACCCGCCGTTGCCCGTGCGATCGTGCAGCCGCTCGACCGAGTGACACAGGACGCAGCCCACGCCCAAGGACGCGCGCTCGTGGTTGCGCGGGATCGGCGAGCCGTCCACGTCGCCGCCGAACAAGAGCGCGGGGTCGTGGCAGCCCGCGCAGAAGCGCGTCCCGGCGATGTAGCGATCGCGCCGCGCGACCTCGAAGGACGGCGCGTAGATCGCGTTGTCCATGGACGAGAAGCGGTGCGCGCTGCGGTTCCATTGGTCGAAGACCGCCGCGTGGCACACCGAGCACTGATCGAGCGCGGTGAACGTGTCCTGCGGCAGCGGCCTGTTGTCCGTCGAGCGCGCGTTGGACGGGGCGTACGCGAAGAGCGTTCGGTCCGCGAGCGGCGCGGTGAACGGCGCCCTCGCGCGAGGAATCACGGCCAACGCCAGCTCGAGCGCGCCGTCCGCCGCGGCGTCGCTCGAGGGAGCGCAGCCGTCCGAAGTTGAATTCGTGTGCTGAGCCGTCGGCCGACCGTTGCGCGCGCCGCACGCGACGGCGAAGAGCGCGAAGGCCATCGCCGCGATCGAGGCTCGGTGTCGTGCGTGCTGCGGTGCCATCGCCGTGTGACCGAGGAGCTTATCGCTTGCTTGGCCTTCGTCGCACAGCTCTCGCGCCGCCGAGCGCGAGCACGACCGCGCCCGAGAGCGCCAAGAGCCACTGCGGGCTCGACGGCGCCGCGACGGTCGAGCACCCGCAGGCGCGCGTCCGCGGGGCGCCGGGCATGTTGGGCTGCACCGAGCCGCGCACGGCGAGCTCGGGGATCGGCGTGAACACGTTTTCGCTCAGCGAAATTCCAGCGCGAGACGTCTCAGCGAGGTCCTTGGCGGACTGCGGCTGCTGCGGCTGACCGTTGGGCGGACCGCCCCACACGCCGCGCCGCGGGTTGGCGCACGAGATCGCTCCGGTCCACGGGTGACGGATCGCGTAGCGCGCTTGAAAATTGTTGATCCCGTTCGGCTCGACGCGGCCGCCGCGCTCGATTCCTCCGTTGGGATCCTGGGCGAACTCGCGGCCTCCGACCGCGGGCTGCGCCTCGCGAAACACGAGGTCGTCCGTGAGCGTCTCGCGCGAGTACCGCGTGTGCAGCCGCGTGATGGTGAAGCCCGAGTGGTACTCGTCGCCCGCGAGCGCATCGGCGCCGAGCGTGCTGAGCTCGCTCGCGTCCATCACAGGGCCGGTGCAGGGGTCGCAGCCCGTCGTGTTCCACGCGTATTCGGTGACGACGGCGCGGTTGTTCATGCGCTGCATGGTGGCGTCGAACAGGCCGTTGTAGAAGCTGGCGAAGTTGCTTCGAACGCGGTCGCTCACGTCCAAGTTCGTGGGGATGAACACGTTGGGGAGGTTGGCGACCTCGAAGCGCTGCGTGGGGTGCAAGAGGTAGACGACGAGCTCTTGGTTCGAGGGGGCGTTGAGCAATCCCAAGCGAACGGGCAGACGAAAGTCTTGCGAGTCGTAGTGAAATCGCAGCGGAGAAAGCCGCGCCCTTCCGCTCGGCAACCGTCGCACGCGCGCGATGTCCACGCGCGCGACGAAGAACTTCATCCCCTCTCGGACGTACGGCGCGAGCGCCTCTGCCGCGCCTTGCGGAATGTTGTAGCGGTTCTCTCGCAGCCACAGTTCGAGCCCTGACGACTGCGTCGCCGAGAGCACGAGCACTTGATACTCGCCGACGACGAAGCGCGCTTCGATGCGGACTCCGTGCGACGAATCGTCGGTCATGCTCGAGGGCGCCGAGGTCGGAATCGCGCCAGCGCTCGCCATCTCCATGACGACGGGAGGCTCGGGCGCGCAGGGATCTTGCTCCCAGTACTCGACGAGGCGGGGCGCGGTGTACTGCTCGAGGTGCTCGAAGAGCTCGTGCGGCAGCGTGCGGACGTTCTCTTGCTGAAGGACGATGGGGACGGGGACGACCATCGCGAAGTCCTGCGGAGGGCCTTCGTACTGGTTGCTCATCGAGAGCACCGTGCGTTGTCCCGAGCGCATGAGCGCCACTTGGGTGGCGTTGTTGAGCAAGCGATCGCCGCTCGGCGCGACGTAGAAGCCGCAGAACGCGCTCGCGTCGGGCGCGCTCGCGACGAGCGCCGCGGCGAGGGGCGCGAGCATCGCTGCGCGAACAGAGCGTCGAGTGTGCATGGGCGTCGTGGTTCTCCGTGCGGTGGGGCGCGTCCGCGCTCCTGGGCCGCGCGAGAGAGCTACGGCGTAGGAGCGCTCGTCCCCGTGGTGGTGGGAGGCGTGGTCTCTTCGATGGTGAACGGGACGGCGATGGGGCCGCTTCTCCACAACGCTCCGACGAGCTCGGGGCTTACGCTGCCGAGCTGCGATGTCGGAATGACCTGGATTTTTGCTGGCCCTGCGTCGCCACGAACGAGCCGCACCGGGCCGACGATCTCGTTGTCTACGCTGAGCAGATAGTTCAGCGGGTCGCTCTCGGGGCCGGTTTGTTGCTGTTGATAGAGCAGCAGGGCGTTGGTGCCTTGGTCGGTGAGCGAGACCTCGAGCATGGGCGCGAGCGTCGCGGGGTCGAGCGTCGCGCGGATCTCGCTGAACGCGGGCGCGGCGAGCTTGCTGCTGCGGATGCAGAAGCCTCGGCGAGAGACCGCTCCTTCGGACGAGCGCATCGCGCCGTGCGCCCATTGGAGGTTCTCGGGCAGCGCGAAGGTCGAGAACGCGAGGCGCAGCGCGACGAGCGGCGCGACGCCTCCTGCGTTGGGATCGACCAGCGGAACGTCGTAGCGATCCTCGACGTTGACCCATCGCACGTTGGGCAGCGGCCTGGGGTTGACGAACTTGGGGCAGACGTCTTGGGTGACGATCTCGACGTAGCCAGGGCGCGCGAGCTGCTCGCGCACGAGCGAGGTGAGCGTGGTGCGGCTGAGCGCGAAGGTCATTCGTGCGTTGAATCCCTGGCGCGCTGCGCGGGGGCTCCACGCGTCGAGGGCCTCGAGGCGACGGATGAGCGAGGGCGCGAAGCCGTCGATCGTGGCCGCGGGCAGCGAGCGGCCGACCTCTTCGGACACGACTGCTTCCCACGCGACGACGCGCAGCGCCGGCTGCGAGGGGCGTCGGGCGCTTTCGTTCGCGCGAACGCGCGCGAGCCCTGCCGGGTCGAGCGGAACGATCTCTCCGGGCCTCGTCGTCGCAGGCGGATCGCGATGGCATGCGCCGAGCGCCACGATCGCGCCCAGCCACGCCGACAAGTGTCTCATCACGGTGCAGGCTATCACGCTCATCGGCTCGCGATCTGCACGGGAAGACCAGCGCTCCCACCGCGCTCACAATGCGCTATACCCCAGCGCACGGCTCGCGCGCCCACTGGCCGCGGGGCACATACCGGCCCTACACTTTTGCGTGACGACTTCCATGAGCGAATCGAGCAACACCCCTGAGTCGGCCGACGTCGATCTGCACGACAACGTCGATCCGCCTGCGATTTCAGCGCCTCCGCGCGAGAGCAACGGTCGCCGCCGCGACCCCAAGCGCAACCTCGGCCCGTGGATCATGGTCGCGGTGATCATGGGCGTGGTGGTCGTGATCGGCTCGACCTTCAAGCCGGGGCAGGGCGCGCTCGTGTACAGCAAGTACGTCGACGAGGTGATGGCCGAGCCCGCGCGCTATCAATCGCAGGGCGAGCTGCGCGTCGAGGGGATGGTGCAGACGGGCACGGTGCAGAACCAGAGCGGCTCGCGAGAGTTTCGCTTTCGCGTCGAGCGCAACGGGCGGTCGATGCCGGTGCATTATGTGGGGATCGTTCCGGACACGTTTCGCGAGGGGATCGGCGTGACGGTGCGCGGGCGACTGTTGGCGTCGGGCGAGTTCGACGCGCGCGAGGTCGTCGCGAAGTGCCCGAGCAAGTACGAGATGCGCGCCGCACAGCAGCGCGGACAGACGATGCCCGGCGGCATTCCCACCATGCAGTGAGCGCTCATCGCGCTTTCAGTGAGCGCTCATCGCGCTTTCAGTGAGCGCTCATCGCGCTTTCAGTGAGCGCTCATCGCGCTTTCAGTGAGCGCTCATCGCGCTTTCAGTGAGCACTCATCGCGCTGGCCCCCTCCGCGGTCGCTCAGCGCTTCGCTGAGCCCTTCGACTTCGACTCTCCCGCGCCGACCTCGACGCCCTCTTCTTCGCCCACGTCGATGTCCTCGACGCGAACGCCGGTCTTCTTCTCGCTCGCGGGATCCGCGGTCGATCCCTCTTCAGCGCCGTCGTCGACCTCGACGAGCATCGAGTAGATCGCGCCCACGATCGGCATGAACGTGAGCGGCGCCGTCGCGATCGTCGTCGGCTCGTTCGAGCGAAGGATGCTCTGCAGGTCCGTGCCTGGAGCAAACTTCTGCACGAGCCAGTACATCCCCGCGCCGAGCGCGAAGCCGAAGACACCCTTCAGGATCGAGCCGATCCACGCGCCTTTCTTCCATGGAGGTTGACCCGCGAAGATTCCAGCGACGAGCGTCGCGAGGCCCGCGAGAAGAAACGCGCCGACGCCGCTGACCGCGTGCAGCCCGAACGCGTAGAAGAACAGCGCCCCGAGCGCGCCTGCGATCACGAGCCCCTTGAGCAGCCCGAGGACCAGCCTCTTCACCATGACGCCTCAACGCTGCCACGCGACGGGTGGCGCGGCAATCATCCACCGAACGAAGGATTGGTTCCTGTAGCGACGAGCTCGGCGGCGATCGTGCCTCGATCCGCTGCGCCGCGCGCGACGCGCAACACAAACAGCTCGTCGATCACGACGTGGCCGCTGTCGACCCGCGCTTCGCCGAGCGAGGCGACGCGCGCAGACCCATCGCCCAAACGCGCGAGCTGCACGACGAACGGCCGCGTCGCCTGCACTCTCGCGAGCGCCTCGTCCTTCGCGCCGGTCGCGTTGGCGAGGTGATGCAGCGCGCTCGCGCCAGAGGGGCCTTCGAGCACGACGACCATCCCCTCGGAGCCGGTCACCATCATCGAGAGCAGCGAGCCGGCGATCGCGTCATCGACGTGCGCGACCACCAGTCGCTGCGGCCTGAGCGCGTGCGCGAAATCGAGCGAGCGCTTCGGGTCCTTCGTGAGCGGAACCGCGCTCACGTCGCGATGAACCACGGACAGCTCGGGCCGCGCTTCGAGCGCCACGACGCGCTCGTTGCCCGCGAGCTGCGCGACGATCGAGCCCAAGATCGTGCTCCGCGCGCTGCCGCGCGGGCCGATGATGAACACGTTGCGCCGCGAGTCGAGCGCGAGGCCCACCGTGCGCTGCGCTGCCGCGGACAGGACGCCCGCTGCGACGAGCTCTGCCGCCGTCGCGGCCCTGCGCGTCGCGCGCTCGATCGAGACGGACGGAGCCGGAGCTCCAGGCGCGTACACCACGGTCATCCGCGCGCCGCCGCGACCGATCGCATCGGGCAGCACGCACTCGATGAAGGGCTGCTCGCCGACCCGCTGCGTCCCCGCGGCGTGCAGCAAGCGATCGACCGCGGTCGCGACCGCGTTGGAAGACGAGAACCAGAACGGGCTCGGCCCTTCGGCGCCGCCGCGTCCCACGAGCACGCGACCCGACGGCGCCACGAGCACCGAGGTCACGTCGCTCTCTTCGAGCGCGAGCTCGATGGGGCCCGCGCCGACGAGCTCAGCGACCACGTCGCGGGTGAGCCGATCCGCGGTCACTCCCGCGGGCAATCCATCGCGTCCACGCGCGAGGTTGTCGACCACGGCGCGCGCGCGCTGCCTCGCGCTCGCGTCGCCCAGTTGGTGCTGTGCCGCGCTCACTCCCGCTTCGATCGAGTCGGCGACGAGGCTCGCGAGCAGCGCTGCGTACTCGTTGCCAGGAGGCGCGGGCTCGACGCTCTGCCGGTGCGCTTGGATCACGGACTCGACGACCTTCGAGCCGACGTTGACCGTGGGCATCGCGGCGGCAGTCGGGCGCGCTTGCGGGTGCGATTCGCGCGCTGCGGGCGGAGGCTCTGGGGGCGCAGACGCGGTCGCTGGCGGCGCTGCGGGTGCGGGCTGCGCTGCGATCGGCGCGGGCGGAATCGACGGCGAAACCGGCTCGGGCGCGGAATCGGGCTCGGCGATCGGCTCGGGCATCGTGGGCGCGCTGGCGGGCACGGGAGGCGCCGCGGTCGCTGCGGGCTTGGTCGGCGGCCAGTTGGCGCCGCTCGCAGGGCGCGCAGGCGTGCTCGAACCCGAGCCCGGCGCGCGCGCGGCGATGCCCGGAACCGAGGGACGAGAAGCGCCCGGCGTCCCCGGCAGCGGGGTGCCCGCGTTCATCGTGGGAATCGAGGGCGCGGGGCGCGCGGCGATGGGCGGCGCGCCGGGCGTCGACGGGGTGCCCGGTCCGGGCTGTCCCGTGGTGGGCGCGGGGCGAATTCCGCCAGCGGGGGAGGGCGTCGATCCGGGCGCGCGCGGGCCGGCGATGGGCGCGGGCGTCTGGATCATCGGCGGCTGCGACTGCGACGCTGCGGCCATCGTCGCGGCGATCGCGGGCGCGGTGCTCAGGGGCTGCGTCTGCATCGCCGCGCGCGGGCCAGCGTTGAGCGGGTTGGCGAACGTGGGGCGCGCAGCGGGCTCCATCGCGGGGGGCGGCTGCGATTCCATCGGCTCTTGATCGAGCGGAATGGGCTCGACGAGCGACGCTCCCTCCTCGGGCACCTCGCTGTGATCACCGGGCTCGAGGTCGGCGGCCTCGAGCACGAGCACGAAGCTCCCGACGAAGATCTTGTCTCCCGCGCGCAGAGGCGACGGGGTCATGATCCTGCGTCCGTTGAGGTACGTGCCGTTGGTGCTCTTCAGGTCGACCACGAAGAAGCGGCCATCCTGACGCACGACGCGTGAGTGGCGCTTGGACACGTTGTTTCCTGGCAAGACGATGTCGTTGCCGGGTACGCGTCCGATCGTGACTTCGTCTTTGTCGAAGTCGATCTCTTTGGTGGGCCCACCCTTCTCGCTGACGACGAGCTTGAACATCCGCGCGCTAGCTCCAGTGCGAGGTATCGAGCCTGTTTGCACCCGTGACTGTCAAGGGTGCTGTAAGACTTTCGTCACCATGAACGCGCCGCCTGCGCCTGCCTCCTTTGACGCAATCCTCTTCGACCTCGACGGAACGCTCGCCGACAGCGCCAACGACATCGCCCTCGGCATCGAGCGCGCGCTGATCGAAGTGGGACTGCCTGTCCCCAAGGGGCTGCTCGCGATGGTGGACGGATCGCCGCTCGACGAGATCTTCGCCGTGGCCGCGCCGGGCGCGGATCCCGCGATGTTTCCGCGCTTCGCTCAAGCGTATCGACACGCGTACGACACGCACGGTCACGTTGGCACCGCGCTGTTTCCCGGGGTGAAAGACACGCTCGAGGCGCTCTCGACGATGCGGCCGAAGGTTCGCTTGGGGGTGGCGACGACCAAGCGTGGTTCTGTCGCCCGCGAGATGCTTCGAACGCTGGACGCCGAGCAGTTCTTCGACGCGATCGAAGGCACCGCAGGGACCACCATGCCGCACAAGCCCGCGCCGGACCTCTTGCTGCACGTGTGCGCGAAGCTCGACGTGGCCCCGGAGCGAGCGCTCATGGTGGGCGACACGCTGCGCGACATCTACGCAGCGCGTCGAGCGGGGATGCGCTCCGCGGCCGTCACCTTCGGCATGGGCGGCAGCGACGCCATCATCGCCGCCCGTCCCGACTATGTGCTCGAAGAGTTCGACGAGCTCTTGGTGATCGTCGGCATGGCGGGCTGAGCCCCGCGCGAAGGGAGTTTGTAGGTCTAGGGGACGGTGTTCAAAAGTTCATTTGTCGCGCTCGGAGATGCGCTCTGTGAGTCAATTTCCAGGGCGCCGAGCAACAAATGAACTTTTGAACACCGTCCCCGGTCGCAGAATCTCAGAGGATCTTCACTTCGAAGTCTTCGATCACCGGGTTGGCCAACAGAGATCGCGCGGCCTTCTCGATCTTCTCGCGCGCCGTTGCTTCGTCGCCCTCGACCTCGAGGTCGATGACCTTTCCGACGCGAGCGTCTTTGACTCCGTCGACGCCGAGGGACGCGAGGCCCTTGCGCACTGCTTCGCCCTGCGGATCCAGCACTTCACGCTTCAACGTCACGTACACACGCGCTCGCATCGTAGCCTTGCCCTTGTTGCTCGAGGTTGTTGCAGTCTGCCCGCTCAGTCCCAGCGCCTTCGCGATGCGCGGCAGCGGGGCTTCGAGGTCCGGAACAAACGTCTGTCCCGTCACCATCTCGTACGCCTCGATGTACCTGCGCGCCGCTTCGACGCGGATGTCATCGGGGATCGCCGGGATCGGTCCGTCCCCGGTAAATCCCTGCGCCGCGAGCCATCGTCGCACGTACTCCTTGTCGAACGACTCGGGCTCTTCGCCCGCGGCCTTGCGCGCCTCGTAGCTCGCCGCGAACCAGTAGCGCGACGAGTCGGGCGTGTGGATCTCGTCCATGAGAACGATGCGGCCGTCGGGAGCGCGGCCGAACTCGTACTTCGTATCGACCAAGATCAGCCCGTTCTTCAGGCAGTGCTCTTGTCCGCGAGCGAAGACCTTGAGCGCGAGTCGCTCGACCGTCTCGAAATCTTCTCTCGAGATGATCCCCTTCGCGATGAGCTCGGCGCCCGAGACGCTCTCGTCGTGCCCGCCCTTCTCGGCCTTGGTGCTCGGCGTGACGATGGGCTGCGGGAGCTTGTCGTTCTTCTTCAGTCCCTCGGGCAACGCGTGGCCGCAGAACGTGCGATCACCCCGCGCGTACGCGGTCCAAATGCTCGTCGACGTGACGCCCGTGAGGTACGCGCGCACGACCACTTCGAGCGGCAGCGGCGTGCACTCGACGCCGATCATCACGTTGGGATCAGGCGACGCGAGCAGGTGGCTCGGGCACACGTCCTTGGTGAGCTCGAACCAAAACGTCGCCATGCGGTTCAGGACCTGGCCCTTGAGAGGCAGCGTTCCGAGCACGCGATCGAAGGCGGAGATGCGATCCGTGGTGATCAGCACGCGCCGTCCGTCCGCCGTGGTGTAACAGTCTCGAACCTTGCCCTCGTACTTCGATCCGAGCCCGGAAAAATCCGTGCGATCGAGAGGTACCGAGAGCGCCTTGCGCAAGAGGGCTTCGTCGACCATCGCGCGGCGCACCGTACACGAAACCGCGCCGAGCACCAATGAGCGCCAACGGCCGCTGCGTCGATGGGCGAGCGCTCAGACCTTCAACGCCAGCGCGCGATCAATGAGCGCGTCGACGTTGTGCAGCGCGTGCTCGAGCGAGAACGCCTCGCGCACTTTCTGCTCGCCGATGCGCGAGACGACGTCGCTGTCGCCGAGCAGGTTCGACAGAAAATCCCCCTCGTGGCGCCACGCCTTCATCGCGTTGCGCTGGACGAAGACGTACGCTTCTTGTCGGGCCATTCCGCTGTGGACGAGCGCGAGCAAGACCGCTTCGCTGGCCCACAGACCGCCGGTCTTCTCGAGGTTGGTGCGCATGTTCTCGGGGTAGACCACGAGGCCTTCGACGAGCTTTCGGCAGCGCTCCAACATGAAGCCCAAGGTCGTGGTGGCGTCGGGGGCGAGCATGCGCTCGGCGCTCGAGTGCGAGATGTCTCGCTCGTGCCAGAGCGCGACGTTTTCGAGCGAAGCGCCTGCGTACGCGCGGACCATGCGCGCGAGGCCGCAGAGGTTCTCGCTGAGGATCGGGTTGCGCTTGTGGGGCATCGCGCTCGATCCCTTCTGTCCCGGCGTGAAGGGCTCTTCGGCTTCGAGCACCTCGGTGCGTTGCCAGTGGCGAACGTTGGTCGCGAGCCGCTCGACGCCCGTCGCGATCACGGCCAGCGCAGAGAAGTACGCCGCGTGACGATCGCGCGGAACGACCTGCGTCGGAACGGGCTCTGCGCGCAGCCCGAGCTTCGCGAGCGCGTGCTCTTCGATGGCCGGTGACAGGTGAGCCATCGTCCCGACGGCGCCGGAGATCGTGCCGACGGAGATCTCGTTGCGCGCGGCGGCGAGGCGATCGAGGCCGCGGACGAGCTCGCTGTAGTGACCGGCGAGGGCGAGGCCGAAGGTGATGGGCTCTGCGTGGATTCCGTGCGAGCGACCGATCATCACGGTGCGCCTGTGCTCTTCGACGCGGCGACGCAGGGCGAAGATCAGCCCGCGCAAGCGCGTGTCGAGCAGGTCCGCTGCCTCTCGGAGCTGAATCGCGAACGAGGTGTCGAGCACGTCGCTCGAGGTCATCCCTCGGTGCAGCCAGCGCGCGGGCGGCCCCGCGAGCTCTTCGACGTGCGTGAGAAACGCGATCACGTCGTGGCGCGTGACCTGCTCGATCTCGTCGACGCGCGCGGGGTCGAGCGTGATGTTCTTCGCGCGGATCGCCGCCGCCGTCCCTTGCGGAACGACTCCCGCGCCCTCCATCGCCTCGCACGCCGCGAGCTCGACTTCGAGAAAGATCGCGAGCCTGCGCTCGGCGCTCCAGAGCTGCGCGAAATCACCGGGTGTATACCGAGGAATCATGGCGCGCGGACCCTACACCATCCGCGCCGCGCGTCGCCCCCTCTCGCTGCGTCGAATCGTCGCGCTCCCCCTCGCGCGCGCTCACGCTGCGACGTCGCGGTAGAACAACGTGATCGTCAGGCAGTGAAACTCTTGATCCGAGCTCTGGGTCACGATCTTGTCGACGATCTCCAGCGCGGGATTGGCGCGCAGCCAGCGGGTGATGCTCTCTCCGAGCTCTTCGCGCTCCTTCGCGCGGGTGGCAGAGAAAACCTTGGCTCCAGTGATCGTTGACAACACCGCGATACCTCCACTGTGCGCGCACGCGATCGTGCGCGCCTGACGTCCCAGACTGCAGCGATGACGTTGGCCTCGGAGGTCCCTGATCTCCGCGCCGCGCGTCGCCCTGCGAAGGCATTCATGCCACCACACCGAGCGCGAGCGCAAAATCGCGGCGCGCTTCGCGCTTCTGTCACCTCGCGAGCGAGCGCTGCTCCGTCGAACCGCCCTGCAGTCGCAGCGGCCCCGCCGGCTCGGGCAGCGCGAGGTCCACGCGCCACTGCCCTTCTTCTCGCACCATCGGAACCTCCGCCACCTCCGCCCTCGGCCCACGCGCGGTCACCGTCGCGCGATCACCGTCGATCCTCGCGCGGAGCTGCTGTCGATCGAACGCGAATCGAAGCGCAAATCTCCCGGGCGCGAGCATCTCCCAAGGCTTGACCTCGCGGCCGCTGAGCTGCGCGGCCACCGCGGCCCTGCGCGAGAGGTTGTCTCTCGCGCGCTGCGAGAGCAGCTCGAACGCGCGGCGGCGCGTGCTCGGGTCGCCGCGCGAGGCGTTCATCGCTGTGACCCACGAGGCCAGCGAGTCTTCGGGCGAGTCCGCGCGCGGCGACGAGCACTGAGCGAGCGCGAACCACGCGGCGAGCACCACGGTGAACAACGCACGGGCCCGGCGCTCTCGCGCGCTCATTGCGGCCCGATGATCCCCATGAGCGAGCGCACTTCGCGCAGGGTCTCTTGCGCCACCGCGCGCGCCTTGCGAGCGCCCTCGCGCAGGATCTCGTGCACTCGGTCAGGGTTGGCCCGCAGCTCTTTGGCGCGCTCGCGCATGGGGCCGAGCGCGGCGTTGAGCGATCCCTCGAGCTCTTTTTTGCAGTGCCCGCAGCCCGCGCTCGCGGTGCGACAGTTGTCGGCCAGCACCGGCAATCGCGCGGCGTCTGTGAGGGCCGTGTGCATCTTGTAGACGTTGCAGATCTCGGGGCGCCCGGGCTCGTCTTGCGTCGTGCGCTGCGGATCGGTGTACGCGCCGGCGAGCTTCTTCCACAGGGGCTTGGGCTCTTCGAGCATCGCGATGTGATTGCCGAGGCTCTTGGACATCTTGCGAAGTCCGTCGAGGCCCATGATGCGCGGCGTGTTCGAGTAGAGGCCTTCGGGCAGAGGGAAGTAGCCCTTCTTGAACTTCGTGTTGAAGCGCTGCGCGACGTTGCGCGCGAGCTCGAGGTGCTGCGTTTGATCCTCGCCCACGGGCACGTGCGTGGCCTTGTAGATCAAGATGTCCGCGGCCATGAGCACGGGATAGGTGAACAGCGCGGAGGTCGCTTCACCGCCCTCGCTCTTGTCTTTGAACTGCGTCATCCGCGTGAGCTCGCCGTACTGCGTGACGGCGTTGAGGTACCACGCGAGCTCGGTGTGCTCGGGCACTGCGCTCTGCACGAAGACCGTCGCGCGCTCGGGGTCGATGCCTCCCGCGAGGTACGAGACCGCCATGTCGAACACGCGTCCAGGCAGGGCCTTCGGGTCGTGATCGACGGTGATCGCGTGCTGGTCGACGACGCAGAAGAAGCAGTCGTAGTCGTCTTGCAGGCGCGCCCAATTCGCGAGCGCGCCGAGGTAATTGCCGAGGTGGAGCTCGCCCGTAGGCTGCATTCCCGAGAGGATTCGCTTGCGCATCAACGACCTGATCTCACGTGTCCGAGGTTGGCCATGAGCCTCACGACGAGGTTGGCCGAGAGGGTGAACGAATCGTCCTGAAACGGCCCGCTGGCAAGCCCGTCGAACGCCGACGAGTGCGTCCAGCGTCCCTGCAGCCGCAGGCAGAACGCGTCGCCGGAGCTCCAGAACAGCGGGAGCTCCATGCCGCCGCCGAGCCAGAATCCGACGCCCGAGCCCTGGTTCAACGCGGCTCCCGGGCGCATCCACGCGGCGCCGAGCTCGAGCCCGATCGAGTCGAGCCACAGGTCCAACAGTCGTGGCCCGCGCTCGAGGTCCGAGAAGATCCGCCCCAAGGTCAGGATGCGCAGGTCCAAGCCGAGGCCGAGCGCGTCGCTGCGGCTCGCGCCTGGGGCGTTTTGATAGGCCGCGTACAGCCCGATGGTGTCCAGCGCGCGCACGCGCAGCGTCCCGTTGAACGAAGGGCGCACCTCGTTGTTCGTCACTGCGAAGCCGCCGCCGCCTTCGATCACGAACACCGTGTCGCGTCGCAGTCGACCGTAGACGCCGTCGTCGTTGGGCGCTGGGGCTTCGCGCGACGACGATTGAGCGAGGGCCGCGCTCGGACAGAGCCCGACGACGGTGAGCAAGACGAACGCGCGCAAACTGCGTGGACTCACGACGAGGCCGCAACCTTCTCGCAGCCCTGTACGTCGGTCAACGCGCGTGACGCAGAGCGTTGAAAAACCGCAGAAAACACGGGCTTGACCGCATGCGAGGCGCCCCCGTACATACCGCGCCGGTTCGAAGAAGGGCGCGCTCGAACAACGATGAACGAGCGCGTCGCACCAGTGATTCGAGGAGCAGCGTAATGGAACTGTTCAAGACGATGGCCGGCTATGGATACGGCGAAGTGCATGTGCGTCGCGACGAGGCCTCGGGCCTCGCTGCGATCATCGCGATTCACGACACCAAGCTCGGCCCGTCCCTCGGCGGATGCCGCTTCATCCACTACGCTGACGAGGGCGCTGCGTTCACCGACGCGCTGCGGTTGGCCCGCGGGATGAGCTACAAGGCCGCCATCACGGGGCTCGACCTGGGCGGCGGAAAGAGCGTGCTCATCAAGCCCAAGGGCGACTTCGACCGCACGCGTCTCTTCGAAGACTTCGGCAAGTTCATCGACAACCTCGGCGGTCGCTACATCACCGCTGAGGACTCGGGCACGGCGACGGCGGACATGGACGTGATCCGCACGAAGACGAAGTTCGTCACCGGCGTCTCCAAGGAGAAGGGCGGCTCGGGAGACCCCTCGCCGTTCACCGCGCTCGGCGTTCGTCGCGGGATCGAAGCCTCGGTGAAGCACAAGCTCAAGCGCGACTCGCTCGACGGCGTGCACGTCACGGTGCAGGGCGTCGGCCACGTCGGCTACTACCTCTGCAAAGAGCTCTTCGCGCTCGGCGCCAGGCTCACCGTGTGCGACGTCGACGCGCAGCGCACCGCGCGTTGCGCGGACGAGTTCAAGGCCACGGTGGTCGCCGCGGACTCGATCCTCGACGTCGAAGCGGACGTCTTCGCTCCTTGCGCGCTCGGCGCGGGGATCAACGACGAGACGATCCCGCGCTTGAAGGTGAAGATCGTCGCGGGCGCGGCGAACAACGTCCTGGCTGAGCCGCGTCACGGCGACGCCCTGCGCAACAAGGGCATCGCGTACGCGCCGGACTACGCCATCAACGCCGGCGGCCTCTGCAACGTCGCCCAAGAGGTCAAGGGCTACGACGAAGCGAAGGTCCGCGAGCGCGTGATGAAGATCTACGACACGATTTACACGGTCCTCGACCGCGCCGATCGCGAGGGCATCTCGTCGCACGTGATCGCCGATCGCATGGCCGAAGAGCGCCTCGGCCACCGCTGAGCTCGTTCGCGCGGATCCGCTGGGGGGCTCAGCGCTCGCGCGTCACTGCGCTTCGAACGTCACCACGCACACGCCGCGGACGCAGGGGAAGCGAACGATCCCGCCCTCGACGGGGACGGCGTCGCGACAGGGGGTTCCGTTGGTGCAGGCGGTGGCGCGGGTGAGGACGCAGACCTTTCCGCGCGCGGCGGCGCCGGTCCAGTCGGGGTGCGGCGCGCACGAGAAGGGCCGCTGCGTGATCGAGGTGTCGTTGCAGTCGTCGTTGCTGTTGCACTGCGCGTGCACGCGAACGCAGCGGCTCGTCTGGCACGCGAACGCCGCGGTCGGGCAGTCGTTGAGCGTCATGCACGAGCTGTCGCAGTAGCCCGAAGCGCGGTCGCATCGCGCCCCGTCGGCGCACACCTGCGCGGCGTTTTCTCCGTTGGGTCCGCAGTCCATCAAGCAGAAGCCATCGGTCGACGTGTCGTCCGCCGAGATCCTTCGACATGAATAGATGGGCGCCGCTGTGCCCGCCGCTCCTCTGCACGCCACGCGATCGGCTCCGACCGGAACCACGCAGCGCGGATAGCAAAACCCCGAGATGCACACGTTGCCCTCGCCGCACGAGTTGGGGTCCGTCGCGACGCACGCCGTCGGTCGCGCGCAGTATCCGTTGGGCGCGACGAACGCTCCGCCCGGCTCGCGGGTGAAGCACGTGAGGTTGCTCGCGGGCGCTCCGCACGAGGCGTCGTCCGCGCACGGAGCGCCGAGCCGCGCGGGCGAGCACAACCCCGTCCCTGCGCGGTCGCTCGGACAGCATCGGCCGAGGCGGCACTCGAAGTTCGACGGGCAGATTCCAGGGTTTTCGCGGGTTCCCGGGAGGCACTTGATCGAGCCGTCCGTCGGCAAGAGCTCCGGCGCTGGGCACGCTCCGACGCCGCCGTCGACGAGGGTGTGGCTCGGGCAACAGCGGCCGAACGTGCACGCGTAGCCCGCGGGACAGCCGCCCCCGGTGCGGTCGCTCCCGCACACGATCGCGCCGTTGGCGCTGAGCGGCGGCACCCCGCACGCGCTCGTGGCCAGTGCCAACAGCGAGAGGCTCAACGCGATCGAGCGCATCAAAACCGGCCTCCCGCGCTCAGCATCACCGCCCCGCCCGCTGAAGGGACGGCCGCGACGACCAGCTCTCGCCGCGCTCCGGGCCCGCGCGCGAGCAGCCACGCGACCGCTCCTGCGATGGCGCAGCCTCCGCTCGCGCTCAAGCCCCACGCGAGCGCGGTGCTCGTCGGCGCGCGGTCGTACGCGTCTTGAACGGGGATCGTCCAGCCGGCGGGATCGCTGCGATTGGCGCGGTCGATCAGCGCGGTCTGCTGCAGGGCGTTGACCGACTGCCACGCGCCGAATCCCGCGAGGATCAGCCCCGCCGAGCCGAGGACCCACGGTCCCACCTCGTGCACCGCGCTGCGCTCGTACACGACGCGCGTGCGCAGCTGCAGCAGCGGCATCGGCAGCGCGCTGGCCTGCGGGGCGCGGGCCGCACTCGCGGTGTTGGCGCTGCTCGCAGGGGTCGAGTCGTCGCTCGCGGTCGGCGCGGATCCATCGGCGCACCGCAGGGCCGAGGGGCTCGACGAAGGCGCTGGGCGCTGGAGATGGGCTGCGCTCTCGCTGCGGACGCGGGCGCGAAGCTCGTCGGCGTGCGCTCGAATGGCGCTGGCGTTGGGCGCGCTCGGCTCGCGCTGCACGAACTGGTCGTAGGTCTCGAGGGCGCGCTGGAGGTTTCCTGCGCTCTCGTGGGATCGAGCGATGTTGTAGAGCAGCTCGGACTGCCCAGTGAACTCGAAGACTCGCTCGAACTCGACGGCGGCCTCGCTGAATCGCCCGAGGTCGAAGTAGCGCATCCCCGTGCGAAAATGCGTCCGCGCGAGGTCCGATCGCACGTTGGCGGGGATGCTCTCGACCGAGGCGGACTGCGCGTACACAAGCGATGGCGCGAGCGTCGAGAGCGAGGCGAGGCAGAGGCTCGTCGCGAGTGAATAGCGGTTCATCATCGGTCTCGGACCATCGGCGCGCCGCTGACGCACACGTGCGAAGCAGGGTCGCAGCGCAACGGGACGAGCGCCGAGGAGAGCCGCGCGCAGTAGTCGTCACGAGTGCAGTCGGGGAAGCAGAAGCCCTCGGTCGAGCTGCTTCCGTCGGCGAGCGGGTAGCACGAGTACAGCGTGACGGTGCCCGCGGGCGTGCGATCGCTGCGGCACGGGGCGTACGGCTGTCCCGCGGGAAACTTGCAGCGCGCAGCGCAGATCCCGCTGAGGTTCGCGGGTTGGCCGGGCACGCGAAGCACGCCCATGCAGTACGCGCTCGCGCCGCACGCGCGGATGTTGGACGGGTCGCACGGGGCCGAGCAGATCCCGTTGGGAACGGGGATGCGGATCGCGTCCCCCAGCGTTCCGAGCCCAGAGATGACCGGAGAAACTTCGGTCACGCAGCGCGCGGCCTCGCCCATCGCCGTGAACGGGTCGCACGATGAGCCCGCGGTGCACGCGGCGCCCGGCGCGCCCGGCGCGCACAGACCGGTCCCGCCGTCGCCCTCGGCGCAGCACGCCAGGCCCATGCGACAGGTGAATCCGTGCGCTGCAGGGCACTCGCCGCGCGCGTTGCACGCGAGGCTGCCGTTGTTGCTTGGCTCGACGTACTGCGCCTGCGGGCACTGTTGAACGCCCGCGTCGGCGGGACAACAGTGGCCGAACGCGCAGACAAACCCCGCGGGGCAGATGTCTCCTGCCCCGCACGTCACCGCCCCCTGCGCGTTGGGCTGCGGAACGCACGCTTGCGCCCCGCTCAACGCCGCGACCGCGAACAGACTCACCGCGAAACGAGCGCGCATCAGAACCTTCCTCCTGCGACCGCCCCGTTGAGCGTCGGCGCGATCCACGCCGTGCGAATCACCTCTTCGTGCCGCTCGCCGCGCCCTCGCAGCGCGAGCCAGAGCCCTCCGGTGAGCAGAAAGAGCCCTCCCGTCGCGCCCGCGGTGATCGCGTTGCGAGACTCGTCCTGCGCCGAGCCCTGCGCGAGCGATCGCTGCACGGTCCACGGTCCGGGGCCTTGCACCGCGGCGACGTCCGTCGCGTACGCAGCGGCTTGCCAGATCGAGAGCGAGCCGAACACCGCGCCGATCCCGAGCAAGACCCACGGCGCCGCGGCGTCGAGCGGGCGGTGCTGGTACGTCACTCGCGTCTGCAATTGCAGCAGCGAAACGGCGCTCGCGCTTGTCTCGGCCCGCGCCGGCGCGCTTGAATTCGTGGGCGCTGCTGCCGCTACTGCCACCGGCTCGGGGCACCCCGCCGCTGTGCGCTGCGCCGCCGCTTGCTCTTCTTGCCGCGCGCGGTCGGCCAGCGCGTTGATCTGCGCCTCGACTCGCGCGCGATCGATGCCCGCGGTGTCTCCGTCGAGAAACTGCCGGTACGCCCGCACCGCGTTGCGCGCGTTGCCCGCGGCCTCCCACGAGCGCGCGGCGTTGTACAAGAGCGGCCGCTGACCGGTGAGCTCGAACACTTGCTCGAACTCGTGCGCTGCCTCGGCGTACCTGTGCAGGTCGAAGTAGCGCGAGCCTGCGCGAAAGTGCACGCGCGCCAGCTCGTCGCGCTCGTCGCGAGACAGCTCTTGCGCCTGTCCTGCGCTGGGCGCGGCGAGCGCAGACATCGCGGTCAGCGCACAAAACACCACGGCGATCGATCGCCTCTCGTTCATCCCGGCGAGCTTACTCCGGTTCGCAGAACAACTGCGCTCGTCGTTGGGGCAGCGCGGCGATCCGCTCGAATACGGACCTTCGTGTCTCGGGGCAATCTCGGTACTCTTCGCGGCGAACGGTCTACGGTCCTCCCCATGAGTTCTCTTCGCTCGAAGACGACGCTCTCGCTCGCAACGCTCGTTCTGGCTGGGGCGACTTGCGCGTTGCCTGCGCGGCGACCGGACCCGACCGCGACGACCGCCGCTCCACCCGCGGGGCTGCGCGCGGCGCGCGTGGGGCTCGTGTTCGACGTGGGCGGGCGCGGAGACAAGAGCTTCAACGACGCGGCGTACGCAGGGCTGGCGCGCGCGCGGGCTGAGCTCGGCGCGAGCGTCGAGTACGTCGAGCCCATGGACGCGGACGATCGCGTCTCGGCGCTTCGCTTGTTCGCCGCGCGTGGGTTCGATCTGGTGATCGGCGTCGGGTACATGTTCTCGCGGGACATCGACGAGGTCGCGCGGGACTACGGCGCGGTGCGCTTCGCGTGCGTGGATTACGCGCCGCCCGAGCGCGGAGCGGTTCCGTCCAACGTCGTCGGCCTGGGGTTTCGCGAAGAAGAAGGGACGTTTCTCGTCGGAGCCGCAGCGGCGCTCAGCTCGCAGACGGGCAGGGTGGGGTTTGTGGGCGGGATGGACATTCCGCTCATCCGCAAGTTCGAGCGCGGGTATCGCGCGGGCGTTCGCGCGGTGTGCGCGACGTGCACGGTGACCGCGGCGTACGCGGGCAGCACGCCCAACGCGTTTCGCGATCCGGCCAAGGGAGAAGCGCTCGCGACGGCCCAATACGCGCAGGGCGTCGACGTGATCTTTCACGCTTCGGGCACGACCGGACACGGCGTATTCGTCGCGGCGCACAGGCTCCGTCGCTTCGCGATCGGCGTGGACGCAGACCAGTACGACGAGATGCCGGACGCCGTGCTCACCTCGATGATCAAGCGCGTGGACGTCGCCGTGTTCGACACGATTCACGACGTCGCTGCGGGGCGCTTCGTCCGCGGTGACAACGGAATCCGCGCGTTCGGCGTGGCCGATCGCGGGATCGACTGGGTCTCTCGCGGACCGCACGCGCGGCACCTTCGTCCCGCGGTGGTCGAGCGCGTCGAGGCGCTGCGACAAGAGATCGCCGCAGGCCAGCGCCATGTCGATTGAGCGCGCTCGCTCGCGGCAGTCCGTGGTTCGGGGATGCGCGATGCGCGCACGAACGTCGACGATGAGCGCTCGTACGGTGCTCGCGCTCTCGTTGCTCGCAGCGTGCTCGCGCAGGGCCCCGAGCCGCGCCGACGGGGCGCCGACCGTCACCGCGCCGCACGCCGTCGACGACGCATCGTCCCCGCGCGACGCGAGCGATGGGATCGCGCCCGACGCGGGCCGCGCCTCGCTCTCGGACAGCGTCTCGTCGGTGTTCATCGCGGCCGATCCGCACGAGCGCTGGGCGGTGCTCTGTCAGGCCCGCGAAGACACCAACCGCGACGGTGAGCTCGTGGCGTGGACGCGGGGATTCTCTGGCGAACTCGAGGGCGACGCGATGCGGCCGTATCTCTTCGCGAGAGGCTCGTTCGCGACGCCGATCGAAGACTTCGTCGCCGCGAGTCCGACCGGTGACGCGATGGTGTGTGTTCGCGATCAGCGGCTGCGTTTGCTCGACGCGAGGACGTCTCGTGAGGTCGAGCTGCGCGCGGATCCGACGGGCGACGCAGACACCCTCCAGCCGCACGGCGCGGCGACGTTCTCGCCCGATGGAGCGCTCATGCTCTACGTCCGCTCGCGAGGCGCGCGCGCGACGCTCGTGCTGCGCGCGATGGCGGACGGCGCAGAGCGCGAGTTCTCTGCGGGCGAGGGGCTGTTTGTTCGCGCTTCGCTGCCGTCGTCGCGGTGGGCTCGGATCGAAGCGGTCCTGCGCGACACCAACGCAAGCGGCGCCATCGAGCCGCCGGGAATCGAGTCGAACATTCCTCCGCGCCGCTGTCGGCCGAGCTCGGTCGTGATCTACGTCTCGCGCGTCACGGGCGACGCTGCGGTTCAGCGTTGGTTCTCGACCGAGACGCTGCAGCCCGTCGACGCAGAGAACGTCGTGACGACCCTCGGCGATCGATTGATCGGCGCTCGCAACGGCGCGCTCACGGAGTTTCGCGCTGGCGCTGCGCCTCGCGAGCTCGCTCGTGCCTCTTGTGGTGCGCGGGTGCTTGCGCGCGACGAGCCATCGGGGCGCTTGTTGCTCGCGTGCATGCGTCCGCGGGGCGCCGCTGTTCGAGCGGAGTTGCTCGACGAGCGCGGAAGGACCGCGCTGCCGTTCGTGATCGGTCGCCCAGGTGAGCGCCACCCGATCCGCGAGCGGTTCTACTTCTTCGAGACCCCGCGAGGCGCCGCGGTGTACGACCTTCGATCCGGCGCGCTCAGTCCCCTGCAGGGGGCGCTCGTGGACTCGGACGGAGCGCAGGCGCTGCTCGAGATCGACGGGCGCTATGCGTTGTTCTCCGCGGATTCGCAGACGGTCGTTCGCTTTCCGGTCCGTCGCGAGCCGCCCGACGTGGCGCGCTGGACCGCTCGACACTTGTTGTTGCCGCAGGTCGTCGTCGACCGAGCGACGCTTCGAGTCGTCGGCGCGAACAGCGCAGCCGTGGTGACCGTCTCCGCGTCGCACCGGGCGTTGATCGCGACGCGAGAGCAAGGCCAGGTGTTCTACGGCCCGCTTCGATGGTCGACGCTGCCTGCGTTTGTTCAGAGAGCGCCCGCGGAATAGCCGGGCCCCGCCTCGCGGTTTGCTCCGCCATGAACGCTCGCGCCTCGGAGTTCACGTTTCGACCGCTCACGCGCGGGGATTTCTCGACGCTCTTGCGGTGGTTCAACGCTCCGCACGCGGCGCGCTGGTACTGCCGCGAAGGGATGACGCTCGACGAGCTCGAACAAGAGTACGGCCCCATCGTCGATCGAACGATCCCGATTCGAGCGCACATCGTCGGCTATCAGGGCCGCGAGATCGCGCTCATCGAGCACGAGAAGCTCGGCGCGTTCGACGAGATTCGAAGGCACTACCGCGTCGATGATCCCAACACGTGCAACTGCGACGTGATCATCGGCGAGCCGTCGCTCGCGCACCGCGGCGTGGGGCCGGCGATGATCCGAGCGCACCTCGAGCGGTTCATCTTCGCGCAGCCCGAGGTTCGCTCGATCGTGATCGACCCGCTCGTGGACAACTTCATCGCGATCCGCGCGTACGAGAAAGCGGGATTTCGCTTCGTGCGCTCGGTCGCCGACGATGGCGAGGGCGCCGCGGTCTACTTGCTCGAGCTCACGCGCGAAGAGTTCTTCTCGCCGCAGACACACGCAGCGCCGTTCTTCATTCGCCCCGCGAAGACCGGTGAGCTCGACGCGCTTCGTTCGATCGACGAGGATGCGTGCCTTCGCTACGCGGACGTGGGGCTCTCGATCAGCGCCTCGCTCGACGGGGCGTTCACCGAGGGCGAGAGCGCTCGATGGCAGCGCTCGCTCGACGCAGGGCTCACCCTCGTCGCGTGCGCGACGGACACGCGAGCGCCGATCGCGTTCATCTCGCTCGCGCGCCTCGACGGAGCGCCGTTCGTGCAGCAGTTGTCCGTTGTTCGCGCGTGGCAGGGCAGGGGAGTGGGCCGGGCGCTGCTCGCGCGCGCGAAGCGTTGGAGCGTACGGGACGGAGCGCTCTGGCTCACGACGTACGGCGCGATTTCGTTCAACGAACCCTGGTATGCGAGGCGTGGGTTCGAGTTGGTCGAGGTCGAGTCGTGCGGCCCCGAGCTGCGAGCGCTCGATCGCGAAGAGCGAAGGGCGCTGCCCGCGCCGGACACGCGCGTCGTGATGCGCTATCGCCACGCGGACGGCGTCGAAACCGAGTGAATTCGCTTGGCGCCAACGTTGGCACGCGGTGCGCCAACGTTGGCACGACACGAGGCCCGGTGAAATGTCACCCTCTCGGCGATGACCGCTCACCTCTATGGGCTCGCGTATTCACCGTGGACCGAACGCGCTCGATGGGCGCTCGACCACCACGGGATCGTCTATCGCTATCACGAGCACGTCCCGATGCTCGGCGAGCCGTTGCTGCGCGCGAGGGCGAAGGTTCCCTCGGGGCAGAAGGCGACCGTTCCGCTGTTTGTCGATGACTCGGGCGAGCGCTTCATGGACTCGCTCGCCATCATCGTACGCGCGGATCGAGGCGCATCGCGGCCGTTGATCACGGACCTCGCCGCGACGCGCTCGCTCGTCGAGAAGATCGAGCGCGCGCTGCACGCCACGCGAGCGCGGGTCACTTCGCGCGTGGTGGCGGACCCCGCGGCGCTCAAAGAGAGCGCGACCGCGGCGGTCCCCGCGTTCATGGCCGCGCTCGCCGCGCCCGTCGCCGCGCAAGGAGCGAAGTTCATCGCCAAGAAGCACAGCGCCCCGCTCGACCGCGTGCAAGAGAACATCGAGACGTTGCGCGAGGTGCTGCGCGAAGTGCGGCCGCTGGTGGACACGAGCGTCGTTCACACGCGCGAGACGCTGACGGCGACGGACATCTTGCTCGCGACGCTCTTGTGGACGGTGAGGCCCGTCGAGGTCGCGCACATCTCGATTGGGCCCGCGGTGCGTCGCGCGTGGACCGCGGACGAGCTCGTGGACGAGTGCTCGGACCTGCTCGCCTGGCGCGACGCGCTGTATCTCGCGGCGCGATAGAGCGCCTCGCTGCTCCTCTGATTCCCGCGACGTCACGCTCGATGCATCCTGCATCGAGTCGCGCCGCGCCAGACGAGCAGCGATGAGATGTCGTTTCTCGCTGCAACGTTTGTCCGAGGAATTGCTATCGTCGCCCGCATGGTTCTGGGGATGATCTCGGGGCGCGGCGCAGGCCGCAGCGTGTTGGCGTTGACCGTGGCGTTGTCCGTGAGCGCCTCTGGGTGCGCGACGACGCAATCACAGTCGAACGGCGCGCAGTCGGAGCTCAACGCTGAGAGCGAGGCCAACGCTCGCGCGAGCACGAGCACGAGCTCGAACACGGGCGCTTCACGCGCGCCTGCGCAGAACGCGGCGTTGGCGAACTATCGTCGCCTCGCGCAGCGCGAGAGCACGACGGTGCTCACGGAGCGAGCCGTGCACGTGGGAGAGGACTTTCACTCGGTGGTTCTCGGGGCTTCCGACGCGGAGGTGACCAACTCCGAAGGCGGGCACTCTGTGTCGGTCGCGATCGGCGCGAGCCAGCCGATGCAGTGCATCGTGTACGACAGCATCGTCGACCCGGCGAACTCCGTGCGTCGCGTGTTCGAGAACGTTCGCCGCGCGATGGCGCGCATCGCGATCGAGTCCATTGATTCGGGCTTCGTCGGCGAATCGCCGTACATCGAAGGGCGATTTCTCTACGTGACCTCGGGGCCCAACGCAGGCGCGGGAATGCTCAAGGTCCGCTCGGCGCTCGTCGCCGATCGCTCGGTGCTCTGCATGCACGACGAAGTGGGCTACGTGCAGACGTTCAATCGCGCGATGGAGCCCATGCTTCGATCGGTCGCGCTCAGCCAGGGCGGCGCGAACTACATCGTCACGGTGGGCGAAACGAACCTGGGCTTCACTGCGATTCGATTCAGAGAAGAGGGCGGAGAGATCATCGAGACGTCGCTCAGCGGGTCGCTCGCGGCGCGAAGCGAGTTGGATCTCACCGCGAGCGACGACGTCGTGGTCGAGCGCTATTCGCGAGACGGAGTGATTCGCTCGATGATGCGACTCAACGACGAGAACGGCACCATCACTCAGCGCCAGTGGGAGCGCGACGGCCAGAGCCATCGCTATCGCTTCGAGGGCACTCACTTGGGGCGACCGCTGCAGGGCGTCGTCACCGCGACCGCTCCGTTGCGCGCAGGAACGCCCGCGGCCGCCGAAGCCTTTCGCACGCTCATGGGCCCGCGCGCGCCTGCGTCGGTCGAGCTGCAGTCGATCTCGAGCCGCAATCCGCTCACGCTCGACACCGATCGCTACTCGCTGCACCGACGCGTGGATGCCACTCACGCGTGGATCACCGTGCAGACCGGTGATCGCACGATCCGCGCGTTGATGGGGCCCGCGGGATTGCCGGACGAATTCGAGTTCGTCGGAGCGACGGCGACCGTGCGCGCTCGCCGCGCCGGGAGACCTTGATGCGCAAGGCCGTCGCGTTGTCCGCAGCGCTCGCGCTGGCGTTGTACGGGTGCTCGGCGCGCGTTGCGGCTCCGCGACCCACAACGAGGACGGCGACGACGCGCGCGGCGGTGGCGACGAGCGCGCAGCTCGTGGGCGGAGAGACGGCGTTGAGGGGAGCGGCGCCTTCGAACGTTCCGACGATGCCGCCGTTGGCCGTGGAAGTGATGAGCCCGTCGGTGCGGACGTTGGGCGAGGCTCGCTTCGAGTTGGTGTTCTCCGACGGGCGATCGCGACCGATCGAAGCCGTTCGCGACGGAGCGGATCGAACCGCGCCCACCGCGCAGCACCACGCCGCGAGCTTCATCGTCGACTACGACCGCGAGCCGCTTCACTCTCGCTGCGAGTCTGCCGCCGACGAGCGCAGCGCCGACGCGATCCTTCGTCGCGTCGATCAGTGGATCACCCACAAATCCCTCGCGATCGGCTTCGTCACCGCGGACGTGGTCTTCGAAGGGCGCGAGGGAGACTGCACCGAGCACTCGGTCCTCGCGACGGCGATGCTGCGCTGCAACGGGACTGCTTCTCGGCTGGCGTTTGGGTTCTTGGTGTTTCGCAACGGGACGTACGTCGGCGCGTCGGGGCACATGTGGTCCGAGCGCTTCGAAGACGGGTGGCGCGTGGCGGACGCGACGTTTCCGACGCGCGCGGCGGAGGTCGTTCACCTGCGCTTGGGGCTGATGCTCGACGAGGGGCCGGGCGCCGTCGCGCTCGCGGACGACCGTGATTTTCTCCGGGTGACTCGAATTCGTGTGCTCGCTCGGTAGCGAGCGAGCTCAGCGCTTCGTCGCGGTGGTGAGGGCCTTCGCGAGGGCGGCGAACTGATCCGCGCGCAGACCGCTCAGCGAGTACACGTGATCGCGCTGCGCGATGGCGACCTCGGTGAGTCCGGCTTCGTCGAGCGCCACGCGAAGAGCAAGCTCGCTCTCGGTGCGCTTGTCCTTCGGGCGCTTCGGCGAGAGCGCGGCGATCAACGCTTGTAGCTCGACGACGGTGATCTGTTCGAGCGTGAGCGATCGCTTCTTTCCGTCGCGGACGACCGAGAAGCGTTGTGCGTCCCAGTCGATCACCCGCGGCTCGGTCGAAGGCGTGTGCTCGCGGTCGTCCTTGCGCGCGTCCGCCGCGTCGCGGGCGTCGAAGAGCGTGAGCGCGAGGTCGATCTTGCTGCGCTTGTATCGGTCTTGTTCGTCTGGGCTCGAGCTCTCGGCGATGCGAACGCTTCGCCACACGGTTCGCATCGGAGCGTCCACGCGGGACGCGAGCCACGCCTGCGCCGAGTCGAACCCAGCGGCGAGCCAGAGCTTGTCGCGAAGGATCTTTCCGATGATCTCGAAATAGCTGTCCCAGCCGCGGGACTCGTCGCGCTGTGCGGCTTCGAGCTTCGCGACGAGCGAATCGAAGCGCTGCCTGGCGGTCGAGCGCGCCTCCTTCGCGGCCGAGAGATCACCGGCGATCGTCTTGCGCGCGGAGGCTTTCTTCTTCGCGGAGGGCTTCTTCGTGGGCGAGCTGCTGCGGCGTTGCATGCGCGAGAGCGTCGCATGGTTGCCTGGTGACTACCGAGAGGGTTTGCGGTTCTTCTTGGTTGTGGTCGTCACGAGTGGGGTGGGGGCAGTCTCGGGCTCGGCGCGATGCAATCGCCAGAGCAATTCCGTGAGCGTACGAAGTGACTCGACGCGGTCGTACAGCGCGCTCGTCGCTTCTCGTGCGAGGCCTCTGAGCGCGTCGTCGATGCGCGGATCACTCTTCGACGGGAGACTCGTTCCGTGCGTCGCGAGCAGTTGATCCAAGCACTTGCGCGGCTTGCGATAACGCGCGGTGAAGTCCTCGGCCTTGGTGACGTCTGGTCGTGGATTGCAGCTCTCGATGAACGCGCGATGCTCGGTCGTCGAGTTGTCGACAGCCCAGACGCGTTCGAATGCCTCTCGATCGAAGCCCGCGAGCAGCAGCGACTCTTTGCTCCAACTGAGCACGACGCCGTGCACAGTCGATGGGTCGACGCTCTTCGGCGCCCAGGCGCGGAGCTGCGAATTCCATTGGACCGCAGCGTCGCGCTGCCATTCTTGGACCTTCGCGACTTCGTCCGAGACGGCGGTGATCGGCGAAGCAGTGGCGACGATTTCGTGCAGTTTGTCGCCGTCGATCACACACACGAGGTGGTCGATCGAGCCGCGGTTCGAGGGCGTTCCCTTCGGGCGAACGTTGGGCCAGGTGCTCTCGACGAAGTGCTGAAAATTGCCGTTTCCGCGGCTGGTGACGCCGAGCACCGAGGGAGCGCTCTCTTCGCTCTTCTTGTTGGTATCGAGTGCGCGGCGAACGACAGCGTCGAGCGCCTGCCAATACTCGTCCTCCCACACGATGAGTACACGCGTCATGCGTCGGCCTCGAACGCCGAGTTGTCCTTGTCGAGCTGCCCCGCCGCGCGCAGCTCGGACATCGTGTAGTCCTTGCGCCATGCGGCGAGCGCCTCGGGGTCGAGCTTGCGAACGAGCGCGCCGTTGGGGCCGTGCTCGATGATGCGGATCGCCGCAGCAGGATCGGGGAGAAAGTCGAGCAGCGCGTTCGAGTGCGTCGCGATGATGACGCGGCGCATCGCGTTGAGGTCGCTTGCGCACAGCGAGACGAGTCTACGCAGCGCCGACGGATGCAAGTGCGACTCGGGCTCGTCGAGCAGCAGCAGCGAGAACTGGTCTGGCTGGAGGACGACCGTGAGCAACACGAGGTACGAGATGAATCCGTCCGAGAGCTGCGACGCGTAGACCTTCTTGCGATCGAAGCGCTTGTCTTCGATGGCGAACGAGATCTTCGATCCTCCGCCATCGGGCGGAAACACGATCCGGTGCACGAAGCTGAACTCCGACTGCACTGCGCGGAGCAGTTGATCCCACGCCGCAGAGTGCTCGGTGAACAGGTTGTAGAGCGCGTTGGCGAGACCTTGCCCGTCGGGCTTGATGAACGGCTCGGGCGCGATCACAACGGAGTCTCGCGGAGAGGCGAGCACGATGTCTCCGTCGCGCAGCCAGCTCGGGGCGACGCTCATCGATCCGTACATTCGCGGTTCTTTGGCGAGGAACCACAACCACGCGAGTGGATCGTCAGCGTTCCAGGCAATGGGTTCGAGCGCGAGCTGCGTGGGTTTGGCGGAGATCGCTCGCCACGCGCCGTCCGTCGCTCTCACGAGGCGGTTGCCGCTCTCGTCAGTGCGCAACCGTTCGATGGGTTCGTTGTCCTTTGTTCCGTCCACCGTCTCGACTCGAACGGTCGCCGTGTTCTGGCTCACGTCGATCGAGAGTGTCCAGCGCAGTTGAAAAGCGACCTTGTAGAGTAGGAAGCTCCACTCCGTCTCGATCTCGATCGGCTCGTTGCTGCCGATGCTGCGAATCGTCGCGGCTCCTCCGTGGCGACGAACGGCCTCTTGCAGACCGCGATCCGCGCACTTGCGCAAGAACTCGATGACTTCGAGCACTGTGCTCTTGCCGCCTGCGTTGGGGCCGATGAGCACCGTCAGCGGATTGCCGAACTCGATCTCTACGTCGCGCAGCAGCTTGAAGTTCTTGACGCGCAGTCGGTGGAGCATTGGAGCCGCGACGATACCGCTTCACGAGTGCCAGGCGGCAAATCCCAGCATCGACGCGTGTGCCAACGTTGGCGTGCCCCGTGCCAACGTTGGCGCGCTTGACCGTCGTCAGTTCGCTCTCCTCGCGCTCGCGCCATGCTCGCGCTCGCGATGAGCCCTACGGTTCTCTATCAATTCTGGCGATCGTCCTCTTCGTGGCGCGTGCGTTGGGCGCTCTTGGTCAAGCGCATCGACTTCGAGATCGTGAGCGTGGACCTCGGCGCCGGTGAGCAGCTCGCGCCCGAGCACCTCGCGCGCAATCCGCTCGGAAGAGTCCCCGCGCTCGTGATCGACGGCCACTGCCTCGCTGAGTCCGTCGCCATCATCGAGTACCTCGAAGAGCGCGCTCCTTCGCCGCCGCTGCTTCCCAAGCACCCGCTCGCTCGCGCGCGAACGCGCCAGCTCGTCGAGTACGTCAACTCGGGAATCCAGCCCTTTCAGTGCCCGGTCTGCGTCAACCGCGCGAGAGAGACGCCCGAGGCGCGCGCCGAGTGGTCCAAGCACTTCAACGAGCGAGGGCTGCTGGCCTTCGAGCGAATGCTCGAACAGATCGCGAACGAGGGGCTCGGCGGGCGCTTCTGCGTCGGCGACGAGCTCACCGCGGCGGACATTCTGCTCTGCACGCAGCTCTGGAGCGCGCGTCGCTTCGGCGCGGATCTCTCGGGCTGCCCACGCGCGCTGGCCGTCGAGCGCGCGGCCATGGCGACGGAGTTCGCCGAGCAAGCCCGGCCCGAGCGACAGCCCGGCGCGCCCGCGCAGTGACTGCGGGTACACAAGCGACGTATGCGTCGTGATTGTGTACACTCGCTTGGGTGGTGATGCGAGGCGACGATCTTCGAGCGCGGATACGAGTGAATCCGCTGTTTCGAGACGCGAGCGAGCCGGTGCTCGACCTCATCGCGAGCGAGGCCGTCGTTCGTCGCTTCGAAGACGGACAGTCGCTGTGGACCACGGGCGAGCCCTCGTCGCACTTCATGTTGATCCAACGCGGCCTCGTCCAGATCGTCCGCCAGATGGTCAACGGAACGATCGCCACCCTCTCGATCTTCGGCCCCCGCGAGTGCGTCGGAACCGTCGCGGTCCTCTCTCGTCGACCGTACCCCGCCGAGGCGATCGCGCACGGAGAGTCCGTCGAGATCATCGCGGTTCGAGCAGAGCCCGTGCTGCGAGCGATGCACTCGGACCCCGCGCTGACGCTCGCGTTCAACCAAGTGCTCTGCGAGCAGACGTTGATCCTTCGATCGAGGATCGATGTGCTGAGCGCGGGATCGGTTCCGCAGCGGCTCGCGACGTTGCTGCTGCACCTCGGCGAGCGCTTCGGCGACACCACGCACACCGGAACGACGCACATCCCCATCTCGCTCTCGCGCTCGTCGCTCGCGCGGCTCGTGAGCGCGCGCGTCGAGACGGTGATCCGCACGGCGAGCGACTGGCAGAAGCGCTCGTTGATCACCACCGACGACGACGGCTTCGAGCTGCTCGACGCAGCGGCGCTGCAGTCCATCGCTGACGGTGCGTGAGAGTCCACAGCGCCGCTCTCTCGCCAGCGCGGGTGGACGCCCCCTTCGCTTCGCTCACTCGCCGAGCTTCGCGATCACCGCGCCCATCGCGCGCGTGAGCTCGTCCGGTCGCGAGAGGATCGCGAATCGACCCTTGCCGAACATCTCTGTGAAGTGTCCGCGCGCTTGCTTGTCGACGGCCAGCGCGTGCACGAACACGTGTTCTCGCTCGGCTTCGCGCACGGCCATCGCGACGTCTTCGACGCCGTAGCGACCCTCGTAGCGGTCGTAGTCCGTCGGCCTTCCGTCGCTCACGAGCACCAAGAGCTTCTTGCGCGCGTGGGTCTTTCGCAGCATCGCCGTCGCGTGTCGAAGCGCAGGGCCGATGCGCGTGTAGCCCGCGGGTTGCACCGAGCCGAGCCGAGTCCACGCGCGCTCCCACGGCTCGCGTGAGCCCTTGAGCACCGCGACGCGGCAGTCCCTTCGCGTGTGGCTCGAAAACGTGAGGACCGCGAGCTCGTCGTGCAGCCCTCGCAGCGCTTCACCGAGGACCAACACGGATTCGCGCTCGACGTCGAGCACCCTTCGTCCAGCGACCCAGCCGTCGGTCGAGAGGCTCGCGTCGAGCAAGATCACCGTGGCCACTTCGTGCGCCGCGCGCCTGCGGGCGACGTAGAGCCGATCGTCCGGAGTGTGCCCCGCGATGATCGAGGCGAAACGGTCGACCACCGCGTCGGTGTCCACTTCTGCTCCGTCTCGTTGACGAGCGCGCCACGCGCGAGCTTGCTCGCGACGCTCGAACTCTGCGCGCAGCGAGCGCACTTCTTCGCGGTATCGACGCAGCGCTCGTTGGGCTTCGGCCTTCGCGCGATCGCTCGCGACGTTCTCGCGCTGAACGCCCATTCGCACCGAGCACCAGTCGCGGCGCCATTGGCGCTCGCTGTGGTTCCACTCGTCGTAGGTGAAGGCCTCGTCCGACGAGAGGTCGGGGCTCGCGAGGTCGGCGCTCGCGTTGTCGAGCCACACGTCCGCGCGGTACACGGACGAGGTCGTCTGCGACGAGCGAATCACCTCGCGAAGATCCAGCTCGTCGAGCGCTTCTTGGTGCGCGGCCATCTCGTCGCTGCCGTCGACGGACTTGCGCCCGCCCTTGTACTCCTCGGCGGTGTGCACCTTCTCGAACGAGTGCACGAGCGGGTTCTCGTCGAGCCGCTCTTCTTTCATCGTGATGCGCTGGACCGTCTCGCGGTCGCGGCCCTTGCGCTCTGTTCCGCTCGCGAGCGAGCGCGTGGGCATGGGAGTTCGTCGCATCGTGGCTGCGTCCGTCGCGGCGCTCGCGGGTCGAAGCAGCGGCCACGCGAGCGGCGTTTGCGCAGCGCCTTCTCCGCGAACGAGCGCACACTCGCGCTCGGCCGCTGCGAGCCACGAGCGCGCGTCGAGCTCGTCGCGAAGCGCTCGACGGACCAGAGCTTCGAGCGGATCGGCGTCGCTGTTCGATCGATTCGCGAGGGCGCGCTCGTACTCGTCGCGGACGAGCTCGCTCGCGGCGGGGAGCTCGTCGTCGATCTTGCGTCGCGCGTAGCACATCGCGACCGCGGTCCACGCGAGGCTCTCGCGCTCGCTCATCGCCCGCGGCAACGCGATCCCTTCGCGCATCGCGACGGCGCTCGTGAGCACGCGCACCACGATGATGCGCTCGTTCAGAGACTTCGATTCCGCCTCTGAAATCACAGCAGGAACCCAAATCACCCCCGCCGCGAACCCCCCGTGTCCGTCCGCCGCGCGCAGCTCGACCTTCTGCTCTGCCACGGCGCTCGCGACGATCGCCAACGACGGGCCGAGCTCTTCGAGCGTCGCGCTCTTGGCTCGCGCTTCGTCGCTCGGTCGCTTGTCGATCAAGCCGCGCGCGCGACGAAAGAGCCAGCCGAAGATCGCCTCGTCCCAGCCCATCTCAAAACACCAGGTTGCAGAGCTCTTGAAGGGCCTTGGCCGTGGTCTTGTCGTCGGTGAGCGGCTGCACGACGGCCGCGCCGCACGCCACGCGCGGAGCGAGCCCCGCGTGCATGAGCTGCGCGGCTCCTACGAGCAGGCGCGTCGAGACCGTCTCGTTGATCCCGGGCTCTTCGAGGGCGCGGATCTTCGTGGCCAGCGCGACGAGCTTCTTGGCGACGCTCGGCTCGACGTTGGCTTCGGTCGCGACGATCTCTGCTTCGATCGCTGGCTCGGGGTAGTCGAACTGCAGCGAGACGAAGCGCTGTCGCGTCGATGGCTTGAGCTCTTTGATCCCGCGGCGATAGCCAGGGTTGAAGCTCACGACCAACATGAATTCTGGTGCCGCGGTGATGTGCTCGTCGCGGCGGTCGATGAACAGCTGCCGACGGTGATCGCTCAGCGGGTGAACGACGACGATCACGTCTTCGCGCGCCTCGGCCACCTCGTCGAGGTAGAGCACGGCGCCCTCGCGAACCGCGCGCGTGACGGGGCCGTCCATCCACTGAGTTTCTCCGCCGCGAACGAGCCATCGACCCAGCAAATCCGCGGACGAAGTCTCGTCGTTGCACGCGACGGTCACGAGCGGTCGACCGAGCTCTGCCGCCATCGCCTCGACGAAGCGCGACTTGCCGCAGCCCGTCGGCCCCTTGAGCAACACCGGCAGCCGCTTCGAGTACGCGCTGCGAAACACCGAGGCTTCGTGCCCGATCGGACGGTAGAAAGGGCGCTCTTTCGTCGAGGATTGCGCGCTCATGGCGTGGCCGTCGCGTCGCGTTCGAGCTCTTCGGGCGTCGCGTCGGAGGCGCCTTCGGCGAGGACTTCGCCGACGGGCTTTCCGAAGCGGATGAAGTTGTAAACGAAGGCCGAGATGCCCGCGGTGAAGAGCGTCGCCGCGAGGATGAGCCCGATGAAGTGCACTTCGATCTCGCGCTGCACGACGATGAAGTCCATGCCGAGCCTGCGCTCGAGGTAGACCTGCGCGACGCCGGCGACGGCGAAGGCGAGGGTCATCGCGATCATTCCGACGTTGGAGGCCCAGAAGGCGAAGACCGACGCGGTCGAGTCGTGAAGGCGTCGGCCCGTGAGGTTGGGCAACGCGTAGGAGATCATCGCGAGGACGATCATCGCGTACGCGCCCCAGAAGGCCATGTGTCCGTGCATGGCGGTGACGAGCGTCCCGTGCGTGTAGAGGTTGACCGACGGGAGCGTGTGCGCGAAGCCCAAGAAGCCTGCGCCGACGAAGGACATGATCGCGCAGCCGACGGTCCAATGAAGCGCAGTGCGGTTGGGGTGATTGCGGCCGCCCTTGCGCGCCATGGTGATCGCGTAGATGGCCATGCCGAGAAACGCGAGGGGCTCGAGCGCGCTGAAGAGGGCGCCGATCCACTTCCAGTAGCTCGGCGTTCCGATGAAGTAATAGTGGTGGCCCGTGCCGAGGATGCCCGAGAGAAACGTGAGCCCCACGATTACGTAGAGCCACTTCTCGATCACCTCGCGGTCCACGCCGGTGAGCTTGATGAGCAAGAACGAGAGGATTCCTCCCATGATCAGCTCCCACACACCTTCGACCCAGAGGTGGACCACCCACCAACGCCAGTACGAGTCGTGCGTCTGGTTGTCGGTGGGGAGCATTCCCGGCAGGTAGAGCAGCGCGGCGGCGAACAGCCCGAAGAAGAGCACGAGGCTCGTCGTCGTGAAGCGCCGCCCGTTCTTCACGGTCATGCCGATGTTGAAGATGAACATGAGCACGTCGACGACCACCAAGAAGTCGAGCGGCCTGGGGATCTCCAAGAACTTGCGGCCCTCCCACCAATTCAAGTGGAAGCCGATGATGGCCGTCACGCCGACGATCACGAGCGCTGCGAGCTGCACCATCGCGAGCTTCGTCGAGTACAGCTCTCGGTCTGCTTCTTCAGGAATGATGTAGTACGCCGCGCCCATGAAGCCGCAGAGCAGCCACATCACGAGCAGGTTGGTGTGCGTCGCGCGCGCCGCGTGAAACGGGATCACCGGGTGCAGGCTGTCGTAGCCCGCGTGGGCGAAGCCCATGATGAAGCCGTACACGAGCTGCAGGCTGAACAAGAGCATGCACGTCGCGAAGAACCACCAGGCGACGCGTTGAGATTGGTATTTCATCGCCGCACCTCTGCGCGGAGCTGAGAGAGAAACGCGGTGAGCTCAGTGATCTGCGCCTCGCTGAGGGGCAGGCGCGGCATCGCTGTTCCGGGGCGGACTTGCTGCGGGTTTTGCAGCCAGCGCGTGAGGTACGCGCGGTCGAGTCGGTCGCCGACGCGGTCGAGCGCGGGGCCGACCGCGCCGCCGCTTCCTCCGAGCGAGTGGCACGCGACGCACAGTTGATTGAACACCTGCGGTCGATTCGCCGTCGGCGCGACGGAGTTGCCTCCGGGCGCTGCGACCGCGTTGAGCGCGGGCGCCGCAGGAAACCCGTTGAGGTCCATCCCGTCGATCCACTGCAGAAACGCGACGAGATCGTCGATCTGCGCCGCGTCGAAGTGATAGTTCTGCATCCGTCGCTGGCCCGGATACATGGCCTCGGGATCGCGCAGCATCGCGCGGATGAACTCGGGCCCACGGCGGCGATACACCCGCGTGAGCTCGGGCGCGTAGTACGCGCCTTCGCCGAGCAGCGTGTGGCAGCCCATACAGTTGTTGCGATCCCAGAGGTGCTTTCCTCGGATCGCGGCGGGAGTCAGGCGCTCTGCGTGTGTCTGCGAGGGGATTCGTCGAAACGTGTCGACCGTCAATCCGACGAACACCAACGAGCACAGCGCCGTCCCGAACAGAAAGAACGCACGTGCGGCTTTCTTCGAGAGCATTGCTTCGGCCTCTGCCTTTCTTGGCAGCGACCGTCGCAGAGCTCGCACACCGTCGCGATGACGGATGTCATTGCCCGCGCGCCGTCGTCACGGCTGTGGTGCGCTCACGGGCTCCGCTCGCTTCGCGCGGTGCGCGGTGAACGTTGCGCACAGCCGCGCCATCGTGCGCTCGAACTCGAGGGAGCCCGCTTTGCGATCGGCGCGCACCCGCGCGTCGAGCACGTCGAGCGCGTCGTCGCCGAGCGCGCGCTGCGCCATCGGGTAGAGCATCTGGTTCTCTTTGGCGATGTGGTTGGCGAGCATGCGCGCGTAGTCCGCGGACACTTCGACGAGCGAGGCGAGCTCGGCGACCGAGAGGGGGCCTTCGCCGTTGGCGATCGTGGCGAGCGACTTCACGTGCGCGCGGCCGTCGACGTGCTCGTGGTTCATGCACGCGACGGGGCCTGTGTTCTTGGGAAATCCCGCGGTGAACAGCGCCTCGAACAAGAGGTCTTCCTCTTTGTGGTGGTGCCACTCGTCCACGTACTCGCGAAAGAAGGCGACGAACTCGCGCAGCGGGGCGCGGGGCTCGTCCTCGTTGGCCGCGAAGAAGCGCGCGAAATCATGGAGCGCCGTCAGCGCGTCGAGGATGCGCTCGTGCTCGTCGATGAGCGTGTCGAGAAATGCGTGCATGGCGTTGGCGCTCGAGTGTGCACGAAGGCGAGCGGCGCGAGTTGACCGTCGACAAGCGGGCGATTCACGGGGGCTTCGCTCGCGCCAACGTTGGCGCACCGCGTGCCAACGTTGGCGCGAAGGGACTCAGGGCGCGAGCTGCTCGCGCGCGTCGACGTTGCACAGGCGCAGGACGAGGTCGTTGCACAAGCGCGAGAGCCACTGCATTCCGTCGCGCTTTCGCACGAGGCTGCCCTCGTCCATGTACAGGGCGCGGTTGAGCTCGACCTGCATCGCGTGAAAGCCCTCGCGCACGCGGCCCCAGCGCGCGGTGGTGGCGCCGCCGCGGTAGGGATCATCGTGACGGACGCTGAGCCCCGCGGTGCGAAAGTGCGCGTCGAGCAGGTTGATGAGCGAGGGGTGGGCTGTGGTTTGACCGCGCGTTCCGGGGACGACGTCGGCGCGGCGCGTGCGGGTTCCGTCGGGGCCGCGGCCGTAGGCGGGCATCGAGTGCGCGCTGAGGATGATGACGTAGCCGAAGATGGCGCGGAGCTCGCGGGCGCGCTGTTCGAGCGCGCTGTGATACGGGCGATAAAACGCGTTCATCCGGTGGTTGAACGCCGCGAGGTCGAGCGGCGCGCGGAGGAGCTCTTTGCCCTCGGTGCTCTCGCGCCAGATGAGCCCGCGCGGGGCGTGGTTGCACAGCCCGTGAGAGCCGTGTCGGCAGGGCTTCTGCGGGCAAATCTCGGGGACGGTGAGCGCGTCGACGTCGTCGTCTTCGCGGTTCAAGTCCACGACGAAGCGGCTCACGTCGGCCACGAGCAGCGTCGCTCCGCTCTCGTGGCTGCCCGAGAACAGCTCGTCCACGTACGCGTCGGCGTCCCGCAGGACATCGCGCGGATCGCACTGGATCTCCTTCGAAACGCTCTCTGGGATACGCAGCCCCGCGTGCGGAACCTCCACCACCACCGGTGCAGGTCGCCCCCGCGGCAAGACGAGGCGAAAGCTCACGATCGAGAGTGTAGCGTAACCGAAGGGTGGGACGGCTTCACTCTGTGCGCGCCCGCGCTCCGTTCGTGTTTCAGCGCAGAAATCTCCGGGCGAAGAGCATCACAGTGATCGCGAGACCGATCAGCGTGACGAGTCGGCGAACGCTCTCGGGGCGCACGCGTTGGGCGAGTCGAGCGCCGCTGCGTCCGCCGAGGATCGCGGCGACCGCCATGACTGCGGCGATCCGCAGGTCCGCGGCGCGGGCTTGAACGAAGAGCACCACGGCGACGCCGTTGATGAGCGCGGCCGAGAGGTTCTTCAGGGCGTTCATGCGGTGGATCTCGCGCATGCCCGTGAGCGAGAGCGCGGCGAGCATGGCGATTCCGATGCCTGCGCCGAAGTAGCCGCCGTACGTGGCGACGAGCAGTTGTCCGAGCGAGAGCGCGGCGATGACCGATGGGCGATCGAGCGCGGGATCGCTCTCGGGCGCCTGCTCACCCTCTGCGCGTCGCGCGCGCCACCGCGCGAGAAACTCTTGCGACGCAAACAGTCCCGTCGCGCCGAGCAACAGCCACGGAACGACGCTCGTGAACCGCTCGCTCCCCCCGCGCAGCAAGAGCACCGCGCCGAGCACACCGCCGACGAGCGAGGGCAGCGCCATCACGAGGACGGCCCGCGATTGCCCGCGCAAATGCTCGCGATAGCTCACGCAGGCGGAGATCGATCCGGGCACGAGCGCGACCGTGCTCGTCGCGTTGGCCGCGAGCGGATCGAGTCCCGCAGCCAAAAGAGCAGGAAACGTGAGCAAGCTGCCTCCCCCCGCCACCGAGTTGACCGCGCCCGCGGCGAAGGCCGAGAGCGCGAGCAAGAGCCAACGAGAAGGGCCACTGTCCAAGGCCAGATACCTCTACACTCCCTGCTCGATGGCTGACGAGGACGATTCAGTGGCGGGCGAGAACCACGAAGAAGCGCACTTGGACGAAGAGCTCGTCGTCAAAGTGCGGAGGCTGCATCGCCGGGATTTGAACCGGGTGTGGGAGTTCTTGAAGCGAGTGTTTCGCGACGTCAATCGCGAGACGGTCGAGTACCAGCGACCGCGCACGAAGCAGCGATTCCTCGACGTGTACGAAGAGATGGGGATCGAGCAGCTCTTGTTCGAGGTCGAGGCGAAGAAGGGCAAGAGCGACATCGTCGGCTACGCCGAGTGCGCCTTTCAGATTTCGGGCTCGGACAACTGGATGAACGAGCGGTACTTCACGCGTCGGGACATGCGCCCGATGTTCGTCGAAGAGCTCGCGGTCTCGCCGGACTATCAGGGGCGGGGGATCGGCAGCTTCATCCTCGAGCAGCTCGAGCACCTCGCGCGCGTTCGCGGCTGCACGCACCTCGTGTTGGAGGTGGCCGAGAACAACAAGCGCGCGCTGCACTTCTACCGGGCGCGACACTTTCAGCGGCTGGACGCGGCGATCTTTCTCGCGAAGAAGCTCAGCGCAGAGAGCGAGCTTCTGCCTGCGCGTTCGCTGCCTCCCAAGCCGCGGGAGGGCGACGAAGAAGAGAGCGCGCCCGAGCCCGAAGAGCCCGCGGTGATCGCGGTGGCGATCGCTCCGGCGGCCAAGAGCGCGGACAAGAAGCGCAAGAAGGGCAAGAAGAGCGCGAAGGGCGAAAAGGGCGAGCCGACCGAGAAGACCGCGAAGGGCGCGAAGAGCGCGAAGGGCGCGAAGGGCGCGAAGGGCGCGAAGAGCGCGAAAGCGGAGAAACCGCGCAAGTCGGCGAAGCGCGCGAAGGACAGCAGCGCGTGAGGGGCTGAGCCGGAGCGGGTTTTGTAGGTCTAGGGGACGGTGTTCAAAAGTTCATTTGTTGGGCTCAACGCGACTCAGTCGGCCAGTCCGCTGCGCCACAGTGCGCCCAACAAATGAACTTTTGAACACCGTCCCCTAGACCTACAAAACTCTCTCGCTTGCGCTTCGGCGGCGCGCTCGGCTCACGAGCGCTTCGTCGAGCTCTGCTGCGCCTGTTGGGCGACGGCGACCGCGCCTCGCGCGCGGCGGGGGCGAGAGCGAGAGAAGGGCCTGCCCGAGTGGAGCAGGTGCATGCCCTCTCGGTCGAAGCGCACTCGGTACTCGGCGTGCGCGAATCGCCCGCGAAACGCCGCCGAATACAGCAATCGAACCACGGTCGCGCCCGCGCCTCGGCGCTGCGTCACCTCGCCCCAGTTGTACGCGCTCTCGAACGGAACCGCCGGAACGCTCGCCACCGTCCTCCCTCGCCACGAGCGCTCTCCCTCGCGAAAGAACACCGCCGCGCCGCGCCCCGCGTGGGGCCCCACCACGGGAGAGCCCTCGCGCACGTCCACGAACGCCAATACGTCCGCGTCTCCGTCACCGTCGAGGTCGGCCATCTGCCGATCGACGATCGAGAGGCCGGAGACGAGCGCGGATTCGGGGGAATCAAAGGTTCCGTCTTGCGTGAGCGCGACCGTCACGATCGGCGTCGGCGAGCTGGCTCGACCGAGCGGAGAGGTCTGCGCATCAGCGACGCTCGCCACGAGGATCGTGCACAGCACGACGTTCGCCATGGCGAGCCAGAGAGTTGGCATGGCGTTGCCTCCATCGTGGAGCAACGACCGTGCCCCGTGAAATTTCTCGCGCGCGTCCGCGTTTTGTCGCCCCAATTGGGGCGCGCGTTCGCTCGGGCGTGTGCGGGATTCCGCAGCGGCTGTGGCTCTCTACGCCACGCTCGCGACGCACGGTCCTTCGTCGGGCGCGCTCGCTCGAGCACGCGAAGCCCGGTTCACGGGCGCGACAGCGATTTCACGGTGGTGCCGATCGCGTGGCGCGCCCAACGGCGCGAGGTCGCTCGCTATGGATCCCGCTACGTCGCGCTCGACGGGCTCTCGTCGCTCGATTCGCTCGCCGCTGCGTCGCTCTTCGGCTCTCCCGCCGATTCGCGCGTGCTCTCGGCTTGCGCGGCGCCCTGCGCGGCAGCGGTGATGACCGGGGCGATTGCCGCGACTGGCGCGACTGGCGCTGCCTGCGCGATCGGCGCGATCGGCGTGATCGGCGCGCTCGGCGCGGGCGCACCTGCGGCTTCACCGCGGTACGGCGTCGAGAGCGAGACCTTCGCCGCGCTGTCCGCGGTGCGAATGCGCATGCGGTAGAACGACCGCCACACGAACACCAGCATCAGCGCGAAGAACACAAACGCGAACGCCTTCGCGACGAACGCTCCTCCATCGGTGCGGCTCATCGAGTGGCCGAGGCCCGCCGCCAAGAGCCCGAACAGCGTCGTGAACTTGATCACCGGGTTCATCGCCACCGACGAGGTGTCCTTGTACGGATCGCCCACGGTGTCGCCGACGACGCACGCCGCGTGCAGTGGCGTGCCCTTCTTCTTCATCTCGACCTCGACGACCTTCTTCGCGTTGTCCCAAGCGCCGCCTGCGTTGGCCATGAACAGCGCTTGATACAGCCCCACGATCGCCATCGAGATCAGGTAGCCGATGAAGAAAAACGCGTCGACGAAGGCGAACGCCAGCGTCGCGAAGAACACCGCGAAGAAGATGTTGGTCATCCCCGCCTGCGCGTACCGCGTGCAGATCTCGACCACGCGCTTGCTGTCCTCGACGCTCGCCGCCTTCTCCGTGTCGAGCCGGATGTTCTGCTTGATGAACTCCACCGCGCGATACGCGCCCGTCGAGACCGCCTGCGTCGCGGCGCCGGCGAACCAGAACATCATCGCGCCGCCCATCACCAGCCCGAGCAAGAAGGGAGGGTTCGTGACCGCGAGCAGCCGCAGCTTCTCGGTGTTGAGCCGGTCCGTGAGGTCCAAGATGATCGAGAAGACCATCGTCGTGGCGCCCACGACCGCAGTGCCGATCAGCACGGGCTTGGCCGTGGCCTTGAACGTGTTGCCCGCGCCGTCGTTCTCTTCGAGAAAATCCTTGGCCGCGTCGAAGTCTGGCTCGAAGCCAAACTGTCGCTTGATCTCGCTCTCGACGTCGGGCTCGGCCTCGATCATCGAGAGCTCGTAGACAGACTGCGCGTTGTCCGTCACCGGCCCGTACGAGTCGACGGCGATGGTGACCGGGCCCATGCTGAGCATTCCAAACGCGACGAGACCGAAGGCGAAGACCGTCGCAGCAGAGCCGTCGGCCAGCGGGACGAGGTCCTTCAAGCCCATCGAGCTCAAGATCCACGCGGCGCCCATCAGGGCCACGAAGACGACGCCCATCCAGAAGGCGCTGAAGTTTCCGGCGATGATCCCGGCGAGGACGTTGAGCGAGGCGCCCCCCTGCTCACTCGCTTCGACGGTCTCGCGGACGTGCGCGGAGTTGGTCGAGGTGAAGACCTTGATGACCTCGGGGATGATGGCGCCAGCGAGCGTTCCGAGCGCGACGATCGAGGCGAGCTGCCACCAGAGGGACTTGTCGCCGCCCACGTTGGGGATGAGCACCCACGAGAGCACAAACGTCAGGACGATCGAGACGGCCGAGGTCAATCGCACCAGCGTCGTCAGCGGCGCCTCGTAGTCCATTCGCTTCGAGTTGCTGTGCGTCATGCGCTGGTACAGCTCGTTGACGAGGTACGAGCCCACCGACGCCGGGATCATCGCGATGGCCACCGCGAAGATCCACGTGAGCAATTGCACTTGCACCGTCGTGTCGTCGATCGCCTTCGTGATGAACACGATGAGCGCCACGCTCGTGACGCCGTAGGTCTCGAAGCCGTCCGCCGTCGGACCCACGGAGTCTCCGGCGTTGTCTCCGGCGCAGTCCGCGATCACGCCGGGGTTTCGCGCGTCGTCTTCCTTGATGTTGAAGACGATCTTCATCAGGTCCGAGCCGATGTCGGCGATCTTCGTGAAGATGCCGCCCGCGATGCGCAGCGCGCTCGCGCCCAACGATTCACCGACGGCGAAGCCGATCATGCACGGCCCCGCGTAGTCCCTCGGCATGAAGAGCAGGATGAGCAGGTTGCACAAGAGCGCGACGGAGATGAGCATGGTCCCGATGCTCATCCCGGCCTTGAGCGGAATCGCGTAGACGGGAAACGGCTTTCCCTCGAGGCTCGCGAACGCCGCGCGGCTGTTGGCGTAGTTGTTCACGCGGATTCCGAGCCACGAGACCGCGAGGGTCCCGGCGATGCCCAGCAGCGAGAACAGCAAGATCGCGAAGAGCTTGAGCGGCCCGAGCCCCTCGATCAGCCCGAAGTACGCGACCACCACGACCGCGATGAACAGCTCGAGCAGCAGGATGTACCGCGCCTGCGTGCGCAAATACGCTTTGCACGTCTCGTAGATCAGCTCGGACACCGAGCGCATCTTCGAGTGCACCGGCATTTGCGCGAGCTGCCGCACGAGCGCCAGGCCGAACAGCACGCCGAGCACGCACACGACCAGCCCGATCGAGAGCACGGATGCGCCGGTCGTCCCTCCGACGAAGCGCACCGTCTCTTGATCGAAGCGCGGGAGGGCAATGCTGGCTTCGCCCCCTCCAGTGTGGCTCTGTGCCAGCAGCCCGAGCAGTTGGTGGATCACGGCAGAAACCTCCGCGGCGCGATGGGTGCGCCGCACTCCCTCTGTGCAGAAGACGGCCGAGCGTAGCCCGGCTCGACCGTCGAGCGCCTGTGCTCTCCGCGAATTCGCGAGCAAAGACCGTGCGTCATTCTTCGGTGGCTCATCGCGCGGCGCGCAGTGCAACGCCGCTCGCCCCGGGATTCTTGGGTGCCAATCGCGCGCTCGATCGCGCCGCGCCGCGCGGCTGCCCCCCGCCCGAGCGGATCGCCGACGCGACGAAAGGGTTGGCGCTGCGGCCGGGCGACACCACACCCTCGCGCGTCGTGTGCACCATCGCGTTGATTCACCGGCAGCGAACGGATCACTCGTTGATCGTCGCGGCCAATCGAGACGAGTTCTTCGCGCGACCCGCGGTCGGGCCGGCGGTGCTCGACGCCTCGCGCGGCGTGGTCGGCGGCCGCGATCACAAGGGCGGAACCTGGATGGGCCTCACCCGCGGCGCGCTCTTCGTCGGCCTCACCAATCAGCGCACCGCGGAGAATCCGCCGCCCAACGCGCGCTCGCGCGGCGAGATCGTGCTCGACGCGCTCAGGGCGGGCTCGGTCGACGGGGTGCTCTCGCTGATCGAGCGCACGGATGTGCGGGAGTTTCCCGCGTTCAACCTCGTGTTCGGCGACGGCGCCTCGCTGTGGGTCGCCTACGCGCGCACCGAGGGGTGGCAGCTCGTCGAGCTCGCGCCGGGCGTGCACGTGCTGGCCAACGATCGCCTGGGATCTCCGTGGTTTCCGAAGGCGGATCGGCTGCGGCACCGGGTCGAAGCGATGATCGACCTGCCGTACCCGGCGCTGCGCGCAGGACTCGAGCATGCGTTGGCGGACAACGAAGTACCCGAGGATGTTCCCGTCGATCCGACGAGCCCCGTTCCGATCGAGTGGGCGCGCGCGCTGCAGGCGCTGTGCATCCACACCGAGGTCTACGGAACGCGCTCGTCGACGATCGCCGCCCTCTCATCGGGCGTCGTCGCTGACTACCGATATTGCGATGGCGCGCCGGATCAGGGCTCGTTCGCGGATTTCACCGCGCTGCTCAGCGACGGATGAGCAGCAGTTGGTAGGGCATCGACGCGCCCGAGTCGCGCCAGCGATAGACCCTGAACGTGTACCAGTCGTCTGCAGGCGCAGCGAACACGCCCTCGGGGCAGTACGTCGCCGCGTCGTCCTGGCACACCGACGGCAGCCCGGCGATGCACTCGTTGTTGCGGGGCATGGGAACGCTCGCCACGAGCCCGCGCGAAATCTCGATCACCGGGTCGACCCCCGACGGGCACTGCCCCTGTCCGCCAGACGCCGTCTGATAGCGAACGACCTCTCCCGCTCGCAAGAACACGCGCGCCGCGTCGTCGAGGTCCGCGCCTCCCATCGGGTTGATCGCGCCCGAGAAGCGCACCGTCGCGCACGCGCTCGGCAGCGCGGTCGGCGCCGCGAGCGTCGAGTCCGTGCTCTCGGTCACGACGCAGAGCGCTTCGAGTCGGCACATCGAGTCGCACCCGTCGCCGTTGACGTTGTTGCCGTCGTCGCACTCTTCGGCGGGGCCGAGGTTCGAATCGCCGCAGTTTTTCGGCATGATTCGCAGCTGGTAGCCCGTGTCCGTGTCCGAGTCGGCGATGAGCCACAGGCGCTCGCCCGCCATCGTGGTGCTCACGTCGATGCGCTCGCCCGCGCCGGTGTCGCCGAGGATGTTCGCGCACTGCTCGCCCGTCGCGGTCCCGCAAGCGCTCGCGCGACGCACCGAGAGGGCGACGCGCGCTTGCGACGTGGGGTCGAGCTCGAGGCGCAAGTCCGACGGATTGGTGACGGTGAGCGCGTAGATGCGCTCGCCGCGGTTGTGTTCGGAGCCGCACGTTCCCATGCCACCGCCGCCAGACCAGCTTCCTTCGAGCACGATGGGCGCCGAGCCCACGGTGATCGGCGTGAACATCCCCATCGGTCCAGGGCACGCGGTCTGAATCACTCCGCTCTCGATCGTGCACGTGCTCGAGCAGCCGTCGCCCGCCGCCGCGTTGCGATCGCCGCACGCGCGCGTCCCCGCGGGGACCGTGACCGTCGCCGGCCCGCAGTTGCTCTCGTGCGTGACCGTCATCGCGAAGGGCTGCCCAGTGCCCGTGGGCGAGTCGACGACGATCGTGAAGACCTGTCCCATCGACGCTTCGAGCACGAATGACTGGATTCTTCCTCGCGCAATGGCGCTCGACGGCTCGTACGAGCACGCGAGCTGCATCGCCGCTGCGCCGTCTGCGCACGCTCCGCTGAGCGCGTAGAGCCCGAGCGGCTCGAACGAGGTGAGCGTGACGCGCAGCGTTCCTTCGGCGCGCGAGACGACCTGGTAGTAGACCTCGGGACCGGTGAGCGCGTTGCACGGCGCGCTGCCCAACCGCGCGCTGCGGCGCGCGAGCGTCGTGCCGACGACCGTGACGCTGCGATCCGCGGCGACGTCGAGCGATTGACCCGGGCACGAATCCGCGGCGGCCGTCGTGTCCGCCACGCACGAAGGGACGCCCATCGGCTCGGCATAGCGATAGCCCGGGTTGCATCGCAGCGCGCAGAACCCCGACTCGCACGTCGCGAATCCCTGAGGCGAGGTCGG
>JAXLYJ010000041.1:0-62165 GCA_046351515.1 Polyangiales bacterium
GCTCGCTCCGTCCGTTGCCCGTCGACGTCGACGGTGTCGTCGACAAAGTCGGTGATTGCAGAAATCGTGACTGAACAGTCAGAGTATTTGCCGATGCAGAGTCGAAAGTCAAGGCGGCCAAAACTCCAGGTCGAAGCCACGCCCACGGTGGTTCCGGTCGAGCGTCCGGGGCCCGAGGGCGGCAAGCGCGACGCCAACCGCAAGGCGCGCACCTCGCAGCTCGCGAGCGCGGCGCTGGACCTCATGCTGGCCCGCGGCATCGAAGCGGTGACCATCGACGAGATCGTCTCGAAGGCCGGCGTCGCGAAGGGGTCGTTCTACCGGTACTTCAGGGACAAAGAAGACCTCGTGCGCGCGCTGGTCGATCCGATCGAGCGGCCGCTGCGCGAGGCATTCGAGCGCTGCAAGAGCACCCTCGAGTCGTGCACCACCGACGAGAACCTCGCGGGCGCGTACGGGCTGTTCGCCGCGGAGCTGGCCAAGGTGATCTTCGAGAACGCGCCGCTCGTTCGGCTGTATCTTCAAGAGCGTCGCGCCCCGACGGAGGGCGCGCGAAAGCCCGTCGCTGAGCTCGCGCGCTTCGTCGATCGCGGCGGGTTCGAGCTCGCCTCCTTCGCGAGTCAGCGCGGGCTCACGCGGCCCGGAGACTCTCGGGTGAGCGCGGCGATCGTCGTCGGCGCGGCCGAGCACCTGGCGGCGATGGCGCTCGCTGGAGACGAGACGCTCCGCGATCCTTCGGTGGCCATGGAGTTCATCTCGATCATCCTCGACGGCGTGCGCAGAGAGGACACGCGCGCGAAGCGCTGAGCCGCGCTGGGGAAGATCGACGCATCGACACGGGCTCCGCCTTCGGTTGGCGACACGCGACGCGGGTTCTCGGGATTTTTCCCAGGAGATGACCCGTGGCGTGTCTTCCTTCCAACCGGGCTCCGCACGAAAACAGCTCCGCCTTCGGTTGGCGACACGCGACGCGGGTTCTCTGGATCTGTCCCAGGAGATGACCCGTGGCGTGTCTTCCTTCCAACCGGGCTCCGCTCTATGCGAGCGAAAATCGCGGTACCGTCCGCGGCCGTCATGACCCAGTACACCTCGCTCACCGTTCAAGAAGACGGACCGTTTCGCGTCGTCACGCTCAACCGCCCCGACCGAATGAACGCGCTCTCTCGCGCGCTTCTGCACGAGATCGGCGCTGCCTTTCGCGCGCTCGCTGAGGACAAATCCGCGCGCGTCGTGATCCTCACGGGCGCCGGAGACAAGGCCTTTTGCGCGGGCGCTGACCTCAAAGAGCGCCAGGGCATGACCGAGAACGACGTGCGGTTGCTCCTGCGTTTGTACCGGGATTCGTTCGGAGCCATCGACCGCTGCCCCAAGCCTGTCGTCGCCGCGATCAACGGCGTCGCGCTCGGCGGCGGCTTCGAGGTCGCGCTCTCGTGCGATCTGCGCGTGTGCGCCCCGGGCGCGATCGTCGGGCTGCCCGAGACGTCGCTCGCGATCATTCCGGGCGCCGGAGGGACGCAGCGGCTATCGCGCCTCGTCGGGCCGGGCCGCGCCAAAGAGCTCATCCTCATGGCGCGCAAGTGCTCGGCGCAAGAGGCGCTCGCGCTCGGACTGGTGACGGCCGTGGCCAAAGAAGGGCAGCCCATCGTCGAGGCCGCCAAAGAGTTCGCCGCGCCGCTCGCCCACGGAGCGCCGATCGCGCTCGCCGCGGCCATGGAGGCGATCGACCTGGGATTCGAGCGGGATTTCGAAGCGGGCCTCGACCTCGAGCAGCTCTGCTACGAGCGCACCCTCGTGAGCGCCGATCGTCGCGAGGCGCTCGCCGCGTTCGCCGAGAAGCGCAAGCCCAGCTACAAGGGCGAGTGACGCTCGCGGGGGAGGCGCGGCGAGTTGAATGAGTGTGCAGAAATCAACGGCGCGCGCGCCGCCGTTGACGCGCTCGCCGCTCGTCCTCGGCGAACTCGACGCGACGCGCGAGCTTCGCCGTGAGCTGGTCCGCATAACGCGCGCGCGTGTCGGTCGCCGCCCAGCGAGCCTGATACGGAGCGAACTCGGCGATGGTCGCCCGCGCGAACGACGCGGACTCGACGGGCTCGAATAAACCCGCGATCGTCGACGACCTGTAGTTGTCGCTCATGCAGCGATCGAACAGCGCGACGAGCGGGGGGATCACCGCTTCGACCTCGAGCGCGATGAGCGTCCGCGCGGCGCTCATCAGGTCCGCGGTCAGCTGGCGCCGTCCTTCGCACGCGCGCGCGAGCCACTCGACGAGCGGCGCGGCGTCCTCTCTGCGCAGCGCGAGCGCGCAGAGCGTGAGCGCCGTCGAGCGAATCGGAGCCCACGAGAGGGCGCGCACTGCGCGAGCGGCGATCAGCTGCTCCTTGGCTCCGGCGGATTTCGCTGAGTCCCGCGCGGCGATCTGCAGGATCTTCTTCACGCCGGCGTCGTCGTGGTCTTCGATGAGCGCGTCGAGCGTCGCGAGCGCCCTGTCGTTGCGCTGGTGCGACAGCGCCGCAGGCCGGTGCGCGAGCAGCGGCGGCCATCGAGCCTCGATGAAGTGCGTGTCCATCGCGTCGATCACCGCGCAAAACGCCGTCGCGTCCCGGTGTTCGCTGCTGACCGCGAGCGCTTCGTCGCCCGCGAAGCCGGCGTTGGTTAGCCACGATCGCACGAGCAGCTCGGCCCGCGCCCGTTTGTTCGGGTCGGGGCCGTAGATCCAGATCATGGGGGTCGAGAGGTTCTGAGCGGAGAGCGAGGCGATCGACTGCGCGCGAAGGATGCTGAGCCGCTCGTCGGAGTCGACGATGACGAGCGCGCCGACCGTGGGGATCGCCGGGTCTTCGACGGACGGGGCGAAGACGGGGGTGACGAAGTGGTACGTGCGCTTCGAGGTCGACTGGATCAACGCCGCGCTGGTGCGCGTTCTGCTAGGGATTTCGTAGGACAAATCGCGACGAGTCGACGTGTCAACGTAGACGCGGACGACGGGCCTCTCGTGTCGATCTCGCAGCGGCAGGATCGCGTCGAAGCGTTGGGTCGCCACGGCGCGGGCGTTCGAGCGAGCGCGGAGGATCGACGAGTGGAGCTCTTGCGCTTCGATGGCTTCGCGACGCAGTTGGATTTGCGCGAGCGTCTCGTCGTCGAGGAGCTGTCGCGCGCGCAGGCCGCGCGCAGGGAGTTCGCGCGGCGAGAGCGAGAGCGCGCACGCGGCATGCGCGAGCTGGGTTCGGTCGACGACGAGACGCGGCTCGTCTGCGTCGACGACCTCGCGGCAGAGCCAACAGATCGCGGCGTTGCCAGCGGCGCGGTCGGGCCGTTCGATGGCGACGATTCGAAACTTCACGCTCTGCGAGTTTGCGCGCGGCGTCGGAGGTCGCCAAGGTCACTCGTGTTGCGATGGTTGCGGAAGCTCGTTGGCGCGCCAGAGGTACCAGCTCGCGACGCTGCGAAACGGCGCCCATTTCTGCGCTCGTTCGAGCATCACGGCCTTGGTGGGCAGCTCGCCGCCGAACGTTCGTTGAAAGCCCTTCTTCACGCCGTAGTCGTCGACGGGCAGGACGTCGGGCCGGCCCAAGCGAAACATGAGCAGCATTTCGACGGTCCAGCGACCGACGCCGCGCACGGACGTGAGCCGCTCGATGACCGTCGCATCGTCGAGCGCGCTCAGCTGCTCGAGCGTGGGAACGGTGTGGTCGACGCACTTTTTCGCGAGGTCGCTCATCGCCAGGGCCTTCGCGGTCGAGAGCCCTGCGCTGCGAAGGGTCTCGTGCGAGGTCTTCGCCACCAGGGCGGGATCGGGGCCCTCGGCGCGGTAGGGAAACAGACCGACGACGCGGGTCCAGATCGTCTCGGCGGCTTTTCCCGTGAGCTGTTGGTAGGCGATCGCTTGGGCGAGGGCGGTGAACACGCTCGGCGTGGGGTCGAGCTTCATCGAGAAGGCGCCGACGCGATCGACCAGCGATTTCAGGGTTCGATCGCTTTTTCGCAGGTGCGCGACGGCCTCGTCGGGGTCGAACGCGAACCGCTGCGCGCTGCTCGCGCGGAGGGCTGCGTCGCGCTCGATCGCGAGCATCTTGAGCTTCGTCTCGACGCCGCCGGGCGCAGAAAAGCCGCCGATCTTCTGGTTCGCGGCGAGCACGCGATGACACGGGACGATCACGGGAAACGGGTTCTTCGCCATCGACTGCCCCACCGCGCGCGAGGCCTTGGCGCTGCCCGCCTGCTCGGCGAGCTTCGCGTACGACCGCACTTCTCCTGGGCGAATCTCCCTCGCGCGCTCGTACACCTTGCGGTGAAACTCGGGCACCGCAGCGAAGTCGAGCTTCGCTCGGGCGAGCGTCTCGTGCGCGGAGAGCTCTCCTTCGAGCAGCGCTCGCACGCCGTCCATCGTGCGAGCGATCGTCGCAGTCGGCTCTGCTTCGACGAGCGCGTCGCCGAGCCGCTCGCTCGCGCGACGAACGGTCGCAGCGGCGGTCTTCTCTGGAAGAAAGAACCCGACGATGCCGGACTCTCCCCAGGCGATCGCGCACCGGCCGATGCGCGTGTCGAAGGTGGCGTAGCGGATGGGCGTGGCGTGGGTCATGGGCGTCGCTCGGTTGTTCGGTCGTACAACCTTCGAGCGGGCGCGGTCGATCCGAGCGCGCGGGGTGACGAAATGCGGGACGGGCGTCGCGACGATGCGCGACCGAGCCTGGCGTTTCGTGGTAGCGAACGGGCCCTCCATGAGCACTGCGAAGCGTGTCGAAGAGACGCTCGCCCGCGTCGAGCAGGGCGGCCACCCCAAGTACCACTCGAAGAACGCCGAGACCGGCAAGCTCTTCTGTCGCGAGCGAATCAATCGCTTGATCGACGCGGGCTCGTTCGTCGAAGAGGCGGCCCTCGCCAACAACCTCGACCCCGAGCTTCCCGCGGACGGCGTGGTGACTGGCACCGCGACGATCGACGGCCGCGTCGTCGCGATCATGGCCAACGACAGCACCGTGAAGGCGGGCTCGTGGGGCGCCAGGACCGTTGAAAAGATCCTCCGTATTCAAGAGGTCGCGAAGGACCTTCGCTGCCCGATGCTCTATCTCGTCGACTCGGCGGGCGCGCGCATCACCGATCAGATCGAGATGTTTCCGGGCCGCCGCGGCGCGGGCCGGATCTTCTACAACCAGGTCGCGATGAGCGGTCAGGTTCCGCAGGTGTGCTTGCTGTTCGGGCCGAGCGCCGCGGGCGGGGCGTACATCCCTGCGTTCTGCGACGTGGTCGTGATGGTCGAGGGCAACGCGTCGATGTACCTCGGCTCGCCGCGCATGGCCGAGATGGTCATCAACGAGAAGGTGACGCTCGAAGAGATGGGCGGAGCGAAGATGCACTGCTCCGTCTCGGGCTGCGGCGACGTGCTCGCCAAGAGCGAGGACGAAGCGCTCGCGTGGTGCAAGAAGTACCTCGCGTTCATGCCCACCAACTTCGAAGAGCCCACGCCCGACGTCGCCGCGATCGCCCCCAAACAGAGCGGAAAGACCTTCGAGCAGCTCGTCCCCACCGACGAGAACAAGCCCTTCAAGATGCTGCAGCTGATCGAAGAGCTCATCGACGAAGGCTCTTGGCTCGAAGTGAAGAAGCTCTTCGCGCAAGAGCTCCTCACGGGCTTCGCGCGCATCGACGGGATGGCGGTCGGCATCGTCGCGAACAACCCCTACTACAAGGGCGGCGTCCTCTTCGTCGACAGCGCCGACAAGGCCGCGCGGTTCATCTGGCTGTGCGACGCGTTCAACATTCCGCTGCTGTACCTCGCGGACGTCCCGGGCTTCATGATCGGCTCGAAGGTCGAACAGCAGGGCATCATCCGCGCGGGCGCCAAAATGATCGCGGCGGTGAGCGAGGCGAGCGTGCCCAAGCTCAGCGTGATCGTGCGCAAGGCGTACGGCGCGGGGCTGTACGCGATGTGCGGACCGGCGTTCGAGCCGGACGCGTGCATCGCGCTCCCCACTGCGTCGATCGCCGTGATGGGGCCCAACGCCGCGGTCAACGCGGTGTACTTCAACAAGATCCAAGAGGTCCCCGCCGGCCCCGAGCGCGACGCGTTCGTCACCAAGCTCCGCGACGAGTACCGAGCGGACATCGACCTGCTCAAGCTCGCCGCCGAGCTCGTGGTGGACTCGGTCGTTCAGTGGCCGCAGCTGCGCGGAGAGATTGTTGCGCGCTTCAAGCGGGCCCGCCGCAAGCGCGAAGCTCGCCCCGCGAAGAAGCACATCGTCCCGCCGGTGTGAGCGCTGTGCCAACACCGAAGCGAGACAAGAGCCAAGAGAGCGAGCGGCCCGCGCCGATGGACGCCGCAGCGAAGGCGCAGCGGTTGTTCGCAGGCGTCGCGATCGTCGCGTTGATCGCTGTGATCGTGTTCGTGCTGCAGCGATCCAACGATCGTCCGCCGGAGAGCGGAGGCCCGTTCGACCCGACGACGACCAACGACGCCGAGCTTCGACGGGTGACCGAGTCCATCTCTCGCTTGATCGCCGCGCCCGAAGGTCGGCCGCACGTCAACGCGCTCGAGGTGCTCGAGTCGCTCGCCGTCCAGAGCGCGGGCGCGCGCGACCTCAAGGACGCGTGCGTGACGACCTATCGAGGGCTGATCGTCTCGACGCAGAAGCTCCAAGAAGTCCGGTCGATCTTGGTCTCGCCCGACGGCGGGATGCGCCCGCAGAGCGAGCTCTCCGCGGCGGACACCGCGCGGGCGAGCGTGCTTCTCCGCGAGGCCAACGAAGAGCGGGAGCGCGTCTCGAGCACTCGCGACCGCTGCCACAATCTCTATGCGATCGCTGCGCGGCGCTTCGGCCTCGCGCTCGAGCGACCCCGCACTCCATAGCGAGCGATGACGATTCTCCAAGTGGATCACCTCACGTTCTCGTACGGCGCCGACACGGTGTTCGAGGACGTCTCCTTTACGATGGCGCTCGGCGAGAAGCTCGCGCTCGTCGCCCCCAACGGGCAGGGAAAGAGCACGCTGCTCAAGCTCATCGCCGGAGAGCTCACCCCTGACGAGGGCCGCGTGCTTCTGCCCAAAGGGACGCGCGTGGGCTATTTGCACCAGTCGCACGAGCCCGATCCGATGGGCACGGTGCTCGACGCGCTCTTGGCCACCTTCGTCGAGGCGCGCGAGGCTCGGCATCGATTGACGGCGGCGGAAGAGGCGGCGGCGTCGGGCACGGACGAGGCGCTCGAGCGATTGGCGTTCGCGCAAGACCGGTACATGCAGACCGGCGCGGACGCGATCGAGCGTGAGGTGAGCGCGATCGCTCATCAAGTGCGCTTCACCGACGCGGATCTGTCGCGCATGGTCTCTTCGCTCTCCGGTGGAGAGCGCGGGCGACTGCAGCTCGCGGTGGTGCTCGCGGCCAAGCCCGATCTGTTGCTGCTCGACGAGCCGACCAACCACCTCGACCTCGAGACGGTGTTCTGGCTCGAAGGGTTTCTTCGCAGCTACCGCGGGGCGGTCATCGTGGTCTCGCACGATCGCGCGTTTCTCGACGCGACGTGCCCCCGAACGGCGGAGCTCGGGATGTTTTCGTTTCGCGACTACCCGCTGAAGTACAGCGAGTACGTGATCGCGCGGGACGAAGACCTCGAGCGCGAGCGCAAGGCGGTGATGGAGCAACGAGACTTCATCGCGAAGACCGAAGAGTACATTCGCCGCAATATCGCCGGGCAAAACACGAAGATCGCGCAGGGGCGCCGCAAGATGCTCGAGAAGCTCGAGCGCTTGGAGAACCCGGACGACGTCTGGGCGAGCGCGCGCAAGCTCGGGATGCGCTTCGCGTCGGCGAGGCGGACCGGCGACATCGTGCTCGAGTGCAAAGGGCTCCGCGCCGAGCGCGGGGGACGCGTGCTGTTCGACGGCGTCGAGCTGCTCATCAAGCGGCTCGATCGCGTCGCGATCGTCGGGCCCAACGGCGCGGGAAAATCCACGCTCTTGAAGCTGCTCGCGGGGCAGGGGATGGAGGGCGATCGCGGCGATGTTCGGCTCGGAACCAACTTGGACATCGGCTACTTCGATCAGCACTTGGAGTCGCTCGACCCCGAGAAGTCCTGCGTGGACATCATCCGCGGGGTTCGACCGGACATGGTGGTCGACGCGGTTCGGCAGTACCTCGCGCGGTTTCGGTTCTACGGTGATGACCCGTTTCGCGCGGTGAAGTCACTCTCGGGTGGCGAGCGAACGCGGCTCGCGCTGGCGAAGCTCTTGTTGGTTCCGCGCAACGTCTTGCTGCTCGACGAGCCCACGAATCACTTGGACATCCCGGCGTGCGAGATCCTCGAAGAGGCCTTGGCGCACTTCGAGGGGACGGTGATCCTCGTCTCGCACGACCGGTACTTTCTCGAGCGCGTCGCCACGCGGTTGGTGCACTTGGAGGACGGAAACGTCACGCTGTACTCGGGCTCGTGGAGCGACTACGTCTCGCACCAACAGAAGCTCGAGGCGCAGGCGAGGGAGCTCGAAGCGGCCAAGAGCGCCAAGCCCACGAAGGCTGCGCCGCAAGAGCCCGTGAAGGGCGGCAACAAGGGCCGAGAGAGCTACGAAGACGCCAAGCGCAAGGCGCGCGAGAGCGAAAAGCGCGCTCGCCGGATCGCCGAGCTCGAGAAGCTCATCGCGCAATCCGAGGAAAAACTCGGCGAACTTCGCGCCCAGCTCCGCGACGCTCCCGGAAGCGACTGGGAGAAGATTGCAGAGCTCGCCGAAAAAGAGCAGGAAATGGTCCGTCGCGTCGACGGTTACACCGAAGAGTGGATGCGTCTTTCGGAGGAGAGCTCGTCGTGAGTCGCTTGTCGTTGAGGTCGTTGGTCTTGATTGTGTGTGCGGTGGTCGGGGGCGCTGGCTGCAACCGATCGAGCGCCTCGGTGCGCCCAGCGCCCGCGAGCGAGCAGTCGCAGAGCGCCGACGCCGCGGGCGCGCCTGCGGTCCCGTTCGAGCTTCGCGCGGACAGCACGGACGTGACGCTCTTCTGGTTCGACTCGGTGGGCAACGCGCACGCGGCGTCGAGCGTGGGAGAGGTCCCGCAGGATCGCAGAGAGCGCGTGCGCGTCGATCCGCTGCGACCCGAGCTGCGCGCGGCTGGTTGGGTGTACGTCGCCGACCTGCGCAGCCCGCAGAGCGACGGCCGCTTCACCGTGCGGTCCGTGCAAGCCGAGGCGTTCGCGGCCGAGCTCGACCCCGCGCTCGCCGCGCGCACCAATCAGGCCGCGCAGCGCAACGCCAACGGCCAGCCCGTCAACGCGACGCCCGAGATCGTGGTCTACGGCGCGGCGTGGTGCGGGGCGTGCAACCAGGCGAAGGCATGGATGCGATCCCAAGGCATTCCCTTCGTCGAGCACGACATCGAGCGCGAGCCCGACGCGGCGCGCGAGCTCACGACGCGCGCGCGCGAGCAGGGCGTCCCGACGGGCTCGATCCCGATCATCTCGATTCGAGGCAGGCTCTCGGTGGGGTTCGATCCCGCGCGCATCAATCAAGCGCTCGGCCGAAGCTGACGCGGCGCTGTCATGACTGAGCTCGCTGCAAAGCGCGCGTCGCGCGAACGGTGGCTGCACGCGTTCATGGCCGTCGCGATCGTCGTCGGGACGCTCGCGCACCTGGCGTACTACTTTCCGCGCACCGTCGACGATCTGTTTATCTCGCTGCGCTACGCAGAGAACCTCGCCCGCGGAAACGGCGCGGTCTACAACGGTCACGAGCGCGTCGAAGGCTACTCGGGCACGCTGTGGATGTTTCTGCAGGCGCTCGGATACGTCCTTCGGATCGAAGGCGTCACGTGGACCAAGCTCCTCGGGATCCTGTGTCTACTTGCGACACAGTGGGGGCTGTACCGCGCCACCCGCGACGTAGCGGGCGTGCGGCCGTGGCTCGCGTGGCTTCCGTCCGTGGTCTTCGCGACGAACAGCTACGCGATCAACTGGTCCACGCTCGGGCTCGAGACGCCGCTGCACCTCGCGACGCTCGTGCTCTTGCCCGTCGCGGTGCACGCGTTTGTGCAGCAAGACTCCCGGCGCAACCGCGTCCTCGCGATCCTCGCCATCGTCGCGTGCGGCACCGCGCGCCCCGAGTCCGTGCTCTATCTCGCGGTCAACGCGCTCGCGCCCGTCCTCGCCGCTGGCTCGAAGGACAAGGCGAAAGAGACCGCGAAGAAGCTCGTCACGGGGCTGTGGCCTGCGGTCGCCGTGCTGCTCGTCGGTCTGCTCGCGCGCCGCGCGTACTACGGCTACTGGGTGCCCAACACGTACTTCGTGAAGGGCTCGCACGTCGCCAAGGACCTCCGCCGCCTCGCGCCGCTCGTCGTGCAGGGCGCGGGGATCACCGAAGCGATCGCGTACGTCGGCGGCTCGCTCTTTCTCATCGTGCTCGGCGTGAAGCGACGGAGCCTCGCGCTTCCGCTGACCGCGATTGCGTGCGCGTACTTCGTACTCTCGGTGATCTTGGACTGGATGCCCAGCCTTCGACATCACCTGCCGATCACGATGCTCGCGCCGATCGGATGGGCGCTCTTGATCGACACGCTGATCTCCGTCGAAGCGCCGCGCCAAAAGACGCTGGCGCGCGCCGTGGCGGTGATCGCTGCCGGCCTCGTGTTGCACGCGGCGTACTTCGTCGTTCGCATCGACAATCGATACAGCCCTGACGAGGCGCGCGAAGGTCGCTGGGTCCTGCCGAAGAGCATGGACAAGTGGCGCGACACCGTGTGGGCGTTTTATCGAGCGGAGCCGCCGCACATCACCGCGATGCCCGAGTACGAGATGGGGCAGATCACGCAGGCGTGGGCGGTGCTCGAGTCGAGCAACGTGGCCGTCGAGGACAGCTGGTACGTCGGCCGCGACATCGGGATGGTCGGGTATTACACGGGCGTTCGCGTGTTCGACACGGCGGGGCTGTTCACTCCGTCGGTCTCGCATGATCACCAGTGGGTCGAAGAGCGAACGGTGAGCGACGCGTTGATTCGCCGCGCGATGTCCGTGCGCCCGCTCGCGGGAGAGATCTACGAGGGCTGGGAGGTCGCGCTCGCGCGCAACCCGGACCTGCTCGCTGGCTACAGGATCCGCGGCGGGTCGATGTTGCAGCCGGTGGCGTGGATCGCCGTGGATCGCCCGCCTCCGTCGCACGATGAAGTGGTGAGGCGCTACGAGGCGATGGTGGCGCGGTTTCCGCGGTGGTTTCACCTGCACACGCTCTATGGCGAGGCGGTGGGCGCGGCGGTCGAGCGACGGCTGCGGATCAAGCGCGACGGTCAGCCGTAGCTCGCACCTCGAACGACCAGCGGCGCAGGACTCGACGCTGCACGCATCGTGCGTGGCGCGAGCGTCAGTCGTCTTTCGATGCGCTGACGGCGGGTGCCTTGCGGGCGCGCAGCGAATCGAGCGTCGCGCGAGCGCTTCGCGCCGCGTACTTCGCGAGCATCGCGCCGAGTGCGAGCAGCGTGAGCGCGGAGACGAGCAGCGAGAGTTGCAGCGCGCGATCGACGAACTTGAGCACCACCGTGTGACGCCCAGCAGGAACGTCGATGGCGAGCAGGCCCTGGTGCGAGACCACGGTCCCCACGCTGGTGCGCCAATGGCGTTCGTAGTTCTGGTTCACGAGCACGCGCGTGGCGCGGCTCGCTTGCACATCGAGCGTGATCTCGTTTGGGGTCCAACGGACGCGGCGCACGGTGGCGAGCGCTGGATCCAGCGGGTACTCCTCGTGGGCGAGGTCCGCGCGCAGCAGCGTTGACTGCGGCACGGGGATGCCGGTGATGCAGTAGAGCGAGCCCATGTCCACCGCGGGAAACACTTGCGCGTCGCGGCGGTTTCCACGGTGCTGTCGAAACTCTTGCGCGTACGGGCGCGCCGGTTCGAAGGTGAACGCGAGCTGCGCGAACTGAGCCGCGGCGGCGGTCACGGTCTGTTGGTAGCGAGGACCGAGCGCGAGCGCGACGACGAGCGTGCCGGCGCCGACGACCGCGACGCGCAGCACGCGCGGAAGGGCGGACACAGACCGCGCGCCGATCGCCGCTGCGAGGGCCTTGGGGATGCTGTCCTCGAGGATCGTGACCATCCGTGCCGCGCCGAGCGCGATGAAGAGAAACAGCAGCGTGACGTGGCGCTCGGGCGATCGCAGCTGCTTGAAGAGCGGGAGCTGCTTGAGCAAATGGTAGGGCGAGAGCGGATCGAAATCGCCCATCGAGAGGCCGAAGAAGATCGCAGCGCCGAGCAGGCACACGATCGCCCAGCGGTCGCGAGTGAGCACGGCCATGACCGCGAGCGCGAAGACCACGCTGTGATTGGCGGTGAGGTACGCCAGGATCTCTTGGGGCGGGTGTTGCTCGACGACGTTCCACGTGCGGGAGAACTGCCTCAAGAACAGCATGAGCGGGACGAACTTCACGAGCACCAGCAGCACGAAGACGCCGCCGAGCGCGGCGCTGCTGACGAACGGTCGGACGCCGAGCACCGAGGCGCGTCCGCGCGTCATCACGGCCATGCACACCGTGAGATAGCCGATCAACATCAGCGTGTACGGCGCTGGGTACGTCCCCGCGCTCAAGAAGATCCACGCGAAGAAGAACGCGCCGAGATACCGGTACGCGGGGCGCTCGATGCCCATCAGCGTGCACCAACCGACCCACGGCATCACGCCGAAGCCCACGACGAAGTTGAAGAAGCCGACCCACGTCCACAGCGCCAGCATCGGGTTGGTCGTGTAGATGAAGGCCGCCCCGAGCGCCGCGATCGACGACGAGCCCATCGCGCGCGCGAGTCGGTACGTCCCCTCTGCGGCGAGGCAAAGGCCCAACAGAACGCTCAAATGCCGGGCGATCTCGACTTCGAACACCAGTCGAAGCAGGTTGTCGGGCGCGAAGAAGATGTCCTCCGGCGCCGCGACGCCGACGGTTCCGCCGCACCAATACGGGTTCCACGCGGGGAGCTGGTGATAGCGGAGGAGGGTGATCTTGTTGGCGAGCTCCCAGCCGTGAAACTGGTGCTCGTCCATGTGCTCGACCAGGTGGCGGCCGTTGACGAACAGCGGTTGAATCAGCGACCGAATCGCGACGAGATAGATCGCGAACCGCAGCCACACGAAGGACAGCAGCCAGTCGGTCCAACGCTCGCCGCTCGGGGCCACCGGATGCACGAGCTTCGTTGCGCCTGCGGTCATCACTCAGTCCTCAACGAGAGCGGCGTCACCGTCGCCGAAAGAGGTTGTCCGTCGGGCCCCGGCCATCGATTGCGCACGCCCTCGTCGAACACGAGATACGCGTGCGTGAGCGAGAGTCCGTAGCGCTGGCCCACCGCACGAGCGCGATCACGCAGCACGTAGCCGAGGTCGTCCTCTCGTGACCACGCGTGACCGCCCCACGTGTTTTGCGCGATGGCGCGAGCGCGCTCGGCCTGCTCGGCCGCCGCCAGCTCTCGAAACATCGCGCGCCGTTGCTCTTCGGTGAGCCCGAAGCGGGTCGTCGCCGTCGGCGGTTGCACGGGGGGAGGCGCTGGCGCCGCTGCGATCACCGCGCCGGACTGCTTCCACGCGGCGACAAAGAGGGCCACGCTCGCGAGCTGCGCGACGATGAGCGCGATCGTCGCGAGCCGCGAGCGCTGCGCGGGCGGCGGCAGGGATCGCTCGACGTGAGCGAGCGCGAGTCGAAGCGCCGCTTTCAAGAGCGAGCGCGCTCGAAGCCCGATCGCTCGAGGCTCAGCGCGCGGAGAAGCGTCGGTGGTCATAGCCGAGACGCGCTTGTATCGCATTCAGCGCCGACGGTCGCGGGCTACCGAGCCCGCGAGGCTGGTCCCACAGCGACCGAACGCCGAGGCTCGACGGCGGTTCGGTGATTCTCGGCTCGCGCTGGATCAGGGCGGCTCGGACGGAGCGACCTCGTCCTCGTGCTGCTCGATCAGCGCCGCGATGATCGACGGCAACGCGCGCGTGTCGATCGGCTTGGTGATGTACCGGGAGAAGCCAGCGTCGAGGGCGCGCTGCTCGTCGCCCTTCATCGCGTACGCGGTCACCGCGATGAGCGGAATTCGGCTCCACAGCGGCGAGCTCTTCAGCGTGCGCGCGAGCGTATAACCGTCGGTGCCGGGCATCTGAAGATCCAGCAAAATGACTCGCGGTTTGAAGACGAGCAGCGCCGCGAGGGCGTCCTTTGCGCTCTCGGCGGTGCGCACTTCGTAGCCGCGTCGAACGAGCAAAAACGCAAGCAGCTTCTTGTTCTCCGCGTTGTCGTCGACCACGAGGACGGGCTCGTTCATGCACGCTCCGTCGTCATCGTCGCGCCGAGGCACGCGTCGAGCGCGCGGACGATCCCGACCGTCGTCCCGTCTTTTCGTATGACGGATTGCGCCATCGATTGCAGGGCATCGAGCTGCTGTTTGCTCAGGTCGAGCACCGTCCAGACGATCACCGGCAGGCGCGCGAAGCGCTCGTTCGCGCGAAGCGCATGCAAGAACGCAAAGCCGTCCATCGACGGCATCTGCAGGTCGAGGACGACTGCGGACGGCGCCTCGCGCTCGATCGCGCTCAGCGCTGAGCTCGCGTCGGAGAAGCGCGTCGCCGCGTAGCCAGCGCGCTCGATCGCCACCGCCATGAGCCGCTGCGCCAGCTCGTCGTCGTCGATGACGAAGACGTTGCTCGGAGACTGCACGCCGACGCGCGCGAGTGACTCGATGAGCGCGTCCTCTTCGCACGGCTTGGCGACGACGTCGCTGACCTCGAGCGCGCAGGACGTATCGGCGCTGGCGATGGTGAGCAAGACGACCGGCGTTCCGTTCGAGCTCGCGAGGGCGCGGATGCGACGGACCGCTTCGAGCCCGTGCATGTCTGGCAGAACGAGGTCGAGCAGCACCGCGTCGAACGCCGACTCACGGAGGAGCGAGAGCGCATCGCCGCCGCTCGCGCACAGCCGGGCGTCGAAGTGATGCTTGGCCAGCGCGAGTTGAATTCGTGCGCCTTCGCTCGGGTCGTCCGCGACGACGAGGATCTTGCGCTTGGATGTGTGGTCCGTCGACGAGTTCGCGCTCGATCTCGCTCTGCGCGGCTCTTCGAAGCGCCGAGGAAGAATCGCATAGAACGTGCTCCCCACGCCCAGCTCGCTGTCCACGCCGATCGAGCCTCCTTGGGACTCGACCAGCTTGCGCGTGAGCGCCAGCCCGAGCCCCGTCCCTCCGTGGGACTTGCTCGCGCCGGCGCGAAGCTGCTGAAACTCGACGAACAAGCGGTGGATATCGCTCGGGGCGATGCCGATCCCCGAGTCCTGCACTTCGAGCCGAAAGTCCTCGGCGCCTTCTCGTCTCGTGCGCACGACCACAGTGCCGCCTTCGGGCGTAAACTTCAGCGCGTTCGACACGAAGTTGTAGAGCACCTGCTTGAGCCGCGCGCCGTCGAGCGACACTTCGTCGATCGCGGGATCGGCCTCGACTGACAGCTCGATCTTGCGCTCGCGCGCGATCTTTCGCTGCATCGAGCACACTTCGTCGATCACCGCGGAGAGCTTCAACGGCTCAGCGACGAAGTCCATCCGACCTGCCTCGACCTTCGAGAGGTCGAGGATGTCGTTGATCAACTGCAGTAGATGACGGCCGCTCGTCAGGATGTCTCCGACGAACTCTCGCTGCTGTGACTCGAGCGGACCGACCTCGCCGTCGTACAAGAGCTCGCCGAAGCCGATGATCGAGTTGAGCGGCGTTCTCAGCTCGTGGGACATGTTCGCGAGAAACTCGCTCTTCAGGCGGCTCGCCTCCGCGAGATGACGGCTGCGCGCCTCGCTCTCTGCGGCTCGAGCTCGCTCTTCATCGACCTGGTGTTGAAGCGTGGTGTCGCGCACGGTCGCGACCGCGCCGCGCTGCGCTCCGTCGTCGCTCACGATTGGCGCGGCGCTCATGCTCAAGAACTGCTCACCGCCGTCGGCGGTCACACGGACCAGCCGTTCGTCGACGACGACCTCGCCCCTCAGGGCGCGCTGCATTGGATGCCGATTGGGTTCGAGCGCGCCGTCCTCTGTCTCTCGCCGAAGCGAGCGCGTCGCGCCCGAGTCGAAGACGTTTCGCACTCGCTGCGCGCCAGAGAGCCGCTCAGCCGCCGGGTTGCGGAGCACGATGTTGCCTTGCTCGTCGGCGATGTACACCGCTTCGTGCAGGCTGTTGATCGTCGCGCGAAGGATCTCTTCTGAGCGGCGAATCTGCCGCTCTTTGGACTCGAGGTACGACTTGCCGAGCACGGCGAGCGTGCGGTCGTAGAAGACGAACATCGCGTTGAGCACCGCGCCGAGCCGGACCGGATCGTCGGCGAAGCGCGCGACGATGATCGGCGTAAACGCGTGTTGAAACATCCGAACGACGTCGAACCAGTCGACGAAGGTGATGTCCAGTCGCGCGTACGCCTCCCCTTGGCGACGGAGGTGTTGCTCGTACGCGCTCCACTCGCCATCGGCGCAGCGAAGCAACACCGCGCGCGCGTTTGCCGCCTGCTCCTTGGCAGACGCAGGCGGGAGGCTGCCCATGATCTTCCCCATCACTGGGTGCTTCGCCATGTCGGCGCTCACGACGAGCTGCACCGCGTCGATGTGGCTCTTCATGATCGAGAAGAAGTCCATCAGCGGGCTGCGCAAGCCCTCGTCGAACCACGGCTGCGAGTCGATCACGACGCCGGCACCAGCGCCGAAGGAACGCAGAAGTCCAGCGCCGTCGGCTGCGGCTTTCCGATCAAGTACCCCTGCACGAGGTCCGCCCCGTACCGCGCCACGCAGCGATACTCGTCCATCGTCTCGATCCCCTCGGCCACCACGATGATCGCGAGCTCCTTGGCGAGCCCGCAGATCGACGAGACCACCCGCTGCTTCACCGCGTTGCTGTCGATCGCGCGCGTGAGCGACATGTCAATCTTCACGATGTCGGGCTTCACCTGCGTGAAGTACGAGAGTCCCGCGTACCCAGCGCCGAGGTCATCGACCGCGATTCGATAGCCGAGCGACCGCAGCTGCGCGAGCCGCTTCTCGACGTCCTCGATTCCCTCGAGCGAGGCCCTCTCTGTGAGCTCGAGCACCACGCCCGACGCGAACCGCGAGAGCGGCGAATCGGGCGAGTACAGCTGCGGATCCGCGAGGTCCGCCGAGTGCAGATTCACGAAGAACGTGGCTTCGCTGCGGTTCGCCGCGATGTGGTCCGAGACGATCTTGCGCACGTGCCTCCCGAGCGTGTGCAATCGGCCCAGCTTCTCAGCGGCGTCGATGACCGCGGGCGGAGAGCGAAGCTCGGCGACCTGCGATCGCATCAGCGCCTCGAAGCCGAACACGCGACCCGACGTGGTCCCCACGATCGGCTGGTAGTGCACGGCCAGCGTCTGCAACGTGCGCTCGAAGAGCGACTCGAGCATCTGTCGATCGCGGTAGTAGTCGCTCTCCGAGGCCGCGCGCGTAAGCCGCGACCAGCTCACCGCCTCGCTCACCGCGCGCAGCAGCGTCTCTCGCTCGAAGGGCTTCGCGATGTAGCGAAACGCTCGCAGCTCCATCGCTCGAATCGTGTCTGCGAGCCGCGGCGCGCCGGTCATAAAGATCACCGGAACCTCTACGTTCTTCTCGCGCAGTCGCTCGAGCAGCTCGATGCCGTTCATGTTTGGCATCATCACGTCGCTCACGATCACATCGATCGGTCCCGCTGCGATGCGCTGCTGCGCTGCGTGGCTGCTCGTGAACTTCTCCACAGCATAGCCAGCGCGTTCGAGGATGCTGCCGACGGTGTTCGCGACGATCGGATCGTCGTCGACGACGATCACTCGCGTGTTGGTTGCGACGGCTGTCATAGAACTCCTCCAGGGTCTGTCGTGACGAGAATCTTCGCGACGAATTGCTTCAGTTGTGCCGGGTCGAGCGGCTTGCGCGCGGCCGGCCAGCGCTCGAGCCACAGCTCGCTCGGGGCGCCGAGAATGGCGAACGAGAGGCTTCTGCTCGCGAGCAGCTCGACCGCGCGCTGGCCGGCGTGCTGCGCGTCGCTCGACGAGCAGAGCACGAGCACCGGCGGCGCGCGGTCGATCGCGCGCGTCGCCTCATCGACGGACAAGAGCGCTTGAACTTCGTAGCTCTCGGAGAGCGCGCGCTGCGCGAGCTGACGCGAGAGCGGGTCGGACTCGATGAGGATAATCGCGCGCTGCTTCAGGCGGATCCCGCGCAGCGATCGGCGCAGCGCCGCGTCGTGAAAGCGGCGAAGCACCACGCGAAACGTCGTTCCCTGCCCGAGGATCGAGTCGCACTCGATGCGTCCGCCCGCATCGGTGACGATCCGATGCGAGATCGACAAGCCGAGCCCCGTGCCTGTGCCCACGGGCTTGGTCGTGAAGAACGGAGTGAAGATCCTCGCCTTCACGTCCGCGCTCATCCCGCAGCCCGTGTCGCTCACCTCGAGCACGACCTCGTCGTCGTTGTCCGCCGCGCGCGTCACGATTCGAATCCAGTTGTTCGCAGCGGCGCCACGACCGATCGCGTGCGCTGCGTTGACCAGCAAATTCACGATCACTTGCACGATGCGGGTCTCGTTTGCGCACACCGGCGGCAGCTCGCCGAACTCGCACGTGACCTGAGCGCTGCTTCGGGTCTCGTGCGCGGTCAGGCGCACCGCCACTTGAACCACATGGTTGAGCGAGACCGGCTCGAGGTCGTCGGTGTCGCCGCGCGAGAGCGTCTTGAGCTCGTGAGAGATCGTGCGGACGCGCAGCGCAGCCTCGCGCGCCGCGACGAGCCGCGCGTAGCCAGGGCTCGACGACGGGATGTCCTCCATCGCCATCTCGAGCTCGGCGATCATCGACGTGAGGGGGTTGTTGATTTCGTGTGCGACGCCGGCGGCAAGGACGCCCACCGTCGCGAGTCGATCGGCGGTGATCGTGCGCTCGTACGTGGATTTTTCTGCGGTGATATCGCGCGCCATCACGACGGCGCCGGTGACCTTCGCGTCGTCGCCCAACACGGGGCGCGCGGTGATCGAGAGCCACTTCGGCTCGCGGTCGCGCTGCTGAAGGTAGACCTCGAAGTCGTCCACTTGCTCGCCGGCCAACGCGAGCGTCGCGGGGTGCTCGCCCTCCGAGACGCGCGTGGACATGTCCGAGAAGAACATCGCGCGCTTCTTGTCGACGGGCGGCACGATGAGGTCGGTCACATGGTCGAAGGCGTCGCTGGCCGCGGCGTTCCACCGGACGGGGCGGCGCTGGACGTCGACCACGACGATCGGGTGGCGGATGGTGTTCAGCGTCGACTCGAGCATCTGGACGCGCTCGCGCTCGGCGTCGGTGGCGCTTCGAAGCTGCGAGAACGTCCGCGACAGCTCGAGCATCAGCGCGAGTTGCCCGGCGACCGCGCCGGCGAACGCGAGTTGATCGTTGAGCGGGTAGTCTTCGGTGCCGAGAACGAGCGCGCCGAGCACTTGCTCGTGGTGCATCACTGGGGCGATCGTGACGGGGCGATCGACGTCGAGACCGAAGAGCGTCCGCGCGGAGTCGACGTACGGTGCGCGCGTGTCCGCTCGCAGCGCGAAATCAGGCGTGATCGTCGAGAGCGACCCGCGCATGCGCTCTTCGCGAAGCGTGACGTTGCGCTGGCTCCAGCGGTCGTCCTCGCGCGTGAGCAGCACGCCCCACTCGATGTTGCCTGCGTCGAAGCACGCTCGGAGCGTCGCCTCGATCGCGCTGTCCGCGTCGCCTTGATGCGTGAGCGCGTGCGCGAGGCTCTCGAGAACCGAGATCTCTGCGCTGAGCATCGCCGCGCGCTGCGAGAGCGACGAGTTGATCTGAATTTGCCGATCGAGCTGCCGCGCGGCCCGCGACGCGCGCTCACCCTGGTCCTCGGGGACGAGCGCTGGTCGGCTTCGACGCGTCCGCGGAAGCTGAGCGACGCAGGTGCGCAGCGTCGCGATCAGCGTGTGAAAATCCGGCTCGCGCGACAGGTACGCGTCCGCGCCGACGCGACGCGCGAGGTCGCGATCGGAGTCCTCGAGGTACGAGTTGGTCACCAGCACGACCACCGCCGCGGCGTGCGTCGGGTTCGATCGAATCTTCTCGCACAGCTCGAACCCGTCGAGCTGCGGCATGAGCACGTCGGAGATGATGACGTCTGGGAGCAGCGTCGAGATCGCCCCCAGCGCTTCGATTCCGCTCTCGGCGGAGGTGGTCTCGAACCCGAGGCGCGAGAGTCGAAACGAGAGCAGCTTGCGCTGCATGGGGTCGTCGTCGACGATCAGCACGCGGCGGTTGGTCCCGAAGCGCGCGCGGTCGGTGTCTGAGCTGAGGTACGTCCGCAGCATCGAGCGCAGCGCCGCCGGCTCGATGGGCTTGCTCAAGACGTCGTCGAAGCCCGCCTCTGCGACGGTCTCTGCGTCGCGCGGCGTCAGCAAACCCACGACCGCGACGACGGGAACTCCCTCTGGCGCGTGCTCGCGCAGCCGTTGAACGAGCTGCACTCCGCTCGTGTCCGGCAGCGCGAGCTCGGTCAGCACCAGATCGACCACCGCGCGCTGCAGCTGGGCGATCGCCTCGCCGCAGTTGCTCACTTCGATCACGACGACGCCGCACTCTCTGAGCGTCGAAGCGATCATCGATCGAACGATCGGGTTGTCTTCGATCAGCAGCACTTGCTGCGCGGCCATCCGTTGCTCCCGTCGTCGGGATTCGAGGCGCCTCGAGTGCGCACCTCGCCAGAGCGACAGGAGTGCATTCGGCACGAGCCGAGGATTCTTAAGTCCGTGAGAAAAATTTCCCACAGCGCGAGCGCGCGAGGATTTGCTCAGGGCTGTCACGATCGCGGTCGATCGCGAACGGCACGCGCATCGGAATATCCGGTGGATCGAAGCGAGACTTACGAATCGACGACGTTTCGTCGCGACTCACGGCGGGGCGATCGGGGCGAGGTCGAGACCGCCGGGGTATGCGTAGGAGGTGTACGGCGCGACGCCCCAGACCTTGATTCCGAAGCGGGTGCGTCCGTCGACGGCGCGGATCGAGTGAGCGCCGGGGGTGATGTTCACCGTGCGAGCGACGAAGCCCGCGCCGACGTCGGTGTCGATCGCTCCGACAAGCGGGCTTCCGTCGAGGTCGAGATCCGCGCCCATCGGCACGACGACATTCACGAAGTTCGCCGTGTACGTGCTCGGAACGAGAAACCGATACGACGCTCGAAACTGATCCACTGGCGGCTCGAGCACCATCGCAGGATCACCCACGCACTGCGGCAGATCCGGGCACGTCTGCCCTGCGCACTGACACTCTGGCGGCTCTCCGAGGCCGCGCAGGTATTGACCCACGAGGATCGGAAGGTTGCCGCTCACGGTGAACCCCGCGCTCGTCTCGAACTCGCAGAACTGCCCGCGCTGCAACGTTCGCGCGCAGCTCGCCGGGCGCGCGATCCCGTCGAACGAGAGCGTCACGCCGTCGCGCTGCGCCACGATGCGAATCGTCGACGGCTCGGGGTCCGAGCGGTATCGCACCGGAGAAACCGCGACGGTCCGCCCCCACGTCGCGAGCGGAAACATCTGCTCTTCCAAGTGATCGCACGCCGCGCGGGTCGTCGGGACATCGCCGCACTCGTGCCCCGAGAACACTGCGACGGGCGCGGTCGAGTCGACCTGCGTTCCGGTGAGGTCCGCGTTGAGCCCCGAGGAGACGAGCTGCAGCACCTCGCCGCGCTCGATTGAAAACGTGTGCGTGCCTGGCGGCAGCGTCTGCGTGGGGTTCGACGGGCTCCAGATCGTCGCGGTCGTGCGAACGGTGAGCGTGTTCGCGCCGCTCGCCTGCGCGCCGACGATCGTGACGTACCCGCCGCGCAGCCCCGTCGCGAAGCAGCGATCCGTCGGCGCGCTCAAGGGGTTGCCCTCGCTCACCCACGACATCGCGATGTGCTGCGTCCCGAGCACGTTCTGCGGCAGCAGCAGCGAGGCGTCGTTGGTGAACGAGAACCGCGCCGCTCTTCGATACTCGAGCGGGTTGAACTGGTACACGGCGACCGGCGCGTCCGAGACCACGTGAAACGCGCCGTTCGCCACGCGCGCCGATCGCGCCGTGCAGTTGGGACCCGTGTCGAACACGCCGCTGCAACAGTGGCTCTGGTTGTTGCTCAGCGCCGAGACCCACGGGAGCCGCACCACCTCGGTCCCGTTCGGCGCGACCGTGATCGTGCGCGACGCCGCGAGCCCGCCCCCTTCGATTCGAACGCTGATCGGGTAGGACTGAGTGCTCGCGAGCACGATCGCAAACTCGAACTCCGACTGCAGCCCGCCGTTCGCCGTCACCGTCGGCCAGTACTCGCATCCCAAGTACGAGTCGCCCAGGTTCGCGCAGGGGTTCGTGCACACGCCGTCCACACAGCGCTCGCTGTTCGCGGTGTTGCAGCTCGCTCCGTCGATCCACCCGCTCGCGTCGGCGGCGCACGTCTGTGTTGTGTTCGGCTCGTCGGGCTTGCAGCGGTGCTCGCCCGGCCTGCACGCGACGCAACCGCGTCCCGCCGCGCACACTTGTCCGCTCGCCGCGCAATTCACCGGCTCTGCAGCGGCGCCGCACGGCTGCGCGCGATCCCCAGGGAGGCAGCTCCACGCGCCGCTCGCGCACGCGCCGCCGTCGCTCGTCGCGTCGAAGCTCGCGTCGGTGGACGAATCCGCGGTGATCCGCGGCGTGGTGCTGCACGCCGCAAGCGTGAGCGTGAGCAGGGACAGCATCGAGCGCATCGCGCGCCGAGCGTACCGCGTGCGTGCCCCGTCGGTCAGTCGACGGTCGCGTCGTGGATCGCGCCGCTGTCTTGCGTCGCGCTGTCGTGGCTCGCCGCGTCCGCCGCAGAATCACCGGCGGATCCATCGCGTCGATCGCACGCCGCGAGCCAGGCCGCACGCAGATCGGGGCGCGTCGCTGGATCGATTCCGCCGACCTGCACGCGAACCTCTCGGTGTGCCCACATACCTTCGGGTGTGCTCGCCTCGATGACGAGGTCGACCGATCGACCGAGGATCGTGCAGTACTCGGTGCGATCCGTGTCGTCGTTGAGCAAGACGCGGATGCCGTTGATGGCGAGCTGCGGTCGATCCGTTGGATCCGCTTCGAACGGCAGTCGAAAGCGCGTGTAGCCGACCTCGACGCAGTCGTCTGCGCGTCGCGCGCGGATCTCGACCAGGGGCAACCGTCCGTCGAAGCCCCGGCCGCGAAAGCCGATGAGCAAGTGCTGCAGTCCCTGCTCGCCAGGGATCACCCAGAGCGTGTCGCCGTCGTGGAGGGGGGTGAATCCTTCCGTTGTTCCGTCGCGACCCGTGCCGACGGTGAGCGACATCCCGTTGTCTGCTTCGCACTGAAGCACCGGGCATTCTCCGCGTTCAGCGCCTCCGTCGGCGAACGCGGATCGACGCCGCTCGCACAAGCCCGCGTCGGCCGGCGGCGGCGGGGGTGGCGGCGTGCACGCGGCCGAGAGGACAATCGCGGCGGGCGCGAAGAAAGCGGGCGTTCGAAGCATGCGCACGGAGATTCGTAGCACGCTCGCTCGATGTCCCGTCGCGCGCCCCCGTCTGCCGCGAGGTGAGGCTCAGCGCTGGCTCGTCCGTCGCTCGACGCGTCGAATGATCGCCGCCATGCGATCGGGCGAGATGAACTCGTTGACCCGTGCGACCTCGCGTCCGTCCGCGTCGAGCACGATGACCGTGGGCAACGAACGGACGTTCCAATCGCGCTGGAGCGCTTCGAAGCGGTCGTCGCCCTGCTCGTGCTCGTACAGCTTCACGGGGACGTATCGCAGCTCCGAGAGCGTGCAAGCCACTTGCGGAGCGGGCAGCGTCTGGTGCGCGAGCTCTTCGCACGCGCGGCACCACGTCGCGCCGAAATCGATGAGCATCGGTCGTCGCTCGCGCCGGGCGGTCTGCTGCGCGGTGGCGAGGTTGGTCTGCCACTGCACCGCGCCGCACGAGCCCGTTTGCACGTGCGGCTCAGCGCCGAGCAGCCACACGGTGGCGATCGAGGCGAGCGTGAATCCCGAGATCTTCGCGATCTTCTCTCGGTTCGCAGCGGCCTTCATCGCGGCGAACACCGCGATGCTCACGCCCGTGACCGCGACGATCGCTTGCGCGAACACTGGCAGCCACTGCGGCGGGTTCTTGAAGAACGGGACCAATTGTCGCAGGTACCACAGCCCCACGACGGTCAGGACGAACCCGAGCACGGACTTCACGAGGTTCATCCATCGACCGGGCTTGGGCAGCCCCATCGCCAGCGCGCCCACCAAGAAGAACGGCAGCCCCAATCCCAGCGAATACGCGTAGAGCGAGAGCGCTCCGGACACGGCGTTCTTCGTCGAGAAGATGAAGCCGAGGATGCCGGCGAGCGGCGCGGTCGCGCACGGAGCGGCGATCGGCCCGAGCACCAGACCGACGACGAACGCGCCGCGCACTCCGATGCCGCCCATCGACGAGAGCCGCGTTTGCAGCGCGGACGGCAGTTGAATGTCGTAGAGGCCGAACATCGAGAGGGCCATCGCGAACATCAGCACGGCCTCGAACACGATCACCGCGGGGTGACCTGCGACGGCGCCGAACAGCCCGCCGGTCAATCCCGCGATCAACCCCAGCGGAACGTAGAACGCCGCGATCCCGTGCACGAACGCCGTCGAGAGCAGCATCGAGCGCGCACGGGAGCTCTGGTTCGCTCCGAAGACCGAGACAGTGATCCCGATCATCGGGTAGACGCAGCCCGTCCCGGCGGTGAGCAGACCGCCCACGAACGCTCCGGCGAGCGCGGCGGCGATGCCGTATTTCGCGAGCAATCGCGAGAACAAATCCTGCGATGCCGGGTCGGTTCCCGCGAAGGCGAGGGCGGGCAACAGCAGCGTCATCGCCGCGAGGGTCAGCGCGACGACGACCGCGCTTCGGGGGCGTGCTCGAAGGTGCATGGGGCGAAGTTTCTCGGGGAAGTGCTGAATGCGGAAGAGCGATGGCTCGTCCACCGCGCGCAGTGCGGTATAAACCGTCGCACGCTGTGGTGACAGGGTCCACCGGCCACGGTGAGTGAGAGCCGAAGGAAGGTCAGTACGATGCGCAGGTTCATCCAGGTTTCGTTCGTGCTGTTCACGGCGGGCGTCTTCGCCGTGTCAGCCGAAGCGCAGCGCCGCGGCCGCGGTCGCGGGCGAAACACCGCCGCTGTGGTTCAGCCCACCGAACCCCCTATGAGCCCTCGAATCGCCGAGGAGCTCGGGACGATCCAGTGGGGTTGGTCGCACGAGCAGATCGTCGACTATCACCGCCGCGCGCTGGTGGCTCAGTACCTTCCGCTGCTGAAAAACAAGGGGCAGGTCGAGCAAGACCGCCTGATGCAAGAGCGCGACGCGATCGTGCAGAACATCCGACGCTCGTACTTGCTGCTCAACGGAACGGTGCCGCAGCGCCGCTGGGACACGAGCTTCGTGGGCGGCGAATACACGCACAACAACAACGAAGCGATGATGGTCTACGAGAACCCGCGCACCGGCGATCGCGAGTTCTACTTCTTCTTCAACGACCGCCTGTGGAAGCGCGTGCAGGCCAAGGCCGTCCCGCGCGGCGCGCAGCTCGACTTCGCGACCTTCGTCGGAAGCCTCGACGGCCTGTTCGGCGCGCAGGGCCTTCGCCGGATGCGCCAAGACGCGCCCGACCGACTCGAGGCGGTGCTGTGGCAGGACGCGAGCACGCGCCTTCGCGTGATCGATCAGTCCACGTTCTACGGCGCGTTCTGCTTGATCTACGAGGACAAGAGCGTGCTTGCGCGGCTCACGGAGCTGCGCCGCAACGCCCCGGCCAAGGTCGAGTCTGCGACGCCGGCCACGCTGACCGGCGACATCGTCGTGGGTAACGTGGACAACGACGGCAACTCGGACATCGTCGATCGCATGACGGGCAAGATCCGTCGCGTTCAGAGCGCAGATGCTGGCGCCGCGGCGACGACTTCGACCGCGCGTTCGACCACCACCACGACGACCACGACCACGACGACGACCTCGAACAGCAACAGCAGGCCGTCGAACCCCGGCGACGGACTCAGCGGTTTGCAGGGACTGTGACCGCGCTCGCCGCGCAGGGGGCGCGGCGTCGCTCAGAACGTGAGCTCGAGCTCGACGCGCTCGATGCTCGCGTCTGCTCGTTGAAGCGCCGGCAAGATCACATGCTCGACCGTCAAGGACCGGCCGGGACAGCCGCTGCAGGCGCCGAACAGACGCACCTTCGCGGCGCGTCCCTCGACGGAGACGAATTCGAGTGTGCCTCCGTCGAGCGCCACGAGAGGAGCGAGCACGCTGTCGACGACAGCGCGGATCGCCTGCGCTCTGTCTTCTTCCATCGCGGGCACCGTAGCATGAACGCGATCGTTCGTTGACGGGCACGTGCGCGGCGGCCTAGCATTCTCAACGGCGTGTCTCGTTTTCGACTGCGGTTTCTCTTGCAAGAGTTCGATCTTCCACCAGGAGAGGTGGTGATTGGCCGCAGTCCGGATTGTCACATCACCATCGAAGACCCGCTTATTTCGCGGCAGCACGCGAAGATCATCGTGAGCGAAAAGGGCTGCACGTTCGTCGATCTGCAGAGCCGCAACGGATCGAGGCTCAACGGTCGGCCTGCGAGAGAGCCAGTCGAGCTGCACGACACCGATCGCATTCGGATCGGCGCTCAAGAGCTTGTGTTCTTCGAGATGAGCACGGAGAAGCGCTCGACGCGCGCGACCGGCGCGATGCGGCTTTGCTCGCACTGCGGCTCGCCCTTCGCCGAAGGAACCGAGGTGTGTCCCCATTGCGGCGCCGTCGTCGGCAAGGACGAAGACACGATGTCGGGCGTCGTTGTCGAGCCTCGCCGGACGTGGGTGCTCGACCTTGTGGGCGAGGTGCTCGAGCGCGCGATCGCCGCAGGAAAGACGCAAGAAGCGTCGCGTATGCTCCACCGCGCGGCTGACGAGTTCTCCGACCGCGCGCGCAGCGGCGGAGCCATCGACGTCAAGGCGCTCGCGCAGATCTCTGATCATGCGCTGCGGTTGGCGGCGATCGACCACGACGTGCAGTGGGTGCAGTGGGTGGCGGACTCGCATACGACGCTGCGGATCGTTCCGTCGGCGACGCTGCTGCCTGCGTTTTCCGCGGCGGCGGCCGATCCTCAGGCGAGGGCCGTGATCGCCTCGCTCACCGAGGCGCTGCGCGCGCGGCAGGGCGAGCTTTCGGCGACGGAGCACAACGTCGTCGCTTCTTTGGAAAACCTCCACAGGTCACGGTAAGGACGCGCGAGCGTGGCGAACTTCCGGCTGCGATACCTGAGTCAGCTCCTCGACGTTCCTTTGAACGGCGAGTTCGTCATTGGTCGGAGCCGTGACTGCCAGCTCGCGCTCGAGGATCCGCTCGTGTCTCGTCGGCACGCCGCGTTTCGCTGGACCTCCACGAGGCTCGTCGTCGAAGACCTCGGCTCGCGCAACGGCGTGAAGGTCAACGACGTCAAGATCACGGGCGTCAAAGAGCTCGCCACGGACGACGTCGTCGTGATCGGCGGACAAACCTTCGTCGTCGTCGAGGGCGAACCCGCGGACAACCGCGACGTGCGCCGCGTCGCTGTCACGATGACCAGCGAAATTGGCGAGGCGGGCACGCCGCTCGCGCTGCTCGGCGGCGTCGTCGAGAAGGCCTTCGCCATGGGGCGAATCGACGACGCAGAGCGCATCTTGAGCAACCTGCTCGCGGACATGCTCTCGGGCTACGAGGCAGGCAAGCGAGACACCGGCGCGCTCGCGGACGCGACGCGATTCGCGCTCAGGCTCGCGAGCGAGACGGGCAAGTCGCAGTGGGTCGATTGGGTGTTCAACGCCCACGCAGCGCTCTCGAAGGTTCCGCCCGCGGCCACGGTGGACGAGCTGTACTTGCTCGCGCGAAAGATTCGCTATCCCGTCACGACCGCGTTCAAGAACTACGTGACGAAGATGAAGGACCAAGCCGCGCTGCTCGGACCCGCAGAGCGATTCGCGCTTCAGCGAATCGAAGGTCTGATGCGCGTGCTCATGGCGTGACGATCGAGCGCGCGTGACTGTGTTCGTGCCGCGAACGCAGCACGAACACGAAGTCGTCGATCCCCCGCAGAATCGTTGTTCGCGACGCCGCTCAGCCGCGACGGCCAGAGAGCGTGTTGACCAGGCCCTGCTGCGCCTGATCGAGCTGATTGACGAGGTTCTTCAGCGCGGTCAAACGGGCGCGGTACTGCGTCCAAGCGAGCGCGCCACCGCGCTGAAGCGCCGGGCCGAGCCCGTCCGTCACGTTGACCGAGACGAACGTGTTGCCCAGCTGCGCGGGCTGCAGGGGAGCGTTGCCGAGGAAGATCGCGCGGGGACGGGTGGGCTCGGGAATTCCGCCGAGCGGAGCGCCCAAGATGACCTGACCCGTCTGCGGATTGACCTGCTGCGCGAGCGTGAGCACGCCGACCCACGGCGCGTTCGGCTGCGGCTGCTTGAAGGTCATGCCCAGACGAAGCGTCATTGCGCTCGACTGCGCCGCGGACGCGAGCGACTCGCGCACGGCGCTTCCGTCGCCGGTGGCCGTCGCGTGCGCGTTCAGATCGCGCCAGAGCTGCGCGAACATGACGTGCACGGCGGCGATCTTCTGCGAGACGTTCGGGTCGAGGCGACCCATGCGCGCCGCGAACACGTCGGGTCCGAACGGCGCGTTTTCTCCGCCGTCCTGACGGAACCAGTTCACCAGATCGAGGTTGACCTCGGGCGGGTGAGCCGGCGCGGCCTGCTGCTGCTGGTCCTCGCTGCCGCCCGTGATGTTGGCGGCGCTGCACGCGGCTTCGAGCTTGGTCTTGACCGTCGCCAGCGTGTTGCCTGCGTTCTGCGCTTTCTCGCGAACAGCGCTGAGCGCGAGCAACGTTTGCTTGCCTTGCGAGCTGACCTCCGCCTGCCCGCCGAACACGAAGCCGAGGCCTCCTGCGACGAGCGCGGCGGCGACGATGCCGACGAGCGTACCCGTGCGGCTGCGACCGACTTCTTTGTCGTCGACGGGGCGCTCGTCCACGACGATGCGCACGTCTTGTGGGCTCGGCGCTGCGTGCGACGCTCCGAAGGGATCGTCCGCAGCGGCCTTCGCCATCGCCGCGGCCTTCGCTGCGGCTTGCTGCTGCGCCTGCTGCTCAGCGACGAACGGCGGTGGAGCCACGTCGGCGCTCAAGCCCGGAATGCCCGGAATCGCGGGCACCGATGGGGCAGGAATGCTCGGCGGGTTCACTCCGGCCGCCATGGGCGGCGCGACGATGTCGCCGCCCGGAGGCGCGACGGGCCCCGCAGGTCCTCCACCCGCCGGAGCAGCGGGATTCTGCATGCCGACCTGGGTTTTCTTGAGACGATCTTTGAGGTTCGGCTTCTTCTCCTCGGCCATTTCTCCGCTCCGGTTGAGGGGACGGACGTTATCGTCGCGCACATTTCAGCGTCAAGCGAACACGACCGTGACAGTGTTGCGCGCTGCGATTCGCCACACACAACGGTGCGCTTTCTTTGATGTGCTGAACGGTGGGCGGAGGGCGTCGGCGCGCGACGGCGCTGCAAGAAGTCGAGCGCTGCGTCGATGCGAGGCGCGATCTGGGCGACAGAATGTGCGGAGTTTGCACGGAAGTTGTCGCGTGGCGGCCGAGTCTGCGAAGGGCGGGTTGCACCCTCAACTCCCAGTGGACGGAGCGCGAGAACGATGGAACGTGACCGACGCCGTGCGGTACGACGCCGAGCAGACCTGTTCGTCAACAAGTTCATCGATGGGCTGCCGCACGTGGCAAGGCTCATCGAGATCAGCCCGCTCGGCTGCTTGCTCGAGCGCGTGCTCGAACCCGAGGTGCAGCGTGACCTCTATCCGTTGGAGCTTTCTCTTCCCGCGCAGTTCGGCGGAGCGCGAATGTGGCTCTGGGCCCGGCCCGTCTGGACCGAGCAGGGACGAACCGCGTTCAAGTTCGTCGGCGTCGACCCGCTCGACCGCGCCACGCTCGCGCGGTTCGCAGCGGCGCTCACGGCGTGACGTTTCTCGGCTCGCGTTGGGCTCGGCGCTCGCTGTGCTCGTCGCCGCGAGCTGCGGTCCAGGGCGGCCGGACGTCGCGGACTTCGAGCCGATCCTCGAAGAGGACGGAAACCTCGTGACCCTCCTGAACGAAGCGATGGACCTCGGCGAGCGCGACCCGCGCGCCGCGGCCCGCAACCTTCAAGAGCAGGTCACGCCCCGCGCGCGTCGCAACGCCGAAGCCGCGGGCAACTTGTCCGTGCAGCACCCGCGCGCGAGAGAGCTTCGCACGAGGCTCTGTCAGCTCAGCGCTCGCCGCGCAGAGACGACACAAGCGCTCGGAGAGGCGCTCTCGACCGCGAACACGTCGCTCTTGTCCACGACGATGCGCGCGATGCGGCAGCTCGCGCTCGACATGCACGCGCTCGAAGGCGACGTGCAGCGGGCGCGCAACGACCCTGGGCGCGCGGGCTGTTCGCGATGAGCCCATGTTTTCAAGGCCCAGCACAACCCTTGCACCGCGGTGAATGACACGATGGTGGCGCACGCGAAGAAGGCGAAGTGGCGCGAGCTGGTGGCGCTCGCCAAGCACGTTCCGTTGATGCCGACGGTCTCGACCGACGTGATCGAATACGGGCCCACCAACGGACTCACGGTGTTCGTGCACGGGTATCTGGCGACCGGGGGCGTCTTGCGCCCGCTCGGTGAATTCCTGGGTAGAACGGGAGTCGCGCCGCGTCAGGTGCACTTCACGTTCAGCCCGACTGGCTCGCTCGCTGAGCACGCGCGACGGCTCGATGACCTCGTGAAACGCGCGCGTCGCGCCGGTGACGACGGCCCCGTTCACGTCGTCGGACACTCGCTCGGCGGCCTGCTCGCGCGCTACTACCGACAGGTGCTCGGTCGTCCGGTGCAACGACTCGTGTGCATCGCGACGCCGCACAAGGGAGTGCCCCGCGCTGCGGCGTTCAAGGCGCTTCCGCTCGTCGACGAGCTCGCGCCCGGCAGCTCGACGCTCGCGCTGCTCGACGCCACGCACGCTCGGCTCGCACAGACGCAGGTCACCTGCGTGATTCCCACGCACGACACACTGGTCCCGCCGTCGCAGAGCGCGCAGCTCGACGGCGCGCGCAACGTCCATGTTCACGGCGTCGGCCACCTCGGCGTCTTGTTCGAACGCGAGACCTGGGAGCACGTCGCGGAGGCGCTGAAGTAGCCGCGCGCGCGCTCCCGCAGCGCTTGCGTGGGAGGCGAAGCCGGCGCGCGGCGCTGAATGGCTGCGTTCGTGGCGGCCGGTGCTGTATACGAGCAGAAGAGAACCGTGAACTCTTCGAGAACGTTCGTCGCGCGCGGGCTCGTCGCGCTGTGCTTGTTGAGCTCGTCTGGGGTGGTCGGCTGCGCTGCGGTGTTTCCGCAGTACACGACCTCTGCCCGGGATATTCCTGCGGCGCTGCGCGAGCAGGGCGGGTTCACCCCGCCGCCCGACACGCTGCACCACCTCGGAATGGTGAGCGCCGAATGCCCTCGTCTCACGAGAGACGGTCGGCCGTGGGATGGAGACGGCGCGCCGGATTTGTACGTCGTGTTTCTTCGCAACGGCGAAGAGGTGTTTCGTTCGCGCACCGTCAACAACAGCTTCACGCCGACGTGGAGCCTGCCGACGGACGCGATCGATCTGTTCGTTCGCAACAGCGACGTGTTTCGCGTCGAGCTGCGCGACGACGACGGGCCGCTCGCGCCCGCGGATTTCGTGGGCATGACAGAGGTGCGCGACGGGGTTCCGAGCGAGGCGCGGGACTCGTCGCAGTGGACGCTGCGATTGGAGGGCGGCGCCACGGTGGTCCTCTCGTCGCATCCGCCCGAGCCGCGCATCGGAATGGGCGTGACCTTCGAATACCGCATCGACTACGTCTCGCTCGTCTCCGTCGCCGAGGCAGGCCCCGCGAACACCGCGGGGCTTCGCGCCGGCGATCGCGTCGTTCGCATCAACGGCACGGCCGTCTCTGCCATGAGCGAATTGCAGGTCCGCCAGGCCTTCGACCGCGTGATGATGCAAGACCTCACCGTCGCCGTCGAACGCTCGGGCAGCGCGGCCTTCGAAGCCACCGTCCGAAGCGACGCCCTGTACAACGGTCGCTGAACAATCGCAGGATCACCGCCCCGATGAGACTCCGCCCGATCGCCTCGTCCGTTCTCGCTCTCGTCCTCGCGTCGCCGTCGCTCGCGAGCGCGCAGACGACGGAGCCCGCCGTCGACGTGCAGACGTTCTGGCCCGCCGCTGGGCCTCAGCACGGGATCGCGCAGCGCTCGTCGGACATCCAGCCGCACCTGAACTTCGGCTTCACGCTCGTCGGCAACTACCAGTATCAGCCGCTGGTGTACCGCTCCGCGACCGATCCGAACGCGGTGGTGGGCGCGATCGATCACGCGTTTACCGTGGATTTTCTCTGGGCGTTTGGCCTCTTCGACCGCGTGCAGATCATGGCGGCGCTGCCGATGGTCGCCGCGCAGACCGGCGCGGGGCTACGACCGATCACCAACGGCGGAGCGGCCGACGAGATGCCGCTCGTGGGCCTGCGCGACGCTCGCTTCGACGTCGCAGTGCAGATCCTCCGCCGCGCGCGTCGAACGAACGCGAACGGCTTCGGCCTCCGCGCCGACGTCGGCGTCTCGGTCCCGTCCGGCGATGATCGCTTTCAGAGCTCGGCCACGGTTGTGCTTCAGCCGCTGCTCGTCGCGGACTATCGCATCGCGGGGCTCACGATCACGGCCAACGCCGGCGCGCGCATCTTGTTCGAGAACCGCGCGTGGGTCGGAGCGTTGTTTCCCTCGCGATTGCTCGGGTCGTTGGGCATCGCGTATCGACCGATGGCGCTTCAGCGATTGTCCGTCGCGGTGGACTCGCAGTGGCTCGTTCCGATCGTCGGTCCGCCGTCGTTGATGCCGTGCCAGCCGTCGCCGACGGCGGAGTGCGCGGCGACCGCGACCACCCAAGGTGAGCTCTTCGTCGGCGCGCGATACGCCGTCGATCGCGGCCGAGACGTCGAGGTGAGCGCTGGCGTCGGCGCGCCGCTGACGGCCTCGCCCGGCGTCGCCACGATCCGCGGATTGCTCTCCGTGGCGTACACGCCCCGCGCGCTCGACGACGACGAAGACGGCGTAAAAGAAGCAGACGATCGCTGTCCGACGCAGCGCGAGGACCGCGACGGCTTCGAGGACAACGACGGTTGCCCCGACGTCGACAACGACAACGACCGCGTCCTCGACGAGGCGGATCGCTGTCCCAACGTCCCCGAGGACCGCGACAATCACGAGGACAACGACGGCTGTCCCGACCTCGACAACGACGGCGACGGGATCAACGACGCCGACGACGAGTGCGCCGACGAGAGCACCAACCAGCATCCAGATCCCGACCATCGCGGATGCCCCATTCGTGATCGCGACGGAGACGAGGTGCTCGACGTCGACGATCAGTGCCCGGATACCGCCGTCGGAGCGCGCGCGGATCCACAGCGGCGAGGTTGCCCGCTGCCCGACCGCGATCGGGACGGCGTGGGAGATACCGTCGATCAGTGCCCGAGTGACCCGAGCGGAGAGCACGCGGATCGATTCCGTCGAGGCTGCCCGGATCCCGACATCGATCACGACGGCGTGCCCAACGAGACCGACGCGTGCGCCAATCAGGCCGAGACGATCAACGGAGTCGACGACGCCGATGGTTGTCCGGACCAGGGCGACGAGTCCGTGACGCTCGGCCGCGGAGCGGTGCTCTTCGCCAACGTCGTGCGATTGGCGCCACGGACGCGCGCGCTTCGACCGGCGGAGGTCGCGCTCTTCAATCAGGCCGCGCAGAGGCTGCGAGGCATGGGCGCTGAGCTCGCGCGTGTGACGGTGGGCGTCGTTGCTGATCCGCGCGATCGTGAGGCGCGCGAAGCGCAGCGACTCTCGCAGCTCGTGGCAGACGCGTTGATCGCCGCGGGCGTGCAGCGCGCGCTCGTGGAAGTGCGGCCCGTGGTGCCCACGGCGACCGCGCAACCCGCGCAGCCGAGGCGGCCCGCGGCCCGCGTTGCTGCAGGCGAAGTGCGAATCACGATTTTGCGCAACGCGCCTTCGCGCTGAGCGCTGCGAGAGAAAAACGCTCACGTTCGTCAACGACGACGTGAAAAAGATGCGCATCACACGGTAGGATGCGCGGGCGGGATGCGTAACTTTTCGAGCGCGTTCAAAGTTGGACTGCTGTTGATCGTCGCGATCATCGGCGGGACCGTTCTGTATCGCGCGATCGTTCAGCGTGGTTCAGGAGCGGGCGGATACCGGGTGTACGCGTTGTTTCGCGACGCGTCGGGGCTCGTCCCTCGATCGCGCGTGACCATGGCGGGGATCCCGGTCGGGCGCATCGACAGCATTCGTCTCCAAGACGGAATGGCGCGCGTCGACATGATCGTGAACCGCGAGGTCGAGCTGTACGACGACGCCACGGTGTCGAGAAAGGCGAGCTCGCTGCTCGGCGAGTTCTTGCTGGTCTTGAGCCCCGGCACGCAGGGCACGCGGCGCGTCGGTGACGGCGAGCGCGTGCGGGTGCTGCAAGAGGGCGCGACGACGGACGACATCCTGCAAAACGTCTCGGCGATCACGCGTCGAGTGCGCGACGTGACCGACCGCGTGGGTGACGTGTTCGGCAACGATGAAGGTCGACGGCAGCTCGCCGAAGCGCTGCGCAACCTCACGGAGACGACGCAAGAGATCAACCGGCTCGTTCACGCGAACAGCGAGGCGATCACGCACACGATTCGCAACGTGGATCACATCACGACCGAGGCCGATCCTCGCGTGCAGCGCCTGCTCGCCAACCTCGAGCGCGCCTCGCACCGCGTCGATGACATCCTCGCGGAGAACCAGCCCAACATCAACGACACGATCCGCAACGTGCAAGACACGGTGCGCAACGCCAACGCCGCCTCACGGGACCTTCGTGAGGCGCTCGGCCACGTGAACAGCATCACCGCGGGCGTCGATCGCGGCGAGGGGACGGTCGGCCGGCTCGTTCGCGACGATCACTTGATCAACGAGGTCGAGGGCGTCGCCGAAGGGGTCAACGATCTGGTCGGCCCCATCGGTCGACTGCAGACGATCGTGGGCCTGCGCAGCGAGTACAACTTCGTCGCCAACGGGCTGAAGAGCTACATCGACATTCGACTGCAGCCGCGAGAAGACCGGCACATTCTCTTTCAGATCGTCGACGACCCGCGCGGGCTCATCGATCGTCGCTCGGTGATTCGCACGAGCACCAACCCGGCGGACCCGGCGATGTGGCGCGAGACGACGGAGACCACGGGCCGCGGGCTGCGATTCACCCTGCAATTTGCGCGGCGCTTGGGGCCCGCCACGTTTCGCTTCGGAATCTTGGAGAGCACCGGCGGCGTCGGCCTCGACCTCAACGCGATGCGCGACCGGCTCGAGTTTCGCTCGGACGTGTTCGACTTCTCGACCAGCCAGCTGCCGCGCTTGCGCTTGATGGGCGCCTACGCGCTCTTGCAGCGCGTGTACGTGCTCGCGGGCGTGGACGACGTGCTCAACCCGCAGCGCACCGACGTGTTTCTCGGCGCGCAGCTGCGCTTCCGCGACGAGGACCTGCGGACGATCTTGTTGTTCGCTGGCGGCGCGCTCGGCGCGGTCGCTCGCTGAGCGTGCAGTCGATGTCGTTGCTCGAGTTCTCTGCGCTCAAGAAGCGCTACGGGCCCAAGGGCGAGGTCGAGGTGCTGCGAGGCATCGATCTCACGATCGGCGAGGGGGAGTTCGTCGCGATTTTCGGCGCGTCTGGCTCGGGAAAGAGCACGCTGCTCAACATCGCCGCGGGGCTCGACACCAACTACGAGGGCTCGGCCAAGCTGCGGGGCAAAGAGCTTCGCGCGATGAGCGACCGAGATCGCACCGAGCTTCGCCGAACGACGGTGGGGTTGGTGTTTCAGATGTTTCATCTCGTTCCGGACTGGACGGTCGAGGCGAACGTGGCGCTGCCTTCGCTGTTCGGCCCGCGCGCGCACGACGCGGACGAACGCGTTCGCGCGGCGCTCTCGAAGGTGGGGATGGCGGAGTTCGCTGCGCGAAAGCCGACTGAGCTCTCTGGAGGACAGCGGCAGCGCGTCGCCGTCGCGCGCGCGTTGTTCGCGGCGCCGCCGTTGATGCTCTGCGACGAGCCCACGGGCGCGCTCGACAACGAGACGGGCCTCTCGGTGCTCTCCGTGTTTCGTCGCGTGCACGAAGAGTCCAAGACCGCGTTCGTCGTGGTGACGCACGACGAGCGCGTCGCGAAGATGGCAGGTCGGGTCGTGACGCTCGCGGAGGGAAAGGTCTCGAGCGACCTGCGAAAGAGCGAGGAGAAGCTGTGAGAGCCGCGGCGTTCGCAACGCTACTCGGGCGGGACCTTCGTCGAGCCGGAGGCGCGTTCGTCCTCGCAGCGGTGGGTATCGCCGTGGGCATCGCCGCGCTCGTGTTCTTTCTCGCCCTCGGCGCAGGGATGCGCTCGGTGGTGTTGGGAAAGATCTTTCCCATCGATCGCATCGAGGTCGTCCCGCGCGAGCAGACGGTGGGCGCGCTCGCTGCGTTGTTGGGCGCGAGGCCCCAGGGCGTCTCGCAGGACGACGTGCGCGCGATCGAGCGCACAGCTGGCGTGCGCGCGGTGCTGCCGAAGCTCAAGCTCATGTTTCCGCATTCTGGACGCGGCGGACAAGAGATCTTCGGTCGCAACATCGGCGCCGGAGAGCTCGTCGCCGACGGGATCGATCCGGCCCTGGTTCGTTCGGAGCTTCCGTCGAACGTTCGCTTCGAAGACAACTCCGCGCAGTCGAGTCGCCGCGTGTGCCAGCGACACGAGGACTGCGCTGCGCCCGAGAAGTGCTCCACGGAGATCGCGACGAACGGCGCTAGCATTTTGCCTGGGCGCTGCGAGCTGCCGATCCCCGCGCTCGTGAGCCCGTACTTGCTCGAAGTGTTCGACGGCGCGATCGCTCCGGCGCACGGGTTGCCGCCGATCGCGCGATCGCTCGCGAGTCACGCAGCGGGGCTCGAGCTCGAGTGGGACCTCGGACGGGCGGGCTTGGGCTTCGCGCAGCGCGGGACGCAGCGACGCGTGTACGCGCGGGTCGTCGGCGTGACGCCGCGGGCGATTGATCTGGGCATCACGGTTCCGCTCGAGGTCGCGCGGCGCTTCAATCGCGAGTACGCGGGCGAGGCCGCGGCGACGCAGTACACCAGCGTGGTCGTCGTGCTCGCGCATCCCGAGCACACCGCGGCGGTGAGCGCGCGAGTGAGGGAGCTCGGGCTCGAGGTGCGAACGAGCGGCGCCGAGCAGATGGGCCTGCTCGTGACGGTGATCACCGCGGTGCTCTCGCTGACGAGCGCGGTGATCGTGCTGCTCGCGGCGCTGTCCATCGCGCACGCGCTCGGCGCGCGAGTGCGCGAGCGCGAAGGAGAAATCGCGCTGTTGCGCGTGTGCGGCGCGTCGCGATCGGCCGTGTTTTCGCTGGTGCTCGCCGAGGCCATCGTCGTCGGGATGGTCGCGTCCGTCGCCGGCGCCGCCCTCGCGCGGCTGCTGGCGATCGCGTGGAACCGCTGGCTCGGCGCGCGGCTCCCGGCGTTTCCGTTCAAGCCCGACGACTGGTTCGTGTGGACGCCGCGGGACATCTTGATTTCGTGTGCGTTTGGCGTGGCCGCGTGCGCGCTGAGCGCGCTGTGGCCTGCGCGGCGCGCGGCGAGCACGGACCCCTCCGTGGTGCTCTCGCGCGGCGTGTTCTGAGCGGCGCGGATCAGCGCGGGAAGCGCACGATTCGCAGGCGACCCGAGCCGCTCTCGCCGACGAGCAGCGCTGCTCCGTTGCCCATGGACGGCACGTACGTGAGCGCTGACGGCGCCGAGAGGCGGGCGCTGCGCGCGGCGCCGTCGTTTCCGTTCGAGAGGGGAATCGACGGTGACGCAGGGCCCGAGCCCGCGATGCGACGGATCGTCGGCGTCATCGCGCTCAGGTCGATTTGGTACACGCGGTGCGTCGCTGCGTCGGAGACGAAGAGCGTCGTTCCTGCGGGGTCGAGCGCGAGCGCGGACGGGTCCGAGAGCGGGACGTTCGTCGCGGGCTGACCGTCGACGCGCGCGTCGTCTTCGACGGCCGAGACGTTGTCCGTGAGGTTGCCGGCGAGCAGCGACGCCTCGAGCGAGCCGCCCATGTTGCGCGCGATGCGGAAGACCGCGTTCTGCTCGGGATCTGCCACGTAGATCTCGTCGCGCGCGACGTTGTACGTGATCGCGCTCACCGAGAGCAGCCGCAGGCGATTGGCGGGCACTGGCATCGCGACGCTCACGACGTCTCCGTCGCTCGCGTCGATGGGCGACGGGCCGATGAGCGTCGAGAACGTGCGCGAGGCGAAGTTGAGCAAGTACACGAGGTACTTTCCGTTCGCGCGGCGCGAGGCCACGTAGGCGGTGCTCGTGTTTGCCAGCGCGATCGCCGAGGGATCGTCGAGGCGGATCGTGTCGAGCATTCCGGCGGCGCCGGCGTTGCCGCGAACGCCGTACGCGCCGGCGGCGATCGAGATGGACTCGCCGCTCAACCGGTAGATCACGTGGCGGTCGCGCGATGCGACGAGCGCGTCGGTGCGCACCGACGGGTTGGGGATCGCAGCGATCGCGTCGGCGACGGTGGGCTCCATCTGCGTGATCGAGATCGCCGCGGTGGGCGGGCTCGATCCTGCGCCGGCGACGACGCGCAGCGCTCCGTCGCGCAGGCCGAACACGCGCGATTCGTACGAGCCGCTCCACACGATTTCGGGCAGCGTCGTCGGGCCCGAGGCGGGCGCGATCGTCGCGAGTCCCCTGAATCCACCGCTGCGAAAGTTGGCGACGGTCTCCGAGCCTCGTCGCGGTCCGAGCGATCCGACGAGGACGACCGAGCCGGGGACACCCGTGGGCGAGACATCCGCGCGGTACAGCGCGCGCGTCTGGGCGTCGATGAAGTACGCCGACTGCGTGACGGGGCCGATCGCGACGCCAGAGAGTCGTCCGAGCCGATAGTCTCCGCCCGAACGCGCGTTTTCGCCGCAGAGCGCGCCGTGTCCTGCGACGAGTCGAACCGTCGGCGCGGGCGAGCCTTGCAGGTCGACGACGAAGAGCGAGCAGCGCGCGTTGGGGTCGGAGACGAACAAGAAGCGATTGCGCGCGAACGCCATCGAGCCGAGCGGCCCGAAGCGAACGGCGCTCGCGGTCGCGGGCGCGGCGGTTCCGTCGTGCACGGCGCCGACGTTCGAGCAGCCTGCGCCGGCGAGCGTGTCGACGTTGCTCGTCGAGTTGATGAAGCGACGGACGCGGCAGTTGTTGCTGTCGGCCACGTACACAACGTTGCTCGGACCGCTTCGGTTGATCTCGATCGCGCCGGGCGTCGCGAAGACCGTTCCTCCGGGAGGCGCGGGCGCCGCGTTGAATCCCTCGCAGCCCGCGAGCTGTGTGCACGAAGTGCCCGCGAGCGTGCTCGCGCCTGCGCCGGTGGCGAGAAAGAGCGCGTTGTTCGCGGTGAACGCGAGCGCGCCAAACGCCTGCTCGATGTCGTACGGACCCGTCGCGGGACCGGTCGTGGTGAGCGCGACGCGCTCGATGTTCGACGTGTCGAGCGCCGCTTGCTGAACATCCAAGCGAAACGCCACATGACCGCGCGGGTCCGCGCCGATGAGCGTCGCGCCTCCGCCGCTCTGCAGCGACATTCCCGCGATCGCGCCGAGCGGTCGCTCTTGCGCGAGCCCTGCCGAGCCGAGGGGCGCGGTGACGTCCATGCCCGCGACCAACGAGATGCGCAGCCCGCCAGCGGCCTCGCGCACCTCCATCACGCGACCGGTGGCCGAGTCGCCGACGTACGCGATCAGCGGCATCTCCGACTGAACGACCAGCGCGTCGGGCCAAATCAGCTCCGGCGTTCGTGCGGTAAATCCCTGACCGCTCACCGCCTCGATGCAAGGCTCGCGTCGCGCGAGGACCGCTGAGCAGCCCGTCAATGTGACGTCTTGCACATCGGTCGCGGCCTCGATCGATGCTTCACTGGAAGCTTCGGCGGTGCCGTCGATTCCGCTGTCAGCAGCGTCGGGACGCGCGTCCATCGTCGATGTTTCCGCGAGCATGGAATCTCGCGGGGCAACATCGGATTGAAGCAAGGCTGGGTCATAGACACGGCAGCCTTGAAGTGTGACAAGAGCGAAGAAACACGGCAGCGAAGGTCGCACGATCGAATCGTGCCACCAGCGAGCGACCGTCGGCAATGGTCGCAACCAACGAGATGTCGGTCGCGGCGAGGTGTTCGACCTCGACGAGGACGGCCGGGGAGCGATTGCGATGATTCGAGTAGCGACGACGTTTCGGGACCGAGAGGCGCTGGCCAACGCTCAGCGGGGGGCGGGCGAGGATGTCCTGTTCGTTCCGGATTGCTCCGCGGCGTCCGTTGGCTCGGCGATCCTCGTGCAAGTGGACGCGGTCGGGCTCGCCGCAGGCCTGTTCGTCGAGGGCGTCGTCGCGTGGCGCCGACTGCAAAACCTCCCTGGATTGCCACGCGGATGCGGCGTTCGTGTGCTCTCTTCGCACGTCGACCGCCTGGCCTTTCTTCGGCGCTGGTCTACGGGCGAGGTCAGCGCGTCGAGCCGCGAATACTGGCGCTACCCGTGCTCAGAGAAGGTCCTGATCTCGTTTGCGGGCGCGAAGCGAAGCACGCAGCGGCTCGTGCACGGGACGGTCGAGGACGTGAGCGCCAAGGGCGCGCTGCTCGTGACCCCGTCGCCGGTCGTGGGCGCGACCGACGTTTTGCTGGATTTTCACAGCGGGCCGAAGGTTCCGGTGCCCGCGCGCGTCGTCTGGGCTCAGGGCAATCGCTGCGGGCTCGAGCTGCGCGGCGGCGGTCGCGACGAAGACCTCGCCTGGAGCGAGCTGCTCGAGCGCGTCGCCCGCGCGACCGAGCCCGAGCTGCGCGTCGCGAGCTGAACTCTCCGCAAAGGGGGGAAGGTCTCGTTCTCTCTAGCGACCCGCGTCCGCGCCGCGAGAGAGCGGTGGGCGCGCGGCGACGAGCGCGTCGAGGTTGGCGCGCGCTCGCGCGTCGTTGGGGTCGATCTCGAGCGCTCGGCGCAAGGCCGTCTCCGCGCCGGTGTTGTCGCCGCGTCGAGCGAGGACGATGGCGAGGTTGTTCCACGCGGCAGAGCTTCGCGGTCCGAGCTCGGTCGCGCGGCGCAGCTCTGCGAGCGCGTCATCGAGGTGCCCCGAGACGGCGAGGGCATAGCCGAGGTTCGCTCGCACCGTCGGGTCCGTCGGCGCGAGCCGAACCGCGTCACCAAACGCGCGCGCGGCCTGCTCCGCTTGCCCCGCCGCAAGCAACGCTGAGCCCAAGTCCGAGACGTGCCGCGCCACCGTCGGCGCGCAGCGAATCGCCTCGCGAAATGCGTCTGCGGCGCTGCGCGAATTGCCCCGCGCCAGGCGCACTCCGCCGAGGTTGGACCAAGGCTCGGCGTCGTTGGGCGCGAGGCTCGTCGCGCGAGTGAGCGCGCGCTCGGCGTCCGGCAACCGACGGAGCGCGACGAGCACCATCGCGAGGTCGTTGCTCGGCGAGGGGTCGCGCGTGAGCAGCTGCGCCGCGCGCTCGAGGGCCGCTGCTGCGGGCTCGAGCGCGTTGGAGACGAGCGCGACGCGACCGCGCAACAGCCAGGCGATCCCCTGCTCAGGAGCGCGCTCGGTGAGCTGCGTCACGGCGCGGTCGATCCGCGAGAGCTCGCCGCGTTTGCTCGCGTCGAGCGCGCGGGCTCCGTCGGGCTCGAGCGCGACCTCGAGCGCTTCGAACCGCGCGCGCAGCTCGAGCGCTTGGAGGTCAGGCGCTCTTCGCGCGGCGGCCGGCAGCGCGTTGATCGCGCGCACGCACTCGCGAGGAGCGTCGGTGTCGCAGCGGCGCATCGCGGCCGCGACCCGCTGCGCGGCGGTCGGCCTTCGCTGCGCTCGCGCTCCGAGCGGAAGAAGTAGGGCGGCGAGCGCCGCGCACAACACGGTGCGAGTGAGGTTCGACACGGGTGGTCTCGGTATCGCCCGACGAGGGCTACTGTGTCAGACGATGTTCGACCGTCAGCGATGCACTGCGCTCGACAACGGTGGCCAACGAGCGGTACGAGAGAACGCTCGGTGATACTAAACGGATGTTCTGTCCTTGCGAACGGGCTCGTCGCCCAAAACGCAGGGGAGCGCGGAGCATCGATGGAGTCAACGTTCGTATGGAGTCCACCGTCCTCGTTGATGCGCGCACGCACAACCTTCGGTCCGTTGATCTGACGCTGCGTCCCGGAGAGCTCATCGTGGTCGCGGGCGTCTCGGGCTCGGGCAAGAGCTCGCTCGCGCTCGACACGCTCTACGCCGAGGGGCAGCGGCGCTTCGTCGAGTCGTTCAGCGCGTACGCGCGGCAGTTTCTCGAGCGCCGTGACCGTCCGCCGGTGAGCAAGCTCGACCCGGTTCCTGCGGCGATCGCGGTGGATCGAGGAGCGCCGGTGCGCACCTCGCGCTCGACGGTCGGGACGATGACCGAGCTGCAAGACTACCTGCGCTTGCTCTGGTCGCGCGCCGCGACGATCACCTGCGACTCGTGCGGCCGCGAGGTCTCGCGCGGAACCGTCAGCGGAGCTGCGCGAGCTGTGATCGATCGCGCTGGAGAAAACCGTGTCCGAAGCGTCGTGACGTACTCTGTCAGCGCCGACGATCCCGAGCGTTGGCTCGGCGTCCGCGAGTCGCTCGCCGAGCAGGGCTACCGCCGATTGCTCATCGACGGAAAGGCGGTGGACATCGACGAGCTCGCGCCGAGCGCCGCGGTCTCGCGTGGCGAAGTCGAGGTCATCGTCGATCGACTCGTGGTCGAGCCCGAGAGCCGCTCGCGCGTGGCCGAGGCGATCGGGACCGCGATGCTCAAAGGGCCTCGCGTTCGAGTGCACATGGAGGACGGCGCCGCGGCGGCGCGCTTCGCCAGGGGCCTCGAGTGCGCGCATTGTCAGAAGGCGTACGCCGAGCCGTCGTCGGCGCTGTTCAACTTTCAGTCGCCCATCGGCGCGTGCGGGGCGTGCAAGGGCTTCGGACGGACGATCGAGCTCGACTACGAGAAGGTCGTCTCGGACGATCGCCTCTCGATCGAGGCGGGCGCGATCAAGCCGTGGACGGGCCCCAAGGCCGCGTGGGAGCGCAAAGAGCTCGCGAAGTTCTGCAAGGCGAACAAGATCGACACGAGCGCTCCGTGGAAGACGTTGAGCGCGAAGGATCGCAAGCGCGTGCTCGAAGGCGAGGGCGATTGGATCGGCGTCAAGGGCTGGTTCGATTGGCTCGAGACCAAGACGTACAAGATGCACGTGCGCGTCTTTCTCTCGCGCTTTCGCAAGTACGAGACGTGCCGAGCGTGTTTGGGATCGAGGCTCAAGCCCGAGGTCGATCGTTATCGCGTCGCGGCGCTCTCGCTCACGGAAGCGGGACGCACGCCGGTGTCTGCGCTGCGCGAGCGGCTCGCGACGCTGCCGTCCATCGACGAGCCGACGGATCGACTGGTGGGCGAGGTGCTGCATCGCCTGGGATATCTCTCGCAGGTGGGGCTCGGCTATCTCACGCTCGAGCGGCCGTCGCGCACGCTCTCGGGCGGCGAAGTGCAGCGCGTGGCGCTCACGGCTGCGTTGGGGACGTCGCTCACGGGCACGTTGATGGTGCTCGACGAGCCGACGGTGGGGCTGCATCCGCGGGACGCAGAGCGACTGGTTGATGTGGCGCGCGGGCTCGCTCGATTGGGCAACGTGGCGGTCGTGGTCGAGCACGATCTCTCGGTGATCGCGAGCGCTGATCGCGTGATCGAGCTCGGGCCGGGCGCCGGTGAAAACGGCGGCAGAATCGTGTTCGACGGCGCGCCCGAGGCGCTGCGCAGCAAGCACACGCCGACCGGGCTCGCCCTTCGCGGAAGCGGTCGACAGACGCGCAAGCGGCGCCTGGCTGACGCGTGGCTCGTGCTCGAAGGCGCGCGAGGAAACAACTTGAAGGGACAACCGGCGCGGTTTCCGCTCGGGTTGTTCACGTGTGTCACCGGCGTCTCGGGCTCGGGAAAGAGCTCGCTGGTGAGCGAGACGCTCGTGCCCGCCGCGTCGCGGATGTTGGGGGCGCCCTGTGATTCTGCGCCGCTGCCGTTCACGGGGCTCGCGGGGATCGAGAAGCTCTCGTGGATCACGTTCGTCGATCAGTCTCCGCTCGGTCGAACGTCGCGGGGCAACGCGGCGACGTACACGGGCGCGTGGGACGCGGTTCGCGCTGCGTTCGCTGCGCTTCCCGAAGCGAAAGAGCGCGGGTACGCGACGGGGACGTTCAGCTTCAACGTGGACGGCGGCCGGTGTCCGTCGTGTCAGGGTGAAGGCTTCGAGACGGTCGAGATGCAGTTTCTCGCGGACGTCTCGTTTACCTGTCCCGACTGCAAGGGGAAGCGATTTCGGGACGAGGTGCTCGAGCTGCGGCTGCACGGGCACACCGTCGCGGACGTGCTCGCGATGAGCGCGCAGCGCGCGGTCGAAGCGTTTCCCTCGATGAAACCCTTGGTTCGCGCGCTCACGCCCTTGATCGAAGTGGGGCTCGGATACCTCCCGCTCGGCCAGCCGCTCTCCATGCTCAGCGGCGGCGAAGCGCAACGCTTGAAGCTCGCGCGCGCCCTCTCCGAGGCCGGCCCCGGAACGCTCGTCGTCATGGACGAGCCCACCGCGGGCCTTCACCGCGCAGACGTCGACCACGTTCTGCGCGCGATCGAAGCGCTCATCGCACGGGACGCGACGGTGATCGCCGTCGAGCACGATCCGTACGTCGCCGCCCACGCCGATTGGGTCATGGACCTCGGCCCCGAGGCCTCGGATCAAGGCGGTACGATCGTGTGCGAAGGCGCTCCCGAGCTCGTCGCCAAGAGCCCGATCTCTCGCTTCGCGCCGTTTCTTCGTGAGGCGCTCGAAGGAGGGCCCACGCAGTCCATCGCGAGCTCGATGAAGTCTGCGCGTGACGAAGACCTCGCGACGCGAACGTCGGTCGTCGTCGAGGGCGCGCGCGAGCACAATCTCCGCGTTGCAAGACTGGAAATTCCCAGAGAAAAGCTCGTTGCCTTCACGGGCCCCTCGGGCTCGGGCAAGAGCTCGATGGCGTTCGACGTCGTGTACGCCGAGGGACAACGGCGCTTCCTCGAGACGCTCTCGCCGTACGCGCGGCAGTACCTCCCGTCCCTCGGACGCGCGGATGTGGATCGCATCGCGGGGATTCCGCCAGCGATTTCGCTGGAGCAACGCACGGCGCGCGCGGGCGCGATGAGCACGGTGGCCACCGTCACCGAGGTCGCTCACTACCTTCGATTGCTCTTCGCGAAGGTGGCGACGCCGCACTGCCCGGTGTGCGATCTCGCGATCACCGCGCGCAGCCCCGAGGTGATCGCAGACGACCTTCGGCAATCGCTCGGCGCGAAGGGCCGCGCGCGCGTGTGGGCGCCGGTCGTCCGCGCCCGAAAGGGCCTGCACAAAGAGGCGATCGAGCGCGCGATGTCCGCGGGCGTCGAGCGCGTTCGAGTCGACGGAGTCGAGTATCCGACGGCGAAGGTTCCCGCGCTGGCCAAGAGCAAAGTGCACGACGTTCTGTTCGACCTCGGCGAAGCGCCGGTGAGCGACCGTGACGCGATGGTGGCGCTCGTGCAGCGCTCGGCAGCGCTCGCGCACGGACACGCCGTGATCGAACCCTCGGGAGCGAAGGCCACGACGCTCACGCTCTCGACGCGCAGCGCCTGTCCCAAGTGCGGGCGGGGCGTGCCCGAGCTCGACCCGAGGCACTTCTCGTTCAACACGGCGCAAGGTCGCTGCCCCAAGTGCGAGGGCGCGGGCGTCGACGACGAAGGTCGCAAGTGCAAGGCGTGCGACGGGACTCGCCTCGCGCCGATTCCGCGCGCAGTTCGCTTGGGACAATGGCGGTACAACGAGGTCGTCGGGATGTGCCCGAGCGAGCTTCGCGCCGCAGTCAAGCAGCTCGATCTCGACGGGCGCCAACAGTCCATCGGCCGCGCCCCGATCACCGAGCTCGAGTCGCGACTGCGCACGCTCGAAGAGCTCGGGCTCGACTACCTCGCGCTCGATCGACGAGCGAACACCCTCTCGGGCGGTGAGATGCAGCGGCTCAGGCTCGCCGCTCAGATCGGCGCTGGATTGACCGGAGTGTTGTACGTGCTCGACGAGCCCACGATCGGGCTGCACGCGAGCGACACGCACCGGTTGGTGACCGCGATGCGAAGGCTCGTCTCCAAGGGCGCGAGCGTCTTCGTCGTCGAGCACGACGCGTCCGTGATCCGCGCTGCGGACTGGGTCGTCGACATGGGGCCCACCGGCGGAAAGGGCGGCGGACGCGTCGTCGCAGAGGGCCCGGCGAGCAAGGTGCTCGCGTCCGAGCACTCGCCGACGGCGCAGGCGTTGAAGGTGGTTCCGGGCGCGTCGGCGAAGGGACGACCGGTCGACGCCAAGACGCTCAAGCTCACCGTGCACGGCGCGAGCGCGCACAACCTCGACGCGGTTCGCGTGGATTTTCCCTTGCAGAGACTCGTCGCGGTCGCGGGCGTCTCGGGCTCAGGAAAGAGCACGCTCGTCGACGGAGTGCTCTTCCCCGCGGTGTGCGCAGAGCTCGGGCTCGAGTGCGAAGAGCCGCTCGCGTTCGACAAGATCGTCGGATGCTCAGCGCTTCGCGCGGCCAAGCGCATCGACCAGTCGCCGATCGGACGCACTCCGAGGAGCGTTCCCGCGACGTACGTCGGGCTGTGGGACGACATTCGCAAGCTGCTCGCGGCCACGCCCGAGGCGCGCGCGCGCGGGTGGACCGCGAGTCGATTCAGCTTCAACACCAGCGCCGAGAAGGGCGGCGGCCGCTGTGAATCGTGCGAGGGCGCCGGGGTCAAGCACGTCGAGATGAGCTTTCTGCCCGACGTCGTTGTGCCCTGCGAAGTGTGCGAAGGCCTGCGCTTCTCGCGCGAGACGCGGGAGGTGAAGCTGCACGGGTACGACGCGGGCTCGCTGCTCGCGCTGACGGTCGACGAAGCAAAGGCAGTGTTTTCGCAGGTGGGATCGCTCTCACGGCCGCTCGAGGTCCTGAGCTCGCTCGGCCTCGGATACCTCACGCTGGGGCAGGGATCGCACACGCTCTCGGGCGGTGAAGCGCAGCGCGTGAAGCTCGCCACGGAGCTCTCAGGTCGCGGAGGCGGGACGCTCTACGTGCTCGACGAGCCCACGACGGGCCTGCACGTGAGCGACGTCGAGCGGCTCGTGACCGTGCTGCAAAAGCTCGTCGATCGAGGCGATTCAGTGATCGTCGTCGAGCACCACCCCAACGTGCTCGCCGCTGCGGACTGGCTCGTCGAACTCGGACCCGGCGGCGGAAAGCACGGCGGAAAGCTCGTCGCGGCCAACACGCCGTCGCTCATCGCGAAGGGCTCATCCGCGACAGGAAAGGTCCTTCGCGAAGAGATGGCTCAGTTCGAGCGCTCGATGTCGTAGCCCTCGCTCTCCCACGCGAGGATTCCGCCTTCGAGTCCCGCCGCGGGGAAGTTGCGCTTTGCGAACACTTCGAGCGCTTTCTTCGCATCGTCGCCGTACGAGCGGTCGTAGACGATGACGGGCATACGAAACACCACGAGCTCGGGGAGCTTCGCTTCGATGTCGTCGGGCTGAATGTTCTTCGCCGACGGGATGTGCGCGCGGTTGTACGGGCCGGGCTCGCGCACGTCGACGACGAGGACGCGGCGCTCTTTGATGAGCTTCGCGAGGTCGGGAGCCTTCACGTTCTCGATCCCGCCCGGACCCTGCGAGCCGCCCACGGCCTCCTCGACCATCTTCACGATGTCTTCTTTGGGCACGGCGCCTTGGAGCATTCCTGCCGGGCGACCGTCGACCATCAGGACGAGCATGGGGATGCTCTGCGCGCGAAACGCCTGGGCGATGCGCGGAGACTCGTCGGTGTTGATCTTCACGACCTTCAATCGGCCAGCGTATTCGCGGGCCACGGCCTCGACGCGCGGCGCGAGCACTTTGCAGGGCGCGCACCAATCCGCGTAGAGGTCGATGAGGACGGGCAGGTCGCTCTGGAGCACTTCGCGCTCGAACGTGGCTTCGCTGACCTTCTGGACCGAGGATTGAGACAACATCTGGGGAACGGGCCTCCGACGGCGGCGTTGTAAGTCGATCGCTCGAATCGTGAAACCCCCTTCGAAGGGCGATGTGGCGTTGGGGCGTCGTTGCGCGATCGCGAACGCTCCCGGATAATTCACGGCGCTCCTTGGTCGGGCGTTCGCATCGACCGACGGCGACACATTCCCTTCGTTCACGTTCTATCCGTGGAGGACGCTCGATGACGGTGCGTTCGAAGCTCGCTCAAATCCTGGCCACCGCGACGCTCGCGGTGAGCGCGGCCTGTGCGCCGCCGCCCCTTCCGCAGCAAGACGCCTCGGACAACGACGGATCGCTCGAAGACGTCTCGCTCGCGCGCGACGTGATTCGCCGCGAGACGAGCCGTTCGACCAACCCCGCGCTGCTCGCGGTGCGACCGGATCACGGCCCGTTCAACGGGGGAAACACCGTGGTCCTGCGCGGGTCGAATTTCGTCGACGGCATGACGGTTCGCTTCGGCGACTCGATGGTGCAGCCGAGGTTTCAGCGCGTCGTGGACGGAAACCGCGTCGAAGTGCAGGTCCCTGGCGGCATGCCCGGCGCGGTCGACGTCGTGGTCGAGGGCGAGGGATATCGCTCGCGCTTGCCGATGGCGTACACGTACGACTCGTTCTACGTCGATCCCACCAGCGGCTCGATCGCCGGTGGAACGCGCATCACGCTGCGCGGACAAGGGACGAACTGGACCATGGCGAGCACCGTCACGATCGACGGAAGCCCGTGCAACAGCGTGACGTTCGTCTCGCCCAACGAGCTCTCGTGCTCGGTTCCTGCGCACGCGCAGGGCGCGGTCCCCGTGACCGTGACGACCGGCGCCGAGTCGGTGACCGTCGCCGATGCGTTTACCTACTACGAAGCGAGCGACCCGAACTCCGGCGGATTCGGCGGCGGACCGATCCGCGGGAGCATCAACGTCGCGGTGCTCAACTACCTGACTGGCGACGCGGTGCCCAACGCGTTTGTGTACGTGGGCGACAACCCCGTTGTGACGCCGCCACAGTCGGGCGTCACGAACATGCGCGGGCAGCTCACGCTCTCGTATCCCGCGCTGATGGGTCCGGTCTCGATCACGGCGAGCGCGCACTGCTTTGCGTCGAGCACGTTTGTGTCGATCGACGGACGGGACGCGACGATCTTCTTGATCCCGTACCTCGGGATGGTCCCTGGCGTGGATTGCGGGATGGGAATGCCACCGGACGGTGGCAATCGTCCGCCCGTGTACGCGGCGACGATCGAAGGCGAGCTCGTGTGGGCGGGAGCGCGTGAGTTCGGTCCGAACCGTTGGGACAACATCCCGTTCCCGCGCGCGAACGAGCGCCGCGTCGCGTACGTGATGACCACGACGGCGAACATCTTCGCGAGCAACCCCGAGCCCGGCGCGGGGGGCGTGGTGCTCGAGGACCTCGAGCGCGCGGGCGCCCGGGGATTTCCCTATCGAATCGTCGCGCGTCCGACGGCGCTCGCGGTGTACGCGATCGCGGGTCTCGAGCGGATGGACACCAATCCGCCGCGCTTCACGCCGTACGTGATGGGCGTCGCGCGCAGCGTGCTCGCCTCGCCGCGCGCGGCGGTGACGAACATCAACATCGACATGAACATCCCGCTCGATCACGAGATGTCGATCGTGCTGCGCGACTTGCCGTCGCAAGACATGGGAAATCCCAATCGCTTCTCGGTCGCCAACTGGATCGACCTCGGCGGCGAGGGAGTGATTCCGCGGCCCGACGTCGCGCTCGAGCGCACCTCGAGCACCGAGGCCTTCCGCCTCGTCGCGCAGCCGGCGTTCTCGGGCACGCTCAGCGACGCGCGCATGATCGTCGAGGCGAAGTACGGAACGGGCACCAGCTTCGACGCGCCCGAGTCCACGGTGCTCGTCGCGGGCATCACGTCGCCGGACGAGACCGTCACGGTGCGCAATTGGGTGGGCATTCCGCGCATCATCGAGCCGGGTGACGGCGGGACGCTCGACGCGACTCGACGCATCCGCATCGAGCAGGGCGGCGCGGATCCAGACTTCTTCTGGAGCGTGATTTCACAGCTCGGAAGCGCGTGCAACGTCGGCTTCTACCTCGGCGACGTCGTGTGGTGGCAGCACCACTTCCCCGGAACGGCGCGGGAGATCGGCGTTCCTGACCTGTCGATGATCCCGACGCTCGCGGACATGCCTCGCGGCATCTATCAGCTCAGCGTGTGCGGGATCCGCGTGCAGGGCTTCGACTACAACAACTTCAACTACCGCTGGCTCAACCGCTTCTACTGGAGCGCGTACTCGGCCAACGCAGTGCGCATCGCGCGCTGAACTCGCGCTGACGACGATTGCGGAGGGGGCGCAGGGCCGGTAGCCTCAATGGGCTTCGATGACCAACCCTGCGAGCATTCGGCGCCTTTCTTTCTGCGGCTTGATCGCGCTCTGCGCGGTCCCTGTCGCGAGCTGCGGACCGACCCGAGCGAACAACGACGTGATCGTCGACGCCGTGGTCTCGAGCGACTCGGGTCCGCGGCGCGAGTGGTTGAACTGTCCGCCGAGCCAGCAGCGGTGCTTCGATCGCATCGCGCAGACGTGCGTTGCGCAGGGGGAGTTCAGCACGTTCACCGAGGTCGATTGCTCGACCCAGGGGCTCGAGTGCTTCGAGTCGATGGGCACCAACGGGCTCACCGTCGCGCGCTGTTTGCTCTGTCGCCCCGGCGCGCGCCGCTGCTCGGAGGACACGTCGGCGGTCGAAGAGTGCGCGCCGGACGGGCTCGGGTGGGACACGATCCAAGAGTGCAACGTCGGCGGAGGAGAGGCGTGCCGCAACGCGCAGTGCGTGAACCTCTGCCGCGACAACTCGATCGCCAACACCAACATCGGCTGCGAGTATTTCGCGGTGGATCTCGACAACGCGGTCACGGGCGAGGGCCGCTCGGCCGCGTCGCAGCCCTACGCCGTGGTCGTGTCCAACCCCGATCCGGTGCTGACGGCGCGCGTGGTGATCGAGATGAACACGGCGGCGCCGGGCGCGCCGCCGAACCCGCAGCGCGTGGAGTCGGGTGTGATCGCGCCGGGCGACCTCGAGACGTTTCGACTCCCTGCGCGCGAGGTGGATTGCTCGCCTCCGGGCACGTTCAACCGCGGGACGCACACGTGCTTGTCTTCGCAGGCGTATCGAATCACCAGCACGATTCCGGTCATCGCGTATCAGTTCAACCCGCTCGACAACGTGAGCGTGTTCAGCAACGACGCGTCGCTGTTGATCCCCACGAACAGCGTGAGCGGAGACTACATGGTGACGTCGTGGCCGCAGACGATCGCGGCGACGGGCAGCGCGAGCACGAATTTCGACGAGCACCTCCGCGCGTTTCTCACGATCGTGGGCACGCAGGAGAACACCCGCGTTCGCATTCGCACGACGGCGACGGTGGTCCCGACCGGTCCGATGGGACCGCTGCCGATGGGCCTCATGCCGGGTCGCGACTTCGAGATCAACCTCGGACCGTTCGACGTGCTCAACCTCGAGACCGGCGCGTTCGGCGCGGATTTCACAGGCTCGACGGTGACTCCGGTCACGGGCGCGGTCGCGGTGTTCACCGGCAGCGAGGCGAGCGACTCGCCCATTTGGCAGACGCTGAGCGATCGGCAGTGCTGCGCGGATCACTTGGAAGAGCAGCTCGTTCCGCGGCGCACCGCAGGGACGGATTTCGTGATGGCGCGCATGCCGTCGCGCTCTGCTGCCGTGCGCGTCGCCGGCGGAATGGTCGCTGAAGTCAACGAGCCCCAGTGGTTTCGATTCTTGAACGTGAGCGCGGATCCGTCGGAGGTCACCACGACGCTGCCGAGTGATCCGAGCGATCCGACCAGCGAGCCCGTGGCGTTTACGCTGATGCCGGGTCAGCAGCGGACGATCCGCGCGCTCGGGGACTTTCAAGTGCACTCGGAGCTTCCGTTGCTCGCGTCGACGGTGACGGGCTCGCAGGCGACGACGGGGATTCCCTTCGATCAGCCGGGCGGAGATCCGTCGTTCATCCTCGTTCCGCCGGTGCGTCAGTGGCGCTCGCGGTACGTGTTTCTTACGCCGGACAAGTACGCGTTCGACTTCGTCACGATCGTCGCCCGCTACGGGACCAACGTGAAGCTCGACAACACTCCGCTGCCCTTCGCCGACTGCCCCGTCGCGCGCGCGGACTCCTGCGTCGATCGTCGCGACATGCCGTGCCCCGCGCCGACGTATGTCACGTATCGATGCCAGCTCTCGTTTCCGCGGGTGAATCCTGCGCTCAGGCCGCCGATGAACATCGATCCGCAGCGCCAGGGAGACGGCGTTCACGTGGTCGAGAGCGATGACCGCGACCAGGGCGTGATGGTCATCGTCAGTGGCTTCGACTCGTTCGTCGGCTACGGGTACGCCGGCGGAACTCGCACCGAGAGCATCAACTGACTATGGGACAGCCTCGTGTTCTGGGCGCGCTCGCTGCGGCGACCGCGAGCCTCTTCGTCATGTCCGCGGCGCACGCGCAAGCGCGCCGCCCGCGCACACAAATTCAACCGCAGCCGACGGCGACGGTCGCGCAGCCGTCGGCCAACGCTGCGAACCCGCAGAGCACCGCGGCGAGCGGCGCTGCGCCGGTCGCGCAGAGCACAGCGAGCGCTGGGCCGAGTCCGCTGCGCATCGCTGCATCGCAGGGCGTCGATGGAGCGTTCGCTGCGCCGAGCTGCGTCGTCGCGCCGCCCGCGGCGGACCTCGCGACGCGGTCTGCGGCGATCCGCGCGGCGGTCAACGATGGCGCGCTCGCGATCGACACGGGGTCCTTTCTGGGCGTCGCAGCGATCGGGCAGATGGCGGTCTCGCACGACGCAGACGGGCTCGCCGCGGCCGTGCGAAGCGCTGGATTCTCTGCGCTTTCGCTGGCGAGACGAGACCTCGCGGCCTCGCGCGAGACGCTCGTTCGCGCGGCGCGGTCGCTGCGTGCGGCGGGTGTTCCGTACGTGCTCTCGAACCTGGCGTGCGAGCCTCGCGCGTCGGAGGTGTGCGAGGCGATCGTCGACGCCTCGGACCCCGCGCACATCGTGACGATCCACGGTCAGCGCGTCGCGATCATCTCCGCTGTGCATCCGAGCGCGCTCGATCATGTGGCCCGCGATCGCGCCGACGGAATCTCGCTGCAAGACCCAGCGCCTGCGCTCACGCGCGCGGTTCGCGCCGCGCGCAACGCCGGCGCGCAGCGCGTGGTGGCGGTGTACGACCCGCGCCGCGAGGACTCGCTCGACGACGCGCTCGCGGTGGCGCGGGACATTCCGCCCGCGGACGCGCCGGACGTCTTGCTCGTCAACGGGATCTCCAACGCCGTTCAGCGCGCGCTCGCGGGCGAGCACGGGCGCATGCACATCGTCGCGACGCGAGCCACCGGCGTCACGCGCGTGGATGTGCTCGAAGACACGGTGCGAACCAGCGCGGGGCAGGGCTCGGTCGCCGTGAGCGAGGCGCAGCGCTACGAGCAGAGCGTCTCCGCGACGATCTGCCGCGAAGAGGCGCGGCGACTGCAAGGTGCTTCGCTCCGCGGAACGCTCGACGCCCAGGGTCTCGTCGGAATGCTCGCGGACGTGCTCCGTCACTACGCGCGCGCCGACGTCTCGATCGTGAACTACGGCGTCGTGGATCGCAGGCACTATCACGCGCTGCAGGGGCAGCTTCGCCGCGTCGATGTGCTGTTGGCGATCCCGTTCGACAACACCATTCGGTTGACCCGCGTGAAGGGCTCGGTGCTCAAGGCTGCGTTCACCGCGGCGGCGAGGCAGCGCTTCGTGTTTCGCGGGCTCGAGCTCGACGGCAGCGCGATTCGAGTCAACGGTCGCGCGCTCGAAGACGACGCTGAATACACGGTTTCTGCCACGGATTTCGTCGCAGACGCCCACGTCCTCGGCGCCGACGTCGAGTGGAGCGCGTTTGGCACGCGCACCGCGCGCGAGTCGCTCTTGCGCTATCTGGACATCCCTCGCGCGAGGGATCCGCGGCTCGACGCCGACGACCCGTCGCGGCACACGCGGTGGACCTTTCGCCTCGCGGTCAACGGCGCGCTGTCCGCGGTGCAGCTGAGCAACCCTGCGACGTCGATCATCACCGACGCGCAGCTCACGCGATCGCAAGCGATCTCGGCGAACATCAACGCGGACGGGCGCATCAACGCGGATCATCCGGATTTTACCTGGGAGAACACGCTCACGGCGAAGTACGGCTTCGTGCGCACGCTCGAGGCGATGATGGACCCGATGATGATGGCCTCGCCCATCAACGAGACGGCGGACCTGCTCTCGCTGCGCTCGGTGTTCGCGTGGCGCGGGCTGCGCAGCCGGGTGCCGCGTTGGTACGTTCCGTCGCCGTACGCAGAGCTGTACGCGGAGAGCGAGTTCACCAAGCCCGACGCGCGCGCGTTTCATCACTTCGAGCTGCGGCCGACGGGCGGCGCGCGGTTTCAAGTCAACGATCGGTTCAGCGTGTTCTTCGGCTACGGAGCGTCGGGCGAGGTGCTCGCGCGCCGCGAGGATTTGCCGCCGGGACAACTGCCGGTCGTGAGCACGTTTCAGCTCGGCTGGGTGCTGCAACCCGGGACGCTCGTCACCATCGCGGGTCGTGACGTGCAGTGGGACTCGACGCTCGACGTTGCGATGCGAGACGTGTTTCGCCTGCCGGGAATCCAGCTGCGAGGCCACTTGGGGCTGAGCTTTCCGCTCGTCGGTCCGCTCTCGCTCACGATCGGCTACGACGTGTTCGTTCGCTACCTCGCGTTCGAGCGCAACGCGCAGGGGCAGACCAACGCGTTCGGCTTCGCCAACGACGTCGAGGTGGGGCTCGGCTTCAACTGGGCGCGCGCGCTGCAGACGTTCTCGCGGTGAACGAGCGCACGCGTTGGCTTGAACAATGGCTGACGAAATAGCGCGACGCCGAGGGAGCCTGTAAGCCGAGTTCTGTCCCTCCCTCTGGTCACCCTCGAGGAGGGGGCGCTCATTCCTCTAGGCCAAACGCTGTTGCCAGCGGGCTCGAGCGATCTGTACCCGGGAGCGCACGAAGCGGACCGACGCTCCGATCCCCTTTCGAGGAATGTCTCCCTGTTCGATCTTGCTCCGGGTGGGGTTTGCCGGACCGTCGACGTCTCCGCCGACGCGGTGCGCTCTTACCGCACCGTTTCACTGCACCGTCCGAGGCGCTCGCGCGCGTCGGGCTGGTCTGTTCTCTGTTGCACTTTCCTCAGGCTTTCGCCCACTGGCCGTTAGCCAGCACCCTTCGGTCCTTGTGGAGCTCGGACTTTCCTCCCGGTGATCGCTCACCCGGCGAGTGCCCGTCTCCCTCAGCGTCGCGGCGGCGGACTCTACGCACGCTGACCGGCGAAGGGAAGTGCGCTCAGCGCGAGCGGATGCGTCCGCGCACCATCGGGTAGTTGTTGCCCTGCGTTTGCTCGGGCGAGGGCTCGACGGCGATGTCTCCGCGCAGCATCTCGTGCGCGGGCCGCTGCGGAGGCGTCGTCGTCACGGTGGTCGGCAGCTGCGTGGGCTTCACCGAGGGCGCGACCGCTTCGCAGCCCTGCTCGACGCTCTCTTCGCGCATGGCAAAGGCGCCTGCGACCGCGCCTGCGGCGGCCGCGGCGAACGCCCCCGCGATGACCGCTGCCCTACGCCTGGCCTTCTTCTTCTTCGCGACGCCCACCTCGCAGTCCGCCGTGAGGATGGTCCCGTCTTCGCGACGGTAGTACTGCGCGCAGAGCTTTCCCTTCTTCTCGATGAGCAGCGCCTCGGCTTCGTCGCGCGTGAGCGCGGACAGGTCGAACACGTCTTTGTCGCAGCTCGCGCAGTGTCGAACGCGATCGTCTCCGCTCATCGACTCCCACGGGACGTTGCACGGCGAGGCCACATAGATGCGCTGCAGCAAAGGCAGCGACCTTCGTCCGCGCTCGGGCGCCTTGCGCACGTTGAGCTTCGCGTACGTCTCTTCGAGCTCCTTCACGAGCTGGTCGGCGTCGCTGCTGAGCTTCGCGGTCTCTTGCAAGCGCGCGCGCAGCTCGGCGAGCTGCTTCTCGAGGGTCTGCTTACGGGCTTCGAGGGCGTCGACGTCGCTGCGGTAGCTCATGAAAGGCCTCAGACGCGCGAGCGCGCCGTTGGTTCTCGACAATTTGCGGTACTGTTCTGCGCTGCAAAATGTCCCGCGTTTCGAGGGTCTCGCTCATCGTGGCTGCGTCCGTGGCCCTCTTGTCGCCCGGAGCATCTGCGCAGGTGCGCGCGCTCAGCGTTCGCTGGTCGACCGGCGAGGCGAACCCGTCGCGCGCCATCATCGGACTCGATTCGGACGATGACGACGACGACGGCGTTCCGGACATGCTCTCGGCGGTGATGCCGTCGGTGAGCCGCGACGACGACCAGGCGGCGGTCTCGATCGAACTCGACGCGCGCGGTCCGCTGCGCGTCGAGACGCATGGCGGCGTGCGTGTGATCGACGCTGGAGGCTCGCTGAGCTCGAACGCAGAGTTCTCCGTCGCGCAACGACACACCGTGCGGCTCGTGGGCGTGGCGGCTTCTGAGCGCGCGGATGACGCTCGGGTGGTCTTCGTCTCGGGCTCCGTCGCGGCTGCGGTCAACGTCACGGTCGCGGCGGTCGTCCTGCTCAGGGGCGACAACGGCATCGTCTGGCCGCATCGCGACGCGGTGAGCGTCGCGCACTCGGTGACCAACGACGACACGCTGCCGCGCGGGCTGCAGTGGTCGGCGCGCTCGGGCGACCCCGATGATCTTCGTGTGGAGCTCTGGGATCCTGGAGGACCGATCGCTCCGACGGCGCGGCTCGACGCGATCGTCCAGCACGCCGCGGGGATCTTGAGCGTGGGCTCGAGGCGCTCGACGCTGCGATCGCTCACGCTCGCGCGAGACGTTGATCGCAGCCCGTTTCGCAGTCGATTCGTGCGACTGGTCGGCGACTTGACCGACGCGGGCGCGCCCGGCGTGCAGGGGCAAACGCTGCTCGTGGGCTTGCGCGATCGCGTTCGCGCTTCGTACCAGCGGCCCGGCGTGGCTGGGGAGGCTGCGTTCGACGCGCGCGTCGGTCGCCCTGGAAACGAAGACGGTCCGCTCGCCGCTCGCCGCGCTCGATGGCGGCTGATCACGCTGCGCGCCACCACCGGAGGACACCCGGTGATCGGCAACGACGACGACGGAGCGGCTTCGCTGCTGCGCGAGCAGGTGACGATCTCCAACGAGATCTATGTGCAGTGCGGGATCACCTTCGGCGCGTCGTCGAGCTACCCCGTGTTGATCGCAGATCCGCCACGAAATTCGCTGCTCTCCGTGAGCGATGACGTGGGCCTGCGCGCGGCGGGCGGCGAGATCAACCTCCGCGTCGCAGGGCGCTCGATCGGCCCGATCCCGACGCGCGCGGGCTGGACGCCGCTCGAGACCGCGGAGGCGATCGGACGCGCCATCGTGCGAGCGGGGTTCGTCGCGCGCGTGACGGCGAACCGACGCACAGACTACGCGAGCGAAGGCAGCGCCGACGTTCAAGCGCGGGACGCGCAGGGGCGGTGGGTTGCGTTCGAAGCGGTGGCGAACGTTCCGATGACGACGGATCGACGGCAGCGGCTCGCGCTCGGCGTCGTGGATCTCAGCGACGGGCTCGAAGAGTTTCAGAACATGAACTCCGCGAGCGGGACGCTCGAAGAGCGCACGTTGATGAAATCGCTGACCGACGATGACCCGACGACGATCGAGCTCGTCGTGGTCAATCGCTTCACCCGCGCGACGCGCATCGGCGAGGCGTTCGTCGAGGGCGATGGAGGCTCGATCTTGAACGGGCTCTTTCTCGATCGCACGGGGCTGAGCGCGCAGCGAGAGGCGTGGACGCAGTCGCACGAGGTCGGCCACATCGTGCTCGACCAGCCGTGGCATCCGGACAACCTCGGGCCCGATCGACCGTGGTTGCTCATGGACGCGGACGCCTCGCTCGCGGCGGTCAACGGCCCCAAGCGATTGACCCTCGCCGAGTGCGCTCGCATGCGCGCCGAGAGCGGACCGCTCGCGGTTCCATCGCTGTTGCAGCGGTTCGATGAAGCGCGCCCGTCGCCGCGCGCCGCGGAATTTGCGCAGTGGCCTCAGCGCGCACCGTATGCGCGTCCTGCGGCTGTGACCGCGGCTTCGATCGCTGCGACGCCTCTGCGGGTCGAGCGAGATCGCGCAACGGACTGGGGCGTTTCGATCGAGCGCTGAACAGCGTCAGCGATTCGGGATCACGTTGGCGCCTGGACGAACGAGGCTCGATCCGCAATTGGCCGCGGCGCCGCGCATCCAAGCGCCGATCACGATGGCTCCCATGAGGCCGACGGCGAGCGCGAGCACGAGGCGCACGATGAAGCGGCCGTCGCGGGTGACAGGTTCGAGTTCGGATTCGTCCACATGGCCCGTCGGGCGTTCGGGGTCGGGGGCGTTGTCAGTCATCGTGCAGCGCACTTTGCCACGAGCGAGCGGCACACAGCACGGCCGCGCGCGCGTCGATGTGGTAGCTAGGGAAGGAAGAACGCGATGGCTGAATCCAAAGGCAAGATCCTCATCGTCGACGACGAAGCGAACGCGCGCGGAGCGCTGAGCGAGATCCTCCGAGAGGAGGGCTACGAGACTGAGACCGCGGCGGACGGCTTCAAGGCGCTCGGCAAGCTCGCGAACTTCGCGCCGGATTTGATCCTCACCGACCTGAAGATGCCCGGACTGGACGGCATCGGTCTGCTCGACGAGGTGCGCACGGCGTCGCCGACGAGCGTGGTGGTGGTGATGACCGCGTTCGGGACGATCGACAGCGCGGTCGAGGCCATCAAGAAAGGCGCTGAAAATTACCTCACCAAGCCGCTGGATCCCGTCTCGCTGCTCGCGGTGGTGGACCGCGCGATGGAGAAGGCGCGGCTCAAGGCCGAGGCCGCGCTCTTGCGCGATCGACTGCGCGAGCGCAACGCGTTCGGGCACATCGTCGGCGAGCACGCTTCGATGCGCGAGCTGCTTCGCACGGTCGAGCAAGTGGCGCCGTCGAAGTCGAGCGTGCTGATCCTCGGCGAGTCGGGCACGGGCAAGGAGCTCATCGCCGCGGCGCTGCACCGGCACTCGACGCGCGCGAGCGGCCCGTTTGTTCGGCTGCACTGCGCGGCGCTCGCAGAGGGATTGCTCGAGAGCGAGCTGTTCGGCCACGAGCGCGGAGCGTTTACGGGCGCGGTCGGGCGCCGCGAAGGGCGCTTTCGGCAGGCCGATGGCGGGACGCTGCTGCTCGATGAAGTGAGCGAGATTCCGCTCGCGACGCAGGTGAAGCTGCTGCGCGTGCTGCAAGAGAAAGAGTTCGAGCGCGTGGGCGGCAACGAGACGTTGAAGGTCGACGTGCGCATCATCGCCGCGAGCAACGTCGACCTGCGCGAGCGTGTTCGAAAGGGCCTGTTTCGCGAGGATCTGTACTACCGATTGAACGTGATCACGCTGGAGGTTCCTCCGCTGCGCGAGCGTCGGTCGGACATCGGGCCGCTGGCGATGTTCTTCTTGCGGCGATATGCGGCGGAGAACGGCAAGCGCATCGAGTCGTTCAGCGACGAGGCGATGGAGCGGCTGCTCGCCTATCCGTGGCCCGGCAACGTGCGAGAGCTCGAGCACGCGATCGAGCGCGCGGTGGTCCTCGCGAGAGGCTCAGCGATCGAGGTCGAGCACTTGCCCGCGGGCGTGCAGGGCGGCCGAGCCGTGAGCGAGAACAACACCGGCCACGGCGTGAAGGTGCAGATCCCCGGGATGACCATCTCGGACCTCGAGCGCATCGCCATCTTGGAGACGCTCAAGAGCGTCGGCGGCAGCACGTCGAAAGCCGCGAAGATCCTGGGAATCTCCCCGCGAAAGATCCAGTACAAGCTCCACGAGTACGGGCGTCCTCCCCTGACGGGCGCCGCTGCGCAGAGCGCGAACTCCGACGAAGACTGACCGCGATCGCTCAGGCGATCTCGGGGCCGACGACGAGCACGGGGACCTTGGCGTTGCGAACCAGGTGCGAGGTGACCGAGCCGAGCAGAACGCGCCCGAGTCCCGTGCGCCCGTGGCTTCCGATGGCGATGAGGTCGCCGCCCCAGCGTTGCGCGAAGGTCACGAGCTCGTTGGCGGGGTCGCCGTCGACGATGCCCCAATCGACGTCCGAGCCGAGGTTGGCGCAGACTTCGCGCATCTTGTTTTCGAGCGCGGGACGAAGGTTGTCCTTCGGAATCCCGAGCGATCCGTACTCGGCGCCGGGCGTGATCACGTGCACGAGGATGAGCTTCGCGTTGAGCGAGCGCGCGAGATCAGCGGAGGAGGACGCGGCCTTCAGGCTGAGAGGGCTGAAGTCCATGGCGCAAATGAGCTTCTTGAACACGGCGATGACTCCTGAGAGCGAGGATGTGAGCTCTGTCGCCTGGGCGATCGAACTCGTTTCGCTGCTCGGGTTGTACCACTGAGAATCGCTCGTGGTGCGGTAGAGTTCGCGCCATGGGTCCGATCGTTTTGGCAACGTGCCTCTCGAAGGTCTCGGAGTCCGCGGCGAAGGTCGCGCGCTCGCTCGCCGAGGCAACCAACAAACCACTGCATGTCGTGTACGCCATCGAGCCGGCGACGGGGCTGAGCGGCGACGCTGCGATGGTCGCGCGCGAGAGCGCGAGGGCGCATCAAGAGAGCGAGCTGCGCGGCGCGGTCGAAGCGTTCTGCATTCGTATGGGGATCGACGTCGACACGACCACCCGCCGCATCCTCTCGGGCACGATCCCCGACGAAGTCGCCGCGTACGCGACGGACGTCGCGGCCTCGTTGGTCGTCGTGGGCACGAGCGCTCCCACGGGCGTCACCGCGGTGCTGCTCGGCTCGGTGGCCGATGAAATCATGCGCCGTTCGCCAGCGCCGGTGCTGATCGTTCGCCAGGACCTCTCGGTCGGCGAGTGATCGTTCGCGCCGATGGCGTGCGAGGTTCGCTCAGATTCCGCCGCCCGAGTTGGGGTCCTGAGAGTCGTCGCGCGGCGATGACGGATCGGCGCGATCGGCGACCGCGCGGAGCTTGTCGGCGAGCTTTCCTGCGAGTGAAGCGACCTCGCGGCCGACTTCGGCGGCCACTTGCTCGCCGCCCTTGTTGAGCTTCTCGATCGTCGAGCCGACCTCTTCGGCGGCGCGCGAGGCGATGGGCTCCGCAGATTTCACTGCTTTTTTCGCGGCGGAGAGCAGGTGGCTGAAGCCCTCTTTCAGCTCCTCCGCGGCGCTCTTGTCGTCGTGATCCGAGTGGTTGCCGTTGTTCATGGCACCCGAACAGTTGCCACAGACTCGCGCGCGACGCGAGCGGGACCGCGACGGTCAGCGCTCGGCGCGGACGCTGTTGCGCAGGACGCCGAGGCCGTCGATCGCGACTTCGACCACGTCTCCATCGACGAGCGGCCCGACGCCCTCGGGTGTGCCGGTCAGGATCACGTCGCCTGGCTCGAGCGTCATCACGTCGGAGATGTACGCGACGAGGACGTCGATCGAGAACACCATATCTCGCAGGTGCCCGTGCTGGCGTCGCGATCCGTTGACGGTCACGGTGATCGTCGCGTCGGAAGAGGGACGCTCGCGAACGAGCGCGGGTCCGATGGGACAAAACGTGTCGAAGCCCTTGCCTCGCGTGAACTGCACGTCCTTGCGCTGCAGGTCTCGCGCGGTCACGTCGTTGGCGATCGTGTAGCCCTCGATGATGTTCGGGACATCCTCGGCGCGCACGCGGCGCGCACGCTTCGCGATGACGACGGCGAGCTCGCCCTCGTGCTCGACGCGCGCGCTCTCTCTCGGAAGCACGATGCTCTCTCCGGCGGCGATGACGGCGCTCGGGGGCTTGAGAAAGAGCAGCGGTTCGCTGGGCACTTCATTGCCGAGCTCTTTGGCGTGCGCGCGGTAATTGCGACCCACGCAGACGACCTTGGACGG
>JAXLYJ010000042.1:0-60524 GCA_046351515.1 Polyangiales bacterium
CAGCTGGCGGACCCGCATCGCTATCCCGTTTTGTCAGCGATTCGGCAGGTCGTGTTGCGGTGGCGCTTCTATCACCAGCTCCGCGTGGACGCCGGATCGCCCGCGCGACGGTCGTGCACCGCCATTCGTACCTTCGCGCTCGCGAGCGACGGATCGGACCTCGCGGCGGCGTGGCAGACCATCATCGAGAACGGCGACGGACGCGCGCTCGACGGCGCGGTGAGGCGCGCGCTCAACGGCGCGAGCGTGAGCGTCGAGCACGACCGCGGTCAGCTCTCGCTGTGGCTGCACGTCGCTGGCGTTCATCGACCGCTCGAAGCCCGCGAATGGAGCGACGGAACGCTGCGCCTGCTCTCGCTGTTCGCCGCGCTCTTCTCTCCTCGGCCCCCTTCGCTGCTCGCGCTCAACGAGCCCGAGGCGAGCCTTCACGAGTCCACGATCGAGCCGCTCGCGCACGCGATCGCCTTCGCCGCGCAAGGCACGCAAGTGTGGGTCACGACGCACTCGGCGAGGCTCGCCGCGCTGCTCGAAGAGCGCTGTAGCGCGCGCGTCGTGGTCGCCTCGCGCACCGCCGAAGGAACAGCGATTCGCCTGCGCTCTGGCACAGAAGAGCGCGGTGATGGCTGAGCGAAATTGCTCGCGGGAAATTTGAGCGGCCCTTCGAGCGACAGGCACAACGCTGCCATGCCCATCCTCGCAGTGGTCTCGTTGGTGTTCGTCGGACTTCTCGCCTTCGTCGCGACGCGCCCGTCGCAGTTTCGCATCCTGCGCAAGCGCACGATGAAGGTCGACGCCTCGGCGGTGTTCGCGTTGATCAACGACTTGCACCAGTGGGAGCGCTGGTCGCCTTGGGACAAGCTCGACCCCAACCTCGCGCGCACCTACAGCGGCAGCGCCTCGGGCGTCGGCGCGAAGTACCACTGGGCCGGCGCGAAGAACGTCGGCGAGGGGACGATGGAGGTTCTCGAGTCGACCCCGGACCAGCGCGTGCTGATCGACCTGCATTTCATCAGGCCGTTCGAGGCTCGCAACAAGACCACGTTCACGATCGAGCGCGAGGGCGAGGCCGTCTCCGTCTCGTGGATCATGGAAGGAACCAACAACTTCATGGCCAAGGCCTTCGGCCTGTTCATGAACATGGACAAGATGGTCGGCGCCGACTTCGAGAAGGGCCTGGCCGCGATCGAGTCCACCCTCGCGGGCGAGGCTCCCTCGAAGCAAGGCGCCGTCGCCGCCGCTGCGTGAGCTTCGCTGCACACGGTCGGCGAGCGAGCTGCCACGGGCTCGGGCCCGATGTGCGTCGCTGGGGGCGAACGCGCTGTAGTTGTTCTCTCGCCGGGTTTTGATGCATGAACGCCAGCGCATGCCTCACGCTCGACACGCAGACGTCTCGATCTACTACGAAGTGCACGGCGACCCGGGGGCGCCGACGCTGGTGATGATCCGCGGCCTCGCGCGCTCCGCGAGGTTCTGGCTGGATTTTACGCCGCGGATGAAGCGCTCGTTTCGCGTCGTCGTGCTCGACAATCGCGGCGTGGGGCGCTCGGACAAGCCGCTGCGCCCGTTCTCGACCCGCACCATGGCCGACGACGTCGAGGCCGTCCTCGACCACGCCCGCATCGAGAAGGCCCACGTGTTCGGAATGTCCCTCGGCGGCATGATCGCCATGCGCTTCGCGCTGCGACACCCCGAGCGCGTCGATCGACTCGTGCTCGGGTGCACCACGATGGGCGGGCGATCCGCGAAGAAAATCCCAGTCACTTCGATCGCCAAGCTGCTCGCCGCGGGGCGGATGAGCTTCGCCGACGCGCTCGAGTACACCGCCCCCATCGTGGTCTCGCCCGAGTTTCTCGAAGAGCGCGACGACATCGTGCCGGCGTGGAGGGCGATCGCGGTGAGCGAACCCGTTCCGCTCAAGGGCAGCGCGCTGCAGTTGCTCGCCGCGGCCGAGCACGACGTGCACCGTGAAGTGCACGAGATCAAAGCGCGCACGCTGGTGATGACCGGCGACGCCGATCGCTTGATCCCCGCAGAAAACTCCAATCGCCTCGCGAAGGCCATCCCTAACGCCGAGCTCGTGATCCTGCCCGGCGCCGGACACGACTTCACCACCGAGCAGCCCGAGCGCAGCGCGCGCGAGCTCGAGCGCTTCTTGCGCGCGCCATGAGCGACGCGAGCGCGCAGCGAGACCCCGCGTGGGATCCAGTCTCGTGGACCCCCGTCGCCGCTTCAGAACCGACCCGGCACTCTCGCTTCGTCCCCGTCGAAGGCGCCGCCCCGATCGCGTTGTGCAACCCCGCGAGCTGCAAATGGACGAAGCAGTCGTCCGTCGCTGAGCCCTACGGCAACGGGCGCTTCGCGCGCCCCACGCAGTTCGAGCGCGCCCCGTATTGGACCATCGACCTCGCGGGCTCGTTCGCGGTCGAGCACGTCCGCCTGCAGCTCGCTCCGCTGCCCGAAAACGCCCGCGTTCGACTGGTGACGTACGCATACTCCGCCGTCGACGGAGCGCCTCCGCACAACGCTCCCACGCTCGATCTTCGCCCGAGCGACCTCGTGCGCGACGAGCGCGGCGTCGTCTCGATCTCGATCCCCGTGGACTTCGTCGCGCGATTCATCCGCGTCGAGCTCTGCTTCGATCCGCCCAACGATTCGCTGCTCTCCCTCGAGGTGCGCGGCCTCTCGCTCGACGCCACCGATCTGTACGGCGAGACCCTCCGCGACAGCTACGCCCGCGCCTTCACGCGCTTCGCAGATCGAACGCTCTTCAGCCAACGTCGCTCCCCAGGACAAGGCCCGTTTGTGCCCTCGTGCACCTACCGCGAGCTGTGGACGAGCTCGCGCAAGCTCGCGAGAGCCCTGGCCCGACGACTCGAGCGAGGCGACGATCGCCGCATCTTTCTCGGGGTGATCATCGGTCAGCGCCCCGAGTGGTTCGCCGCCGAGCTCGCCGCGGTCCACCGCGGGTACGTCATGGTCCCCATCGCGCCCGATGACTCCGACGAGCGCCTGCGCGCGATCCTGCAGCGATGCCCGCTCGACGTCGCGATCTGCGACCGCGCCTCGCTCGCGCGGCTGCGCGCCATCGACGACGCTCCCCGGTGGCTCATCTGCGTCGACGACCTCGATGATCCATCTTTTGCCCTGCCATTTCGCACGCTGATCGAAGAGCCCGACGCCCCTGTGCCCGAGCCCGTCCTGCGCGGACCCAACGACCTGCACACTGTGATCTTCACCAGCGGAAGCACCGGCGTGCCCAAGGGCGCCATGCGCTCGTACGCGCGCTTCAACCTGGTGATCGCGAGCTACGGCGCGGGGCAGCCCGCGTTTCACCTGTCGTTTCAGCCGCTGAGCCACCTGTCCGAGCGCAACTACCTGCCCGCCGCTGTGCTCAACGGCGCGCACGTCGGGCTCTGCTCGGGCCCGAGCCACGTGCTCTCGGACATCGAAGCGTTCGAGCCGACGTGGGTCTCGTCCGTGCCGAGGCTCTTCGAAGCGGTCCACGCCATCTACGCGCAGCAGCTCGAGCGGGCGATGACCGAGCGCGGCTCGCAGAGCGAGAGCGCCGTCGAAGCGCGAGTGCTCCGAGAGACGCGCGCGAAGTTCGGACGACGATTGCAGGGCGTCGCCGTCGGAAGCGCCCCCGTCAGCGACGAGCTCTTTCGCTTCTTGCAGCGGCTCTTCGCCGGCCTCTGGGTGCACAACGGCTACGGCTCGACCGAGGTCGGAACGATCACCGCCAACGAGCTGCCCGTCGCCAACGCCGAGATGAAGATCGTCCCCGTGCAAGACGACTCCATCAGCGAATCAACGGGCGAATCGACGGGCGATCGCCCAGTCCGAGGCGAGCTCTGGGTGCGCACCGCGCACCTGATCGACGGCTACTTCAACGACCCCGAGGCCAACGCCAAGAGCTTCGACGCCGAGGGCTACTTCTGCACCGGAGACCTCGTCGAGCGGACGAGCGACGGCCGCGTGCGCGTCGTCGGCCGCCGGTCCAACTCCGTCAAGCTCGCGAGCGGAGAGTTCGTCGCGCTCGACCGCATCGAGGCGGTGCTCGCGGGATCCTCCCTCGTTCACTCGGTCTTCGTCGCGCTCGATCGCGCGCGCAGCGCGCTCGTCGCCGTGGTCGTCCCGCACGTCGAGGCGCTGCGTTCGCTCTTGAATACAGGTGCCGACGAGCCGCTCACCTCCCTCGTCGCTCGTCCCGAGGCCGCCGCTGCGCTGCTCGCTCACCTGCGCGAGCACGGCCTGGCCGCGGGCCTCCTTCGCTGGGAGTGCCCGAGCGCCGTCCTGCTCGATCACCAGCCGTTTACCGTCGAATCGGGCCTGCTCACCACGAGCCAGAAGCTCGCGCGCCGCGCCGCAGAGGCCCGCTATCGCGCGGCGATCGACGCGATGTCCTCGACCGACGCGACCCTCGCTTCACCGAGCGACGGCTCGCTCGCCGCGCGCGTCCTCGCCGCGGTCAGCTCGGTCGCAGCTCGCCCGGTCACGCTCGATGAGCCGCTACACGAAGGGCTCGCGCGCGACAGCCTCGTTTCTGCGGAGCTCGTCGCGACCGTGGGCGTCGCGCTCGGCCGCGAGCTCTCGCTGCGCGAGTGGTCCGACGCTCGCTCGCTTCGCGCGTTGATCGAGCGCGATCGATCCTCGTCGCAGCTCGAGGCGATGACGCGCGACCTCGCGATCGAGCTTCCGGCCGCGTTCGCCGGAGAAACGACAGGGAATTCTCAGGTCTTGCTCACCGGCGCCACCGGCCTCATCGGCGCCCACGCGCTCGAGTCGCTCGTCCGCGAACGCGCGGCGCACGTGCGTTGCTTCGTGCGCGCAGCGACCGAAGAGCAAGCGCGGTCGCGGGTCGAAGCCACGCTCGCTCGCTATGCGATCACCGGGCTCGACCCCGCCCGCTGGAGCGCGAGCCCCGAGCTTCCGTCGAGCGCCGAGGCGATCGTCCACTGCGCGGCGGCGGTCAACTGGCTGGCGACGTACGAGGCGGTGCGCGCGAGCAACGTCGAGCTGACGAGGGCGGTGCTCGCGCTCGCCGCGCAGCGCGGCGCAGAGCTGCAGTTCGTCTCGACGGTGAGCACCGCGCCGTCGGACGGCGACGAGGCGAGCTTTCTCTCGATCGAGCGCGCCGCGATGCAGTCGGGCTACGGAGCAAGCAAGTGGGTGGCCGAGTCGCTCGTGCGTCGCGCGATCGAGCGCGGGCTGCGCGCGTGCGTCCACCGGCCGGGCCTCGTGACGGGGCACTCGTCGCGCGGCCTGGGAAACCGCGATGATTTCGTGCATCGCTACCTGCTCGCGTGCGCGAGGTACGGCGTCGCCCTCGACAGCGATCGCGCGCTCGACATGACGCCCGTTGATTATGTGGGCCGAGCCATCGCGCGATCGCTGGGCGACGCCGAGTCGTACGGGCGCGTGGTGCATTTGAACAACGTGCGCGGAGCAAAGAGCTTTCGCGCGCTGGCCGAGGCGATGCGCCGCCTGGGCCTCGCGTGCGCGCTCGTGGGCTACGAGGAGTTTCGCGCGCGCGCGGTGCAGCCCGCGGGCAGTCCGCTGCGAGCGCTCTCGAGCTACTTCACGAGCGCGGGGTTTTATCTCGGCTCGGGGCCGTGGCCGGACGGGGCGAGCCGCGCGTGGCTCGCGGCGCGAGGCGTCGAGTGTCCCGCGATCGACGACGCCGTTCTGCGAGCGTATTTGCAGGGGATGAAGCTCATCGCGTGAGCGCCTCGAGCCAGCGTTCGGGCGCGGGGCGCGCAAGGACGCCGCGCAGGTCGAACAGGGCGATGCGCTCGACGCCGAGCGCGCGGACGAGGGAGACGTCATCGGCGAGCTCGTCGGGGCTGCGGTAGACGGGCTCGTCGCCGAGCGCTCCGGTGGCGACGACGCCGAGCGAGACCTCGGCGCGGGACTGATGACGGGCGAGGGCCCGGATCGCTCCGCGTTGCAAGAGCGCGCGAGCGCGTGCGCGAGAGATCCAACCGCGCGAGTAGCCTTCGAGCATCGAGGTGTAGAGCATCGCGCTCGCGGGGTCGTACAGGACATCTCCGTTGGGCAGACCGACGATCCACTCGACGCTGCGCGCCGCGATCGGCCCCAGCAAATCCGTCGGAACCATCGCTGCCCCCACGCGCACCCCTTCTCGCGTGAGCTCGTCGAAGAGCGCTCCGAGCGCGCGGTCTCCGTCGACGCGCTGGGCGATGGCGGGGACGCTCTTGGCCCCCTTCGACCCGTTGGCTCGAAAGCTCGATCGCGCGCGGTCGAGCCAGCGCTGCATGACGTCGATGGGCGGCTCGATGTCGATCATCACCGCAGAGACAGCGCACTCGCGCGCGCGCAGCTCAGCGAGCAATCGACGGACGTAGCGAGCGAAGGCGTCGCCGTTGTGGGCAGAGGCCCAGCGGCCTTCGGCGTTGGCGAGCATGGGCCAGAGCGCGACGGGGACCGACTGCGCTTGCGCCGCGCGAAGGGTGCGCGCGAGCTCGTCGAGGTCCGCGTCGTCGAAGCAGGCGAGCCGCAGCTCGAGCGAATATTGCTGCAAGAGCGCGAGCGTCGAGCGCTCTCGAACGAGCTCGAGCGGGAGCAGCTCGGACCAGAGGGAGTATCTGCGCACTGCGGACGAGAGTACCCTCGCTGGCCATGAAGATCCTGTACGGCGTGGTTGGCGAGGGAATGGGTCACGCGATGCGCTCGCGCGTCGTGCTCGAGCACTTGATCGCGCAGGGGCACGACGTGCACGTGATGGCCTCGGGGCGCGCGGTGGACTTTTTGTCCAAGCGGTTTCCGAACGTGAACCGCATCCACGGCCTGCACATGATCTACGAAGAGAACCGCGTTCGCCGTGGAAAAACCCTGTGGTCCAACGTCCTCGGCGGCGTCACGGGCGTGCCGCAGAACATCAAGGCGTACTTCGAGCTCGTCGATGACTTTCGACCCAACGTGGTGATCTCGGACTTCGAGAGCTGGACGTACCTCTACGCGAAGAGCCACGGGCTGCCGGTGTTGTCGATCGACAACATGCAGATCATCAACCGCTGCACGCACCCGGACGACGTGATCCGCGGGCACGAGACGGAGTTTCAGCTCACCAAGGCCTTCGTGAAAGGAAAGCTCCCGTTCTGCGACGAGTACCTGATCACGACGTTCTTTCGGCCGCCGGTGCGCAAGGCGGACACGTTCTTGGTCCCGCCCATTTTGCGGCCCGAGGTGCTGGAGGCGAAGCGGTCCGCGGGCGGTCACCTGCTCGTCTATCAAACGGGCGAGGGCTATCAAGCGATGTTCGAGACGCTCTCGAAGAGCGGGATCGAGTGCAGGATCTACGGCGCGCGACGCAACATCACCGAGGACCAGCGCGAGGGCACGCTGGTGTACCGAGCGTTTAGCGAGAAGGGCTTCATCGACGACATGGCCAGCTCGCTCGGCGTGATCGCAGGGGGCGGGTTCACGACGATGGGCGAGGCGGTCTACCTGCAAAAACCCATGCTGTCCGTGCCGCTCGGGCTTCAGTTCGAGCAGGTGATGAACGCGCGCTACCTCGAGCACGAGGGCTTCGGGATGATGTGCGAGTCGCTCGATGATCCGGCGGTGATCCACCGGTTCATCGAGAACCTTCCGAGCTACGCGAAGAAGCTCTCGGGCTATGCGCAGGACGGCAACAAAGAGACCTTCGCCAAGGTCGACGAGTTTCTCGATCGCGCGGCGGTGAAGGGCGTTCTGTGAGGGGCGACGGCCCGCTGTGAGCCGAGCGCAGCGTCGTTCGCTCGGCGAGCGCTACGCTTCGCGCGCGTTGTCCATCGAGCGCTGGTGCAGCCCGGTCATCGTGGCGAGCGCGACGGCTCCGCCGATGCCGACGAAGAACATGTCCCACTGCGCGTCCCAGACGTCTCCTTGCGAGCCGAGAAACGCCTGACCGACGTCGCCTGCGACGATCAACGTGGTCCACCATTCGATGAGCTCCCAGAAGGCTCCGACCATGAAGATCACGGACCAGACGAGAAACGTGAGCCAGCCGCCGGGCTTGAGCGGCGTCTTGGTGAGCAGCACCTCTCGCACGAACAGCGCCGGAAAGAACCCGAGCGCGAAGTGTCCGATGCGATCGTAGTGGTTGCGCGCGAGGTGAAACGTGGTCTTCGCCCAGTTTCCGAGGGGCGTGTTCGCGTACGTGTAATAGCCCCCGTAGATCAGCACCAGCATGTGAACGAAGGTCCCGACGTACACGACGTTCGAGAGCCTCCAGCGCTTGTGCGTGGCCACCATCCACGCGACGAGCAGCAGGCCGGGGACGACCTCGAGCGCCCAGTTCTTGCGCCCCGCAGGCGGGGCAAACCCGGTCGCGAGGCAGATGAGCAGCAGCGCGACGAGCAACGCCAGGGGCAGCTTGGACTTCGGGGCGATCGCCATGCGGGCGATCGTAGGCGAGGGACCGTGTTCGCGAATTGCACAACCAGTCCTCGGCCAACCCGCGCGGCGCTCGTGGCGCCAGTGCTTCGGGGCTGCTGTGTATGTTCTGTGTCTAGTGTTACTTGACACAATACGTGGTGCGCCTCTAGAACCGGGGACACTCGAAGCCGATGAGCGACTCCCCTGTGTCCCGCCCCACCGCGATCGACGTGCTCGCCGCCGCCGTCGCCCGCGTTACGCCGCGCGCCCTGCACCCGCGCATCGACGCCGTCCGCTTGGACCTTCGCCAGATGCTGCGCTCGTTCACCGCGGACAACACGCGCCCGTTCGCTTCGACACAGCAGCCCTTCGAAGCGCCCCCCGCGCTCGATGAGATCTCGGTGCTCGACGCCGTGCTGCCCAAGCCCCTCGCTGAGCGCGTCGACGCCGTTCGTCGCGACGTCCTCGCGATGACCCGCGGCGTGCGCAACGAGAAGCCCGTCGTCACGATCGAGACCCGCCCGCCCGCCGAGGTCATCTCCATCGCGCAAGAGCCCGCCGCTGAGCCCGCCGTCGCGCGCAGCGTGCACCCGCGCTCGGTGCGCGTGATCGAGGTGCGCAAAGAGACCGCCGACGCCACCACGTTCGTCCTCGAAGAGCCCAGCGACGCGCCCCCGGCGCACTTTCAACCGGGCCAGTTCGTCACCGTGGTCGTCACGATCAACGGCGAGCCTCACCGCCGCGCGTACTCGATCTCGAGCACGCTCGACGAGCTTCCTCGGTACGCGATCACCGTCAAGCGCGTGCGCGGCGGGCTCGTGTCCAATCACCTCAACGACGCCGTGCGCGAGGGAGACTCGCTCTCGGTGCTCGGCCCGTCCGGCTCGTTTGTGCTGCAAACCCCCGCTCCGTCGCGCGTCTGGCTCTTCGCCGGCGGCAGCGGAATCACCCCCGTCTACTCGATCCTCCGCGCCGTCCTCGCGCAGCCCGACGGCCCGAGCGCCACGCTCGTGTACGCCAATCGCACCAAGGACTCGGTGATCTTTCGCGCGGCCATCGACGCGCTCGTCGCGCAGCACCCCGAGCGATTCTCGCTCGTGTCCGTGCTCGAAGAGAGCGACCCGTACGCGCAGGTCACCGGCCGGCTCGACGCGGACAACTGCGCGGCCGTGTGCGAGGTGATCGAAGTCCCCGCCGACGCGCACTGCTACCTGTGCGGACCCGAGCCCATGATGGACGCCGTCCGCGCGACGCTCGTCGCCAGGGGCATCGACAAGGATCACATCCACGAAGAGCGCTTCACCTCGCCGCAGAAGCGCACGCACGAGGCCCCCGTCTCGCGCGGCGGCCACGCGCTCGAAATCCGCCAGGGAAGATCCTCGAAAAAACTCACCACCCGCCCCGACCAGACCATCCTCGAAGCCGGCCTCGAAGCCGGGATCGACATGCCCTTCTCGTGCACCATGGGCGGCTGCGGAGCGTGCAAGCTCAAGCTCGTCTCGGGCACCGTCGACGTCGTCGAGCCCAACTGCTTGCTCGAGAGCGAGAAGGCCGAAGGAGCCATCCTCGCGTGCGTCGGCTGCACCACCAGCGACGCCGTCGTGGAGGTGCCGTGATGCTCTCGCTCGAGGTCGAGGTGGATCGCGCGGAGTTTCCGTACAAGATGAAGGACCTGTGCGAGCGCACGGGGCTCGATCGTCAGGTCATTCACTTCTACATTCAGCAGGGGCTTCTGCCCGAAGGCCGAAAGACCGGCCGAAACATGGCCTACTACGGCGAGCAGCACGTCGAGCGGATCAAGCTCATCCGCAAGCTGCAGCACGAGCGCTTTCTTCCGCTCAAGGCCATCAAGGCGCTGCTCGAAGAGCGCGACGACGCGTTTTCGCCCGATCAACAGCGGATGCTCTCGGACGTCAAAGCGCACTTGTCCTTCGTCGGCGCGCGCGCCTCGGACGGAAGCAAGCTCGCCGGAGACACCCCCACCACCATCGCCCTGTCCGACGCGCTCTCGCGCTACGGGCTCACGCGACAGGACATCGACGAGCTCGCCGAAGTGGGCCTCATCGCCATCGTCGACGACCCTCGCGAAGAGCCCGTCGTCTCGAGGGACGACCTGTGGATGCTCGAGCTGTTCGGGCAGCTGCGCGCCGCGGGCTTCACCCGAGCCCTCGGCTTCACCGCGCAGGACTTCACCATGATCGACGAGGCCGTCACGACGCTCTTTCGCAAAGAGACCGTCCTGCTCGCCAAGCGCCTCTCGCACCTGCCTCCGTCGGAGATCGCCGCGCTCGTCGAGCGCGCGCTGCCCATCCTCACCGCGGCCCTCGTGCGCGCGCACGACATGAAGGTCCGCAACTTCTTCGCCGCGATGTGAGCGCGAACGCGCCCGATCGCGAGCCGCACAAGAATTCAACGTTTCAAGAACCGCTCTGCACCGTCCAACGCCACGAGGGAGAACGTCCATGCTCGATCTAGAGAGACTCACTTCGAAGCTTCCGACGCGCGTGAAGAACCAGCTCGAGTCGTACTTCGAAGCGCTCGAGATCCTCACCGAAGTCAAAGACCCCAAGGTGCTCTCGGCCCTCGGTCCTTCGGGCATCCGCGGGATGATCCTGCAGCGCGGAAAGCAGGGGGTCCCCACGAAGATCACCTCGGGCCACTACGCCTTCTTCGACTGGTCGTACCCCCACGACAACGCCGAGATGGAAGAGCTCTATCGCCGCGCGAAGAAGGGCCAGTGGGACGGCGACAACCTGCCGTGGAAGATCTCGGTCGATCCGTACGACCCCAACGTTCCGCTCTTGCCCGAGTCCTTCGTGGACTTGAACATCTTGCGCGGCTTCGGGGTCAACCCTGACCCCAAGATGGTCGGCGTGCTCACGCACTCGATGGCGTCGTGGATGCTCAGCCAGTTCTTGCACGGCGAGCAGGGCGCGCTCTTCGCCGCCGCGCAGGTCACCGAGAGCGTCCAGTTCTTCGACGGAAAGCTCTACGGCGCCACGCAAGTCATGGACGAAGGCCGCCACGTCGAGGTCTTTCGCCGCTACCTCGAGAGCAAGCTCGAGAAGCTCTACCAGGTCAACGACAACCTCTTCGTGATCATCGACTCGCTCATGACCGACTCGCGTTGGGACATGAAGTTCTTGGGCATGCAGATCATGGTCGAGGGCCTCGCGCTCGGCGCGTTCGGGCTCATGTACAAAATGACCAAAGAGCCCCTGCTCAAAGAGCTGCTCAAGAACGTCATTCAAGACGAAGCCCGCCACGTTCACTACGGCGTGTGCGCGCTGCGCGAGCACTTCACCAAGCACATCACCGAGGCCGAGCGCCGCGAGCGTGAAGACTGGGCCTTCGAGGTCGCCCTGCTCATGCGCAACCGCTTCATGGCGTACGAGGTCTTCGAAGAGCACTTCGAGGGCGTGCTCACCCGCGCGCAGTGGCGCGAGTTCGTCCTGGGCGCGCCAGGGTTGCAAGAGTTTCGCAAGACCATGTTCTCGCGGCTCGTCCCCAACCTGCGCGAGATCGGCCTGATGAGCCCCAGGATCATCCAGCAGTACGAGCGCGTGGGGTTGATGCAGTACTTCGGCGGCCTCGCCGCGGACAAGCTCTCGGGCGATCAGCTCATCCGCGAGCTCGACGAGCAAGCCGCTGCCCTCGCGGCGTGAGCGAGCGTTCTCCAATTGCGCACGATCGGCGGCGAGCCCCGTTCTCGAATCGCGCACGACCGCGCTCGTGCGTGCGCAATTGGGACCGAAAAACGCTGCAAAACTCCGTAAAGCTCCGCAACGCTTCAGGCTCGCGCGTTGCACTCGTCGCGCGGAGTGAAGATCGAAGACACGCCTGAGCGCTGGGTGCTGACGCAGTCCAACGGGCTGCTCTACGCGGGCCTGGTCGCGTACCTCGTCGCCTTCGTCGCGCTGCTCTTCGCCGCGGACGCCTTCGTGCTTCGCTGCGACAAGCGACAAGATCGCTGCGAGTTCGAGAGCCACTCGCTCGCTGCGTCGTTCGTCGGGCAAGTGCGACTCTCGCAAGTGGACTATCTGATCGACGTCGAGCGCGTCGCTCGGACCGGGCGAAGCAGGGTCGCTTCCACGGCGCGACTGCGGTTCGTGATGCGCGATCGACGCGTCGTCGAGCTCGAAGAGAACCCGAGAAGCTCGCTCGTGAGCGACGGGATCGTCGAGGCGTTCATTGCGTTTCGACGCTCGGACGCGAGCGAGATGTCTCGCTTCGCGTTGCACTGCGGAGAGCTCGGGCTCTTCGCGCCGCTCGCGATGGCGATCGGCGCCGTGCTCGTGCTCGTCGCGAAGCGTCGCCGCATCGTCTTCGACTTCGCCGCGCGGCGGTTCTCGATCGACGTCTCGGGCGTTCGCATCGGCGCGTTTCGACTCGAAGGCGCGCTCTCGGACATCGAGTCGCTCGAGCACGTCGCGCGCGGAACCCAGCTCGGATTGTGGCTCAAGACCCGCGCTGGCCGTCGCGCTCGGATCGAGTTCGACGCTGTGGAACCGCTGGCGCGCGCGATCAGCGAGCGGCTCGCCATCCCAGTGGTCGCACAATCCGACGCCGTCGTCTCTGCGTCCCTGGACCGGCGATCGATCGCGCCTTCGCTCGTGGTCGTGGCGATCGGCCTGTCTCCGATGGCCCTGCTCGCGCTCTGGCCGATCGTCGAAAGGCTGCTGTAGAAGTGCGGTACAGTCGACTTCGAGTCGAGCGAATGCAGGAGCCCACGACGACCGCCGCGCTTCCCCCGTTGGCGACAGGAGAGAGCGTCGACCTCGTCTGCGTCGTCGATGGACAGAGCACCTCGCGCCCGCTTCCGACCGCGGGGAGGCTGGTGATCGGTCGTGGAGAGACCGCGAGCGTTTGCATTTCGCATCGCTCGTTGTCGCGCGAACACGCGGCGCTCACGCTGCCCGAGCTCGTCCTCGAAGACCTCGGCAGCACCAACGGAACCTTCGTTCGAACGCTCAACGCCGACGGCTCGATCAGCGAAGAGCGCGTGCACGAAGGCAGCCGCGTGACGCTCGCGCCCGGAGCGACGGTGAGGCTGGGCGCGGTGAACATCGTGCTCGTTCCGACGTTCGTCTCGGGCGCGCGCGCAGAGCCTCCGGCGAGCGAGCCGGTCGCGCTCGATCCGCGGATGCGAGAGATCTCTGCGCTCATCACGCGCGTCGCTCCGTCGGACATTCCTGTGCTGATCCTCGGTGAGACGGGGGTCGGAAAAGAGGTCCTCTCCGAGCGCGTTCACCAGGCATCGACGCGACGATCGCGGCCGATCCTTCGCTTGAACTGCGCGGCGCTGTCCGAGCAGCTCCTCGAGAGCGAGCTGTTTGGCCACGAGAAGGGCGCGTTTACCGGCGCGAGCTCGGCCAAGCCCGGCCTGTTGGAGACCGCGACCGGGGGCACGGTCCTGCTCGACGAGATCGGCGACCTTCGACCGGACGCGCAGGGCAAGCTCTTGCGCGCGCTCGAAGAGGGAAAGGTCCTTCGCGTCGGCGGCCTCACCCCGCGCCCCATCGACGTTCGCTTCATCGCCGCGACGCACCGCGACCTCGAGCAGTGTGTGTTGGCAGGGACGTTTCGCCGCGACTTGTACTTTCGTCTCGCGGGGGTCGTGCTGCGCGTTCCGCCGCTGCGAGAGCGCCCCTCGGAGCTGCTTCCGCTCGCGCGACAGTTTCTTCACAACGCGTGCGCTCGATACAAGCGATCGTTCGAGCCGATCCTGTCCGAAGACGCGATGGCGTTTTTGCGCGCGCACACCTGGCCGGGCAACATTCGTGAGCTGCGTCACTGCGTCGAGCGCGCGGTGCTCTTGTGCGACGGCCCTGCGCTCGAGCGTCGCCACTTCGACCTGTCGGGCCCGGCCCTCGATGACCCCGCGCCGAGCACCCCTGTTGTCGCTGTTTCCCCTGCGCCCGTCGCGCCCGAGCCCGAGCCGACGACGCACCGAAATCCCCTCGGCCTCTCGCGCGAGCGCATCACCGCCGCGCTCGACAAGCACGCAGGCAACCAGACGCGAGCGGCGAAGTCCTTGGGAATCTCCAGGCGAACCCTCGTCAACTGGATCGAGCGCTACGGGCTCGCGCGTCCCCGCACGCATCGCGACGACTGAGCGCGCGTCGCGGCTCGGCTGGTGCCTTGGATCAACGCCCGAGCAGCAGGTGGACGCGCGCTTGCGTCACCACGAGGACGTCTTGCGCTCCGTCGCCGTTGACGTCCTCGGCGATGAGTCGAGAGATCATGTCGGGGTGCGCTTCGGGCTCGATCCACGTCCACTCGTGATCGATGTGCAGAGACGAAAACGAGTAGAGGTCGCAGCGGATCGGGTGACTGTCGAGCAGGGCGATGTCGCGCGAACACACGAGCGCCTCGGGGCGCGCGTCTCCGAGCGCGTCGACGGCGACGACCATCGCCTGCGCCGAACGAGCGAACTGCGGGTTGGGCGCTTCGTTGACGAAGCGAAACTCGTTGTCCTCTCTGCGTAGCCAGCGCAGCGCGGTGTTGGCTCCGCCGCCGCAACGGGGCGTGATCGCCGCGAGGTAGTCCTGCGCTCGGTCGCCGTCGACGTCGGCGAACGCCCCGTGCGAGGGCTGGCCGATGGCCGCGAGGCGGGTGAAGTCCGCCTGCTCCCACGGCGTGTTGACCGCATACAATCCGCCGCCGTTGCAACCGAGGTCCGCGACGAGCTCGGGCTCGGGGTCGTCGTCGACCGAGGTCACGAAGAGGTCGTTGGTGTCGAGCGTGTCGAAGAACGATCGGTCGAACACCGAGCGCGGGCAGCGCCGCTCGCCGCTGCACGCGCCTGCAGAAAACTCCCACGCGCGGACGAAGGCCTGCTGCGTGCGCTCTTCCGTGGTGATCGTCCCCGCCATGGCGAGCTCGCGGTCGCCGTCGCGGTCGAGATCCAACGCGACCAGGACGTGGCCGACGCCGCGGACGTGTCGATCTTCTCCGAGCGACCACGATGTCGGCCAGGACCAGCGCAGCTCGGGAGAGTCTGCCGCGCGCCGCGCGACGTGACCGACGCTCACGCTGTCGAGCGCGCGCGCTTCGTAGCGCTCGCGAAATCGCGCAGAGAATCGAATCGAGTGAGCGATCGCGAGCTCGGGCGCTCCGTCGAGGTCGAGGTCGTCGACGAGGCACGCGCGACCGTAGGGCGGAACTGCGATGGTGCTCCTCACGCACAACGAGCGCGGGTCAACGATGTCCGCAAACGCATCGGCGCGCAGCACGAGCAGCTCGCGTTGCCCGTCTCCGTCGAGGTCTCCTGTGCAAGCGCCGCGTCCGATGTCCACCGTCGCGGGCCGCACGAGCGTCGCGCGGTGAACGAACGGGTCGCGCGCGCTCGGCTCGCGCACAGGGGCCTCGCTGCTCGGCGCGCACGCCGGCAGCGCGCTCGCGTCCGGTGCAGCGACGTCGAGCGCCATCGCGTCGCTCGCGTCGGGCTCGTCCGGTAGGGCTCGAAGCTCCCAGCGACAGCTGATCGTGGCGCTCTGCGCAAAGAGCGCCGCGATCGCGACGAGCGCACGCGTCCTGGCTCTCGCGCTCATCGGCGAGCCCCTCGCAGCACGTCGACGTGATCCTGCCCCATCAAGAAAAGCTCGCTCGTCCCGTCGCCGTCCAGGTCGTCGACGAGCACCGACGCCAAGATCGCGCGGCGCAGCGGCGAGGTCCACACGAACGGCGCTGCGGCGGACGGAAGCGCGACGAAGGCCGCAGGCTCTCCTCGCAGCGCGTACGCGCGACACGTGCGCGGGTTGTTGTTGGCCCCGAGCGGAGAGCTGCAACGGATGATTTCGTGTGCGCGGTCTCCGTCGATGTCCATCGCCGCGACGTACACGAGGTCGTTGGTCGGGCGCGCCGTCGCGAGCGAAGCGATCGTGACGAAGCGGCGGTCCGCGGCGCTCCATCGCCACGCGCGAAGGGTGTGCGCGCTCGACGCTCCTCCGGACCCGCACGCGAGGCGCTCGAACGTGACCAGCTCGCGCGGGGCGAGACCGTCGAGGTCGGCGAGCGTCCCGTGAACGGGCCCCGCGAAGGCCAGGTCGGGCGACATCGCGCCGGCCCACTGATCGAAGCGGCGGATGACGTACCGGTCCTCGTATCCGCAGTTGCTGAGCAGAAGCGCCTCGTCGTCTCCGTCCCCGTCGACGTCGCCGTGCAGCCACCCGTGGCTCTCGTCCATCACCGTGCGCAAGTCCACGTCGAGCCGCGTAGACCAGCGCGCGGCGTCTCGCTCCCACACGCGCGCGAAGGACGCGGGGAAGTTTCCGCTCACCGCGATCTCCTTCGCGCCGTCGTTGTCCAGGTCCGTGACGATCGCGTGCGGCGCTCCGAGCGGAGAAATCGGCCGCCGCTCGTCGAGCAGCGCCTCGCGCTCGAACACGAACCGCTCGATCGTGCGGTCCGCCGCCGTCGCAGCGCGCACGCGGCCAACGTAGATCGCGCTCTCTCGGGTCCAGCCTGCGCTGGTCGTCACGATGAGCTCGTCGCCCGGCGCTCCGTCGACGTCTGCGATCGCGCAGCCTCGCGCGAGCTCGGGGAGCAGCACGCGTCCGCGCGAGCAGAAGTCGCCGCCGATGAGCTCGGACGGCTCGTTCATCCGAAGCAAGATGAACTCGCGACGCCCGTCGCCGTCGACGTCCCCAACGCAGCCCGCAGCGCCGTTGGACAGCGCCCAGCTCTCTCGGTCGATCGAGGCGACGTGCTCGAGCAGGGCGGGCTGCGAGCGCACTCCGTAGCAGCGCGGCGCTGACGCAACGTCGGCCCGGTCTCGTTCGACCACGTCTCGATCAAACGGAGCCGCGCTCTCGGCGCGGTCGATCGCGCTGTCCATCGCGACGTCGGGCTCGGTGCCTGTCGCGTCGAGCGCGTCCCCTGCGGAGTCCTGCGCGATCGGCGCGCTCGGCGCGGTCGAGCACGAGGCACACACAATCAAACAGGCTGCGCGAAGTTGGCTCGGCGCTCGCTTCACGACCCTCAATCTACCGTGACCTTGGCGCGAACGACGAACGATTCTCCCTGGGCTTCGAGGGGCATCGCTCCGTCTGCGTAGAGCGCGGCGATCGGATCGACCGCGACGCTCCCGGTCATCGCGGTTGTGGCCAACGACAGCGCGCGGTCGAACGCGGGCCCCGTCGGCCACCCGTTGCGCGTCGATCCCTCCGAGAGCGCGACGCCGTAGCGCTGCGCGTTCGCGCGTTCGTTGAGCAGCATCGCGCACTGAATCGCGCGCACCGCGAGCGCTCGGTCGAGCGTCGCGCTCGTGAGCCAGATCAGCAAGGATCCGTCGGCCAACGAGCGTGCTTTCGCGTCGCGAGGAAGCAGGGCGTCGTCCGTCGCGCTCGCCCGTTCTGCGCTCGCGATGATCATCGGCGTCGTGTCGTAGCTCGACGCGCTCTGCTCGGGCAGCGCGACGATGACAGCGATGTAGCGCTCGTCGTGGTGGTGGTCTGCGTGTGGGGCCTGCGGCTCGGTCACGATGGCTTCGAGCGCGGCCGCGACCGCAGAGGCGTCTCGGGGCCGCTCGTCGCTGCGCGTCGAGAGCATCCCCTCGATGAGCGCCGCGAACGCGATCGGCAACGAGGGGGCGAGCGCACGAGCGGCCGGCGCTCGCGCGACGAGGGTGCGGGCCAACGCTTCGCGCGGGTCGCTTGCGCCGAAGGCAGGGCGGCCCGTGGCGCACTCGAACAGCACGCAGCCGAGCGAAAAGACGTCCCATCGCGCCGTGGCGCCCGCCGCAGGAGCCGCGAGCTGCTCGGGCGGGAGGTAACCCAGCGTTCCGATGATGCGGCCAGAGGTGAGCTCGCGTTGCTGCCCGATCGTCGAGCACAGCCCGAGGTCGACCAGCCCGACGCTCGCGCTCGGCTCGTCCTCGCGAAGCACGATGTGCTCGGGCTTGATGTCTCGATGAACGATCCCCGCGCGGTGCAGCGCCGCGAGCGGCTCGCACACCGCCAACGCGAACATTCGTAGCTCGTGCGCCGCCATCGGACCTCGCAGCGCCTCGCGCAGCGTGCGCCCCTCGAAGAGCGTCATCGCTGTGTACAACCACCGCGACTCCAGTGAGCCCGCCGCGATCAACGAGGGCAGCCCGCGGTGGACAACGCTCTCGAGGGCGAGCGCCTCTCGTCGCCAACGCTGCTCAGACTCCTCGCTCGCTTCGACGAACTTCAGCAGCACGAGCCGCTCGTCGCGCAGGTCCATCGCGCGAAACACCGCGGCGTTTCCACCGGATCCGTGGCGAGACACGATGCGAAATCGATCGTCGATCACCGCGCCGATCTGCATGGCTCAGTCGACGATCGGAGCGTTGTTGACCGCGGTCTCTTGCGACGCGACCTGCGTCGTCGCCGCTCGCTCGGGCGCGATTCGCGCGCGCGTCGCTCGGCCTGTTCGAAGAGCCCCGATCGCGCGTCGCTCGCTCGCCGCTCCAGCGTCGACGCGATCGACCGCGGGGGGCGTCGTTGGTTCGTCGCTGCGCTGCGCGACCCGAGGCTCAACGCGAGGCTCGACGCGAGGCTCGCTCGTGCGCGATGCAGCGACGCTCGCGCTGCGGTTCGCTTCGGCGCTTCGTTGCGGTGCTCGTGCGCTTTTCGCCGCGACGGCAACCATCACGATCGCGCCCAGCGCGACGGTGCTCGCGAACACACGCGTGGCGCGGCGCGTGTCGACGGCGGGCTTCGCTTCGTCGCTGCTCCCTTCGCTGGCGCTCAACGGTGAGCCGAAGCGCTCCGTCGCCTGAGCGAGCGGCGCGATGAAGCGCTCGTCTGCGTCTCGCGGGCGCTCGCTCTCGCCGGCGGGCTCGCCCGTCGATGGCCCGTCGCCGAACACCGCGCGCCACCGCGATCGATTCGGTTCGCTCGCGAACTCGACGATCGCGCGAGCGAACGCGCGCACGTCTTCGAAGCGCGCGGCGGGGTCGCTGCTCAACGCTCGGTCCACGGCGACGACGAGCGCCGCGGGGAGGTCCGCGCGCAGCTCGCGCAACGGCAGACGAACTCCAGCGCGAATCGCGCCGAGCAGCCCGAGCAGCGTCGGCGCTTCGTATGGTCTGCGCGCGCACAGCGCTTCGTACAAGATCACCCCGAGCGCGTGTTGATCGCTCGCGGGCGCGCCGCTCGCGCCTTCGATTTGCTCGGGGCTCGAGTACGAAGGGGTCCCGACGAGCCCTCCGTCGGTGAGGCGGTGCGCGTCGGCGTCGCCGCCCAAACACACGCCGAAATCGAGGACCTTCACGTGGTCTTCACCGCCGAGCGCGCGGGCGATGAAGATGTTCTCGGGCTTGAGGTCTCGGTGCACCACCCCCTTGTCGTGCATCGCTGCGACCGCAGAGAGCACGGGAAGCAACAGGTCGATCGCCGCGCTCACCGTCAACGGAGCCTCTCGCGCGAGGCGCGTCGCGAGGTCCTCTCCTTCGAGAAGCTCCATGACGATGAAGGGCGTCTGCTCGTGCACGCCGAGATCCCAGACGTCGACCACGTGCGGGTGCGCGAAGCTCGCCGCGGCGCGTCCCTCACGGATGAATCGCTCGACCGCGCGAACGTCGAGCGTCGCTGCGTGCATCACCTTGAGCGCGACGCGCTTTCGCAGTTGCGTGTGGCTCGCTTCGAACACCGCGCCCATCCCCCCGCGCCCGATCTCGCGGAGGATTTGGTATCGACCGAATGTGCGGCCCGGCGCGATCATCCTTCGACGCCCATCGTGCACAATTTGGAGCGCGCGTGCACCAACGGGCCGCCGCGTGCACAAGTTGTGAACCCCTCGTGCACGATCAGGAGAGCGGCGGACGCGCGAGAGCCAGTATGCTCGCGGGGCGCAGATGCTTCGGGTCGCGGTCGCGTCGTTGTCGGGGATGATCGGCTTGGCCGCGGCCGTGCCTGCGTCTGCGCAGCCCGCGGCGCCCGAGGGCGACCCCTCGCAACAGCTGGTTTTGCGCGAGGATTCGCTGGTTCAGCAAGCGATCGAGCGACGGAGGCTCGGGCAGCACGAAGAGGCGGTGGTCCTGCTTCGACAGGCGTACGAGCTTCGACGCTCCGCCCGCGCAGCGGGGCAGCTCGCGCTCGCAGAGCAGGCGATCGGCCGCTGGGCGCACGCCGAACGGCGCTTTCGCGAGGCGCTCGCCGCGACCGATGACGCTTGGGTCGAGCGCAATCGAGCCACGCTCGAGCGTTCGCTCGCCTCGGCGACGCAGCGGCTCGCCACGGTCGACGTCGTGGGCGGCGACGACGGGGCCGAGCTGTGGGTCGACGGCGAGAGAGTCGGACAATTGCCCGCGGATCGCACGCTGCGCGTGGTCGTGGGGGCCGTTCGAATCGAGCATCGACCGCGCGTCGGCGCCGCGATCACGCGCGTGATCGAGCTGAGTCCTGGCGGACGCGAGCGCGTGTACTTCGCTCCGAGCGCAGCGAGGCCAGAGCAGGGCGCAGGGACGGAGCCCGACCGGCGAGCCGCGCCCGTGCAAGCGCGGCCATCGGCGAGCGCGCGCGGGGCGCCCGTCGCGTCGAGAGAGCCGTTTCGCCCGCATCCGACGCTGTGGATCGGCGTCGCGGTGACCGCCGTCGGCGCGGTCGGCGTGCTCGCTCCGTGGGCCGCGGCGCAGTCGATCGTCGGCGGATACGACGCCGAGTGCTTCAACGCGGCGAGTCCGAACCGCGCGCAGTGCGCGGCGCGCAGAGAGGACGGACAGCGCGTGTTGGACTCGCTCTCGACGGCGACGTACGTCGGTTGGGCTGTGTTTTCTGCGGGCGTCGTGACGAGCGGCGTGGGAGTAGGCCTGTCGTTTTGGGGTCGCGGCGCGGCGGTGCACGGGCGCTTCTGAACGTCGCGCGTTCGCGCACAAGCGACGTCGATGCAGTCTCTTCTGCGCTGCTGGCACGGTGAGTGCTCTGCGGTCCGAGTGATCGAACGCGCGAGGTCGCGTTCGTCCGGAGGATGAACAGAGATGAAGACGATGGACCGCGGGATGTTGGCGCTGGCGTTGTGTCTGGTGGCGGGCGCTTCGACGCTCGAGGGCTGCAAGAAGCGCAACGCGCAGAGCGAGGGGCCTCCTGCGACGCCGATCGCGTGGAACGCCAACGCCAACGCCTACCGCGCGCAGGTGGGGGCGACGCTCGCGTTTTCGTGTCCGCCTGGCGGCAGTCCGAGCAGCGTGTGGGGCACGGACATGTACACGAGCGACTCGTCGATCTGCGGCGCGGCAGCGCACTCGGGGCGTATTCAAACGGCGCAGGGTGGGGTCGTGCAGATTCAGATCGCCGCGGGGCAAGCGAGCTATCAAGGGACGATTCGCGCGGGGATCGGGTCGCTCAACTACGGCGCGTATCCAGGGAGCTTCACGATCGTTGGCGGGCCTGCGCCGGGGCTGATCGCGGTCCCGGTGCCCGCGGTCAACATCAACTCGCAGGGCGTGAACATCGGCGGACTGCAGATCAACGTCGGCTCGACGAACGGCGCAGCGAACCCGTGGGCAGCCAACGCGCGCGAGCACCGCGGACAGAACGGAACGAGCTTCGTTCACCAGTGCCCGCCCGGCGGTTCGCTCGGCAGCGTGTGGGGCAGCGGTCCGTACACGGACGATTCATCCATTTGCTCTGCCGCTGTGCACGCGGGGCGCATTCAGCAAGCGACGGGCGGGCCGGTGACCGTGTTCGTTCACCCTGGTCGCTCGGGGTACACCGGCAACGAGAGCAACGGCGTTCGCACCAGCAACTTCGGAGCGTATCCGGGCAGCTTCTCGTTCGACGCCGTCGCACCGCCGGAGGTGGCCGCGCCCGCGGGATCAGAGGCCATCACCTGGAGCGCAAACGCCACGCGATTTCGCTCGCAGAACGGAACGACTCACCAACTGTTCTGCCCGCCCGGCGGCTCAGCGGGCTCGGTCTGGGGCAGCGGTCCGTACACGGACGATTCATCGATCTGCACCGCTGCTGTTCACGCGGGACGGATTCAGTTCGCGACAGGCGGAGTGGTGACGGCGCGCATTGTTCCGGGGCTCGCGCGGTACGCAGGCAGCGCGCGCAACGGCGTGACGACGAACAACTACGCGCGCTTTCCGGGGAGCTTCGTGCTCCTTCCCTAGAGCTCATCCTTGATCCTCTGACTCCCGCGACGTCACGCTCGATGCATGAAGCATCGATTTGTGGGCTCAGTTCCGCGCCAGAGCATCAGGGATGCGATGTAGCGCCGGCGGCACTCGAGCGGAGCCCCGAACGCGTGGCACAGCGTGGGCCCGCAATTGGATGCATTGGCACCCTGCGGTTTCATCGCGCGGCCTCGCCCCGTCCCCCGTCGCACGACTCACGGGCGTTCGATCCCGTACTCGAGCACCTGGCCGTGGTTCGTCCCCACGAACAGCCGTCGTCCCTCGTGGTCGAGCGCGATCGCGCTCGCTTCGCTGTCCTCGGGCAGCGTGATCGTCGCGCGCAGCGTGGCCTCGACGTCGAGGACGTAGACCGTGTTGCGCTCAGCGCGCAGCGTCGCGAAGACCGCGCCGTCGCCAGAGAAGTACGCGATGGGAGCGTGCGCTTCGAGCGGCAAATCCAGGGTCGTCCCGTCGCGCCTGGCCACGAACCACCGCGCGCCTCCTCCCGCGAGACGCTCGACGCACAGCGCTGCTTCTTTCGAGAAGGACGCCGAATCGATCCTGCGGTCGCCGGTGATCACCCGTTCGCGCACCTCGTCGCCGGTGAGCGACAGGCGCAGCCAACGACCGTCGCGCACGCAGTCGACGGTGGCGATGACGTCGCTTTGCTCGTCGTCGGACGGGAGCAGCGCGACGTCGTACGGGCTCGTCCCTGCGCGCCACACGTCGTGCTCGCCCCAGCTCCCGTCGGGGCGGCGAACGAGCGCTCGTCTCTGCTCTCGCCCCGACACCGTCGCAGAGCACAGTCGCGCGCGCCCGTCGCTCGTCGCCTGCGCGCCGCGCGTCATCGCGTTGGGCGCCCATTCGAGCGGCTCGCTGTGCTCGTGCACGCCGTCTGCGTCGATGACGAGCTCGACGAACCGCGCCCGCCCGGCGACGGTGCGCTCGAGCAAGATCGCTCCGCTGTCGAGCCACCGCACGAGCTGATCGTGACCCGAACTCTTGTGCTCGATGACGGGAGCGCCCGTCTCCGCGTCGAGCACGCGCAGCGTCTCGCCGTCGCTCACCGCGATCCGCGCGCCGTCGCGCTGCACGACGATCGAGCGTACCGCGCCGAACGCGCGCCGCTCGTCGATCGGCTCGAGCGTGCGCAGGTCGCTGCGAACCCAGCCCGACGCAGAGAACTCATAGAGTGATCCCTCGCGCCTCGCGAGGGCGTACGGCGGATTCGGGCCGCGCGCGATCGCGCGCACCCGCGCTCCGGTCTCGAGCGAGTACACCTCGCACGGCCCGCGCAGCACGCACGCGTACAGCTCTCGATCGACGACCCAGTGTCGCGTCCAGCGTCCTTGGCAGAGCGGGGTGATCGCGCCGGTTCGAAGGTTCAACAAGCGCTGCGTCGGCGGCGCGTCGAACGCCTCGAGGGTGAGCAGCGCGAGCTCGTCGTCGATTTGCGCGACCGTCTCGAACCCGATCGGCTCCGACAGAAGAACGCGCGCGTCCGGCGCTCCGTCGTGCGTGTAGCGCTCGATCGTGGTCGTGGTGACGAAGCGCACGCACTCGTCGTCGACGAGCGGTCGAAGCGCAGCGCTCTCGGACGCAGGGTAGGGGATCGTGCCTCGAAGCGCTCCGCGGACGGCGTCGATCACGCGCGCGCTGCGCGCTTGCAGCACGAGAAAATGCCCCGACTGTGCGCTGCACACGATGTCGTCGAGCTCGGCTTCGCTCGCGAAATCGAGCAGCGCGCGCGCGTCGCTCTCTGCCTCGGTGAACGTCCAGCGCTGCAATCGCAGCGCTCCGTCTTCTCCGCGAACGAGCAGGACGAGCACGGGAGACTCTGCGCCGAGCCACTCGGCGAACGCGATCGCGTCGGCCGCGGCCGCGACGGTCCATCGCCCGAGCAACACGAGGTCCGAGACGCGCATCCTCGCGACGGTGTTGTTGCAGAGCGTCCAGCGCTCGTCGCAGCGCTCGTCGACCCACGCGGGAGCCCCCCACGCGTACGCGGCCCAGTCAGAGCGTTCGCCGAACGTGCGATGGAGCTGCGCGGGCATGCGTGGGATGCGCGTGATGTTCGCACGCGGCCGGGATCCGCGAACGAGCGGAGTGCGGTGACGCGCGCGATGGGCTCGTGCGCGCGAGCGAGAGCGAGGCAGCCGCGCATGGTGCGTCGCTGACGGAGAGCGCTGCCGCGCTGCGCGCACGGGCGCCGCCTGCCGCCCTCGTGCGCTCTGACGCAGCGCTCTCTGTCCGCGACGCACCATGCGCTGCCGCGCTCCCCGCCTTCGTCCGCTCCAATCTCCCGCCACGCCGACACACTTCGCCTGGGGTTGCGCGCTATGCTTCTCTACATGGCGAACGATCCCGATACGCCGAGCTTGTACGATCGCCTCGGCGGCGAGACGGCCATGATGAGCGTGGTGGTGATCTTCTACGAGAAGGTCCTGGCGGACCCGGTCATCGGGCGATTCTTCACTGGGCTGGACATGCGCAAGCAGATCGACAAGCAGCTCGGCTTTCTCTCTCGTGCGTTCGACGGGCCCGTCGAGTATCGCGGCCGCGCGCTCGACGAGGCGCACGCGCGGCTCGTCGCGGAGCAGGGCCTGAACGACGAGCACTTCGATCGCATCGCGCGGCTGCTCGAACAGACGCTCGTCGAGCTGTCCGTCGAGCGACCGCTCATCGACGAGGCGCTCGCGATCGTCGGAGCCTCACGCGCGCTCGTGCTCAGGGGGACGCCATGAACGAACCGCTTCCCGATGAGGTTCGCTACGTCGACGCGGGGGTCGAGCGGCGCGTGTCGGTCGAGGAGTTTCTGCGGGTTCCGCTGCGCAAGCGAGTGCAGATGCTGCTCGAGGGCGCCGTGGTGTTCTTCAAAGCCGGCTCGATCGTCGAGCGCAAGCTCGCGCTCGTCGCGCTCGCCAAGCACGCTCGCCGAACGTAAGCCGCCGATCCGGGCATCCGTCGCTCGGCGCGGCTCGAGCCCAAGAGGGCCTCGAGCGCTGGCATGAAAATTGTCGACCGCATTCTCGCTGCGGCGAATCTCTTAAAACGTTTTAAGCCCAAGGCCCGAGAGCCGCCGCTCTTCACTCGGCGGGCGACTCGTCGCACCCTCGCGCAATCATGGCCACACGCGACCGAACACCAACGACCACGGCCGCCTCGCGCGGAGCCGACAAGCTCGACGCCGCCGAGCGCAAGGTCCTCGACGAGGCGATCGAGCGCGCTTCCGGCGTCTTCGAGACCGTCGACGACGCGATCAGCGACCTCGGTCGCTGGCTCTTCACTCACGTGTTCGGCGACGACTCGTCGGCGGTCATCGAGCACGCGCAGGACAACGCCGTGTGGCGCGCGCTCGTCGCGCAGTCCGACTCGGCCCGCGTCAGGCTCACCGCCGAGCTCTTGCGCGCCGCGGCTCTGTGCGCCGCGTACGACAAGCGCCTCAACTCGGACGCCTGGCGGTCGCTCGACTTCTCGCGCAAGTCACGGCTGCTTCGGCTCGCGGACGACAAGCTCTTGCGCAAAGGAGCGCAGCACGTGCTCGCGAGCAACCTCGGCGTGCGCGAGGTCGAAGCGTACGCGCGCAACGTCCTCGCCGAGCTCGGCGAGCCGGTCCCGACCCGGGTCAACGTCCGCGCGTTTCGCGGGCAGCTCGCGAAGTGGACCGAGCGCGTCGGAGCCAAGAGCTTCGCGCGTCAGCTCGAAGGCGCCGCGAAGAAGCTCGACGAAGCCGAGCGCGAGCAGCTCGTCGCAGAGCTCGAAGCGGCGAAAGAGACGCTGGCGGAGCTCGTCGCGCGGCTGCAAAAAGAGTGATCCTCGCCCCCTCGCCGCTCAGCGCGCGCGTCGCGAGCGGCGGCGACGAAGCGCTGCGCCCAGGGCCGCGAGCGTGAGCAGCGCGCCGCCCCTCCACGAGCTCGGCTGCGCAGGAGCACGGCACCCGCACGCGCCGCCTCCGTTGCTCGTCCCGCCGTCGGCCGCGGCGTCCGCGCTCGTCGATCCGTCGCTCGACGCGCTGGCGTCGGGCCGCGTCCCCGCGTCGGTCGCGCTCGCGCTGTCGAGCGGCGTCGCGCTGTCCCCGCTCGTGCTGGCGTCGCTCGTCGCGCCGCTGTCCATGGCGCTCGCGTCCGCGGGTTCGCCTGCGTCGCTCGCGCTGTCGGCCGCGGTGCTCGCATCGCTGGCGCTGTCTGCCATCACGCCGCTGTCCACGATGACGCCCGCGTCCGTGACGACGCCCGTGTCCACAGGAACGCCGCTGTCCACAGGAACGCCGCTGTCCACAGGAACGCCGCTGTCCATCACGCCGGCCGCTGCTTGATCGACGCTGTGCAGGCTGCCGCCGACGACGAGAGACGCAGCGCGCGCCGCGCCGGTGTTGGCGCTGTAGGTGTAGTTGACGTTGAGCGGGCCGGTGCCGTTCATCGCAGAGGGGACGAGCCAGCCCGCGGTCGAGGACATGGACCAGCTGCAGCCGGCGCCGACGTTGACCATGACCGAGGCCATTCCGGCCGTGGCAGGGACGCTGCGCGAGGCAGGATCGAGACGAGGAGCGCAGCCGTCGGCTTGCACGACGCTCACCGTCTGTCCGCCGATCGTGATCGACCCGCTGCGAAGCGGTCCCGTGTTCGCCGCGACGTTGAACGGAACGTTGGTCGCCCCCGAACCGTTCGCCGGAAGCCCCGTGATCCACGGCGCGGCCGTCGAGGTCGTCCACGTGCAGCCCGCTGCCGTCTCGACGCGGACCATCTGCGCGCCGCCCGCGGCGCTCGGCGTGACCAGCGCAGGGTTGACCATGTACGTGCAGCCCGAGGCTTGATTGACGGTGAAGGTCTGGCCGCCCGCGGTGATCGTCCCGGTGCGGGCGGGGCCGGTGTTGGCGTCGACCATGAACGTGATCGTCGCGCTGCCGGTGCCGCTGGCGGGAGCGACGTTGCGAATCCACGGGGTGGTCGTCGAGGCCGTGTACGCGCAGCCAGCGGTGCCCGTGAGCATGAAGCTTCCGCCGCCGCCCGCGGCCGCGACGCTCGTGCTCGTGGGGTTGAGCGTGGTCATGCACGAGGCGGACTGCCGTACGCTGAGCGTCTGGCCGCCGATCGTAATCGACGCGTTGCGCGTGGCTCCACCGTTCGCCGCCACCGTGTAGTTGAGCGTCGCGCGCCCCGTTCCCGACGCAGGGATCCCCGTGATCCACGCGGGAACCCCCGACGTCGTCCACGCCCCGCACCCCACCGCGGGCCCGTACGTCGTCGAGAACATTCCCCCAGCGTTGGTGACGTTCTGCGACGCCGGGGCGAGCGTCGAGTCCGTGCAAACAGACGTGAGCGTCCCTGGCCCCGAGGCGGTCACCGTGAGGTTGCTCATGTCCGCGCTGCTACCGCCGCCGATCACGAGGATGAACGTGCCTGCGGGGCTCAGCATCGAGCTCGTGCTCAGCGACGTGCCGCCCGTCGCGACGGTCGAGCTCCACTGGTTCACGCACGTGTTCGTCGGAAGAAAGATGCCCTGGTACAGGGTCATCGTGAGCCCGCCCGGAGAGCCCGCGGGCTTGGTGACCGAGAACGTGTAGTTGCCCGTCGTCGCCGCGTTGAACGTCCACGCCGCGTACGTGCGCGTCGTCATCGCGCCACAAACCGTGTTCGGGATCGGCGCCGTCGGGCTCGTCGTCGACCCAGGCAGCTGCGTCGAAAACGTCTGCGCCTCGGCGACCGCGCTGGCGAGCAGCGTCGTGGCGAGCGCTCCGAGCGCGCACAACGGTCGAGAGATTCGGGCCCAAGAATTCAAGTTGCTCATGCGAGTGTCTCCTGCGCTCTGTGCGAGCCGCACCCTCGCGAGTGTGCACGCGCCCCGGCGCGCGCGCGATCTCGCCTCCTTGCTCGCGATGACACCGCGGCGATGTCACTCGACCGCGCCTCGAGTCATCGTCAGCGGTCGAAGCGGCCTCGATGCGCGCTATCGTGCGCGTCGTGCTCGTCGTTCGCTGCTCTGCCGAAGTCCCCTGTGTTCGATGCGGCCGTCCGCTGCCAGCGGGCTCGTGGGGCATCGAACAAGCGCCGTACGTGACCGCGGCCGATCCCCGCTCGGACTGGTTTCACTTGCCGTGCGCGATCGATGTCTCTTCGTACTGGGCCAAGATCGCGCTCGAGGTCTGCCGCGAGCCGATCGACGAGCTCGCCGCGCTGCGCGCGCTCGCCGCCGAACGTGAGCTCGCGCGACTCGAGGCGATCCGCGGGAGGCCCGCCGCGATCGAGCCCGCGCGCGACCCCTTCGGGCGCCCTCGAGTCACCGCGCTCTTCGTGGGAAGCGCGTTCAACCAGCGCTCGTGGGATCAGTTCACCGCGCGCCTGCGCTATCGCACGTGGCGCTCGTCGCAGCGCGAGTACGTCTTCGCTTGGATCGGATCGAGCGAGCGCTGGCAGGACCACTCGCGCCCGGTCACCGCTGGGATCTTCGCGGTCGACGTCGAGAAGAAGGTCGCGAAGGCGCAGCTCGATCGGCTGCGCGAGCTGCAGCTCATGGGGCTCTCGGCGCCGGTCCTGTGGCTCATCGGCGCGGGCGCGGACGACCAACGCGTGCGGTACTTTCGCGAGCAGCTCGCGCGCGCGGGGTTCGACGGCGACGAGTCGACCGCGCTCTCGGGCCCCGCCGCGATCGACGCGAAGACCGAGTACGACGCGAAGGCGCTCGACCCGCTGTGCGAGGCGCTCGATCGCTGCCATATCGTGCGGCGCGACGCTCGCTGAGCGCGGGCGAGCGCGCTACCATCGCTCGGCGATCTGCGCGAATGACACAGGGAGGGGGGCTGGTGGACAGAGCTGGGACGAACAAGTGGTTTCTCGTCGCGCTCGCGGCGCTCTCGGGCTGCGCGCGGGCTGCTGGCTGGGCACCGGCCAGTGACGGCGGTCTCGCGCTGCCCGCCGAGTGCACGGGGCGACAGAGCGACGGAGGAGCGGTGCCGGCGCGCATCCCCGTCGTGCGCGTGCGCGGAAGGATCACGCTCAACGCGATGCCGCTGCCCGCGACGGCGCTGCCCCGAGGGGCGATTCGGTTCGTCGCCCGCGATGCAACCACGAGCTCGTCGGTCGAGCTCGGACGGAGCGCGACCGGAGCGTTCGACCTTCGGATGCCGCGCGGAGTGTACGACGTGGAGTACGTTCCGCTCGCGTGGTGCGAGACAGGGCTGCCGTTCGCGTGCACGCGATCGCGGGTCGTCTCGGGCGTGGTGATCGATCGCGAGACCGAGCTCGAGGTCCCGCTCGAGAGCGTCCGCGCGACGATCGCGCTGCGGCTCTCGACCCCGCAGAGCAGCTTTCCCGGCAACCTCGTGCTCTTCAACGAGCTCGGCGAATCCGCGCGGATCAGCGCTGGTTCGCTGCCGGTGACCCTTCCCGTCGCGCCCGCAACGTACTCCGTCGCGCTCGAGCCCTTCGAATGCTCGCTCGACGGCCCGTGGCCGTGCGGGCCGACCACCATCGCCCGCGGACTGTCCTTCACCGACGGCGCTCGACACGAGCTCTCGGTGTCCGCCTCGCGCGTGGACTTCTCGCTCTCGCGCGGAGGGTTCGCGTGGCCCCTCTCTGCGACCGATCGTCACGCGCTCGAGATCGTCGACGGCGACGGACATCGGGTCGTCGCGCGTTCGCGCACGGACTCCGAGGTGATTCGCGCCTGGCTCGGCGCCGGGCACTACGTCGCGCGCTATTTCTGGGACAGCGACGAGCCGTGCGACCCACAGCGCTCGATCGCGTGCGTCCCCGGGACGATCGCCGAGTTCGACGTGAGCGCCGGCGAGCAGCGCCTCGCGCTCGACGTCGCGACGGTGAGCATCTCGGGCCGCGTCACCATCGACGGAGCCGCTCCGATCGGCGCGGGCGTCGGTCGCGAAGGGATGATCCTCGTGCGCCGCGGCGATCAGTGGCGCCGCGTGCGGATCAACCCCGACGGAGAGTTCTCATTTCGCGTGGTGAAACACAGCCGAGGCGCGCTCTCGTTTGACGCCGACAACGCCAACTGCGAGAGCGAGCTCGGCCCCGCGGGCCTCGCGTGCGGCGGCGCCATCCTCGCGGACGAGCACGAGTTTGCCGGCGACGAGCGGCACGAGCTCGCGCTGCGCTCGCGCTCGAAGCGCGTCGACGTCTCGATCGACGGGCGATCGCTGGGCGTCGATCCGTCCCGAACGTGGTCCGTTCAGCTCGCCTCGCGATCGGGCGCCGCGCCCGTGCAGCTGCGGCTCGGCTCGCGCTTCGCCGTGCGCTTGATCGAGGGCGAGTACGCCGCGGTGGCGCAGTTCGGAGAGGGGCCGCGCTGCGCCGCTCCCGACGGCCTGCCGTGCGGCTCGGTCGTGCTCGATCCATCGGTCTCGGTCCGCTCGGACGACGCCCTCGTCATCGCCGCTCGCACGCGAGTGCTCTCGGGGCCTGTGCTCTTGAACGACGCTGCCGTCGTGTTCGATCAAGATCCAGCGCTCACGCTCTTCGTCGGCGGCTCGACCCCGACGAGGGCGCGGATCGCAGCGCTAGTTCCCGTCAGCTACGCGCAGCGAACGATGGACCTGCCGTGGGTCGGCCACCTCTCGCGCCTGGGGCAGTGCTCGCTCGATCGACTGCCGCAGGGCTCGTTCTGCGGAAGCTACTGGTTCTTCGGCTGCCCCTGACGCTCGATCACCGGCGCAAGCGCTCGCGCACCGCCGCTTCGAGCGCGAAGACGTGCGCGTCGTCGTCGCCGAGCGTCCGCAGCGCGTCGGCGAGGCGAAAGAGATACTCGGCGTTCGCTCCGCTCGGCCCGCGCGCGCGGACGATGCGCTCGACGATCTGCTCGTCGCTCTCGTCGCCGGCGTCCCATCCGTTGCCTCGGTGCGCGATGTACACGACCGCCGCCGTCGCTTCGCGGTGATCGAGCGCGATCTCGACCGGCGTTCGCTCGTAGCCGGCGCGCTCGCGATGATCGAGCGCGCGCAGCGTCTCGTCGGCGCGGTCGGGGTCGAGTCGATACGCAACGCCGCGCACGCGCGCTGCTTCGCTCGCGACCAGCGTGACGACGCGGCCCGGAAGCTCGGGCGTCCCGCGGTGATCGTCGCTCTGTTGCGAGAAGCGTCGCGCCCAGCCGCGCAGCGTCGCGGGGCGCTTGTCGACGAAGGCGAAGTCCGCTCGGTAGATCACCGAGCCGTACCCGAAGAGCCACAGCGGATCGTGGGCCATGAAGGGGCTGTGTTTATACCGGGCGCCCGCGTCGCGACCGACGATCTCGCGCCACCCACGCGCGCGGCGTCGGTGAATCTACTGAGCCCTTCGCGCGATGGGTCCGCATTTTTTCTCGCAGAATGTCGTTTTCATCGCCCGCGATCCTGCCGAATTGCGGATGATGGAAACCCAGGTCGCGCTCGTGCGCACCAACGAGGAGGTTGCATGTTGAGAACGAAGGGGATGCTGTTGCTGCTGGCGACGGCGGCGAGCACCGTGGCGTGTTCGCTGTCGCCCGTGGTCGGAGGCGGAGGCGACGCGGGGGATGCGTCGTCGCAGGACGTTGCGTTCGACGTCGTGCGGGACAGCGGCTTCGACGCGCGGCCGGACGCGGCAGATGCCAGCGTCGACACGGGCGTGGGCTGTCCCTCGGGCCAGCTCATGTGCGGCGATCGTTGCGTCGATCCGCAGAGCGATCGAAGCAACTGCGGCGCGTGCGGCACCACGTGCCCCGGAACGCAGGTGTGCGTCTCGGGCGCGTGCCAGCTCGACTGCACCGCTCCGCAGGTGCGCTGCGGCATGGGCGCGATGATGACCTGCGTCGACACGCAGACGGACACGGCGAACTGCGGCGGCTGCGGGACGAACTGCGCTCCCGCGGGCGCGACGGGCGCGTGCTCGATGGGCGTGTGCACCGTGGGCATGTGCAACAGCGGCCTCGGTGACTGCGACAGCAACTCGATGAACGGCTGCGAGACGGACACCCAGACGAGCCTCTCGCACTGCGGCGGCTGCGGGATGGGCTGCGCTCCGGCCAACGCGACGGGCGCGTGCGCCGCGGGCGCGTGCGGGATCGCGAGCTGCACCATGGGCTTTGCGGACTGCGACATGCGCGCGACGAACGGCTGCGAGGTCAACACGCAGACCGACGTGAACAACTGCGGCGCGTGCGGGACGGTCTGTCCGATGGGGCAGTTCTGCGTCGCGGGCGCGTGTCGCGTGGACTGCACGGCGCCTCGCACGATTTGTGGCGCGGGCGCGATGATGACCTGCGTCGATTTGCAGTCGGACACGAGCAACTGCGGGACGTGCGGCACGGCGTGCTCGATCGCCAACGCGACGGCCGCGTGCGCGATGGGCGCGTGCGGGATCGCGAGCTGCAACGCGGGCTTCGGCAACTGCGACGGCAACGCGATGAACGGCTGCGAGACCAACACGAACACGAGCCTCTCGCACTGTGGCGGCTGCGGGATGGGCTGCGCTCCGGCCAACGCGACGGGCGCGTGCACCGCGGGCGCGTGCGGGATCGCAAGCTGCAACGCGGGCTTCGCGAACTGCGACGGAAACCCCGCGAACGGCTGCGAGGTCGACACCAACACGAGCCTCTCGCACTGCGGCGGCTGCGGGATGGTGTGCGCTCCGGCCAACGCGACGGGCGTGTGCACCGCGGGCGGCTGCGGGATCGCGAGCTGCAACGCGGGCTTCGCCGACTGCGACGGAAACCCCGCGAACGGCTGCGAAGTCGACACGCGCACCAACGCCGCGAACTGCGGGATGTGCGGGACCGTGTGCTCGACGCCGAACGGGACCGCCTCGTGCGCGATGGGCGTGTGCGGGGTCGCGAGCTGCAACATGGGCTTCGCGGACTGCGACATGAGCGCGGCGAACGGCTGCGAGGTCAACACGCAGAGCAGCGCTGCCAACTGCGGCGCGTGCGGCAACGTGTGCTCTGTGGCGAACGGGACGCCCGCGTGCACCGCGGGGATGTGCGCGGTGGCGAGCTGCAGCATGGGCTTCGCGGACTGCAACGGAAGCGTCGCGGATGGGTGCGAGGTCAACACCAGCAACAGCGCGTCCAACTGCGGGGCGTGCGGCAACGTGTGCACCGTGGCGAACGGGACGCCCGCGTGCGCCGCGGGGATGTGTGCCGTGGCGAGCTGCAGCGCGAACTTCGCGAACTGCAACGGAAGCGCGGTGGACGGCTGCGAGATCAACACCAGCAACAACGTGTCGAACTGCGGGGCGTGCGGCAACGTGTGCACGATCGCGAACGGGACGCCCGCGTGCACCTCGGGCTTGTGCGCGGTGGCGAGCTGCGGCGCGGGCTTCGCGAACTGCGACGGCAACGCGAACAACGGCTGCGAGACCAACACGAACACGAGCAGCACGAGCTGCGGCGCCTGCGGGACGGTGTGCCCTGCGGGCCAGAGCTGCTCGATGGGCACGTGCGTGTTCGGCTCGGGCGCGACGGGTCCGTTGAACGTGACGGGCACGGTGACCGTGAACGCGAACGCCGCCTCGGTGAACGCGAGCGCGGGCTCGTCGATGGGGACGATCTCGAACGTGGTGGGGATGATCGCCGCGGGGCGCCAGGTGCTGTTGCACCAGACGCAGGGCGCTGCGGGCTCGGTGGGTCAGTACGAGTACGCGCGCGTGCAGTCCGTGGTGGGCTCGATGGTGGCGTTTGATCGCGCGCTGGCGAACTCGTACACGACCGGCGGATCGAGTCGCGCGCAGATCGTGGTGGTCGAGGAGTACACGGCGCTGACGATGGCCGCGGGCTCGACGCTCACGGCTCCCGCGTGGAACGGCACCACCGGCGGCCTGCTCGCCTTGGACATCCAGGGCGCGGTCACGATCCCTGCGACGGCGACGATCACGATGAACGGTCGCGGCTTTCGCGGGGCGAGCCACGGGTGCTTCTACCGCTGCCAGACTGGCGTTCAGGGCGAGTCTTCGCAGGGCGCGGGCTCTGCGACGACCGCGAGCAACGGCGCGGGCGGCGGCGGCGGAAGCCTCGGTCAAGACGGCTCGTGCGGCGGCGGCGGCGGCTACGGAGCGGGCGGCGCGACGGGCGCTGCGGGCTCGGGCGCGGGCGGCTGCGGCCCGGGCACGACGAGCCAACCGGGCGGTGTGGGCGGCGCGGGCGCGGGCAGCGCGGACCTGCGCACGGCGTTCTTCTTCGGCGGCGCTGGAGGAGAGGGCGGCGGAGACGAGGACGGAGCGTTTCCGGGCGCGGGTGGCAACGGCGGCGGCGCGATCTTCTTGCGCGCCTCGTCGGTGGCGAGCTTCGCGGGCACGATCACGGCCAACGGAAACACCGGGGCGAACGGCGATCAGGGCTCGTGCGGCGGCGTGGGCTGCGGCATGGGCGGCGGCGGCGGCGGCGCGGGCGGGACGATCCGCCTTGTGTTCGGCTCGGCCGTGAACATCGGCGCATCGTTGGTGACGGCGACCGGCGGGGGCGTGGGCCTTCCGACCTGCGGGCTCGCGGGCGCGACGGGCGGCGCGGGCGCTGTGGGTCGCATCGCGATCGTCTCGCCGAGCACGACGGGCGCGAGCGTTCCTGTGTTCGATCCTCGCTGAGCGGCGAAGAGCGCTGCGCGGGAGGGGGCTCGTTGGGGGCGAGACCCCACAAATCAAGAACGCCCCCGTAGCGCGAGAGCGACGGGGGCGTTGACGACTGCGCTCGTCAGCGAGCGATCAATAGCCGGGGGGGATGATCGCTTGATCGAGCGGGGTCTGCTGCCGCGTGGAGGCGTTGGGCATTTCGCTGGTCTTCCACGCGATGGGACCGTTGAGATAGTCCGCGTACAGGTCGTAGTAGCCGTTGTGCGAGGCGCGGTCGGGGCGGTCCGTTCCCCACGAGTTCTTGATGCGGAGGAAGCGCAGCGTGCCCTGAAGGGCGGCCGTGCGCTGCTCGGGCGAGAGCTGACCGATGCCCAGCGTCCCGAAGCCCGGAACGTTGTCCACCGTATAATCCTCGGTCACCGTGAGGTGTCCGCCCTGACGACCGGGCGTGCCCGCCGCGCGAAGCTGCGTCATCGTGAAGTTGCCCATCGAGTCGAGGGCGTTGAAGTCCACGAGCCACGAGACGATCACGGGGTGACCGTCGTTCATGGCCTTGAGCACGCGCTGCCAGAAGCGAGCGCGGCCCGTCGTGTCCGAGGGATAGCTGATCGAGCGCCATGCGTAGGTGCCCGAGCGAAGGTCGGGGTTCCAGTAGCCGTTGGCGCGACCGAACACGTCCGAGAGCGTGAGCCTGCGCGTGGTGCCAGTGCTCGTGCGCGCGGTGCCGACGATGAGCTCGGTCGGGCGCTTGATGAACTGCCGCGACGCGCGCGCGTTCTCGAGGGTGCGCGCGCCATCGGCGCCGAACACCGTGTCCATCTCCGTGATGATCGCCGGGCGCAGGCCGAACGCGCGGTCGAGCTCGTCGCGAACGAGCGCCTTGTTCGCGCGCGCCGCGGGGGTCGAGAGCATGCCCGTGCGCAGCGACGTGTTCATGTAGTTGAGCGCCGAGGACTGGCGCTGCGAGATCTCGCTGTTGGCCTCTTCGGGGATGAAGTCTCCCTCGCTCATCCATCCGCGCGCGATGATGATGTCTCCGGCCTCGCCCCAGAATCCGCCGGTCTCGATCTCGCTCGACGTGCTTCCGTCGGTGATCTGCTTGTACCAGTGCCAGTACGTGATCCAGCTCTCCGAGATGTTGAGCTGTTCGCCGGTGGGGTTGCTCGCGGTGCGCGTGTACTTCGCGCGCATCGACTCGATCCAGCCCACGGTCGCGTAGATCCAGCAGTTGCCGATGGACTGGCGCTTGACGGACGAGTGCGTGAGGTCGGTGACCGCGTCGACCGACGTCCCTTCGGTGGGGTCTTCGGTGGCGTTTTCACCGGAGAGCGGCGAGAGGTCGCCTTCTTGCGGAGCGCACGCTCCAACACCGACCGCGACCATCGTCGCGACGCTGATCCAACGGGCCTGACGACGCATCCACTCGAGGCTCATCGCTCCACTACTCCCTGTCTCGCTGTCGCGATCGCTGCTCGGAGCGTCGCGCTTCGGTCACTGAAGCTGGGAAAATAACCCCAGCTATCGTGTGCGCAGCAACAGCGCCACCGTACTGAGGTGGACGGAATACAACTACACCCCGCTACGTGTGACAACACCCCAATGGGCAAATTCGTCACGTCCATCGACGGAAGCGGAGAGCCCCTCGGGCAGCGCGGTTTTGTAGGTCGAGGGGACGGTGTTCAAAAGTTCATTTGTGCTCGCGTTGCCCTTGAAACACGCGGCCGAGCTCGGGTCGGCGCCCAACAAATGAACTTTTGAACACCGTCCCCTCGACCTACAAAACCCGGTGCAACGCGGTGCGCTGCCTCCGTTGTCCCCCCCGCGGTGGTTCAGCTCACGCCTTGCGACGCGCGCGAGTGACGGCCTTGAAGAGCTCGACGAGCGGCAGCGGCAGGAAGCTCATCGCGAGCACCAGCACGACCTCGCGGCTCTCCCACACCTGGTTCGCGTGAAACACCGGCTGCAACCCCGGAACGAGGATCGCCACCATGTGCACCGCCGCGCTCACGAACACCGCCATCAACAGCAGCTTGTTCGTCGTGAACCCGAGCTTGAAGATCGACTCGTCCTCGCTGCGGCAATTGAACGCGTGCACGAGCGGCCCGAGCGCCAGGATGGTGAACACCATCGTGAGCTTCGAGTGCGTCATCTCGTCGTGCGTCGCGCCCGGCCACCACGGCATCAGGTACACAGCGACGGCGCTCGCCGCCATGATCGACCCAATCCACAGGATCGACCACCAGTCCTTGCGCGTGAGAAACGCCTCGCCGGGCGGCCTCGGCGGCTTCGACATCTGCCCGCTCTCGGGCGGATCGACGCCGAGCGCGAGCGCCGGCAGTCCGTTGGTCACCAGGTTGATCCACAGGATCTGCAGCGGCGTGAGCGGCGGCATGTCCTTGAAGAAGCTCGTGACGAACACGGTGATGCACAGGCCGGCGTTCGAGCTCAGCAAGAAGAAGATGGACTTCTTGATGTTGCTGAAGATCGCGCGGCCCTCGCGGATCGCCTCGACGATCGTCGCGAAGTTGTCGTCGGCGAGCACCAGGTCCGAGGCCTGACGGGCGACGTCGGTGCCGTTCTTTCCCATGGAGATGCCGATGGAAGACTCGCGGATCGCAGGAGCGTCGTTGACGCCGTCGCCCGTCATCGCGACGACCTCGCTGTTCGGCGCCTGCACCAGCGCGCGAACGATCCGCAGCTTGTGCTCGGGAGACACTCGCGCGAACACCCGGACCTTGTGCACGATCGACTGCAGCTTCTGATCGCTCGTGTCGTCGAGCTCGGCGCCGGTCATCGCGATGTCCGTTGGCTCCCAGAGGTCCAGCTCCTTCGCGATCGCGACGGCCGTGTTGCGGTGATCTCCCGTGATCATCACCGCGCGAACGCCCGCGTGCTTGCACTCGGCGATCGCCTGCTTCACCTCGGGGCGCGGCGGGTCCTTCATGCCCACCAGGCCCGCGAAGACCAGCTCTTGCTCCGCTTTTTCGCCGCGCTCGAGGTCGCTGAGCTCGTGTGAGCCCACGATCTCTTCGCCGCCCTCGCGCTCGGCCAGCGCGAGCACGCGCAGGGCCTTCTCGCTCAACCGCGCCGCCGCGTCTTCGATCGCCTTGCGATCTTCGTCGGTGATCGGACGAATGGTCCCGCCCTCGCCGCGGATGCGCGTACAGAGCGGAAGCAGCCGCTCGACCGCGCCCTTCGAGTGCGCGATGTACCGCTCGCCCTTGTGCAGCACCATCGTCATCCGCGCTCGCTCGCTCGTAAACGGAACGAGCAGCGCCGTCCTCGCCGCCTCCACGATCGAGTCCCGCGGATAGCCGAGCTTCTGACCCAACGCCAGCAGCGCGCCCTCCGTGGGATCTCCGGCGACCTTCACGCCCGACTGAGTGAGCTCGAGCATCGCCGTGTTCGCGACGGCGCCGATCTCGATCGTGCGACGAACACACTCGGGAACGTCTTCGAGGGGCTTTCCGTCGAGCTTGAGCTCGCTCTTTCCGCCGTAGCCTTCGCCGGTCACCTCGTACTCGAGGCCGTCGGCGAACAGCGCGCGCACGGTCATCTCGTTCATCGTGAGCGTCCCGGTCTTGTCCGAGCACACGATGCGCACGCAGCCGAGGGTCTCGACCGCGGCGAGCTTGCGGACGATGGCGTTGTGCTTCGCCATCCGCTGCATCCCGAGCGCGAGCGTGATCGTGGTGATCGCCGGCAATCCCTCGGGGATCGCCGCCACCGCGACAGAGACCGCCGTGAGCAAGAGCAAGTGCCACTTGCCTCCCTGCACGATTCCGATCACGAAGAGCGCCGCTGAAATCCCCAGGCAGAGATAGAGGATCTTGTTGCCGAAGTCCTCGAGCCGCTCTTCGAGCGGGCTCTTGGGCTTCTCGCTCTTCGAGAGCAGGTCGCCGATGCGGCCCAAGCGGGTCTTTCCGCCGGTCGCGACGACCACGCCGCGCGCAGAGCCCCTCGCGACGTTGGTCCCCATGAACGACATGTTCACCAGGTCCGCCACCGTCGTGCCCTCGTCGAGCACCTTGCGCGCGTCCTTGGCGACCGTCGTGCTCTCTCCCGTGAGCGCGCCTTCGACGGTCTCGAACGCGGCCGTGCTGATCAACCGCAAATCCGCAGGGATCTGATCGCCTTCGGCGAGGTCCACCAAATCGCCCGGCACCAGCTGCACCGAGTCGATCGTCATCAGCACGCCGCCGCGGATCACACGGCATCGCGGCGCGCTCATCGCCTGCAGCGCGTCGAGCGCCTTCTCGGCTTTGCGCTCCTGCACAAACCCGATGATCGCGTTGACGATCACGATCAACAGGATCGCGATGACGTCGCTGAACTTCGCGATGCCTCGCTGCCCTGGCGGGTTCTCCATGAGCGCGACGCCGACGCCGATCGCCGCGGCGGCGAGCAGCGTTCCGACGAGCGGATTGACGAACTGCGCGAGCAGCTGCTTGATCGCGCTCGGCTTGGGGGGCTCGGGGAGCTGATTCAACCCGACGCGCAATCGCCGCTCGGTCGCTGCTTCTGGAGTGAGTCCGCGCTCCGCGTCGGTGTCCCACTGCTTGAGCACATCTGCGACGGGCATCGCGTGCCAGACAAGCTCGGTCTCTGCCATCCGTGACTCCGGGTTCGAAAAAAGGGCGGGAGTTGGTAGCTGAAAGCTCCCGCGCACACAATCAAGGCGAGCGCTAAAATAGCTGGCCTCGCGCTTGCTCAACGTCCGTTGCGAGCGGCTCTGCTCAGCGCTCGCTCACTTCGCCGCGCTGTCCTGCGCGCGCAATTTCGCAGCGAGCGCCGCGAAGAGCGCGGGGTGCAGGTACGCGTCCGGGGCGTCGACGTCCGCCGTCGCTCCGTGCGCCGTCGGGTCCACGCACGCGAACAAGAGCGCCGTCAGGTCGTGGGTGATCGAGAGCCCCAGCACCTCGCCCGCGGGCGTCGCGATGGCGATGCGTCGCGCGTTCGCCTCTCCGTCGAAGAGCACCTCGCGATCGCCCACGCGCAGCCGCCGCTCGTCGACGAGCAGCGTCTCGCCCGAGGGCAATCGCTGCCGAATCCACAGGGCGTCGTCGAGCGCAGGCTCGAGGGTCGCGAGCATCTTCTCGCTCGACGCGCCGACGGCGAGCTCGATCGCGCCCGCGCTCTCCGCAGACACCGCGAGTGAGGAAAAATCCACGCGAACGACTCGTTTCTTCCACGCTTCGGACAGCGCCGCCCCCGATCGATCGATCACCACCGTGGGCTCTTCGCCTTGCGTGAAGACAAACACCCGCGCCGCGGTCTTGCTGTCTTCGAGCACGAGCGCGCCGAAGGTGCTGCCGTCGCGCGCGTCGAGCCACTGCGTGTCGTCGCTCTTGCTGCGCACGCGAAGGGTGCGGCCGCGGCCGTACAGCTCCAGCGTCCCGCCCTTGCGACGGCCCCAAAACGAGAGCGCCGAGCCCAAGAACGTCGCTGCCGTCAGCCCAGGCAACAGCGAGAGACCGACGGGGACGCGCGGGTCGTAGAAGTGAAAAATCGCCGCGAATCCAGCGATCGAACCGAGCGTCGCGCCCACGAGACCCGCGCTCAGCCACGGCGGATCGCTGCGAAGCGGAGTCGACCAGTCCGAGTGATGATCCCTCGGACGATAGGGGGCTGCGACGTTCGCGGAGTCAGACGAGCTCGACATCGATGGGCGAAAGGTAGCAAGAAATTTCGCCGCGCCACGTCTGTCGTGGCACTGCAACGCTCGTGTCGACGGTACGCGAACGGATCGCGCTGGCGGTCCCGACGACGATTCTGGTGCTCGCGGTCGTGGGCGTTCCCGTGATGGTGCTCGGGAGCGAGGGGCTGCCGCGGCACCGACGACTGCAGTCGCAGCTCGACGCGCAGCGCGAAGAAAACCGTCGTTTGGGCCGCGAAGTGCAGCAGCTCGAAGCCTCGCTCGACGCGTTCAACCGCGACTCGCGCGCCCGTGAGCGCGCCGTGCGCGAAGAGCTCGGCTGGGTGCGCCCCGACGAGATCGTCGTCGAGGTCCCCAACCGCGAGACCCGCGGCGGCGCGCGATAATCCCTGCGCCGGAATAGCCGAGCGCCCGACCCTCGTTGTTCAACGGAGGTTTCGCCGGTGGCAAGGCTTCGATCGTCGCAGGCGACTCACGCGCTGCTCGTGCTCGCGCTGCTCGCGTCTCGCGCCGACCGCTGTCTCGCGCGCCGATCGGTCGAACCTCCGCCCGCCTCGCGCGACGATCCTCCGGCGCGCGTGGAGGTCGAGACGTTCGAGCCCGTCGAGCGACGTGTCACGATTCGCCCTGGATTTCGAGCGCTCGAACGCGCGCGGGCGGTGATCGACGACGCGCGTGTCATCGACTCGGGCCTCCGTCGAAAGCGCGTGCGCGGGCGATGGATCGACGCTGCGCACGCATTCACCAGTCCGCTCGCCGCTGTCGCGAGGGTCCGCGATCGATGGCTCTTCGCAACGAAGGACGGAGCGGTGTTCGAGGCCGAGGACTTTCTGTCCGCTCCTCGCCGAATCGCAGAGATCCCAGGCCCAGCGCGGTCTGCGCCGAACCTGACCCCCTCGCGCGGACGGCTCGCGGTGATCGACGCTGACAGACACCTGTGGACCGCTGACGCGAGCGGCGTGCTCACGCGCGCGACCTCGCTCGACGACACCCGCGTGACGAGCGCCGCGTTCGAGAGCGAATCCCATGGCATCGCGCTCACCGAGTGGGGCCACCTGCTCGAGACGACCGACGGCGGAGCGACGTTTCGCGAGCGACGCGCCCCGTCGCCCGCGCTGAGCGAGGTGCTCATCGTGGGGCGCAGGCTCGCCGTGCGACAAGAAGAAGCGGCGGCGATCGCGCTCGACCGCGACGACTCCCGCGAACGTGAGCCCATCGACGACGAGCCCGCCGCGCAGCGCGAACTCGATCCATCGCAGAATGACAACGCTGACTGCTCGGACGAGAGCGCACGGTGGCTCGTCGAAGAGCGCGGCCTCGACGCGTGTCGTGCGCTTTCGGTCGCGACCCAAACGCTGAGCGACGGCACGCTCGGAACGTGGTTTCGTCGCTGGGGCTCGTCCGTCCTCGTGCAGACCAACGGCTATCGCTACGCGCAAGAGTGGACGCGCGCGACGCGCGACGCGCGAGGCCAGTGGCAGCTCGGCGAGACCATCGAGGTCGACGGCGGCGCGGATTTTCGCTCGCAATTCTCGAACGACGGTCGCACGACGTTGACCATCGGCCGATGCGAACGCGACCCCTACGCCGAGCCCGTCAACGAGCGCGCGTTGTGCTGGCGAGAGTTCGACGCGCGCACGCTGCGCCGGCACGCGACGCTCGAGGTGCCCGCGCGCTCGCGATTGGCGCACGGGTTCGGCGCGCTCGCGATCGTGTCGAGCGAGGACCAGCGGTCGCTGCACGTGCTGGATTTTGTCTCGCGGACAACAGTGGTTCGCAGCGCGGCCCAGCTCGCTCCGACGTTGCGTGACGCCAGGATCACCCACGTTCACACGCTGCTTCCGAGCGGTCGATCGTACGCCGTGCTCGTCGGCGACGACGGATCCGCGCAGCTTCGCATGGACCTCGATCGCGACGATGGAGCGCTCGTCGCGCTCCCGCGGTTCGCGACGGACGCCGCGATCGACTCCCGTGGACGAACGCTCGCCGCGGGCGATCGCGCCCATCGAATCTGGCGCCGCGCGTCCGACGGCGATCCGTGGGAGAGCGTCGCGCTCGCGATCGACGCTGATCCGTCGCGCGTCGCGATCCACGGCGTTCGCTGCGGCGACGATGCGTGCGCGGCGGGCGCGTTCGAGGTTCCGTGGCGCGAACGACCCGCGCTCGTGCAGTGGATCGGCGCGCTCGAGCGCGGGGCGAATCGCAGCGAAGAGGCGCAACCTCGCTGGGAGTTCACGACGGTCGCGTGCGAGGACCACAACCGGATCTACACGGGCGAGCGGATCGCGCGCAGCGAAGAGGACGAGGCAGAAGGTGCTCTCTACATCTTCGGTCCAGGCTCGTGGGCGAGGGTGAGCGCGACGGACGATGGCCTTCGATTCTCCTGGGCCGAGCGTTATCGCAACCCTGCGTGGAGCGCGCGCGGACGAGCGGCGAGCGCGCTCGCGATGGCCGACGAAGAGATCGAAGACGCCGACGACCAGAACCGTGTGCTCGCGATGGCTCGATCGGGGCTGCTCGTTCGCTTCGGCGCGACCGTCGGTTGGATCGCAGCGTCCGGTGGAGCTTCGCGTGTGCTGCGCCCGCGAGGGGCGATCGCCGTGTCCGTCGTTCACGACGCAGGCTTCGCGCTGCTGCGCGCGGACGGGAAGGCGTCTCTCTACGATCTGCGAGGGCAATTGCAGGTCGAACGGCGTATCGAGCAGCCAGTAGGAGCGCGCTTTGCGACGGGCCTCGCGCGCATCGCTGGCCGCTGGGGCGCGGTCACTTCGGACCCTGCGAGCGCGGATCGAGCGCGGTTCGTTGACGCGCGATCGGGCGCGCGAACGTCCATCGAGTGGAGGCACACCGTCGCTCCGCGCGTGTGCGAAGAGCCCTCACGAGAAGGCGCGGACTTCGTTCGCATGCGGCTGCGCGCTGGGCTCGAGACGCGCGAGCAATACGTGCGACAAACGAGCATGAGCACCCTTTGGGCGGACGCGCTGGATCGGCCGATCGTGACGATCGAGTTCGAGCGCGGGCTGCCGTGCGTGCGTGCGATCGAGCTCGTCGGAGCGTGGGACGAAGGGCCGTGGGTGGGCTCGCGGGGCGGCGTGCGCGCGGACAGCGCGGTGATCCTGCGCGCCGAGCGCGGGCAGCGGCTGGTGGGCTACGACATCGCCCGCGGAGACACCCGGCTCGAGTGCACATTGCGCCGCTTCGAGGGCGCGATGCTCGCCGACGAGTGAGCGCGATCAGTCACCGACGTCGAACAGCAGATCGCCCGCGGTCGCGTCGGTGAGCGCGCGCTCGAGCTCGCTCACGCGGTGCTCGATGGGACCTCGATGCTGTAGCCCGCGGTCGCGTCGTGTTGCTCGGCGACGATGACCGCTTCGTGCTGCGAGAGCACCTTTCGAACGCAGGACATGTGCGCGTACTCGATCGAGAGCGAGACCGGGACGAGCCGCACTTTTCGACGGTCTCGATCACAGAGAGCGCCTCGACGACGCCTTGCGAATAGGCGCGCACGAGGCCGCCTTGCCCAGAGAGTTCCGCCGAAATAGCGCGTGACCGCGGCGACGAGGTCTCCGATCGGGGCGTGCGAGAGCACTTCGAAGATGGGGCGACCCGCGGTTCCGTGGGGCTCGCCGTCGTCCGAGAGGCCGATGGTCGTGGTCGATCCCGGCGGTCCGACGAGAAACGCCCAGCACGTGTGCGAGGCGCCTTCGAACTCAGCGCGCTGCTGCTCGATCATCGCGCGCGCTTCGTCCGCGGTGGACGCGCGCGCGACCGTGGTGATGAAGCGACTTCGCTGCACTTCGTGTTCGACCCGCAACGCCCGAGCGGGAACGCGGTATCGCGCCATGACTCGCGCACCGTATACCGCATCGGAGCTCGACACACTCTCGCGATGGCTCTCGCTCGATGCACGAAGCATCAGAGCCCATTCCTCTCCCGCTGTTTGGGGATGAGCCGTGATGCGCGGCAGTGCCTCGTCACTCGCAGCCGGTGACGAAGCTCAGCCCGCACAGCGCGGGCGCGCCCGTGCTTGCGGAGGGCTCGTCCATCGAGCACGCCGCGTTCGCGTGGATGTAACCCACGACTGGCGCATCCATGAAGCGGACGTTGTACGTCGCTGGCTGGTCGAACGCGATGGGAGAGATCGCAGCGGTCTCGGGAGAGAAGAAGCCAGTGATGGAGGTCGAACCCAATCTGTTCGCGAGGATCAGCGGCGCTCGCCCACGCGGATCGCGCCGGAGAGCCGCCGTGTGCGCGCGGAGAGTTCGATGGTGGCGTCGCTCGTGATCGACCGCGCTCAGCGATCGTGTGCGCGCCACGGAACGGGCGCCGCGCGATCGCACTCGGATGCTCCGGGCGAGTTGAGCGCGGCGATCGTACGTCCCTGATCAATCGGCTCGGCGGGGCTCGAAGCGTGTTGAGCAACGGAGCTCGGCTGATCGCAGCGTCCGGTGGAGCCTCGCGTGTGCTGCGCCCGCGAGGGGCGATCGCCGTGTCCGTCGTTCACGACGCAGGCTTCGCGCTGCTGCGCGCGGACGGGAAGGCGTCTCTCTACGATCTGCGAGGACAATTGCAGGTCGAACGGCGTATCGAGCAGCCGGTAGGAGCGCGCTTTGCGACGGGCCTCGCGCGCATCGCTGGCCGCTGGGGCGCGGTCACTTCGGACCCTGCGAGCGCGGATCGAGCGCGGTTCGTCGACGCGCGATCGGGCGCGCGAACGTCCATCGAGTGGAGGCACACCGTCGCTCCGCGCGTGTGCGAAGAGCCCTCGCGAGAAGGCGCGGACTTCGTTCGCATGCGGCTGCGCGCTGGGCTCGAGACGCGCGAGCAATACGTGCGACAAACGAGCATGAGCACCCTTTGGGCGGACGCGCTGGATCGGCCGATCGTGACGATCGAGTTCGAGCGCGGGCTGCCGTGCGTGCGTGCGATCGAGCTCGTCGGAGCGTGGGACGAAGGGCCGTGGGTGGGCTCGCGAGGCGGCGTGCGCGCGGACAGCGCGGTGATCCTGCGCGCCGAGCGCGGGCAGCGGCTGGTGGGCTACGACATCGCCCGCGGAGACACCCGGCTCGAGTGCACATTGCGCCGCTTCGAGGGCGCGATGCTCGCCGACGAGTGAGCGCGATCAGTCACCGACGTCGAACAGCAGATCGCCCGCGGTCGCGTCGGTGAGCGCGCGCTCGAGCTCGCTCACGCGGTGCTCGGGGACCTCGATGCTGTAGCCCGCGGTCGCGTCGTGTTGCTCGGCGACGATGACCGCTTCGTGCTGCGAGAGCACCTTTCGAACGCGGGACATGTGCGCGTACTCGATCGAGAGCGAGACCGGGACGAGCCGCACTTTTTCGACGGTCTCGATCACAGAGAGCGCCTCGACGACGCCTTGCGAATAGGCGCGCACGAGGCCGCCTTTGCCCAAGAGAGTTCCGCCGAAATAGCGCGTGACCGCGGCGACGAGGTCTCCGATCGGGGCGTGCGAGAGCACTTCGAAGATGGGGCGACCCGCGGTTCCGTGGGGCTCGCCGTCGTCCGAGAGGCCGATGGTCGTGGTCGATCCCGGCGGTCCGACGAGAAACGCCCAGCACGTGTGCGAGGCGCCTTCGAACTCAGCGCGCTGCTGCTCGATCATCGCGCGCGCTTCGTCCGCGGTGGACGCGCGCGCGACCGTGGTGATGAAGCGACTTCGCTGCACTTCGTGTTCGACCCGCAACGCCCGAGCGGGAACGCGGTATCGCGCCATGACTCGCGCACCGTATACCGCATCGGAGCTCGACACACTCTCGCGATGGCTCTCGCTCGATGCACGAAGCATCAGAGCCCATTCCTCTCCCGCTGTTTGGGGATGAGCCGTGATGCGCGGCAGTGCCTCGTCACTCGCAGCCGGTGACGAAGCTCAGCCCGCACAGCGCGGGCGCGCCCGTGCTCGCGGAGGGCTCGTCCATCGAGCACCCGACGCTGCTGTTCACGAAGGCCACCACGGGCGCGTCGATCACTCGCGCTGAGTACATCGCCGGCCCTCCGGTCGTGAGCTGCATCATGATCGCCTGCGAGTTCGTCGAGAACAGACCGACGTGTCCCGGCGGAGGCTGCGCTGCGAACGTGGGCTGCGCGCCGCCGATACGCACCGCGCCCGAGAGGCGTCGGGTGCGCGCCTCGATCGTGACGACCCCGTCGCTGGTGATCGCTCGCTCTCGAGCGATCACGTGCTCGCCGCACGGGACGGACGACATCACATCGCAGCCCAGGGCGAGCTCTCCGTTGCGCGTTCCGATCTGATACGTGCCTTCGATGACGCGGTACTGCTCGGAGTCGAGCGCCGTCGTGCGGTTCTGCCCTGCGCCCGGGAGGTTCGCGCGCAACCACAGGCCCGCGAGCGCGCCGACGCCGCCAGCAGAGACGAGGTTGTCGTCGATTCGTACGGCGAATCGCACTGCGTGCGTGCGCAGCGCAGCGTCGAGCGTGCGGTCTGCGTCCCACGCGGCGGACGGAGCGAAGATCGCCTCTCCGCACGGTCGAGAGGTGCCTCCGAGGCCGATCGCCGCGCACCCGTTGGACTGCGTGCTGAATCCCAGCGCCGCGCGCGATCCCTTGAACATTCGCAGGACGTACGACGAGTCGACGCCGACCGCGACCGAGCCTCGGCTCTTGTCGTCGCCGAGCATGAAGACCACCCCGTGCCCGGCGCTGGGCAGCTGCGTGTGCGCGGGCGCTCCGTCGAACTGGACCGAGCCGCGAACGGTGACGGACTGCACCGCGGCGGTCACCGCGCGGGTCGGAGCATCGGCGTCGAACTCCGCGAGAAACCCTCGGTTGCACGGCATGTTCGACGAGAGGCTGCACGACGTGTCCGCGGCAGGCGCCCAGTACAGGCGGTAGCGGTCGCGGACCACGCGCATCGGCGGGAGCGCCCCGTTCGCGAGCTCTGTGTACCCGATGGAGTGGAGCTCTCCGCTCGAGTCTTGCAGCTCGATGTTGAACCGGCTGTCTCGAACATCACCCGCCGCGCCGTTGGCGGTGATCGAGGTGTTGAGCAGCGTCGTGCGCACGTCGAGCGCGACCGCCTGCGACCGCTCGATGCGAAGGTCTCTCGTGATCACGCCGTGGCCGCACGGCCATGGCCCGATCGGGCCCGCGCAGCTGCCCGAGGCGCTGAGGTACCGCACCCGATAGGTGTCTGGCGCGACGGCAAACGAGCGGGTCTCGCTCAGTCGAATGAAGGACGAGCCTCCCGCGGCGTTTTCGAAGACGACCATCCCGTCGAGCGACGAGGGAGCCTGTCCGTCGAGCGTCACCGAGAGCGTGACCGTCGCGGTGGTCACGTTGAAATTGCGCGTCGTGTCCGACTGCAACGCGAGCGAGCGCTCGAGCACCACCGGCGTGCACGGCAGCAGATTGGTCGCCGAGCACTCGGCCGGAGCGAAGCGCACCTCGTACGTCCCCAAGGGGATCTGCACGTCGAACGCGCCGGTGTTGTTCGACCCCACGGCGACGAACTGCACCGAGCCCGAGCGCGTGTCGAACAAGACGATCGAGCCGCGGGGCAAGTTGCTCGGCGCGAGCGGCTGGCCGTTGAGCAGGAGATTTCCACGGAGATGCGCGGTGCGAACGTTGAGGTCGAGCTGCTCGCTCGAGAGCGAAGTGCCGCGGCAGCCCGTCGGGCGCTCGACTTCGATCTGCGCTCTCGGCGTCGGAGGCAGCGGCTCGCCCCCTCCGCAGCCCGCGATCGCCGCGAGCGAGACCGAGGCAACCATCGACGCACACAAAATCAAAGACCGCGAGACTGACTGTGACCGTTGAGCGAGCATCGTCGCCCCTCCTTCTGCGGCGCCGCGAACGGCGCGCTGATGATGACCCCCTTGCGTCGACCGAGGCGCGGTGAAGCTCCGCTCCTCGGCGCGCTCAGTTCACCCTGGAATACACCTGTCCGTTGAGCGAGAGCGTGCGACCGTCGGCGCTGAGCACGTAGCTCGCTGCCATCGCGGCGACGCCGGCGGTGCCCGCGCCTCCGCACTGCGCGACGGTGATGTTCATCCCTCCGAACGGGCACTGCACGCCGCTCCCCATACAGGTGCCGAGCGTCGTTGCCTGATACGTGCCCGAGGTGGCCGAAGAGGCGTTGAGCGAGACGCGATAGTTGCTGAGGCGAACCTCGCCCGTGCAACCCGCGGAGCCGGTGATGGTCATGGCGAAGCTGTTGTCCGCGCCAAAATCAACGACGGTGGTCAACGTGCCGGGCATCGGCGAGACGCTCGGGGGCGGATACTGCTGGCTGTTGGTCCAGCGCCCGGTGAGAGGATTGCCTGCGCACGCGCTGAGCACGCACGCGCTCGCCACCAACGCGATCGGGCTTCGATTCATGATCGATCGTTCTTTCTGTTCGAGCGGAGCTCGGCGGCAGAGGACACGCTCGCGCCCCCGCCGCGCGAACGACCGCGCTGTTGAATCCCGCCCATGAGCCCCGGCCCACGAAGCCGGACGCGTATAACACACTCGATGCGCGTCGCAACGGTGCGGGCGGGATCGCGCTCGACTCGGTCGCAGAACGTGCGCGGTGCTGCGCGTTCTTCCCTCTTCCCGCTCGCGCGCAATCGCGCGATCGTTCGCGCGCCATGACGACGTTCGAATACCAGGACATGCTCGCGCTCGAAGGGCACGACGAGACCCCGTACCGACTGATCTCGACGGACCACGTCTCGACCTTCGAGGCCCAAGGAAAGACCTTTCTCCAAGTCGCTCCTGAAGCCCTCACGCTGCTCACGCGCGAGGCGATGCGCGACATCGCGCACTACCTTCGCCCTGGTCATTTGCAGCAATTGCGGTCGATCGTCGAAGACCCCGAGGCTTCGGGCAACGATCGCTTCGTCGCGATGGACCTGCTTCGCAACGCGGTGATCGCCGCGGACGGAGTGCTGCCGAGCTGCCAAGACACGGGCACGGCCATCGTGATGGGCAAGAAGGGCCAGCACGTCTTCACGGGCGGCGGCGACGAAGCGGCGATTTCGCGCGGCGTGTTCGAGACGTACACGCAAACCAACCTGCGCTATTCGCAGCTCGCGCCGCTGGACATGTACCGCGAGAAAAACACGGGAAACAACCTGCCCGCGCAGATCGAGCTCTATGCGACGGACGGAGACGAATACAAGTTCTTGTTCATGGCGAAGGGCGGAGGCAGCGCCAACAAGAGCTACCTCTACCAAGAGACGAAGGCGCTTCTGAACCCGAAGTCCTTGCTCGCGTTCGTCGAGAGCAAGCTCGCTTCGCTCGGCACCGCGGCGTGTCCTCCGTATCACCTCGCGGTCGTCATCGGCGGAACGTCCGCGGAGTTCGCGCTCAAGGTCGCCAAGTACGCGAGCGCGCGGTACCTCGATCGACTTCCGCGCGAAGGCAACGACCTCGGCCGAGGATTTCGCGATCACGAAGTCGAAGCGCAGATCTTGGAGCTCACTCGCAAAGTGGGGTTGGGCGCGCAGTTCGGCGGAAAGTATTTCTGCCACGACGTCCGCGTGATTCGCCTCCCGCGCCACGGCGCCTCGTGCCCGGTGGCCATCGCCGTCTCGTGCAGCGCCGACCGTCAAGCGCTCGCGAAGATCACCAAGAAGGGGATCTTCTTGGAGCAGCTCGAGAGAAATCCCGTGCAATTCATGCCCGAAATCGACGGCTCGAAGCTCTCGGGCGACGTCGTGAAGCTCGACCTCAACCGACCGATGAGCGAGATCCGCGCAGAGCTCAGCAAGCACCCAATCAAGACGCGCCTCTCGCTCACGGGCACGCTCGTGGTGGCGCGCGACATCGCGCACGCCAAGCTCAAAGAGAAGCTCGATCGCGGAGAGTCACTGCCGGAGTATTTCAAGAATCACCCTGTCTATTACGCAGGGCCCGCGAAGACGCCCGAGGGCTACGCGAGCGGGAGCTTCGGGCCCACGACGGCGGGGCGCATGGACTCGTACGTGGATCTCTTTCAGGCCAACGGCGGGAGCATGGTGATGCTCGCGAAGGGCAATCGTTCGAGCGCGGTGACCGACGCGTGCAAGAAGCACGGCGGGTTTTATCTCGGCTCGATCGGCGGCCCCGCGGCGAGGCTCGCGAAAGAGTGCATCAAGAAGGTCGAGGTGCTCGACTACCCCGAGCTCGGAATGGAAGCGGTGTGGAAGATCGAGGTCGAGGACTTCCCCGCGTTCATCGTGGTCGACGACAAGGGCAATGACTTCTTCGCGGAGATCGCCGCGCAGTCGAAGAAGTCTCTGCCGGTGAAGGGCTGAGCGTTCGAGCGATGGAAGAGCTTCCGTTTCTCACGCAGAGCGAGCGGTCGATCGGCGGAGTGATCCGCAGTTCGCCGGAGGATTTTCGGGTCGAAGAGATCCCTGCGTACCTGCCTTCGGGCGAGGGCGATCACGTGTACGTGCGCTTCGAGAAGCGCAACCTGCCGACGCCCGACGCGGTGAAGGCGATGGCGCGCGCGCTCGGCGTGGACGGCCGCGAGTGCGGCTGGGCCGGGCTCAAAGACAAGAACGCGGTCACCGTTCAGTGGGCGAGCTTTCTTCGCGCGGACGTCGAGAAGGCGCGATCCCTCGCGCTCGACGGCATCACAGTGCTCGAGGTGTCGCGGCATCGCAACAAGCTGAAGACCGGCCATTTGCACGGAAACCGCTTCGACCTGCGCGTGCGCGGCTGCGTCGAAGGCGCGCTCGCGATCGCGCAGCGCGTGGCCGAACGCATCGGGCTCGAAGGCGCTCCGAACTACTACGGCTCGCAGCGCTTCGGCCGCGAGGGAAAGAACGTCGAGCGCGGCGTGCGCTGGCTCACCGGCGTGGACGCGGCTCCGAGGGACGGGTTCGACCGCAAGATGCTCGCGTCGTCTGTGCAGAGCTGGCTCTTCAATCGCTACCTCGCCGAGCGCGTGAGCGACGGGCTGCTGGCGCTGTATATCCAGGGCGATTTGGCCGTCAGGCACCCGAGCGATCGCGTGTTTGCGATCGCCGAAGAAGAGGCGCTCTCGACGTACGCGTCCCGCGCGTGTTCGGCGACCGGTCCCATGTTCGGGCCCGAGATGCGCTGGCCCGACGGCGCTGCAAAAGAGCGCGAAGAGCGCGTGCTCGCGGCCTCGGGGCTGGGCATCGAGCACTTCGCGCGGGCCAAGGGCCTGGCCGAAGGGACGCGGAGGGCGATTCGGGTGTGTCCCGCGTCGATCGAGGTGAGCGAAGAGGACGCGGGGCAAAGTCCTACGCTGCGATTTCGCTTCGAGCTTCCTGCGGGCGCGTACGCGACGGCGGTGCTCCGGGAATTCCGCAAGACCGACGACGAAGGCTTGCGCTCAGGGCCGATGTGGGGCATCGAACCCGGCCCAAGCACAGCAACTGAGGAATGACCGGCGTTGTCGCGCGTTGATGCGCGAGATGTCCGGCGCTTTTCGATCCCGCGGACGGTGGCGTTCGAGGGTCGACCGCAGACGAAGTAGAGGCTCACTGCATGACCGCTCTCGCCCTCGTTGGGTTCTCCCTCATCCACCAGTTCACCAAGTTTGCGATGCTCGGCGCAGAGTGGGTGATGTGGCTCTTGATCGTGCTGTCGGTCTTGAGCGTCGCACTCATGCTCGAACGCGCCGTGCTCTATCGCAAGATGGAGGACGACCTCGACAAGCTCGCGGAGGACGTGCGGGATCTCCTTCGCGCGCAGGACATCGAAGGGACCAAGGCTCGTCTCGCGCGCTCTCCGTCGCCTGCGGCGATGGTGGCGCTCGCGGGGATCAACGACGCGGATCGTGGCGCCGAGAGCGCTGAAGAGGCGATGGCCGGCGCGACGGCGCGCGTGCGCATGGTGCTCGAGCGCAACCTCGCGTTTCTCGCGACCGTGGGAAACAACGCTCCGTTCGTCGGTCTGTTCGGAACGGTCATCGGAATCATCCAGGCCTTCGACGCCCTCAAGGCTCAGCAGGCCGCCGCTGCGACCGCTGCGGCTGCCGGTGGTCCCGCCGCTGCGCAAGCCGCCGCTGGCATGGACGCCGCGGGTCGCGTGATGGGAACGATCGCTGAAGCCCTCGTCGCCACGGCCATCGGTCTGCTCGTGGCCATCCCCGCGGTGGCCGCGTTCAACTTCTTCTCTCGCAAGGTGAAGTCGATCCTGACCTCGGGCGACACGATCTCTCACGTCGTGCTCGCGCACTTGAAGGCCAAGGACGGCCACGTCGCTGCGCCCGCTCCCGCGAAGAAGAGCGAGCCCAAGAGCGAGCCCAAGCACGAGAACGTGAAGAAGGGCGAGAAGGGCGAGAAGTCCGAGAAGTCCGACAAGACAGAGCAGTCCGAGAGCAAGAAGAGCGAGTCTTCTGAGTCGAAGAAGGACTGAGGTGCAGCGATGGCTGGCGGAGCTTCTTCAGACGACGACGGAATGATCGCGGGCATCAACGTCACGCCCTTCGTCGACATCTGCCTCGTGCTGCTGATCATCTTCATGGTGACGGCCAAGTACATCGTGTCCAAGCCGCAGATCCCGGTGGACCTCCCGCGCGCTTCGTCTGGGCAGAACAGCCAGGACAACTCGACGATGGCGGTGACCATCGACCGCACGGGGCAGATCTTCGTGGACACGCAGCGCGTGGCCGAAGGGGACCTGCTCGGGATCGCGCGGCAGCGCAAGGCGCAGAACCGAGAGGTGCGCGCGGTGATCAGCGCGGATCGCGCCGTTCCGCACGGGCGGTTTGTGTTCGTGGTCGACACGATCCGCAACGCCGAGATCTCTCGCTTCGCGATCCAGACCGAGATGCCGCCGCCCGGCGGTCAGTGAATTCACGGAGGGGCTGGGGAGTGTGTGGGGGGCCTGTGATTCGAGCGGCGAACGCAACGGCGAACGCTCGGCTCGACGGCTCGCCAAAAACGAGAATGCTTCTCAACTTGCTCTTGCACATGCATCCGAGTTGCAGTAAGCCCTTCTCGTCCGTTCGGTAGCTCCGCACGATGCGAGGGCGAGAGCGGCATCGGAGTGTTCGTCGCGATGTTCGTCGGCGGTCGTGCAGAACAACTGCTCGTGCGGTCCCAGAAGCGAGACAAGCTCGCGGCTGTGCTGGCTGTGGCTGGGACCATTCACGTGAGCGCTGCGCTCGCGTTGGTCGCTATCAAGCCCGCAGTGATCGAGAACGTTCGTCGCATCACGAGCGTGCTCGAAGTGGAGGTTCCTCCACCGCCGCCACCACCGCCGCCGCCCGAAGTGCAGCCCACGCCCGCGGTCGCCGCGCCCGAGCCCGAGCCTGCGCGACCGGCTCCGCGCGCGCAGCGCACCGATCCGCCGCCTCCGCCTCCGCCTCCACCTCCGCCTCCGCCGATGGACATGCGCAACGTGGTGGTGAGCAACGACGAGCCCGAGCCCGGTGACACCAACACCGTGGACACGACTCCGCATCCTGGCGGACAACCGGGCGGCGTGCAGGGCGGACAGGCTGGCGGCGTGGTCGGCGGCGATCCCGTCAACGGACGTCCTGGCGGACGTCTCGGCGGAGTCCCCGGCGGAGTCCCTGGTGGAACAGGCACACAGCCCGCGCCCGTCGTCGACTACAGCGAGCGCGCGCGGATCGAGTGCGACCCGGACGGGCTCGCCGAGTTCTATCCCGATGAAGCGAGCGAGGCGGGCGGGATCGAAGCGATCGTTCGTTTCCGCATCGAAGTGAACGCGCAGGGGCGCATCGTGAGCGTGCGCGCCAACAACGACCCAGGTTACGGCTTTGTTGCCGCTGGTCGACGGCTGTTGATGAGCGGGCGGTGCAGCGTCACGGCGGCGCGCGATCGAGCGGGACAACCCGCGCCGTACACGTTCAACTCGTGGCCTGTAGACTTTCAGCCGCCGACGTAGCGCGGAGCCGTCGGTTGGGGGGAAGACACGCCACGAGCAATCTCCTTGGAAATATCCTGGGAAAACTCGTCGCGTGTCGCCAACCGAAGGCGGCGCTGTTGTCGTGCGGAGCCGTCGGTTGGAAGGAAGACACGCCACGAGAAATCTCCTGGGAAAGATCCCGAGCATGCTCGTCGCGTGTCGCCAGCCGAAGGCGGAGCCACTGTAAGCGACCGGGTGAATCCACGGACGTCTCACGGTGACCTTTCGCGTGATGACGGGTGCGCAAATACCCTTGTCGCGACCGCTCGCCGTCGCTGATACTGCGGCAGTTCGTTGGGCGTGTGTTTGCGCTCCAACAACACACCTGGAGCGGCAGATGCGATCGAAGCGTGCGGCCTGTCTTGCAGCAGTGGGAGCGTTGCTCTGCGCAAGCTCGGCTTGGGGACAGACGGCTTTCTACAACCCCAACGTCGACGTGCAGCAGTTTCGCCCGGCGCCGGGCCCGAACAACTTTCTCACGGTGCACGGAGCGCGCATCGACGGCTCGCCCGGCTTCTCCGTGGGCGGGTTCGTCAACTGGGCGTACCGCCCGTTCGTGATCTTCAGCGCGACCTGCAATCCCGCTGACTCGATGACGAACTGTTCGCCGACCGAGGTGCGCTCGGTCCCGGTCGAGCACCTGGCGACGTTGAACATCCTCGGCAGCGTGACGCTGTTTCGCCGTCTGCAAATCGGCCTGGATTTGCCGGTGCAATTGCAGACGGGCGACAACATCGTCCCTGCGACGGGCTACCGCGACGTCACCACGCCCTCGCAGACGCGCTTCGCGCTCGGCGATCCGCGGCTCGACCTGAAGGTTCGTCTGGTGGGCGACGGACTGCAGGGCGTGGCGATCGCGCTCAACGCGTTTGCGCAGGCTCCCATCGGGCGATTCATCGCGGACCAGGGCTACCTCGGCGACTCGTCGGCGGCGTTCGGCGGCCGCGCGATCGTTGATTTTCGTCGCGGGCGCTTCTCGATGGCGGCCAACGTCGGAGCGATCGCGAGGCTCGAGCCCGTGCAGCTCTACTCGACGTACGTCGGGCATCGCGTGATGTGGGGCGCGGCGTTCGGCGTGGACGCGACCCCCAAGCTCAACTTCTTGCTCGAGGGCTTCGGCTCCCACGATTTGTCGGGCCAGGGACAGACGGACATCTCCGTCGTTCAGCAGAGCAACATCGAGATCAACGCGGCGGGGCGCTATCGCCTCGGCCACCTGGTGCTCACGCTCGGCGGAGGCACGAGCGTGCTGCGCGGCTTCGGCTCTCCCGCGGTGCGCGTGCTCGCGGGCGCGGTGTACGCGCCGTTTCTCGCGGACACCGATCGCGACGGCATCGGTGACGAAGACGATCGTTGCCCGACCGAGCCCGAAGATCGCGACGGCTTCGAGGACAACGATGGTTGCCCCGAGGCGGACAACGACGCCGACGGAATGCTCGACGGCGTCGATCGCTGCCCCAACGACCCCGAGGATCGCGACAACTTCCAAGATCAAGACGGCTGCCCCGATCGCGACAACGACAACGACGGAATCCCCGACGGATACGACTCGTGTCCGCGCGCGCCCGAGGATCGCGACGGTGATCGTGACACCGACGGCTGCCCCGATGACGATCGCGATCGCGACGGCGTTCCCGATGACCGCGATCGTTGCCCGACCGAGCAAGAGGACACCGACGGCTTCCAGGATGAAGACGGGTGCCCGGACAACGACAACGACAACGACCGCGTTCCGGACGCGCAGGATCAGTGCGGCGAGCAGCCCGAGACGTACAACGGCTACCAGGACGACGACGGCTGCCCCGACACGTTGCCCGATCGCGACAGCGACGGAATCCCCGACGACCGCGACCAGTGCCCCGAGCAAGCCGAGACGTACAACGGCGTCACCGACGAAGACGGCTGCCCCGAGCGCGGCCCGTCGCTCGTGCAATTGCAGGGCGATCAGATCCGCATCCTTCAGCAAGTGAACTTCGCGACGAACAGCGATCGCATCGTCGGTCGTCGCAGCTTCCAAATCCTCGACGCGGTCGCCGCGATCCTCACGGCGCACCCCGAGTTCGCCAACGTCGAGATCCAAGGACACACGGACAATCGCGGTGACGCGGATCGCAACCGCGATCTCTCCAACCGTCGCGCCCTCGCGGTGCGCGCGTACTTGATGACCAAGGGCATCGCCGAAGGGCGCTTGTCGGGTCGTGGCTTCGGCCCGGATCGTCCGATCGAGAGCAACACCAGCTCCCGCGGACGTGCAGCGAATCGTCGCGTCGAGTTCCACCTCGTTGGACCGGGCGGACAGAGCGTGCAGAGCGGCGGCTCGGTGAGCGGCGCAGGCGCGGCTGCTCCGTCGAATGGCGCGGCTGCTCCGTCGAATGGCGCGGCTGCTGGATCGGGCGCGACGGCGCCGGCCAACAGTGGCGCGGCCGCCACGCCGAAGCGCGCGCGCTGAGAAGCGCTGCGTTCGAAGGGGCGAACGCAACCGAGTCGAAGCGGGGGACGAGCGCACGGGAGGGCGCGCTCTCACTCGCGCGAGGGCGTCGCGTCGCGCGGGCGCTTCGGGGTAGGGTGTGAGTTTCGATGGTGTTCGACGGCTTTCGTCCTCCGGACTTCGATGCGCCTGTGAGCCTCGCGGCGCACGTCGCGGCGTTGCCTGCGGACGCGATGAGCAAAGGGATGTTCTTCAACGCGCTGATACAGCGCGCGCAGAGCCGGATGTCCGCGCAGCACCTCGCGAAGAAAGCGGGCATCGAGCATCGGTCGTACCTCTCGTTCGGCGACTACTCGATGGCGGACAACATGCGGCTCACGGTCGCGGTGGCGGAGGTGATGTTTCCGATGAAGCCCCTCGGGCACGCGATGCGCGAGCTCGGCGCAGGCGCGTTCGACGCGTTTCGAGGGAGTCATTTGGGCCGCGCGGTGCTCTCGTTGCTCGACGTTGATCCGAGCGCGTTTTTTCGGGTCGCGCCGAAGGTGTACGGCTCGCTCTTCAACTTCGGTCGCTTGGAGTATCAGCGCGTGGCCGACGGCCACTGTCGCTTGATCGCCTCTCGATTGCCGGTCTTCATCGAGACCTTTCAAGTCGGCGCGATCGAAGGCGCGCTGCGCTACACGCGCTGCGTGGGGCACATCGAAGTGGCGCTCGACTCGATCTCGGACGCAACTGTCGACATCCACTGGCGACGCGTCGTGTGAGCGACCATGCTCGCCGCGTCGTGAGCACTGAAGCGAGCAGCGTCGAATCGGGCGCAAAACAATTGGGCGAAGCGTCGTTGGCGGTCGGCGGGATGACCTGCGCTGCGTGCGTGCGTCGCGTCGAGCGCGCGCTCGCGAAGGTCCCGGGAGTGAAGGACGCCTCGGTCAACCTCGCGACCGAGAGCGCGCGGGTCGAGTTCGATCGAGCGCTGTGCGACCTGGCGAAGCTGCAGTCCGCGGTCGAAGCGGCGGGCTACAGCGCGAAGGCGATCGAGCCCGAGCGCGCTCCGTGGGCAGAGACCATCGCTGCGCTCGCGGCGGGCTCGGTGATGATGCTCGCGATGTGGCTGGTGCCGACGGCGCTGCATCACAAGTGGATGTGGGTCGAGCTGGCGTTGACCACGGTGGTGCTTCCGTTCTCGGGGCGATCGACGTTCAAGCAAGCGTGGAGCGCGCTCAGGCACCGCGACACCAACATGCACACGCTGGTCGCGTTGGGCGCGTTGGTCTCGTACGCGGTGAGCGTGTTGATCACGGTGTCTCCGTCGCTGGCGCACGCGCTCAAGCTCGGGCACCGCGCGTACTTCGAGTCCGCGGTCTTCGTGATCGGCTTCGTTCTGCTGGGAAAATCCCTGGAGTACCGCGCGAGGCTCCGAGCGAGCGAGGCGATCCGATCGCTCGCGAAGCTGCGGCCCGACGTCGCGCACCGACGCGAGAAGGACGGGACGCTGAAGGACGTGGCCCTCACGCAGCTTCGGGCGGACGACGTGTTCGTGGTGCGTCCCGGAGAGCGCGTGGCGACGGACGGCGTGATCGTGGAGGGAAGCTCGGGCGTCGACGAGTCGATTCTCACCGGCGAGAGCGCGCAGGTGATCCGCACCAAGGGCGACGACATCTTGGGTGGAACGCTCGTGGTCGAAGGCGCGCTCGACGTGAAGGTCACGCGCGTCGGGAGCGAGACGACGCTCGCGCGGATCGTTCATCTCGTCGAGCAGTCGCTGAGCACGAAGGCGGACGCGCAGCGGTTGGCGGACGAGGTGGCGGCGTGGTTCGTTCCGGCGGTCTTGGTGGTGGCGGCGGTGACGTTTGGCCTGTGGGCGATCGTCGGTCACGACGTCGGTCGCGCGGTCTCGACGAGCATCGCGGTGCTCGTGATCGCGTGCCCGTGCGCGTTGGGGCTCGCCACGCCCGTCGCGGTGATGGTGGGCGCCGGTCGCGCTGCCGAGCTGGGAATCCTCTTGCGAAACGCAGCTTCGCTCGAGCGCGCGATCAAGGTCGACACGGTGGTCTTCGACAAGACCGGGACGCTCACCGAGGGGGCTCCCGCGGTCAGCTCGATGCACGTGTGCGACGGCGACGATGAACGGTCTTTCATCGCCATCGCTGCGAGCGTCGAAGAGGGCTCGTCGCACCCGCTTGCGCGAGCGATCGTCGCGCACGCGAGCGAGCGTGGCGTCGCGCTCGTCCGCGTGAAGGACTTCGCGCAGCGCGCGGGGCTCGGCGTCGAAGCCACCGTGGACGGTGCGCTGATTCGCGCGGGGCGCGCCTCGTGGCTGCGCGATCAGGGGGTGGATCTTTCGCCGCTCGAGTCCGCGTTGAGCGCGCTCGAGCGCGAGGGGCGCAGCGCCGTTGTGTTCTCTCGCGGCGATCGCGCGCTCGGCGTGATCGCGCTCGAAGACCGCGTGAAAGAGAACGCGCGCGAGGCGATCGCGATGCTCAAGGCGATCCACGCGCGTCCCGTCATGCTCACGGGCGATCGTCGCGCGGTGGCCGAGCGAGTGGCGAACGAGCTGGGAATCGACGAGGTGATCGCGGACGCGCTTCCCGAGGACAAGGCCGCGCACGTGAGCGCGCTCAAGGCGAAGGGCCGGCACGTCGCGATGGTGGGCGACGGCGTGAACGACGCGCCTGCGCTCGCCGCGGCGGATTTGGGGATCGCGATGGGCTCGGGCGCGGACGTGGCGCGCGCGGCCTCGGACCTGACGTTGCTCACGAAGGACATCCGCGCGGTGGTGACGGGGATCAAGCTCGCGCGCAGGACCGCTGCGACGATTCGTCAGGGATTGGGCTGGGCGTTTGCGTACAACGTGCTGCTCATTCCCGTGGCCGCGGGCGCGCTGATCCCGCTGTGGGGCATCGCGTTGGACCCAGCGCTCGCAGCGGCGGCGATGTCCACGAGCAGCGTGAGCGTGGTGCTCAACGCGCTGCGCTTGAAGCGGGCGTAGAGGGCGCTTCGAGCGCGTCGCGGCGAAATGGGTCCGCCTCATCCCCGTAAAGGGGTCCGCCTCATCCCCGTAAAGGGGTCCGCCTCATCCCCGTAAAGGGGTCCGCCTCATCCCCGGCCCTTCTCCACGCCAAATGGCGTGGAGAAGGGTGCCTTCGCTGCGTATCGGGCGCCAACCGTGACCCTGGTGTTCTCGAGAGAAGAGAGGATACGCGGCGCTCATCGGCAGAGCACCCTGAGTTGCGCTCGGCGCCGTATACGCAGCGAAGGCACCCTTCTCCACGCCATTTGGCGTGGAGAAGGGCCGGGGATGAGGCGGACCCCTTTACGGGGATGAGGCGGACCCCTTGCCGGGGATGAGGCGGACCCACTCACCGCGATGCGGCTGACGCCCCCCCCCGAGCGCGTTACGGCGCTGCGGTGACGCGGACGCCGAAGCGGTTGGCCAAGGGCGTCGCCGTGCGCAGATCGCGGAAGAACGTGCCCACGCGACCGTTGCGAATGCGCGACCAGTAACCGGTGTGGGTCATCGAGTCGAGCACGCGCGTCTCCCAGCCCATCGCGCCGCGCTGCGCGTAGCGGAGCGTGCCCGCGCTGGTGTCCTGGTAGACC
>JAXLYJ010000043.1:0-59807 GCA_046351515.1 Polyangiales bacterium
GCCGCGGCGGACGCTTCGCGGACAACTGGGAGCTGTCCACAGCGCGCGCGGTCAACGTCTCGCGCTTCCTCGCGCAGAACGGCGTGGCCGCCGAGCACCTCGGCTCCGCGGGCTACGCAGAGTTTCAGCCGGCCGTCGCCAACGACACCGAGCAGAACCGCGCCCTCAACCGCCGCGTCGAGATCGTGCTGATGCCCAACATCAACGAGCTTCCCGACCTGTCGTCGCTCGAGAGCACGCCCGCAGCGAACGCCGCGCACTGAGCCGTTCGCCCACAGTTCAGCGCGTGACGGGGGACTTTGACGCGCTGGGACAAAAATTCGTGACGCGCCATTGACCCGTGCGGGGCTGTCCCCTAGCATCCCGGGTCACGCTGGACTGGCGGCTCGACTCTGCAGAATGGCTGTGCACCAACCGGTGCTCTCAGCGAGTCGGCGAGCGGGCACACTCACTGGTCTCAGCGGGATGAGGTTTGTAGATTGTCTTAGTTTCCCCACCGGCTGTGTTTGTCCGCGCTCGAGACACCCCGAGCGCCGGTCTATCGGGCGGAATGTTCAGCGTGTTGGCGGGTTCGAGAGGGTGATTCCCTCGGCCCGAGGCACGCGCATCGAGCTCGACGAGAGAGCGCAGAGATCGTCGGTGGGCGAGCGTTGACCCGTTTGGTCGTTGATCGATCCAAAGCCAACCCGAAGCCTGAGGGGGCCTAAGGAGCAGTTATGCAGGTAGCGAAGAGCGAGTTCAAAGTCGGTGACAAGGCCGTCTACCCCACGCAGGGCGTGACCGAGGTCGTGAACATCGAAGAGCGAGACATCGCGGGATCGCGCCAGCGCTTCTATGTCCTCCGCATTCTGGACAGCGACAAGCGCATCATGGTCCCCGTGAAAAACGCGCACGCCGTGGGCCTCCGTTCGGTGGTCTCGGAGGACGAAGTGGCGGAGATCTTCGAGATCCTCCGCGAGCGCACCGTGGCGTTCGACAACCAGACGTGGAACCGCCGATACCGCGGGTTCATGGACAAGATCAAGACCGGCAGCATCTACGACGCCGCCGAAGTGATGCGGGATTTGTATCGCCTGAAGTCCGAGAAGAACCTCTCGTTCGGCGAGCGCCGCATGCTCGAGACCGCCCGCGGCCTGATCGTCAAAGAGATCGCCGTCGCCCGTACGTGGTCCGAAGAGCAGACCATCACGGAGATCGAGTCGATCTTTCAGAGCAACTGAGCCGGGCGCCGGTCGTCGGGGGCGCGGGCGACGTCGCTGGGGGAGCGGCGGACGGGGACGCAGAGAAGTCCGGGATTGCGCTGGCGATTCACGGTCTGAACGATCGCTGGTTCTATTGTGCTAGCGGGGCGAGAGCCGGACGGGGTACCCTCCCGAATTCGCACGGTTGAGTGGTTCGAACGCCCGTCGTTCGCTCCAAGCTCCGTGTGTCCGCGGCGGAGGCGCCCCGGGCCCGCGCAGGAAGAGAGCGCGGATGCACCGGTGCGGCGCCCCTGCGCAACCCGAAGAATCTTCCACGCGAGCGATGGAATGCCCCGCAACCAGATCGTCATCAACGTCGACATCGGCGAGACCCGAGTCGCGCTCATCGAGAACGGAATCGTAACGGAACTGCACATCGAACGCCGAGGCGAGCGGAGCAACGTCGGCGACGTGTACCTCGGCCGTGTCACCCGCGTTCTACCTGGAATGAACGCGGCCTTCGTCGACATCGGCCTCGAGCGCGCGGCGTTTCTGCACTCCGAAGACGTCGTGGCCGAGCAGCGCCTGCGCGAGACCACGGTCTTCTCCGACGACGATGATGGGGGAGACGACATTCCCCCGCCGCCGACGTCGTTGCCTGCGTCGGTCGCAGAGCAGCTCGACGCCGATCGATCCGACAACGAGCCGCTCGGGGCGGACAACGACGGTGAGAGCGAGGGCGAGGGCGACGGCGAGGACGAAGACTTCGCCCCCGCAGATCGCTCACACGATCACAGCGACCACGATCACGGTGATCACGGCGGCGAAGGCATCGACGACGAAGTGGGCGTCGGAGACATCCTCGCCGACGCGGGCGGAGAGCTTCCGTCGCGCGAGGTCACGCCGAGCAATGGCGGCGGCGGCGGACAGCGAAAGCTCCCGAAGTCCCAGCGACAGAAGCGCAAAGAAGCGCGTCGTCGTCAGGGAGGCGGCGGCAGACCGCAGCGCAAAGAGAAGCCCGTTCGCTCGCCGATTCGAGATCTTCTCCGCGAGGGGCAAGAGATCGTCGTTCAGGTCAGCAAGGACCCGATCGGCACGAAGGGCGCGCGTTGCACGTCGCACATTTCGCTGGCTGGTCGGTACTCGGTCTATCTCCCCACGGTCGAGCACGTGGGCGTGTCCAAGCGCATCGGCTCTGAAAAAGAGCGCCGTCGCCTGCGCGAAGTGATCGAGCAGCTCAAGCCCGAGAAGGGCGGCATCATCGTCCGCACCGCGAGCGAAGGGCTCACCAAGAAGGGCCTCAAGACCGACGTCGCCTATCTCGTCACCCTCTGGAACGACATCTGGCGCAAGCGCGAGCAAGCCCGCGGCGCCTCGCTGCTCTTCTCCGAGCTCGACGTGGTCCTGCGCACCGTGCGCGACATGATGGGGCCCGACATCGAGAAGGTGATCATCGATGACCGCGAGTCGCACGCGCGATGCGTGCGCTTCGTCGAGCAGTTCATGCCCGAGCGCAAGGACGACATCGTCCTGTACGCTGGCGACGAGCCGCTGTTCGACGCGTACGGGATCGAAGACGAGATCGCCCGCGCGTTGGCGCGCAAGGTTCCCCTGCCGTCGGGCGGGTATCTCATCATCGACCAGGCCGAAGCGCTCACGGCCATCGACGTGAACTCGGGCCGCTTCGTCGGACAAAAAGACGTCGAAGAGACCGTCACGCAGACCAACCTCGAGGCCGTCGACGAGATCGCATACCAACTTCGCCTGAGAAATCTCGGCGGATTGGTGATCCTCGACCTCATCGACATGGACCGCCAAGGCAACCGCGACAAGGTCTACAAGGCCCTCGCAGAGGCCCTCGCGAAGGACAAGGCCAAGACGAGCATCCTGCGCATCAGCGAGCTCGGCCTCATCGAGATGACCCGCAAGCGAACGCGCGAGTCGCTCGGCCGTCAGCTGTACGAGCCCTGCTTCTACTGCGACGGGACCGGACACACCTCCTCGCGATTGACCATCGCGTACGAGGTGCTACGGCAGATCCGCCGCGAGAAGGATCAACTCAAGGGCTACACGATCGTCGTGCACGCGCACCCCGCGGTGGCCGACGCGCTCAAGCACGAAGCGAAAGAAGCGTTCGAAGAAGCGCAGCGTAGATTCCAGCGGCGCATCGTCGTGATGTCGAAGCCGGAGTACCATATCGAGCAGTTCGATCTCAGCGGTCAGTGACCGTTCGCGCGCCACGAGCGTCGCGAGCGAGGAGGCACCGGGCCCCCAATGATCCGTGACGAAGGACGACGCATCGAAGAGCGCGTCACCATCAATCAAGAGTTCGAGTCGCTCGACGCGTTCGTGCGCGAGTACGTCGCCAACATCTCTCGATCGGGAGCGTTCTTGCGCTGCAACGACCCGCTTCCGATCGGGACGAAGGTGAAGGTCGCGTTTCTCGTGATCGACGACGAGGTCGAGTCGGTCGAGGCCGAGGGCGAGGTCGTTCGCGTGCAAAATGACCCGCCGGGGATGGGCGTCGTGTTCACGCAAGTGGACGCCAAGAGCGACGCCGTCCTCGAGCGCATGCTCGAAAAAGCGAAGGCAGCGAGGGTGACGTGACGTTGTGGGATCGCATCAGCAAAGGCGTTCGCGACGCGATGGAGCCTCCTCCCGGTGGCATCGGTGGCATCACTGCAGGCCCCGGCGCGCGTAGCCCCGGAGGCCGCGACGCTCCCCCGTCGCTCGCGGACAAGCTCGGGCTCACGCGCATCAGCGACGACTCGCTCGCGATCGAGCTCGAGCGCCGCCGACGGCTGCGCGGCAAGCCCGCGAACCGTCGCCCCGCGGCGGACGAAGAGCTCGACGCGGTGAACTCCACGCGAAAGAACCGCCTGAAGAACATGCAGGTCTCGAAGGCGTACGCGCACCTCGAGCTGTCGCCCGGAGCCTCGCGAAGCCAGCTCGAGCGCGCGTATCGACTGCAGCTGCGGCAGTACCACCCGGACAAGCACATCGGGGACTCCGAGAGCCATCAGAGCGCCGTCGCGCTCGCGGTCTCGCTCACCGACGCGTACCTCTTGTTGCTCCAGCGCTGAGCGCACACGGCAGCACCGGAGCCATCGCAGCGCGGAGGCAGCGGCGAGGGCCTCTGTGCTTGCTCAGCCCGTGCGCAGGTAGTTGCGCTGCAGGAGCTTCACGAGGATCTCGGTCGTCTCGAGGTCCGAGACCTTCGAGCGGTTGAGCACCGCTTCGACGTGGCCGTGATTGAACGCGAGCTGCAGGACGTCGAGCTCGTTGGGGCTCAGGTCTCGCAGCGCAGGAACCAACGGCGACGGGATCGACAAGTGCGCGTTGGCGGCGGGCACCGACGATTCGAGCCGACGAAGCTCGTCGATCTGGCGCATGCCCTCCATCAAGATGGCCTCGGTCGAGAGCGTGATTTCGTCGGCGAACTCGCGCTCGTCGGGGGGCTCGAGCTCGAACGTCCCGTGCTCCCACGTGAGCAGGCGATACATCGCTTTGAGCGCAGGGACGTCGGAGTTTTCGTTGATCGAGGCGTGCACGATCTGACCGCGGCGCAGGTGAATACGGCCGATGTCTTCTTCGCGTCGAACCACGAGCACGCCGGACTTCTTGCTGGTGGTGAACAGCTGCAAGAGGTCGACGAGGCCGACTTCGGACAGGTTGCCGCTCATCGTGCGGACCTGGCTCGTGCGACGACCGGCTGCGGTCTCTTGCAGCTTGATCTTCGCCTCGGACTCGGTGGTGTTCGGAGTGCCCTCGCCGTCCGCGAGCGCGACGCGGATGATGCTCGTGCCGATGAGGATCTTGTCGCCCTCTTTCAAGCGAGCGCGACGGACCTTCTCGCCGTTGACGAAGGTTCCGTTGGTCGAACCCAGGTCTTCGATGATCAGGGACTCGCCCTGCAAGAGCACGCGCGCGTGCCGGCGAGAGACCATGTCCTCGATGAGCGCTACATCGATGTCGTTCGACCGACCGATGACGAGTTCGCGCTCTGGGACGATGGGGAACTCCCCGCCCTGGTATTTACCCGAGATAAATCGGAGCGCGTACTGACGCGCCTTCGACGGCGGTGCTTCCATCGAACTGGCACACGCAGACTATCGGCCGAAGTGAAGGTGGGTCAAGCGTTTCATCAGAGAACGAATTGACAAAACCCACTCGCCGGTCGTAAACGCTCCGCCCTCATACTAACTGGGGGCTCGTTCGGGCCCCTGCTGAGATCGAAGGAACCGCTGCCATGTACCTGTTTGGATCGAAGATCAAGCGCAGCAAGACGCGCAACAAGACCGCTCGTTACCGCGCCAAGCTGAAGAAGAAGAACACGAACCGCCGCGCTCGTATGGTGAAGTGACGCTCTCGGTGCTTCGCACCGCGTCATCACCGACATCGCGTCAACGTACCGGGGGAACAACAGTGGTGGGGCAGCGCACGCTTCGTCGTGCTCTATACTCCGTCCCCCTTTTTGCAACGGGGCGGGGACAGGGCGACGAGGTTCATGGACGCAGTTAAACCCCCCATCGACGTGATGAGCGACTCGACCGGCGAGACCGCCGAGCGAGTGGTTCGCGCGTCTCTCCTGCAATTTCCCGATCAAAAAGTGCGCATCCGGTTTCACGCGCGGGTGCGTGATCGAGACGCAGCGAGGGCCGTGATCGAGGCCTGCGCGCGCGACGGCGGGCTGTTGGTGTTCACCATCGTCTCCCCAGAGCTGCGCGAGTTCATCCACCAGATTTGCTACGAGAAGAAGGTCGACAGCGTCGACGTGATCGGGGCGATGCTGGGCAAGCTCTCGAGCTTCCTCGACTCGGCGCCGCTCGGGCTTCCGAGCTCTGCGCTGCCCCTCAGCGAAGAGTATTTTCGCAGGATCGAAGCGGTCGAGTTCGCCGTGAAGAACGACGACGGCAAGGAGCCGCGCAACCTTCGCAAGGCGGACCTCATTTTGGCGGGCGTCTCGCGCACGTCGAAGACCCCGCTGAGCACGTACCTGGCGAACCGCGGGATCAAAGTCGCGAACGTCCCGCTCGTGTTGGGCGTGCCGGTGCCGTCGGAGCTGTCCGAAGTTCCGCAGGATCGGATCGTCGGGCTCACGATCGGGCTCGATCAGCTGCTCGAGATTCGCCGCGCGCGGTTGAGCCAGCTCGGGATGCCGCCGGACACCAACTATGGTCTGCGTGAGCACGTCCGCGAAGAGCTCGAGTACGCGCAGAGCATCTTTCGCAAGCACCCGCAGTGGCCCGTCGTCGACGTCACGGGGCGCGCGATCGAAGAGACCGCGGGCATCATCCTCGACGTTCTCAAAGAGCGCGGAAAGGCCCTTTTCTAGTGGCGGATCTGCGCGTGGCCGAGCCGTTTGTGTTCAGCAACGGCGCGCGATCGAAGAACAGGTTCTTCAAGTCGGCCATGAGCGAGGCGCTCGCGGGCGATGACAACCGCGTTCCGGTCGAGCGCATGGAGCGGCTGTACGGCGCGTGGGCCCGCGGCGGAACGGGGATCATCGTCACGGGCAACGTGATGGTGGATCGTCGCGCGCTCGGCGAGCCGGGCAACGTCGTGGTCGAAGACGCTCGCGACAGCGAGGCGCTCGCGCGCTGGGCGCGCTTCGGGACGAAGACGGGCGCGCAGCTCTGGATGCAGCTCAATCACCCGGGAAAACAGTGTCCGATCGGGCTCAATCGCGAGAGCGTTGCGCCGTCGGCCGTCCCGTTCGCCAAGGAGCTGCGCGCGCTCTTCGCGACGCCGCGCGCGCTCGAAGAGAGAGAGATCCGAGCGCTCATCGAGCGCTTCGCCACGAGCGCGGCGATCGTCCGCGAGGCGGGCTTCTCGGGCGTGCAGATCCACGGCGCGCACGGCTACCTCGTGAGCCAGTTTCTCTCGCCCAAGCACAACGTGCGCGACGACGACTGGGGCGGGACGCCCGCGAAGCGCATGCGGTTCGTGCGCGAGGTGTACGCGGCGATCCGTCGCAAATGTGGCGCGGATTTCACGATCGGCGTGAAGCTCAACTCCGCGGACTTTCAGCGCGGAGGGTTCACCGAAGACGAGTCGCTCGCGGTGATCGAAGCGCTCAGCGACGACGGGATCAACTGCGTCGAGATCTCGGGCGGGACGTACGAAGCCGCGGCGATGATGGGCGCCAAGCAGAGCGAGCGCACGCGCGAGCGCGAGGCGTACTTCATCGATTTCGCCCGCAAAGTACGCGAGAAAGTGAAGACGCCCTTGGTCGTCACCGGGGGCTTTCGTACGCTCGACGGGATGGAGAAAGCGCTCGCTTCAGGAGCGACGGACTTCATCGGCCTCGCGCGGCCGCTCGCGAGCGAGCCGGATCTACCGGACCGATTGCTGCGGGGAGAAGCGACGGCGAGCAAGGTCGCGCCCGTGAAGACAGGCATCGGGTTCGTGGACAGCAGGGCGCTGCCGGAGATCTCGTTCTACGAGGCGCAGATCCGGCGAATCGCCGATGGGCAGCCGCTGCTCGACTCGCCCAACGGGGCGCGCGCGCTGTGGGAGATGGCGATCTACGCCGTGAAGAACGCGGGCCGTCGCAATCGCGCGTGAGCGAGCGCCTCAGAACGGAAACAGCGTCACGTCTGCAGAGAGAAACACTCCCGCGCGAAGGACGCTCACGTCGCGCGAGATGACCGAGCCCATCATCGAGCCGCCTGTTCGCAGCTCCTGCACGTGGCGCGCGAGGGGCGTGACCGATCCACCGACGGCGAGGACGAGGGGGGTATTGAAGATTCCCCAGCGAAAATACAGGCCCGGCGAGAGCACTTGCTCGGGCGAGACGCGCGGGGACACTTCGAACAAGCTCGATCGCATCGAGCCGTCCTCGCCGAGCACCGTCGCTTGCAGCTCGCCCGTCGGAAGCGACATCAGCCCTCCCAAGTCTACGACCGAGAGAAACCCTCCCAGCGTCGAGCTGCGCACCGGAAAGCTCACGTCGAGCCCCACCGCGCCGAGCAGCGCGACGGACCCCACGGGGCGCGGATCGATGATTCCTCCGCCGGCGAGGGTCCATTCGGCGCCTCCACCGACGCCCACGAGCGCGCCGAGCGAGACCATGGGACGACGGCGCTTCATGCGCCACGAGCCCACGGGCGCGACCACCGCTTCGAGCGCGGTGCGCACTTGCTCGGGGCTCTGCGCAGAGGCCACTTCGGCTGCGAGCACGAGGCCGCGCACGACGGGCTCGGGCAGGCCGAACGAGACCGAGAGCGCGGCGAGGGCGCGCGTGGTCTCGACGACGATTCTCGGGAGATCTCCACGCGAAATCGCGACGATGAGCTCGGGCATGCGCCCCGGGAGGGCCACCATGGCGGCGATCGTTCGGTCGGTGCACGCGAGGTCGACCGCGGCGTTGAGCAGGTCGATCACCGCGCGAAGAGCGGCTGCGGCGCGCGTGGCGTTGAGCTCGACCGCGCCTCGACCGGTGACGCGCACGCCCTGTCCAATCGAGCGATACTGTGAGAGCGCCGCGCGAAACACCCTGGTTTTTCGGCGGTCAGCGTCGGTGAGATCTCGGTCGAGCATCGCGGACACGAGCGGGATGAACGCGCTGTCGGGCAAGCGATCGAACACGTCTCGATTCGTCGCTGCCGAGAGCAAGAGCCCCGCGGCGAGCACCGCGTCGCGCGCAGAGCGAGAGGCGTTGACCTCGCGCGTTCGTCGCGGCTCGGGCGCGTCGGAAGCGGGCTCCCACGCTTCGCCGAGCGTGAGCACGCGCGAAGCGGCGTAGCGCGGATCGGGGTTCTGCACCCACGCGGCGAGCAGGTCGAAGTAGAGGAGGGCCGTGAGAGATCGAGCGTTTCCGCTGCGAGGGAGCGTCGAGAGAGCGCGTGTGGGCAGCGCGAGGACGTCGCTCTGAAACGCGGCGCGCAGGCCCTGACCGACGGACACGCGGAGCGTCGTGTCGCCGCCGGGCCCGAGAAAATCGCACGTGTGCTCGAACCACGGGCGCACGCGCTCGGAGCACAGCGTGGATCGCAGTGAATCAATGGCGAACGCTTCGAGCTCGGCTTGCGCGCGCTGCACGATGAGCTGCGCGAGGCCTTGCACAGCGAGGTCGAGCATTCCTGCGGGCGTGGGGAGGCCGCCGAACGACTGTCTTCCGCCGTGCCCCGCGCGCTCCGCAGCGCTGTCTTGCTCGAGGCCGCCGACCGCTCCGCTGCTGCCGCCGCGGCCGCCTTCGCCCTGGCCACCGGGCGTCGTCGGTCCGGCGTTGATCGCGGCGTTGATGGCGCCGAGCGACGACGGAGCGAGCAGCGGCGCGGTGACGCTCGTGCAAAACGACTGCAGTTGCGCGAGCGCTGCGTCGAGCGCCGGGCGCGACGCTTCGGGCTGGTTGGGGATCGCTGCGCGAATCGCCTCGATGCGCGGGCAGAGCGCCTGGGCGCTCGCAGCGCGGCGGTTGAGCGCTTGGATGTGCGACGAAAACGACTGCAGCGATGAAGCGCGAATCGGCTCGGGCACGTCGCAGAGCAGCCGCGCCGAGCGCCCCTGGTTCGATCGGCACTGCGCGACAAACGAGTGCCACACGCGCGCGCTCGACTCGTTGGGAGGATCGAGCGGCCGCCCCGCGAGCGAAACGATCGACGCGCACGCGACGGGCAACCCCTCCCACCACGCGCTCTGCGCGAGCGACTCGAGCTGCTCCACCGTGCACGCAGGCGGAGTGAACACCACGGGCTGCGTCGCGGCTGTGTTGACGCTGGTGTTTGCGCTGGCGCTGCTCGCCGTCTGCGCGTGAGCGAGCGGCGCAGCGAGCGAGAGCCCCGCGGTGACCGTCGCGAGCGCGAGCAAAAATCCACGATGAATCACTGAGCGTCTCCGGTGGGCAATGGACGAGGTTGCGCGGGTTGCGCGGCGGTCGACGAGCTGTCCGCATGGCACAGCGCGGCTTGCCATCGAGCGGCGGGCGTCGTGCGACGAAGGCGTCGCGCGCGCTCGAGCTCTTCGAAGAGGATCCCTCCCAACGTCTCGTCGGAGACCGCGCCGACGACGCGGCGACCGTTGATGAAGAGCGTCGGGGTTCCGTTGGATTGGGCGCTCTCGGCGAGGGCGACGGTGGTGGCGATCGCGTTGCCGTGACGACCGTCGGCGATGGCCTCGCGCAAGCGCGCCGAGTCCACGTTGAGCTCCTCGGCGTAGCTCGCGAGCGTGGGCACAGACAGGTCGCGCACGTCCGAGTAGATCCGCGAGAAGTACGCGAAGAAGCCCGGCGCTTGTCGCTGCGCGAACACCTCTCGCAGCGCCATCGAAGCGCGCGGAGCGTTGTGGTGAAACGCCAGCGGCTGCAGCGCGACGGCGAGCCTCACGTCCTGCGCATACGCGCGCTGCGCGCTGAGCAACCGCGGGTAGAAACGCGCGCAAAACGGGCACTCGGGATCGATGAACGCGATCATCGTCACCGCGGCTTGCTCGGGCCCGACCGCGGGCGTGTCCGCAGGAAGAGGGATGCACGTGCGGGCGTGATCACCGGCTCCCGTCGTGGTGGCGCGGCGATCCGCAGCGAGCTCGACGCGAGGGAGCGCCGGTTCGGGAGCGGCTTGCTGCGCTTGTTGCGCGAGGGCCGCGAGCTGCGCGCGCATCGCGGCGAGGGCTGCGTTGGCCTGGTCTTGCGGGTTTGATTGCGAATCACCCTGCGAATCATCGGACGGATCGGGATCGCCGTTGTCCGCTTGCTCGACGCCGCCGTCGCCGCGAGCGCGACACGTTCCCTCTTCGGCGAAGCGCTCTGCGAGCAGCTCAGCGACGCGGCGCGCGAGGCGCTCTTCGTCCACCGCAGGCGCGGGCGGCGGACAACCCGTGAGCGCTACGGCGAAGAGCAGCCATCGCGCGATCCCTCTCGTCGAAGACACGGCGTGACGATACTCCGCTGGCCAACGAGACACAGCATTCACGGCGCAGGGGACACTGCGAGCGCCGCACACATTGGGTGCGCATCGCGCTATCTCCTCTCCCATGCCCCCGCCCGCCGCGGTCGTCCTCTTCGCCAAAGAGCCCTCACCCGAGCGCAGCAAGACACGCCTGGCTCCGAGCCTCTCGGCCGAGCAGCGTCGCTCTCTGGCCGAGGCGATGCTCGATGACAAGATCGCGCAAGTGAGCGCGATCGACGCGATCAAGCCCGTGCTCGCGTGGGATCCCCTCGACGCAGAGGCCCGCATGCGCGCGCGCTGTTCGGACCGTTGGGCGCTGGTCTCGCAGGGCGGAGGAACGCTCGGCGAGCGCCTCTCTCGCGTGTGCGACGCGCTGTTTCACACTGGTTTTTCAGCGGTGATTCTCATCGGCAGCGACTCGCCCACGATGCCGCCCGAGCGCATCACCCGCGCGCTCGCGCTGCTCGAAGCGCGCCCCGTGGTGATCGGCCCCGCGGACGACGGCGGCTACTACCTCTTGGGGCTCGCGACGCGCGCGCCCTCGCTCTTCGAGGACATCGAATGGAGCACCGAGCGCGTGTTCGAGCAGACGCTGGCGAAGATTCACGCAGAGAATCTGGCGTACGAGGCGCTTCCATCACAGTACGACGTGGACGTGCCCGAGGACCTCGCGAGGCTGCAATCCGAGCTCGAGTCCGAGTCCGCGCGAGCGCTCGCGCCGCGCACCGCGCGGGTGATGGACGAGATTCGTCGAGCGCGGCTTGCTCGGTGAGGGATTGAGCCCGATAACACCGCGCGATGAGCGAGACCGTCCGATGTTCGCGCTGCCAACGAGAGGGGGCCGCGATCACGTCCAACCCGTTTCGAACGAGCGAGGCGCTGCGTTCGCTCGGCGAGCGCGTGCAGCAACGCGTGTGCGCCGAGTGCTATCGCGCGTGGCTCGAGAGCTCGGTCAAGCTCGTCAACGACAGCAAGCTCGACCTCCGCGACGATCGATCGCGAGAGGTGTGGCTCACGCAGATGCGCGCGTTTCTCAACATCGACGAGAGCCGCGACCCGTGGAAGCGCTTCGTCGGACGGCGCGTCCGCGTCGAGACCACCTCGAAGGTGATCGCCACCGCCACGGTGCTGCGGCTCGATGACGAGAAGATCTGGGTCAGCGATTTCGAAGGCGGAGCGATCGCGAAGGGCTTCGCTCCCACGCAGACAGGCGCGGCGGGAGCGAGCGGAAGCGCGACGATCCTGCGGGATTTCGTGCTCACGATCGAAGAGGCGACGGCGTAGATGGCGACGATGAAGACAGTGGTGTTCGCGAGCCCGCGCAAGCTTCCCAAGCCCGCGAAGCTCAACGGGCGGGTGGTGGTGCTCGACATCGCGTTCGCCGCGGACGGGACAGGCGCGAGCTTCGAGACCGTCACCGAGCCGTTTCTCAACGGCCTCGGCGAGCGATTGGTGCTGTGGGTCGATCACCACGATCACGCGTTGCACAGTCGATTTGCAGGCGATTCGCGGTTCGTGCTCACGACCAAGCGCGAGCACGGCGCGTGCCCCGAGCTCGTGACGCCCGAGCTCGTCGCGCGCGCGGGGCTCGTCGACACTGTGGTGTGTCACGACGACTTGGACGGGCTGTACTCGGCGGCGAAGTGGATCCTCGAGGGAAGGGAGCCGTACGAGGGAGCGGACGCCGACGCGCGCGCGGTGGACACGCGCGTGGGCGAGCTCTCGAAGCGCGGAGCGTGGATGGATCGCGCGCTGCGAGGGAGGCCGCGAGACGAGAAGCTTCGCTCGGTGGTGGTCGAGTACCTCGTGCGGGGGATGAAGGACGGCGACGCCAAGGCGATGATCGACGACGCTGCGGACGAGTTTGCGCTGCACGAAGAGCGCGCGCAGGAGCTCGCCAAGAGCTACGTGGTCGAGGGCGCGGTCGCGTACGTGGACGCGAGCGGGTTCGCGCAGCGCGTGGGCGCGTACGACAAGACCCTCGCGTTGCTGCTCGGACAAGAGCGCGCGAAGGTGAGCGTCGTGTTCGACGAGCAGACGGTGACGATGGCAGCAGGGTTCGATTCAGGCGTGAATTTGCTGGCGATCATGGGGATCGCCGGGGGGATGCCGACGAGGGTGAGCGTTCCGCGAAAGCGCCTGAGCGAAGCGAGAGAGAAGCTGGCGAAGCTGAAGTGACGAGGGAGGGTGGGGATGAGCGTGATCGAGGTCGAAGAGCTGTTCGAGTTCAGCGCGTTGGGCGCAAGAGAGCCGCGCGCCGTGGGCTTCTGCGAAGACCGCACGGTGCTCGTCGCCGACGTGATCGAGACCGTGCAGAAGCGCGTCCCGCGCAAGGGATCGAAGGGCAGCACGATCGAGGAGCTCTTTCGCTATCGCGTCACCGCGTGGCGCGACGGGATCGTGTGGCAGAGCGAACCCACCGAGCCGATCGGCGCGGTGGACTTCGTTCAACCGTGGCAGGACAAGCTCTTGCTCGTGGGCAGCTGGTGCGAGGATCGCCGCTCGGGTCCCGTGCCCAACGCGCACCTCGTCGAGTGGAGCGGAGAGCTGCTGCGGTCCTGGGTTTTTGGCCTCGGAATCAACGACGTCCGAACGAGCCGCGACCGCGTGTGGTGCAGCTACATCGACCAGGGCGTGTACAACAACGACGCGTGGGGCCCTGATCGAGAGGCGATGGCCGAGTGGGGAGTGCGCGCGTTCGATCGCGACGGCGTCGCGCAGCCGCTCGGCGGAGCGCTCGCGGGCAACGACATCGTCGACGTGTACGCGTTGAATGTGTGTGCCGACGACGACCTCTGGATCTACGCGTACACGCGGTTCGATCTGCTGCATCTTCGACGAGGGACCGTGAGCGCGTTTCCGACCACCGCGCCAGGGGCGCGCGCGGTGTGCGTCGATCGGTCGCGAGCGTTGATCGTGGGCGACTACGAGCGCGGCGATCGCGCGGTCGAGATCGCGCTCAACGAGGGCGGGGGATCGCGAGAGAGATCGCTGGAGATTCCCTGGGAAGTGAGCGACCAACGCGCGCTGCGCGCGCGAGGGCACAGGGACGTGTTGTGGCTGTGGGACGAGCAGCGCGTCGGGCGCGCGAGCGAGTGGTGAGCTGAGGCGATCGGGAGCCTGGCGCGGAGTGCGTCGCTGTTGGGCAAGGCGCGCTCAGCGCAGCGCGGCAGCGAGGCACTGCGCTGAGCGCGCATCACTGACGGGGCCGCTACCGCAGCGCCTCGCACTCGCGAAGCGTCGCGGTGACCAGCGCCCGCAGCGGATCTTCCATCCGCTCGACCAGGGGCCGACGCACGTCGATGAGGGCCCGCGCGCGTTCGCTCGGATGGGACGCACACAAAATCAACAGCGCCCACTCGTCCGCGCACTGCACGGGGTTGATCCAGCGCCGCTCGCCCATCGATCCCTCGCTGGGCGGAAGCGCGATTTCTGCCAACGCGAGTGCGCTGTCGAGCGAGGCCCACGGAGCCATCGCCCGCTGCACAGCGACGCACATCGCGCGGCTCACCTTGGTCGGCGCGTTGGTCTCGGGGCTGATGCTCAACGCTCGCTCGGCCTCGACGAACGCCGCGTAGCTGTCTGCGATCGTGCGCGTGCCCGCTTCGGTGGGCAACGCGACGAGCAGCATTTCGAGCACGTTGTCCGTCCCGTATTTCTCACGATGTCGACGCGCCCCCGCGACGATCGCCGCGTCGTACTCCGAGCCCGCGCTGCGAACCATGCGGCCGATGAGATACCCGTGCGGCATCGAGTAGCAGATCGCAGACGCCACCAGCGCAGGATCCAAACCCGAAGGAAGCCCCTTGGCGTACAGCTTCTGCACGGCGTCGCTCGCGTCGCAAAACGCGCCGTCATCGGGAGATGGAGCTTCGAGCGCCTCGACCCACGCCGCGAGCTTCTTGTTCGTCGGAGGACGCTTGATCGCCGCGGGCTGCTTCGTGCGAGAGGTCACGGGCGAAAGCGTACACAACTCGCGCTCAGCCGTGCGAACGCGCGAAGCAGCGCGGCTCCATCAGCGCTCCACACTCGAGCGCGCGCCTGCCTTGACCGGCCGCGACGCGAGGTCTAAACGATCGTTTAACAAGCTCGGACCGATGCGACGAACAGCGCCCCGATCGATGAAGCCGCGCGAAAAACTCTCGGCAAACGAGCAACCGACTGAGCCGGGCGTGCGAGAGCGCATCAGCGAAGCAGCGCGCCTCGAGTTCGCGACGCGCGGGCTCGCCGCGGCGTCGGTGCACGCGATCGCTGAGAGCGCTGGGGTGACCGCGGCGATGATCAACTACTACTTCGGCGGCAAAGACGCCCTGTACGAAGGGATCCTCGCCGACGCGCAAGAAGCGTTGCGCGCAGCGCTGGTCGCAGCCGCAGAGGGCCCGAGCGCGGGCCTCGCTGCGCGGCTGACCGGCGCGTACTTCGACTTTCTCGCGCGCGACCGCACGCTGCAGCGGCTGCTCTTGCGCGAGGTGCTCGATCGATCGGACTCGCTCCGCGAGCGCGCTGCGCGGCGAGGCGCGCTCCGCTCGGCCACCGAGGCGCTCAGAGCGATGTTCGTCCAGCGGTTCGGCGACGAGCCCGAGCGACGGCAGCGTGCGATTTCGCTGTTCGGCGCGGTCGCTGGCTACTTCGTCTACGAGCCGCTGCTCGGCGTGTTCGTCGACGGCGATCCGCTCTCGCGCCGGGCGCTCGCCGCGCGACGCGAGCACTTGCTGCAACTGGCTACGACACTCGAGGAGATGCCCCTATGCTCCAGCCAATCTCACGCGCGATCGACGTGACGCGCGCGCTCGTAGAAGCGCGAGCCGGCGTCGGACACCCGCTCTACCTCGTGCACGCGCTCACCGCCCGCTGCAACGCCCGCTGCGGGTTCTGCGCGTGGAACCCCGATTTCTACGACCCGCGCGAGCAGCTATCGACCGAGGCGATCGAGCGGCTCTACTCGGACGCGCGGCGCGCTGGGTTTGTCGGCGTCTCGATCTGGGGCGGCGAGCCGCTGTTGCACAAAGACTTCGACCGCATCGCGCGCCACGCGCACGAGCTCGGGCTCACGACGCACGTCGTGACGAACGGATTTCTCCTCGAGCGCAAGCTCGACCCCGTCGTGAAGTACATGGATCGCGTGTGCATCTCGCTCGATCATCCCTCGTCGCTGCACGACGAGCTGCGCGGGATCAAAGGGCTGTTCGAGCGCATCGTCTCCGCGACGCGCGCGTTGAGAGAGCGCGCGCCAGAGAAGCAAGTGATCTTCATCTGCACGCTGCAGAAGGCCAACGCGCAGCCCGAGACCGTGCGCGCGCTCGGCGAGCTGATGGCCGAGCTCGGCGTGCTCGGGATCTTCAACGCGCTGCGAGAAGAAGCCGCGACGAGCGATGACCCTGGGACGCTCTCGCGCTTCGCGCCGTCGCAGCGAGAGCTCTCTGAGGCGTTCGACGCCGTGCGGTCTCTCAAGACACAGGGCTATCCCATCCTCAACTCGCTGACGCACATCGAGATGATGCGCGAGGGATCGCCGAAGTACCGCTGTCACTGGCCGAAGTTCATGCTGCCGATCGAAGCGAACGGCGACGTCGTGGACTGCATGCACTGGGGCACGCGGCCGATCGCCAACGTGGCGCAGGTGGCGTTCGACGAGATCCTCGCGAGCCCGAGGCTGCGCGCGCTCGCCAACGAAGAGGGCGAGTCGTGCCACAAGTGCGTCTCGATTCACCGCGTCGAAATCTCTGAGGTCTGCGAAGGAAACCTCGAGCCCCTTCGGTCGTGGAACCTCTTGCGCAAACGCCCGCCCGCCCCTCGCTCGCCGAGCGCAGCGTGATCGCTTGGGCTCACGGCCCGTAGAGCACCGTCGGTCGATCGAGCAGCGTCGCGCGCTGACGAAGCCCCCAGCCACGACGCTCGGCGACGCGGATCGAGCGAGCGTTGTCCGCGTGGATCATGGCCAAGATCGGCTCGCTCGTGTGCGGTCGAAACGCATCGAGCACCGCGCTCGCCGCTTCGCTCGCGAACCCGTGGCCCCACGCCGCGCGCTCGAAGGTCCACCCCATCTCGAGAAACGAGAGCCACTGCGACGGATCCGCGGGCGGCGCCGTGGTCAAACGCGCTCCGTCTTCGATCGAGTCGCGCCAATAGCGGCTGAGCCCGCAGCGACCGATGGCGCGCCCCTCGTGCTCGACCACGCGTTGGCCGATCCCTTCGCGGTGCCCTTCGATCGCGCGCGCGAGCCACGCGCGATGAAACTCAGTGCTCCTCGGCTTGCCGTCGCCCAGATAGCGGTACACCTCGACGTCGTCGTGGAGCTTGTCCAGAAACGCGAGATCATCCAGCGAAAATGGCCGCAGCGTGAGCCGCGCAGTGCGAAGCGTCTCGATCACGAGGCCCGCGAGTGTAGACCAGAGACCGCGCTTACTCGCGCGAGTACTCGTCGACGAACAGCGGCAGCGAGATCCCTTCGGCCAACGCGAACAGGTCGGGCGCGCGCTTCGTCGCCGGTCCAAACGGACGCAGCTCGCTGTCGCTTCCGCCCATGACGTACTGGATCCACGCGTACGCCGCCATCGCGCCGATGCGCTCGCCCTGCACGCGCGGGTCCTCGGGATCGCCTTCGCCCTTGCGCGCCCACGTGACCAAGAAGCGCTGCAGCGTCGCTCGCTTGTCCTTCGCGCGCGCGCGCTCGCTCTGCTCGTTGGCGACCCTGAGCCCGTGCGGCCAGATCTCCAAGCTCAGCGAACCCTCCGCGGTGCGCACGCGACCGAAGAGCTCTTGCCCTTCGTCCGCGCTCCACACGATGAGGCCGCGCTCGTTCTGCACTTCGCATTCGCCCAGGTAATAGAGCCACATCGCGAGGCCGAGCGCGCGAAGCTCGCCCACGTCCTGCGCGCGCCCCTCGGGCCCGTAGCGCTCGACGAGGCCGATCGCAGCAGCGCCCTTCGCCGCGGGAATCGCGAGCACGTTGGGCAGCGCTTGTCCTGGCTTCCACGCTTTGGGAGGCAACCCCGTCTGCGGGAGCGCGACGCCCGCGCTTCGTCGCGCCGTGACGTGTCGCGAGAGCTGCACGCGCACTTCGTCGGCGCTCGTCGCCTCGCCGCCCGCGAACACCAGCCGCAGCGCGTCGGGAAACAAGATCGGAAACGCGCGCACATCCGCTTCGGTCACCGCGCGACGCAGCGAGCGCGCGCCCGCTTCGATCAACGGCGCAACCACGAGCGAGCGATAGCCAGGCTGCCCGTTTTGATCATCGAGCCAGTGCAGCTGTCCGTGGTGCACCGCGGCGCTCTCGTCCACGTCCAAGCGCCCGACGCCCGCGAGAAACTCGAAGCTCTCCGAGCTCACTGAGCTCGCGGGATCTCCGCTCGGAGCGTCGCCTCGCGCCGCGCCCACGCTCTTGGCGATGCGCGCGATGACCCGCTGCGTGGTCGTGTCCTCGAGCATGACCGCGCCCGCGCCGCGCTCGATCGGCTTGAGAAAAAGCAGGTCTTGAAAGCGAAAGCCCCAACCGCGCGAGAGCACCGGGAGGTAGAGCGCCAGGTAGTCCACCTCGCCTTGCTCTTGCTTGCGCGGGACCTCCAAGAATACAGGCCCCACAAATCGAGCGTCCGCGCTGAGCTTCGCGGTCGAGCTCGTGGGGGCGATCCCTTCGAGCGCGATGTTGAGGGCTTTTTGCCAGACGGGACCGTTCTCGAGGTTCCACGCGCCGTTGTTCTGCAGGACGCCGCGCCACTCGGCGAGGATCTGCCGCGCTTCGGGGGCGAAGGCGTGGCCCGAGATGCGGGTCTTCAGCGCGTTCCAGTACGTGGGGATGCGCGGAGAGCACCAGAAGAGGCACTCGGGATCGGTGCCTCCCACCAAGAGCGCCGTGCCGCGCGGGCCCGCCACGCGCAGGTCGCGGATGAGCGAGACGAAGCGGCACTCTTCACGCAGGTCCGCCACCATCCGACCGAAGTTGTCGAACGTGGGCTGCCTGAGATCGACGGTCTCGATCGCGAGCTCGCCGAGCGCGACGCCCAAGAGCATGAGCTCCCAGCGCTCGTAGCTCTGTTGGATGTCCGCGTTGACGCGGGTGATGTCCTCGGGCCGACCTCCGCTCTCGAGCTTCAGCATCCCGAGGACGTGGGTCATCATTTCGGCCTGCGAAAACGGCGTCGGAAAGCTCTTCGCCCGCAGGTGCTGCGGCTGTGGCGTCCACGTCTCTTGCAGCGAGGCGATGACGTCGACGTGCTCAGCCGCCGGCTTCTGGATCTTCGGAAGCAGTACGCGCATGGCTCAGCTCTTCCTCAGGACGTAGAGGATTCCGCGCTCGATCGCCTCGGCCATCGCGTAGTCCGGCGGCAGCTTGGGATCGAGCTCGACCTTCTTGTCGTTGACCGGTTGATACGCAGCGACGAGCACTTCGTTGAGCGCGAGCGGGTGATTCCACCGTCGATGACGCCAGTCTGCGTAGAGCTTCTTCGTCATCGGATCCGCAGAATTTCCCACGGGAACGCTCAGGTCGAGGTCGCCGAAGATGGTCTCGAGCCACGACGTGCAGAAGTAGAGCTGGCGCCCTCGGTGCACGAGCGCTTCGAGCACGCGCTGCGCGTACAGGTCCAGCTTCACGTTGTGCTTCTTGGCCTCTTCTTTCATCAGCCCCTTCCACGTGCTCGACGAGCCCGTGTAGTCGAAGCCGACGAAGTCGCTGCGGCGATCGAGGAAGCTCGCGTAGAGCTGCTGCAGCAGAATCGCCTCTTGCCAGCGCGCCGCGAGCGTCGCCGAGCGCGAGGGAGGATTCTCGGGCTTGTTCCACTCTTGCTTGAGGATCCACAGCCCTTGCGGGTCCGCGTCGTCGTGCGCGAGCGAGTACGTCTTGCTGCCCTGTTGCTGGTCCGTCTTGCGCGGCAGCATTTCGAGCCCGTACGCAGCGAGCAGCGGAAAGATGTTCACGGTCTCGGCGTTGCCCGGGTTCGCCGGACGAAGCGCCAACAACGGGCACGCGCCAGGGTCATCGGGCGCGCCGACGAGCATCGAGGCCGCGAGGTTGTACTTTGTGTGCTTGAAGAAATACTGCAGACCGTGCCCCTCGCTCGCGAGCAGCGTCTCGGGCGTCACCGTGAGTCCCTGCACGGGCGGCAGCGAGAACCACCGCAGCAAGAACGAGCCGAACAAGCTCGCGCGGATCTTCGCGTCGACCTCGCGATTCACGAGCTTCACGAGCTGATGGATGATTCCAGCGCCCGTTCCGCCGAGAAACGAGCCGACGACGAAGATGCGATTCGCGCCGCGCGCCACTTCGAAGAGCGGCTTCATGATCTTGTTGCGCGAGCTCGCGAACACCGCGCTTCCGACGGCGGGGTTGCCGAACATGCCTCGGCCTACGTCCAAACCCTGCCGTCCTGTCGCGCCCGAGCCGCCCGCCTCTTCGTCGTAGAACAGCTCGAAGAGCTCTTCTTCGACCGGGTGATCCTGATCGACGAACAGCGAGCGAAACTGCGTCGTCCCGCGATCGATGTCGAACGGAGGAACCACCGTCGCGCCGCCCGGAAACGGGTGCGGCGCGCCCGCCGATGCAGTGCCACCAAAGGACTCGAGCGACGCCGCGAGCGCGCTTCGATCCGCGTCGATCACGAACGCCCTCGGCGCGGTCAACGCTCCAATGCGCGCGAGCCGCGCGACGGCGAGCGCCGTGTGTTGGCCGCTGCCTCCCACGGCGATCAAGAGATCACTCATCGCACCCTCTGCTTCAGGTCTTGTTGATGGCCCAGCAGCCGATCGCCGTGAGCAAGCTCGTCGGAAGCAATCCCAACACGAGGCCGCGCGCGACGTTGGCTTCTTGCAGCAGGACGTACCGACGGTAGTCCACGGAGTTGAGGCAGCGGACCAGGTCGTCCGCGCGCACGGGATCGAAGCCCATGAGCAACGCGCCCACGATTCCCGCGAGCAACACAGCGACGAGCAAGCGAATGCCGAACGTGCCGATCAGCTTGCGCCGAAGGATGAAGAACGTGAGCAACCCCACGACCAGCGCGCCCGCGTCGTAGCCCGCGGCGGAGATCAGCATGTTGCGATTGGCCGCTTCGCAGAGCTGCTGATTCACCTCGAGCGTGCCCGTCGTCGCGGGCTCGGTCTGCGCAGGAGCAGGCTCCGTCGTGCCCGTCTGCGCAGGCTGCGCGGGCTGATCCGTGCTGGGCTGCGTCGGCTGCGACCCGTTGTCCGTGCTCGGTTGCTCGGTTTGGCCCGTTCGTGGCTGCAAAAACACCGGAAATCGAAAGCTCATCGACCGCCCTCGTGCGTTGTGAGCCCCGAGGATCGCGCGGTTGCGGCCTCCTCGACAAGGCAGATACCGTGCACGAGACACTCGCCCGTCATCGGCATGTCACATTGCGACAGTAAAGAGTGAGCCCTGTGAACACCGCTGCTGCTCGACCCAAGGTGCTCATCCTCGAAGACGAGCCCGATCTCGTTCGTGTCGTCGAGTTCAACCTGCATCAGGCTGGCTTCGACACGATCTCATTCGACCGCTGCAAAGACGCGCTCTCGAGCGCCATCGCCGCTCCTCCCGACCTGGTCCTGCTGGACTTGATGCTCCCGGACGGCTCGGGGCTCGACGTGTGCCGCACGCTCAAAGCCGACCCGAAGACCAAGAACGTTCCAGTCATCATGCTCACCGCGAAGGGCGAAGAGCTCGATCGCGTCGTGGGCTTCGAGCTCGGCGCCGACGATTACGTGGTCAAACCCTTCTCGGTCCGCGAGCTCGTCCTGCGGCTGCGCGCGATTTTGCGCCGCGCAGAGCCTTCGGACAGCGCCGCGCCTGCGACCTCGGACATGGTGCAGTTCGGCTGCCTCCGCGTGGATCGCACGGCGCATCGGGCGTTCGTGGATGACGAAGAGGTTCCGCTGACGGCGCTCGAGTTTCGGCTGCTCGCGACGCTGCTCGACCGCAAGAACCGAGTGCAGTCTCGGGACACGCTGCTCGAAGACGTTTGGGGCCTTCGTTTGCAGGTCGAGACGCGCACCGTGGACACGCACATCAAGCGCTTGCGCGAGAAGCTCGGCAACGCGGGCGCGTACATCCACACCGTCCGCGGCGTGGGCTATCGCTTCGCGGACACCCCCGCGGACGTCGAGAGCTGAGAGCGCACGTCGATGGCGCGCGAGCGATTTCGCCTGGGAATCCGCCTTCGACTCTTCGTGGTCTCCGTCGTCGTGATCGCGTTCGGCCTCGCCGGCGCGCAGTGGTACGCCTCGCGCGGGCTCGATCGCGCGCTCTCGTCCCGCGCGAACAGCGACCTCGCGCTGCGGGCCCGCACCGTGGGCGTCGCGCTGCGCGAGGCGCGCGCGCTCGATCGAGATCGCTGCGCAGATCCAGTGCGATCGCTCTCGGACGCCTCGCGCTCGCGCATCACGCTGATCGATCCGCGCGGCGTCGTGCGGTGCGACTCGTCGCTGCAGGGACTGAGCGTCGCGACGATGAGCAACCACAACGACCGTCCCGAGGTGATCGCCGCTCGTCGCGAGGGCGCCGGGGTCGCGATGCACCAGAGCAACACGTTCGGAAGGCCGTTTGTGTACGCGGCGTACGCCGTCGCGAGCGAAGACGGGACGTGGGTGGTTCGCATCGCGGTCGAGCCGATCGTGTTCGCAGAAGAGCGAGAGACGCTGCGAAGGATGCTCGCGGTCGCGGCGTTGCTCGGGCTGCTTGGGGCGGCGCTGATGTCCTCGCTCGCGGCGCAGATCATCGCGGCGCCCGTGCGAGCGCTCACGCAGACGGCGCGGTCGATGGTGCGGGATTTGAGCGTTCGAACGCGCACGCGGCCCAACGACGAAGTGGGCGAGCTCGCCTCCGCGCTCGACGAGCTCGCGGACGGGCTCGCGACCTCGATGGAGTCCCTTCGCTCCGAGCGCGACCGGCTCGGAACGATCTTGGACTCGATGGTCGAGGGCGTCGTGGTGACCAACTCGGAGGGCACGATCGTCGTCACCAACCGCGCGCTGCGAGAGATGTTTCTTCGCACTCAAGACCAGGTGATTGGCCGCGCGCCCATCGCCGCGCTGCGCGTGGTCGAGCTGCACGAGGCCATCGAAGAAGCGGCGCGAAGCGCGAAGCGGACGTCCGTCGAGTTCGCGGTCGAGAGCGTGCGACCGAGGACGCTGGCGGCGAGCGTCGCTCCGCTGCGCGGGCCGCAAGGAGAGAGCGCTGGTTGCGTCGCGGTGCTCTCGGACGTGACCGAGCTTCGTCGGCTCGAAGGGCTGCGAAGAGAGTTCGTCGCCAACGTCTCGCACGAGCTGCGAACGCCGGTGGCCGCTGTGCGCGCGGCGGTCGAGACGCTGCAGAGCGGGGCGCTCGACGAGCCCAAGTTCGCCAAGGAGTTCGTCGCGATCATCGAGCGTCACGCGGATCGACTGCGGCGCCTCGTCGAGGACCTGCTCGAGCTCTCGCGGATCGAAGCCAAAGAGATGCAGCTTCGCCCAGAGTCTCTCTCGCTCAAAGAGCAGTGCGAGCACGTCGTCGAGCTCTTCGCGCTCGCGGCCAAGAGCAAGAAGACGCAGCTCTCGCTCGCGATCGCGGCGGACGCAGGGGTGGTGTTCGCCGATCGCCGCGGGCTCGAGCACGTGCTCACCAACCTCGTGGACAACGCGATCAAGTACGCGGGCGAAGGGGCCTCGGTGTGCGTGCGCGCCGCGAAGCTCGACGAGAGCCGCGCGAGGGTCACCGTCGAGGACACCGGGCCGGGGATCGAAGCGAGGCACTTGCCGCGGCTGTTCGAGCGATTCTACCGGGTGGATACCGGGCGATCGCGGCAGCTCGGGGGCACGGGCCTGGGCCTCGCGATCGTGAAGCACATGGCCGAGGCCATGGGCGCCAAGGTCTCGGTCGAGAGCGAGGTCGGCAAGGGAACGCGTTTTCACGTGGATATTTCCCGGGATCCACCGCCGCGCACGAGCACCCGGCCCCCGCCTCCGGCCGCGACAACGTCGAATGGGACTTGATTGGTAGGGTTAGGGGACGGTGTTCAAAAGTTCATTTGTTCGCTCCGACGCCACCGCGCCGCCCTCGTCACACGGCGCTCGTTTGCGGGCCGTCCGATGCGATCCGCCTGCGAATGAACAGAGTTGCCGCGGTGCCGCGCGAACAAATGAACTTTTGAACACCGTCCCCTAGCCCTACAAAACCACTCTCGCTCGACCACTCTCGCTCGACCACTCTCGCTCGACCACTCGCGCCCAATCACTCGCGCCCAATCACTCGCCCCGTGTTCCGAGCCCCACAGCCCCCCGTGGAACCGCGGACGCACACCCCCATTCTGCTCTGCATTTCTCCCAGTGAAATCTCGCTCGCCTCCGATGGCACACGCCGTGAACACAACCGCCGCGTCCCCACTGGAGGTCACACCATGCTCGAACCCTGGTTGAACACTGTCAGCGCGCTCGTCGCGCTCGGACTCTTCGTGACGACCGTCAACCTGCGCCGTCGCTGACACCTCGTGATACACAGCCGCCGCCATGACCGAAGATCGCTCCACGGTCGGCGTCGGAAACGCCCGCGCCTGCGCCAACATCGCCCTCGCAAAGTACTGGGGAAAGAGCGACGAAACGCTCAACCTCCCCGCGGTCCCCTCGCTCTCGATCACGCTCGACGCGCTCGTGACCGAGACCACCGTCACCGTCGAAAACGCCCTCACCGAGGACGTCGTTCTGTTCGACGGAAAGGTCCGCGACGGCGACGATCGCACCCGCGCCTCGGAACTGCTCGACCGCGTCCGCGCCCTCTCGGGCGTCCGACGATTCGCGCGCGTCGAGACGGTCAATCACTTTCCCACTGCATCGGGCCTCGCGAGCAGCGCCTCGGGCTTCGCCGCCCTCGCGACCGCAGCGGCTCGCGCGTACGCCGTCGACGCCTCGCTCGAGCAGCTCTCTGCGTGGGCTCGTCGCTCGAGCGCCTCCGCCGCGCGCTCGCTGTACGGCGGCTTCGTCGAGCTGCTCGCTGGCGTCCCAGGCGACGACGCTCTCTGCGCTCGAGTCGTCGCGCCCGCAGATCACTGGGACGTTTGCGTCGTGATCGCCCTCGCCTCGCTCAAGCGAAAGAAGACCTCTTCTCGCGACGGAATGATCGACACCGCGCGAACCTCTCCCTACTACCCCGCGTGGGTCGAGCACGCGCCCAAGTACTTCAACGAAGTGCGCGACGGCGTGCTCGCGAAGGACCTCGAGAAGGTCGGCGTCGCGATGGAGGCGAGCACGTTCGCCATGCACGCGAGCGCCCTCGCCGCGCGCCCGGCCGTTCGCTACTACGCCGCAGCGACCGCCACGCTGCTCGACGCCGTCGAGGCCCTGCGCAACGACGGGATCGCAGCGTACTCGACCATGGACGCAGGCCCGCACGTGAAGGTCCTGTGTATGCGAAGCGACGCAGAAAAAGTGCGCGAAGCGATGCTCGCCTCGGGCGCCGCGGTGGATGTTCGCATCGCGCGCCCCGGCCCCGGAGTCGAGTGATGGGCGAGCGGTTCTTCGCGCGCGCTCCGGGCAAGGTGATGCTCGCGGGAGAGTACGCGGTGCTCGACGGAGCGCCCGCGCTCGTGATGGCCGTCGATCGCTACGCGCACGCGGTCGCCACCGACGCGAGCGACCTCGATGACAGCGACGGTTGGCTCACGCCCGAGCTCGACGCAGCGCTCACCCTCGCGCGACAACAGTCCCTCGTCTCAGCCTCCATCTCCGCTCGCGTCCAACCCGGAACGCTCTTCGACGGCGCCCGCAAGCTCGGCCTCGGATCGAGCGCAGCGATGTGCGTCGCGGGCCTCGTCGCCGCCGTCGCAGCGAGCGGACTGGACCCGAGCGAACCTGGCGTTCGTTCGCGAGTGACCCGCGCCGCGCTCAGCGGGCACCGCGCGGCACAAGGCGGCGGCAGCGGGCTCGACGTGCTCGCGAGCGCGATCGGCGGGGTGTTTTGCACGTCGATTCGCGATGGGCAGCCCACGGAGATCGAGCCGCTCAGCTTCCCCCATGGCACGCGCTGGCGCGTGCTCTGGACCGGCGAGCCCGTGAGCACTCGCGAGTTCGTCGCGCGCGTCCGCGAGCTCGCGCAGCGCGACGACGACGGATACCGCGCGCTCGTCGGCCGAGTGCGCGCTGCGTCCGAGCGCTTTCGCGACGCGCTTCGCAGTGACAGCGCTCGCTCGCTCGTCGACGCCGCGCGCGAGGCCGGAGACGCGATGGACGCGCTCGGTCAGCGCGCGGGCATCCCGATCGTGACCGACGCGATGCGCGCGCTCGTTGCGCGGGCCAACGCGCTCGGGTGCGCGGTCAAGCCGAGCGGAGCGGGCGGCGGAGACATCGTGTTCGCCGTGAGCGCGAGCGCGGACGCGATGGAGTCACTCGTGTCCGAGTGCCCCTCGCTCGGGGTGACGGCGCTCGATTTGTCCGTCGATTCGCAGGGTGGAATCACCGTCGCTGATCGACGGTGAACCCCAGCGTCCCCGCGGCGCGCGGGTCCTCTTCGCCTGGCAGCGAAGCGCGCGCGTCCGAGAGCAAGTGCAGCGTGAGCACGCGCGCCACGCGGATCACCGAGGTCGGCCCCACGGGCACCTCGGTCCCTCGCGGGACGGGCTGATCGTCGACCTCGGTCATCTGGTCGGACACCGCGCGGAGCATCATTTTGCTCGGCGTTCGACGGAGCTCGAAGTGCCAACGCGACAAGCGCATCGTCGCTTGCACGTCCGGGTGCCACAGGACGATGTCGTTGGCGATCCGCCCGTCGTGCTCCTTCAAGCGCCCGAACGTGATCGTGTCCTTCGACGGAAGCACGTGCTCTTCGTTGGTCTCGGCCACGCGCACCCGCGTGGGAAACACCGTGGGATCCCGCCACTCGAGCGAGAACAGATCCACCGGCTGCGCGATGCCCTTGAGCTCGACCGGAGCGATCGCGCGCGAGCGCACCTTCCACCGACCGCCGAGCTCGCCGAACGCGGCGCGCGTCACGCGGATGCCGCCCGGCTCAGCCGCCGAAGCGACGCGCGAGGCGAGGTTGACGGCGTCGCCTGTCACCTGCGTTCCGTCGGTCAAAACAGGGCCGAAGTGAACGCCGACGCGCAGCGCGAGCTGGTGCTCGATGGGCCTGTGCTCGTTGGCCTCGCTCACCGTGAAGAGCAGCCGCGCGACCACGTCCGCCGCCTGGTCCACGGTCGAGAAGACCGTGAACGCCCCGTCGCCCGCCGTGTCCACCACGCGCCCGCCCCCGAGCGGAAGCGCGCGCGACAACAGGTCGAAGTGCAGCTGCTGCAGCGTGCGCCCCGCGACGTCGCCGAACCGCGCGAAGTACTGCGTCGAGCCCACGACATCGGTGAACACCAACGCGAGCGGACGCTCGAAGCGACGACGCAGCACCTCGACCACCCGGGCCTGGAGCTGGATCAGCTCGGTCATCGAGAGCGCTTCGAAGTCCGCGGTCATCTTCCCTTCGCCCGAAGAGTATACGCCGGATGCGCGCACAAATGGCTCGCGCGTTGTGTGGCGACCGAGCGTACCGTTGGAGCCGTCGTGGATTGGCGCACGGTTCTCCCTGGGCTCGCGCTGCTCTCGCAATACCGTCGCGAGTGGCTGCGCACCGACGTGATGGCGGGGCTGACCGTGGGGGCCATGCTCGTTCCGCAGAGCATGGCGTACGCAGAGCTCGCGGGATTGCCGCCGCAATCAGGCTTCTTCGCCGCGCTGTTGCCGCCCGTCGTGTACGCGCTCTTCGGAAGCTCGCGGCACCTCGGCGTCGGCCCCGAACCCGGAACCGCCGTGCTCGCCGCCGCGGGCGTCGCCGCGCTCTCCGCAGGAGACCCCGCGCGCTACGCGCTGCTCATGCCCGCGCTCGCGCTGCTCGTCGGCGTCATCGCCGTGCTGGGATCGCTCTTTCGCCTGGGATTTCTCGCGCAATTGCTCTCCAAGCCCGTCCTCGTCGGCTACATCACCGGCGTCGGATTGACCCTGCTCTCGAGCCAGATCGCGAAGTTCACCGGCGTCCCGATCGCGAGCGGCGAGTTCTTCACGCGCTTCTGGGAGTTTGCGCACAAGCTCTCGCGCGTCCAACCGACGACGCTCGCGTTCGCGACGCTCTCGCTCGTCGCCCTCGTCGCGCTGCGAAAAAAAGCCCCCAAGCTCCCCGGCGCCCTCATCGTCGTCACGCTCGGCTCGCTCATCGCGTGGGCCCTCGACCTCACGTCTCACGGAATCCGCCTGGTGGGAGCGATCTCGGCCTCGCTCCCGCGCCCCTCGATCCCGCTCGTGAGCGCGCACGATTTCATCAAGCTCTTGCCCACCGCGCTCGGCATCGCGCTCGTGGGATACACGGACAACGTGCTCACCGGCCGCTCGATCGGCGCCAAGCACGGCTACGCCGTCGAGCCCAATCAAGAGCTCGCAGCGCTCGGGACGATCAACCTCGCGAGCGCTCTCTCCGGGGGATTTCCTGTGTCTTCGAGCGCGAGCCGCACCGCGGTCCCCTCGTCGCTCGACAGCAAGACGCAGCTCGTCGGAGTGATCGCGAGCTCGTTTCTCCTCGCCACGCTCCTGCTTCTCGCGCCGGCGCTCGCGCGCATCCCGCAGGCGTCCCTCGCGGCCGTCATCGTCGCCGCCGCGATCGCGATCATCGACGTCGCGGGCTATCGCTCGCTGTGGAAGGTCAGCCGCACCGAATTCGCCCTCGCGATCGTCACCGCCCTCAGCGTAATGATCTTCGATCTGCTCACGGGCGTGCTGCTCGCCGTGGGCCTCTCGGTGCTCCTCACGTTCGCGAAGATCACCGTCCCGCACGACGCGATCTTGGTCCGCAGCGAAGGGCTCGACGGCTGGATCGACGCCGACCACCCCGAAGCAGGAAAGGGCCTCGAAGGCCTGCTCGTCTACCGCTTCGACGCTCCGCTCTTCTTCGCCAACGCCGAGCGATTTCGCGCGCGGCTGCTCGAAGCCCTCGAGCGCAACCCCGGCGAAGAAGCGTGGGTCGTCCTCGATTTCGAAGGCGTCGGCGCCGTCGACGCGAGCGCCCTCGAAATGCTCGAAGCCCTCAGCGAAGAGCTGCGAGAGAAGAAGCTCACGATCGCCGTCGCCCGCGCCAATCACCGCGCCCTCGAGGCGATCGAGCGCGCGGGCCTGCTCGGCCCCGAAGGCTTCGTCGTGTTCGCGACGATCAACAGCGCGGTTCGAGCCTTTCAAACACGGTCACAAACAACTTCCACTCACAAATAACCTCGGGCACCCTCCGTGGCCGCACCCCCGTGACCGTACGAGTCGACCGCCGCGCATTGCTCTCGATCACCGCGCTCGCGCCGGTCTTGTCCTATGCGCAGAGCCGCGCGCCCCTCGCGCCGCCGCCGCCAGAGCTCGTCCGCCTCGCCGGTCAATGCGTGATCACCGGGTGGCACGGCGTGGGGATTCCCCGGCAAGTGCAGCAGCTCGCCGAGCAAGGAGCGCTCGGGGGAATCCTCATCGCGCGCCACAATTTTCGCGACCGCGCTCAGCTCCTTCGCATGACCTCGCTGTTGCACAGCTGGGGTCCGCGCGATCGACGCGCGCTCGTCACCGCGGACCAAGAAGGCGGCCCCGTCTCGCACTTGTCTCCGCCCGTCGCGCCCATGCCGTCGATGACCGCCATCGGAAACGTCGACGACGAAGACCTCACGCACCGCGCAGGCGCCGCCATGGGCGAAGAGCTGCGCCGCGTCGGAGTGGACGTCGACCTCGCCCCCGTCCTCGACGCGCGCACCAACCCGCGCAACTCCGTCGTGGTCGGCCGCGTCTTCTCTCGCGAACCCGCCCGCGTCGCCCGCCACGGAAAGGCGTTCATCGACGGCCTGTGGTCCGCGAAGGTACTCGCGTGTGCCAAGCACTTTCCGGGGCACGGAGACACCTCGGTCGACTCGCACGCGGGACTTCCCCGCGTCGCGCACGACCTCAATCGACTCGAAGCCGTCGAGCTCGTCCCCTTTCGCGCGTGCATCCGCGACGTCGCCAGCGTCATGGTGGCACACGTCGTCTACTCGGGTGTCGACGCGCAAAACCCCGGGACGCTCTCGCGCGCCGTCGTCGAGGGAGTGCTGCGACAACGGCTCCAGTTCGACGGCGTCGCGATGACCGACGACCTGCAGATGGCGGCGATCCGTCGCACGTACGGCCACGAGCGCGCCGTCGAGCTCGCCATCCGCGCGGGCATCGACATGGCGATGCTCGCGCACAACGCCGAGTACGCGCTGCAGGCAGTGCATCACCTCGCGCGCACCGCCGAGCGCGACCCCACGCTGCGACGAAGGCTCGAAGAGAGCAGCGCGCGCGTCGCTCGCATGCGCGCGAAGCTCGACGCGCCGACGCCGCCCAACCCCTTCGTGGTCGACCCCGCCCGCCTCGCGTGGGAGGTGGATTACCGGCGCGCGCAGAGCGGAGTGCGAGGCGTCGACGCGTCGCGAGACCCCACGCTGCAGCGCTGACAAGGTGATCGAGCAGGATTTTCTCTGCTCGCTCTGCGACTGATCCGCGCGGTGGGACGGCGAGATAATCGAGATCTAACCGAACGCTAAGCGCGCCCGCGCTCGCTGTGCATGCAGCCTCGAACGCATGCAAACACCCTCGTCCTCGCCCTATCGCGCCGCGGGCGTGAGCAGCGCGCTGCCGGTCTTCTCGTTTCGCGTGTATCCAACGCCGACCGCGCCGCTCGTTCTCGACGCGGTCGTCTTGGTGCTTGTTGTTGCAGGAGTGACGATCGGCGCGCCGGTCGCGCTGCTCGCGTTGTTGCTCGCGACAGTCATGATCGCGACGCGCCGATTCGTCGTCGTCGACCACCAGCGACGGGAGCTGCGTGTCATGGTGGGACACCCGAGCGTTGGACTGTGTTCCAGCCGACACGCGCTCGATCGCGCGCTGGTCGAAGTGCGCGCGCAGACCGTTCGCACCGTTCACAAGCAGAACGGCCGCACCATCGGAACCTCGTCGCACGACGAGCACATCCTCTCGATCGACGGCAACCCATTCATGCGTACTCGCTCGAGCGCGCACGCGCACGAACTCGCCGCACAGCTGTGCTACGCGATCGACTCGTCTGTCAGCGCCGCGCCGCCAGCGCGCAGCTCGACGCTGCAGCTCGCGATCGCTCGAGTCGGCCTCACAGCGCTCACCCTCGCGGCCCTCGCGCGCACACCAGTTGCCGCGGTGCGATCGCTGCGCTTCTCACCGTTCGCGAGCCTCGCGCAAAGCCCCGTCGTCACCGCTGCGACGATCGCCACCATCGTGCTCTTCAGCGCAGCGCTCGGCGTGCGATTGGCGCGAGTGCTTCATGATCCGTGCGCGCCGGGCGCCGAGAAGACCGCCAGGATCAGCGCGCCCGCGATCGCGACGCTCGCGGCCATCGCTGCGATCGCCGCGTTCTTCTCGGCGAGCGCTGCAGCCGAGAGCGGACAGCGGGCGGACCTCGAGGCGCGCCTCGCGTACAACCGACGCGTGTACGGCGAGAGCCCCGCGAACTACGCGCCCACGCCGCCACCCGCACAACTGCCAGAGACTCCGCCGACGGTGTCTTCGCTCGCGACCCGGTGCGCGACCATCAGCAGCGCTGAGGCCGAGCGGAGACTCGAAGCGGTGGGATTCGACGTGAACCGGGTCACACTCCAAGAGGGCTCTCCCAACGAGTGGGGGCTCGACGTCAGGCACCCGCACTTCGGAATCACGCTGCGCTGGTACAGCCTCGACGGCGCCAACGTCAGCGGAGCGATGCTCGACGGACACCTCGTCGTCGTGCGCGGACCCTCGCAGCGAACGCGCGCGCGGATCGTGGACGCGTTCGTGCGCGACCCTTCACAGAACATGATCGCGCTGATGCGCTCGCTGCGACTCGAGCCGATCCACACCAACAGCAGCTCAATTCGCGGTCGAGATCGCAGCGGACTGTATTGGCTCGCGGACGTACGCCCCGATCCCGACGCGCCGTGGCTGCACAACGAACGCGAGGCGCTCACCATCACGGGCTACGCGCTCGGACAAACCGCGCGCGAAACCGCCAACGCGTGGGCGACCTACGCGGCCTCGCTCCTGTGCACCCCGTAACAGCAGCGACGCGCCTCGTGCTGTAAGCGCCCTCTAAGTCTGAGCTAAGCGCAGCCCGCGAGCGCAGTCCCTACGCTCGCGCCATGAAGCGCCAAGCTATTCGACTCCTGGCCCTCGCCGCTTTGATCGCCGTCGCAGCCTGCAAGCGCAAGACGAGCGCGCCGACCGAAGCGCCGATCGCCGCAGCCATTCCTCAGCCGAGCCCGATCGGAGCAACCGTGCGGCCCGCAGCAACGCCTCCGTCGCAAGTGATCCCACAAGCCCCAATCGACCCCGAGTGGCCCTCGTGGCTGCCGCCGATCCGCGGCGTTCGCCGACGATTCGGGCACGGAGACATGTTCGCAGGCAACGCGACCGGCAGCGTCCTCGTCACGCTCGTGGCAGCGCGACAAGCGTTCGAGCAGCAAGGCTTCTCGCTCTCGCAGACGAACATCCGACGACAGCCGTGGGAAGAGCGCTTCGTGTTCACCGCGACGCGCGGCGCAGAGTTCTCTCGCGTCGAGCTCGTCGAAGCCACCGCGCGCCCCGGCAGCGTCGAGCTCAGCGCGACCAACGGAAACCTCGCCCGCACCATGATGCGCCGTTCGCGTTGACCCCCCACGCGGTCGCGTCCCCGAAGCACAGATCAGCGTCGGCGTGACGAGCGCTGGGGACGGCGTCGACTCGCGCCGTGGGGTCGGCGCTGAAGCATCAGCGGCGCGCGCGGCTCGCGGAGCCTCCGTGCGTCCGTCCGACGATGACGCCCGCGACGACGACGGCGCCGCCGATCACCGCGAGGCTCGCCCCTACGACGACCACGCTCGATCGCAGGTCCAACGCACTTTGCACGGCGCCCTCGTCGGTCGCGCATCGCGCGGGATCGACCCGACAGCGGTCGTAGATCACCTGCCCGTCGATCGCCGCAGCGATCGCGGTCACAGTGCCGAGCGCCCCTGCTCCGACGCCGACCCACGTCCACCAAGGGACGATCGGACGGTCGGCCAAGGGAGCCGCACGCGGCGTGAGCGTCGTCAGCAGCCGCCCGCTCGGCGACGCGACCGGAGCGATGCGCTCGAGCGAGACCTCGAGCGCGCGCGTCTCGGCTTCGCGCAGCGTGAGCTCTCGCGACCACGGGAGAAAGCCCTCTGCGCGGGCTGTGACGCGATGCAGCCCCGGATCCAACCGCAGTGAGACCGACGTGGCGTCTGGCGCTCGAGGGATCGGTCGCTCGTCGACGAACAGCGCGATGGACGGGGGCACCGCGCGCACCGTGAGCGTCGAGAGAGAGCGCTCGATCGACGCCACTTCGACACGGACCGCGTCGAGGCGCTCGGGCGGCGCTCCAGGCTCGGGCGCGCGTAGATAGCGGTCCCACGCGTCGAGCGCATCTCGACGTCGGCCGACGGCCCTGTACGCGAGCCCGAGGTTGAACCACGCGAGAGGCCCCGCGCCCCCGTTGGCAGCGCGCTCGAGAGGCTCGATCGCAGCTGGGGCGTTCATCGCTTCGAGCAGCTGCGCACCGCGCACGAGCTCTTCGGCAGCGGACAGCGGCGGCGCCGCCTGCTGGGCGCGAGCGATCGTGCCGCGGCCGAGCAGCGCCACACACAGCAGCAACGACGCAGTACGCTTCATCTCCCTCGTCGACCGCGGTGGATTGTGCCAGAGCCACAGGCGCTCACCGCGAACGAAATACCAGCCAGAACACGGCTCCGAAGTACAGCACCGCGGACAACGCGAGCGTCCATCGGTCCAGTCGCTTGCTGCTCGCTTCTCGATCGCTGTCCGCGAGGCGCACGGCGATGACGGACTCGAGCGTCGCGACGAAAATGACCAAGTACGAGAGGTTGTACACATGGTCGAGCAAGACCAGGTAGCCGGTTTTCGGGAGGTCGCCTGCCGCAGTTAACTGCAGCGCCACAGCAGAGATCAGGCTGGTGATCCCGAGCCCGAGCCTTCCCTCGAAGTAGCGCGACGGGATCAAGAACACCGCGAACGTGATCAGCATCACGATCGAGATCGGAACGAGCGTGGTCGCCAGATACCCGAGCACCGGGCGCTCGATGTGAATCGTGTATTGAAAGCGCGTGTAGCGGTCCTCTCCGACGGGCCTGCGCGGATCGCCAAAGTTCGTCGGGTACACCGACTCGCTCACCTCCGCGGTGACGGTCCGAAGTCGCCAGCCCGGAATATCCAGACCTGGATCGATCGCCGTCGTGCCAGGGTCGGCGACGTAGGTCATCTCTCGCGTGGTGGAGTTGGTGTCTTCGAGCGCGATCACCAACTGCTGCCGGTCGAACGGATATCGCCGCACGTCGAACGGTCGCCCGAAGCGCGCCTGAACGTGAAACACCTGATAGAACCAGCCGTCGCCGAGCGCGTCGGGCTTCGCGCTTCCCTGCTCGTCTGCGTACACGGGCAGCTTCATCACGTCCCACGCCTCGAACTGATTCATGAACTCGAAGCTCTTGCTCGGGTCGATGTCCTCGCCTTTCCATCGAAACCACAGCCAAAAATCCACGAGATACGCGTTGGCTGAGAGATCGAGCTGGGGGACGTGAAACGCATACACTCCGACGTACACTCGCCGCGGACCGCCCTCGCGCGCGCCACCGGCGAGCGGATCGGCGCGATCCACGCCGATCCTCGCAACGCGAGTCGGCGCGACTCGCCGCTCGATCGACTGCGGTCTGCGCTCGGGCCCACGCGAGACGCGCACAACGAGCACCGCGAGCACGGCGAGCACGAGCGGCACTGCGTATCGAACGAGCCCCCGCGGAGCCTGAGGCAGCGCGGTCATCGCGAGCGATACCCCCGCATGATCCCCGCGCGCACTTGGTCAGCCGCCGCAGTGCGCTGCGACTCGAGCACCGCCACGCCCCCGGCGACGACCAACGCCGCCACGAGCACAGCAGCCCAACGCAGCGGGTTGGGCTTCGCCTGGCCGATCGCGACGAGCGGGGCCTGCTCGAGCACACGCGCGACGCGCGACGCGAGCACGAGCCAGAACGGCACTGAGAGCACCAAGGTCTCTGCGGCCACCAAGAGCGACGGAGCGTCTCCTTCTGCAGCGCGCGCGGCGATCGCGCCCAGCACGACGAGCAGGCTCAGCAAGCTCAGCGCGAGGCGGGCGAACGCGCGACGGCGCTGTGACGCGACGGCCTCGAAGAACGGTCCCGAGAGCGGCAGCTTTCCGCACGCGGTCGAGAGCAGGGCGTTGAGCTCGCGGCCGTATCCGTGGTTCTCGGGGTAGATCGAGACGTTGCGGCTGAGCTCGAGCAGCTCGTCGTGGCGCGTCGAGTTGCCCGCGTTTCGGCCATTGCGCGTGTACTGCACGTGCGTCGTCTTCGACACCGAGCGCACCTGCACCTGCGCAAACGGGATCTGGATCGTGCGCCACCACGCCGTCACCCGCGCCAGCGAGAGCGTCTGCGCGCGCTGATCAACGACGAACAGCTGTCGGCTCAGCACGAGCGCCAGCAGCAAGAGCGCGCAGACCGCGACGGCGATCGAGCGATCACTTCCGAGCGACGGGCCCGCGGCGAGCAGCGCCGCCGCGAACACCTCGAGCGCGCCTCGAATCCACCAGTAGTTCTCGTTGGCGAGCACCACCCGTACGCCAGGCAATGCCACGGCGGCCGGCGCGGGCATCGTCGTCGGTTGTTGAGCAGCGGACGAAGGCTGCGCGGCGCGCGAAGCGACCTCGGACCAGTGCGGACTCGGATTCATGAACGCGATCTCCTTCGGTCGCGATCGTGAACAACCCGCGCGGGCGACGCGCTTAGCGTTGGCTTAAAGGTCACTTACACCTGGATTTCTTCTGTCGAACGCGCGCCGTTCGGTGCGCTACAGTCGAGCTCAGCCGTGCGCTTCGCCCTCACCCTCGCCGCAGTGATGTTGAGCTCGACCGCTGTCGGCTGTCGGTTCTGGTCCGTTCGGCCGATCATCGAAGAGCACCTGCGCGACGCAGGGCCAGCGCTCGACGCGAGCGACGAGCGCGAGCCCGAGCGCGACGCAGGGCCACCGCTCGACGCAGGCGACGCACGGACGAGCGATGCGTCCCGTTCGTGCTCGATCGACAACGGCGGCTGCGGCCCCTCGGCGGAGTTCGATTGCCTCGAAGGAGCCCCGCTTCGCTGCGCGTTGCGCTGCGAGCCAGACCGCCGCGCGTTGCTGCAAGGCATCGCTCGCTTCGACACGCGCAACTTCTTGTTCTCGCCGATCATCGTGCACGGCGACAACGCCTGCCCGTTGATGGTGACCCCGGGCGGGCGCCCCTTCGCTGCCTTCGCGCGGGACGGCCTAGGCCGGGTGGTGTGGCTCGGTCACGACGCCACCCTCACGACACTCGCTTCACAGCCAGACGGCTCGACGCTGCTTCGCAACGCGCTGCTGTGGGGCACCCGTCGCGCTTCGCTCACAGGGATTCGCGTCGGACTCGAGCCCAACGCCAACCTCGCCGCGATCACCTCGCTGGTGTCTCGCGAAGGAGGCTCGACCGTACCCGTCGTCGCGGGCATGGTCTCGAACGCGACGATCGACGCGTGGGTGACGGCGTCGACCCAAGCGCCGACGACCGACGAAGAGCGCAACGCGGTGCGCGCGTTCGTCGCGCGAGGAGGGCTGCTCCTGCACGCTGGTCAAGCGTGGAACTGGGCTCGAACCCGCCCCAACGATCCTGCTTCCAACTATCCCGGCAACGCGCTGATTCCGTCGGCGGGGATGCTCCTCGTGCCGCAAGCGCTCGCCGCGACAGAGACCGCCGTGGGGGCGACGGTGCTCGCGACAGACCTCTCGCACGCTCGTCGCGCGCTCGATCGAACTCTCGCGCACCTCCGCAATGAACGAACGCTCTCGTCGTCCGAACAGCCCCTCGTGGCGCTCGTTCTCGCGGACGCCGTCGAGCAGCTTCCCTTCGACCTCGCTTGGTGGAGCGCAGCGCGCGCGCTCATCACCGGCCCCCTGCCGACCCCCACCCGCGATCAACCCGTGATCGCCGCCACGCAACCCATCGACGCGGTGCGACTGCTCGCGCTCGGACGCATCAATCGAGCCGCGCCCGACGCGTGGATCGCTCGCGCTGCCGCCTCCGATGATTTTCCCGGGGCGAGCGCTGCGGCGAGCGAGCGGATCACGGTCACCATCGACGGCGACGCGCCCGCGAGCGACGCGCGCTATCTGTACGCAGAGACCGGCGCCAAACTTTGGCGCTCGACTGGCGTGTACGCTCGGCCGGGACACTCGCTGCGAGTCAGCCTCGCGCCCCGCGCCACAAGCCTCGGACTCGAGGTGCTCGTCGGGATGCACGACCGCGTCTTGACCGCTGAACCGCAGTGGGAACGGGTTCCTTCGATCGCCCGAGCGCTGCCTCTACGAGAGCCAGAGCAAGCGATCACGAGCGCGTTTGGCGGACTCGTGTACGTCCTCGTCCCAGCGGGCATCGCAGCCGGTCCCATCGACGTGACGATCGACGGAGGATCCAGGGCCCCAGCGTTCGTTCGCGGCCGCACGACGATCGGCGATTGGCGCGCAGCGATCGGCGCGAGCGCAACTCCTTGGACCGAGCTGATCAGCGCGCGCGCGACGCTCACGATTCCGCTCTCGGCAGCGCGCACCATCACCGAGCCGGACGCGCTGATGTCACACTGGGATGCGGTCGTCGCGGCGATGGCCGAGCTCGCGGGCACGCCGCTCGAATCGCTGCGACCCGAGCAGATCGTCTTCGATCGCCAGTTGCCCGGCGGCGCGACGGGCACCGCGGGCTACCCGCTCGTTCGCCAGATCGATCGGGCCTCGCTCGCCACGGACCTCCCGACGCTGCGCACCGACGGCGAGTGGGGCACGTACGTCCTGCTCGGCCGACGCTTTCAATCGCGCGACTGGCTCATCCCGGGCGCCCAAGACGCGACCAACGCGCTCTTCAGCCTATACGCGCTCGACCGCGTCTGCGGCCGAGGCATCGCAAACTCGCCCTATCCGCCGCTCGCGCCGCTCTCTCGCTCGACGCGCATCGACACGTACGTCAACGGCGGTCGAAATTATGGGCGTGATTTCAACGGGCTCGTCGCCCTCGAGATGTACCTCCAACTCGTCGAGGCCTTCGGATGGGCGGCGTTTCGTCAGCTCGTTCACGAGTACCAGGCGCTGCCCGAGGCCGAGCGCCCCGCCACCGACGATGCGCGCGTGCAGCAGTGGGCGATCCGCTCGTCGAGGGTGTTCAATCGCGATCTCTCGCCGTTCTACGGGCGATGGGGATTACCGTTGAGCGCCAGCACTCGCACCGCGACCGCGATGTACCCGATGTGGACCGAGGCGCCCGCGCGACCGTGACCGATCCCGTCGCAGCCGCTGATCACCGCGGAATCACTGGCCTCAACCACAAACCTCCCGACGAGCCGTCCGGCGCCACCGCGCGCAGCACCGTGACGTTCGTCGTCGAGACCACAGTGTTCGTCGACGCGTCACGGATCACGGTGTCGACTCGTGGGCGTCGCGACGCGCTGACCAACACCGCTGAGCGACGCGCGGCGTCGGGCCTGCTCGTGGCCGCATCGCGCTGGTCCCAGGCGTCGTGTTCGCGCGCGCTGTCCGCGCTCGCCGCGTCGAGCGGCGGCAGCGTTGTCGTGGGCGAGGCGCTCGCGTCGAGCGCTCCCACGCTGCGAAGGGCGTCACGCTCCGAGCGAGGCCAACGCAGGATTACGACGAAGATCGAGCCCACCAGCACGAAGCCCGCGAGCGCCGCGGACCGTCGAGCCCTTTGCGGCGTTCGCTCCGTGCTCGCCACAGCCTGCTGCGATGGAACTTCCCCGGTTGAAGTCAGCGCGCGCTCGGAGGCTTCGGCGAGCGTTTGCGCGAGCATCGGCGTTGATCGAGCGGGGCTGCTCTCGGTCGCAGCCGTGATCGCCCGTCCCTCGCACGCGGCGTCGAACGCGACCTCCCACTCTCTCGCGCTTTGAAATCGCGCAGCTCGATCACGCGCGAGGCCCTTCATGACGACCGCAGCGACCTCGGGCGAGACGAGCCCAGAAGCGCGCTGAGAGAGCGGCGTTGGCTCGCAAGTGAGGATGTTCGCAAGCAAGACCGTCACGGACTCTCCCGTGTGCGGGGTCGCGCCCGAGAGGCACTCGTAGATCACTGCGGCGAGCGAATACAGGTCCGAGCGATGATCGATCGCGCCGGCAGCGCGCGCCTGCTCGGGAGACATGTAGAGCGGCGTTCCGATGGGGACTCCCAAGCTCGTGCGCGTCGCCGACAAATCCGACGGAACGAGCTCTCGCGCGACGCCGAAATCGATCAGCTTCGCCACGAGAACACCGCGCGCGTCTCGCTCGACCATGATGTTCTCTGGCTTGACGTCACGGTGAATGATCCCTGCTTGATGCACGACCGAGAGCGCTCCTCCGATCGCCCGCGATACGCTCCGAGCGTCCTCGAGCGCGAGCGTCCCGCGCTCATCGAGCCACGCGCGAAGCGTGACCCCGGCGACGAGCTCTTGCGCCAGAAAGAGCATCCCGTCGTGCTCGTCCTGGCCCATGTCGAGCACCTCGACGAGGCTCGGATGCGTCAGCTTCGCGCACGCTCGCGCCTCGCGCAGAAAGCGCTGCACGATCTTCTCGTTCTCAGCGAGCGCAGGTCGAAGCACCTTCAGCGCGACGCGACGCTTGGTCCACGCGTGCTCGGCCTCGTACACGGTCCCCATTCCGCCGCTGCCGAGCACGCGCACGACGCGATAGCGCCCGGCGACGACGTCACCCTCTTCGAGCGTCACCGCCTCGAGTGCACCCGACACCTGCGTGCTCCGCGCTCGACTCTACACGCCCTCGAGCGCTCACTCGTCGACAAAGCGCGCAGCGACCTCGGGGTCGATGCGATACCCATCCTCGACCCGCGTGAGCAGCGCGCGCAGCCCGAGCTGGCGCAGGTTCGAGAGCGCGACGTGCAAGCGATTCTCCCCCGAACCTTCGATGAACCGCTCGCCCGGCCAGGCTAACTCGATGAGCTGCTCTGCACGAACAACGCGCCCTGGAGACTCGACGCGCGCGCGAATGAGCGCCCCCAATACGCGAGCGAGCACCTCGCGACGATGCAAGCTCACCCGCTCTCCGCCAGGCAGCACGAACCATCGGCCGCTGGTGGCGAAGCAGAAGGCAGGCTCGTTCGTCGGTGCCGTGCGCGCCGCAACGGACGATTGAGCGAAGAGCGCCGCGTCGGACCTCGCGCTCTCGGAGATCCATCGCTCGACGTCCTCGGGCTCGCCGCGAGTCGCCGCGAGCCGTGCGCGCTCCAACGTCGCTTCGAGCTGCGCGACGTTCATCGGCCACGACGCCCTCAGCAGCGTCACCCACGCCCGCAGAGACAACGAAGGGACGCTCGTCCCCCGCTCTCGCGCCCACCCCGCCGCCGCGTGCGGAACGTCCTCGGGGCGCTCGCGCAGGGGCGGAACACGCACCACGAACGCCGCGATCGCCTGCGCAAACTCGACATCGGCCGCGCTGTTCGACTCGACGATCAACACTCGCCTCGCTGCGCCTTCGGCCGCAGGCTGCGACAAACACTCGCGCAACAACGAGCGCGCGAGCGTCGCCTTCGGAGGCAGCCCTCGCATCAGCGCTCCGCGCCCCGCAGCGCCGCGCATCGCCTGATCGAAGGACGCGGGAAGCCGATCGGTCCACGCGCTCAAGACCCATTCGGTCGCAGCTGTTCCGCTGTGCGCGAAGAGCTCGTTCGCAACGCGAATCGCGCCGCTCCCGGGCTCTTCGATGATCGCGACGTCCCCGCGAGTCGTCGTCGCGCGCTCGACCTCCGCTTGCATCCGAGCGAGCGCGACGCTCACCCCCGCGAGCGCCGAGCGCACCGCGCGCATCGTCACCGGCGCGCGCTGCACGACGAACAGCACGCCGCCGATCCGCACCACGTCCCCAGGGACCAGCGTCACCATCTCCACGCGCTCGCCGTTGACATGCGTCCCGTTGCTGCTCGCTAGATCCGCGATCCGCAGCGCGCCCTGCCCGTCCACCATCACCCGCGCGTGTCGCCGCGAAATACGGCCGTCCGCGAGCGCCCCCGGCGCAAACGAGTCGTCGTCCCGCCCGAGCTCGATCGCCGCGCCTCGAAGCAACACGCGCCGAGTGCCCACGAGCGCTTCGTTCGGGTGCACCGCGATGTACAGACACCACTCGGAGGTGGCCGCGCCCTCGTCCTCTGGCACTGTCGTGTGCATCCGGCGATCGATTCTACATCGCAGGCTCCAGGACCGATCGCCGCGCTCAGACCTCCCAACGAACGCCGTCCCTTGTGAGTCCCCGCCGCGATCGTTAGCATCCGCCGCTCTCTTCGCGCGAGCGCGAGAAGCACTGGAGATTTCGTTCGATGAGCGGCCACTCGAGATGGGCAACGATCAAGCGCAAGAAGGCAGCGACCGACGCGAAGCGCGGCAACGCGTGGACCAAGGCGCTCAAAGAAGTGTCGATCGCCGCGCGCAGCGGCGGTGACCCTGCGGGCAACCCGCGGTTGCGCAAGGCGATGGAGGTCTGCAAGTCCATCAACGTTCCGGGCGACAACATCATCCGCGCGATCAAGAAGGGCACCGGCGAGCTCGAAGGCGCCATGTACGAAGAGCTCACGTACGAAGGCGTCGGCCCCGCGGGCGTGCTCTTGCTGATCGACGTCGTCACGGACAACCGCAACCGCACCGCCGCCGAGCTGCGAAAGATCTTCGAGAAGGCCAACGGCAACATGTCCGGCGGCTCTGCAGCGTGGGGCTTCGAGCGACGAGGCCAGGTCAAGCTCGACAAGAAAGCAGCCACCGAAGAGCAGCTCTTCGACGTGGCCCTCGGAGCTGGCGCCGACGACATCAGCGACGATGGCGAAGAGTGGGTCGTGACGTGCGCCCCCGAGAGCGCAGAGCCCATCCGCGAGGCGCTCGAAGCAGCGAAGATCCACGTGAAGACCACCGGACTCGCGATGATCCCAAAGAACCTCGTCACCGTCGGCGTCGACGACGCAGCCACGGTCCTGCGCCTCGTCGAGACGCTCGATGATCACGACGACGTGCAGACGGTCTGGTCCGCCTTCGAGCTGAGCGACGAGGCCGCCGCCGCCGTCGAAGCGATGGAGTGATGATCCCCGCGCTCGCCGCGCTCGCGCAAGCCGCAGACGAGCTCCCGCCAGGGACGGGGGGCTTCGGCGCGCAGCTCGCGCGCACGTCGCTGGCGCTCTTGATTGTGTGTGTCGCAGCGTGGTGGCTCGTCCGCTACGCCGCGCGCCGCGGAATGCTCGGCGCCTCCGCGGGCGGAACCCACATGACCGTCATCGAGCGCGTCGCGCTCGACCCGCGCAGAGCGCTGCACCTCGTGCGCGTCGGCAAGCGCGTCCTCGTGGTGGGAGCGAGCGACGAAGGGCTGCGCACGCTCGCCGAGCTCGCCGCAGACGAGCTCGAGCTCGATGCGCGAGAGTCCAACCCCGAGCCCAGCGCAGAGCCCGCGAAGCCCAAGCGCTCGTTCGCCGATGCGCTCGCGGCGGTGACCGAGAAGAAGAGCTGAGCGCGCGCCCCCGAATCGGCGCGCCCGGTGTTACAGTCGACGGTGACTCACAGGCCGCATGCGCTATCCGTTCGCGAAATATCAGGGGTTGGGCAACGACTTCATCGTGCTCGACGCCCGGCAGTGGCCCGAGTCCATGGTCGACGCCAAGCTCGCCCAGCGGCTGTGCGACCGGCACACCAGCGTCGGCGGAGACGGGATCCTGTGGGTCGAGCTTCGCCAAGACCGCTCGGCGCGTTTGGTGATCTATAATCAAGACGGCTCGCGCCCCGAGATGTGCGGCAACGGAGTGCGCTGCGTCGCCGCGTATTTCGCTGATCGCGAAGAGCTGAAGCCCGGGCAGACCCTCGCGCTCGAGACCGACGCGGGCCCGCGCCCCATCGAGCTCGTCGACGTCGGGTACGACGGCTCGTGGAGCTCGACGATCGACATGGGCGTCGTGCGCGCAGACCCGCAGGCGTTCGCGTCGGTCGAGCTCTCGGGCGCGCCGCGCGAGGTGTACTTCGCTGACGCAGGAAATCCCCACGCGATTCTCTTCATCGACGACGTCGCGGACGCCTCGCCCGAGCGCACCAACGCCCGCGAGGCCGCCGCCGCCGCCGTGCGCGCGCACGGCGAGCGCTACCCGAACGGGACCAATGTTGAATTCGTGGGACGCAATCAAGACGGCTCGCTCCGCGCCCGCGTGCACGAGCGCGGCGTGGGCTGGACGCTCGCGTGCGGCACCGGCGCGTGCGCGGTCGCCGCGGTGTTCGCCGCGCGCAACGGCGAGGCGCAGGCCATCACCCCGGTCGAGCTCGACGGCGGCCGTCTCTTGATCCGCATGACGAAAACCGCGCCCGGCAGCTATCAGGTGTGGATGTCGGGCCCCGCGAGGCGCGCGTTTCGCGGGACGATCGAACAGCACGAGATCGGAGCCTGGTGATGGCAGCGCTCTCGGTCCTGCTCGTGTCCGACGACAAAACCGTGAGCGACCTCGTGCGCGACGCGGTCGGCCCGTGGGGCGACGCCGTCATCGTCGAGCCCTCGCCCACCGCGGCCATCGAGTCCTCGGTCGACGCAGACGCGGTGCTCGTCGACCTCGCGCTCGAGCACGGCGCGGGCCTCGCGGTCGCCCACTTTCTCGCGGCGCGCGATCAGTCCGTCCCCGTCATCGCGCTCTCGTCCGGCGTCGACACCGAGACCGACGCCGTCGCGCAAGCGCTCGGCGTGCGCACGGTCCTCGCCCGCCCCATTACGGGCGACGCGGTGCTCGTGGCGCTCTCGTCCGTTCGCGAGCGCCGCGCTTCGGTCAGCCCCTCTTCGCCGTACGCGCAGCTCCGAAGCCTGTCGCCCTCCCTCTTGCCGAGGATCGACGGAAGCTTGCTGGAGTCCGTGTGCGAAGCGCAAGACCTCCCCGCGCTCGCCAACGCCCTCGCGCACGCGGCGTTCACCGTCACCGCCAGAGGCGCGCGCGTCCGCATCGAAAACGCCCGATTCGAGACCGTCGAAGCCGCCGCAGGGCCGCCCATCGAGAGCTCGGAGGGCTACGACGAGCTCGACCTCTCCTCCCGCGAAGAGTCCCTCGGGACGCTCTACGCCCGCCCCGATCCCTCGCAGCGCGAGTCGCTCTCGCAGCTCACGCGCGCCGCGAGCAGCGTCGGCATCCTGCTGCGCACGCAAGAGGCCACCTCGCGCGCGGGAATCAAAGACCCCGAGACCAGCGCGTACACGTTCGCGTACTTCGTCGACGCAGCGGGGCGCGAAGTCGAGCGCGCGCAGAGACACACGCGGCGCTTCGGGCTGCTCACGTTTCAGCTCGATGACTGGTCCAACCTGCGACAGTCGCACGGCGACGAGGTCGTTCGCGAGGCGCGCAGAGAGCTGGTCGACACGATCCTCGACACCGCGGCGGACATCGACGTGCTCGCGCTCGTCGAAGAGGACGAGCTCTATCTCCTCGCGCCAGAGTCCGGTCGGTTGAAGACCCTCGCGCTGCGCCGACGCATCGCCGAGAAGCACAAGCGACGCGCCGAGCTCGCGAGGCTCGAAGGCCGCGTGTGGTTCTCCGTCGCGATCGGCGCTGCGACGTTTCCTCGAGACGGAAGGGAGCTCGCGACGCTCACCCGCGCCGCTTCGATCCGCGGTCGCCGCGCCGAAGAGCACGCCGCCACGTGGAAAGAGAGCGCCAACACGCTCGACGCCGCGCTCGGCGCCCTCTTGCGCCTGCGCCCGAGCGCCGCGGACTGGGCCATGCGCCAGGGAGCCATGTCCCCCGAGGCCCTGCAGTCCGTGGGATTCTCTGTCGCGCGCGAAGCCGTGCGCAACAATGGTCCCCAAGACGGCCTCGCGTACATCCTCGGCGATCGAGGACACCCGCTCGTGACCGGCGCGTACGAAGCGATGAAGCGCTCGCCCGCCAACGCGCTCCCGAGCTACTGGCTTCGCCCCGCCGTCGAGGACCGCGACGAGCCCAGCGCGCCGGGAACCAGGCTTTCTCCAGTCGAAGTCGAGGTCGAGGCCTCGCGCGTCGGCCCCTTCGCCGTGCTCGCCGTGCTCACCGAGTCTTGGGCGTACGCCTGCGTCGCCAGCTCGCAGGGCTCGTACAAGCGCGTGATGCACACGAGCGACCTCGAGCTCGTCGAGTCGCTCGTCGCTGAGATTCAACAGACGTTTCACCTGCAGCGAGAGGGCGAATGACGCGCCGGGCAGTGTTTCTCGACGTCGGCGCCATCGGTCCTCGCGCGCGCGAAGGAGGCGCCCTCGCGGCCTCTCTCGCGGGCCGCGGATTCGCGATCGAGCGCCTGCCCGACGGGCAGACCACGCTCGAGGCCCTCGCGAGAGAGCCCGCGGATTTGCTGGTGATCGACGCGGATTCTCCGTCGCTCGACCTGCGCGCGTTCATGGAGGCCCTGCGCGGAGAAGCGCGCACCGCGTCCACGCTCGTCGTTGCGCTCGCGTCCGGTGATCCGCGAGAGCTGCCCGCGCGCAGAGAGATCGCCCTCACGCTCAGCAAGCCCATTCACGCGGACGAAGCGTCGTCGCGGCTCGAAGCGCTGGTCGTGACGCGACTGCGCGCGGCCAGCAACGCGAGAGAGCTGCGCGGAGACCTCGGGCAGATCACCTTTCCCGATCTCTTGCAGCTCTTCGCGGTCAATCGCGCGACCGGAACGCTCTCGGTCGACGCCCCAGGCCGCTTCGGCTCGGTCGTGCTCGACAGCGGCGAGGTCAAATCCATCACCTGCGGAACCGCCGCAGGAATGAAGGCCTTCGTCCGCCTGCTCGCCCTGCCCGAGGGCTCGTTCGTCTTCAATCACCGCGAGCTCGACAGCGCGCAGTCGAGCCTCGAGTCCATGCCGCTCGGCCCCGCGCTCTTCGAAGCCACGCGGCAGATCGACGAGATCGCGAGGCTCAAGCCCTCGATGCCCGAGCCCTGGATGGAAGTGCGCAAAGCGCGCCTCGTCTGGCCCTCGGTCATCACCGATCGCTTCGAAAAAGAGCCCGCGCTCTTCGACGTCGCGCGCCTGCTCGACACGACCAAGACCCTCGGAGCCCTGCTCGACGCATCCCCCCTGCCCGACGCGGACCTGCTCTCGGCGCTCGATGAACTGCGCCGCGAAGGCCTCGTCGAAGTCGCCGGAGGCACGAGCTCGGGCCGCGTCGAAGTGCTCGACTCGACCATCGCCCGCGCGCTCGCAGAGCGCATCGCAAACGTGGGCGGAGCGCGGGTCGTCGTCGTCGTCGATCACGACGTCGCGAGCGCTGACGTCGCCCTCGCGCGCGCGCTCGGAGGCGTCGCGGGCTTCGTCGCCGCCGAAGGCGCAGGCAGCGGCGGAATGGTCGAGACCCTCGCCCCCCTCGGAACGCTCGTCATCGGCGCCCTTCGCATCGAGCTCTTCGCCGTCCCCGCCACGCGAGAGTTCTCGCCCTTGTGGGCGGTCTTCGGCGCCGGCGCGAGCGCGGCCCTCGTCGCGGTGGGCGAGACCGACAGCGCCGCGCTCGCTCGCGAAGTGTTCGCGACCGAGCTCTCTCTCCCCGTCGGCGTCGCGATCGCCCCCTGGACCGCGAGCAACGTCGCAGCCGCGCTGCGCTCTGCGCTTACTGCGCGCGTCGCGGATCGTGCTCAGCGACGGTAGCGAGGCTCGCTTCGACCGAGGGGCTCTCTTCGCTCGCCACGCGCTCGGCGGCGAGCTCGCGCACCGCCTTGGCGACGCGGCGCTTCCAGAGGTTGACGCACTCGACCGCGAACGCGAAGCCCATCGCCGTGTAGAGATATCCCTTCTCGATGTGATGACCCATTCCATCCGCGACGAGGGTCACGCCGACGAGCATCAAGAAGCTCAGCGCCAACACCTTCGTGCTCGGGTGGCGCTCGATGAAATCTCCGATCGCCTTCGCGCCGAAGAACATCAAGCCCGCAGCCAACACGACCGCGACGCACATCACCGTGAGGTTGCGAGACATGCCCACGGCGGTGATCACCGAGTCCAGCGAGAACACGATGTCGAGCGCGACGACCTGCGCCACCACCGCGGCGAACGCGGGCGCCTTCTTGGGCTTCTTGAATTCATGGGCTCCTGACTCCTCTTCGCCTTCGGTGCGCTCGAAGATCTCGGTCGAGGCCTTCGCGACGAGAAACGCTCCGCCCGCGATCAAGACCAGGTCACGACCCGAGAAGCCGTGCCCCAACACCGAGAAGAGCGGCGTCGTGAGCTTGGTGATCCACGCGAGCGTCGAGAGCAGCCCGAGCCTCGTGAACAACGCGAGAAAGAGCCCAATTTTACGGGCTCGATCGCGCTGCGCGTCGGGCAACTTCGAGACCGTGAGCGCGAGGACGATGACGTTGTCGATTCCGAGCACGACCTCGAGGGTCGTGAGCGTGAGCAGCGCGATGAGCGCATCGATCGAGAGCAGGGACATGGCGTCGACTCCTCGCGCGCCGCTGTTCTCATCAGCGAGCGCGCAGACACCGACGCCACGGCGACGATCGCCGCGCCACACCGCGCGGGGATCGAAGGGGCTCTTCCGGCCGCTCCCGCCATCGACGGTGAACTCCGCGATGGTCGAAGGCGCCGCAAGCGTCGGCGGTGGTTTGCGATGGACGTCTCGCGGGCTGCACACAGCCGAGACCCGAGAGACTTCTCCGAAAACACCGCCCGGACGCCCCGGGCTGACCTCCTCGCCGTTGGTTCGCGACCCACACCAGCGGTCGCTCGGCGATGAACGGGGCTGATATGTACGCCCTCTCCGACCGTCAAGCCCCCGATGTTCGAACGAACGTCGGCGCGAGTTCGAGCGCACGTATTAGATAGGCACCAAGTGCGATTCGCCAGGTAATTTGCAGACAAAACGTCGATGCATCCCTTGCGTACAGGGCCCGCCGGCGTCATCGCTCTGCCTCGTCGCCCCCTTTCGCCGCGTTGGCTCACCGTGAGCTAGCGACGGTCGTTCGTTGCCGATCGTCGATGGTCAACGAGCGAGGGCAGACGGGACGGAGGTCCACACCATGATCGAGAACCGGGACTACACGCTGATCCTCGACAAGAGCGGAAGCATGGCTCAACCCGACGCGCGCACAGGCCGCTCTCGTTGGAACATCGTTCAAGAGTCCACCCTCGCCCTCGCCTCGCGCTGCGAGCAGCTCGACCCCGACGGGCTCACCGTCTACCTCTTCAACGGCCGCTTCAAGCGCTACGACAACGTCCGTACGGACACCGTCGCGAAGCTCTTTCGCGAGAACGAACCGATGGGCTCGACCAACCTCGCGGGCGTCCTCGACGACGCGTTCGCCCAGTATTTCGCCCGCAAGACAGCGAACCGCGCGGGGCACAAACCCGAGACCATCCTCGTCGTGACCGACGGCGAGCCCGACGATCCGCGCGCGGTGATGAAGGTGATCATCGAGGCCTCTCGCAAGCTCGAGCGCGACGAAGAGCTCGCTGTCTCGTTCGTGCAAGTGGGCGACGACCCGGGCGCGGCGCGCTTTCTCAAGGCGCTCGACGACGACCTCGGCCGCGCCGGAGCGCGCTTCGACATCGTCGACACGCTCACGATCACGGACCTCGAAGATCGCCCGCTCAGCGAAGTGCTGCTCGACGCGATCCGCGACTGAACGGCGATTCATCACCGAGGCCTTCACCGATGGGAGCGCTCACCGTGAACGACATCACCAAGCTGCTCGACTCGCTACGCGACGAGTACTCCGCGCGCGACGAGCGCGAATCTCGTGAAAAATCCCTCACCGAACAGCGCGAGCGCGAACAGCGCGCGGCCGCTGAACAACACGAGCGCGCGGCGCGAGAGGCCACCCAACGCGCCGAGCGCGAACGCGAACGCGCCGAGCTGCTCACCCGCGCGCGGCACTACCTCGCGACGCTCGTCCCCGACTCGCGCGAAGGCCGCTGGTTCAGCGATTTCGCGAAGCACTACAGCACCCGCGAAGACGCCGCGATCGAAGTCGTTCGCGCGCAAGACGAGCTCGAGCGCGTGCTCTGAGCTCAGCGCGCAGCGGTCGAGCCCGCCGCTCGCTCGTCGAGCTGCGCCGTCATCGAGCGCAGCAGCGCCTCGATCCCCTCGGCTTCTTGCGGACGCGCCTCGCCTTTGCGCTGCGTGACCAGCCACTTGCCGCCCGCGTAGATGTCGTCGAACGACTTCGTCACCACGCGGCTGCGGATCACCATGCCGAGCGAGACCGTCGCGCTGCGCAGCGTCGCTGCGATGAAGCCCGTCCCGATGATCACCAGCGCGTGCGCGACGAGCGGCCCGTCCATCATCTTGCCGAGCTTGTCGAACTCCGCCCGCAATCGCTCATCGGAGAACTGCCCCATGCTCATGTCGACCGAGCGAAACGCTGTGAGCGAGTACACCTGATCGTACCGAGCGAGGCAGCGCTCGAGCACAGAGCGCTGCGCCATGATCCGATCCATCGTCGGCGCGCCGCGCCAGATCGACAGCGTCACGTCGTCGCGCGAGCCGAAGCAACATCGGTCATCGACGTGGTGAATCTTGCTGCGTGTGTCGACGGCCATCGAAGTCCCTCGTTGGCAATTGCACCAGAGATCCCCCCCGCGCGGTGATTACAGTTCGTTGCTCTCGCGGCGAGCGCGACGCTCGAACCGCGCGACCGGGCTCAGTCCGCGGCCGCTTCGCTCGCGCCGTGGCACTTCTTGTACTTCTTGCCCGAGCCGCAGAAGCACGGATCGTTGCGGCCGATCTTCGGCTGCGCCTTGCGCACGCTCTCGACGCCTTCGGCGTCATCGCTCGACGCCTCGCTCGTCGGAGCCGCGCTCGACTCGGAAGCGTCCGCTCCGTCCGCGCGATCCTTGGACTTGGGCTTTCGCGAACGCACCGCGCTGATCTGCTCGGGGTCGATCCCGAGCTCGCGCAGGCCCTGCTCGAACTCTTCAGGCGAGAGGTCTCCCGCCGGGAGATCCTGCTGCGCCGCTGGGTGCGTCGCGCGCATCGAGCGCTCGAGCGCCATGTGCTGCTCGCGCTCGGCCGCCTCGAGACGATCGACGTCCGCCGCGCTCTGCACCTGCAAGTGAAAGAGCTTCTTCGCGACGTTGGCCGACACGTTCGACATCATCGCCTTGAACATGTCGAAGCCCTCTTTTTTGAACTCGAGCTTCGGGTCGCGCTGACCGTATCCGCGCAGGCCGATTCCGTCGCGCAGGTGGTCCATGTTCGTGAGGTGGTCGATCCACGAGCGGTCGATGTCCTCGAGCATCAGCGAGCGGTGCACGCGCGTGAGCTGCTCGAGGCCGATCTTCTCTTCGTACGCGTGCACGATCTTCTCGGCCTGCACGTAGAGGAGCCGCACCATGTCCTCGCGCGTCCCCAGCGCCTCCAAGCGATCGTACAGCGCCAGCGCCTGCGGAACGAGCCCGAGCTCCTTCGCCCGCTCGTTGCGCTCGGCCAGCGCCTTCGCCTTCTCTTCAGCCTTCGCCGCGTCTTCGCCCTCTTCGGCCTTCGCCTCCGACGCATCGTCCCGACGGTTGAGATCCTTGTCGTCCTCGACGAGCGGACCGAAGTGATCGATGAACGCGTTGGCGATGGCGACGATGTTCCAATCGTCGCGCTCGACGCGGTCCGGAGCGAACTGCGTCACCATGTGGACGCACACCGAGTCGCACAGGTCGAGCAAGCGCTCGCGCTGCTCAGCGAGCGACTGCTTCGCGCCGTCACGAAGAAGTTCGCGCACCTTCTCGGGCTTCTTCGCGTGCTTCTCCATCCCCTGCACGCGAACGCCGTAGAACCGATACGCCTCGCGCTCGATCGCAAACGGGTGCACGGCCTTCAGCTCGTCCAGCGATTTCGCCGGCGGCATCAGCGGCTGAACCTCGTTGCCCTTGAGCTCTTCCTCGATGACCTTCTCGACCTGCTCGGCGTCCTCGGGGTACGCGCAGACCATCTCTTCGCAGGTCTTCTCGACGCGCTCGGCCGTCGCCTCGTCGAGCGGCGGAATCGTGCGATCGTCGTCGTCCTCGTTCGCCTTCTTCAGCGTGTACTTGCCTTCGAGAACCTCGCGACGCGTGCCGTAGATGGCCTTGCGCTGCTGGTTCATCACGTCGTCGTAGTCGAGCAGGTTCTTGCGGATGTCGAAGTTGCGCGCCTCGACCTTCTTCTGCGCGTTCTCGACGCTCTTGGTCACCCACGGGTGCTCGATCGGAACGCCCTCTTCCATCCCGAGCGAGTCCATGATGGCCTGCACGCGTTCGCCTGCAAAAATCCTCATCAAGTCGTCTTCGAGCGACAAGAAGAAGCGCGACGAACCCGGGTCTCCCTGACGGCCCGATCGCCCGCGGAGCTGGTTGTCGATGCGCCGCGACTCGTGACGCTCGGTGCCGACGATGTGCAGTCCGCCCGCGGCGCGAACCACCTCGCGCTCGGCCTTGCACTCTTCTTCGAGCTCGGCCACGCGCTTGGCGAGGTCGTCTGCCACCGCTGGGTCGTTCGGGTTCTTGCCCTGCTGACGCAGGTCCCACTTCGCGAGCATCTCGGGGTTGCCGCCGAGGAGAATGTCCGTTCCGCGGCCTGCCATGTTGGTGGCCACGGTGACGCGGCTCTTGCGCCCCGCCTGCGCGACGATGAACGCCTCGCGCTCGTGCTGCTTGGCGTTGAGCACCTCGTGCTCGACCCCGTCCCTCGTGAGCAGCGCAGAGATCGCTTCGGACTTCGCCACGCTCGTGGTGCCCACGAGCACGGGCTGCCCGCGCTCGACGCAGTCCGCGATCTCTTGCGCGACCGCTTCGAACTTCTCGCGCTCGGTCTTGTACACGAGGTCGTCCGCGTCCACGCGCTGCACCTTTCGGTTCGTCGGGATCGGAACGACGTCGAGCTTGTAAATCGAGTGAAATTCCTCGGCTTCCGTGTCCGCCGTGCCCGTCATTCCGCCGAGCTTCTTGTAGATGCGAAACAGGTTCTGAAACGTGATCGTCGCGAGCGTTCGGTTCTCTTCTTGAACGCGCACGAACTCCTTCGCCTCGACCGCCTGATGCAATCCGTCGCTCCAACGACGGCCCGCCAGCACGCGCCCGGTGAACTCATCGACGATGTTCACCTTGCCCTCTTGCACGAGGTAATTGACGCCCTTCTTGTAGAGCGTGTGCGCGCGCAAGCACTGGTTGAGCACGTGCAGGTGCTCGATGTTCTCGGGGTTGTACAGGTTGTCGACCTTCAACCGCCGCTCGGCCTCTTCGATGCCCTCGTCCGTCAGCGTGACCTGGTGCGCCTTCTCGTCGAGGACGTAGTGCTCGTCCTTCTTGAGGTACGGGATGATCTTGTTGATCTCCGCGTACAAGTGCGTGCTCGCCTCGGGCTGGCCCGAGATGATCAGCGGCGTGCGCGCCTCGTCGATCAAGATCGAGTCGACCTCGTCCACGATCGCGTAGTGCAACGGTCGCTGCGCGCACTCGTAGACCGAGTACTTCATGTTGTCGCGCAGGTAGTCGAAGCCGAACTCGTTGTTCTGCCCGTAGGTGATGTCCGCGCGATACGCGAGGTGCTTCTCGCGGTCGTCCTGCCCGTTGAGCACAACGCCCGTGGTCAACCCGAGAAAGCCGTACAGCTTGCCCATCCACTCGGCGTCGCGGCGCGCGAGGTAGTCGTTGACCGTGACGATGTGCACGCCCTTGCCTTCGAGCGCGTTCAAGTACGCAGCGAGCGTCGCGACGAGGGTCTTGCCCTCGCCCGTCTTCATCTCGGCGATCGCCCCGCGGTTGAGCACCATGCCGCCGATGAGCTGCACGTCGTAGTGGCGCATCCCCAACGAGCGACGGCCGCCTTCGCGACACACGGCAAACGCCTCGACGAGCAGGTCATCGACGGTCGCGCCGTTCTCGATCTTCTGCTTGAACTCCGCGGTCTTCGCACGCAGCTCGTCGTCGCTCAGCTTCTTGATCTTCGCTTCGAGCGAGTTGATGGCATCGATTTTCGGGTTGAGCTTCTTGAGCTCGCGGTCGTGCTTGGTCCCGAGGATCTTCTGCAGCAGCCAGGCAATCATGGGGGGCTATTTCGCCTTTCGAGAGGACAGAACCGGTGAGCCGGGGGTTTTGCTCCCGGCCCGCGGGGGGCGCAAGGGTACAGCATCTCGCGCCCTCCTGCGCCCCTGTTCTCCCACTTTGCCTACGCCCGCGAGACTGCAGCACACTGCCGAGATGCAGGTCGCGACGCTGATGATGCTCGTCGCTCCGCTCTGGTGGAGCCAGCACCAACCACGAATGCAGCCCGTCGCGGACGCCATCGAGCGCGCGAGCCCCGACGTTCACACGCGCGCGCTGCTCGCGACGATCGACTACCACGAGACGAGCTGGCACACCGCGCGCGGACGCTTCGCTCCCTTCGGCGTGATGCGCTCGCTTCGGCAAACGATGACCGAGGACGAGGTCGTCGCGCTCGCCCTTCGCTTTCTCGCGATGGGCCGTCAGCGCTGCGGAAGCACCCTCGGAATGCTCGGCTGGTACCACTTCGGTCGCTGCCGAGTCACCCGCTGGGAGCGGCGCGAAGTCGAGACGCTGCACCGCTTCGAGCGAATGCTGCGATCGCCCGAGCCGTCGGTGCCGCCGATCATTCCGTCGAGCGCCGGCTCCGCGCAGTCGACGAATTCGACGAATTCGACGAATTCGTCGAATCCAACGAATGCCTCGAACTCGAATCCCTCCCCCGTTTCATCGACCGACGCAGGCCCCCTCGTCGTCAGCGCTGACGCCAGCGCGCGTTGAGCTCAGACGATCTCTTTGCCAAACGGCCAGAGCGCGAGCCACGCGAGCTTCAAGTGCGCCCACGCGAAGGGCAGCCCGACGATCGTGATCGCGCTTCCGAAGGCGAACACGAGGTGCCCGATCGCGAGCCACCAGCCCGCGATCACCAGCCAGAACAGGTTGAACACGAAGCCGATGAAGCCCGAGCCGATGCCGTTGGGCTTGTCGACCACGCGCCGATCGAACGGCAGCGCCGCGTACACAGCGAGCCTCATCGCCGCGATCGCGAAGGGAATCCCGATGAACGTGAGCCCGAGCGCCAGCCCTGCCACCGCGTAGCCAAGCGCCAACGGGCCTCCGCCCGCAACGAGAATCCAGAGAACATTGCCCAGGGTGCCCATCTTCGTCGTGCGAGTGGGCGAGTAGGGAACAGTCGTCACGGCCGCGCACTGTTCGTTCATCACCGCCCCTCGTCAAGCGCGCCGCCCCACCGAGCGCCCCGTGCAGCGCATGCACCGTGACGCAGCTCGTGCACCCTCGCACGAGCGCGAAGCCGTTACAGCGGACCAAGTTATCCCCTTATTTACCTAGTAGATTCAGCGTCGGATCAAATCGGCCTGGTTGGTCTGTTTACTGCACACAGCGAGGATGGAGTCGAAGCACGCATGGCCTCTCCCCCTCGTGGCGCCCCCTTCGCGGTCGCCCTCCTCGCCGCCCTCGCTGGATGCGGCAACCGGGACGTTCAAGATCGCATCTACGCCCCGCGAACCGCGCCCGACGGAGGAGCCGCTGACGCTGCTCCGTTCGCAGTGAGCATCCACCAACCTCGCTGGCTCGAAGCGATCTCGACCCGCGAGACCGACGCCCTCGGACGCCCCGTCGAAGTGCGCTGCGAGACCTGCCACAGCACTCAGCAGTTTCGCCTCCCCGACAGCGTCGCCACCCTCGGCGGCCCCCACGCAGGGATGCGCTTCGAGCACGGAACGAATCAATGCAATTCGTGCCACGACCCCGCGCAGTTCAATCGACTGCGATTGGCCACGGGCGAGTCCATCCCCATGACCGAATCGATGCGCCTCTGCTCGCAGTGCCACGGCCTGCAAGCGCGCGATTACCAACACGGCGCGCACGGCGGCATGAACGGCTATTGGGACCTGCAGCGAGGCCCGCGGACTCGCAATCACTGCGCGGATTGCCACGACTCTCACACCCCGAGATTTCCGCAGTTCAGCCCGGCCCCGCCGCCGCGCGACCTGCCCACCTCGCACCGCCCATCGGGAGCCGGCAGCCATGGCTGACACCAACGACAGCACCGTCAAGCGCCGCGTCGCGCTCAAGGTCCTCGCGACCACGCTCGGCGCGGGCGCCTTCGCGAAAGCCCTCGCGCCCATTCAACAGTTTACGGACACCACCAACGTCCAAGAGTGGCTGCAGAAGCACTATCGCGAGCTCTCTTCGAGAGAGATCCGCGACGTGCTCGCGCGCCTCGAAGCCGAGACGAAACAGAAATACGGCCGCGAAGTCACCATCAAAGACATTCGCCCCCAAGCGGGAGTGCAGTTCGCCTACGCGCTCAACCTCTCGCTCTGCATCGGCTGCCGTCGCTGCGTCGAAGCCTGCCACCAAGAGAACAACCACGACCGCGCCTCGCACAACTCCTACATTCGAGTGCTCGAAATGGAGCAGGGCTCCATGGACATGGAGCGAGGCCGCGCGGACTACGATCACCCCGTCCGAGCCGACGGCAAGTTCTATATGCCCGTGCAGTGCCAGCAGTGCGAAAACCCGCCCTGCACCAAGGTCTGCCCGGTCGAAGCCACCTGGCAAGAGCCCGACGGAATCGTCGTCGTGGACTACAACTGGTGCATCGGCTGCCGCTACTGCGAGGCCGCGTGCCCCTACCACGCGCGACGGTTCAACTGGCGAAAGCCCGAGATCCCTGCAGAAGAGATCAACCCGAACCAGTCGTACCTGTCCAATCGCATTCGCCCGCAGGGCGTCGTCGAGAAGTGCACGTTCTGCCTGCACAAAACTCGGCAAGGGCAGCTGCCCGCGTGCCTCGAGGCCTGCCCCACCGGCGCGCGCGTGTTCGGAAACGTCCTCGATGAAAACAGCTCGATCCGCTGGGTCCTCGAGAACAAGCGCGTCTACGTGCTCAAAGAAGAGCTCGGGACCAAACCGCGGTTCTTCTATTTCTTCGACAAGTGAGCCTGGGAGCCATTGCCGTGAGCGCTGAAAGCAAAACCGCGCACCACCTGACGTACCCGAGGTTTCTCGCCAAAGTGTTCTGGCGAGCGAGCGAAGGCACGTGGGTCTTCTACACTTGGATGTTCGTGCTCACGGCGATCGCGCTCGTGGGCGCGCACGCCTGGGCCCTGCAAATGGCCAACGGAATGGCGGTCACCGCGATGACCGACCACGTGTCCTGGGGGCTGTACATCGCCAACTTCACCTTCCTCGTCGGCCTCGCGGCCGGAGGCGTGATGATGGTCGTCCCGGCGTACCTCTACGACGACCACGACATGCACGACGTGGTCATCATCGGAGAGCTCTTGGCCGTGGCCGCGCTGATCATGGCGCTGCTCTTCGTCGTGGTGGACTTGGGACGGCCCGATCGATTCTGGCACATGATCCCAGGAATCGGCCGATTTCATTGGCCGGTGTCCATGTTGAGCTGGGACGTGATCGTCCTCAACGGATATCTCCTGCTCAACCTGCACGTGTGCGGCTATCTCATCTACACGCGCTACCTCGGAAAGAAGCCCGATCCGAAGTGGTACCTCCCCTTCGTCTTTCTCTCGATCATCTGGGCCTTCTCGATTCACACGGTCACCGCGTTTCTCTACGCCGGCCTCGGCGGACGCCCCTTCTGGAACAGCGCCCTGCTCGCCCCGCGCTTCCTCGCGAGCGCGTTTGTCACCGGGCCCGCGTTCATCGTGCTGGTGCTCCAGCTCGTCCGGCACTTCACGAACTTCTCCGTCCCCGAAGGAGCGATCCAGCGCCTGCTCTCGATCCTGCGCGTCACCGTGCTGATCAATCTCTTCATGCTCGCCTCCGAGGTGTTCACCATCTTCTACGGCGGCGGCGCGCACGCATCGTCCGCGCGCTATCTCTTCTTGGGTCTGCACGGCCACGCTGAGCTCGTCCCGTGGATCTGGACGGCGATCACGTTCAACGTGCTCGCGGCGATCATTATCCACACGCCCGCGCTCTACCAAAACCGACGCGTCCTCAACTCGGCGCTGGTCCTCACCTTCATCGGAGTCTGGATCGAGAAGGGAATGGGATTGATCATTCCTGGATTCGTTCCGAGCACGCTGCACGAGATCGTCCCGTACACGCCGTCGAAGACCGAATGGCAAGTGATGGCCGGAGTCTGGGCCCTCGGGCTCATGATCTTCACCGTCGCCATGAAGATCGGCCTGCAAGCGATGACCGACGAGCTGCGCGACGAGACCGCCCTCGAAAACGCTGCCACAAAAGCCCTCGAAGCAAAGGAGGCTGAGTGATGCCCGTCGCAGGACTCGTGCTCACCCTCGCGGACGACGACGCCCTGTGCGCGTTCGCGACCGACGCCCTCCGCGCCCTGTCCGGAGTCACGCTGGGCGAAATGCAACACGCCCGCAAACTCCCCATCGCCACCGACGCCGACACCATCGAAGCGCAGGTCGCGCTCTGGCAAGACATCTCGAAGGTCCCCGGCGTGCTGCTGGTCGACCTCGTATTCGAAGATTTCTCTGACATCGAAGCGGGATCGTTCACGTCCGACGTGCTCGACACGAAATGGAAAAAGTCCCGCACCGACGATTCGAACAATGAATTCTCTCTCATCGAGGAGCAGGTCTGATGGAGCGACGTGAGGTTCTCAAGGTCACCGCATTGGCCGCGGCCACCGCAGTGGCGAGCCGCAGGTCGCTCGCGCAAGCGCAGGACGCCGGAGCCGCCGCGCAGCCCACGCTTCCGCTCGACCCCACCGTCGCGCGCCGCGCGGGCGCCGATGTTCACTGGGACAAAGCCCCCTGCCGCTTCTGCGGAACAGGCTGCCACGTCCAAGTCGGCACCCGCAACGGCCGCGTCGTCGCGATCGCCGGCGATCAAATGGCCGCGGTGAACAAAGGCCTCCTCTGCGTGAAGGGCTACCACGTCGGACTCGCGCTCTACGGCAGCGACCGCCTCACGCGCCCGCTGCTCAAGCGCAACGGACGACACGAGCCCATCACCTGGGAAGAGGCCATTCGAATCATCGCCGACAAGATCCAAGCGAACCCGCAGGGATTCGCGATCTACGGCTCGGGGCAATGGACCATTCCTGAAGGCTACACCGCCAACAAGTTCATGAAGGGCGGCCTCGGGGTCAACAACATCGAGCCCAACGCGAGGCTCTGCATGGCCTCGGCGGTCACGGGCTTCACCAGCACGTACGGCGTCGACGAGCCCGCGAGCTGCTACGACGACCTCGACGTCGCCGACGTGATCCTTCTCTGGGGAAACAACCCCGCGGAGATGCACCCTGTTCTCTTCTCGCGATTCATCGATCGTCGCTCGAAGGGAGAGCGCTTCGAGCTCGTGGACATCGGCACGCGCCGCACGCGCACGACGCAGTTCGCGACAGAGTACCTGGAGTTCAAGCCGCACACCGACCTCGCGATCGCCAACGGAATCATGAACGTCCTCGTGCAAAACGGGACGTACAGCCGCGAGTTCGTCGAGCGCTTCTGCAACATCCGCAAGGACACCGCGCAGCCGAGCCTCAACGGCGAAGCTGCTACGTGGGACGACTTTCGAAGGCACATCGCGCAGTACACGCCCGAGCGCGTGCAAGAGATCTCTGGCGTCCCCGCGGAGAAGATCCGCATGCTCGCGCGCTGGTTCGCGGACCCCAACAAGAAGATCGTCTCGCTCTGGTGCATGGGAATGAACCAGCACACGCAGGGCACGGCGATCAATCGATTGGTCCACGCGGTGCACTTGCTCTCGGGCCACTGGGGCCGCCCTGGTGACGGACCGCAGAGCCTCACGGGTCAGCCCTCGGCTTGCGGAACTGCGCGCGAAGTCGGGACGCTCGTCCATTTGCTCCCCGGCGGATTGATGGTCGCCAACGCAGAGCACCGTCACGAAGCCGAAGAGATCTGGAACCTCCCTCCTGGACGAATCAACGCCACGCCAGGACCGCACACGGTCGAGATGTGGAAGCGCTTCTCGACCGCGACGGGACAGCCCAACAGCAACATCTCGACGATCTGGGTGCAGGTCACAAACCCTGGTCAATCGCTGCCCAATCTCAATCGCTTGTTCGCTCCGTCCAGGCGCATGGCGGACAAGTTCTTGATCGTGTCCGACGTGTACCCGACGGCCACGACGCGCGAAGCGGATTTGATTCTCCCGAGCGCGATGTGGGTCGAGAAGAACGGCATGTTCGGCAACTCCGAGCGCCGCACGCAGCAGTGGTTCAAGCAGGTCAATCCGCCCGGAGAAGCGCGCGACGACGTGTGGCAAATGATCGCGGTCTCGCGCGAGCTGTTCAACCGCGGAATGGCCGGGATGCGCGACAAGGACGGCAAGTGGCTCTTCGAGACGAAGCGCCCGGACGGAGTCGAGGTTCCCATTTGGGACTGGGCTCACTTCTACGACGTCAACGTGGACGAGCGCTTGTTCGAAGAGTACCGACGGTTCTCGCGCTTCAAGCACAAGGACCTCGCGCCGTACCAAGAGTACGTCCGCGCCCGCGGAATACGCTGGCCGGTGATCCGCGGCGAGGACGGAGTCTGGAGAGAGACCCGTTATCGCTTCGTCGAGGGCGAAGACAAATACGTCGCCCAAGGAAAGCGATTTCAATTCTATCACTCGGTCACGCGCGACGACAAAGCGCTCATCTGGATTCACTCGTACGCGCCGCCGCCCGAGAGCCCGGACAACGACTACCCGTTCTGGCTCTGCACCGGGCGCGTCCTCGAGCACTGGCACTCGGGGACGATGACCATGCGCGTACCGCAATTGCGCCGG
>JAXLYJ010000044.1:0-54672 GCA_046351515.1 Polyangiales bacterium
ACGCCTACCCAGGCGTTCTCCAGGGCGGCGTGAGGGGATGCATCAGGACTCGAGCAGCACCGACACAACAGTCGCCGACGTAATCATGAACGACTCTTCGGCCGGAGAGTCCAGCATCGATAGTTCGCCGAGCATCGACTCGACTGCGGACGTCGTCTGCGCAGCCGGAGAGCAACTCTGCTTTGGGCAGTGCATCGATACGCAGACGAACTCGCAGCACTGCGGGTCCTGCGGGGCGACGTGTGCTGCGGGACAGGTGTGCGCAATGGGGAGGTGCTCGCTATTTTGCGCGCCCGACACGACCAACTGTGGTGGGACCTGCCGCGACCTCCGAACAGATCGATCGAACTGCGGCGCATGCGGTTCGCGCTGCCCGCAGGGGCAACTCTGCGCGACGGGTCGATGCGAGACGACCTGCCCCGCGACACAGACGGACTGCGGCGGGCTGTGCGTGAACATTCAGTCGGACCACTCGAACTGTGGCGCTTGCGGAATCGCTTGTGCGTCAGGTCAAGTGTGCTCCATGGGAGTTTGCGCCGCATCCTGTGCGTCGGGACTCGAAACGTGTTCGGGATCGTGCACCAACACAAGCATCGACCCAGCAAATTGCGGCGCTTGCAGTCGCGCTTGCAGCCTGGCCAATACCTCGGCGGCATATTGCCTTAGCGGAATGTGTGGTGTTGCCAACTGCGCTATGGGGTTTGGCAACTGCGACTCTGTCGCGAGCAACGGCTGCGAGACGAGTCTCGCGACGGACATCCGACACTGCGGCGCTTGCGGACGGAGTTGCCTCGCGTCGACCCCCAACAGCACGCCAGTTTGTGTGGGGGCGGCGTGCGACTTTGCCTGCAATGCTGGCTTTCACCGCGTTGGGTCTGCGTGCGTCGCGGATGGCGGCGTACGACCGATCGTTCCGGTCTCGTGCGGGAACACAACGCTGCGTCAACCAACACTTCGCTTCGCGCTACCACAAGGAGCGGACGGAGCGGTGATTGAGCTATGCCGCGACCGCGCTTGTTCGACAGTGATCGAGACCGTGCGAGTCGTTGGCTCGTCCGCGCGTCCGTCCGTTGCACTGCCGCCATCGAGCACCGTGTTCTGGCGTGCGCGCGCAAGGGTCGGAGCTGTCGACGATCGTCCTTCCGAGGTCGGTCCGACGTGGCTGTTTCACACCCCAGTGAGAGACAACACCAGTGCCATCGACAGCAGCAGCACCCCGCACGCCGACTTCAACGGCGACGGATTCGACGATATCGCAGTCGGATCCCCTGGTCGCGTCATCGGGGGAATGTGGGTCGGCAGCGTCAGCGTGTTTCACGGCTCCCGCACTGGCCTCGGTGCGTCGGCCAACTTGGTGGTCGATGGCGGCATCGCGAATGACTCATTCGGCCGTCATCTCGCGACGACCGGCGACGTCAACGGCGATGGGTACAGCGATCTTGCGGTGGCTTCGGCTCGGAATAGCTGGATCTTCTACGGAGGCGCGAGCGGGCTTCGATCGCCCGCAGCAGTAGAACTCGGCGAAGCGGTTGTCAGCACAGCTGGCGATGTCAACGCGGATGGATTCGCAGATGTGCTTCACGAGAGTACCGCCTCGGGACTGCGAGTACTGTTTGGCAGCGCGGCGGGCATCGCCACAGCAGCGGGTCAAACCATCAGCTTTCCGCCACACGTTCTCGGCAGACGTTTCTTCAACTCGGATTTGGGTCCCAACGTCACGGGCGACTCGAGCGCACACGCCGGCGATGTCGACGGCGACGGATTCGGAGACATCGTGACTCGCGTCGCTCGACCAGCCAGCACAGCGTATTACGTGTTGGTGTTTCACGGAACGATTCACGGAATTGCAACACACCCTCAGATTATCGACCCCCCGATTGGGAATTACCTGTACTGGGGCGCTGTGGTAGCGGGTGGAGGCGACCTGAATGGCGACGGGCTCTCGGATCTGCTCGTCTCCGCGACGGTGAACTATGCGTGTGTCATGGCGTATTTTGGGGCGCCGATCCGGATCACAAGCGAAGGTTCAGGGACCCCTTCGTGTTCCGCTTCGTCCTCGGCATCCTCAATACCGAGACTGGGCTCTGGCGACCTCAACGGTGACGGCTACTCCGAAGCGATCGTTAGCTTGATGGACACACACGTCAACAGTCCAAGCTTGCTCTACCGAGCGGGCACCGTCATCGCGTTTCCGGGTGCGGCCGCTCCGAATTGGCGCACCCCCCTTTGGCAGGCGTTTGGATCAACGACTGCCGCGCTCTTTGGCGCAGCCATCTCCGGAGGCGATGTGAACGGTGACGGCTTCGGCGATCTCGTCGTGGGAGTTCCGACCTTTCCTGACCCGACTAGTCTCACCCCCGGCAGCGTGAGCGTCTTTCACGGAAGCGCCAGCGGGCTCGGTCCGGCACCGTCTCGGGTGTTGACCGGAGCGCCGCTCGAATTGTTCGGAGTCTCGATCGCTGGCACTCGATAGCTCGTGGAGGAGCCAATCGATCGGCTCGCTGAATCTACAGAGTGCGTCGGCAACAACGTCCGCGCAATCGCCACACGATTCTCGCTCCACCGGCTTGCGTGGCAGTGACTGAACCGCTGAACCGCCCCCGGCCCATCACCCCACCGGCTTCTCCTCCCCGTCCGCTCGTTCGCTCTCTCGCGTCCCGCTGACGTGCTCTGCGAGAAACGAGAACGCCTCGAGCACCGCGGGATCGTTGCGCCCGAGCACCTTCACCTGCGCGTGAAGATCCAGCAGCGCCCGATACGCCGCGTCCTCCGCGCGCAGCCGCGCGTCCTGAAGCGGGCGCATCTTCGCCTCCCACAACGACTCCGTGAACGCCTCTTTCTGCGCCGCGTTCTTCGCCTTCACCATGAGCGAACGCAGCTTCGCCGGGCTCAGCCCGCGGACGCGAACGTCTCTCCAGGTGCTCCACAGCGCCACGGCGCGCTCGGCCACGTCGTCCGAGTCGTCGCGCATCTTCAACAATCGCCGCCGCTCGTCTGTCGTCAGCGCCGGTTCGCGCGATTTCACCACCGCCCGCTTCGGCTTCGCTCCGTTGCGCACTGGCGTTGCCGCCGGCCCCGCGCGCTTCGCGCTCTTCTTCACGCTCTTCGCGCTCGTCACGCTCTTCTTCACGCTCTTCTTCGCCGTCTTGCTCGACGACGCGGCCTTCTTCGCCTTCGCCATGACTCTCGTCCTCCCACGTTGACCTGCAATTTCGCAGGTCGTTCACCGCAGCTACATCCCCCGGTCCGCTGGACCGGGGCCACCCGCTGCGATCGATAGGATGCCCCTGATCCGATCGATCGCAATCCCCCAATCGTCGAACGGCCTCGACGCCGTCATCCCATTGCCCCTGCGCAATGGCAGCGATCGCTCCGCCTGGTCACGCCGACCGCTCTCCGTGCGTCACTCGACCGAACCAGCTGGTGCGCCCTCGCGACTACCCTCCGTTGTGCAACCGATCGCGCTTGCTCTCACCGATCTCGCGCCGCCCCAGGACAAGACCGATCGAACATCTTCGATGTGCAGCGCGCGGCGTCGCTCTTCATGAACCGGTCAGCATCTCAGCCGCCCTGGGCGATCGGCACCTTACCGGCGCTTACCGGTCACGAATCGCGACGCTCGCCGCGCAAGGCACACCTGCGTCTGGACATTGTGCAATCGGCTGCACTTCGCGAAGTGCCGACGGCTGCACTTCGCAGAGCGAACGAGCTTCACAACGATCGCATTCGCGTGGTGAATTGCAGGGAAGAGCGCCATTCAACCGCGACGCGTGAGCGTTGGCATCGCGGGTGCTCTGAGCCTGCGAGCCACCATGACGATGTCGTCGCATTCACAGCGGCTGCCCTTGATACGCTCCTGTGAGCGTCCGCAAGAACGCGGCGATCTTCGAGACTTCGTCGCGCGTGAGCGAGCGGCCGAGCTGATAGCGCGCCATCGTGTCGATCGCGGCTTCGAGGGTGCGCGCCGTTCCGTCGTGCAGGTACGGGGCGGTGCGCTCGACGTTGCGCAGGCTCGGAACGCGAAACACATGCCGGTCCGCCGCGTTGCCCGTCGCCGCGGCGAGCCCCTGATCGCCCCGCGATTCTCCGCCGCGATCCGTGAAGTAGTCCCCCATCACGCCCATGCGCTGAAACATATTGCCGCCAATGTTCGTGCCCTGGTGGCACGAGCTGCAGCCGAACTCGCGAAACAGCCTCCACCCCTCGGCCTCCTCCGCCGTGAGCGCGCCCATCTCGCCAGCGAGATACCGATCGAAGCGCGAGCCCGGCGTGATCAATCCCCGCTCGAACTCGACGATCGCGTCGCGGATGTTCGCCTCGGTGATCCCGTCGGGATACACCGCGCCGAACTTCTGGACGTACTGCGCGTCGGCCCGAACGCGCTCGACCACGAGCGCCCAGGTCATCCCCATCGCGCGTTGAATGGGCGCGTCGAGCTCGGCGGCGAGCGAGAGGTACGCGCCGTTCCAGTTGTAGCGGAGGTTGAAGCCGCAGTTGAAGACCGTGGGCGTGTTGACCGCCGTCGGCCGCTGCGCAGAGCCGAACGAGTGCGCCTCTCCGTCGACTCCTGCGCGGTCGAGCGGGTGGCAGCTCGCGCAGGACACCGAGCGATCGCGAGACAAATTGCGGTCGTGATAGAGCGCGCTCCCGAGGCGGGCCTTCTCTGTGTGCACCGTCACCCGCGCCGGCAGCGCCGTCACCGGAACGCTGTCCAACAACGGCGCTTGCGACGATTCATCGACACTCTCTTGGGTGGACGCTTCCGTCCGCATTCGACTCGGCTCGATGCGCGCGGCGAGAACGCCGAAAAACCAACTGGCCGTCGTCGCGGTGACGAGAAATGAAAGCCGCGCGACCGTCACCCGAGTCTGCGACTCGCCAATCACTCCGAACACCCTCCGAAGACTCGAAAAACTACCACGGGTCGATGCCATGTTGACCGCGCTCCGCCTTGCATGGGTCGTGCTCCTGCTCTCTGCAGCGGCGCTCGCTGGATACTCCAGCGAGCGCGCTGTCGATGGCGTCGCACACGAACAGTACAACCTGCGCGCGAGACAAGTGCAAGCAGCAGACGTTCGCCTCAACGAACGATTGCTTACAGCGCGGCTCGGCCTCCTCGCGCGGTACGACCCGCTCGTCGACTGCATCAACGAAGTCGACGCGCTGCATGTCGCGCTCGCGGACGTCCCGAAGTTCTTACCTGCGTCCGCGAGGAGCGAGATCGTCGCGCGCGTGCACAGCTCGACCGAGACGCACGCGCAGAAGCAACAGATCATCGAGCAGTTCAAGACCGAGCACGCGATCCTGCGAAACTCCATGCGGTTCTTTCCGCTCGCCGCGAAGGACCTGCTCGGCCGCGCGCGCGCCGCGAGCGCAGCGCAACCCCTGGCCGCGGACCTCGAGGCGCTGCTCGGCGACGTGCTCTTGCTCAACATGGTCCCCGAGCGAGAGATCGCTGCGCGCATCTCGCAGCGCGTCCAAGCGGCGCGCGCCTCGGCCGCGGCTGCGCCCGAGCTGCAAGGCGACCTCGCGCTCGTGCTCGCGCACGCCTCGGTGATCGCCACGCGAAAGCTCGACGTCGACGAGCTCGTCGCGCGCATCGTTCGGCTGCCCACCGGGGCGCGCATGCGCGCGGTCGAGCTGCGCTACAGCGAAGAGACCCAGCGCGCGATGAACGCCGCGTCTTCGCGCAGAGCGGCGCTGTTCACGCTCGCGCTGCTCGGGATCGCCTTCGGGGCGCTCGAGATCATCGTGCGCATGAGTCGCAGCGCCGCGGCGCTGCGCGACGCCAAGCAAGACCTCGAGGCCGCCAACCAATCGCTGCGCCACGAGCGCGAACGCGAGCGAGAGCTCAGCGACGCCAAGAGCCGGCTGCTCTCGCTTTTGTCCCACGAGTTTCGAACGCCGCTCACCGTGGTGCTCTCGTCGGCCGAGCTGCTCGAGGCGTACGGCGATCGCTGGCCCGCGGAGAAGCGCGTCGAGCACGCCTCGCGCATTCGAACGGCGGTCAAGCGCGTGAGCAAGATGATCGAGACGATCCTGGCGTTCAACCGCACGGACGCGGGGCAGATCGAGTTCAAGCCGGTGGCGACGGGGCTGCGGGCGCTGTGCGACGAGCTCATCGAAGACGCGCGGAGCTACGCGCGTCCAGGGCAGAGCGTGGCGCTCTCGATCGAAGACGACGCGCCCGAGACCGTGGTGCTCGACCCGGCGCTGCTTCGCCACGGGCTGAGCAACCTGCTCTTCAACGGACTGAAATACTCGCCCGACGGAGGCGAGGTCTGCATGCACGTGTGGAGCGAGGGAGGGAGCGTGCATTTCGAGATCGAAGACACGGGCATCGGCATCGCGCCCGAGGACATCGAACGGCTGTTCAACCAATACTTTCGAGGAAAAAACGTGGGTGGAATTCCAGGAACAGGGCTTGGACTCGCGCTCGTCAAGCGAGTCGTCGAGCGCCACCAGGGTACGATCTCTGTCGCGAGCGAGCTGAACGTCGGATCGCGCTTCACCGTCTCGATCCCCGAGGTGTTGCCATGACCGAAGAGAGCAAGAAGATCCTCGTCATCGAAGACGAGGACCTCATCCGAGAGAACCTCGTCGAGCTGCTTCGCGCCGAAGGCTTCACCGTGCAGAGCGCCAGCAACGGCGCGCGCGGGCTCGAGGCGGTGCGCAGCTTCGCTCCGTCCCTGGTCCTGTGCGACGTCATGATGCCCGAGCTCGACGGATTCGGAGTGCTCGCCGCGCTGCGAAACGACAGCGCGACGCAGACCCTTCCATTTGTATTCTTGACTGCCAAATCCGAGCGCGCGGACATGCGCGCGGCGATGAACCTCGGCGCGGACGATTACATCACCAAGCCCTTCGCGCGGGCCGAGCTGCTCGAGGCGCTGCGCACGCGCCTGCGTCGCGCGGACGGGCTGCGCCGCGGGTCGCTGCCTCCGCCTCCTCCGCTGCAACGCGCGACGCAAGAGCTCGTCTCGGGCAGCTACGTCGTCAACGACGCGCGCATGACCGAGCTGCACAGGCTGGTCGAGCAGATCGCTCCGGGCGCGATCAACGTGCTTCTGCTCGGCGAGACGGGCGTCGGCAAAGAGGTGTTCGCCGAGCGAGTGCACGCGCTCTCTCCGCGCAAGAACAAGCCGTTCTTGCGGCTCAACTCGTCGGCCTTCACCGAGACCCTGCTCGAGAGCGAGCTGTTCGGGCACGAGAAGGGAGCGTTCACCGGCGCCAACGCCAGCAAGGCGGGTCTGCTCGAGTCCGCTGATGGCGGGACGGTGTTTCTCGACGAGTTCGGCGAGCTGCCGCTCACGCTGCAGTCCAAGCTCTTGCGCGTGCTCGAAGAGCGCGCGGTGCGTCGCGTGGGCGCGGTGCGTACGAGGCCGATCGACGTGCGCTTCGTCGCCGCGACCAACCGTGACTTGCAGGCGGAGATCGCCGCCGGACGCTTTCGCGCGGACCTGTTCTTCAGGCTCAACGGCGCGACGCTGCTCATCCCGCCGCTTCGCGAACGAACAGGCGAGATCGAGTCGCTCGCGCGGCTCTTCTTGTCGCGCGCGTGGAAGCCCTCGGGGCGATCGTCAGAGCCCGAGATCGACGGCGCCGCGATCGCCGCGCTTCGTCGCTACCACTGGCCCGGCAACATCCGCGAGCTTCGCAACGTGATCGAGCGCGCGGTGCTGCTCGCGCCCGACGGCGTGATCCGCGCCGAGCACCTCGCGCTCGGGACCAACACCGTCACGACGTTCTCGGGCGGCGTTCACAAAGCGGCGTTCGCCCCGTCCCAAGCGACCGCCCCAGCAGCGTCCCCAGCGGCATCCCCAGCGGCGTCCCACGCAGATCCCGAGGCTGCTTCGAGCGGCGATCGTCCCTCGGCCACGTCGTTGCGATCCGCGATGGCCTCGGTCGAGCGCGAGCAGATCGAGCAAGCCCTCGCCGCGTGCGGCGGCAATCAAACGCAAGCGGCGCACATGCTCGGCGTCTCGCGCCGCACGCTCATCAACAAGATCGAGCAGTACAACATCCCTCGTCCGCGCAAGGGTTGATCGCCGCGAGACGCTCATGGTCCTTCTCCCGTTCAGCGCGCGTTCGACGCGAGCACGCGGCGTTGCGCGCGGCGGTTGTCGACGACCTCGACGACAGAGGAGCTCGCGCGGGGCATGTCCGTGAGCGTTCCGTCGGGGCGGCGAGCCAAGAGGTTGAGCGCGCCGCCGCGCGCGGGGATGTTCCACTGGTAGTAGTTGGTTCGCCATCCGACGAGCGCGACATCGACCGCGCCGGGACGGACGTACAAGCGGCAAGGAGTGTGGCACACGAAGCGAAATCGCTGAGACTCGCTCGCGCGCCCCGCCGCATCCGCGATCACATTTTCGCGCACGAACACGCTGCGGGTCTCGGTCACGCGGATCGTGACGGCGACCCTTCCCTCGCCAGGACGCAGCATCGCCGCGACGTCCTCCGAGCGCGCCTCGTTCTGGTCCGACGCGAGCGCGAGGGACGAGCTGGTAGCGAGCGCGGCGGCGACGGCGAAGGCGATGATCGAGCGGTTCATGGCGAGGATCTCCGAAGGGGGGACGTGGGCTTGCGCGACGCTCTCCGCCGCGCACGCCAGAGGTCATTGCGACCGACGTGCCAAGAGACGAAGCGCGCGATCGAGCAGGGATTTCACTGCGATTCTGCGCAACGCGGCGATCGTGCAGATCGCGTTGCGTCCCCCGTTGCACAACGCGTCCGCTGCACAGTGCAACGGGCTGCACAATCGTAGTGCACAGGCGCGCGCAGCCCATCGACGCAGCCCATCGACGCAGCCAGTCGAGGGCAGCGGGCGAGTACGCAGCGGCAAGGCAGCCGCGCACAGTACAGTCAGCGCCCCCCAGCGCTCTCTGTGCTCAGAACATCAACGGGCAGAGGTCGGGCTCGAACGAGAGCGCGCCGCGCGCGGCCACAGGGCTCGTCGAGTCGTCGATCGAGTTGATGAACGCGACCAGCTGCCGCACGGACACAGCGCGGTTCATCCCCGTGAGAAAGTTGCTCGAGAACGCCTGCGCGTGGCGGTCGAACACCGTCGAGAAGACCTCTTCGAGCGTGCGCGCGTTGCCTGCGTGAAAGTACGGCGCGCCCATGGACATGCCGATCAAGGCAGGGACGTTGAAGCCCTCGGCGCCCTGCGCGGCGGTGCTCATGTTGCCTCGCACTTCGCGGACGTGGACGTCGGTCGCCGAGACGCCGCGACGATCCGCGTCGAGCGCGCTCGGAAACGTTCCCACCGCGCGAAGGACGCACTGGATCGAGTCGAAGTTGGCCGAGTCCGAGCCGTTGTACCGAAGCCGCGCGGGCCCCAGATCCACCAGCGGCGCGAGCCCCATCGGAAAGCCCATGGGCTTGCTGAAATCCGTCGAGCGAAGCCGGCCCGTCGTCGGGTGATTGTTCGTCTCGCCGGGAGTGTAGAAGCGACGCGAGACCGTCCACAGCGAGCCTCCGTGGCAGCCCGCGCAGTTGTTGTCGACGAAGAGCTGTCGGCCCGCGGTCACGTCCGCGGCGTCGAGGTTGCTCGGCGCGCGAGGGGCGCGGATCTGAAGGACGTACGCGCGAATGCGGTTCCAGTCGTCGATGGCGGCGCGCACGGTGCCGCCGCCCGCCGCAGAGACGCCAGCGTTGATGAGCTCGGACGCTGAGCCGCTCAGGCCCGCTTGCGGAGCAGCGGTCGCGATCTGTGCGCCCGTGGGAGCGGTTCCGTCGATGATGATCCGATCGCCGTTCGTCGCTGGCGCGCTCACCGCGTGAACGAGCCCGCCCACGCCGCCAGAGTTGGCGCGGGTGTTCGCCTCGAGGTCCTGCGTCTCGTCGAAGATCGCGGTCCAGTTGAAGATTCGCTGGCTTCCGTCGGGTCCGTAGCTTCCGTCGAGCGAGGTGCTCTGCCGCGGACCGCGCGCGAAGAACCACGTCACGTTGTCCGAGAGGCCGTCGACGTGGCAGCTCTCGCAGCTGTTCCACGCTTGTCCGCGCAGCGACCAGCGACCGGTGCCCGTGACGAAGAAGCGACGGCCGTCGTTGATCTGCTCTTCGCTCGATCCGGCAGCGGGCATCGCCGCGCTCGTCGTGGCGCTCGCGACCGACTGCGTCGCGAGGTTGATCACCGAGACGTTGCGCGTGTGCTCGTTGAGGACGAACGCAGCGTTGCTCAGCGAGGCCGTGTTCGCGATCGCGACGCCGATGGGAAGGCGACCGATGTTCGCGCTGCCCGCAGGCGCGAGGTTGATAAACGGGCTCGTGCTCGAACCGACTTCGGCGAGCGTCCCGTTGACGTTGTACCGAACGCGAAACACCGCGTCCGACCCGTAGCCGCTCACGTAGAGGACGTTGCTACCAGGCACAAACGCCAGGCCGCTCGGCAGCAACGGAATCCGCCGCGAACCGTCGTCGGGCGTCGTCGGCATCGACGGCATCGGCCCGTCGTACAGCGACTGAAACTGCTTCGTGAGCAGCGCGCCTTGGCTCGGGATCTCCGCTTGCGTCGCGAGGTCCACGACGAAGACCGCCGCGTGCACTTCGGTCTTCACGTTGCGAACGTCGGGCGCAGGCGCGACTCCTCCGTCCGCAGGAGCAGCAGGGACCACCACGTTCACGGGGCCGCGCGGCGAAGTGCACACAGCGCTCACGTACAAGCGACCGCTGTTGATCGCGAGGTTGGCGAGCTGGTTGGGCCAGCATCCCGTCGCCTCGTTGTTGCTCGCGACGAAGCCCGTGTCCGTCACCGGCGCGATGGTGACGAGCGGAGCGACCGCGCCGGTCCCAGCGTTGAAGCGGTAGATCACCCCCTGGTGATCGAGGTCGTACTCCGTCGTCCCGTCGTTGGGCACGCCCGCCGTACGCCGCTGCCCGAAGAACTCCGTCACGTACACGGTCTCGTCCGCGTCGTCGGCGTCGCCGTCGTTCGTCACGACCAACGCGCGCGGGTGCGCGAGCGCGGGACGCGCGGTGACCGTTCCCAGCATTCCGCTCGCGGCGAGCGAGGCGTTCAAATCCACTGTGGCCACGCGCGAGAGGTCCGCGGTCGAGAGAACCGTCACCGTTCCGTCCACCCAGTTCGCGACGAAGAGCTTGGACCCGTTGGGCGCGATCGCGATGGCGGTCGGCTCGCTTCCGGTCGTTCCGCGCTGCGCTGCGATCACCGGCGCGGTGCGCACGTTGTCGATCCGCACCACGCGTTGCTCGCCACGAAGAACCACGAACGCGCGATCACCGGCGTTGTCGAGAACGACGGCCCACGGCTCGCTCCCCGCGCCCGTCGAGAGCTCAGCGGTGCGCTCGAGCGCGGCCGGAGTCCCTCCGCGCACTGTAAATACGCTCACCGATCCCGCGCTTCGGTTGGCCGCCACCAGCACCCGGTCGTCCTGACTCAACGCGATCGCAGCGCCGTTGGTCGGAGCGTCTCGCCCGAGCGGAGCGGCGCCATCGGCGCCCGTCTCGCTCGCGGCGTCTCCCGCATCGGCGCTCGCATCGGAGCTGTCTGCGACGACGTCTTCGACGGCGCTGTCGATCGATCCTTCGGCGCTCGCGCTGTCTCCGCGCGTGTCCTGAGCGGCGTCTGCGCCGGCGTCCGCGTCGGTTGGCGGCGGGGGCGCAGGGCAGCCCACGAGCGCCGCGCTCGCAGCGATCAGCCACCATGTTCGACGATGAAGTGCATAGGTCACGAGTGACTCCTCTTGTGTCCGTACTGTGTCGAGCGCGTGCGATGGCGCACGGGCGGACGCGCATCGCGCACGGCCGCGAGAGGGGCGCTCATCAACAAGTGTTCCGAGCGATCAGCGCGCGCGAGCGTGCACAATCGTTGTGCAACGCGCTGCACTTCGAGGCGCGGCCATCTTTGTGCAAGCGGCGATTCGACAGGGATTTTGCAGTGGCACCGAGGATGCGATGGGCCCGCTGCGATGTTGTCTCGCTCTCGCTCTCGCTGCACGACCGTCGCGCTCGCGGCGGCGCTCTCGTGCTTCGCCTCTCGCGCTCACGCGCAGTCCGCAGCGCCCGCTGCTTCGACGCCTTCTCCCGCAGAAGCGCGCGCTCGCTACGCGCTCCCTTGGGTGATTCGCCCCGCGATCGCCCCCACGCTCGCCCGCGTCGAGACCACCATCAACGCGCGCCGCGACGGGGTCAGCGCCGTCACGCTGCTCACCGCTGGCGCAGCGATCATCCCCGCGAAGCTCGGCGTCTACGCGCGCATCGGCGTCACGCACTCGATGCTCGCGACGAACAACCCCGCGACCAACCAGATCGCCACGGGCGCCGTCGCCAACCCGCTGTTGTTCGCGCTGTTCACCCCTGAAATCGCAAGCGGACTGCGCCTCTCCCTCGCCCTCGCCGCCACGATCCCCGTCGGAACGGGCGGCGGCGACGCTCCCTCCGCGCTCTCAGCGAGCTCGATCGCGAGCGGCCCGATGACCCGCTCGGCCATGGACAACGCGCTCTTCGCGGTCAACTACGCGGCGATCGCGCCGGGAGCGAGCCTCGCGTACTTGATTCGTGGGCTCACTTTTCAAGTCGACGTCACGGTCTTTCAGCTCTTCCGAACGCGGGGCGAGCGATCGCCGAGCGCCACCGACGCGCTGCGCACGAATTTCACCGGCGGATTGAGCGTCGGATACCTCTTGCACCCGATGCTCACGGTGAGCGCCGAGGTTCACTATCAGCACTGGATCAGCGCGCCCAACTTGCTGATCGCGCCCAGCGCTCCGCCGCCCAACCAGCTCTCGGCGACCGTGGGCGTGCGCGCCAACATCGCGCTCTCGCGCACGGTCCTCGCGCGGCCAGGAATCGCGTTCTCCATGGGCTTGGGCGGGGCGATGGCCGATCGAGAGTGCAAGATCGTGCACCTCGACGCGCCCATCACGTTCTGAACAGGGACGAGATCGAGCGCTGTGAAGCGCGCTGCACAAGCGCCGACTTCGTGTGCACCCGCGTGCACTCGAAGTGTCCCCCTTCGCTGCGATCCATCACTCCCCCCGAGACGAGCTCACTCCGTGAACACGTACGCGCAGATCTCTGCGCAAGCGCTCTGCTCGTCGATCGACGGCGTGGTCCACTCGAGCTCCACGCGCTCTTCCGTGGTCTCGGTCGTGTTCACTTCAAGGGTCGTCTCGGTCATCGTCGCTGCTCCGGTTGAGAAGGTCGGTCGTCGGGGATCCGACAGATTGGACGTCGCGTGAGCCTTACCCAAGCGCGCCGTCCGCGCAACTGCGCAACGCTCGCCTCGCACCACAACGACGCGATCGAGCCGATCGAGCCGATCGACCGAAGCGATCGAAGAACGGCACCATGATTCTGCGATTCACTCGCGTCTGAAAGGCCCGATTCGACGCTGGACGCGCAAGCTCTTCCGTTGCTCGAATGAGCGGCTGGGCCACACTCGCGAGGCCATGGACCTGACGCACGTTCCCATCCCGGTGCCCGACGATCGCAAGGACTTCGTGCTGCGTTTGCTCGACGTAGGAGCGCGCAAGTACCACGACAAGCACCCGTTTCATCGACGGATGAACAACGGAGAGATGTCGAGAGAAGACCTCGCGACGTGGGCGGTCAACCGCTTCTACTACCAGCGCGCGATCCCGCGAAAAGACGGGGCGATCCTCGCGGCGATGCCCGACCCTGCGCACCGTCGCCGCTGGCGCAAGCGCATCATCGACCAGGACGGAACCACCGAGACCGACGGCGGCCTCGAAGCCTGGCTCCGCCTCGTCGAAGCGCTCGGCGGCTCGCGCGCCGACGCGTGGAACGATCAGAAAATCCTCCCCGGCGTCCGCTTCGCCGTCGACGCCTACTACAACTTCTGCCGCACGGCTCCGTGGCAAGAGGCCGTCGCGAGCTCGCTCACCGAGCTGTTCGCGCCGCACCTTCACGCGCTGCGCATCGAGGTGTTTCCCAAGCATTATCCCTGGGTGGATCAAGCGGGGCTCGACTACTTCAAGCGCCGCACGAAGCAAGCGCCCGCGGACGTCGAGCACGGGCTCTCGGTGGTGCTCGAGCACTTCACCACGCGCAAGCAAGAGGACAGGGTCGTCGAGCTGCTCGAGTTCAAGTGCGACCTTCTCTGGTCGCTGCTCGACGCGGTGGACCTCGACTGCCGCGCCCGCGCGCAGGGCGCTCGATGAGCGGCGCGCCTGCAGCGAGCGAGGGCGCGTGGCGGCCGCTGCGCTCGCCGTACGCGCGCGTGGTGGTGGACCCGATCCGCAAGACGCAGGCGCTGCTCGACCCCGAGCGAGTGATCTTTCTCTCTCCGAGCGCGCGGGCGATCTTCGATCTGTGCGACGGTCAGCGCACGACCCACGAAATCATCGCGCTGCTCAAAGCACGGCATCCCAACGCGCCCATCGAGACCGACGTCCCGCAGTCGCTCGCCTCGCTGCACGCCAAGGGCGCGCTCGCGTACAGCGCCCTCGCCCCCGTCGTGACCGTCTCTGAAGCCGAGCGCGACGGAGCTCGCGGCGACGATCTGCGCCCTCCCCTCGCGATGACGGCCGAGCTCACCTTTCGCTGCCCGCTGCGCTGCGGCTACTGCTCGAACCCGATCGAGCTCGACGCGTTCGGCCAAGAGCTCGGCGTCGAGCAATGGCTGCGGATCATCGACGAAGCCGCGGACGCGGGCGTGCTGCAGTGCTCGTTCAGCGGCGGAGAACCGCTGCTCTTCGACGGGCTCGAGGCGCTCATCGCCCGCGCTCGCGCCCGCGGGATGTACACGAACCTGATCACCTCGGCCTACGGGCTCACCGAAGAGCGGCTCGACGCGCTCGTGCGCGCCGGGGTCGAGCACATTCAAGTGAGCGTGCAGCACACGGACGCCGCGAAGGCCGACGAGCTCGCGGGGATCAAAGCCGCTCGCTCGGTGCACGAGCAGAAGCTGTGGGCGGCGCGCGCGATCGTCGCCAAGGGCGTCGCGCTCTCGATCAACGTGGTGCTGCACCGCGGGACCGTTGAATTCGTGGGCCCGCTGATCGAGCTCGCTGAAGAGCTCGGCGCGGTGAGGATCGAGCTCGCGAGCGTTCAGTCCCACGGCTGGGCGCTGCGCAATCGCGCGGCGTTGCTGCCGACGCTCGAGCAGGGCCAAGAGGCCTCGCGCGTGGCGAAGGCGGCCAAGGCGCGCATCGGAGCGAAGATGCGCGTCGTTTACGTCGTGCCCGACTACTACGCAGGGAGGCCGAAGCCCTGCATGGACGGCTGGGGACGAAAGTTTTTGACCGTGGCGCCCGACGGACGAGTGTTGCCGTGTCCGGGGGCGCACGCGCTTCCGTTCGTGTACGACCGCGCGCTCGAAGCGAAGAGCATCGAAGAGCTCTGGCGCACGAGCGAGCCGTTCAACGCCTTTCGCGGAACGCGCTGGATGCCCGAGCCCTGCGCCTCGTGCGACGAGCGCGAGCGCGATTTCGGCGGCTGTCGTTGCCAGGCGTTCGCGCTGACGGGCGACGCGCGCAACACGGACCCGACGTGCCAGAAGTCACCGCACCACGCGGTCGTGATCGAAGCGCGAGAGCAAGCGCAGCGCGAGGCGCCGCTGATCCAACTGCGGCGCTATCATCGCGATCGATGACCGAGCCCGTCCCGCAGTCACCGAGCGAGCAACGACCGACGAGCGCCAGCGCAGCGCAGCCCGAGGGCAAAGCGATCGTCCTGTTCGACGGGGTGTGCAACCTCTGCAACAGCACGGTGCAGATCATCATCGACCACGATCCAGCGGGCTATTTTCGCTTCGCTTCGCTGCAGAGCGAGAAGGCCAAAGAGCTGCTCGCCCGCTTCGGGATGAAGCCGCCCGAGGGTGATCCCGACAGCATCTTGTTGATTCAAGACGGCGAGCTGTACTCGCACTCGGGGGCGGCGCTGCGGATCGCGCGGCGGATGACCGGGGCGTACAAGCTGTTTTGGGCGACGATCGTGGTTCCGTGGTTCATCCGGGACCTGGTGTATCGGTTCATCGCGCGCAATCGCTATCGCTGGTTCGGCCGAGAAGAAGCGTGTCGTGTGCCGACGCCCGAGCTGCGCGCGCGGTTTCTCTGAGCGACGGTGTTCACGATTCAAGCGCAAGAGCGATGAACCAGCGCGCTCTTCAGCACCGCTTCGCCAGCCACCACGCGATCACCGCAGCGCTCACCGCGACGCCGACGAACACAGCCCTTCGTCGTCCGCGCGATGTGCCCTCGCCCGCGCGCAGGATCACCCCGCGGTACGGGTTGTCTCGATGCTCGTTCTGCTGTCGCGCGCGCTCTTGCTCTTCACGCTCGCGCTCGCGCTGCGCGCGGTGCTCGTCCCACGCTTCGCGCAGCCGCACGATCATGCCCGGCATCTTCGGCGCGACCTTCAAGCACGGCTGCGGCGGCGGTCGCACCGGCGACAAACACGGAATCGGCGGAGCGACGTTCAAACACGGGACCGGCGGCGCGATCTTCAGGCACGGCCCCGGCGCTCCCGGCTCGCTCGACGAGCGCAGCACCAGCACTTCGAGCGCGTCGAGCGCCTCGTCGCCGTCCGCGTAGCCCCGCGCTTCGTCCCGCGAAACACAGGCGAGAAACCAATCGTCGAAGCCCTTGGGCAGCGCCGCGCTCACCCCGAAACTCTTCGCGCGGACGCTCGGCGCCTCGATCACGCTGGTGAGCGCTTCGGTCGCGAGCTCGAACGCCGCGCGGCCCTTCCAATACGCGCGGCCTGCGAGCAGCTCGAACGCGATCAGCCCCAGCGCCCAAAGGTCGTCACACACGCGCGCGTCGTGCCCCTGCCACAGCGATGGAGAGAGGTACTGCGGCGCGCCATCCACCTTCGACGACGGCGGCATCGCGTCGAGCTTGCCGCGCTCGACGCTCAAGAACCGCGCTCCGCTCGGGCTCGACACCACGTGCTCGGGCCAGAGCGCTCCGTGCGCGATCCCCGCGCGATGCAGCCGCGCGAGCGACTGCGCGATGGGCCGCAGCGTCTCGGCGAACCACGCGTTCGCCAGGGACGGACCGGTGATGGTCCCGTACCAGCGCTCTTTCAGCGATCGATCGAGCGTCGCCCCCTCGAGATACTCGCGGGAGATCCACCAGGATTCTCCCTCGCGCCCGCGGTCGTACGCCGCCGCGACGACGGTGCCCGCGAGCATGTGCGCGCGCTCGAGCCGCGCGTAGCGATCGAGCCATCGCTGCTCGTCCCGCTCCCATCGCAGGACCACCGAGCGATCTTCACGCGGGTCGCGCGCGCGCCAGGTGCGCTCTCCGAGGCGCTCGACGAGCTCGTAGCGCTGCGCGATCGTCGCGCGCTCGACCCACGGATCGGTCATCGCGTCGCGCTCGACGCAGCCTCGCTCGACGGGCGCGCCGAGGCGCCCGGTCGCACGCGCTCGTTCGCGCCGAGAAAGCGGCCGAACCCGCGCTCGCGGCCGACCTCCGAGCGAACCTCTCCGTCGCGCACGGCGACGCGCCCGTTGACCATCACCATCGGGACCGCGGCGTTGTTGCGACGCACCATGCGCGTGTAGCCGCCGAACTCGGGGATCGCTTCTTCGTGCGTTTGCAACAGCGTCTCGTCCAAGTGCTCGGGGTCGACGACGACGAGGTCGGCGCGAGAGTCCACGGCGAGCGTCCCTGCGTCGAGCCCGAGCCACTCGGCGATCTCGCCGCTCAGGCGATGGACCGCGCGCTCGACGGGCATAAACGCGACGCCCTCGCGCTCGGCGTCGCGCGCGAGCTTCAAGAGGCACAGGCCGAAGTTGTAGAAGGCCATGTTGCGCAGGTGCGCGCCCGCGTCGCTGAAGCCCGGTTGAACGTCGGGGTTGGCCATGATCGAGCGCAGGTGCGCGACGCGGTCGTTGGCGATGGTCGTGTACCAACGGAGCTTGTCGCCGTGCTCGATGCACAGGTCCAAGAAGCACTGGACCTCGTCTTGTTTGCGTGCGCGCGCGACGTCGCGAAACGTCCTTCCGACCAGGGATGGGTCGGGGCACGAGACGATGCGAGTCGTCCCAAAATCCCGGTGATACACGCGCGGAACGACCATGCTCGTCCACTGCCGACGAAACCACCCGCGGTACTTGTCGGTCCCGAGCAAGCGTCGGCGCTCGGCGGCTTCAGTGAGATGAAGCGCCGCGGTCCCCGCGCTGAACTCTTCGAAGATCGGCGCGTCCAGGCCGTCGACGAACAGGTCGAAGACCATGGGCAGCCCTTGCCAACGCACGTCCCCACCCAGGACAGAGTTGGTGAAGCGAGTGATGGCGCTGATGGCTTTGTAGACGAGGCGGTTCGAGCGCACGTCGGCGAGCGAGACCATCGAGAGCTTGAGCGGCGGACGGCCGTTGAGCGCGGCGCTCTCGGCGAGAAAGAGAAGGGTGTCGTACTTGGCGGAGATGTTGGGGATGCCCTGGAGGATCCCGTGACGATCGCGGACGATGGACGAGAGCGCGCGGATCTCGTCCCAGCGCGCGTAGGTGGCGGGGAGGGGCTTGGAGCGAAAGCGCGTTCCGCCGAGCTTGTCCCAGCGGTTGGTGTTGAGCGAGAGGCCGATGAGCCCGGCGTCCATGCCCTCTTCGAGCAGGCGCTTCATCGTCGCGAGCTCTTGATTTGTGGGGCGCTGCCCCTCGGTCACCGACGCGCCGAGCCCCATCACGTGCGCGCGCAGGTCCGAGTGACCGACAAACGCGCTCACGTTGGGCCCGAGCGGGACCGCGTCGAAGTGCGCGCGGTAGCCCTTCGGGTCGCTCCATGATTTCACCCGCTGAAACAGCGGCAACACGTGCTCATACGGGATCCCTTCGACCCGCGTGAACATGTCCGCGATGTCCTCCGCGGACGAGAGCGCGGTGCCGAGCGAGCAGCTCCCGAAGATGGCCGTGGTGATCCCGTGCCGCAGCGACTCTCCGAGCGCGGGCGCGACCTCGACCTCGGCGTCGTAGTGCGTGTGCACGTCGACGAAGCCAGGCATCACCCACTTGCCGCTCACGTCCTCGACGCGCGCCGCGAGCGAGCCATCGATGTTCGCGTCCACCGCGCGAACGACCCCGTCACGGATCGCGACGTCCGCTCGTCGCGGCGCCGCGCCGCGCCCGTCGAACACGAGCCCCCCACGAAGAACGCAGTCGAACCGATGATCGTGCGCCTCACTCATGCACGCGAGTATCGCACGGTCGCGCCGCACACTCGTGGGCTCAGCAAAATCAGTGGAAATCCCTAACTCGCGCGAGCAACGACCTGTCGGCACGATGGAGTCGACGCAGATTGAGAGTTTCCGCAGTCGCGTTCACGGTGCGCTCATGAATCGTCCACAACCGACATCGATGCTCTGTACTTGGATCGCGGCCACCTCGCTGGTCGCGATCGTCGCAACGGGGTGCTCGACCCCCGTCATCGGCGGCGACGCCGAGCCCGATGTCGTCGTGATGGACTCCGCTTCCGACGTTCCGTCGATGGACGTCGTCGCGCAGGATCGCAGCGTTTGCCCAGCGGGCCAGATTCAATGCGGAGGACGCTGCGTCGACCCGCAATCCGACCGAGCGAACTGCGGCGCGTGCGCGACGGCCGGCGCTGGCGGACAAGTGTGCTCGATGGGCGCGTGCGCGACGAGCTGCGGAACGGGCCTGACCGACTGCATGGGCTCGTGTCGCGACGTGCAAACGGACCGCGCCAACTGTGGCGCGTGTGGAACGGCGTGCGCAGAAGGACAAGTGTGCTCGATGGGACGCTGCGTCCTCTCGTGTCAGATGGGCCTGACCGACTGCATGGGGACCTGCCGCGACGTGCAAACGGACCGCGCCAACTGCGGCGCGTGCGGAATGGTCTGCCCCTCGGGCCAGGTCTGCTCTTCGGGCGCCTGCGTCGTCTCGTGCGAGATGGGGCTCAGCAACTGCTCGGGCTCGTGCCGCGACCTGCAGAGCGACCGCGCCAACTGCGGGATGTGCGGTCGAACCTGCGCCGGCGGGCAAGTGTGCTCGATGGGCGCCTGCGCGACGAGCTGCGCCTCGGGGCAACGCGACTGCTCGGGTTCGTGTCGCGACGTGCAAACGGACCGCGACAACTGCGGCGCGTGCGGCGTCGCCTGCGCGTCCGGTGAGATCTGCACCGCGGGCATGTGCGTGGTGAGCTGCCGCGCTGGATCGACCTTGTGCAGCGGCGACTGCCGCGACCTTCAGACGGACCGCTTGAATTGTGGTGCCTGCGGTCGCTCCTGCGCCGCGGGCCAGGCGTGCATCGGCGGCGCGTGCGTGGTCTCGTGCATGACGGGCCAGAGCAACTGCTCGGGCTCGTGCCGTGATTTGCAGACCGATCCGAACAACTGCGGCGCGTGCGCCCGCGTGTGCGCCGCGGGGCAGGCGTGCGTCGGCGGCTCGTGCGTGGTCTCGTGCATGGCGGGCCAGACCAACTGCTCGGGCTCTTGCCGTGATTTGCAGTCGGACAACAGCAACTGCGGCGCGTGCGGGCGCGTGTGCGGCGCTGGACAAGTGTGCTCGGCCGGGACGTGCGCGACCTCGTGCACCGCGGGGCTCACCAACTGCAGCGGCGCGTGCGTGAACACCAACAACGACCCCGACCACTGCTCGGCCTGCGGCAACGCGTGCCCGGCGCGCGCGAACGCGACCGCCGTGTGCGCTCGCGGAACGTGCGGGTTCGTCTGCGGAGCGAACCGCGGTGACTGCGACGCAAACCCCGCCAACGGCTGCGAGACCGACACCTCGAGCGCCGCGAACAACTGCGGCGGCTGCGGTGTGGTGTGCCCCGCTGGCAACGCCTGCGTGGGCGGGACGTGCCGCGATCCGAGCAACTGCCGCACGAACGCGAACTGGACCCAGGTGACGTGCACGACCGGGGCGTGGGTGTGGTCGATGAGCCGCGCGAACACGACGGTCGCCTCTGCGAACGCCGCGCACACGCTGGCGTCGGGCTGCATGCACGGGCCCGATCAGCCGCAGCTCGCCTCGGGCATGTGCAGCTTGACGGGGACGGGCTGGGTCAGCACGCGCACCTTCACGATGACGACGTGCGACACGAGCTGGTACCACCTGGGCGGCAGCTTCACGGGCAACTGCGGCGGCCACAACGGCGACACGTATCGCCTGCTCGTGACCGGCGACAACGACTGCTACAACTACTGAGCGCGCTCGCCCGCGCGGCGAACGCTCGCGACGTGCCGTTGGATGGCGGGGACCCTCGACGCGCGACGCGCCCGTTGTGCGACGCTGCGGTGAATCGTTGAATCGCGACCGCAGCGGCGACAAACTCCCTGGTCGTGTCGTGGGAGATCAAAGCAGCGGCGCTGCACGGGACGCTCGAGACCCTTCGCAAACGCGGCCTCTACGAGGCGGTGCGCGCGGACGTGAGCGCTGCGATGGGCGCGATGATGGACGATCCGCCGCTGCGCACGGCGTGGGTGCCCTGCGCGAGGCTCGCAGAGATCGACGAGGCGATCTTGAAGCGCGAGGGCGCGGCGTACCTGCGCGAGTTCTCGCGAGACGCGGCGATGGTCGGGGCGGTGCCAGCGTTCTTCTCGTTGATCCAGGGGATGCTGCGGCTGTTCGGGGCGAACCCCAGCTCGTTTCTCGAGCGCATCACGCCGCTGCTCGCGAATCAGACCCACGGGATCACGCACCGATACGAGCGCGTCGACGAGCGGCGGGGCAGGTTCGTCGCGCGGTACGAAGGCACAGAGCGCGTCCCTGATGCGATGCTCGTCGCGTTTGGCGGCGTGCTCGAGATCGTGTTCGAGCTCTGCGAGGTGCGCGCGACCGGCTCGGTGAGCGAGCCGTTGGTCCAGCGCGCGGGCGATCACACCTCGGTGCAGTGGGAGCTGCGGTGGTGATCGATCAGCCGATTCCCACGCGAAACAGCTGCTGCCCCATCAAGAGCAGGTCGCCGTTCTGCAGCTGACGCTCTCCGCGGACGCGCACGTACGTGCCGTTCGAGCTGTTGAGGTCCGTGAGCGTGAGCTTGTTGCCCGAGACCGTGAGCTGCGCGTGCAAGCCCGAGACGTAGCCATCCTCGGGAAAGAGGATGTCCCCGCGCTCGCGGCCCAAGAACAACCCCGTCACCGGGATAGGAAACGCGTTGCCCGTCGTGTCGCGCCCGATCAAGAGCGAGATGCGGCCGACGAGGCCTTCGATCTGCGCGCCCTGTCGCTCGGTTCCGTCCGCTTCGGTCTGCACGGGACCGTACGCGTCGAAGCGCAGGATCTCTTGGCCGATGCGGAAGATGTCGCCGTTGTTGATGTCGACCGGCGCCTGCGCAGCGACGCGGAGGTACACGCCGTTGAGCGAGTTTTCATCGCGCACGCTCACGCTCGTGCCGCGCACGTTGAACGTCGCGTGCTGCGGCGAGAGGTACGCGTCGTTGGCGAAGAGCGCGCCCGAGGTGCGGCCGATGCGGCTGGCGCCTTCGGAGAGCGAGTGCGTTCCCCCTTCGGTTCCGTCCGGGCGGATGAGCACGAGGCGAACGACCGACGGCGCAGCGGACACCGGCGGAGCGACGGGCGCGACCGGAGCCACGGGCGGAGGCGCCACGGGAGCCACGGGCGGGGGCTGCGGCGCGACCGGCGCGATGGGCGGTTGCGGCGCGAACGACGGCGGGGGCGCCTGCGGAGCGACCGGCGCGATCGGGGGTTGCGGCGCGACCGGCGCGAACCCGCCGCCCATCGGCGCGACCGGAGGCGCTGCGCTCGCGGGGCTGTTGTCCGTCAGGTCGAACCCGCAAGTGAGGCAGAAGCGCTTGTTGCCGGGGTTGGGCGAGCTGCACTGCGGGCACGTCCCGAGAAAGCGCGGTCCGCTCGCAGCGGGAGCGGCGCCGAAGCCACCGCCCGCGGGCTGCGCAGGAGGAGCTCCGATCGGGTTGAAGCCACCGCCCACAGGGGGCGGCGGAGCCTGGCCGAAGCCCGCGGGTTGCGCAGGCGGGCCACCACCGAACGGGCCCGCGCTCGGCTGCGCCGGAGGACCACCAAAGGGGCCAGGCGCAGGAGCAGAGCCGAACGGTCCCGGCGCGGGAGCACCGCCCGCAGGACGCGCGCCTCCGCCCACCGCGGGGACTCCCGCGGGCGGCGTGGGATTGAAGGGCTTGGCGCCGCCTCCATCCTTGGGCAACTCCGATCCGCAACCCAGGCAAAACTTGTAGTGATCCTGGTTCTCTTTGCTGCACTTCGGGCAGGTGATCATCGGCGCTTTCGGCCTCCCTCAGACCGGGGATCGCGTTGGAACTCCGCCGCAGCCCGGCCCGCGATGCCGGTGCGCGTGTTGAATTCGTGTGCCAGAAATTCGTTGAGGCGTTGGCGATCGGTGCTCCGCGAGCACCGCTCGATCGGTCGCTATGCAGAGATGTCGACGCGAAGCAGCTCGCGGCCGATGAAGACGTAGTCTCCGTGGGACAGCTCGCGCTCGTTGCGGATGCGAACGTACGTCCCGTTCTTGCTGCCGCTGTCGGTGAGCGTGAAGCGGCTGCCCGCGACCTCGACCTTGCAGTGACGGCCGGACATATACGCGTCGTTGGGGAAGTTCATGTCGCACCCATCACGGCCGATCGCGACGGCGTCGCGCGCGTTGATGAGCATCCCCGTGAGTCCGCCGCGCAGCACCTGAGCGATGCGAAAGGTCGCGGGGCGCTTGGGCGACGAGTAGAAGTACGTCCCGTCCGCCTCGGCCTGGTCGCTCTCGCGCGGCGCTGCTTCGAGCCGAAACGCCTGCTCGCCAGCGAGAAACATGTCACCGGGCTGCACTTCGACGGGCTGCCGCAAGCGCACGTACACGCCGTTGACCGAGCCCTCGTCCTTCACGATGAGCTTGCCGTCTTCGCGGTAGTAGAAGTTCGCGTGGCGAGGAGAAACCCAGGCGTCCTTCTCGAACACGATCTGTCCCTGCGTGCGTCCCGTCACGTGCTGACGTCCGCCGAGCAGGTACACCGTCTCGTCGTTGGGATCGCTCGAGACGCCCTCGCCCTTGATCACGACGAGCTTGGCCTTGCCGGGCTCGAGCATCTTCGAGAGCAGCATCGTCTGCGCGGCCATCACCTCGCGCGGGACGCTCGTGCCACAACGGCCGCAGAACTTGTGCCCCTGCGGGACCGGCGTGTAGCAGTTTTTGCAAACGTAGCTCCGGGCCTGCTCCATCAATGCCTCCGTGACCTTGAAACCGACCGGCAGTCGAACGGGCCCCACCACCATCGGCGGGGGCTCGCTCGCGTGCACCGCGGCGACTGATTGACCTTCTTGCGCGCCGAGCGGCGCAGGACGAACGCTGCCGACCCCCGCGGGCGGAGGCTGGCTCGCGACGCCGCTCGACGGCGACGCCGCGGGGCCCGTCGGAAACGACGGGGGTTTCATCGGCACCGACACGCCGACCGCAGAAGTCTGCGGCGCCTGCGCGGGCCGAGTCGACTTCGGCGCACCAAATCCAAGCGGCGCGCCACACACTGCACAAACGCCCGCATCCAACGGAGCGAACGTGTCGCAGCGTCCACACGCGTAGCCGATCACCGGTTCCATTTCGCCGTCTTGTGCACCGTCATCGCGTCGCGAATCGCAGCTCTCACAGAAAGGTGTGAGCTACGAGCACGGGAGCGTAGGCAAGTTGTCCTCGCGAGGTCAACGATTCGCGACAGTTAACACCCGCCCCGTTTCAACGAGGCCCCGTCGGCGCGCTGCCTCGCGCTTCGTACTCCTGCCAACACTCGGAGGACAGAGCTCTTTTGCGCGTGCCTACCGCGGCGGCGCGGGCGTCTCTGCAGGGCCGGCGGCGGTTCGCACCGCTGGGTCGGCGTCCTCGCGCGCGGCGCGAGCGAGGGCCTCACGAGCATCGGCGTTCTCGCCTTGCGCGCGAAGCGCGGTCGCCGCGGCCACGCGCACGTACGCGAACGGGTCCTCGCGAAGCGCGCGGATCAACGCGGCGCGCGCGGCCTCCGAGCTCGCGCCGAGCAGCGCTCCTGCGGCGGCGGCGCGGACGGGCCAAGGGCTCTCGGCGTCGAGGCGGGCGACGAGCGCGGTCTGCACCGCGGGCTGCGACGCAAACGGGCGGAGCGCGTCGATGGCCCTGGCCGCGACCGCTTCGTCATCGTCTTGCGTCGCGCGCACGAGGCCTTCGACCGCGGCGGGACCGCTCGCAGAGAGCACTCCCACGACCGCGCGGCGCACGGTCACCTGCGGATGCGAGGCGTGCTGCGCGATGGCCGGAGCGATCTCGACCAGCAGCCGTTGCAGCGCGGCGCGCGCGGTGGCGTCGCGCTCGGTCTCTTCGGCGCTGAGCAACGGAGCGAGCGCTCCGGCCTGCGCGAAGGCGTTGAGCGTGACCTGCACGCGCTCTTGCAGTCCGCCGAGCGCGTCGATCGCCGCCGCGCTGATCTGCGGCGAAAATCGCCCGACCGCCGCGCCTCCGTCGAACGGGCGATTGGCCGGGTCGAGCAGCGCGCGCAGCATGGCGTCTCCGGTGCGCGCGAACATCGGATCGTCGAACGCGCGGTAATCGAGCGTCGCGCTCTCGCTCGAGGCGAGCCTGGCGAGCGAGCGGGCCGCCACGCGACGAAGCGAGATCAAGTTGGAGTCCGGCGTAAAGAGCGCACGAGCGAGCGCCTCGGCGTTCTCGCTGACCGCCCCTGGGTCCGCGGCGCGGCCGAGCACTGCCGCGGCGGCGGCGCGCAGCTGCACGGGGCCCGCGGCGATCGCGGCGAGCATCGTCGAGCGCGCCTCGCGGTCGAGGGCGCTTCCGAGCGCGAGGGCCGCGGCGGCGCGAAGACCGTCGGTGCGCGAGGGGTTGTCGATCGCCGCGCGAAGGGCGCCCTTGGCGCGCGCGTCGCGAGCGCCCGCGAGGCCGAGCGCGGCCATCATGCGCACCGAGTCCTGCGCATCGTCGCTCTGCAAAAGGCGCACGAGGGCCTCTTGCGCCGGGCGCGTTCGAACGTGGGCGATGCCCCACGTCGCGATGGTGGCGAGCGTGGTGTCCCCGGAGTCTGCGAGGGCGACGAGCCGCGAGAACACCCGCGGATCGCCGAGCGCTCCTGCGGCGAGCAGCGCGCTCTGGCGCAGGGCGCTCGAGGTCTGCGCGGACTCTGCGAGGGTGACCAGCGCGCTCGACGCGTTGGGATTCGCGAGAAATCCCAGGATATCCAGCGCCACTTGCTGCTGCGAGCTGTCGGTGTCCCCGAGCGCGTCGAGCAGCGGAGCGAGCGCCCTGGCGCCCATGCGCGCCAGCTCGGTCCGCGCTTGCTCGACCTCACGCGCGGTCCCTTGGCGAAGGCGGTTGATGAGCGGGCGCGCGGCGGCGTCGTAGTACGAGACCAAGAGCCGACGAAACACTCCGCGCGTGGGCTGCGCGGCGCTCGCTTGCGACAGGTCTCGCTCGAGCTCTTCGCCCACGCCCGCGGCCGGAGCGATCTGCACCGCGCGCCGCCCCGCGCGAAGGACATAGTCGTCGTCGGTCGCCAGAACGATCACGCGACGATAGAGCGCGACGGCGTCGCGCGCGGCGCCGCGGTGGCCGAGATACAAATCTGCCAGCTCGAAATACGTGGGAAAAAGCCGGTCATTGAGCTCGATCGCCCGTCGCAGCGAGGCGATGGCCGAGTCGACGTCGCCGCGCGCTCGATACATCTCAGCGAGGCGCAGGTGCGCGGTCGCGTCTTGATCGTTGAGCTGCACGGCGCGCGTGGCGTACTCGAGGGCCTCGGCGTCGCGGTGCAGCGCGAGCGCGTGCTGCGCCATGCGCTGAAAGAAGTCCCTCGCGCGACGAGGCTCAGCTTCGGTGAGGCGACGGAGGGTGTCGATGGCCGCGGCGAAGTTTCCCCGCTGCGATTGCACGCGCTCGAGGGCCTCGAGCGAGGCCACGTCGCCCGGCTCAGCGCGGACGATGCGCGCGAGGACCTGCTCTGCGTCGGGCCACTGGCGCAGCTGCGAGAACGCCTCTGCGAGGTCGCGCCCCGCTTCGATGTCCGGCGGCGTCCGGTCGAACGCGTTGCGAAGGCGCTGCACTTCGACGGGCAGCCGCTGCATCAACTGCCACAAGCGAACGATGCTCTGCCGCGCGGCGCGCCGGATCCCGCGGTCGGTGCGGGTGCGCTCGAGGACCTGGCGCCACTCTTGGATCGCGGGCTCGAACTGCCGCAGCCGCTCGAGCACTTCAGCCAGGCGAATGCGCACCTCGACGTCGTCGGGACGCCTCGAAATCGCCTCGCGAAACATCTCTGCCGCCTCGGCGAGCATCCCGTTGTCGAAGTACACGTTGCCGAGCGCGAGGGCGCCGCGCGCGCGGTCGCGGGAGGTGTCCAAGATGCGGCGCCACGTGGCCATCGCGCGGTCGCGCTGGTCCATCTCCATGTACTGACGACCGAGCGCGGCGAGCGCGACGGGCGAGCTCGGGTCGAGCCGCGCGACGAGCTCAGTCTCGCGCAGCGAGTCCTGCGTGCGACCGAAGCGCGCGTACACCTCGGCGAGCCGCTCGTGCACGGTGGGGTCGTTGCCCGCGCGGCGCGAGGTCTCAGCGAGCATCTGAAACGCCTCGTCGCGGCGCCCCGCGTTGACGAGCAGCTCAGCGAGCTCGATCACCCAATCGGTCTCGCGCGGCGCGAGCTGAACGAGCCTTCGATACGCGGCGATCTCGAGGTCTCGCAGGCCCTGGCGCCGGTAGAGCTGCGCGATCGCGCGCTGCGCGTCGACGTCCGTGGGCCTCGCGGCGATCGCTCGCTGATACGCGCGCACCGCGGCCTGCGCGTTGCCCGCTTGATCGTGCAGCCGGCCGAGCAGCAGCGCGCGGTCGTAGCCGTCGCCGCCGCTCTCGCGCTCGAGCTCTTGAATCCATGGGCCCAATTGATTCAGGGCCACAAATGACTCGGTCATCGCCTCGTACAGCTCGCGGCGAACGCCCGCGTCGCTGCCCGCGACGCGAAGCGCGCGGCGATAGGTCTCGATCGCGCGGTCGTGTTGGTTGGCGCCGGCGTACGCCTTTCCGAGGTCGCGAAGGACCGGAGGAAGGACGCGATTGTCGCCGGCGAGCGAGCGGACGACGGACTCGTACTCTTCGATCGCCGCAGTAAACAAGCGGCGGTTGAGCAGGGCGTCCGCGAGCTCTCGGCGGCCCGTGAGCGAGTTGCGATCCAGGGCGACGAGCCTGCCGTGATACCCGCGCGCGCCAGAGACGTCGTTGGCCGCGAGCGCGAGCTCCATGAGCTGCCTGAGCGCGTCCGCCTGCTCGCGTCGATCGGTCGTGCGCGCGAGCGCTCGCTCGCGGGCCGCGCGCTCGTCCGCCGTGCGATCCATGCGGTGATACACGTCCGCTTGCGCTCGCGGAGGCGCGGTGTGCGTGGGCGCGGCGCGCTCGGCCGCGGCGTACTCGCGCAGGGCGTCTTCGAAGCGTCCCGCCTCGCGATACAAGTGACCGAGCGCGAGCCGCGCGTTGAGGTCCGCGGGCCGCTCTTGCGCGCGGCGCTCGAAGTCGCGGACGAGCGCGTCGATGTTTCCGTCGCGCTCGCGCACCATGCGCAAGAGCACCACCATCGGGCCGCCGTCATCCGCGGCGTTGCGAAGCACGCTCTCGGTGAGCACGGCGATCATGCGCGTGCGGCGGTCGTTGCTCGCTTGCGCGGTGGCCGTCGTCGGGTTGCTGCTCGGGTTCTGCGCGGTGTTTTGACCGGGACGATTGCCACCAGGGCGATTGCCACCGGGGCGATTGCCACCGGGACGATTGCCACCGGGACGATTGCCACCGGGACGATTGCCGCCGGGACGATTGCCGCCGGGCCTGCGCGTCACCGACCAGTCATCGGTGACCTGTGCGTGCGCGTCGCGCGCGAGAACGCCGAGAGGATCGAGCGCCGACACCAAGGCCGAGACGAACACCATAGGACGCAGCCAACGCTTACGACTCACGACGGCTTCGAGTATGCGACAGACCCGGCCATTGGTCGAAAGCCCCCGACCGTGCAGAGAAGAATCGACGACGGGCTCAGCCCGCGCTCACGGGCAATAGCCGTTCGCGCACGCGCTGGCGCAGGGGCGATCGCAGCGCCCGCAGTGCGCGTTGTCGCTGGCCAGATCCACGCAGACCCCTCCGCAGCGAGCGAGGCCCGCGGGGCACGGATCGCCGCTGCCGCAGTCGATTCCGTTGTCGCGAACGCCGTCGCAGTCGTCGTCGAGGCCGTTGCACTTCTCGTCCTGACCGCAGCCAGACCAAGGCGCCTGACACAACGTTCGCGAGCAATATCGCGCGAGCGGACACGTCCCCTCGGGCCCGCACAGCGGAACCTCGGGCGTCGAGACCTCCGTCTGTCGCACGTCTTGCGCCACGTCGACCGCGGCGTCTCGAACGTCATCCCCCGCGTCCAGGCTCGCGTCGCGCGCAGCATCAACGCTCGCATCGGGGCGCGCCCCCACAGCGTCCCCGCGCGCGTCGGCCACCACCAACGGCTGCAGCGAACCCACGGTCCCCTCGACGACGCACCCAGCGGCGCTCGCCATGAATACTACACACACAATCAAGATCGCTTGGCGGACCATCAACGCACCATCGCCTCGACCGCGGGTCGAAGCGCGCTCGACGGCCACCGCGCGACGAACCGCTGCGCGACCGACCGCGCCTCGTCTCGCCGATCCTCGAGCAAAAGCGCGCGCACCCGCAGGGCCTCTCTCTCCATGGACAACGTCCCTCGAGCGTACCGCTGCGCGTGCGCCGCGAGCAGCGAGAGCGCTGCGCCCGAGTCGCGCGCGCCGAGCTTGTCCCTCGCCGCGTCGAGCAGCCTGCGCTCTGCCGCGAGCGTGTCCGCGGGCTCGGGCTCGAGCTGCGTCCGACGAGCGAGCACGATCGAGCCGACCACGGCGCCGCTGTCGGCGACGGTCGGCGCGGGCGCAGCGATCGAGCGCGCTGCGATGGATGGAGGCGCGATGGATGGGGGCGCGATCACCGTCGGGGCCGCGTCGCTGGACACAGCCACCATCGGCGCGCTCTCGACGCCGGTCTGCGCGGACGGAGCGCGGCGGGCGAGCAGGACCGCGGCCACCACCGCTCCGACCAACGCGAGCGAAAGCCAAAGGCGCATCGAGCTCGTCGCGGCGCTCGCCGCAGGGACCGCGCTCGCCAGCGCCAGGGGCGCAGGAGCGACGCTCGCAGCGGTCGCGCTCGTCACCGTCGCGAGCACGCGCGCCTTCACCGAGGCCTTCGCGCTCGAGGGAGCGACGTCGAGGGGACGCGCGTCTTCGAGCAGCGCGGCGATGTGCGGAGGGTACTCAGCGGCGTCCATTTCGGGGTCCTTTGCGTCGTCGCTCATGGGCGCTCTCCTCGTCGGCGAAGCGCGCGGTCGAGCGCTCGCGTGAGCGCTTCTCGCGCGAGGCGCAGCCGCGAATACGCGGTCTTCACAGGGATGTTCAGCTCGCTCGCGATCTCGGCCATCGGGCGCTCTTCGAGGTCGTGCGCGATCAGGACCGCGCGCTGGCCTTCGTCCACCTTCTCGAGCGCGTCGTGCACGAGCGCCCTGCGCTGAGAGCGGTCGAGCGCGGCCTCGGCGTTGCTGTCGTCCACAGAAATGTCTGGGATTTCTGCGGGCGTCTCGCGGCGGTTGTACGCGAGGGCGCGGCGGTCGCTCGCGACGCGATAGGCGATTCCGAAGAGCCACGGGCGCAGGGGTCGCGAGGGATCGAAGTCCTCGAGCCGTCGAAACACCACCACGAACACGTCGTGCGTCGCGTCCGGGAGCGATGATTCGCCCACGCCCATCCGCCGCAGCGTCGTCCACACGTAGTCGAACTCGCGCTCGTACACCGCGTCGAACGTCGGTCGCTCGGCGCCGCTTCGCGCCGGGTCAGGCAGAGTGTTCACGCTCGCGTCGAGCATCTTCGTCGAGGGATTGGGGGCCCGCTCCTTGGATTCTCACAGAATCGTTCGGCCCCTGCGAAAGCGCCGAGCGCCGCGCGGGTCACAGCCACATGCGCGCCCCGATCCACGCGCCCATCGCCGCCAGCGGGCTCTCGAACACCGTAGCGCGACCGCTCGCAGCGGCGCCCTCGATCACCAGCGCAGGCCGGACGATCGCGAGGTCTCCGTCCACCGCGAGCCGCAGCGCCCACCGGCGCGAGAGCGAGAAGTCCACGCCCGCGCGCGCCCCTCCGAGCACGATCGGCAGCCACGCCGCGCCGTTGATCGCGTAGCCCGAGCCCCACGCGCCCACGGCTCCGATCGTCGCGCGCGCGCACACAAACGGCGCGATCGGCCACTGGGCGAAGCGGCACGCAGACCCGCTCGACGAGAGCACGACCGCGTCGATCACCGCCGAGCGCGGCGAATCGCTGGCGCGCCCCGGCAGATCCGCGCTGGCCTCGAGCGCGAAGAGCCACGCTCCCACGCGCGCTCCGAGCCCCCACACAAACGACGGTCGCGCGAGCGACGAGCCCACGCCAGGCGCGAGGCCCACGCGCGCGCCCATCGCGAACGACAGCTCGAGCGCGCGCAGCTCGTGCGGCGCGGGAGGACGCCACGCGGGGTCCCACAAGACCACGGCCGGGGCGCGCTCGGAGTCTGAAATCACCGGCAAATTCTCTGGCGTCTCGCGAAACCCAGGGGGCAGCGCAGGGGGCGTCTCCGACGGCGCGTCGCTCGACGCAGCGCCGCGCGGGATCGCCGCGCGCGCGGGACCGAACGCGAGCTCGGGGTCGAGCGCGATGGCCACGGTCAACGCCGCGGCTTCGACCGCGTCCGAGCAGCGTCGCGCCCGCACCGAGCGCGTCGCTCCGTCGAGCTCGAGCGCGAGCGAATACCACCCCGCGCGACGAGAGAGCGCGACGGAGACCGAGCGCGCGGCCTCTGGATCGAAGGGCTCGCGGCCGACGCGATCACGAACGAGCTGCCGAAACGCAGCCTCGTCGGGGCACGCGCTCGCCTCGCCCGCGCGCTGATAGCTCGCGAGCTGCGCGCGCTCTTCAGCGAGCGATGGGCGCGCGGCGCACAGAGCGCTCGCGAAGAGCGCGACGATCACCGAGCCACGCGCGATCAAAACACGCCTACGACGCCGTTGGGCGCGAGCATCGCGCGGACGATCGGCGCTGGGCGCACCGACGGCGAGCCCTCGCGCACGGTGAAATACCCTCCGACCACGAGGCCCGCGCCGAGCGCGCCCGCGATCGATCCCCCGAGGATCGCCCAGCCGAGCTGCTGTCGATCTCCGACCCAGAGGTTGACCACGATGACGCCGGGCCCGAGCAGCGAGCCCGCGCAGCCGAGGACGAACATCGCTCCGCCGAGGGCGCTCATCCACACGCGATGCGGCCGCAGGACGTACCGAGATCCGCTGGGCGAGAGCGCGAGATCCGCGCTCCATGGGTACGGAGTGTCCGCGTCGAACGACAGGCGATGCACCCCTGCCGAGAGGTACAGCGAGCACGGCGCGGCGCAGCGAACCGGGTCTCGCTCGGCGCCAAACCGCGGCGCGAGCTCTGCGCGCGAGGGCCGATCGGACGAGAGGCCGATCGCGATCGCAGCCGAAGGGTGCGCGGTGATTTCGAGCGCAGATCGCCCGGCGCGCGGGTGAAGGACGTCCTCGACTTCGACGCGCTCGACCGTCGGTCCTTGCTCGTTCTGCGCGCGCGCGAAGCGAGGGCAATGGACAAGAGCAGCGCCGATGGCGATCGAGCAGAGCACCCGCACGGTGTCCGCGAGGGTTCACCAGCGCTCTTCGATGCGCAAGCGTTTCAGAAGGACGCTTGTAGGTGCACCGCGAAGCTGCGGCCCGGCTGCGCGACGGTTCGCGTGGCGAACGTCTCGGTCACGGGCACGTCCCAGCGCCAATCGAGGATGTTGTACACGCCGAACGCGTAGCGAAGACCGAGCCTCGCGACCTGGCCCGAGACGACGATGTCTCCGAGCAGCGCGGGGGTGGTCCACTCTTCGGTGTCTTGTCGAACGCGGCGGGGCCCGACGAAGGTTCCGCGGACCGCGGCGCTCGCGTACGGAGGCAGAAGCGGCGCGATCATCTTCAACGAGCCCTGGTGATCGGGCGCGTTGACGAGGCCGGGCAGCGCGTAGCTGTTGCCCATGAACTGCGTGTGCTGGACGTTGTAGCTCGCCGCGAAGAACCAGCCCTGACGAAACTCTCGTCGCACTTCGAGGTCGCCGCCGACGCTGAACACGACGTCGTTGCTGTTCTCGTAGCGCAGCAGGTTCATGGGCGTCCCGTCGCCGACGGTGTCGAGGACGTCGGTGAGGACCGAGGTGTTGAGCGCGGCGAGCACCGACCAGTTTTCGCCGATCCGCTGCGTCCATTCGAGCTCGCCCGTGTAGACCACCTCCGGTCGCAGCGAGCACGGAACGCCCGGCGGACACCCCGGCGCCTGCGTCATTCCGTCGCTGTACGCCTGCTCGTAGATGCTCGGCGCGCGAAACGCCCGTCCGCCCATGAGCTTGATCGTCGACCGTTGCGACGGCTTGAAAATCAACGCTCCACGAAAGGACACCCCCGCAGGAACCGTGCTGAACGCGTCCACGCGCGCGCCGCCCGTGAAGCGAAACCACGACGCCGGCGCGAGGTCGAGCAGCGCGTAGCCCGAGCCAATCATGTACGGCCGCGACTCGTTGAGATACCGCGTGCCCATCACCGAGGGCATCGTGCGATCGGTCGCGTCGCCCTGGAGCGTCGCGAGGCCGTGCCACTGAAAGTCACCGCCCGCGGTGATCTTCAACGCGGCGATCGGAGACCACACACCGCGCGCCTCGGCGCCGGTCCACACGCCCATGTACTGCTCGCGACTGAGCGCTCCGCCGTCGTACGCGTAGTTGCCCAAGAAGCGGTACATGTTGACGTGCGCGCGCGTGAAGAGCTGAAACGTGCGGCCGATCCGCGGCTCGTAGCGCACCTCGCCCATCACGCGCCCGTCCGTCCAGCGCGTCGAGCGATCACCGACGGTCGTGCCGTACACACCCGTCGGGATGTCGTGCTCTTGAAACGCGACGTGCCATTGAGCGGACAAATCCCGCCACCACGCGCGCCCCGTCAACGAGGCCGAGAGCAGTCGATCCACCGACGGAACCACGCGCGTCCCCGAGCCCATCACGCCCGGCACCGTCAACGCGAGGTCCACGCCCTGCGAGGCGCCGACGCCGATCGCGAGCATCGCCCCTGCCTCGCGTGAGATGCGCACCGTTCCGACGGCGCGCGCGCGGCCCACGTTGTCGCCGTAGCCGCTCAGCCCCGCGGCCGCCCCCGTGCGAACGTCGCGACCGCGAAGGGCGAGGTTCACGACGCCCGAGATCGCGCCCGTTCCGTACAAGAGCGAGCCGGGTCCGCGCACTACTTCGATGCGGTCGACCAGGTCGAGCGACGTGCGTCCGTCGTGACCGACGTACGAGCTGTACAAGAGGTTGTCGTTGAGCGTCGCGCCGTCTTGCTGGACGAGCACTCGATTGCCGTAGTCGTTCGGCTGACCCAAGCCGCGGATCCCGATCGAGTGGTACGCGCGGTCGTTGGAGAGATACACGCCGCGCGTGCCCTGCACGGCATCGGCGATCGTCGGGTATTGAAACGCCTCGATCTCCCTCGCGGTGATCACGCTGACGCTCGCAGGAGCGTCTTCGATCAACTCGACCGAGCGCGACGCCGCTGCGATTTCGCGGACGGGCGCGAGGCTGACGTCCGTGAGCCGCGCCTCTCCCGTGGGACGCACGTCGACGTCGCGCTCGACCGGCGTAAACCCCGAGAGCGAGACGCGCACGTGCCTTCGCCCCACCGCGACGTCGCGCAGCACGAGCGGCGTGAAGCCCGCAGCGCGACCGTCGATCTCGACGAGCGCGTCGCGTTCGTCCGCTTCGACCACGATCGTTCCGAGCAGCGGCCGCAGCGGGACCGTCAACGACGCGCGCTGCCGCGCCTGCACCACGACCGCGCGCGTCTCTGGGGCGAATCCCTCGCGAGAGACGTACACCGTGTGCGCCCCCGGGCCGACATCGAGGCTGCACGGCGCCGCGCAGCTCGCGCCGGTGTGCTCGTCATCGACGCGCACGGTCGCGCCCGTCGCAGACTGCACTGCGATCGTCCCGACGATGCGACGCAGCGAGAGCGAGACGCGCGCCTCCTGTCCGACCGAGACCGTGATCGGCTCGCTCGTCGTGGACTCGTACCCTTCGCGCTCTGCGATCACGCGATACGTTCCGGGCACGAGCGCCAGGGGTCGGCCTGCGACGCCGCGCTCTCCGAGGTCGCGTCGATCGAGGTAGAGCACGGCCCCTTCGGGGTCGCTCGTGACCGTGAGCAGCGCTACGCGCGGCGCGATTCGCTGAATGGCCGCGGTGACCTCTGCGATCACGCGCGCGTTGGTCTCGCCCTCGAGCGCGGCGTAGTAGTAGCGATGCGCCTCGGGCAGGCGTCCGAGCTGCTCGTACGTTCCGCCGATGTTGAACAGCACGTTGCGGTTGCGCACGAGCCGGTTCGACGTGAAGAAGTGCTCGAGCGCTCCTTCGAAGTCACCGGCGACGAAGCGACGACGCGCGATTTGAAAGTGCAGCTCGGCTTCGTCTGCGAGCCCGTCGCCGCGCGCGGCCGAAGGCACCGACGACGCGACGAGGACGCACAGCCCGAGCGCGAGTCTCGCTGCAGGGACCGGGAGGCGCGGGGATTTCATCAACGCTCGTCTCGAAGCTGAATCAACGGAGCGACCGGCGCCGAAGCGTCGCGTCCCTCTCTGCCGTTGCGCGATCGAACGCGCCGGCTCGTCACGGTGGCCCCCACCCGCGGAGGATCGACGGTGTTGTTGCGCGCGCCCAGCGAGCCTGCGTCATCGAGCGCGGCGTTGCCGATGGTCGGCGCAGCGACGGGCAGCGAGGGCTCGACGACGGGCGTCGCGTGGATCACTGCGGCCGGCGCGGAGGTGGCAGCGGCGCGGGGCTCGGGCTGCGCGAGGCGAGCGTCGCTCGCGGCCACGACCGACGGAGAGCGCGGCGCGGCATCGCTGCGTCGACGCTGCGAAAACAGCAGCGGAATGACGGCCAACGTGGCCAGCGCGAGCGCGAGCGCGACCGTCGCGCGCGCCGGAGTCTTCGATCGTGCGGTGAGGGTGCCCGTGACGGTGATGATCTTCGCGGGAGGCTCGGAGGTCGCGACGGGCGTCGACGCGGCGGGCTTCGCTTCGAGCGGCGCGCTGCGATCGCTTGCAGTGATCGCGACGGGCGTGGTGCCCGAGCGCTTGCCTTCGACCACGGCAGCGGCGACGTCGTCGGAGGTGACGACCAGCTCGGGGTCACGGGGGGCGCGGGGGGGCGTGGGCTTGGGCGCGCGCAGCGTTCCTGGGGCGAGCGTCGAGTGCCAACGAACGCGGGAGGTGCCCTTTCCGCGGAGCTGATCGCGCATGCTCTCGAGCGCCTCGAGCAGGGCGCGACCGGTCTCGAATCGCTTGCTCGGGTCACGCGCGAGGCAGCGCATGACGAGCTGCGTGAGCTCGTTCGGAAGGTCCGGTCGCAGCTGCTCGATCGCGATCGGCTCGTCGTGGCAGATCGCAGAGAACATCTGGCTCGGGGTCTTTCCGTCGAACGGAAGTCGCCCGGTGAGGCACTCGAAGATCACGACGCCGAGCGACCACAGGTCCGAGCGAACGTCGCGCTCTTGCGGGTCGATCACGAGCTCGGGGGCCATGTACGCCGGCGTGCCTGCGATGATCTCGTCCGAGGCGAACTCTTCGCGAAGCGATTGTGCGATGCCGAAGTCGAGCAGCTTCGGGACGATCGCTCCGCCCGACTCCGAGAGAAAGATGTTCTCGGGTTTGATGTCTCGGTGAACGATCCCTTGCTTGTGCGCGTGCGAGAGCGCCGCGGCGATCGGCGTGAGCACGTCGAGCGTGTCGACGATCGAGAGACGCACCTGCTGCTCGAGCCGCGTCGCGAGCGTTTCACCCTGCAAAAACTCTTGCACGATGAAGGGAACGCCGTCCTCCACCGCGACGTCGAGCACGTCCACCACGTGCGGGTGACGAACGGCGTTGGCCGCGCGCGCCTCTGCGAGAAACCGCGCCGTGGACTCTTCGTTCACCGCGAACTCGGGGCGCAGCAGCTTGAGCGCGACCTCGCGCTCGAGCATCGTGTTGAACGCGCGATACACGTACCCCATGCCGCCAGCGCCGAGCACCGCGTCGAGGCGGTACTTGCCGGCGAGGATGGTTCCGAGCGTGAGGCTCATGGTGGTGGTCGTGCTCATCGCTGCAGCGCGCTGTCTCTCAGTGCGCAGAATTACGACACAGTATCCGCTGTCTGTGAAAAGACCAACTCCCTTTCAAAACCGAACACTTACGCGAATCTAAGCTAGGTTATTTTCCAGACTTCACAAGTTCGAGCCCGATCGCTTTCATGCTCTCGCGATTCGCGAGATGCTGTCCGCTTTGGTCAGCCTCGTTCGCAACACGGATACTCGACGGATGCCTCCCGAAGACTCCTCCCTGCACGACACGGTTTCGGACGACGCGACGCTCACCGTCGCGCGCACCACCACGGGCTCGGAGCGCGCGACCGAGGCCCTCGCCACCGCGCCCACCCTCGCCGCCGAAGAGAGCGCCGAGCCGAGCGCCCCAACGAAGACCAGGGCCGCGAAGACCGCCGCGGGCCGCTCGATGGTCCTTCCTCGAAAGGCCAAGGCCACCAAGACCGCGAACGCTGAAGCAGACAGCGCGCCCGAGAACAGCGCGGACAGCGTCGAGTGGAGCATCGACGATCACCCTCGCTTCGAGACGATCAAGCAGCTCGGCGAGGGGGGCATGGGCGAGGTCGCGCTCGTGATCGACCAGGATATCCAGCGCAAAGTCGCGGTGAAGAAGCTGCGCGCCGACGGGCGATCAGCGACGGCGCTCTTGCGCTTCGCCGAAGAAGTGCGCGTGGTGGGAGCGCTCGAACACCCGAGCATCGTCCCCGTGCACGACGTGGGCGTCGACGAGCACGGGCAACACTACGCGGTGATGAAGTTTCTCGAAGGCGAGACGATGGAGTCCGTGATCGAGAAGCTCAAAGCGGGATCGCCCGAGCACGTGCGGCGGTTCAGCTACGACTACCGCGCGCAGGTGTTCGCGAAGGTGTGCGAGGCCGTGCGGTTCGCGCACTCGAAGGGGATCATTCACCGGGACATCAAGCCCGCGAACATCATGATCGGCCCGTTCGGCGAGGTGACCGTCGTCGACTGGGGCATCGCCAAGCGCATCGGGAGCAAAGAGCCCTCGACCGCGCTCGCCGAGGACAGCGCACCGGACGCGCGCAAAGACGATCGCCTGGTCCGCACTCGCGCCGGCTCGATCATCGGAACGCCGCTCTACATGTCCCCCGAGCAAGCCGCGGGCAAGAACGACGCGCTCGACGAGCGCAGCGACATCTTCTCGCTCTGCATGGTCTTCTACGAGTTTCTCGCGCTCGAGCACCCGCTCGCGGACAAGACCTCGGTCGAGCAAGTCCTGCTCACGCTCATCAACGAAGAGTGGGACCACTTGAAGCTGCGCCTTCCAGCGCTGAGCAAAGGCGTCCCGTGCGAGCTGCTGCGCGTGCTGCAGAAAGGGATCTACCGCGACCCCGCGCAGCGATATCGCTCGGTCGCCGAGCTCGAGCGAAACCTACAAGACACCCTCGACGGAAACGTCCCCGCCGAGTGCTACATCACCAAGAGCAAGCGCGGCCTGCACGGGCTCATGCACTGGATCGATCGGCACCCCTACGCGTACGCGCCGATCTACTACCTCACCCCGGTGCTCTTTCTCAGCTCGTTTGCCGCGCTCGTGTGGAGCTTCGCGCGCCGCTGAGCGCTCAGGCCGGCGAGGCGAACTCGCTCTTGACCCACTTTTCAGCGCTCTTCTGCGTGAGCTTGAAGTTCGGCGCCACGCGCTGCTTGGCCAGCACTTCACCGGCCACCGTCGCGCTCAACGTCGCGTGCGGGTCGTCTTCGTCCTCGGCGATGTCGAGCTCGACGAGCACCCAGCGGCCGGACTCGTCTTCGACCGAGCACTCTCGATGCAGCATCGCGCGCCGCTGCTGCGCGTGCCGCTGCAGCACCTCGCTCGCCGTCTTCACCAGCGTGTTGAACGCGTTTTGATCGAGCGGCTTCGGGTTCTTCTTGTCTCGCCCCATCGTCCACGGGCCGACGAGCGCGGGCTCATCCTGCCCATCGACGTACATCGCCACGGCCCAGCCGTCGTCGCTGTCGTTCTTGATGACCTGCGCGGTCCAGCCGTTTGCACGCCAACGCCGCGGGTCCTGCTCTTCAACCTTCGGCGTCTCGCTCTTGTCCTGCTCGCTCTCGGTCACTGCTTGCTCTCCGTGTTGGCATCATGCGCGCTCATCCCCCCGCCCGTCCAATGGACAGTGACACGATATGTCACACGGCAGTCACCGCAGAATCTTCCGGGGCCAAGCGCGCGCGGCCCGCGCGAGTATCATCGAGCGACGCCATGCGCACGCACGCCACGCAGCTCTCGCTCTCGCTCGCGCTCGTCGCGACCGCGCTCGCTCCCTCGAGCGCGCACAGCATCGCCGCGCCGCGCCCCATGCACGGAGCGCCCTATCAAGTGATGCTCGACCCGGCGCATCGGCCGGTCCTTCGCGGACGAAAGGTGACCGTGAACGTGACGTACAACGGGTGCAGGCCGCACACGTTTGTGCTGCGAACGCAGCGACAGACGGCGGGGCTGTACCTCTGGTTCGTCCACACGGGCGGGGACGGGTGCGCCGTCACGCAGGTGCAGCGGCTGCAAGTCGAGCTCTCGGCCGAGCAAATTCGCTGGGGAAACGTCTATCTCATGACGCCCAACGCCGGCACCGTCGCCCTCGCGCCGTGACCACAGAATCGCGCCCCGCTCGACTCGTCGCGTCGCGAGCCGCGCGCGCGAAGCACGATCCGCAGCGGCAGACCCTAAGGGGAGACACGAGCGCTCGAACCGCCTGCGATCGGTGCGGTACGCTTCTCTCGATGGGATCGGCGCTCATGCAGCAGTACATCGCGAGCCTGCCCAACGGGTTGGACTCGTACCCGAGCTGCCAGCTCAAGAGCTCGGTGCTGCGGGGCTTCTGCGCGAGCGTCAACGTCGAGCGGCTGCGCGCGGCGCTGCCCGAGGCGCTCGCGGCGCTGGTCGAGCGGCCGCCGCCGCCGAGCGACTGGATCGCCGAGGTGAAGACCACCGCGATCTTCTTGGCGAGCGCGGACAACAACGTCACCGGCGAGTCGTTTGTCGCTCACGCGTATCGCACCAACTACGCGCTGCTCGACTCGACGATGTACCGAATTCTCTTTCGTCTCGTCGGCGCGCGGCGCGTGCTCGCCAACGCGGGAAAGAGCTGGTCGCAATTTCACCGCGGCACGACGCTCTCGGTGGACTCGTTTGACGAGCACGCGCGGCGCGCGACGGTGAGCCTCGAGGCGCCGGCGCACCATGTTCCGCTGTTGCTCGCGGAGGGATACGCGACCTCGATTCGCGCCGCCGTCGAGATCTCGGGGCACAAAGACGTGCACGCCGCGGTCGAGGGTCACACGCCCACGCGCACCCTCGTGAGCGTGCGCTGGTCATAATTGCGCGCAGACCCGCGCGCGCGCTGCGGTATCCATGGAGCACCACCCATGGATGAAGCAGCCAAGCCGGCCTCACGCGAAGAGCGCGCGATCAAGGTCGCCATCGCGACGTCGATTCTGGGATCGATCACCAAGCTCACCGCGGGGCTCGTCACCGGCAGCATGTCGATGATCACCTCGGCGATCGACTCGCTCGGCGACCTGTTCGTCTCGATCGTCAACCTCTTCGTCGTGCGCATCGCAGACTCTGCCCCGGACGACGACCACAACTACGGGCACGCCAAGGCTGAAGGGCTCGGCGCGATGTTCGAAGGCGGCTTCATCTTCGCCGCGGGCGTGTTCATCATCTACGAGTCGATCCACAAGATCCGCATCGGCGATCACTCACGAAACTCCACGCTCGGCATCATCGTGATGCTGCCGATCCTCGCGATCACCACCGCCACAGTCCTGTACCTGCGCAGGGTCGCGAAAGAGACCGGCAGCTTGATCGTGAAGTCCGACGCCCTGCACTACGCCACGGACGTCTACGTGAACATCGGCGTCCTCGTCTCGCTCGTGCTCGTGAAGCTCACCAACAAGCCCATCATCGACTCGGTGATCTCCATCGTGATCGCGCTCTACATGCTCTACTCGAGCACGCACATCGTCCGCGCGGGCATCGACGTGGTGATGGATCGAAGCCTCGACGCCGAGACGTGCGGCAAGCTCAAGGCGCTGCTCTCGAGCACGACGGGCATCGAGTCGTTTCATGATTTTCGCACGCGCGCAGGGCGCATTCCGCACGTGGATTTTCACGTAATCGTGAAGCCCGAGGTCACCACCAAGGAGGTGCACGACCTGTTCTTGGAGCTGCAGACGAAGATCCGCGCCATCGTCGGGCCGTCGACGAAGGTGCTCATGCACGCCGATCCGCTCGGGGGGTGAAGCTCCGTCCGCCAGAAGCGGGCTGCGGATCCCCACCCGCGCTGCCAGTGGGCCCCGCGTAGCGAGCGAACGGAGCCCCCACCCGCGCTGCCGGTTCTCAGGCCCCCACCCGCGCTGCCGCGCGCCCCGCCCCCGCAGAGCGAGGGCGGCGGCTCTGCATTGGGAAAACAGCGACAGAATGGATTGTGTTGATCGCATGGAGACCTTGCGCTGCAAGGTCTCTTCGGTCCGCGGAGTTGCTCTCCACATAACACCGCGCGACACGACGCGAACGCTCGAAGTTGCTCGCAACCCAACACCGCGCGACGCAACGCGAATGCTCAGAGCAAACCGTGCTCGGCGGAGCCGCTTCGCTCAGCGCGTGGTCGCGATCGCGTCCATCGAAGCCCTTGCAGAGCAAGGGTTCCCAGCGATCAACGAAATCCACTCCGTCGCTGTTTTCCCAATGCAGAGCCGCCGCCCTCGCTCTGCGGGGGCGGGGCGCGCGGCAGCGCGGGTGGGGGCCTGCGAACTGGCAGCGCGGGTGGGGCCGCACACCCACTCTCTCTCTCTCTCTCTCGATCGCGGTCACCGCCGGACGCGTGATCGCGCGGCGACGGCGGCGAACACGAGCACCCCTGCGAACGCTGCTCCGTAGCGCAGCGAAAACGCTTCGCCCAAGAGCCAGTGCGACCAGAGCGCGCCGAGCGGTCCTTGCGCGAGCTGCAGTTGGCTCGCGCGCGCGACGCCCACCTTCGCGAGGCCGTGGTACCAGGCGAAGAAGCCGAGCAGCATGCTGACGATCGAGACGTACGCGAAGCCCGCGACGGCGGTCGTCGTGATCGCGTGGCGCGCTTCGAACATCGCGGCGAGGCACGTGAGCGGGAGCGTGATGGGCAGGGACAACACGAGCGCCCAGCAAATCACCGACGGTCCGCTGAGCGCGTCGCGCGCGAGGCGGCCGCCCATCGCGTAGCCCGCGGCGACCAGGACGATCGCGGCGAGCAAGAGGGCGTCGCCGGTGGAGGGCGGGCCGTGCGTGCGCGTGAGCGCGACGGAGAGCGCGACGATGGTCGCGAGCGCCGAGGCCACCCAGAAGCGCAACGACGGTCGCTCGCGGGCCAGGACGCAGCCGAAGACCGCGGTCAGCGCGGGAGTAACGCTGAAGACCACCGCGCCGTGCGTCGCGCTCACCTCGCGCAGGGCGATGCTCGAGAGCACCGGAAACCCGAGGACCACGCCGAGCGCCACGACCACGAGCGCGCGCAGGGTCTTGCCGTCGGGCAGTCGCTCGCCGCGGCGCCAGAGCCACAGAGCGGCGAACGGCGCGGCGATCACTGCGCGACCCGCAGAGACGGTGACGGCGCCGAACGAGCCCATGGCGGCGCGGGTCGCCGTCAGGCTCAGCGAGAAGGCCAAGACCCCGAGCGCCGCGGAGATCAGCCCCGAGGGGAGCGAAAACGTTGCCCGCCGTGGTAGAGTATCGTTATCGGTAACTCTCATGGAGAAGAGTAACGGAACACGCGAGGCAGCGCAAACCGAGCGCCGTCGCTCGGAGGAGCGCGTGGCCGACGAGCTGCGCGCGCAGGTGGCCAGGCTCGCGCCGGGCTCGCTGCTTCCGTCGGTGCGCGAGTGGACGAGCGCGCTCGGGGTGAGCCCGGTGACCGTGCAGCGAGCGCTCACGCAGCTGGCGCGCGAGGGGCTGCTCGATCCGCGGCCGGGCGTAGGGACGTTTGTCGCGGCGCCGGTGAGCGCGGCTGCGCCGAGGGATGACAGCTGGCAGCTCTCGGTGCTCGGGGCGTTCAGCGACACGCCCGAGGGCCGCGCGTTCGAGCTCGCGCCGCCGAACCACATTGATTTCGGGACGGGCTACCTCGACGTCACGGCGCAACCGACAGAGCTCGTCACGCGCGCGTTGCGGCGGGTCTCGTCGCGGACGGCGCTGTGGCGGAGGCTTCCAGTCGAGGGGCTCGACGAGCTTCGCCAGTGGTTCGCCCGCGAAATCGCCGGCGGAACGAGGGCCTCGGACGTCCTGGTCGTCCCCGGCGGACAAGCGGCGATCGCCACGACGCTGCGCGCGCTCTGTCCCGACGGAGGCACGGTGATCACCGAATCACCGACGTACTTCGGCGCGCTCGCGTTGATGCGCACGCTCGGTCTTCGAGTGTGGCCGGTGGGCGTCGATCGCGAAGGCGTCCGCGTCGAGTCGCTCGCCTCGGCGCTGCACGCCTCCGGAGCGCGCGTGGTGTATCTGCAGCCGCAGTGGTCCAACCCTTCGGGCGTCTCGCTCTCGTCTTCGCGCCGCGCGGCGGTGCTCGATCTGTGCGCGCGCGCCGGGGCGTTTGTGATCGAAGACGACTACGCGCGGGACTTGGGGCATTCGAGCGCGTTCGTCGCGCCGATGTTCAATCAGTCCGACGGGCGCGTGGTGTACCTGCGCACGCTGACCAAGCTCACCGCGCCGGGGCTGCGGGTGGCGGCGATCGTCGCGCGCGGCCCGGTGTTTACGCGGCTGCGCGCGATGCGAGCGGCGGAGGACATGTTTCTCTCGGGGCTTCTGCAGGGGCTCGCGCTCGAAGTGGTGACGGCGCACGGGTGGGAGGCGCACAAGCGCGCGGTCCGTTCGGCGCTGCGGGCGCGGTGCGAGCTCGCGTTGCAGACGATCGACGAGCACTTCGAGGGAGCGCGGGTGAGCTTCGCGCCGGACGGAGGGTTCTCGCTCTGGGTCGAGCTGCCCGAGGGGTGCGAGGACCGCGCGTTTGCGAAGGCCGCGTACGACCGCGGGGTGCGGGTGCACGAGGGGGGAGCGTGGTTTCCTGCGGCGAAGACGGGAGAGTTTATTCGTCTGTCCGTCGCGGGAACCTCGCTCGACGACGTGCGCCGCGGGATCGTCACGCTCGGGCAAATTCACGGGCGATCGCGAAGGGCGTCGCCCGCAACGAAGCGACGAAAGAAGTCATGACATCGATTGCTCCCACGCCACGCAAGGTGGTCCTCTCGGTCCAGCGTCACGAGTCCGACGAGTGCGGGCTGCGCTACGTGTACGCGGTGCTCTCGCGCCGCGCGGGCGGCGTCTCGATTGGCGTCAACGTCTCGACCACGCACGAGTGCAACTGGCGCTGCGTGTACTGCCAGGTTGCCGAGCTCGGCCGCGGCGCGAGCCCCGAGGTCGCGCTCGATGTGCTCGTGGACGAGCTGCGCGCGGTGCTCGACGCAGCGGTCGCCGGGACGCTCTTCGAGCGCGCGGTCCCCGATGCGCCGATCCCCGCGGTGGTCGACGTGGCGTTCTCGGGGGACGGAGAGGCGACGACGAGCCCGAATTTCGGGGACGCCGTCGACGCTGTGGCGAGCGTGTTGCGAGAGAAATCGCTGGCGATTCCGATCGTGTTGATCACCAACGGCTCGCAGGTCTCGCACGGGCGCGTGCGCGACGCCCTCGCGCGCCTGGCGAAGCACGGCGGGCGCGTGTGGTTCAAATTCGACCGCGCGACCGCCTCTGCGATGAGCGACTGCAACGGAACGCCGCTCGCCCCCGACGCCCACGCGCGCCGTCTGCGCGAGTGCGCGGCGCTCTGCCCGACGTGGGTGCAGTCGTGCTGGTTCGCGCTCGACGGCGCCGCGCCCGCCGAAGACGAGATCGCCGCGTGGCTCGCGATGCTCGAGGGCGCGGTGAACAGCGGCGTGAAGCTCGAAGGCGTGCAGCTCTACTCGCTCGCGCGTCCGTCGATGCAGCCCGAGGCGCCGAGGTTGTCCGCGCTCGATCACCGTTGGCTGACGGCGCTCGCGGCGCGCGTCGAGGCGCTCGGCCTTCGAGCGGTGGTCGCTTAGTACTTCGCGAGCGAGCGAAAGAAGCCCGCGAGCTGGTGCAGGACGTTCTTCGGGCCCGTCAGCCCGACGCGCATTTGAATGCTCACGTGATCGTTGAGCACGGAGACGCCCTCGCTCACGACGTTGTCGAGGTCGACCCAGACGGGGCCCCAGCTCGCGGTCGCGTAGACCCTTCGCGCGGTGAGGATCCAGCCTTCGTCGCCGCTGCCGAACCACGTGGCGTCGTACAGGACGAGGACGCGTTCGGCGGGGCGAATTTCTGCGCCGTAGACGGCGCGCGCGTTGGCTTCTTTGTCCGCGGGGATGTCGGGAGAGACGTACAGATCCTCGGCGCCGGGGACCATTTGGCGAAAGCGCGCGAGCAGCGTGGGGTCGTCGAACTTGGGCGCTTGCGTGGGGGCCGCCGGGATCGCCGCCGCGGTGAGCGCGAGCACGCGCAAGAGCGCTGCGAGCGCGCGGGCGGTGTCGGGATCTTCGGCGGGAATGGAGATCCCCATCACCGAGAGCGTGGGGTGAACGTGCACGATGCCCGCGGGCTCGAGCTTGCGCCACTCGAGCTCTCGCGGGCCATCGACGGCGCTCCAGCAGAAGCGGCGCTGCGTGATGGCCCAACCGACGCCGTCGTACGCGCCGCGCGGGTCGTGCAGCGCGACGATGGGCTCGTCTTCGAGCGCGCCTCGCGCGTACGAGCGCCGCGCTTCATCGAGCGATCGCGCGGTGATCGCCGCGCCGATTTGCACGGCGGGCACCGCGCCGAGGTGCGCGCGTGCGCGGTCGAGCAGCCAGTTGAGCCCGAAGCCGTCGGGCGCGTGCGTCCCCGCCGCGACGGGATATTGGTACTTGCAGTACGGGCACAGTCGAAGGGGCGGCGCGGGCGCGGGCGCGCCGCATTGCGGGCATGCGAAGTGGTACACGGCTCGGTGAGAGAGAGTAACTCCAACGCTCGTGCGCTACGATCGGCCCGCGCGATGAGCGGCGGTTCAGCGATCCCTTGGAGCAGCGAGCGAGAGCAGCGTTCGATCGCGTTTTCGACGGGGATGCGCCTGGGCGCGCTCGCGGCGATCGCGGGGTGCGCGAGCGCTGCGCTGCGCGGGGCGCGCGGCAGCGCGGGTGGGGCGCCGATGGACCGGCTCTTGGTCCTGGTGATCTCGGCGTTTGCGGCGACGATCGTGTGGGGGCTCGGCGCGGGGCTGTGGCTCTCGTCTGCGGCCTCGCGGAGGTTTCGCGCGCTCGAGGCGACCGTGCGGCAGAGCGGCGAGCGCGTGGCGCGTTGGTGTCCAGCGAGCGTGAGAGACGGCTCGGGCGCGGTCGTGCGCGGGGCGCTCGCGCGGACCGAAGAGGGGCAATGGATTGTGATTTTGCAGGGTGAAGCGACGCGGGTGCTCGGCGACACAGCGCCCGTGGTCGGGGCGAGAGGGCTCGGGTGGGGGGCGGCGCTCATGGGCGCTCCGTGCGAACCCTTGGAGTTCAACGGGCAGATTGTCTATGTGGACCGCGCGCTGGCCGTTGTGCGCGAGGAGAGTGTTCGTTGACGTTCGACGTGGTCGTGGTGGGTGCGGGGCTCGCGGGGGCGTTCATCGCGCACGAGTTGGTGCGCGATGGGCGCAGCGTCGCGCTGGTGGACCGCGAAGAGTTCGCGCGGCACAGGCCGTACGGTTGGCTTCCTGTGTACGTCGCGAGCGCGCTCGCGGACGCGGGGCTGAGCGCGGTGATGAACGCGCGCTACCTCGCGTCCACCGCGCTGCGAGTGCTGTGCGCGCGCACCGGGCGCTCGCGGGTGTTCGCCTACGACGAGCGGACCGAGCCAGTGCACCCCGCGGTGGCGCTGCACGTGGCGAGGGCGGACTTCGATCTGGTCATCGCGCGCGCGGCGAACGAGCGCGGCGCGACGGTGCTCACGGCGACGCGCGCGGAGGACCCGAGGCCCGTCGAGGACGGGTTCGTGCTCGCGCTGCGCAGCGCCGAGGGAAAGACCCACGAAATCAAGACGCGCTACGTCGTCGACGCGAGCGGCGAGGCGCGGTGGATGTCCGCGCGGACCTCGACGCCGTCCGAGCGCGAGGGGCTCGACGGGACGGTGATGGAGACGCACGTGGCCTACGCGCAGCCGAGCGCGGGCGCGCCGTCGGGGGCCGCGGACCTGGTCTCGTTCGCGCACGGAGCGCTGTGGATGCTGCCGATGCGCGGGGGCGTTCACGCGTTGGGCGCGGCGGTGAGCGGGACGTGGGCGGCGCAGAGAAAGCCCGCAGAGGGGCCCGAAGAGTTCTTCGATCGCACGACGAGGGACGCGACGATCCTGCGCGGGACGCTGGCCAAATCGCAGCGGTTGCACGCGGTGCACACGAGGGTTCCCGTGGCGACGAAGGTCGAGCGGCGCGCGGGCGATCGGTGGCTCGCGGTGGGCGCCGCGGGCGGGACGGTGGACCCGGTGCTCGGGATGGACGCGGCGCTCGCGATGTTGAGCGTGCGCGAAGGGCTCGCGGTGATCCGCGCCGCGCTCGATCACGGCGCGGACGAAGAGCAGCTCGCGCGCATGCGCTTCGAGCAGTCCATGGACGACGCAGAGTTCTACTGCGAGCGCGTCGCGCGGGCCGTGTACCGAGGGGCGTTCGCCGACGCGATGCTCTCGCCAGACCTCACTCGCGGCGAGCGCGCGGCGATCCGCGCCATGTTGCGCTGCGAGCTCGAGGGAGAGCCGGGCGAGCTCGCGCGCGCGTTCGCCTCCGAGCGCATGTGACGCTCAACCCTCGGCCGACGCGGTCTTCTCGCTGTGTTCGTCGGCGGCGACGAGCTTCTCGAGCGTGGCGCGCAGCAGGTACATCTGGTCCGAGCCGAGGCCTTGTCCGACGAAGCCCGCTCCGTACACGAGCGCTGCGGCGATCAGCGCGGCGGGCGCGATGAGCATGGCGGTGGGCGACTGGCCGAGCGTTCGCTGCACGAAGCCCCAGACCAACGCGAAGATCGCCACGAACGTGAGCGTCGCGTACGTGAAGACATAGAGCGCCCAGACGTGGGGATCCGGCCCGAAGCGCACCTCGAGCGTGGTCGAGCGATCCTCGTGCTCGGTGACCTTCGCGAGGATCTGCGGAGACCAGAAGTGATGGTCGTTGCCGTCGATCGAGAGCTCGATGAGCTGGTCGTACGCCGTTCCGCGGAGCTTCGTGGTGGTCTTGAGAAACGCGCGCACGCGACGCTGCAGCTCTTCGAGCGAGTGCGGGGACTCGAGCTTGAACGTCGGGCGTGGGCTCGGGCGCTTGTTCTCGCTCATCGCAGCGGAGAATTTAGCGGACGAACGCGCGCTTCGATACCGCGCACACGGCTGCAAATTGTCAGGGATTGGCGCTGTTCAACGCGTTGTGGCACCGACGAACGAGCCATGACCGCCGCGCGTCATTCACTCATCGGAGCGCTCTTCGCCGACGACTATCGCGTCGAGGCCCTCGTCGCCGAAGGGGGAATGGGCGCGGTTTACTCAGTGGTGCAGCAATCCACCGGACGCAGACGTGCGTTGAAGCTCTTGCGTCCCGAGCTCGCCTCGGACCCCGACACGCGCGAGCGCTTCGTGCGCGAGGCCAAGGTCTCTTCGACGATCGAGAGCGATCACGTCGTGCAAGTGATCGACGCGGGGTTCGACCCTTCGTCGGGCGCGCCGTTCTTGGTGATGGAGATGCTCGAGGGCGAGGACCTCGCGCGCTACGTCGCGACGCGAGGGCCGCTGGACGTTCGCGAGGCGCGCGAGGTGCTGAGGCAGCTGTGTCACGCGCTGTCGGCGGCGCACGCGGCGGGCGTGATTCACCGGGATTTGAAGCCCGAAAACGTGTTCGTGGCGAAGAGTCGTCGAGCGGACGTTCCGTTTACGATCAAGCTCTTGGACTTCGGGATCGCCTCGGTGCTCGAGACGAGCGCGACGAGCCACGCGACCGGCGCGATCGTGGGATCGCCCGCGTGGATGGCGCCCGAGCAAGTGGACACGGGGCTTATTCGCGCGAGCACCGACGTCTGGGCGCTCGGGCTGATCGCCTTCTTCACGCTCACCGCGAAGAACTACTGGAAGAGCGCGAACACTCCGGGCGCCACCGTGCAGGCGTTGCTCGTCGAGAAGCTCATCGATCCGATCGAGAGCGCGAGCGCTCGGGCGCGGCTGCTCGGCGCGCGCGAGGCGCTTCCGCCGGGGTTCGACGACTGGTTCGCGCGGTGCGTGTGCCGCGATCCTGGGCAGCGATTGCACGACGCTGCGCAGGCGTGGAGCGCGTTCGAGGCCACGATGGGCTCGGCGCTGGGCGAAGCTCCGACACAGTCGCAGCCCGCGTGGGCGATGGCGAGCGGCGCGCACGCGTTCGCGTCGGTCTCGCGCACGGTGGTCGCGTCGCCCACGGGGCCGGGGGCGATGAGCGCGAGCGCGGGGCCGCGGCGCTCTCCCACGCGCACGGCGCTCACCGCGGGCGCGGTGGTGTTGCTCGTCGCGGGCGCGTCGTCCGCTGCGTGGGTGGTCGCTGCGCGGACGAGCGCGCATCGTCATCCGAGCGTGGCGACATCGAGCGCTGCGATCGAGCGACCGCGCGCGATCGAGCCTTCGCCTGCGCCGCGCGCCCCGGTGGTCGAGCGGCCCGCGCTGGCGTTGGCGACGGACACGGGCGCGAGCGCTCCGGCTCCTGTGAGGTCGCCGTCGCCGCGCGTGACGAGGAGCGTTTCGCGGGCGGCGCGCGTCGATCCGCCGGTGAATTCTCAGCCCGTCGCGCAGGTGGCCGCGCGCGAGCCGCAGCCTGCGCCCAACGCGGGGCCGGGCGGCGCCGTCACGGGCGGGGCGGCGCCGCCGTTCGGCGGGCCGAGGCCATCGCGCTGCGCGGCGTACCAGGTGCTCGAGCGTCGTGCGAACGCGCTGATGGATCACGCGGCGAGCGTCGAAGCGACAGAGCCAGCGACCGCGCGCAACGAGCGGATTCAGGCGATGGCGATGCGCGCGAGCGTGGACACGCAAGTGGCGCAGCTGCGCACGATGGCGCGCGGCGAGCTGAGCGGCGACGGCGAGTTCGTCGCGATGGTGCGCGAGGTGGACCAGTGCATCGCGAACCTTCGCCGCGGGCACTGAGTCCATACGGCGACGGTCGAGAAGGGGCTGCGAGCTATCGAGCGCCCGAGCGGATCCAGTTTACGAAGAGGCAGAGCTGCGTGTTGTTGAGCGGGGCCATGGGCGGCATGCGGTTTCCGCGCCCGCCGGTGATGCGCGCTTGTTGTCCGAGCAGCTTGTACATCACGTAGCTGTTGTGGATGTCGCCCGCGGTGACGCGGGGGATGTTGGCGCTGCTCGAGGCGGCGAGCAGGTTGGTGCGCATCTGCGCGACCGAGCCCATCGCGAGCCCGCCGCTCGACCCTGGGTCGTGGCAGCGCGAGCCCGTGCACGTCGTGGACACAACGCCGGTGTACAGCTGCATCGCGGTGACGGTCGCCGCGGTGCACGTCGGAAGGCCCGTGAGCATGTATCCGCCGTCCGCAGCGGCGTCGGTCGCGGCTTCGGCGCTCGCGTCTGCGCGAAGGACGTCGGCGCGCGCGTCGCTCGCGCCGTCCCGCGCGCCGCCCGAGTCCGTCCCAGAGTCCATCCCAGAGTCCATCGCTTCGGCGTCGAGCGCGCTCGCGTCTGCGGCGGTGGAATCCACGGCGTTGGCGTCGTCGTTAACCGATCGGTCAGGATTGCTCTGGCTGTCGTTGACCGATCGATCAGCGCTCGCGTCCATCATCTCGACGGGACCGCAGGCGCACAGGGCGAAGGCGACGAGGGCGGTGGCGGAGGCGCGAACACGGTGGAGCACGGACGATCCTCTCTCTTCACGAGCGCATGAGCGCGGCGGTGATCTCGCTGACAGAAGCTTTTCCGTCGATGACGGTGGCGAGCGTCTCGAAGACGGGGGCTTTGATCCCGCGGTTGCGGGCGAAGGCGAGCACGCGTGGGACGAGGTCGACGGGCTCGATGCGGACGCCTCCCTCGGCGGCGAGCTCCGAAGCGCGCGCGCCCTTGGCGATCTTCTGGCCGAACGCGACCTCGGGCCGAGCGTCTTGTTGCGCCATCGCGGCCATCAAATCACCGATGCCCGCGAGCCCGTAGAACGTCTTCTCGAGCCCGCCTGCGGCGACGCCCATCGCCGCGGACTCGCGCAGCGCGCGCACCATCAATCCAGCGATCAACGGCTCGCTCACGCCGAGCTCGCGGGCGAAGCCGACGCCGACCAAGAGAGCGCCGACGAGGGCGGAGGCCCACTCGGTTCCCACCAGGTCGTCGCTGGTCGAGACGCGCAAGGTCGGCGAGGCGATGGCGCTCTTCACCGCGTCGATCACCTCGGGATAGTGCGAGGCGACGGCGATGACGCTCGGGCGTCCGTCGAGCAGGTCGTGCGCGAGGACGGGGCCTGCGAGCGCTCCGACGCGCTTCACGGGCGTCTCTTGTCGAACGACGGTCGAGATCGGTAGCAGCCCCTCGCTGGACAATCCGCGGACCGCGTGGACCACGTAGTGCGCGCCGGTCGTGCAATCACCGAGCGTCGTCGCCACGGGCCGCGCGACCGCCGAAGGAACAGCGAGGATGATCAACGTCGCTCGCGCGCCGAGCACGTTGACCTCACCGGTGACTTCGACGCCTTCGGGCCGGTCGCTGGTGTCTCTGCGCGTGCACACGATCGCGCGGTTGCCGGCCACTTGCGCGGCGCGGGCGAGGGCGAAGCCCCAGCGGCCTCCCCCGAGGATTCCGACGGTCATGGCGCTCACGAGGCGACCTCCTGTCCGGCCTTCGCGGCGCCGCCGCTCGCGGTCGCGAGGCTGCCTTTCGCCGCAGAAAATCCAAGGCCCGAGACCACCAGGCGGTTCTGGTAATAGAGCAGCAGCTTGGTGTCGGCGAGCACGTACCCGTCTCCTTGCGCGGTGAGCACCGGAAACGAGTGGTACCCGCTCCACGCGCGCACGGCCTCGTCGAGCAGCTCGGTCGCGCCGCGCTTTCGCACGCCGGGACCGAGCGCGAGCAGGCCGCGGTCTTCGAGCTCGGCCGCGCGATCGCGCAGCTCTCCGACGGCGCGCGAGAGCTCTTGGCGCGGGACGAACACCTCGTCTTTGTGCCGGATGAGACCGAACAGATCGTTCTTGGGGTAGGCCTGACGGAGCTTCTCGAAGGCGGCTCCCGCGACGAGGTGCGTGCTCATGAGCACGGTGTTCTTCGAGAACTCTTCGCAGATCACCTCGCCGAGCTCGCGCGTGTACTGAGCGTCGCGCGCGGCGTCCATCACGATGCGGCCGTCGCGGCGAACGTAGGACAGCGGGTCGACGGTGCGTCCTCGGCGGTCGATCGAGCGACCGTCGCTGGTCACGCGGTTTCCGAAGGGATCGAGCGGGTCGCCGAAGCGCAGGACGATCGAGCCCTCGGTGAGCAAGAGCTTGCGGACGAGGGTGAGCACGCGTTCGAGCTGCGTGCTCTCGTCGTCGGAGATGATGTACCGAGCGCGTCCTTGTTCAGCCAACCAGTCTTCGATGAGCGTGCGCGCCTCGAGGGTGAGCTGGTAGTTGAGCGTGGCGGGGACGAAGAAGACCTTCTGCGGACGCCCTCTCAGGGCGGTGCGGATCATCGCTTCGAGGCCCGTCCCGGCGAGGCCGAGCTTGAGCTTCTCTTCGACGCCGCCGGAGCGAGAGCGCGTCCCGCCGGGGAAGAACAGCGAGTGGTAGCCGCGCTCGATGAGCACGCACGAGTACGCCTTCAGCACGTTCTTGTAGAGCAAGTGCCGAATGCGGCGATCGACGCGATACGCGCCGAGGTTGTGCATGAAGAACGAGAGCAGCGGGTTGGTGAAGAGGTTCTTGCCCGCGCCGTAGGTGGCAGGCGGGAGGTTCTCTCGCTCGATTCCGTAGCCGAACGCGACGGAGTCGAAGTTGGACAAGTGCGTGGGGACGAAGATGAGCGTCCCGATCTGCGCGAGCCGCGCGATGTCGCCCACGGGGCCTTGCGTGACGAGGTGCTCGCGCAGGGCAGACTCGGGGCCGCCGCCCGCGAGGGTTTGCAGCGGAGAGAGCAGCCCGCCGACGAGCGACGGAAGGATGCGCGAGGCGAAGCGGTAGACCTTGGGGTCGAAGTTTCCTGCGACGTCCCAGGCGTACATGCGCGCGAGCTGTTCGAGCTTCGTCTGTCGTTCGCCGTCGCCCATGCGCCCGAGCGAGCGCGCGAGGTTGCGAAACGTGACGAGCAGCTCTCGCTCGTCTCCGGGGTGCGCCTCGAGTCGTTTGATCTCGTTGTAGGCCGCGTCGTTGAGCAAAAGGAGCGGGTCCTTCGCCTCGGAGAGCACTCGGGACACGACCTCGTCCACGATGTCTCGTCGCTCGGCGTTGAACCGAAAAATCGTCGGCTCGTTCATTCGCAGGGGCGCGAGGGTATCACTGCTCTACGAGTGGTCAGAAGCGAACTCGCGCGCACCCGAACTCCGGATGTGCGCCGCAGAAATGCCGTGTTGGACGTCGCTGGCTGACGGGCGCTCGGCGTTGAGTCAGTATTCATAGCCCGCAGGTGAGTGACGAAAACAAGCGTCCGGCGCGCCCGACGCGCAACAGCAACGTGTTTCTGCAGTCGCCGTTTCTGCCGGACATTCCCACGGCGCACAACGTCCGCGACTCGCTGCACGCGATGCAGGCGCTCGTGCGCCCGTCGGAGCTGAGCACGGTGTTTCAGCCGATCGTGCGCTTCGACACGCTCGAGATCTTCGCGCACGAGGCGCTCTTGCGCTGCTCGGTCGAGCAGTTTCGCTCGCCGCCGGTGCTGTTCGAGCGCGCGATGCAGGACAAGTGCGTTGGGCGCTTGGGGCGGCTGGTGCGCGAGGTGGCGATCCCGCTGTGCTCGGGGCTTCCGGTGTTCGTCAACGTGCACCCGCACGAGCTCGAAGAGTCGTGGCTGGTTCGACCGGACGATCCGATGAACCACCACGACAACGACGTGTATTTGGAGATCACCGAGAGCGTCCCGATGACGCACTTCAATTTGTGTCGCGACGTGTTGCGCGAGCTGCGCTCTCGGCCTGGATTTCACCTGGTGGTGGACGACCTCGGCGCGGGCTACTCGAACTTCGGGCGGATCGCGGACCTCGAGCCCGCGGTGGTGAAGATCGACAAGGGCTTGATCGATGACATCGCCGAGCGGCCGCGGACGCGCACGCTGGTCACGGGGTTGGTTCGGCTGTGCGTCGAGCTCGGCGCGAAGGTGGTGATCGAAGGCATCGAGACGCTCGAGCAGTTCATCGCGTGCAGGGACACGGGCGCGCACTACGCGCAGGGGTATTTTCTGGCGAAGCCTGCGTTTCCGCTGCCGAGGGTGCTCGACACGGTGCAGCGGTTGGCGCTCGCGAAGAGGACGTTTTAGGGGGGTAGCGGGTCGGACGAAGGGGCTCCACCCGCGCTGGCGCGCCCCGCGTAGCGAGGGAACGAAGCCCCCACCCGCGCTGCCAGTTCGCAG
>JAXLYJ010000045.1:0-38501 GCA_046351515.1 Polyangiales bacterium
ATGAAGAGCACGGACTGCAGCAGGCCCTGAGCGTAGAGCGCCCAGCGGTCGTTGATCTGCGCTCCGATCGCGAGCTGCACCGCGGGGCCCGCGCCGAACGCGAAGCCGCTGAGGGCTCCTCCGAAGCCGGCGCTGATTCCGAAACGAACGCGCGCGCGTTCTCGATCGATAGCGGTCTGTGCGGTCGGCTGCGGGTCGATGAGCGGCGGAGGCGCGGGCTCGGACACGGTTGTCGCGGGAGCGCTCTGCGCGAGCGCCGAGCTCGTCGCGGTGAGCGCGCAGAATGCCAGGGCGAACGCGAGGCGGTGGGTCCCCATGCGTCGAAGCTCAAGCAAAGCGCGTGCTCGACTCGCGCGAGCGTCGGTCGTGCGACGGCGGGCGTCGCGGCCGTGGTAAGAACGTGCGCGCGATGACCACCGCTGCTGCTGCGCCGGCGACCACTGCTCCGGCTGCGCCTTCTCCTGTGCGCGTCGACGCGATGACCCTCTCGGTCGAGGTCGCAGACCTCGACGGGACGCGCTATCAGCTCTTGCCCGAGGGGCGGGTGACCGCTGCGCACGAGCCGACGCTGATCGCGTTTGCGGCGCACGCGGGGCGCTCGAAGCTCGTGTTGCGCGCGCGGGGCGCGTGCGTGGCGGGCTTCACGGCGCAGCTCGAGCTCGCAGGAAAGCGCGTCGGCGCCGTCGCGACGCCGACGATCGCAGAGACGGGCGAGTTCGACCTCGAGCTCTCGGTGAACGCCGAAGAGATCCCTCCGTTGCAGGGAGAGGCGCTGCACCGCGTGGCGATCGTTCTCTCGTCGGGACGGACGCTGGTGCTCACGCGGGCGAGGATCATCGCGGTGCCGGGCGTGGCTCCGACGCTGCGCAGCTTCGATGTGCTCGACGTGACGGACTCGCTTCTGTACGACGCGGCGCCGCGCAAGGGCGTGGACCTGTCCAACCCCGAGGAGGGATTCTGGATCGGGACGGGGAAGTTTCATCTCCGCGCGCGTGGAGAGTGGGCGAAGACCGCGGGCGGTGAGGGCTCGCTGTTGTGGAAGCTCGACCCTGCGCCGCTCAGCGTCTCGCACGATCAACGTGTGCATGGAGATGCACGGGACGCTCTGTTCGAAGACGGGGCGAAGCGAAAGGGCGAGGGCTCGCTGACCGAGCTCGCGATGGTGTTCGACACGAGCCACTCGGATCATCGCGGTCGGGTGTCGGCTGCGGGGACGGACACGGTCGTGCGGCTCGCGGTCGAGCACGGCGTCGAGTGCGCGGGGCGGCGGTTTCGGTTTGTGTGGCGCCGAGAGTTCTCGCTGCGCATGCGCGATCCGTCGATGCTGCTGCCGACGTTCAAGCGCTTGAGCGCGGTCGGGATCGATTTCGGAACGAGCGCCACCGTCGCCGCCTTCGCGAGCAAGGGATACCGGTCGCTGATGCGGCTCGGCGCTCCGAAGGGCGACGGAAACCCTGCAGAAAACCCGACATTTCTGCTCATCGAGGACCACGACGCGCTCTTTCGAACGCTGGGCTCGGTCAACGAGTCCGCGCCCGAGGGCTCTCGTCGCTGCCCGGATCTCGTGGGGCTCGTTCAGGCCTCGCACCTCGCGCGCGAGGCGCTTCGCTCGTCGCCCAACGCGGTGGTGGGCGAGATCAAGAGCTTGCCCGAGCGCGTGATGCAGCTCGATCAGTCTCCGCTCCTTCGCGACCGCGCGAAGCACGCGGACTTCTTGCTCGACGAGGCGCGGGTTCGCGCGTTGGTGCGCGCGTACGCGTACATCCTCGGGCGCGCGATCAATCGACCGGGGCAAGAGGTCTATCTTCGCTATTGGCTGACGTGGCCGGCGGAGTTCGACGAGCGCGCGAAGGTGCTGCTCGAAGAAGAGATTCGCGCGGGGCTGCTCGCGTCGATCCCCGAGGGAATCGCCGCGACGGACATCACCGTGCAGATGTCCTCGAGCGAGCCCGAGGCGTACGCCGCGGAGGTGTGCCCCGAGCTCACCAATCATCCGGCGCTCGAACCGGTGCTCAGCAAGCATGGCGAGCTGCGCTTCGCGGTCTTCGATTTCGGCGGCGGAACGCTGGACATCGCCTGCGGTCGCTACCGCCCTGCGACCGAGCAAGAGCAAGCGCAGTCCGGCGCGAGCGCGGTGATCGAAGTGCTGCAAGTGGCTGGCGACGATCACTTGGGAGGCGACTACCTCACGAGCGAGTTCGCGTGGCTCTCGCACCAACACCCGACGGTGTTCGCGGAGGTGGAGGCGAACGACGTTCCGATGCAGAGGCCGCCGACGGTTCCAGAGAACAAGCTGGCCCGAGGGGCGCACTTGTACAAGCGCTCGCTCGCGGGGCGGCAGAATCAAGTGCGGTTCGTGCGCGAGCTCGAGCTCGAGCAGCTGAAGTTCAAGCGGGCCAACAGCGTTCCGAAGCGCGAGAAGGTGCGCGCGGTGAAGATCGACGGCGCCGAGGTGGACCTCGGCTCGTTCGCGAAGGACAACGGCGCGCTGCGCGACGCGCTCGTCTCGCACTTGGAGACGCGCATCGAAGAGGGCGCGCGGTTGCTTCTCTCGATGCTGCAGAACATCCAGTGGGGCGGCGAGGGCGACTGGCGCGCGCAGGGCGTGCAGATCCTGCTCGCGGGCAACTCGTCGCGCGGCGAATACGTCGCTAAATCCCTGGGCAAAGTGCTCGGCTACCCCGAGCTCAAAGTCTGGCGTCCGTCCGACGAAGGCACGCCCGAAGGCGTGATCTTGTACGAGCTTCCTCCGCACATCGAGCGCGGGGTCGAAGTGATCGGCGTGACGCCGAAGACCGCGGTCGCGCTCGGCGCGTTGAAGATCGCCAACCGCGAGGTGCACCTCGTGCGGGCGCAGCAGGGCTTCAGCTATTTCGTCGGCGACATGCGCGGGTTTCCGCCGAAGTTCGTGGCGCTGCTCCCGATGGGGACGCTGCCGGCGAACCCCGAAGAGTGGGGCTCGCACTACGTCGATTTCGGGACGTGGGACGCGCAAAAGCCCCTCCGCGTTTCGAAGGAGTTCGCCGCAGGAAAGATGTCCTCCAGCGACCCTCGCCTGCTCACGATCCCCACGGGGCTCCCTGTCGGCTCGTCGGGGCGACTCTACGTGTGCGTCGTGAGCCCGTCGAAGATCGCGCTGCACCTCGCGCTCACCGATGGGCAAAATCACGTACGGACCGAGATCAACCTCGCGCCGTACCTCTCATAGAGCGCCTCAGCGATTGTCTCTGAGCTGAACCGCGGAGGTCGCGCTCGCGGCGTCGCGCGCGGTCGATCGAGCGCCGTTCGCCGGCCGAGCGTTGCGCGGGGTGCTCGGCGTTTGCGCGGCGGGTTGCGCGATGTTCGCTGCGTCTGCGCTCGAGTCGTCCGAGAGCGCCTCCCTCGCGGGCGCGGCGCCCGTGTCGAGCGCGACCGAGCTCGCGTCCTCGACGGTGTCCGACGCTGCGTTGCTCTGCACGTCTGGCGCGGGCTCGCTCGACGGCGTCGGTCCGCTCGATGTGCTCTGCGCGCTCGATCGCCAGAGCGCGACCACCACGCCGAGCGCGACGATGGCGAGCACCACCATGAGCACGCGCGTGGTCGTGCTCGGCTCTTCTTCTTCGATGGTGGGCGTCGGCTTGGCGGTGCGCGTCGAGGGCACAGAGAGCGACGGGGCGCTCTTGCTCTTCGCTCCCTGCTCGGAGGCGGACTGAGTGATCGCGGAGCCAGGCGGCGTTGGCTGCCGCGCGGGCTTGGCGGACTTCAGCGCAGCAGCAGCGCGAATGTCTGCGTGGGTCTCGATGAGCGAGGGCAGCTCGGCGCGCGGCGCTTCACCGTCGGATTCGCTGGACGATTCTCTCTCGGGCGGGACGATCGGATCCGGCGGCAAGCGAACGACGGCGTGCCGTTGGGTGACGTCGGGCGTGAGTCCTTCGAGGTAGCGACGAATGTCATCTTCGATCTCCGCGGCGGACGGGTATCGCTGCTCGGGGTCTTTGCGAAGGCAGCGCATCACGATCGTCGCGAAGCTGGGATCGACCTCGGGAAACACGTCCTCGATGGGCGTCGCCATTCCGTTGGAGATCTGAATGAACATCTCGCGCACGGTCCGCGCGGGAAACGGCAGAAACCCCGTCGTGCACTCGTACAGCACGACGCCGATCGCCCACACGTCGCCGCGGACGTCTCCGTCGCTCTCCATGCGAACGCGCTCGGGCGCGAGGTACGCGGGCGTGCCCACGACGACGCCCGTGCCCGTGATGCGGTCGCTGTCGCGCGGTCCGCCGAAGCGAATGGACGACTTCGACAGGCCGAAATCCAGGATCTTGGGCGTGATCGCGCCGTCTTCACCGCGCACGAGAAACACGTTCTCGGGCTTGAAATCTCGGTGCGCGATCCCGCGGGCGTGGGCGACGGACAGCGCGCTCAACACCGGGAGCAAGAGCTCGATCGCGTGCTTCACGGTGAGCGTCCCCTCGCGAGAGAGCACCGCGGACAGCGGCTCTCCCACGAGGAGCTCTTGCACCATCCAAGGCCCCTCGTCGCTGTCTCCCACGTCGAGCACGTCGACGACGTTGGGGTGCCGCACGAGGTTGGCGGTCTTGGCCTCGCGAAAGAATCGCTTCTTCGCGATCTCGTCGCCCACGAGCTCGGGCTTGAGGACCTTGATGGCGACCTCGCGTCCGAGCAGCGTGTTGATCGCCCGGTACACTCGCCCGTGCCCGCCCTCTCCGATCTTTTTCAGCAGTCGGTATTTGCCTCCAACGAGGCCACCGAGCTGGAGACTGGGGGGACGGGTGTTCACGCGCAGTGCGTGACTTTAGCGAACATGGTGACGCCGAGTACAGAGGACTCTGGTCATCGCTCGGGACGCCCAATCGCGATGGAGGTTTCGAAGACGAAGGGGCTCAGGTCACCGAACCAGCCGAACCCGCGGGGAGCGCCGGTCGAAGGATCTTCGGTGATCATGATCGTTCCTCGGCCGAGACCGGTGCGATCGGTTCCTTCTCGGTTGTCGTCTTGGTGGCGGTATCTCGAGGAGTCTGCGACGGGGACGAGCCACGCGTTTTGAAAACGCGCTGACCGACGGGGGGCGCCGACGACGAACACGACGTGGCCCGTGTTGTTCGACCGAACGATTCGAGGCTTGATCCACGCGAGCACATCGCCGGGCCGCGCGTCTCGCACCCGCGCGACGCGGGTCCACGGGCCGCTTCGCTGCTCGGGGCGCACGCGAAGAAAGTGCCTCGCGTAGTCCGCGGCGAGCGGCCTCGATCCGCTCGTCTGTTGCGTGGTCGCGCGGTGCGCGAGCGGAGCGCTTCGCGAGAGCACCCACGCGATCAATCCCGAGCAATCGAACTCGTAGCGCCCCGCGCGCTCGTCGACGCGCGTGTCGTGTCGGTAGCTCGCCACGCGGAGGTTGCGCTCGATCGCTTCGATCTGCCGCACGGTCCGACCCGCGGCCGCCGTGGCAGGACCGGGGTCTGCGCTCGCCTCGTGCGGCTCGCTCGGCGTCACCGTCCGTTGCGTGGCTGCGCGGTGTTGCGACGATGGGAGCCGCTGCGCGCGCGCCTCGGGCAGGCACGCTGCGACGGTGTGAGCCGCGATCGCGACGAGCGCGGAGCGGTGCAGGGCGGTCGGCTGGCGCTGGATCATGGCGTCGGTCCGGTCACGAGGCGCTCTCGAACGAGCTTCTCAGTGGTGACGCTAGACGCTGCCGAGCGCAAAAAGTTCTCTCAGGATACGACGTCCCAGATGTCTCCCCAGAGCGAGGCGCCGCCGTCGATGTAAATCGTCGAGCCGGTGATGTAGTCCGCGGCGTCCGAGGCGAGGTAGGCGACGAGGTGGGCGACTTCTTCGGGCGTTCCGAGGCGGCGGGCTGGCGTTTGTTGGCGGGCTTTGACGAGCAGCTCGGGGGGATAGCGGTCGGTGCCCGAGGACTCGATCGTCCCCGGAGCGACCGAAGTGACCTGAATGTTGTGCGGCGCCCACTCGACGGCGAGCGACTTCGTGAGGTTGTCGACGCCCGCCCGCGCCGCGCCGGTGTGCGCCATCCCCGGAAAGCCTCGAAACACGTTGGCGATCACGTTCACGATTCGCCCTGATTTCTGAGGGATCATGGCCTGGTTCGCCACCGCGTGCGTGACGTTGAACGTCCCCACGAGGTTGTTGCGCACCACGGCCTCGAATCCCTTGGGCTTCATCACCGACGCGGGCGACGGAAACTGCCCTCCCGCGTTGTTGATCAGCACGTCGATCCGGCCAAACTTCGCGAGCACAGCGGCGACGTACGCGCTCACGGCCTCGGCGTCGCGGATGTCGCACGTCGCAGAAAAGACCGAGATTCCCTTGGCTTCGAGGGCCTTCGAGGTCTCTTCGAGCGGCTCGGATCGGCGGCCGCAGATGGCGATCTTCGCGCCGAGCAGGCCGAGCTCTTCGGCCACGGCGCGGCCGATCCCGGTGCCTCCGCCGGTGACGATCACGACGCGGTCTCGAAACAAGTCTTTGCGAAAAGGGCTCTCGATGGCGCCGCGCGGCGCTTGTGGCTCGTTCATGGCGGCGCGAACGGTATCATTGTACGGGAGGTATCGTTCGTGGTGTCCGTGGCGTCCGTCGTGACCGCTTCGAGTGTCGATCCTGCGCCCCGCGAGGAGCCGCACGTGGTGTTGAAGGACGTGTCCTGCGCGTTCGGCGCGCGGCGCGCGCTTCGCTCGGTGGACATCGAGTTTCTCCCGCGTTCGGTCACCGCGATCGTCGGCCCCACGGGCAGCGGAAAGAGCACCTTGCTTCGCGTGCTCAACCGCCAGCTCGACGGCGACGACCGAGCGACGGTGACGGGGCAGGTCTTGCTCGCCGGGCTCGACGTGTACGGCGCGGACGTCGATGTGTCCGCGTTGCGTCGGCGCGTGGCGCTCGTGCTGCGCGCGCCCGCGGTCTTCGCGATGAGCGTGTTCGACAACGTGGCGTTTGGCCTGCGCGCGCAGCGAAAGCGCGACGCCCACTCGGTGACGCGCGCGGTCGAGTCGGCGCTGCGCCGCGCGGATCTGTGGGACGCGCTCAAGGATCAGCTCGATCGCGACGCTCGATCGCTCTCGCTCTCGCAGCAGCTGTTGCTGTGCATCGCTCGGTCGCTGGCGCTCGAGCCCGAGGTGCTCTTGCTCGACGAGCCCACGCTCGAGCTCGATCCGAGCGCGACGGGGCAGGTCGAAGACGTCCTGGCTGAGCTTCGAAAGTCCACGACCATCGTTGTGGTGACGCAGTTGATGGCGCAGGCGGCGCGGGTCTCGCAGCACCTGGCGTTCTTCGAGCAGGGGGCGCTCGTCGAGTGCGGAGAGACGCGGGCGATGTTCACCCGTCCGAAGGACAAGCGCGCGCAGGACTTTCTCTCGGGTCGATATCGGCCATAGAAGTGACCACTTAAGCGCGTGACACGCGGGTCGACTTGCAGCGGTATGACTGCCTCTGCTCCGATCCGAAAGCGTCGCGTGTTGATCATCGATGACTCGGCGACGTCTCGCGCGGTCGTCCGGGTGATGTTGGCCGCACATCACTGGGAGACCGTCGAAGCCGCGGACGGCGAACACGGAGCAGAGCTCGCGCTGCGCGACGAGTTCGACGTGGTCGTGTGCGATCACAACATGACGGGGATCACTGGGACACAGCTTTGCCGAATCTTGAGCGCGGATGAGCGTACGGCGAGGGTTCCGATCGTGGTGTTGACGGCGACGAGCTCGCGGCGGGGGCTGTTCTGGGCGATCGAGTCGGGTGCGAGCGCGTATCTGGCGAAGAGCGATATCTCGCGGCTTCCCTTGCTCTTGGATCAGCTCGAGCAGCGCACGACGCGCATCTCGAAGGTCTCGCTCGGCCAGCGCGGAACGACGCGGTCGATCGCGGGACGCCTCGGCCATTTGCTGGACGCCGCGCTCTTCGAGAGCGTCCTTCGCACGAAGGTCCGCGGCATCGCGACGCTCGAGTCTTCGCTCACGTCCGTCGTTCGGCGCGTCGGATCGCTGCTCGGAACGCTCTTGTTGTTTCGCTGGTGCGCGGTGACCCTGCACGGCCACCGCGAGCAGCTGTGGCTCATGTGCGGCGACGACGCTGAGCAATGTGAACGTGAGGCGCTCAAGGCGCTGGGGCTGCGCTCGGGCGTGGCGATCGAGCGTCTCGAAGAGGACCTCGGCGCCGCGCGGTGGGAGCACTCGTTGGTCGAGCGACGGCCGTTGATGTTCGGCGACGTCGAGCTCGGGACGATCGCGCTCGCGGTGGACCCGGCGAACTTTACGGGGACCGACGAGGCTGTGGTGGACGTGATCGCGTCGGAGCTTCCGGCGGTGATTCAACTCACGTTGACGCTCGAGCAGAGCCGGCAGCACGCGATGTCCGACGAGCTGACGGGGATCGCGAATCGCCGCGCAGCGCGGGATTTTCTCGAGCGAAGCGTGGTCAACGCGCGACGCAGCGCCCAGCGCGTGGGCGTGGCGATCGCCGACATCGATCACTTCAAGGCGATCAACGACAAGCACGGGCACGACGCGGGCGACGTGGTGTTGCGCGCGGTGGCGCAGGTCTTGAGCAACAGCGTGCGACGAACGGACTTCGTCGCGCGGTGGGGGGGAGAAGAGTTTATTCTGGTGTTTCCTCACACGGATGCGCAGGGAGTGCAGCTCGTGTGCGAGCGGGTCCGCGAGCGGGTCGAGCATCTTCGGGTGAAGACGGGCGGCGCGGAGATTTCAGCGTCTGTATCCGTGGGCATCGCGATGCTCGAAGAGGACGGGCTCGGCTCGCTCGTTCGTCGCGCGGACGAGGCGCTCTACCAGGCCAAGTCGCGCGGAAGAAATCGAGTCGTGTGCGCCGAGCAGTCGTTGTCGTTCGGCGGTCAAAGCCTCGTGCGCTGAGTGATTGCTGCGACGGGGGGGAGAGGGGCGTTGCGTGAGTGTGAGCGTGGGCGAGGGGCGCTGCGCGACGCGCTTCGTGCGGCGCTCGCGACGAGCGATTGGCGCGGGAATGCGACTGCGCTCGCTGGTGTTTTCGCGGGAGCTCAACCAGCGTTCGCGGCGCGTGTTCTGCCCGAGCGTCATTGCTGCTCGTCGTTGAAGCGCGTTTGAAATCGTGCCGAGATCTTTCGCTCGCGAGGTGCTTAGTATTTGTCCTTGCTGACCGATCTTCCTCGGTACCAACATGGAAGAAGCATCGGTCGGTTGCGCGTTGTCGGATCGTCTCTTGTTGCAGAGAGAGATCGCGCGCGGGGGGATGGGCGTCGTTTTCGAAGCGAGGCACGAGCGTCTGCGGACCACCGTGGCAGTGAAGACGTTGACCCGCGACGTGCTGGGAGACATTGCGGTGCGCGAACGGCTGTTTCGCGAGGCGCAGGCGTTGGCGTTGGTGGACGACGGGGGCGTGGTTCGCGTGCTCGACTGCGCCGAGGACAATCGCCACGGTCCGTACGTGGTGATGGAGATGCTGCGCGGCCGCCCGTTGGACGGGATCCTGCTGGCGCGTCAGCGGCTCTCGCTCTCGGACACGGTGCGGCTGGTGCTCTCGATCGCGCGAACGCTCGCAGCGGTGCACGCGCGGGGGATGGTGCACCGCGACATCAAGCCGGCGAACTTGTTCATCACGCGCGACGGCCGTCAGGATCGCGTGAAGCTGCTCGATTTCGGGATCGCGCTCCTGCCTCAGTCGGTTCCGCCGCGACTGCGGCTCACGCGTCCGGGGGCGATCTGCGGGACGCCCGAGTACATGGCGCCCGAGCAGCTGTTTGCGCGGGACGTGGTCGATCCGCGCGCGGACGTGTTCGGGCTCGCGGCGGTGACGTACGAGTGCCTGAGCGGGCGGCTGCCGTTTCCGTCGGACCTTCGCGAGCGCGCGGTCATGCACTCGCGCGGTGATTCACCGCCGATGCTCAACCTCGAGAACCCGTCGATTCCGTTGTCCGTCGCGCGCGTGATCGATCGCGCGCTCAACGTGGACCCTGCGCAGCGGTTCGAGACCGTGATGCTGTTCGCCGAGGCGCTGGCGGGAGTTTCGGGAGTGTCCGCAGGGCCGTTGAACCTCCTCGACTCCAAGCCGATTCCGACGGGAGAAGTCGCGCCGGTCAACGACGCGAACATTCAAGGGACGGATCCGACCGAGCTCGTGATCGATCTGGTGCAGCGTCGTCGCACTCCGCGCGCGCCGTACCTGACACCGGTGCGCGTCTCGCTGGCATCGGGCGCTCAGCACTTCGACGGTCGCTCTCAAGACATTTCAGAGTCGGGGATGCAGATCAATCTTCCCGTCGCGCTGCCGCTCTCTTCTGCGGTGCAGCTGCGGTTCGCGCTTCCGGTTACGGGCGCGCTCGTGACGGTCCAAGGAGTCGTCCGTTGGTGCCGCGAGGCGCGCGCGAACGCGCACTCGATCGGAGTCGAGTTCGTGGGCGCCGTCGAAGAAGGTGAGTCCGCGATTCGTCGCTACGTCGCGTGGTTCGGGACACAGCAAGAGCTGTGAGCGCACGCGGGGGACTGGCGGCTGCCGGGAGGAAGCGTCGCCCGCGCTTGGTTTTTGCACTCGGTCCATCAGGGAGTTGTCGGAGATGAACAGCGTCAAGCAAACGAGCTGGGCCGCGGCCCAGCGGACGATCGTCGTGTGTGCGAGCAGCGATGCGTTGGGAAGCGGATTGCACTCCGTGCACAGCACGGATTGTGTGCTTCATTGCACAACCGTCGCAGCGCTGCTTCGCTGCGTGCGCGAGCGTTCGGTGGACCTCGTCGTGCTCGACGGACCGATGTTCAGCGACGAGCAAACGGTCGCAGCCGTCCGTCTGGCGGTTTCGTCGGCGTCGCTGCTGGTGCTCAAGCCCGAGCACGGGCCGCGCCTCGTTCGCGATCCTTCGCTCAACGTGTGGATGGTGGGGAGGCCGTCGACGCCCGAGTCGTTCGCGCTCGTGGTGCGCTCGCTCTTGGGCGACGAAGAGGGCGAAGCGAACGACGAACAAGAGAATGTGAGCCGCACCACGCAGACGCGGACGACGTGGACGACGCAGGCGCACTCGCGCATGTCCCTCGCGCTCGACGGAATGTGGATGGCATTTCAACCTGTTGTCTCGTTGCGCGAGCGGCGGGTGTGCGCGTACGAGGCGCTGTTGCGCACGCGAAGCGAGGAGTTTTCTTCTCCGCTCGCCCTCTTGCACGAAGCCTCGCGGCTTGATCGAATCTGGGACGTGAGTCGGACTGCGAGGGAGCGCACGGCGAACGAGTGCGGGGCTATTCCCGACGACGCGCTCATGCTCGTGAATTTGCACGCGACGGACCTGTTCGACGACGCGCTGCTCGACGATCGCAACCCGCTGTTGCCGTTCGCGTCGCGGGTGGTGTTCGAGGTGACCGAGCAGGCGAGCGTGCGGTGCGCGGACGAGATTCCCGAGCGCGTCCAGGCGCTGCGGGCGCTCGGGTTTCGCCTCGCGGTGGACGACCTGGGCGCGGGCTACTCGGCGTTGAGCGTGCTGGCCGAGCTCGAGCCCGAAATCGTGAAGGTGGACATGTCCATCATCCGCGACGTGGATCGCTCGCTGACCAAGCAGCGTGTGATCCGCTCGGTGCTGCACCTGGCGCTGGACCTCGGCTCGACGGTCATCTGCGAGGGCGTCGAGACCGTGCGCGAGCGAGACGCGCTGGCGGCGCTCGGGTGCGACTGGCTGCAGGGCTATCTGTTCGCGCGGCCGTCGCGGGGGTTCGTCTCGGTGGACCCTGCGAGCTACGGGGAGGCGCCGTGACGAGAGCGCGGGGCGCAGACAGACCGACGAGCGACGCGAGGCGATTCATCGAAGAATCGCTGTTCGCTGAATTGGCTATTTCTCCCCCGCGGCGGCGATCACAGCATCAGGTATCGACGAATCCGGTGGCGAATCGCCCTGGCGACCTCTTGCTCGCGGGAGTGCTGGTATTCTCCGCACACCTGCGACGCGCGGAGCCATCCGCCGTCGCGCGTGCGGAGCTCGGTCCAGAGCGAGATCTCGATCTTGGGCTTCGTGCTGTCGATTCGAATGCGGTTGCGCGTCGTGCCGTGGGGCCGCGAGGTGACCTCGACGTAGGTCCACTGCGAGTTGCGCTGGACGACATAGAGGTCTTCGTCGAGCACGTATTCTTGAATTGCCTGCGCGCGCAGGGTGGAGGGGACGTCCAGCGACGCCTGGAGAGGGGCGTACGCTCGCGTCGAGGCGCAGGCGCTTGCCGAGAGCGCGATGAACGCGGCGGCGATGGCGTGGATTGTTTTCATGCACTGCGAGTCGGCAGGGCTGCATAAGTTAAATAGGGAGCGAAAAGTTTTTTCGGGAGGAATCAATGGCAAGCGTCGAGTCCAGAGTTTTTCAGCGAGTGAACTATCGTGCCGAGGTGCGGTGCGAAGTGCAGGACGACGGCCGCACGGTGATCGCCGAGAGCGAGAACCTGTCGGACGGAGGCGCCCTGCTCAGCTCGAACGAAGAGCTCGCGGTGGGGCTGAACGTCCGGCTCACGATGCGGCTGCTCGCGGAGGAGCCGACGACGGTCGCCGCGGTCGTTCGCTGGAGCAAGAGCGCCGAGGGCGGTCGCTGGATGATCGGCGCCGAGTTCTGCGACGACGAGCCGGGGCGCGACGCGGTTCGAGACTTGATCGAGACGCTCGCGCCGACGGATTGGTCTGGCGGCGGTGAAGAGAGCTTGCCGCGGAGGATCGCGGTGGCGTTTGTGCCGATCGTGCGGAGGATGGCGCGGTCGATGAGCCGAACCGTTCCGGTGCACGTCGACGACCTGATCGGCGCGGGGTTCTTGGGGCTGGTCGAGGCGTATCGGCAGTATCGGCCGGATCTGAACCCGTCGTTCGACGCGTACGCGCGTCTGCGCATCCGCGGCAGAATGATGGACGAGGCGCGTTCGGTGGACTCGCTCTCGCGCAGGCAGCGCTCGGTGGGCAAGCTCCTCGCGCGCGCGCGCAGCGAGTACATCGCGCGCAACGGACGCGAGCCCGAGCCCAAGCAGCTGGCCTCGCTGGTGGGCCTCACGCAAGACGACGTCGAGGCGAGCAGGCTCGCGGTGGCCAACCAGCGGCCGACCGACGACTCCGCGCTCGAGTTCATCGGCGACGCGATGGCGAGCCCCGAGGCGCAGTCGATCCGCGGCGAGGGCGTCGAGCAAGTGAAGCTCGCGCTCTCGGCGCTGCCCGAGCGGCTGCGAAAGATCCTCGAGATGTACTACGGCGAAGAGATGACGCTGCGCTCGATCGCGCTCGTCGTGGGCGTGTCCGAGGCGCGTGTCTCTCAGCTGCACAGCGAGGCGATCCGCCATCTGCGCGAGCGTGTGGGGCAGAGCGGCTGAGCGCTTAAGCTCCGGGACAGCAGACCGACTCAACCTGTGCAGAGGGCGTCGCGCCGCGATCGTGCGGGGCGGGGCCCTTCTTTGCCAGGAGTCGTCCGATGAAGGTCGAGCAGTGGTTGCGCAGCGCGCTTTCGGCAGTTTTGTTCAGCGGCTGTGCTGTGGGCGTCGGCGAAGAGCGATCGACGAATATCGACGAATTGCCGCGAGCGGTGATTCGTGGGGACTTTGATCGAGGATCGATCACGATCGCGACGGATTTTATTGGACACTACAGCGCATCGACCGGGCGGCTGACCTTCACGAGGGGGCTCGAGGCGCACGAAGGCGTCGTACGCCCAGGGTATACGCAGGCGTCACCGAACGTCGTCTCGCTCGCCGATAACGGAAGCGCTGTGTTTGGCGAGACCTCGTTTTCTGGTGGAATGTGCGCGGCCGATCAGCTGTGCGCGCGCGTGACCGTGAGCAACGATTCGTCGGTGACCTTGCGCGAGGTGCGCGTCGAGCTCGCGAACCTCACCGGCGGCGCGACGCTCGCGGAGACCAATGCGCTCGGCACGAACGTTCCCGCGGCTGCGGGCAGCGCTGGCGGGTGGAGCTACGGCACGATCAACGCGGGCGCGAGCGCGCTGCACGCGTGGAAGATCAACACCGACGCGGGCGCGGACTTCTCGTTTCGCGCCGTGGTCTGGGCGTCGTATACCCGCACGAGCTACACGGCGTCGGACGTGCTCTCGATGAGCGAAGCGAACAACGCTGCCTCTGCGGACGCCGCGTGGTCCGACAGCGCGCCGGCGTGGCGAGACGCGTGTTTGTATGGCGGATCTCCGCTGTCGATCAATGGGTCGTCGTCGTTCGGGGTCAGCCAGCAAACCCCGATGTTTCCCACGGCGATTTATGGGTCGTTGATTCAGACCGACGGCTACACCAATGCCTTCGTGATTTCGAGCGCGGGAACCTTCGGGATCACCAGCGTTGCGGGAGAGAGCAACGACGCGCTCTCGGGAGTCTCCGTTGCGGACACGACGTTCTTTCCGTTTTGGGACGCGCTGGACGGCACGAATGGATCGGTCTGCGCTGCGATCGACCCGAGCAGCGCTGCGCCCAATCGCCGCTACGTCGTGACCTGGAAAGACATGACCGTAAGAGGGTTCGCCGACAGTCGGGTAACCTTCTCTGTGGTGCTACAAGAGAAAACGGACAATGTGTGGTTTCTGTACCACAAGTGGCTCACCGGAGCGGACGGCTGCTCGAGCGATGGGACTGGGAGCGACGCGGTTCGCGGCGCTGGGGCGACGGTCGGTGTCCGCGGAAACGGCGCTTCGCAGATCACCGCGGTCTCTCTGGACACTGCGTTTTTGCCTGCACATTCGTCGACGTGCCCCGGAGCCGGGGCGTTTGTCTCGCTCATCGCGACGCCTTCGAATCCGTAGTGACCATCGGGATATTATCTGGGCCTCGGAGAATTCTGCTTCGCAGCGCAGACGGCGGGCGCTCGCAGAAAAGTATGTTGAAAGGCTTCGGGGCGAACTTCGCCCGTGCTAGGTTGCTGAGCGATGGCTGATCTGTTGCCGAAGCGAGAGCAACAACAGACTCAACCGAGGCCGAGCGGTGAGCTCTCTCGTCTGCGCAGCGGCGTGCTCGTTTGGGACAAGTACGAGATCCGCTCGGTGGTGGGCGCGGGCGCGACGGGGACGGTCTACCTCGCGGTGACGATCGGCGATCGCACGCCCGTGGCGCTCAAGGTCGAGCACTTCGACGCGGACGACGCGTGGAAGGGCAGGGTCGAGCGCGAGGCCAACGCGCTTCGCGTGCTCAAGCACCGCAACATCGCGTCCTTCGTCGAAGCGGGGCAGCTCGACGACGGACGGCACGTGATCGTGAGCGAATATGTGCGCGGCGAGACGCTCTCGCGCGTCGCGCGGTGGGCGGACGGCTCGCTGCCGTGGCGTCGGGCGGTCTCGATTTGCATCGACGTGCTCGAGGCGCTCTCCGCGGCGCACGCAGCGGGGATCATTCACAGAGACGTGAAGCCGGGCAACGTCGTGCTCTGCCAGGACGCAGAGGGCTCGTGCGCGAAGCTGATTGATTTCGGGTTGTGTCGCGATGCATCGCAGCCTCCCATCACGCTCGCGGGCGAAGTCGTGGGCACGACCGAATACATGGCGCCCGAGCGCTGCAACGACGAGCCGTACGACGCGCGGTCGGACCTGTACTCTGTGGCGGTGGTGCTCTACTCGCTGTTGTGCGGAGCGCTTCCCTTCGCGGCGAACAGCACGCGCGCGCTCATCGACAAGTGCGCGGGGGTGACCGCGCCCGCGATGCGCGTTCCGTTGAGCCGCGAGGCGTGGCCATCGCAGCTCGACGCGTTGGTGATGCAGGGATTGGCGTTTGCGCCAGACGAGCGCTTCGCGAGCGCGCGCGAGTTTGCGGACGCGCTGCGCGCGGTTCTGTCCTGAGGCGCCGTCGATCGCGGTAGGCTCGCGAAGGTCGTCGTGAGGAGCGAGTTCGAGCTAGAGCTACGTGAGCTTCGCGGGCAATTGCTCGCGATGGGAGCGCGCTGCGAGCGCGTCGTGGCGGACGCGGTCGCGAGCTTCATGCGGCGCGATCGCGCGATGGCGCAGCGGGTGTTCGAGCTCGATCAGCGCATCGACCGCGACGAGATGGAGATCGACGAGCTCACGATCGGCGTGATCGCGCTGCGGCAGCCAGTCGGAGAAGACCTGCGATTTCTCGCCTCGACGCTGAAGTTCGTGACGGACCTCGAGCGCATCGGAGACGAGGCGGTCAACATCGCTGAGCGCGCGAGGGACACCGCGGACGACCCGGCGCGCCCGGTGTTTTCGGAGATCGAGCGCATGGGCGTGATCGCGCGCGAGATGCTTCGCTCGTCGCTCGACGCGTTCGTCGAGGGGGATGCCGCGGGGGCGCGTCGCGTGCTCGCTCGGGACGACGAGGTCGACGAGCTGTACGGCACCACGCTGCGGGCGCTGTTCGCGTGGATGAGCTCGCACCCAGAGTCGATCGCGAGCGCGCAGGCGGTGGTGAGCGTGGCGCGCTACCTCGAGCGCGTGGCGGACCACGCGACGAACCTGGCGGAGCAGGTTGTGTTCATGGTCGAGGGCAGCGACGTGCGTCACGGGCGAGCGCGGCTCGGCTGAGCGCTCAGACCGAGCACGCTCGACGACGCGCCGGCGCCTCGCTCACTCGTCCGCGCACTGCACGCGCACCTGACGCGACGTGACGCGGCTCGATCGCCCGGTGTCTCCGAGGGCGACGGTGAGCTCGACGCGCATCCACTGGCCGCACAGCTCGTGGGTCGCGCGCGGGTTCGCGCTGCTGGCGCGCTTGTGAAACGGGATCTGCCTCGTGCCTCCCGCGGCGATGCGCCCGTCGAACGCCTCGCTCACCGGCTCGAAGTCGATCGCGAACCCGTTGGAGAGCGCCACGCGCGCGTCGCGCACGCGCACGTCGGCGAGGTCTTGCGCGCCGAAGTGCTGGATCTCGAGGTCGAACTGCACGTCGAGAGCGTCGGTGGCGACGTCCGTTCCGCGTGGGAGCGGGCCGCCGATGCGCACGTTGGCGACGTGGATGCTCATCCCGCTGCGCGGGCGTTCGGCGCCTGCGTCGCTCTCGCTGCTCGTCGTCTCGGAGCCCGCGGTCGTCGTCGCGCTCACCGTCGCGCTGCTGCCGTTCGCGCTGTTGTTGCTCGACGAGCACGCGAGCGGCAGCGCGCAGACTCCCGCGACGCTGAGCACAACCGCCGCGATGGATCGCGCGTGAAGGTGCATCACGCCGAGCCCATCACGTCGGTCGATCGCGCGCCTGCGTCGCTCTTGTCATCGCGGTCCATCGCCGGCGGACGAACGCTGGCGCCGTTGTCTTCGTGCTCGAAGTCCGCGAGCTCTTGCGCGATGGCGCGAAGCATTCCGCGGCGCTCGTGGTACGGCAGAAACGCGGCCTTGAATCCGTTGAGCACGATCTGCTTGAGGTCCTGCAGGCTCAGGCCCATCTTCGTGTGCGCGAGCCAGAGCTCTTTGGACACGGTCGTGTCGGTGATGAGCCTGTTGTCCGTGTTGACCGTCACGCGCAACCCGAGGTCGTGATAGAGCTTGAGCGGGTGGGTCGCGAGGTCTTTGACTGCGCCGGTCTGCACGTTCGAGCTCGGGCAGCACTCGAGCGCGATGCGGTGATCGTTGACGTAGTGCAGCAGGTCGCCGTCTTCGCGCAGGCGCACTCCGTGGCCGATGCGGTGCGCTCCGCACACGTGAATCGCCTGCTCAATCGACTCGGGGCCGTACGCTTCGCCTGCGTGGATGGTGATGTTGATGTTGTTCTTGCGGATCAGCGCGAACGCTTCTTTGTGCTTCTTCGCCGGGTGATCGTACTCAGCGCCAGCGAGGTCGAAGCCGGTGACGCCTCTGCCCTTGTACGCGACGGCGAGCTCGGCCATCTCGAGCGACGACTCGGGGGAGATGTTGCGAATGCCGCAGATGATCACGTTCGAGGTGATTCCGTGGTCGATCTGCGCGGCGCGAAGGCCGTCGAGCACCGCTTCGACCACGCGCGTGTGCGAGAGGCCTTTGCGCGTGTGGAGCAGCGGCGCGTAGCGCACCTCCATGTAGCGCACGTTTTCGGCGGCGGCGTCTTGGGCGAGCTCGTACGCCACGCGAAAGAGCGCGTCCTGCGTCTGCAGGACCATCAGGGTGACGTCGAAGGCTTCGAGGTATTTGACCAGCGATCCTGTGTTCTCGCCGCAGTGCATCGCGCGGGCGAGGCCCTCGGGGTCATCGGCGGGCAGCTTGACGTTGTTCTTGTGCGCGATGTCCAGGATGGTCGAGATGCGCAGCGAGCCGTCGAGGTGAACGTGGAGGTCGGTCTTGGGGAGGCGCTGAATGGCCTCGAAGGTGAGTCGTCCCATAGCGGGATGTTACAGTAGCCGCAGCGGAGAGGCGATGACTGTGAAGCTGCAGGCGGGAGATCGTGTTGCGTTGCTCACCTCGGGCGGCGATGCGCCGGGAATGAACGCTGCGTTGCGGGCTGCGGCGAAGGTGGGGACTTCGCTCGGGCTCGACGTGGTGGGCGTCGAAGACGGGTACGTTGGGCTCATGGCGGGGCGCATCGTCGCGCTCGACTTGCGTGCGCTCGACGAGGCCTCGCGGCGCGGAGGGACGGTGCTCGGGAGCGCGAGGTCGAAGGTGTTTCCGACGGCCGAGGGGCAGGCGAAGGCGCGCGAGGTGATCGCGCGAGAGCGCTTGTCTGGGCTCATCGTGATCGGGGGCAACGGCTCGCTCACCGGCGCGCGGACGCTGCGCGACGCTGACGGTCCGCGAGGAAAATTGCTGGTCGGAGGCATTCCTGCGTCGATCGACAACGACCTGGCGTGCACGACGATGGCGATCGGCGTGGACACGGCGATGAACACCATCGTCGACGCGTGTGATCGCATCGCGGACACGGCGAGCGCGCACCGCAGGACGTTCGTCGTCGAGGTGATGGGGCGCGACTGCGGCTACCTCGCGATGACCTCGGGCGTCGCGGCGGGCGCAGACGCGGTGCTCGTCCCCGAGATCGGAAAGAGCGAGGCGTCGATCGTTGATCAAGTGGTCGAGATGATGGTCGATGCGTACACGCGCAACACGGGCAAGCGTCGCGTGTTGATCATCAAGGCCGAGGGCGTGAAGGTCGACAGCGCGAGCTTGCGCGAGCGCGTCGAGCTCGCGGTGAAAGAGAAGCTGCCGGACGTCGACACGCGCGTGACCGTGCTCGGGCACGTCGTTCGCGGCGGAACTCCGTCGGCCTTCGATCGCCTCCTCGGCGCTCGGCTCGCCCACGGAGCGATGCGCGCGCTGTGCGACGGCGAGAGCGATTTCATGGCGGGCTGGATCGGTCCTGGCGCGATGCCGTCGAGCGAGACGAAGCTCAGCCCGCACGACCCGTACGTGGTGCTGACCGGACTCGATGCCGTGCTTCGCGAGACCGAGCGCTTGATGAAGGGCGACAGCCACGTCGCGCAGTGGCGTCGCAAGATCTTCTCGGAGATCGAGCCGATCTTGAGCAAGTGATCGAGCCGCGTCTGCTCAGCGAATCACCACGCTGAAGCGTCGCGATCGCTCGATCGAGTGAACGGTGATTCAGCGCGGCGCTCCCCCCAGCGCGCGCGTCGAGCTCAGCCCGGGTTGACTGAGCAGCGCCAGCTCAGGCCGAAGGTGCGAAGCACTGGCGAGGCGACGGGCATGCGCGACGGGTTGAACGTGATGGTGAGCCGCATGTACTTCTGCGCGGTGACCATCGCTGCGGCGAGCTTGGGTCCGACCTGCACGGGGGACATGTCCATGTTGGTGTTGGCGAGCACGACGGGCGTGGCCATTCCGAGGCCTGCTTCGGTCGCGGCGGTGCGCAGCGTGAACTGCAGCGACGTGCCTGCGGGCAGCGTGGCGTCCCAGGTGAGCTCGGCCATCTGCGGGTTGTCGCAGGCGGCCGTGTAGCGCTGGTCGTAGGTGCCGGTGCCGATCACGAGACGACGAACGGCGCCGGTGAAGTCCGTGTACGTGTACACGCGGTTGGGGCCGTTGTGCGTCGAGAACGTGTTGGTCGTGGTGTCGAAGAGCCACAACGGACCGGCGTTGTACGAGGCGACCCAGATGTTGCCCGCGCGGTCTGCGCCGAGCGCGCTCGAGGCGCTGATCGTCGGCGTCATGGCGCGCGACGTAAACGCGGCGGCGGGCATGCTGCCGCCGGCGACGAAGGCGCTCGCGTTCCAGTTGACGAGGTTGTTGCCGTTGACGCCCCAGACGCGGTTCATCGGGTCGACGGTGATGCCGCGGCTGTTCACGGTCATCGGCAGCGTCGTCCACTGACGCGAGCGCGTGTCGTACGCGCGGTTGGCGTTGGAGAACCACAGGCGTCCATCCGCATCAACGGTGATGCCGTAGCCGCCGCCCGAGACCGTGGGCTCGAGCGCGCGCGTCGTGGTGTTCATCGCGGTGAAGCTCGTGGCGAAGGCGCCGCCGTTCCACCACAGGCGACCGTCGGGCGTGACGACCGCGCCGTACGCGCAGTGCGGGAGCGCGACGGTGTTGAGCACCGCGCCGGTGCGCGGGTTGAGCTGCCAGCCCGTCGCTGGGCCCGCGCCGTTGCACGATCCCACCCAGACATATCCCTCGGGAAAGTTCTCGTCGCCGCGATCGATGGCGATCGCGCGCAGCACGGAGTTGTTCGGACCCACCGGCGCGTTGAACAGCACGCACTCGTCTTGTCCGTACGGCTTGACGTCCATCGGTCCCGTGGACGTGTCGATCATGCCGTTCATGTTGCGATCGACGCAGTCGAAGTTCTCCGCGGCGATCTTGCTGACCGTGCCCTGCATTCCGAATCCGCGGTTGGCGATCCACGCGTTTCCGAAGCCATCGACGACGGTGCGCGAGGTCATGTTGCAGCCGTTGGTCCAGCAGCACTGACCGACACACTCGCCCGAGGCGATGCCGACGCGATACCGCGCGATCTCGCGGCGCGTGTTCGCGTCCCACTTCGAGACCGTGCTCTCGCCAGTGTTCGGAACCCAGAGGTAGTCCGCGCGGCGATTGTTGGCGCGAACGATCAACCCGCCCGAGGGCATGTCGTAATCGACGCCGTTCTGCCCGTTCATGTCGAAGCCGCCGTTGGGGCCCATGCCGCCGCCGACGGGGTTTTGCATGCACGACGGGTCGCACGCGCAGCGCGTGAGGTCGCGCACGTTGCGGCAGCGGCCCGAGGACGTGTCGCACGTGTCGATCGTGCAATCGACGCCGTCGCCGCACTGCGAGTCCATCGTGCACGTCATCGGCGGAGTGATTCCTCCGTCGTTGCCGCCGCCGCCACCGCCATCGCGAGGCGGCGGCGTGACGCTTCCGTCGCGTCCGACGGTGCCTCCGTCGCCGACGGGTTGCATCATCTCTTCTGAGCACGATGCGAGGGCCAATGCCGCGACGAGGCTCATCGCGGATCGAGTGAAAGCAGTACGTAGATTCGGCATGACGGGCATCCTCCGAGAGCCGTCAGTGTATCTCTGTACGAGCGTTCATCCACGACTCGAACGCAGAAATCTTCAGCGAATCGTCGGGTGAGGTGCCGCGTGGTGTGGGCGAGAATTCTCCCAGGTCGCTCACAAACGAGCGCGTCGATCGGAGCGTTATTGCACGTCGCGACGCATCCGAGACGAGAGCGCGTCGAGCGCCATCACCATCGCGACGATGGCGAGCACGACGACGGTGACCTTCGCGTACTCCGCTCCGCGCATGTACGTCATGAGCAAAAATCCAATGCCGCCTGCGCCGACGAGGCCGAGCACCGTCGAGACGCGGACGTTGAGCTCGAAGCGAAACAGCACGATCCCGACGAAGTGCGCCGCGAACTGTGGCCAGACGCCCCATCGGAGGGCTTGGCTCGGAGTCATTCCGACGGAGCGCATCGCTTCGGGCGGGCCAGGATCGAGGGTCTCGAGGGTCTCGTAGCACTGTTTGGCGAGGGCGCCGACGCTGTGAATCGCGAGCGCGAGCACGCCTGGCAGCGGGCCGAGGCCCACGGCGCTCACGAGCACGAGCGCGAGGATGAGCGTGTCGACCGAGCGATCGAGGTTGAGCGCGAAGCGCACGATCGAGCGCACCGGCCGCGAGGGCATGGTGTTCTCTGCGGCGAGAAACGCGAGCACGAGCGCGAACGGCACCGCGAGCAGCGTCCCGACGAGCGCGAGCTGCGCGGTGACGATCGAGCTCTCGATCACGCTCGGGATCACGCCGCGATCGGGCGGGACCATCGCGCGCGCGAAGGCCACCATGTTCGCTCGACCTGCCCAGAGTTTGCTAAGCGAGAGCTGCGCGCCGATCGCTCCCCACAGCGCGGCGCACGCGAGCGTGAGCCACGCGAGGCGCGTCCGCCAGCGCGCTCGCGCGGGCGTCTTGGTCCAGCTCGGAAGCGCGAGAATCCCGGCAAAAATGCAGAGTATCGTGAAGATGGCCACGTCCCACGGTCGCTCGAAACCCTTGCTCGGGCGCGCTTGTCTCGTGGCTGCGTACGCGCGACGCACGAGCGCGTACTGCGACGAGTTGGCCTCGACGAAGCCGTCGGTGCTGTTGAGCCTGCGGAGGATCGCGCGGCCGTCTTCGCTCTGCCCCATGGCCATGAGCGCGCTTCGCACCGAGCGCACGAGCGTCGGGTGCTCGCGCATGAACGTCGGGTGCACTCCGACCGCGTCCGAGGGGACCGGCGGCGAGTACAAGATCGGTCGCAGCCGCGGCGGAGGACGGTTGCGAAGAAACCTCACCCACGCGCCGCCTCCGTCGCTCGGCGGTTCGGCCCACACCGCTGCGGCGTCGACCTGGCCGTTGTAGACGGCGAGCACCGCGGCGTCGTGGCCGCCCGCGAACACTTGCTGTCGAAACAACCGCTGCGGGTCGAGCCCTCGTTCGGCCAGCAAAAACCGCGGAATCACGAAGCCCGACGTGCTCTGCGGGTCGACCCACGCGATGGTCCTTCCGCGCAGGTCGTCGACGGTGCGGATGTTCGAGTCGTCGCGAACGACGATGGCCGAGTAGTAGCTCGGGCTTCCGCGGCGCACTTGCGTGAGGATGACCTGCGCGTCGAAGAGGTTCTCGGCGAGGATGAGCGGCGCGGGCGTGAGCCAGGCGAAGTGCACTTGCCCCGAGCGCATCGCCTCGACGAGCGAGGTGTAGTCGAGCGTGACGAACGCGCGGACGGGGAGCTGCAGTCGCGTCGAGAGCGCGCTGGCCAGGGCGTCGGCGCTCTGCTGAAGCGCCTGCGCGTTCTCAGCGGGATGAAAACCGAGCACGATTTCATCGGGGATCGCCTCGGCGCGCGCCTGCGCGCGAGCGAGCCGCGGGGCCGAGCAGAGCGTGAGCGCGAGCGTCGCGAGCCACGTGACGAAGAGAGCGAAGGGACTGTTTCGCACGGCGCGATTTGCTATCACGGACGGCGGATGGCCCGCTTCGTACACAGCGCGGATTGGCAGATGGGGATGCGCGCGGCGCACGCGGGAGCGTCGGCGGACAGCGTTCGACGGGCGAGGATCGACGCGGCTGAGCGCGTGGCGGCTGCTGCGAGAGCGCGCGCGGTGGACTTCGTGGTGCTCTGCGGGGACACGTTCGAGGACAACCAGGTCGAGCGGTCTCTCGTGGCGCAGACGGTCGAGATCATGGCGAGCTGTCGGTGTCCTGTGTACGTGATTCCGGGCAACCACGACGCGCTGGTGGCGGGCAGCGTGTGGAGCGACGGGAGCTTCGCGCGCGCGCCCACGGTGCGAGTGTTGCGCGACGAATCACCGGTCGAAACGCAGGCGGGCGTGACGCTCTGGCCGTGCGTCGCGCGGGCGCGGCACGACGAGCGAGACCCCACGGCGTGGGTGCGCGTCCCCAACGACGACCGCGTGCACGTGGTGCTCGCGCACGGGACCGTCGAGAGCGTTCACTACGAAGAGCCGTGGTATCCGATCGCGCGAGACTGCGCGGATCGAACGGGGGCGGACTACGTCGCGCTCGGGCATTTTCACGCGTACGTGGGCTATCCCAGCGCGGACGGCGTGGTGCGCATGGCGTATTCGGGCACGCACGAGCCCACGCGCTTCGGCGAGCGAGACCCGGGGCAAGCGCTGCTCGTCGAGGTCGATCGGCGCGGGGCGGCTCCGTCGATCGAGCGGATCGTGACGGGCGCGCTTCGGTGGCTCGTGCTCGAGGCGAGCTTGCAAGAGCAAGGGGACGTCGGTCGCGTGCGCGCGCAGGTCGAAGCGTTGGCCGAAGGACGCGCGCATCAGTCGCTCTTGCGCTTGAAGCTCGACGGGTATCTTCGCGTGGACGAGCAAGAGGCGCTGGTGGCGCTGGCCGAGCACGTTCGCACGGCGTTCTTGTTCGGCAGGGTCGAGGCGACGCTGCGGCCTGCGCCGACGGACGCCGCGTGGACGCGGTCGCTTCCAGTGGGGCCCGTGCTCGATTGCGCGCAGCGGCTCGCGCGGTGGGCAGAGCCTTCGTGCGCGGATCGTCCATCGGACGTGAGCGCGGATGTGGCGGCGCGCGCGTTGCTCGAGCTGTACGCGCTCGCGTCGGCGGGGGACTGAGCGATGATCGTCGAAGGTGTGAAGGTCGAAGCCTTTCGGTGCTTCGTTCGCGCGACGGAGATCCGCGGATTCTCCGCCGGCCTCAACGTCGTCTCAGCCCCAAACGGAACGGGAAAATCCACGCTCTTCGAGGCCATTCGCCGCGCCCTCATCGACCACCACACCGTGCAGGGCGTCGAGGCCGACAAGATGCGCCCGTGGGGGCGGAGCGTGGCGCCGACGGTGAGCGTCGATTTCTCGCACGGAGGGCAGCGCTATCGCGTGCACAAGCGCTTTCTCGACGATCCGTCCTGCGAGCTGTCTCGCTGGGAGATCGACGCCTTCGTGGCCGTCGATCGCGGCGAGCGCGCGGACGAAAAAGTGCGCGCGTTGCTCTCGCGGCCGACCGCTCCGAAGGGGCTCGCCAAAGAAGCGCACTGGGGGCTGGCGCAGGTTCTGTGGGCTCCGCAGGGGATGATCGAGCTCGGGCCGCTCGGGCCAGAGCTGGCGACGCGGGTGCGGGACACGCTCGCGGCGCAGGTCGTGGGCGCGCGAGGGGCCGAGATCGAGCGGCTCGTCGAAGAGCGGTTTCGCCAGTATTTTACGCCGCAGACGCTGCGGTTGAAGACCGGGCGCAAGGCTCCCGAGGTCGTGCGCAAAGACGAAGAGCTCGCCCTCGCGCGCGCCGCGGTCGAGCGCGCGAGAGAGCGACACGAGCGAACGGCGCTGACGCAAGAGCGCGTGGGAGCGCTGCGCGCCGAGCTCGCCGTGGCCGAGCGCGAGCGCGCGACGCACGAGTCGAGCGCGCGGCATTGCGAAGAGAAGCTGCGGGGCTACGACGAGCACGAGCGCGCGCGCGGTGAAGCGGCGCTGCGAGAGCGCGACGCGGCGGCGCAGCTGCGCGCAGCGAAGGCGCAGATGGAGGCGTGGCGCGGGGCGAAGAGGACGCTCGAAGAGTGCGAGCGATCCGCGGCCGACGGCGAGATCGCGCTCGCGGTGGCGCGCACGCGGGCCGATCAGTGCAGGGCGCTCGCGAAGCGCGCGGCGGACGAAGAGGCCGAGGCGGTGAGAGCCCACGAATTCAAGCGCGCCGTCGAAGAGCGGTGGCGCTCGGCGAGAGCGGCGCTGCTCGCGCGCGACGAGCGGTCGCGGGCCGAGTCCGTGCTGATGGCGCTCGGCGAGGCAGAGCGAGAGCTCGCGGCGGCGATCGAGGCGCGGGGGGATGCGGTCGCGCCGAGCGTCGAGGTGATCGAGCGCGCGCGCGCGGCGCAGGCGCAGATCGAGCGATCGACGGCGCGGCTCGAGGCCCTCTCGATCAGCGCCGAGGTCGTCGCTGCGCGCGATGTGAACGTCGTTCACGAAGGCGGGACGACGGCGATTTCTGCGGGAGAGAGCGTCGTTGTGCGCGGGCTCGGCGCGGTCGATTTGGCGATCGAGGGCTCGGCCTCGCTGCGGATCAGGGGGCCGATCGCCGAGCAGAGCGCGCGCGAAGAGCGAGAGCGACTGCGCCTCGCGACAGAAGAGTCTCGCGCGATCGAGGCGCAGTTCGCGACGGCGGACGCGGGGCAGCTCGCCGAGCGTCGCGCGGCGCTGAGCGAGCGCGAGGCGCGGGTGAGAGAGGCTCGAGCGCGCGTTCGATCCTTGGGCGGCGATGGTGAGCGAGCGCGGTGCGCGCGGGTGATCGCTGAGAGCGAGGCGGTGATCGCCGCGGCGGGCCCCGAGGATCCTGGGCTCGAGCGCGAGCGCGAAGAGGCCGTCGAGCGCGCGGCGAGCGCGGGTGATGCGCGAGCGAAGAGCAACGCGCGACGCGAGGCCGACCGCGCGCTGGCCGACGCAGAGTCGACGTCGGCCGTGATGACCGAGCGCGCCGCGCAGCGCGCGAGAGAGCTCGATCGCGCGAAGCAGGCGCTCGAAGCGTTGTCGCGCGAGGCGCCGAGCGAGCTCGAGTGCAGCGAAGCGTACGAGCGGGCGGCGCTCTCGCTCGACGCGGCGCGCGCGGCGCTGGCGAAGGCCGAGCGCGCGAGTCAGGGACGCTCGGAGGTCGAGCGCGCGAGCAGCGAAGCGCGCGCGAAGCTGGCGCGGGCCGAAGCGGACGCGCTGGCGCTGCGAGACGCGCTGCGAACGGAGGAGGGGCGGCTCGATGAGCTCTCGTCGGGCGCTGCGTTTTCGGCGTTGGCCAAGGCCGAAGAAGAGGTCGCGAGGATCGAAGCAGAGTCGTCTCGGCTGCACCTCGAAGCGGACGCGGTGAAGCTCTTGCGCGAGACGCTCGTGCGCTGTCGCGACGAGGCGGTGGCGAAGGTCTCGGGCGAGGTCGAGCGCGCGGCCGAGCGAATTCTCTCGCGGATCGCGGCGACGGATCACGTTCGCGTCGAGCTCGGAGAGACCTTCGCGCCCTCGCGCGCGCGCGTGGGGGAGGGCGAAGGCGTGGCGCTCGAGTGGCTCTCGGGAGGAGAGCGCGAGCAGGTTCACTTCGCGGTGCGGCTGGCGCTGGCGGAGGTGCTCGCGCAAGAAGAGCGGCCGATGGTGGTGCTCGACGACGTGCTCGTGGCGACGGACAAGGCGCGGCTCGAGCGTGTGATTTCAGTGCTCGAAGAGGCTTCGGAGCGCATGCAGGTCGTCGTGCTCACGTGCCACCCCGAGCGCTACGAGAGCGCCAAGAGCGCGACGCGGATCGAGCTGCGAACTTCTGGGTGAGGTGGTTCTACTTCGCGACGAGCGCGCGCGCGGCAGAGACCGACGAGCGAACGTCGTCGCTGGTGGTGTCGGCGAAGCGCGTGATGCACTCGCGCCAGCACTCGTTGGCCTTCTCGCGTTGTCCCTGCGCCTCGAACGCCTCTCCGCGCACCACGAGGGTCGAGGCGTACGCGGCGTGTCCTGCGCTCTCGGGGTTGCACTTGCGCGCGTACGAGAGCGCCTCTTCGGACGAGGCGAGCGCTTCGTCGCTGCGTCCGAGGAGCAAGAGCGCGCGGCTCTCCATCGAGAACGCGTAGGCGAACTCGTCGAACATGATCGAGGCCTTCGGGTGCGAGGTGCGCGCGCGCATCGCGGCGATGTAGGGCAGGGCGCGCTCGGGCGCGCTGAGCTTCTCTGCGGCGACGAAGGCCGCTTCGGTGAGCACCCACGACGCCTCGTGCAGCGCGGCGTCGGTGGTGGCCTTGTAGATGAGCTCCATGGATTGTTCGCACAGCGCGAGGGACTCTTCGTAGCGCTCGAGGTTGCGCAGCGCGTTCATCGTGTAGCCGAGCAGAAAGAGCGCGTGCTCGTACCAGTTGGACGCAGGCTTCATGTGCTCGAACGGCAGCGCGAGCGCGGCGCGGCTGATCGAGAGCGCTCGCTCGTTGGCGCCGCTCGAGACGAGCCCCGCGGCGATGCGTCGCGAGGTGTACAGCGCCCAGTAGCGAATCGTACGGTCGTCGTTGGCGAACGTGCGCGCCATGATCTGCTGCAGCCGCTCGACGGCGTTGTCCATCGATCGTTCGCGCGCGAGGATGGCGCACGCGGAGGTGGCGTTGCACCACTCGGTGACGGCGCGCTCGCCGTTGAGCTCGGCGAGCCGCTGCGTGGCGCGGTCGTAGTGAGAGAAGGCTTCGTCGAGGCGCTTCTCGTTCCACAGGCGGAGGCCGGCGCGGTTGAGGGCGAGCGCGGCTTGCAGATCGATGCGGCCGTCGACGGAGGCGGCGCGGTCGTAGCGGTCAGCCATCGCGAGGATCGCGTCGGTCGAAGCGCGATCGAAGGAGACTCCCAACGCATCGAGCGCCGTCGTGAGCGCCGCGAGGTTGTTCTCGTTGTAGCGCTGCTCGATCATCGCGAACTGTCGCTTGGCGCGTTCGACCTCGACCTTTCCCAATCCGTCGAGCGGGAGCGTCGCGAGGTCCAGCACGGACAAGAGCGTTTCTGCGGCTCGGTCGTCGTCGTGGATCGGCATCGCCCAAGAGAACGGCATTGTGCGCGGCTGAGACAAATTTTTGCGCGGAGCCCTGACGGCGCGCGGCTTCGCGCGAGGTATACCCACGGCGATGTTGAGCGGCCGATGGTGGATCGATTCGTTCTCGGCGCGCGCCTCGCGCGCGATGGTCGTCGCGATGGGCGCGTTCGTCGCGAAAGAATCGGGGTTCACCGTGAGCTGGGCGTGCCCGAGCTCTCGGCCGACGGTGTTCGTGCTCGTGGGCGATCGCTCAACGGATGACGTCAGCGAGCAGCTGCGGATGCTCGTGCGCGCAAATCCTGAGAAAAACCTGGACTTCGTCGTCCTCGGCGGCGGCGACGAGCTTCGCGCTGCGCTGCAGAAGTTCGCCGACGATCGTTCGATGCGGCCCTTGGGGCTGGCGCACATCGACGAGCGATCCTCGCTGTGGATCGATTATTTGGACCCGCTCCTCGACCGCGCGATGCGTGACGAGTTCGAGCGCGACGAGTTCGAGCCGGTCGACTACGAGTCGCTGGCGAAGCAGCACGACGAGGGGCGCGAGGTGAAGCTCAAGGCCAGCGCCGAGCTCGCGACGTTCAACGCGAAGCTCAGCCGCTCGGCGCCGGTGGTGACGTACGCGCTGCTCGCGCTGATCGTCGCTGTATTTGCGCTCGAAATGGCCTTTCGGCTCGACTCGATCTCGACGCTCGTGCGCGTCGGGGCTCTCTCCCGTGAGCGCGTCGTTCGCGGCTCGGAGCTGCACCGATTGCTCTCGTACGCCTTCGTCCACGGCAGCGTGAATCACCTGCTGATGAACGCGCTCTCGCTGTTCAGCTTGGGCGCGTTCTACGAGCGATTGCTCGGGCGCGGGCGCTTCTCGGTCATCTACGTGCTCTCGGCGCTGGCCGGCGCGCTGGTCTCGCTCGTGTTCTCGAAGAGCGGCTACGTCGTGGGCGCTTCGGGGGCGATCTTCGGGCTCATCGGCGCCTCGGTCGCGCTCGCGCTCAAGCCCCTCGGCTCGCTGCCCGAGTCGACAATCGCGGGCTTTCGGCGCAACGCGATGGTCAACGTCGCGATGCAGCTGTTCGTCTCGATGCTGCCCAACGTGAGCCTCGCCGCGCACGCGGGCGGTTTTCTCGTGGGATTCGCGCTGGTGTACACGGGCCTCGCGCACCCCAAGGACTCGCCCATCGAAGAGCGCGACGCGGTGTGGCGCCGGACCGGAGCGGCGATGTTGGGCGCGCTCTTTCTGTGCGGAGCGCTCGGCGTGGGGCTCGGGCGCGTGTGGAAGCGCGACGACACGCAGTCTTGGCAGCGATATGCGCTCGCGGCGGGCGTGCACGTTCGCGCTCCGCAGGCGCCGACGCTCGAGCGGTCCGCGGACGCGACGCGGACCGAGTGGACCGTGGCGCGCTTCGATTCTGCCGGGTTTCAAGCGGGAATCCTCTTCGGAGCCTTCGACGAGCGCGCGACCGACGAGCAGCTCGAAGACCTGGTGCGCGGGTGGCTGCGCGAGAGCGACGGTCTGGCGCACCCGGCGGACTCGACGCCCCTCGGCGAGGCGAGGCGAGGGACGGGCAGCGCGGTTCGTCGGGTCGAGCAGCGATTTCGCGCGGGAGAACAAGGGCGATTTCGCAACGTGATGATCGCGGACCCGCGGGGCGCGCTCTCGCTGCAGGTGCTCTACCGCGCGAGCGATGAGCCCGTGGTCGATCGCGCGGTCGAGGCGATGGTTCAGAGCCTGGTCGAGCGGTGACGGCGGGTTGTTGACGCGGGGCGGCGAGGGTGGTGTTTTCGCGGTGATGACTGGATTGTTGTCGCGCGCGCAGGCGCTCATCTTGATTTCGTGTGTGGGTGCCTCGGTCGTTGGGTGCGGACCCCAATCGGGACCCGCGAGCGACGAGCCCGACTCGTTCGACATCAGCGAGCTGCGCTGGGGATCGAACAGCGACAGCAACAAGTGGATCTACAACGGAATGCTCCCTGCGCTGGTCGAGCCCTCGATCGTGGTCTCGCTGGCGGGGCACACGGCGCGGGTGACCGGCTTTTTGCCGAACGGATACAGCGCGGCGCTGCCGTTCTACGCGACGGAGGCGATGGTCTCGGGCCGCCGTCAGGTGACGATCGTGTACCCGGTGGCGACGGGCGCGACGACGAACGCGCCGGGGATGTACCCGGACATCCGCGGGTTGCCGTACGTCCCGTACGCGCCCAACTCGAGCGGGGATTACATCCCGTGGGGCGGGTTTCCGTTTCTCGAGTACAACCATCGCCGAGGGATCGCGTTTCATGGGCCGATCACGCACGGCGTGACGGCGACTGGCGTCGAGTGGCTGCTCAAGCGCGGCCCCGTCTCGCACGGATGCAACCGCATGCAGGGCGAGCACGTCGTCGAGCTCGCGCACTTGCTCGGGCTGAACATGGCCGTCACGCACGTCGCAGGAGAAGCTCGCGCGATCCGCGTCAACGTCAACGTGATCGAGGGCTACGACACGGTCGCGGGTCAATCGGTGGACGTGAACTACCCGCGCGTCGCAGGCGCGGTCGCTCCGACCGGCGCGGTTCGCATGTTTCGCACGTGGTCGAGCAACGACTTTCCCCGCTGGGTGTGCGCGTACAAGAGCACGCGTCCGCTCGACGCGAACCACTGCGCGTACGAGCCCGCGGCGCGGCTCGACCCGCTCACGGGAGAAGAGCCCGCCAACGCTCCCACCGTCGTGATCGACAACGACACGAGCGGAGCGCTCTCGACCACGGGCGGACCGTGGGAGATCTCGAGCGCGCGCCCTGGATATCTCGGCGTGAACTACGTCGCGCTCGCCGCGGGGCGCGTGGGCGAGGCCGTGTACACGATTCCTTCGCGCGTGAGCGGGCGCTATCAGCTCCGCGCGCGGTACATCGCGAACACCAACCGCAACACGGCGGTGCGATACATCGTGAAGCGCAGCGCGACGGACAGCGCGCCGGTGACGGTGACGTTCAACCAGCGCACGGGCGATGGCTGGGCGGACCTCGGCGTGCACGACATCGCAGCGGGCGCCACCGTGCGCATCCCCGTCGCCGCGGGCAGCGACGGTTACACGATCGTCGACGCGCTTCGCTTCGACCGCGCGCAGTGAGCGCGGCTCACTCGCCCTTGGCCGCGCGCGTCTTCTTGAGCTCTTCGAACTCGCGGTCGACCTGCTGCCTCGCGGCCTCTTTGTGATCGACGGCGGCGCCGTACTGCGTGGGAGCGTTGACGTCGACGCGCACGCCGGTCGCGTCTTGCACGGCGGTGGTCGGCGCGACGTGCACGGGCGCGGCCTCGTGAAAGACGTATTTCACCACGCCGTCGCGGTCGACCTCGACGTGCGCGCGCTGCCCTTCTTTGGCGATCTGCGTGAGCAGCGCGTCGGCTTCGCCCACTTGAATTTCGAGCACCGCGGCGGCCTCTGCCGCGGTGAGGATCCCTCCGCGCGTGCGGGCTGCGGCGATCAGCGCTTGCTCGCGCACGTCGTGCTGCGCTTTGGTGCCTTGTTGCTCGAGCTTCTTGCCCCCGCGAAGCAAGAGAAAGCCCACGACGCCGCCGAACATCGCGAGCAATACCGCCAGCGCGCCGAGCACCGTCGACGAGAACGAGACGGCCGCGAGCGTGACGAGCGTGACGAGCAAGAGCGTGAGGCCGATGACTCCGCCGCCGATGATCTTCGAGGCGATCCCGCCGATCTGCGACGGCTTGCCCACCATGCTGATCGGCATCGTGAGGCCGCTGCCCGAGAGCGCGCCGCGCTCGCGGTTGCACGCGGTGCAGTACACGCGAAAGTCACGGACGCGCGTGGGGGCGCTCTGTCCGCAGTGCGGGCACTTGTTTCCGTACTGCAGCCGATGGCAGTGGGGGCACTCGACGCCTTCGCCATCGGGGACAGGATAGAAGCTGCAGACGTAGCAAGCGTGCGCCATGACTCACTCGCCGAGGAGCTTGGCCATCGAGGCGTCGTCTGCGGGCGTGAAGGGATACTGGTCGAACTCGTCGCTGGCGACCCAGCGATACGCGTGAACGTTGACCGCGCGCAGCTCTTCGCTGAGCAGCCGGCACTCGTAGAGCTGCAGCTCGACCGTGTAGTGCTCGTACGGGTGCGAGACGTTCGAGATGAGCGAGCCGACCTCGACGTCGATCCCGAGGCGGTGCTGCATCTCGCGTCGGAGCGCGGCCGCGTCGGTCTCGCCTGCCTCCGCTCGTCCGCCAGGAAATTCCCACAGCAACGGCAACACCGCGGTCGGCCTTCGCTGGGTGATCAAGTATCGACCCGACCGCTCGACCATCGCCGCAACAACACGGATGGTCTTTCTTTCACCGGCGGACATGACCGCAGGACTCTACCGGATTGGCCCGCTCTGGCAATCATCACGGCCTTCGCCGCCGCGGCGCGAGCGCCTCTTCGCGCGCTCTCTCGTCGGAGTGACAGAACTCTCCGCGGTTCGATCGATCTGGGCGCGCAATGACTGCGACGAATGCACTGTGTAGTTGCCGTGTGCGCTGCTCGCGCACTACCGTACGCGCACAGGGTCCTTGTCCGAGAGCGCACAGCCCGAGCCTACAGAGATCGCGGTTCGCTTGCGGCCGACGATCGAACGCGGCTGCGCTGCGCTGCTCGTGGGCGGCACGGTCGCGCAGCGATCCGAGTGGATCGAGCGCGCCCTGACCGCGGCGAGCGCGGCAGAAGCCGCTCCTCCGTTGGTGGTCCGCGTGCGCCCTCGCGCGCCGGGCTCGCTCGCGGACGAGCTGACCGCGCGCGCTGAAGAGGCGCTCGAGCGGCTGCGTGCGCCGGGCGGGCTGTACGAAGAGTCCTCGTGCTCGGCGCTTCCGGCGCTGGGGGGGTGGCTGTTTCGTGCGCGCTCTGTGCGGCGCTCGGGCTTGCTCTTCGTCATCGAAGAGGTGGACGGCTACCTCGACCTTCGCGGCGATCGCGATCGCGCTGAAGACGCGCTCGAAGCGCTGGGGCTCTTGCTCGAAGAGCGCGAGCGCAGACCGGTCTCTCTCTTGTGCTCGGTGCGAGCGGCGGACGCCGCGGGATCTCCGGCGATTCCTGCGGCGATCGTGGCGCTCTTCGATGAGCGCGCCTCGCTCGGCGCGGCGAGCGCGGTCGCGAGGGACCCCTCGTCGCTGGTCGCGGCGCTCTCGGGGCGCTCGTTTACGAGAGAGTCCCTCGCGCGCGCGGTCGCAGCGTGGACGGACGTGAGCGACGACGAGAGCGTGATCGTGTTCTCTTCGCCGCTGTCGCCGACGATGGTTCCCGCTGCGGTCAGCGCGGACGAGCCCGAGGTGCGCTGGCCCTCTGAAGCGCCTCCGCCCGAGCAGCGCCCGAGCGTCGCGCCCGAGTCCCCGAGCGACGCTGCGACGGCCGAGCGACCGAGCGCGAAGGGCCGCTCGCGCGCGAAGAACGACGCCGAGCACGCGCGGTACATGCCCACGTTTCGCGCGGCGATCGACCTGCGCTCGGCGCTCGACGCGCTCGGAGAGCCCGCGGCGCGCCGCAGCACCCGCCAGCTCGAACGCGCGTTTTCTCGGTCGATTTGCAGGATTCCGCTCGCGCTCGAGGCGCTTCGCACCGGGGCTCCCGCGGTCGGAGCCAACGTCGCGCACCTCGAGCGCCGCGCCGCACAGACCCTCGCCCTGTTCGAAAAATCCTTCGCCGAAGCGTACTCGTCGGCGTTTACCGCGTGGGCGGCGGGCGCGACGCGACCGACGATGTTGCCCGACCTCGTTCAGCGGCTGCACGAGCTCGCGACCGAGTGCGGCGCGCGCTCGACGGCGTTGGTCCTGTGCACGGGGTTGCGCGCCGATGAGTGGCCTGCGCTCAGCGCGGCGCTCCGGTCACGCGCCGCGGGCGTCTCGGTGCTCGAAGAGGGGCTGCACTGGGCGGCGCGCCCGGTGACCGTCGCGGCCCAGCGCGCGATGCTCGCGCGGGGAGCGGCGGCGATCGGAGCGCCCATCAACGCGCAGGACGAGCCCCCGGCGCCGAGGTCCCTCGAAGAGGCCGCGCTGCCGAGGCGAGAGGTGACTTCGCAGGGAGAATTCCAGCGAATCAGCGCGTATCGCCACGTCCTCGCCCGAGAGATCAAGGACGGCAAAGAAGCCAAGGACGGGCGCGAGGCGGCCCCGTCGAGAGACGCGCTTCAACCGCTGTCGACCCGGTTCGAGAAGGCGCGCTCGCGCGTCGCACCGTCGCTCGCTGCGTTCGTCGCGGGGCTGCCGTCGGGCTCGTTGGTGCTTTTTGCAGCGGATGTGGGCGCGGCTGCCCCTATGATCGCGACGGACGATTCTCGTGCGAGCGATGCTCCGCGAGAGCCGTCGGTCTTCGAAGTGCTCGTGCCGCACGCTTTCCTTCTGTGGGGCGGCTGAGCGTTGTAGTAACAACGAAGGGGTTAGAGGCCTGATGGCGTCGCAGGGCTATCCCATCGTCTATCTCGGACTTCCTCTCGGCGCGCTCGCGCTTCTGCACGACGGTCACGACGTGCGCGTGGCGTGCATTTCTCGGCCTGATTTGCCGGGGATGCGCAAGCTTCGTCGAGTCATGCTCGCGCGCGGAGGCCTGGTTCTGTCCAAGCCAGACCTCGCGCACACAGAGACCATCGAGATGCTGCGCGCGGCCAAGCCGTCGTTGTTGGTCTCGTGGTTTTGGACGAAGAAGATTCCGCTCGAGGTCCTGCGGCTCTGCCGCAAGGGCTTCGGCGTGCATCCGTCGCTGCTTCCGAAGTACCGCGGCGCGGACCCGTATTTCTGGGTGATCGCCGCGGGAGAGCGCGAGACCGGCGTGACCGCGCACGTGCTCAGCCCGCGCTACGACGATGGGGCGATCCTCGCGCAGCGTCGCGTGGTGGTCCCGAAGGACTGCAACGCGTGGGAGCTCGCGAAGGCGCTCGACCGCCCGTCGCTCGCGCTCATGCGCGACGTGACAGGGCGCTACGCGCGAGGCGAGAGCATCCCAGAGATCCCGCAGGACGAAGAGCGCGCGACCGAAGCGCCTGCGCCGAGCGACGAGGACTGCGAGCTCGTGTGGGATTGGCCGGTCGAAGACGTGATCGCGCGCGTGCGCGCGGCGGCGCCGGACCCCGGAGCGTTCACGGGCTACAACGACTCGACGGTGGTGATCGTGAAGGCGCGGCCCGCGGCGGACGTTCCGCTCGCGCTCGAGCCGGGAGACATCGTCGAGACGAACGAGGGCGTGATGGTGCGCGCCGCGGACGGCGGGATCATCGTCGTCGAAGCGCGCGCAGAGGACGGTGAATCGACGCTCAAGGGGCGGGACGTCGCCAGGCTATTTCCTGGGATTCCGCGGTTGTGAGCGACGAGCGCGCGGGCTCGGTGAGGGCGCGCGCGCGGGTCGTCGGCGAGCTGTGCGACGAGCTCATCGAAGAGATCGCGTCCGGGCCCGACGCGGCGCTCGTGAGCGTGCACCGTAAGCTGAGCACGCTCGAGTACGAGTGGGCCTTCGACGAGGGGCCCGCGGCGGCTGAGCGCTACGCGCACTACCTCGAAGAGCTCTACGAGCGCGCGATCGCCCGAGGGCTGTGCGCGAGCGATTGGCTCGACGACCCGTCGCGCCGGTTCGTCCGCGACCGCTGCCCCAACTGCGACGGAACCGCGATCGACAGCAACGCCGACAGCAGCGAGTTCGCGTGCGGCTGCTTCACCGCGCGGCCGACCACCGTCGAGCGCGTCCTTCGAATGCTGGCCCTCCCTCCGTCGATGATCGTCGCGCAAGAGCACATCGCGCGCGAGCGTTGGCCCGCGTGCGTGGGCGTGGTGTACGTGACGCGCTTCGAGTCGGTCGAGTACGTCGTTCGCGCATCGACCCACGACGCGAAGTGGCTCGCGCGGCCAGAGCCCGCGATGATCGGCGTGCGTTGGCCGCGGCTCGTTCGAGAGTGAAGGTCACCCGGCGACGCGCTGAACGTACGCGGCGGTGTCCCACTTGGTCTTGGCCGCGCGCGAGGTCATGCAGCGAACGGTGCCGAAGACCGCGCGCTCGGGGTACGGGTGATCGTGCAGGCCGAAGCACCAGGCGATGTTGGTGTACGTGTTGGGGTCGCGGCCATCGAGCGCCCATTTGTCATTGAGCGTGACGAGCCAATCGAACGCTTCTTTGGGCGAAGGAGCGAGCTCGAGCGCGACCTTTCCCCAGAGCATGCGCGCGTAGGGCTGGATGACCCCGTCGCGGAGGAGCTCGCGCTGCGCGGCGTTCCACAGCGGGTCGCTCGTGCGGGCGCGCTCGAAATCGTCGAACGTGTGCTTCGCGCGCGGATCGGACTTGTGCGCGTCGAGCGTCGCTTGCGCCCACGTTGGCACGGCGCGCTCGTACTGATCGTGCCCCGTCGTCGTCATCGTGTGGTTGAACGCGAGGGCTCTTCGCACGACGAGCTCTTCGATGAACGCCTCTCGCTCGGCTTCGGGCGCGCCGCTCGCTCTGGCCGCGTGCGCGACGGCGCGCGCGGAGATCACGCCGAAGTGCAGGTGCGCGCTCAGCTCGGAGCTTCCTTTGGTCCCCATGTCGTTGCGGTGCGAGTCGTAGCGACGCAGCCGCTCGTCGATAAAACGCGCGAGGCGGCGGCGCGCTTCGGCGCTGGTCCCCGGCGTGGTGGCCACGGGCCCGATCGAGTGGTCGATCGAGCATCGCTCGATGTGCGAAGCGATGGTCTCTGCGGTGAACTGCGCGGGCTCGAACGGCCATTCGAGCTCGCGGAGCCTGGGCGCGCGGACCGTTCGCTCGTCGCTCTTGCACAGGCTCGCTTCGAGGATGCGGTGAACCTTCGGTCGAATCGTGCGCGCCCCCACCTCGTGCTTCGCCGCGAGCGCGGCCATGGGCACCCCCACGACGTCGTCGACGAGCTCGACGCGCACCGAGCATCGCGCGCCGATCGACTTGGGAGTCTCTGTCCAAAACTCGCTCATCGCGCCGCTCGGCGCGAACCAGTCCGTCACGACCAGCGCCGCCTCGGAGCAGAGCTTCAAGAGGGGCTTTCGCTCGCGGGCCTCGCGCGCAGACATGGGGAGATAAAACGCATACGAGGCTCCCTTGGCTTCGATGGGAGCCCGTCGGTGAAGGGCGCTCTGCAGGACAAACGTGTGCACTCGGGCGCTGGCGAAGGGCGCCCTCGGGTCGATCGACTCGTACACGACCAGCGGGAGGCCGAGCTCGTTGGCGCGCGCGACGGCGTGATCGAGGGCGAGGTTGTCCTCGGCGCGGCGAAGGGCGCGCAGCCAATACAGGACAAACGAGCCGGGCTTGGGGGCGACGTCGTGGGCGATCGAGAGGCGAGCGGCGGCCGGGTCGAAGGGCGGGGGCTCGGGGGGCTTGCGTTTGCTTGCCATCAATTGACGAGTTCGATGCTCGATCTTCGCGCGCGTGCCGTATGTTCCGCGGTGCCATGCGCTTCGCGACGCTCATCGGCCCAGAGTTGAAGGATCTGTTGCGCGAGGAGCCCGCCTCGGTGGCGGAGTTTCTGGAAGAGGTTCACCCCGAGGACATCGCCGACATCATCGATGATTTGACCGCAGAAGAAGCGGCCACGGTGATGGCGCACATCCCCGCGGAGGTCGCCGCGCCGATCTTCGAGCGACTCGAGCCCGCGAGGCAGCAAGACGTCCTCGCGCGCATGGAGACCAACGCCGCGGCGGCGATCGTCGGCTCGATGGCGAGCGACGATCGCGTGGACCTCGTCCAAGAGCTCGAAGAAGAGCCGCGCGAGAAGATCCTCGCCGCGCTCGAGCCCGACGAAGCGCGGGACGTTCGCGCGCTGAGCGAGTTCGCGGACAACACCGCGGGCGGCCTGATGACCACGGATTTCATCGGGCTGCCGCCGACGCTCACCGTTCGCGAGGCGATCGAAGAGATCCGTCGTCGCGCGGACGAGGTCGAGACGGTCTACTACGTCTACGTCCTGCTCTTGGACAAGGGCGAGGGCGAGGGCGACGACGGGCCGAAGAAGCTGCTCGGCGTCGCGTCGCTGCGCGATCTTTTGCTGGGCGAAGGCGCGCAGACGCTCGGCGAAGTGATGACCGAGAACGTGATCACCGTTGCGCCCGAGCTCGATCAAGAAGAAGTGGCGCGGACGCTGGCGAAGTACGACCTCTCGGCGGTCCCGGTCGTGGACAAGTTCGGGCGGCTGCTCGGCGTGATCACGTTCGACGACGTGATGGACGTGCTCGTGCAAGAGCAGACCGAGG
>JAXLYJ010000046.1:0-37446 GCA_046351515.1 Polyangiales bacterium
CGCGGTCACGTCGTTGGCGATCGTGTAGCCCTCGATGATGTTCGGGACGTCCTCGGCGCGCACGCGGCGCGCACGCTTCGCGATGACGACGGCGAGCTCGCCCTCGTGCTCGACGCGCGCGCTCTCTCTCGGAAGCACGATGCTCTCTCCGTCGGCGATGACGGCGCTCGGGGGCTTGAGAAAGAGCAGTGGTTCGCTGGGCACTTCATTGCCGAGCTCTTTGGCGTGCGCGCGGTAATTGCGACCCACGCAGACGACCTTGGACGGAGCGAATCGCTGAGTCATCGAGTGCCTCCGACGAGGTAGTACGTTCCGATTTCGCGCGGTGTTTGCGAGCGCGGGAGCGTGACGCGCGAGACGATGGGCAGGATGCACGCGCCGAGCTCGGGAGGCGTGACCGACGGAGAGGTGATGTTGCCCTCGTAGTCGTAGCGAAACGTGATCCGCACTTGCGAGGGGATCGAGCTGAGCCCGCGCAGGCACGCGCGCATCTCTTCTCGAACGGGCTCCATCGCGGTCGCGATGCGCTCCATCGTCAGACGCACGGGAGGGATGTTGGGATCGTCGACCTCGGGCTCGCTGCTGGTCGCGGCCGAGGTGCTCGTCCCGCCATCGCTGTTGTTGTTCGCTCCGTTGCCGGGTTGTCCGCCGGTGAGCGCGCGACGCAGCCCCGGTCGCAGTCCGTCCACGGTGTTCGGGTCGACTGCGATCGACTCGACCCAGCGGCGATGCGCGGGATTGCTGCTGCGCACGAGCGCGAACGCGCACTGCTCGAGCGCGCTGGTGAGCGACTCTTGATCGCTTACCGAGCGATCGTTGATCGGGTCGGTCCCGTCGACCTGCGGAACCATTCCGTCGTCCGCGTGGTAGACGCGCAAGAAATCGAGCATCGCGGGGAGGGCCGAAGGATCGTTGAGCTCGCGCAGCGCTTGAGCGATGCGAGGAAGATCCGTCGCGGGCGTCTCGGGGTCGTTGAGGTGACGCACGAGCGGCGCGACGCCGCGGGTGTTTCTCGCGCGCGCGATGGCCTGCGCGATGAAGCCAACCGGCGGCGCGGGCGTGCCGCGGACCCAGTCGAAGTGCGTGTTGAGCGCGTCGATGAGCGCGTCGATGCCCTCGGTGCGCGTCGCGAGCGCTTCTCCTGCGGCCGCGCGAAGCTCGGGCGGGTAGCTCTCCCTCGACGCGATGTCGAGCAGCGCGCGCGTAGCGTCTGCGCCGGGCATCGCCGCGAGCGCCTTGGTGGCGAAGACGCGGGCGGGGAGCATGCGCGTGTCGGTTCCGCCTGCGGTCGCGAGCAGCGTGTCGGCGGGCGTGGTCGGCGTCTCTGCGCCGTCGGTGCCGGGCGCGAAATCGATGGGGAGTCCGAGGATTCCCTGCAGCGGGCGGGTCGCCACGTTCGCGCGCCAGCGCTGATGGCCGAGCTGGGCGTCGAGCATCGAGACGTGGCCCGCGTCGTCCACGAGCACGAGTCCGCCGCGGACCGCCTCGGCGCCAGCGACGTCGCTGTCGTGCAAGTGTCCCCACTTCACGCTCCCGTCCCGCGCGTCCACCGCGAACACGACGCGGTGAAACAGCGCGTAGATCAGGTTGTCGGTGGGCGCAGCGTTGGGCGCGTCTGGATCGGGGCGCACGATGAGGGCGACGCGTTCGCGCGCGTTGCGCTGCACCAGCGCTCCCTCGTAACCGTCGAGCGTGAGCGGAGGAATCCCCGGCAAATCTTCACGTGGAACGTGGATGGTCCTCGCGTTGTCTCGCGTACCGCTCGCCGACTCTGGGGCGAAGCGGTACAGATTGCGCCCGCCGAAGTACACCGCGGTTCGCTCGACCCGCGCGCGCGCGAACACGTCGTCCGAGCTGTGCAATCGCGTGTGCTCGACGTTGCGCTGAAGATCGAAGACCGAGAGGTACTGCCCGCCCCACGGCACGAACGCGAAGCCCCCAGCGACCGTCGGTGTCCCGAGCGCTTGCTGCACTTCGCGCTCGAGCAGGACTCGCCCGTCGCGCGCGTCGACGACCGCGAGATAGCCGACGCGCCGATTGAGCCCGCCGGGCCCAAACGTGAGCGCGACCGCGGTTCCATCGCCGCCAGCGCCGGTGAGCGAGAAGCCGTGGTCGTGACGGCGCCAGCGAATCGCGCCCGTCGCGGCGTCCCACGCGATCGCCTCGCGGCCGCTGTGCGAGATCACGACGTCTGCGACGACGATCGGCCGCGCGTCGATCTCTTGATCCACGCGAAACCGCTGCTGTCCGCTCGGAAGATCGTACACCACGAACCCGCGCGCGGGCCGGAGCTGCGTGACGACGAGCGTCGCGTTCGGCGCTTGCGCGGGGCGCTGCGCGACGGTCTCTGCGACGCCGCTGACCTCCGAGGCTCGGTTCGACGGGTAGTCCACGTCGAACCCTCGCGCGTTGACCGAGCTTCCGCAGGAAGCCAAGAGAAGAAACAGCGCGAAGGGAGCCCGTCGCGACGCTGAATGGTGGTTCATCATGGCGCTCACTCGCTCGCTGAGATTCGGTCCGCTGCGGTGCGCGCGGCGCGGCTCGCCGCCGCTCCACACTCGCGCGGCGCGTCGGCGATGCCCGTGAGAAACGCGCGGACGCCGGGCGTCGCGAGGTTTCCCACGTCGTTGACGATGCGGACCTTCAGCGGGTCAGGGATGTCCGCGCGACGAACGGCGATCGTCAGCGCGTCGCTCATGGTCTCGAGCGGAGCGCGTCTGAGAAACCCGAGCAGCCGCGTGACGTGATCGGCGGTGCCAGCGCGAGCGATGAGCTTCGCGAGCTCGTGTGCGAGCGCCGATCCGCGGGCGCCGTTCATCGCGTCGACGTCGCGCTCGAACGCTGCGAACGCCTGCGCGACCTCGCGCGCTCCGCCCACGTCTGCGAGCGCCGTGGCGGCTTCGGTGCGGACGCGCTCGTCGCTGTCTCCGAGGCGCGCGGCGAGCGCTGCGACGAGCTCAGGCGTGTGGATCGCTTGCGCGGCGGCCACCGCGTGTCGTCGAAGCGTGGCCCGTCGATGGTCGAGAAAGCGCAGCACCGCGACCGCTCCTTCGGGGCGACCGAGCACGCCGAGCGCGTCGAGCCCCGCAGCGGCCGCGCGCGGCGGACTTCCGACCATGAGCAAGCGCGCGATCGAGAGGGCGCCTTCGGCCGTTCCTGCGACGGCCGCGGCCTGGATGGCTTGCACCAGCGCGTCGGCGTCCGCGCCGCCCGTCGGCGCGTCGTCCGGAGCGGTGTCGAGGTCGAGCGTCGGTCGCGCTGGCTCTGGCGTCTGCGGCGGTGTCTGCGCGGGAGTGTTGTTGCGCGGCCTGCGTCCTCGCTGCGCGTGGGCGTCGCCCGACGCGAGCTGTACCGAGGTTGCGACGGCGATCGTCGCGAGCGCGAGGGCGATCGAACTGCGTGCGTTGCTCATGGCTTTCGCGGTGGAAAAGGCGGCGGTTTGAAGGACGGCGGCGGCGTCGGCGGCGCCGACGGTCGCGTGGGAGCTGCCACCATCTGCGCCAGCGAGTCGAGCGAATCTTCGTCGCTCGACTCTTGAAAGGCTTGCGTGTCGATCGCCATCGTCGACTCGTCGCGGTTGTCTTCGTACTCCTGCGGAGCCGCTTCGTAGTCGCTCGTCGATTCGACCTCGTCCGCGGCTTCGAGCGCGTCGAGCGCGCTCATGGCGTCGACAGAGTGAGCGGGCGTGGCTTCGTCTTCCGAAGAGGGCTCTGCGGGAGCGTCCATCGGCAGCGCCTCGGCTTCGAGCGCTTCTTCTGCGGGCTGCTCTGCTTGCGCCTCGTACGCAGGCTCTTCGGGCTCGAGCTCTTCGGGCTCTTCGATCGGATCGTTGGCGTCGGCGATCGAGTACTCTCCGGTCGAGAGCGCGCCGACCTCATCGTCGGCGATGGACTCGGGCGCGGGTGCGCGAATCGCTCCCGTCGCGGGGTCGAGCTCGTCGGGCTCGGGCGCCATCAGCTCACCCGTGTGAATGGGAACCTCTTCCGCGAGCTCATCGTCCGTGCTCGGCGGCGGAGCGAGGATGCGCGCGCTGGTCGAGTCCGAGATCTCGCTGCTGTCGATCTCGTCGATCTCCTCGGAAGCCGCTGCGACGATCGGCGTTCGTGCGAGCTGCACGCGCGGAGGCGGCGGCGCCGCGACCGGCGCTGCTGGCCCATCACCGAGGTCGTCGTCGATCGTCGCCTTCTTCTTCTTGTCGAGCCGCTCGAGCGCGCTCTTGGCTTCCTCGTCGTCGGGGACGAGCTTGAGCACGCGCTTCCACGCGTCCTTCGCTTCGAACGCGTTGCGCAGCTGCTGATCCCACACGCGGGCGATGCTGCGATTGACCGAGGCCTTGTCCGGCGTTCCGACCTCGAGCTCGCGCTCGAGGGCCATGAGCAGATCTTGGTAGCGGCCGTGCTGGCTCAGGGTGTCTTGCAAAAGGTGCAGCGCGTTGAGGTCCTTGGGCGCGATCTCGACGAGCTGTCGCAACGCCTCGATCGCGTCGTCGACGCGCCCGAGCTTCTCGCCGAGCAACGCCGCGCGGCGCGCCTGGTAGAAGCGCGCAGTGTCTGCTTCGTACGCGTCGTCGATGACCTTCTCGTATTTGTCCACGAGCTCTGGGAGCCGACCGGCCTTCTCCGCGAGCGCCTCGATGCGCTTGGACGTCTCGTGATCCGAGGGCCAGAGCTCCAACGACCGTGCATAGAGCATCCACGCGTGGTCCGGCAGCGCGAGGTCGTCGGCGCAGATGTCCCCCGCGAAGCGCTGCAGCATCGCCGCGAGCTTCGGCTCGTCTTCGTCGTTGTCCTTCGCGACGTTCGCGAGCAGCTCGACCAGCGTCGATCGCATGTTCGCGTCGGGCCGCGCCTCGTCCGCTTGCCGCGCCACTTGAACGATGCGCGCGAGCTTCGAGGCGTCCACCGAGCGCGCGTTGGCCGCTTGCGAGAGCGCCTGGCGAAGGTAGTTGTTCGCGGTCTCGAGGTCGTTGAGCCCGACGAGCGCGGCCTTCGCGGCGCGCAAGATGAGCTCGAAGCGCTCTCGCTCGTCCTTCGAGTTGTTTCGTCGGCGATCGAACGCGATGAACAGCTCTTCGCCTCGACCCGCGAGCGGAGCGAGCCGCTCGACTTCATCGAGCAGCGCGTCCTCCGACGCCGCGCGTCCTTGCGCGCCGAGCACGAGGTCGAGCGCTTGTGACGGCGCGCCGATCGCCTCGAGCAGCTTGCTTCCGCGCAGGGCCGCCTCGCGAATGGTGCCGCCGCCGTCGCGTCCCGCGAGCGCCGCGGCGTACGCTTGCGTCGCGAGCTCGACCGCGCGCGCGGGGCGGGCGAGGGCGTCGAACCGATCGAGCGCGCCGTCGCTGGTCGGCTGCGCGACCACGGCCTTGAACGCCGCGTCGATCGCGCGCTTTCGATCGCGCAACGTGCTCTCGCTGAGCTGCGAGAGCTCGAGCAGAAGCTCGCACCGCCGCGCTCCGGTCGTCTTGTGCGCCCGCTCGTCGAGCAGCGCCGCGAACTCTTTGTGAAGGTTCGCTCGCTGCGAGACCGCGCGCGCGGCTTCGAGCGCTCCTTCGTCGCCGTTCTTCGCGGCGGCAGAGAGGATCTCGAACGCCTTCGCGGCGTCGCCGAGCTTGCTCTCTGCGATGTCCGCCATCGTGAGCGTCATCTTCGCGAGCTCGTCGTCGTCGCCTTCGACCTCGCTGAGCACGGTCATGTGCTTGAGCACCTCAGCCCACCGCTCTTCTTGCTCGTTCAATCGAAGCAAGCGCTCGACCACCGAGTACTCGGTCGGGTCCGCGTCGTACTGAAGCTCGAGCGCTCGGATGGTCCTCGGTCGATCCTCGAGCTCTTGCTCGCACACCGCGGCGAGCTGCGCCGCGATCGCCGCGCGCTGCTCGTCGTCCTCGGTGAGCGAGGCCTGCTTCTCGAGCGCGCCCGCCGTCAGGTCTGGGTGATTCTGCCGCTTCGCTGCTGCGGCGAGCGTCGACCACGCCAGCGCGCTCTCGGGCTCGACCTGCTCTGCGGCGAGGCGCAGCGCGGCCAGCGCCTCATCAGGGCGCCCGAGCGATTGCTCGAGCAGCTCGGCTCGACGCGTGAGCAGGTCACGGCGTTTGCTGGGCTCGTCGATCGCGGCGAGCTGCGCCTCGTCGAGCAGCGCCGCGAGTCGCTCTTCGTCGCCTTCGAGCTCAGCGAATCCCGCGAGCGCCTCGAGCGCCTCGACGTCGTCGCGACCGCGAATCCGCTTCGAGACCGCGCGCAGCTCGTCCCAGCTCTCCTTCGCGGCGTCGCGATCGGTGCGGCTCAGCGCGCGGCCGAGGCGGCGCAACGTCTCGATCTTGGGCTCTCCGTCGGGGTGTCGCCCCACCCGCGAACGCAGCAGTTCGAGCAGGCGCTCTTCTTCTCCCGCCGCTTCGAGCGCGTCTCCGAGCAGCGCGGCCATCGACTCGTTGCTGGGCTCGAGCTCGAGCGCTCGTTCGGACTGCGTGATCGCCGTGCGTACATCGCCGAGCAGCCGCGCGATCTCCGCGGCGCGCGCGAACAGCCGCGCGGGGTTGGTCCCCGCGGCGGGGCCCTCAGCGTGAGAGATCAGCGTTTCGAGCAGCAGGTCGTGGCGGCCGGTGCGCTCGAGCAGCGTCTCGATCGCTTCCCACGCGCCTGCGTGCTCTGGGTCATTGACGCACACCTGCTGCCACGCCGCGAGGGCGTCATCGTGCGCGTCCATCGCCACGAAGTGCTCAGCGAGCTCTGTGTATCGGGCGACGACGAGCTCTGGCGCAGCGGTCTCCGCTCGAACGCGCAGGACGTCCGCAGCCAGGTCCATCGCGCCCGCGCGCTTGCGCGCTTCGACGAGCCGCATCGCGACCGCGTCGTCCGTGGGATCGTCGTTCCAGATCGCGGCGAGCGCGTCGGATTCACCCGCAGCGTCGCCGCGTCGATCGCGGTGCAGGTCCGCCAGACGCAGGTACGTGTCGAGCCTCGCGCGCGGATCGCTCTCTCTCGCCGCGCGCTTCTCGAGCCAGCGCGCGAGGTCGTCCCAGCGCTCTTGCGCCTCGAGCAGCCGCTCGAGCGCGTCGCTCGCCGTTGGATCATCGGGGCTCGACGTGAGCACCGCGCGCCACGCTTCGACGGCGCCCGACGGATCGCCGAGCTTGCTCTCGCTGAAGGTCGCGATGTCCCTCAGCCACGCGAGGCGCTGGTCGTTGGTGACGCCCGGAGCTCTGGCCGCTGCATAGAGCATCGTCCGAAGCTCGGCCCAGTCGTTCGACGCGCGAAGCTCTTCGTCCACGATCGAGAGCGCCTCGGGGTCTGCTGGCTCGATGTCGAGCACCTCGCGCAGCGCCGAGAGCATCGTCGCTCGATCCCCTTGCTGCCCGTAGACCGCGGCCATTTCGCGAAGGTCGTGCAGCCGCTGAGCGGGGTCGCTCGACGGCGGAAGCTGCGCCACGATCGCGACGCGCTCTGCGATTCTCCCGGCAGAACCGTAGAGGTCCGCGAGCTCGCGCAGCGCCGCCGGGTCGGTCTCGGCCAACGGCGCGAGCGCGTCGATCGCGTCATCGAATTGCCCCGCCGATGAGTACAGCGAAGCGAGGTCGCGGCGCACCTGCGCGATCATCGGGCTCTCGGGGTTGGCCGACAGAAACGCGATCTCACGCGCGGCGAAGTCCGCGAACGCGTTGTTCGCGATGTAGTGATCGCGCACCGTGGTGAACGCGCTCTCGTCGCCCGGCCACGCGTCGAGCGCCGCTTCGCAGTACGGCACGAGGTGCTCTCCGCCGAGCGCATGCGCGATCGTCGTGAGCAGCGTGGAGGCGCGCATCAGGTCTTCGATTCCACCGCCGGGCCCCTGCGCGCGCGCTTTGTATGCCTCGGCGAGCTGGTGCATCGACTGGTAGTCCTCGGGCTGCAGTCGAATGACCTCTTCGAGCGCCGCGGCTTGCCCCGTCGGGTCGTTGAGCCGCGAGCGCGCGTCGGCCAGCCCTCGCGCGAGCTCGATTCTGCGCGCCGGATCGGCGGTGACGGCGAGCTCCTTCTCGAAGAGCGTCGCTGCGTTCTTGAAATTGCTCGCGCTCAAGTACAGCTCGCGCGCTGCGTGAATCGCCGCGAGGTTGTTCGGGTCGCGCTCGTACGCCTTGCGATAGTTGGGCGCTGCGCGGTCGGGGCGTCGAAGGTTGAGCTCCCAGAGCTGCCCCGCACGGAAGAACAAGTCCGCGGCCGAGGCAGGATCGAGCCTCCGCTCGGCGACTTGCTCGACGATTTGCGCGAGCTGTTGGAGCTGTCCGCGCTCTCCGAACCACTGCCAAAGCACCGCGAGCGCCTCGGCGTCGTCGGGGTTTTGGGTGAGGCGCTGGTAGTAGGGCTGCACTGCGGGGTCGAGCATCGCGGGTCGTTCGCGGCCTCATTCAAGCTTCGGCCGCGCTGACAACCGCGCGACGTCGCTCTGAAATGGGCGGCGCTCCGGGGCGCGAACGTATCACGACACGCCAGGGCCTTAGGCTATTTCTAGCCGTTCGCGCCGCGCGAAATCACCGGTACAGTCCTCGCCTGACATGATGGCCGACCGATCTTCGGGGCGCCGCGCTGTGCGCGGTGAGTTCGGTTTACTCGCGAGGGTGTACGCACGGAGCGCGCGTCGATGAGCCGGGCGGGAACAACGGACGCCGCGCGACGCAAAGGCAGCGCCGACGCCGCGCTCGCCGCGCTCGTGGTCGCGATCGTCGGAACGATGATCGTCCCGATCCCGCTCGCGGTCCTCGACACGCTGCTCGCGCTGAACATCTCGCTCTCGATCGTGCTCTTGCTCGTGGCGCTCTTCGTCGCTGACGCGCTCGCGATCGCGTCGTTTCCCACGATTTTGTTGGTCACCACGCTGTATCGACTGTCGTTGGACATCGCGGCCACGCGCAACATTCTGGGTCGCGCCGACGGCGGCGAGCTGATCCGAGCGTTCGGCAAATTCGTGGTCGGCGGCAACTACGTCGTGGGAGCCGTGGTGTTCGCGATCCTGACGCTCGTTCAGTTCTTGGTGATCGCCAAGGGCTCCGAGCGCGTCGCCGAGGTGAGCGCGCGCTTCACGCTCGACGCGATGCCCGGAAAGCAAATGGCCATCGACGCTGAGCTGCGCGCGGGGGCGATCGACCAGAACGAGGCGCGACGGCGTCGCCGAATGCTCGCGCGCGAGAGCTCGTTTTACGGCGCGATGGACGGCGCGATGAAATTCGTGAAGGGCGACGCCATCGCCGGCATCGTCATCACGCTCGTCAACATCCTCGGAGGGCTCGCGATCGGCGTCGGCCAACGCGGAATGGCCGCCAGCGACGCGCTTCGAACGTACGGTCTCATGACCATCGGCGAGGGGCTCGTCGCGCAGATCCCCGCGCTCGTCGTCTCGACCGCGGCGGGCATCCTCGTGACCCGCGTCGCGAGCGAGGAGCCCGACCAGTCGTTGGGCGGAGAAATCGCGCGTCAGATCGTGGGACAGCCGCGCGCGCTGCTCATCGCCGCGGGGCTGCTCGCGCTCTTCGGCGTCACGCCGGGAATGCCCGCGCTGCCGTTCTTCACGATCGCCGCCTGCCTCGCGCTCGTCGCTCGCGCGGTGATTCAGAGCGAACGAAAGCGCGCCCGCTCGACGGAGATCGTCGGCGCTTCTCCCGCGCAAGCCGCGGCGAGATCGCAGGGGGCGAGCGAGCGAGACAAAGAGCTCTTGCGGCCGGTGCTCACGCCGGTCGAGATCGAAGTGGGCGCGGCGCACGCGGCGCTCGTCGAGGCGCAGGGCAATGAAGAGGCGCCGATTCGACAGATCGTTCCGACCGTGCGCGACGCGATGTTTCGTGAGCTCGGCGTCGCCGTTCCTGGCGTGCGGGTGCGCGTATCGCAAGAGCTCGCTGAGCGAGAAGTGGTGATCCGCGTGCACGAGCTGCCTGCGATGGAGCTCAGCTTTCCGAGCGCCATGCGCTTCGTGTCGGCGCACCCGCGCGCGCTCGACGAGCGTGGGATCGCTCACGTCGAAGGGCTGCACCCGGTCCGTCAAACGCCGGGCGCGTGGGTCTCGCCCGAGGCCGCGTCGCTGCTCGAGCGCGACGGCATCCCGTCGTTCTCTGCGGAAGAGATGGTCGCAGTTTCGTTGCGCCAATCGCTGCGCAAGACCGCGCCGCAGTTCGTGGGAATCCAAGAGACCCAGTCGCTGCTCGACGGCCTCGAGCAGTCGCACCCCGCGCTCGTGCGCAACCTCGTCCCCAAGCCGTTGAGCGTCCCGTTGCTCGCAGAAATCCTGCGTCGACTGGTGGAGGAGAGCGTCTCGATCCGTCCGCTGCGAGAGATCCTCGAGGGCCTCGCGCCCTACGCCGCGAGCGAGAAAGACCCCATCGTCCTGACGGATCTCGCTCGGGTCGCGCTGCGTCGCCACCTCTCGTACGAGGTCGCGCCGAGAGGCCGCGTCGACGTGTGGTTTCTCTCTCCCGAAGTCGACGAGGTCATCCGTGAGTCCATCGCTCGCACGACAGGCGGAGCGTTTCTTCGCCTGCCGCCGGACCTCTCGCGGGAGATCGTCGAGAACGCTCGCCACAAGCTGAGCCCCGGCGCGGTGATCGTGTGCGCTCCGGACATTCGTCGCTTCGTGTGGGTGCTGCTCAACGGAGCGACGACAGACCTGCGCGTGCTCGCGTACAGCGAGCTCGAGTCCGGCGTCGCCCTCAACTCGCTCGGCGAAATCGGCCCGTAAGCTCGCTCAACCTCGCACCGGCCGCCCTCGGGCGAAGTCGAGGATCATCGGCCAGACCTGCGGAGACCGCTCCGCGAACAAGTCGTTGTGACCTCGTCGTTCGAGCTCGACGTATTGCGCCCGAGGAAACACTCGCGCGAGCCCGCGTCCCATCTCGACCGGGATCAACGTGTCGAGCGCTCCGTGCACGATCAGCACCGGAACGTTCACGTGCGGCGCCTTCGACCTCGTGTCGAAGCGATCGCGGACGAACAGCGTCGCCGGCAGCACCACAGCGATCCGCTGCGTCACGTCGACGATCGAAGTGTACGGAGAGAGCAACACGAGCCGCGATCCGTGGCCGCGGCGAGCCATCTCTGTCGCGACGCCGGTGCCGATCGACTGCCCGCTGATCACCAGCCGCTCGTCGCTGATGCCTCGCGCTTTGAGCTGTCGAATCACCGCCTCCGCCGCGGTGTAGATGGCGCTCTCGCTGATCGAGCGCTGCGAGAGCATCCCGTAGCCGGGATACTCGACGGCGCAGTAGCTCACGCCGACTTGCTGCGCCTCACGAGCGAAGCGCGCGTGCCAGGCGACCTGCTCGCCGTTGCCGTGAAAGTGCACGATCGTCGGCGCGCTGGGCTCTTGCGCGAAGCCGCAGAGCGCGAAGGTCGGGCCCGTCCCGTCGTGGCCTTCGAGCCACTCGATCCCGTCTCCGCGCGGAGGGACCTCCCTCGGTGGCGCAGGAAACAACATCGATCGATGCGCCGCGCACGCGCCAAACGTGACGAGCACGTACATCGACGCGAGCTGCGCGAGGAGCTTGGGAGCGCCGGACCATTCCATTCGGAGCGAGAGTCATGGCAACGCGCGGCCGCTCGCACCAGTGGCGCGACGATCAATATCCGCGGCGCATCACGGCGCGGTCGCCGACCTGAAGCTCGATGGTCGAGCTCGTGACGATCGCCGTGCTCGTGCGCGGCCGCACTTCGACGACGAGCAGCTCACCCACGACCTGGTCGGGCATGCGATCTTGCGGATCGCGCCCTCGGTCCGGAGGCGAGTCGGGTCGACCGTCGCCATCGCGGTCGATACCTTCACCCGAGGCTGTGGATTCGCTCACCGCGCTGAGCGTCGCGCGCCACTGGTCGCCGCGGCGCAGGACCAGGAAGCGGTTTCCGAGCACGACTCTGTCGTCCGCGCCGCGGTCGATGAACACCACCTGGTGCTGTCCCGCGAATGCCTCGGGCCGAAGCAACGCAGCGATGTGCCCTTGCAGATCGACGCTGTTTCGCACGGGTGGGACGGTGCGCACCGTTCGAGGGATGATCGCGACGCGCTCGCCGCGCTCGATCGTGTCGAGCGCCTCTGTGATGCGCGCCGTCGCGACGTGGCGATTGGCGTCCCAGCGGGTGATTTCAGCGGTCCCGAGCACGCGCACGACGTGCCCCGAGTTGCGGTCGCTCTGGCCGTCCTGCGCGTCTTGATAGACGGCGAAGCGCTCGCCGACGCGAGGAGTTCTGCGGGGAAAATCAATGTACGCTTCGTCGTTCTCCGTGAGCAGCATGTGGTCCTGCGGCGAGCCGACGATCGTCCCGGCGTCTTCTTGTTCGCGCGGGTCGAGAAAGCCATTGGACATGTGAAAGACCGTGTCGGGCGTCACGACGCGGGCGGGGGTTCGAAGGCTGGTTCCCGGGGTCGAGGGGCGCACACCCGGGCGAGATTCGCGCAGCAGTCGCACGCGATCGCCAGGAAAAATCCAGTGTGGATTCGTGATCTGCGGGTTCATGCCCCAGACCGCCGGCCACCGCCACGGGTTGCCGAAGTAATAGTCCGTGATGTCCCACAGCGTGTCGCCGCGGGAGACCTCGTGAAACTCGGGAACGTCGACGCGCCCCGTCTCGCCCGAGAGCGAGATGGACCGTCGATCACGGGCCGCGGTGACGATCGAGCCTCCGCGCGAGCTGTCGTCGTCCACCGAGGCCTGCGCGAACGCTTCGGTCGCGGAAGAGACCACGGAGATCGCGCTGATCGCGCGGAGCGTGAACACCCATCGGAGCTTCATCGGGACTCCTCGCCGCGAGCGCGCTGTGCGGCGTCGCTGGTCGGAAACTCTCGTTGCAATCGGTCTGCGAAGACCCTCGCGCGCGCCGCGTCACCGAGGCGCCGGTGGCTCTGCGCGAGCTTGAACAACGTGCCAGAGGACAAGTGCGCGCTCGACGAGCGGGCGAGGGCGCCTTCGAACTGCTCGATCGCGCGCCGCGTTTCTCCCGTCGCGAGCAAACACTCGCCGCGCCAATACATCGCGCTCGCCGCGTGCGGGTGATCTGGCCACCGAACGAGGAAGCTCGCGAGCGATTCGATCGCGCGCGGGCACTGTCCGCCGCGTGCCTCGGCGAGCGCTGCGTCGTATGCAGCCGTCGATCGCGGGTCGCGGACGGACGACGTCGCTTCGCCGAGCGACGCGTGCGCGAGGTTCGCCGTCGCGCCGAGCGGAACAGCGCTCTCGGGACCCATCGCGGACGGGCCGCGTCCGCTCTCTCTCGCTCCTGCGTCGGGGCTCGAGGCGGGGCGCGACGGCGCGGGACTGGTCGAAGGATTCTGCGCGGGCGGCGCGCCTCGCTCGATCGGCGGGACCGGCGCGACCGGCAGCCGTTCGTCGTCTCGCACGACGAGGGGCGCGCCGGTCGGCGTCAACGCGGGCCGTCCTTGCGCGCGCACCGCGGGGCGCGACGGGTCTTCGTCGGCGCGAGAAGAGTCCGCCCAGTCCTCGTGAAGCGCGCTCGGAATGTCCTCGACGTCGCTCTGATCCACGGCGTGCGCGCCGTCATCGACGATGCGCACCACGCGACGATTCGCGACCGTTTCACCTTCGCGAGCAGAGCGCTCGGCCGCGGCGAGGCGCGACTCGAGCTGCTGAATCCGCTGCACATACTGCTCTTGCGACGCGCGCATCGTTCGAAGCTGCGCCTCGAGCTCTGCTGTCGATCGTCCGCCGCTCGCGCAACCCGCGAGGGCCACGAGCGAACCGGCCATCCATCCGAACACACGAGCGAACCGCATCAGACCTCTTCGAGGTGCACGGTAGTCGCCCGCGATTGGCCCCGCAAAATTGCAGCACACACAACCGCGCGCGGCGGCCGCGGATAGCGCCGGCCGTCATGACCGAAAACCGCACAAAATCCACGCAATCCCAGGACGAAATCATCACCCCAGAGGACCTCGGGTTCGAGCAGCGACTCGGCCCTGCGCGCGTCTCGTCGCTCTCGGTCCGAGGCTCGGTCGTCGCCCTCGAGCCGCCGCTCGTCGCGATCGTCGGAACGCGCCAGCCCGACGGCGACGGCCTCGCGATGGCTCGCTCGCTCGCGAGCGCGTGCGCGGCGCGCGGGATCACCGTCGTTTCGGGCGGCGCGCTCGGCATCGACGCCGCTGCGCACCAGGGAGCGCTCGAAGGGAGAGGGCGGACCGTGGTGGTGCTTCCGAGCGGGCTCGACAAGCCGTACCCGCTTCGTCATCGAGCGATGTACGCGCGGCTCGTCGAGCGAGGAGGAGCGCTGGTCTCGATGTTTCCTGCGGAGACGCCGCCGACGCGGTGGACGTTTCCCCGTCGCAACGAGCTGCTCGCGGCGCTGTGCGACGTGCTCGTCCTCGTGCAAGCGCCGCAGTCGTCGGGGGCGCTGCTCGCCGCGACGTTCGCCAAGAAGATCGGCCGACGCGTGCTCGTCGTGCCCGCGTCGCCAGGGGACCGTCGCGGCGCTGGCTGCCTCGCGATGCTGCGCGGCGGAGCGATGCTCTGCGAGCGCCCCGACGATCTGTTCGACGCGATCGATCGCGGTGACGGGCCGTTGATCGACGCGCGTCCCGCCCCGCGCGTGGGTGCGCGCGAAGCGCCCGCGCGAGCGTCACGCACGCGCACGCGTGTACCTGCGCGCGAGGCGCGCACGCGAGAAGAAAAAGTTTCTCCGACGCTCTCGCTCCCGCTCCCGCCGCTCGATGAGGCGCAGTCCGCGTGCGTGCGCGCGCTCGACGAGCACGGCGCGCTACACCCGGACAACATTAGCGAACGCGCCGCGCTCGGCTCCGCGCGCACGCGCGCCGCGCTGATCACGTTGACCCTGCTCGGCCTCGTCTCCGAGCGCTCGGACGGAACGTACATCCGCGTGCGCGCGTGAGGGTGCCCTTGTCGCTCGGGGCGGCCTCCATATAAATGCCCGCCCGACATGTCCAAGTCACTCGTCATCGTCGAGTCGCCCGCGAAGGCCAAGACCATCCAGAAATACCTGGGAAAGGACTACGTTGTGCTCGCCTCCAAGGGGCACGTGCGTGATCTGCCGAAGTCCGGGCTCAACATCGACGTCGAACACGACTACGCGCCGAAGTACGAGGTCCTCGAAGATCACAAGGATGTCCTGTCCGAGCTCAAGAAGGCCGCGAAGGACTCGGACCACATCTTTCTCGCGCCCGACCCCGACCGCGAAGGCGAGGCGATCGCGTGGCACATCGCGCAAGAACTCGCGCCGCTCAAGAAGCCGATGGAGCGCATCGAGTTTCACGAGATCACCAAGAAGGGCGTGCAAGACGGGCTCGCCAAGCCGCGCACCGTCGACGAGAAGCGCTTCTTCGCGCAGCAGGCGCGACGCATCCTCGATCGCCTGATCGGCTACGAGCTCTCGTCGGTGCTCTGGAAGCGCTTGTGCCGCCAGGTCAACGGGCACTTTCTCTCGGCGGGACGCGTGCAGTCCGTCGCGCTCAGGCTGATCGTCGAGCGAGAAGAAGAGATTCGCGCGTTCGTTCCGCAAGAGTATTGGCCGGTCGACGTCGCGCTCGTCGGAGCGAAGAAACCGAGCTTCGTCGCGCACCTGGTCGAGGTCGACGGCGTCAAGGTCGTCACGCCGAGCCGCGATCGAGCGGTGAAGACCGGCGAGAAGGTGATCGGCTCGAAGGCCGACGCCGACGCGATGGTGGGCTCGCTCTCGAAGGCGAAGTTCTCTGTCCGCTCCGTGGACAAGCGCGAGCGTCGCCGCCGCGCGCCGCCGCCGTACATCACCTCGTCGCTGCAGCGAGACGCCTCGTCGCGCCTCGGCTTCTCTGCGTCGCGCACGATGCAGGTCGCGCAGCGATTGTACGAGGGCGTCGAGGTCGGCGCAGAGGGCCCCGTCGGACTCATCACGTACATGCGTACGGACTCGACCCGCATCTCGAACGACGCGATCACCGCCGTTCGCGCGCACATCACGTCGAAGTACGGAGCGAAGTTTCTCCCGGAGAAGCCCAACTTCTTCAAGACGCGCTCGAGCGCGCAAGACGCGCACGAGGCCATTCGTCCGACCAACCTCGACTTGCACCCGGACTCGATCCGCAAGTCGCTCAAGCCCGACGAGTACAAAGTCTACAAGCTCATCTACGACCGCTTCGTGGCGTGCCAGATGATCGAGGCCCTGTACGACCAGACCACGGTGATGGTCGACGCCAAGGCCGAAGCGCGCACGCTCGCGCTTCGCACCAGCGGACAGACGCTCAAGTTCGCCGGCTGGCTCGACGCGTACGGAGCGCTTCCGACGGGCGAAGAGGTCGCTGGCGAAGAAGCGCCCAAGGACGCGGCTCCGGCCGACGAAGACGACGCCACGCAGCTGCCGGACCTGCGCGAAGGCGAGGCGCTGTCCGTCGTCAATCCGCCAGGGATCCGAACGGAGCAGAAGTTCTCGCAGCCCGCGCCGCGCTACAACGAAGGTACGCTGGTGAAGGCGCTCGAAGAGCTCGGGATCGGACGACCGAGCACGTACGCCGAGATCGTCTCGAAGGTGCAGTCGCGCGATTACGTCGAGAAGCAGGACCGCGCGCTCGTTCCGACCAAGCTCGGGCTCGCCAAGAGCACGGGCCTGCGCGCGCGCTTCGGCGAGTTCATCAACTACGAGTTCACCGCGCAGATCGAGAAGGACCTCGACCGCGTCGAAGAGGGCGACCTCAAGTGGGTCGGCGTGGTCGACAAGATCTACCAGCCGTTTCACGCGCGATGCGACAGCGAGAAGAAGGGCGCTGAGCCCGCCGACGGCTGGCCGCGACCGCAGCCGAGCGATCGCACTTGCGACAAGTGCGGACGCCCCATGGTCAAGCGCTGGGGACCCACGTCGGACTTCTACGCGTGCACGGGCTACCCCGAGTGCAAGAACCTCGTCGACGAGAACCCCGCGCCTCCGCCCCGCGTCTACGAGGGAAAACCCTGCCCCAAGTGCGGCAGCGACCTGCTCGTTCGCACCGCGCGTCGCGGCTCGCGCAACGACTTCTTGGGCTGCGCGGCGTACCCGCGCTGCGATTTCACCAGCCCCGTTCCGCTCGGGCTCAAGTGCCCCAAGTGCAAAGAGGGCGACATCATTCAGGTCGGCGGCGCGAAGCGAAAGCCCTTCTGGGGCTGCTCGAACTACGCGACGACCAAGTGCGATTTTCGCCTGTATCAAGCGCCGATTCGTCGCGAGTGCCCGCAGTGCGCGGCGCCCTTCTTGGTCAAGAGCGGAGGCAAGACCCGCCCCGTGATCAAGTGCGTCGCCGAGGGCTGCGGCTTCGAAGAGATCGATCGCGCAGAGATCGACGGTGACGAGGGCGAGCGCGTCGAGGCGCCCAAGCCCGTGATCGGCGTCGTTCGCGAGCCGTACATCAACCCCGAGATCCTCAAGCTGCCGCTGCCCGCGAAGAAGGGCTGGGGCGCGAAGAAGGGCGCGGCGAAGAAGGCCACGGCGAAGAAGGGCGCGGACAAGACCAGCGCCGCTGCAGACGGCGAGGGCGCGACGACGAAGAAGGCCGCGAAGGGCGCGAAGAAGGGCGCGGTCAAGAGCGACGAGAAGGCCGCGAGCGAGGAGAAATCTTCGGCGAAAGCACCGAAGGCCTCGGGCAAGTCATCGGGCGCGGCGAAGAAAGCCGCGAAGAAAAGCGCGGCGAAGACCGCGAAGAGCGAAGAGAAGCCCGAAGCGAAGTCGCCCGCGAAGAAGGCCGCGCGAGCGAGCTCGTCGACCGCGACGGCGTGAGGACTGCACGGATTGCAGGGGTGCGCAGTCTCTGCCATCCTTGGCGATCCGATGGCGCTTCGACGTTCCTCTCTGCTTTCTGTGGGCCTTTTGTTTTTGATCGCAGGGTGCAGCCCGCCGCCGAATCCGAGCGGCGACGCAGGCTCTGACGGGGCGCGCAGCGACGCTGCGCCGGACGTCACCAACCCCGCGTGCGCGTTCGACGCAGATCGCGACTCGATCCCCGACACCGTCGAAGGCGAGGGCGACGAAGACGGCGACGGGACGCCAAACAAAAACGACGAAGACTCCGACGGCGATCGCATTCCCGATCGCGTCGAAGCGCAGTACGCCGCGAACACCAGCGCGTGCGTGCTCATGCCCGTCAACTCGGACGGCGACGCGAAGCCGGACTTTCTCGATCGCGACTCGAACGACGATCGCATCGAAGACGTGACGTGTTTTGCCCCGCCGATCGACAACGGCAATCCTCCCGAGGGCGGCTGGGAGAATCATCCGTACGACCTCGATCAGGACGGCATCCCGGACTACGCCGATCGCGACGCGGACGGCGACACGATCTTGAATCGCGCTGAGATCGACGTGAACGACATGCCCGTCGCGCCCGACACGGACATGGACATGCGCCCGGACTGGCGCGACACGGACTCCGACGGCGACACCATCGCCGATCGCGACGAGCTCTCGTCCGATCGTGACCAGGACATGATCGGCAACTTTCGCGACCTCGACTCGGACGGCGACGGGATCCCCGATCGCGAAGAGGCCGGCGACATGGATCCAGCGACGCCGCCCGTCGAGTGCGCGCGCGAAGTGGACGCGCAAGACCCGGCGATGGTGCGGCCGGACACGCTCGCGGACTTCTTGGATTTCGACTCGGACAATGACGGCTCGTCCGACCGCGAAGAGCGCGCTGCGGGGACCAACCTCTGCAACGTCGACAGCGACATGGACGGCCAGACCGACGTCGTCGAAAACGCGTACTGCTCGCGGCACATGCGGATGGGCTGCGGCACGGACCCGATGCAGCGCATCCCGGCGACGGACTACTACGTGGTGCTCCCGCTCGGAGCGCAGGCGACGCGCGAGCTCGAGTTCGGCACGAACATCCGCGTGGCGGACGTGTTCTTCATCGCGGACACGACGGGCTCGATGACGGGCGTGTTGCGCTCGGTTCGAGACTCGATCGCGACGCCGGCGACGGGCATCGCCGCCCGCGTTCGCGCAGAGATCCCCGAGGCGTGGTTCGGCGTCGGACACTACGAGGACTACCCTGTCGGCTCGCACGCAGCGACGTCGGACCGTGTGTTTCACCCGCTCTGCCAGGGGCTGCCTGGCTCTGCGCCCTCGCGCGAGTGCGCGACGAGCACGTACGGCGGAATCACGATCAACAGCGACCCGGCGGCGACGCAGGCCGCGGTGAACGCGATCCCCGGCGGCGCGGGTGGTGACGGTCTGTCGACCAGCGTCGAGGCGATGTACCAGTTGATTACCGGTGCTGGTTATTACGACCGCAGCTCGGGCGCTGCGTGCACCAACGGGACGGGGACGAACGGGTGCTGGGTTCCGCCTGCGGTGTGCCCCGAGGGGCGCTTCGGCCACGGGTGCTTCCGCCAGGGCGCGCTGCCGATCATCGTGCACTACTCGGACACGCAGTCGCACTACGGCGCGCGCAACCCAGGCGCAGCGACGTACAACCGAGAGGCGACGGGCATCACGCCGGCCGGTCACAACTCGGACGACTTGATGACCGCGATGCGCCGCGTGGGCGCGAAGATGATCTCGCTCAACGCGCTGACGGGAACGATCTGCGAGGGCCGCATCGTCAACGCGCAAGAGGCCACCAACCCTTGCTACGACTTCCGCATGTGGGCTGAAGGGACGGGTTCGATCAACATCGACGGCGTTCCGTTTATCTTCGACCTGCGCGCGGGCGGCGGTCAGAGCTTCATCGACGGAACGGTCGAAGGCATCCGACAGATCGCGAGCCGCACGCCGATCGACATCAGCACGCAGCTCGAGAACGACCCGACCAACCCCGCGATGGTCGACGCGCGACGCTTCATTTCGCGCCGCGTTCCCACGTGCGAAATCGAGCCGCGCAACCGCAACTGCTGGACCGCGGCGTCGGGCGTCGCTCAAGCAGACGCGGTGTCTCGCACGGACTCGAGCACGTTCTACCGAGTGCTGCCCGGCACGCGCGTGCGCTTCACGATCGTGTTCTCGAACGTCGATGTGTTTCCGGGCTTCGAAGACCGCAGCACGCTCTTTCACGCGTACATCCACGTCGTGGGCGACGGATTCGCGCGGCTCGACACGCGCGAGGTGTTCATCCTCGTGCCCGCGCGCTCGTCGAGCGTGGGCTGATTCGCTCGTTCGCAGTGAGGAGCGCCGAGCGCGTGCAGCGACCACGACCCAAGACCGCCATCGTCCTCTCGGGCGGCGCCGCGCGCGGCGCGTACGAAGCGGGCGTGCTCTCGTACTTGCGTGACGGGCTCGTGCGCGACACCGGCGTTCGAGCGCACTTTGATATTGTGTGCGGCTCTTCGGTGGGCGCGATCAACGCGTGCGTCCTCGCGGCGACCGCGCACGACCCAGACATGCAGGGCTCGCTCATGGCCGCCCGCTGGAGCACGCTCAACATCGACGAGGTCCTCCCGCTCGGAACGACGGATGTCCTGCGCTTCACCCGCTCGATGTTCGGCGCAGCGCCCGCGGGTTCGACGCACAGGCACGGCGGCGTGCTCGACCCGAGCGCGCTCGAGAAGGTCGTTCTCGACGGCATTCCCTGGACGATGATCCAGCGCAACGTCGCTGAAGGTCGCATCGAAGCGCTCGCCGTGAGCGCCACGCACGTCTCGTCGGGGCACACCGTGATCTTCGTCGAGCGCCGAGAGCCCGGGCTACCTCCGTGGGGCAACGACCCGTTCGTGCACGGCGTGGCGGCGCGCATTCGACCGCAGCACGCCCTGGCGAGCGCGGCGATCCCGATCGTGTTTCCCGCGGTCTCGATCGACGGGCAGTACTACTGCGACGGCGGGCTTCGGTTGAACACGCCGATCGCTCCAGCGGTGCGCCTCGGCGCCGATCGCGTGTTCGTGGTGTCTCTTCGACACCGCCCGCCCGAGGCGGATCGCCCGCGCTTGTCGATGGCGCCGCCGACGCCCGGCCACGGCCCGCCGTCCGCGTTCTTTCTCGCAGGAAAGGTCATCAACGCGCTCTGGCTCGATCACATCGACTACGACCTCGATCGGCTGCGCCGCACCAACGCGGTGCTCGACGCCGGCGCGGACGCGTACGGTCCCGCGTTCGGAGAGAAGCTCAACGACGCGCTCTCGGCGCACAACGCGCCGCCGTTGAGGCCCATTCGCGAGCTGCGCATCGAGCCCTCGCAAGACCTCGGCGTTCTCGCAGGAGAGATCGCTCGAAGCGCAGAGTTCGCGCGGCGCGCGAAGGGGCTGGTCGCGCGCGCGCTGCAGCGGTACGCGAAGGGGACCGAAGAGGCCGACGCCGACGCGGTCTCGTACCTCTTGTTCGATCAATGCTACTGCGCCCCGCTCGTCGAGCTCGGCATCGCCGACGCGCGCGCGCACAAAGAACAGCTCGCGCAGCTCTTCGGAGCGCCGGACGAGCGCTGAAGACATGACACACACCATCAAAGTGATCGGCGGGGGACTCGCTGGTTGCGAGGCCGCGTGGCAGCTCGCTGAGCGCGGACACCGCGTCGAGCTCATCGAGCAGAAGCCCCTCGCGCGCACGCCGGCGCAGGTCACCGACGCGCTGTGCGAGCTCGTGTGCTCGAACTCGTTTCGCGGCGCGGCGCTCTCCAACGCGGTGGGGCTCTTGAAAGAAGAGCTGCGACGGGGAGGCTCGTTGGTGATGCAGTGCGCGGATCGCACCGCGGTGCCCGCTGGCGGCGCGCTCGCGGTGGATCGCGAGCGATTCAGCGCAGAAATCACCGCGCGAATCGACGCTCACGCGAACATCGCCCGCGCGAGCGCGGTCGTCACGGACATCCCCGACGGGCCGGTGATCATCGCCACGGGGCCGCTCACGGGCGACGCGCTCGCGGCGAAGATCGCCGCGCTCGTCGGGGCGGAGCACCTCGCGTACTACGATGCGATTTCGCCCGTGGTCGCCGCGGAGTCGATCGACTGGGACAAGGTCTTTCGCGCCTCGCGCTACGACAAAGGCGGCGACGACGCGTACGTCAACTGTCCGCTCACGCGCGAGGAGTACGCGGGGTTTGTGCGCGAGGTGCGCGCCGCGAAGAAGGTCGAGCCGCGAGAGTTCGAAGAGACGCGGTACTTCGAGGGCTGCCTTCCGATCGAAGTGATGGCCGAGCGCGGCGAGGACACGCTTCGCTTCGGACCCATGAAGCCGGTGGGGCTCACCGATCCGCGCACGGGGCGATGGCCGTTCGCGTGCGTGCAATTGCGGCAAGAGGACGCCGCGGCGAGCGCGTACAACATCGTGGGATTTCAGACGCGGATGACGTTTGGAGAGCAGGCGCGGGTGATGCGGATGATCCCTGGCCTCGAGTCCGCCGAGTTCATGCGCTTCGGCAGCGTGCATCGAAACACCTTCGTGAACAGCCCGCGGATGCTCACGCAAGCGCTCGAGCTGAAGGCGAAGCCAGGGGTGTTTCTCGCCGGGCAGATCACCGGCGTCGAGGGCTATCTCGAGAGCGCGGCGTGCGGATTTTCGTGCAGCGTGCTTCTCGCGCAGCGGTTCGCGCGGCGCGCGTTCGATCCGCCGCCCGAGACCACGGCGCTCGGGGGGCTGCTGCGACACCTGTGGACGGTTCGAAAAGACTTTCAGCCGTCGAACGTGACGTGGGCGATGGTCGCTCCGATGGAGGGCTTGTCGAAGAAGCTCTCGAAGGCCGAGAAATACGAGCGCTACGCCGAGCGCGCGCTCCTCGATTTCTCCCGCTGGATCGCTGGCAACACCGCCGTTTGAGCGGAACTTTTCGACGGCGTTCGCCCCTGCGGTAGACCAGCGTTTGCCATGACCGTCGCGCTCGACTTGAACAAGCTCTTCGAAGGCGACCCCGAGGATCCGCTCGGCAAGGACCTCGCGTCCTTCGCCGCGTATCTCATGCACGAGCGTCGCGCCTCGCCGCGCACGGTCGAGCACTACCTTCGAGACCTCCGCACGCTCGCAGAGTTCACTCGAAAGTATGCAGAGGGACCGGCGACGATCGAGCACGTGACGCTCGCGGTTCTGCGCGGGTGGCTCGGCTCGCGGGCCAAGCAGCGCTCGCACACGACCATCGCGCGCAACGTGTCTTCGGCGCGCGCGTTCTTTCGCTTCGCGCGCAAGATCGGGCGGATCAAAGATGACCCGACGGCGCTGCTGAAGGCGCCGAAGATCAAGCGAGAGCTTCCGGTGGTGGTGTCCGTCCCGTCCGCGGCGCGGCTGATGGAGGCGCCCGAAGAAGCGCGGTTCGTCGCGCGACCGGGCGCTCGAACGGTGGATCCCGCGGAGAAAGAGCGGCAGAGCGTGCGCGACCGCGCGATGCTCGAGTGCTTGTACGGCGGCGGCATCCGCGTGAGCGAGCTCGTCGGCTTCAACCTCGACGACATCGACACGCGCAATCGAACGGCGCGCGTGCGAGGAAAGGGCGGAAAAGAGCGCGTGATTCCGCTGGGAAAAACCGCGTGCGACGCGATCGTCGAGTACCTCGACGTGCGCCCCGCGCTGCGCAACCCGAGCTCGGGCGAGCAGGACGCGCGCGCGCTGTTTCTAGGCCGCTACGGGACGCGGCTCACCACGCGACAGATTCAGCACCTCGTGAAGGCGTACGGCGAGCTGAGCGCGGGTCGCGCGGATTTGCATCCGCACACGCTCCGGCACACCTGCGCGACGCACTTGCTCGACGCGGGCGCGGACCTGCGCATGATCCAAGAGATGCTCGGCCACGCGAGCCTTCGAACCACCGAGCGGTACACGCACGTCTCGATGGAGAAGGTGATGAACGTCTACGATTCGGCGCACCCGCTCTCGGGGCGCGAGAAGAAGGACAAGTGAGATGAACGCAGGGATTCACGCGACCACCGTCGTCGCCGTGCGCCGCGGCGATCGCGCGGCGGTCGCGGCAGACGGGCAGGTGACGCTCGGGAGCACGGTGGTCAAGCGTCAGGCGCGCAAGGTTCGGCGCCTGCACGGAGGAAAGGTCGTCGTGGGGTTTGCCGGCGGCGCAGCGGACGCGTTCGCGCTGTTCGATCGGCTCGAAGCGAAGCTCGAAGCGCACCGAGGACACCTCGCGCGCGCGTGCGTCGAGCTCGCGAAAGAGTGGCGCTTGGACAAGGCGCTGCGGCAGCTCGAAGCGATGCTCATCGCCGTCGACGACAAGCAGACGTTTCTCGTCGGCGGAACGGGCGATCTCATCGAGCCCGACGAGGGCGTCGTCGCGATCGGCTCGGGCGGACCGTACGCGCTCGCCGCGGCGCGGGCGTTGATCGCGCACACGGAGATGGCTCCGGCGGACATCGCGCGCGAGTCGCTGATGATCGCGGGCGACATCTGCATCTACACGAATCAACACATCACCGTGGAGGCGATCGGGTGAGCGAGCTGACTCCGAGAGAGATCGTCGCCAAGCTCGACGAGAACATCGTCGGCCAGGCGAAGGCCAAGCGTGCAGTGGCGATCGCCCTGCGAAATCGCTGGCGAAGACAACAGGTCTCGCCCGAGCTCCGCGACGAGATCCTCCCGAAGAACATCCTGATGATCGGCCCGACGGGCGTGGGCAAGACCGAGATCGCACGGCGGCTCGCGCGCCTCGCGCACGCTCCGTTCGTGAAGGTCGAGGCCACGAAGTTCACCGAGGTGGGCTACGTCGGGCGCGACGTCGAGTCGATGATCAAAGAGCTCGCGGACCTCGCGCTGCAGATGGTGAAGCAAGAGCAGATGCGCTCGGTCAACGCGAAGGCTGAGATGGCCGCGGAGGATCGATTGCTCGCCGTGCTCGCGCAGCAACACAAGGAGCTCGCGGGGGACAAATCCGCGCTGCGAGACTCGTTTCGTCGCGGGCAGCTCGATGACAAGACCGTGGAGATCGACGCGCACGACGCGCCCACCGCGCCGATGATCAACGTCGTCGGCGGTCCCCAAGGCGGCAACGATCCGATCGGGCAGCAGCTCAGTGAGATGTTCAAAGGGCTGCCTTCGTTTCCTGGATTTGGCCGGGGAAATCCCAGGAAGAAGAAGGTCTCGGTCCCCGAGGCCTTCACGCAGTTCGTCCAAGAAGAAGCCGCGAAGCTGATCGACCAAGAGAGCGCCGTGCGCGAGGCCCTTACGCGCGCCGAGCAGCACGGGATCGTGTTCATCGACGAGATCGACAAGGTGGCTTCGCGCGGGGGCGCTCGCGCGGGCGGACCCGACGTCTCACGCGAAGGCGTGCAGCGCGACCTGCTCCCGCTCGTCGAAGGAACGACGGTGCAGACCAAGCACGGCCCCGTGAAGACCGATCACATTCTGTTCATCGCCGCGGGGGCGTTTCACGTGAGCAAGCCCAGCGATTTGCTGCCGGAGCTCCAGGGACGTTTTCCGATCCGCGTCGAGCTCGAGTCGCTCACGCGCGACGACTTCGTCCGCATCCTTCGCGAGCCCAAGAACGCGCTCACGCGCCAGTACAGCGCGCTGCTCGCGACCGAGGGCGTGGACCTCACGTTTACCGACGACGCCCTCGACGCGATCGCCGACATCGCCGCGGAGGCCAACCGTCGCGCAGAGGACATCGGCGCGCGACGACTGCACACGGTGCTCGAAGCGCTGCTCGAAGAGCTCTCATTTGCCGCTCCCGATCTGCCGAGCGAGCGACGCAAGATCGAGCTCGACGGCGCTCAAGTGCGCGCGAAGCTCTCCCCCATTCTTCAAGACGAAGACCTCTCGCGCTACGTGCTCTGAGCCGCTCAGCCCGCGCTCGCGTCCATCGAGCCCGCGTCGGCGCCCGCTTCCATCGCAGAGTCAGCCGATGCGCCGTCGGCAGCGCTCGCGTCGCTCGCTCCGCCGTCGCGATCGCGCACGCAGCGCGAGCCGGTGAAGAGCGTTCCTCCGTCGCTGTCGGCCATGCGGCAGGAGGTGTTGTCCGGGCACATCGCGCCCGCTGCCGCGCAGTCGATGGGGACGCACGCTCCATTGGCGAACATGTCCGCGCCTCCGCCGCGACGATCGCAGCGGTAGCCGCTTCGGCACTGCGCGTCGGCGGTGCAGGCCTTGAGGCATCGCGTCGCGCTTCCGGGCGCCGCGTCGGGCGAGGGCAACACGACCGATCCAGGCGGGCAGGTGCTCGTCGGCAGGTTCATCCCGCGCGCCGCGGCGAAGGTCGCGTCCGACGGAAGCGGCGCGTACGAAGTGCAGTAGCCGTTGAGAAAGCCCGTCGGACGGTCGCCGAAGCGCACGTCGACCTCGGGGATGCAGAGGTTCGAGCGGCACTGCCCGTCGTCGGTGCACGGCTCGCCGTTGTCCGCGCCCGAGGTCGAGACGCGCGCGACGCACTTTCCTTGATACGGATCGCACGTGAGCATGTTGGTGCACGCACGCATCCCGCCTTCGGGGTCGTTGCTCATCGCGCTCGGATTGCACGCGGGGAAGCACCCGGTGTTGGTCTCGAACGGCAACGCGAAGGCGAGGCAGATTCCGCCGTATGGCTGGCACGTATCGCTCTGCAACGTACAGAACGGAACGCAGCCCTGGGTGCGCGTGCAGATGCCGATGCCGCCGCAGTCGGTGTTGGTTCCGCAGGTGATTCGACGGCACATTCCGCCGGCATACGTGCGGTCGCAGATCTCGAGGTTGGCCGTGTCGCAGTCGGCGTTCTCGGTGCAGCGGTGGTAAGTCGGTCGGTAGTTGGACGCGTCCGACGAAGCGTCAGGAAACACCAGCGCGTCCGCAGGACCGCTCGCGTCTCCGCCGTCGTTCACGGGGGGAGGGTTGCTGCACGCGAACAGAGCGCCGCTCGCGAGCGCGAACAGCATCGAGCGAAGTGAAGTCGATGTCATCGTTGGGCAGTGTGACAGCAAGCGCTGTTCCGCGCAGAGAGATACGGTGATCACTGCGGAGAACGAAGCGCGCGATCGATGCGCCGCCGCAACATCGACAAGAATTGCACGCGGGCTGGTGGCGAATCGCCGCGGTCAAATGCACGGGATGTTGGGCTGCGCCGGGTCATCCACGCTGCAGAACCCCGAGCCGCCGGTGCCTTCGCAGACCATTCCCGCGGGGCAGCACGCGCGCGCCGTGCACGTGCGAAACACGCAGTACGCGAGGTTATCTCCGGTCTGAGAGAGCACCGGCGTCGCAGGGCCATCGGGGCACGTGCTCGTGACAGCGAGGTCGATCGACGAGCCGCACACGCCTTGGGTGCCGAAAGAGACAACGCGAAAGCACGTCCCTCGGCAGGGCGAAGGCGCGCCCATCGCTGGAATCGTGCAGAGGCTCCCGTCCGCGAGCGCTGTGGGAGACGATGCCGTCGCGCCGCACTCTCCCGTGCGCACGTTGCACACTTCTCCCGCGAGGCAGTGCGCGTTCGACGTGCAAAATGGCAGGCATCCCGCGCGATCCGTGCCCGACGCGTGCGAGAGCCACAGCCCGGTGCACACCTGTCCCGCTCGGCATCCGGGGGCCGGTCCCGGGACGCACGACGCTGTGCACATCGACTGCTCCGTCGGAGGATCGCCGCTCGTAAGACAGGTCGAACGCGCGCCGAAGCACTGCCGTTGCTCTTCGGTCTGGCTGATGCTGTTCATGCAGTCGCCGAAGCAGAAGCCGCCGAGCACGCTCGTGTCGCATCGCAGGCCAGTGATGCAGTCCGCGTTGCTTCGACACGCGCCACCTGCCGGCGAGGTTCCCGGCATGGGAACGCCAGTGTCGACGATCACACCCGTGTCCACGACGACGCCCGTGTCCACGACGACGCCCGAATCCACAACGACGCCTGAATCGACAACGACGCCTGAATCCACGACAACGCCAGCGTCCATTGCGACACCGCTGTCGGGGCTCACGCCTGAATCAATGGGCACTCCGCTGTCGACGGGGACGCCCGTGTCGACGACCACGCCGGTGTCGATCGTGACGCCCGTGTCGACGCGAACGCCTGTGTCCGTCGCGACGCCGCTGTCCATTCGCACACCAGTGTCCGCGGGAGCGCTGTCTGTCACCGCGTCGGCGCGCCGCACGTCGCGCGTCATGATCTCGTCGAGCGGAGCGCAGGCGGCAAGCGTGAGCGCAGAGCAAAACAGCAGGCGTCGGTTCATCAAAGGGTGACCTCGACGCGAGTGTATCCTGCATCGACGGTCCACTGGCTCGTCGCGAGCAGGCGTGACGAGCGCTGATTCGTGGAGCGAGCGGTGCTCGAAACGAGCGCGGCACGGACGCCCAAATGAGCGACGCCCCGAAGGCTCCTGCGATTCGCAGCAAGCGCTTCGGGGCGTCTCAGTGGCTCACGCGGTCGGCGAGAGCCGAGGGCGATCAGCCGCCCGTCGCGACGTCGGCCGCGGCGTCAGCAGCCGCGTCCGAGCCCGTGCCACCGTCGGTGCCCGGCGTGCAGGCGATGTTCGGCTGCGCCGGGTCGTCGATGCCGCAGAGACCCTCGGTGTCGCCAGCCATCTGGCCTTCGCACACCGTGCCGTTCGGGCAGCACTGCGTGGTGCTGCACGAGCGGAAGATGCAGAGGGCGAGGTTGTCCGTCCCGCTGCGGCCGAGCGGGCTCATGACCGTCGGCTCGTCGCGGCACTCGCGATCGGTCGCCATGTTGAGGAACGATCCGCAGATGCCCGTGTTGCCCGTGTCCGAGACGCGGAAGCAGATGCCGCGGCACGGCGAGGGCGCGTTCATCGCGGGGACGGTGCAGGGCAGACCGTCGGCGAGGAGGTTCGGGTTCGGCGCGGTCATCGAGCACGATCCCGTGCGCGGGTTGCACTGCTCGCCGGTGTTGCAGTGATCGTTGGTAGAGCAGAACGGGAAGCAGCCCGCGGCGTCCGGATTCGCGCCCATGTGCGTGTACCAGAAGCCGGTGCACACGTAGCCCGCGCGGCACGAGCCCGCGGTCGAGGGACGGCAGGCCTTGGTGCAGAGCTGGGTCGCGTCGGCGCCATCGCCGATCGAGAGGCAGGTCGAGCCCGATCCGCCGCACTGTCCCTGCTCGTTGGGCTGGCTCGCGTTGTTCGTGCACATCGCCGAGCAGAAGCCGCCCTTGATGCTCGTGTCACAGGTCAAGCCGTTGCACATCGTGTCGTCGGTGCACGCCGCGCCCGCCGAGGACGGACCGGTCGAGCTGTCCGGGCGCGAACCGCTGTCGCCAGCGGCGTCCGGCGTGCTGCTGCTGCCATCACGGCCGGCGTCGGTGGTGGGCTGCGGACCGCCGCAGTGAACAAGAGCAAAGGCCGCGAGGAGAGCTCCGGCGGCGCGAATGGACGTACGCATTTCAAATCCTCCTAGAACGTGACTGACGTCAATCGATGTGAAGTTGATGGGTTTGCGTGCCCTGACTGGGTCAATGGGTCGGTGACGGTCAGGGCACTTCACTGTACCGCCGATGCTCCCATCGTCGACCGTGCGAGCACGGGCGGCGACGGGCCGAGTGAAGGATGCTCAGCCGCGCTTGTCCTCGCGGCCTCGGATCGATTTGAGCGCGCGCTCAGCGGCTTGTGCCGCTTGCTTGATGTTCTCTTCGGTGCCCGAGAGGTACAGGCGACCGAACGCGCCGAACGTCACCACTTCGAGCAGGCGGATGTCCGCGGCTTTTTCTGCCTCGTTCGCCGCGAGCGCGGCGTAGCCGGCCGGCAGCACTTCGAGCACGTACAGCGTCTCGCCCTGCCGAATCATGTCCCCGTGCCGCATCTTGTTGAGCAGCATCGATTGGTGTCCGTCCACCCCGTAGATGATCTCTTGCGAGATGATCTTCGGCGCCAATCGATCCTCTTCGCGCAGCCCCGCGCGAGAGAGAACCGCTTCGCCTGCGGCGCGAACGGCGCCCTGATCAAACGAGTGCAGCTCGAGCAATCCGTACGCGCGCTCGACGATCTGCATGCCCGGAAGGACCTCGGCGTGCTTGAGCGCGGCGTCGGTGAGGGAGTTGATCGCGATGCCCGGCGCGATCTCGACGAACAGGGCAGCCATGCCGTCGAGCGGCTGAAACCCAGCACAGACGGTCTGCAGAAAGCCCACGAGCTGGGGCTGCAAAACGTCGATGTACGTGAATGTTCGAAGTGCGACCACGGCGACGGCGCGGACCCTACTGGCTTGTTTTCGCGGCGTCAACGCTGCGGTCACGTCCCTGTGACGGTTGCCGCTGGCGATCCAGCAACACTGCAACGGTGGCGGCGAGAGCCAGAGAGACCGCGAGCTTTCCCACGCGGCTCGACCAGTTGTGGACGCGGTCGAACTCCATTCCACGCGGTCCTTCGTAGCGTCGAACGCCCTCTTGGTGCATGCGCGCGATGGTCGGAGACAGGTAGCCCGACTGCACGCCGACGGTCGCGGCGAACAGGATCACGAACGCCCCGCGAGCGATTCGCAGCCGGTCGAGCGGAGCTCCGCGCGTCGCGACGGCGACCGCTTCAGCGATCAGCGCGACCAACACGAGCGCGATGGCGACGCGGTCGAAGCGCGTGAAGATCGTCGTCATGAGGTCGGCGGCCGCGGAGATTCCCGAGCGAAACACGGTCGGAGCGACGATGGCGCCGATCACGAGCAGCCCGCCCGAATAGAGCAAGACCGCGGCGATGACGAGGATGTCCAGCGTGAGAAACATGGCGCGGCGGACTGTGCGCCAACCGCGCTCGGGGTCAACCGCGGACGAGCTTCTCGGGGCTCACCAAGGGAATCGGGTAGTCCCCGCTGAAGCACGCTTCGCAAAACCCGCTGCCCGTCGCGGCGTCCGCTCCGACCGCGCGACGCAGGCCCTCGATGGACAGGTACGAGAGCGTGTCGCTGGTGATGTAGCGGCTGATCTCTTCGATCGAGTGGCTCGCCGCGATGAGCTCTCGGCGGTTGGGCGTGTCGATCCCGTAGAAGCACGGCCAACGCGTGGGAGGCGAAGAGATCCGCATGTGCACTTCGCGCGCGCCGGCGTCGCGCAACATCTTGACGATCTTGCGCGAGGTTGTTCCGCGGACGATCGAGTCGTCGACGACGACGACGCGCTTTCCGTGGAGCAGGTCGCGCACAGGAGACAGCTTGAGGCGCACGCCGAAGTGCCGGATGGACTGCTGCGGCTCGATGAACGTACGACCCACGTAGTGCGAGCGAATCAATCCCATTTGAAAGGGCGTCGACGACCGCTCAGCGAACCCGACCGCCGCAGGAACGCCCGAGTCTGGCACCGCGATCACCACGTCCGCCTCGACGGGGCTCTCTTCGGCGAGCGTGCGTCCCATCGCGCGCCGCGTGTTGTACACGCCGCGTCCGCCGAGCTTCGAGTCGGGCCTCGCGAAGTACACATACTCGAAGACGCACATCTTCGCGGGCGCGCTCTCGAACGGCCGCAGTGACTTCACGCCGGATCGGTCGATCACGAGCACTTCGCCTGGCTCGACCTCGCGGACGAACTCCGCTGCGATGAGCTCGAACGCCGTCGGCTCGCTCGCGAGCACGTGCGCCCGCGCGAAAATTCCCAGGCACAACGGGCGAAGGCCGTGCGGGTCGCGCGCGGCGATGAGCGTGTCGCCCACGAGCACGAGCAGGCTGTACGCGCCGCGCACCTGCGAGAGCGCGTCGATCACGCGGTCGACCGTGCTCTCTTTTTGCGAGTGCGCCACGAGGTGCAACAGCAGCTCGGTGTCGGTCGTTGTCTGAAAGATCGCGCCCCGCGCTTCGAGCGTCGCGCGCAGCTCGTCGGTGTTGGTGAGGTTTCCGTTGTGCGCGACCGCGAGGCTCGTCCCGCGCACTTCGACCGCGAACGGCTGGGCGTTCTTCAAGAACGAGCCGCCTGCGGTCGAGTATCGAACGTGACCGATCGCGACGTCCCCCGGAAGCTTCGAGATCGATCCCGGGTCGAAGACGTCTTGCACCAGCCCCATCCCGCGGTGCGCGTGCGTGGTCGTTCGATCCACGGTGACGATCCCCGCGGACTCTTGCCCTCGGTGCTGCAGCGCGTGCAGCCCCAAGTACGTGAGGTTCGCGGCCTCGGCGTGACCGAAGACCCCGAACACTCCGCACTCGTCGTGAAAGTGATCGTCGTCGAGCTGGATCAGCCCGTGGTTCGTCCGCTGCTCGAAGTCCGACTCGTCACGATCGTGGATGACCAGCGCCATGGTGGCCGAGCGGGTAGCACGCGAGCGGGCTCGGCGTCACGATTCCGGTCACGCTCGCTTCGAGGCCACTCGCGGCAATTCGATGGATTTCGAGCGGGTCTTGGTCGAAAAACACCGCGCCCATGGCCTTCGTCGAGACCCTCGCATCCGCCCGCGATTCGGCCCGGTTCGGTTCGAAGGCCGCGGCGCTCTCGGTGCTCTGCGCTGCTCCGCACGTGCGAGTTCCGTCGGGATTCGTCGTCGATGCTGCGGTCTTTCGAGCGTTCATCGAGGCGGCGCTGCCCGCTGCGCAGTGGCCCGAGCGACTGCTCTCGGCGCCCGAGTCCGAGCGCGTCGAGGACAAGCTCGCCGCGATTCGTGCTGTGTTAGCCGCGGCGAAGCTGCCCGAACGGGCGTGGCTCGAGGTGCTCGAGGCGTATCGCGCGCTCGGCGCGAGGGTGGTCGCCGTGCGCTCGAGCGCGCTGCAAGAGGACACGCGCCTCGCGACGGCCGCGGGGGTGTTCGCGACGGACCTCGGCGTGATCGACGAAGCAGGGCTCGAGCGCGCGATTCGCTCGGTGTATTGCAGGCTCTACGACGTGCGAGCGCTCGCCTACCTCGCGCGGATCGCTCCGAGAGAGCCGCCCGCGTTGGCGTTGATCGTTCAGCGCGTCGTGCCCGCGAGCGCAGCAGGAGTGCTCTTCACCGAGGACCCGGTCCGTCGCGAGCCTGGCGTGATGCGCGTCGAAGCGACGCTCGGGCTCGGCGCCTCGGTCGTCGACGGCGCCGTCGCGCCGGACGTGTTCACCCTCGCGCTCAGCGATGGCAGCGTTGTCCGCAGCGAAATCGCTGCGAAAGACCATGCGCTCGTGGTCGGTCCGCGCGGCGGCGTCGAGCGCGTCCGCTTCGATCCTCCGCGCGCAGAGCCCTCGCTCGATCGTGAGCAACTCGACGAGCTCGCGAGCACCGCGCGCTCCGTGCAACGCACGCTCGGCGGCCCCCGAGACATCGAGTTCGCCTTCGAAGACCGAACGCTCTGGGTCCTGCAGGCGCGCCCCATCGTGACGCTGCTCGACCCGAGCGACGAGCGCGCGCAGTGGGTGTGGAGCAACGTGAACGTCGGCGAGGCGCTGCCTGGCGTCGCGACGCCGCTGACGTGGTCGATCGCGGCGGCGTTCAGCGAGCTGGGATTTCGCAGGGCGTTTGCCGCGCTCGGCTGCGTCGTGCCCGAGGGCGCTGAGCTCGTCGGCCGCTTCGACGGACGGATCTACCTCAACCTCACGCACTTTCTTCGGATCGCCTCGCAGGTGCCCGCGCTCGACCCGAAGATGCTGCTCGAGTTCGGCGGAGGCAGCGGGCTCGACGAGGTCGCCGCGCAGCTCGAGCGAGGTTCGTGGGCGCGGTTTGCGCTGAGGGTTCCCTCGGTGCTCGCGACGTGGCTCAAAGAGAACGTCGCGCTCGACGAGCGGGTCGCGCGGTACGAGCGCGAGGCGGACGCGTTTCGCAATGACATCAGCGCCGCCGACCGCGCCGCGATGACCCGCGCAGAGCTCGCCCTCGAGCTCGAGCGCATCGAAGCGCACCTCGATCGCACCGGCACCCTCATGCTCACGTGCGCTTCTGGCGCGCTCTCGTCCGTGGTGCTCGTGCGCGCGCTGCTTCGCTTCACCGCGCGCAACGACGCCGAGCGGCTCGAGCGCGCGCTGCTCACCGGCAACGCGGACCTCGAGAGCGCGCAGCCCGGCATCGCGCTCGCGCACATCGCCGCGCGCCTCGCCACGGACGCCGCCGCTCGCTCGCTCGTCGAGTCGCGCTCAGCCGCAGACCTGCGCGTCGAGTCTCTGCCCGATGGAGCGACGCGCCGCTCGCTCGAGTCATTCTTGCGCGCCTACGGCCATCGCGCCGTTCGCGAGGCAGAGCTGTACACCCCGCGCTGGAGCGAGGAGCCATCGATGCTCTTTTCTACGCTCGCCGCGCAGCTCGCGCACGGCGTCTCTGCGGCGCTCGATCGCGTCGATCAACAGAGCCGCGCGCGCGACCGCGCCGAGCACGAGTGGATGGACGCTCTGCCCGCAGCGATTCGCTCGATCGCGCGCCACGCGCTGAGCCGCGCGCGAAAGTTCTTGCGCTTGCGCGAGCGGATGCGCGGGCACGTCACGGAAGTGCTCGGGTATTTTCGCGTCAACGCCCTCGAGGTCTCGCGTCGACTCGCTCGGCACGACCCGGCGTGCGCCGCCGACGCAGCGTTCTTCCTCGAGGTGGACGAGGTTCGAGAGTTCTTGCGCGGCGCTCCGCTCGATGTCGCAGCGCTGTCCAACGCTCGACGCGCGCACTACCTTCGCGACGTCGCGAGACCCGACCCGCCCAACAGCTTCGTCGGCGCGCCGCCACCGTTGACACACTCGCTGGCGACGCACGACGCCGTCCTGCGCGGCATCGCTGCCTCGGGCGGAGCCGTGCGAGGGCGCGCCAGAATCGTCCGCGACCCGGCGCATGGAAGCGCGCTCCAGCCAGGAGAAATCCTCGTCGTTCGCGTCGCTGACGTCGGATGGACCCCGCTGTTTCTCACCGCCGCGGGCGTCGTGACCGAGCTCGGAGGGGCGCTCTCGCACGCCTCGCTCGTGGCGCGAGAGTACGGCGTTCCTGCGGTGGTCAACGTCGAGCGAGCGACGTCGATCCTGCGCGATGGTCAGCTCGTCGAGGTCGACGGCGACGGCGGTGTCGTGCGCGTGCTCGAAGAGCGAGGACCGTGATGGACACGAGCGCGCCGCTGCGAGTGCTCTACCGCGACGCGAAATTCATCGCCTGCGACAAGCCGTCGGCGATCTTGACCACGCGCGGAGGCGAGGGTGATGCAGACTCGCTCACCGAGCGCGTGCGTCGCGAGCTGTGCCCCGACGCCGAAGTACTACACCCGCTCTCGCGGCTCGACTTCGACGTCTCGGGGGTCGTTCTGTTCGCGACGAGCTACGAGGCGACGCAGCACGCTGCCAAAGTTCGCGCTGCAGGACAGTACCAGCGCGAGTACCACGCGTTGGTGCATCCGCCGCTCGTCGAGAAGAGCGCTGAGTGGACTTGGGAGATCGGCGTCGACCCGCGAAAGCCCGAGCGGAGAATCGCAGGGGGCGGGCGCGAACGAGAGCGCGCGCACACGCTCGCGCGCGAGCGAGAGCGGAGGGGCGAGGTCTCGTGGATCGAGCTCGTTCCGTTGACGGGGCGGACCCATCAGCTGCGCGTTCACTGCGCGAAGGCTGCGCACCCGATCCTCGGAGACCGCACGTACCGCGGCGCACGGCGCGTCACGCGCGAGGACGGCTCGGTGCTCGCCGTCTCTCGAACGATGCTCCACTGCGCGCGGGTCTCGCTCGCGGGCGACATCGTCGTCGAGTCTCGATGGCACGAGGACTTCGCGGCGCTCTGGGCGGCGCTCGCCTGACTACTTCACGCGCGAGGGGCTCTTGGCGGCGGTGAACGCGACCGGCGGAGACACCCGCAGGCTCTGGTTCGCCGCGTGGTCGATCTCTTCTTCGATCTGCGCGGCGATCTCGTCTTCGAGTTGCTCGATTCCGCCGACGACGCGCTCGATGTTGCGCTGGTACACGAAGACGCGCGCGGCGATCGGCGGAGGAGCGCCGGGTTCGGCCATCGCGTCCAGCACGACACCGGCTCGAGGATCGACGCCGTCCGCGACGATCTCGACGCCGGGGACGTCGGACACGAGCACGAGCGCGTCCTTGATCAACGCGAGCTTCGCCTCGGGCACGCGCGTGATCGCCTTTTCGACCGTGCGCTGAAAGGTCTCTCGCTCGATCGACCACGGCGCGGCCGGCGCGAGCAGGTCCAGCGCGCGGCACTCGAGAAACGCGAGCGTGGCCCGGCGCCGATCGCCCGCCTCGTCGCTCGCGAGCGCGAGGTAGTAGTGCGCGTCGGGGTTGTCTGCGTCGGTCTTCACCGCGTCTTCGAGCAGCGGAAGCGCCTCGCTTCCGCGGCGCGCTTCGAAGAGCGCGCGGCCGACGAGGAAGCTCTGCTGCGGGTTCGCGTACGGCGCTTTGGGGAGCGAGTCGAGCAGCTTCGCGGCCTCGTCGCGCTGGTCGTTGGCGAGCAGCGCGTCGAACTTGAGCAGCATGGCGTCGACGATCACGTCGTCGGTCTCAGCGAACTCGAGCACCTCGTCGCACATCGCGATGGCCTCTTCGAATTCGGCCATGGGGTGGATGAGCACCTCGGCCGCGTCGAGGTAGGCCTCGATGTATCCGTCGTCGAGCGAGATGGCCTCGCGATAGTGCTCGAGCGCTTCGTCCGCGTCGCCTTCGTGCTGCGCGCAGTATCCGAGCAGGTGATGCGCCTCGGGCGAACGCTTGTTGGCTTGCATTGCTCGGCGCGCCGCGGCCTTCGCGCCCTTGAAGTCACCCTTCGAGACAAGGTCCCAACCTCGGTCGAGGTGCGCTTCGAATTGATCCATGCCCACGTTGCGTCCGCTCCTGCGAAAAGTCTTCGGTCCGCATACTGTCAGCGGTCCCTCTTCGCAAGCGGTGATTCACGGTCTGCTGCGCGTGGCGCGGCTCGCTCATGAATGCCAGTGGAACTCTTGCCACGTTCGCGGTAGCGCTCTCGCATCGCGTTCGTGATGCGTCCGTTGGCTCTCGGAGTTGCGGTTCTCTCGTCGTTCGTCGCTCTGTGCGAGGGATGCGCGGTGCTGTGGCCGGACGGGCGCGCGCCGATCGATTCGCTTGGCGGACCTGCGAACGGAGCGCTCTTGCGCCCAGTGCGCGTGCCCGAACGAGCTCCAGGGTTCTCGGTGTATCGCACCGAGGCAGAGGGCGGGCAGCTGTACACGACGCGAAGGCTGCGCGACGCGGTGCTCGAGAGCGCCTCGCGGGTCGCGCGGCTCGCGCCCGGAGGGACGGAGCTCGTCGCCGGCGATTTCTCCGCTCCGTGGGGCGGGCGAATCGATCGACATCGCTCGCATCGCAACGGGCGCGACGTGGACATTCTGTACTTCGCGCTCGACCGCACGACGGGGCGACCGACGCGCGCGCCGGGCTTCGTTCGCTACGATCGCGAGGGAAATCCCAGGGATCGCGACGCGACCGTACGCATGGACCTCGAGCGCAATTGGCTGCTCGTCGAGTCGCTGGTGCGCGACGAGCGCTTCGGCGTCGCGTACGTGTTTTGCGCGGAGTGGATCAAGCAAGCGCTGCTTCGCTGGGCTCGTTCGCACGATCGCGACCCGCGCTGGATCGAGCGCGCGTCGAGGGTGATGCACCAGCCTGGCGACGCGGCGCCGCACGACGATCACTTTCACGTTCGAGTGTTGTGCTCGACGGAGGACCGGCTGCGCGGCTGCGTCGACGGCGGGCCTCGCGGCTGGTGGCTCGATCGAGCGCACGGAAAGCCGGACGCTGCGCCCGGCGGGGACCTCGAGATCGCCTGGGAATCAACGGCGATTCCGCAACCTGTCGCGGCGCCCACCCAGCGTCACAGGAGCCGTCGATGACCGCGCGGCGGGC
>JAXLYJ010000047.1:0-36638 GCA_046351515.1 Polyangiales bacterium
TCGAGCGTTCGCGTCGTGTCGCGCGGTGCTGTGTGGAGAGCAACTCCTCGGACCGAAGAGACCTTGCAGCGCAAGGTCTCCATGCGATCAACGAAATCCATTCCGTCGCTGTTTTCCCAATGCAGAGCCGCCGCCCTCGCTCTGCGGGGGCGGGGCGCGCGGCAGCGCGGGTGGGGGCTGCCAACCGGCAGCGCGACTGCGGGCCGTCACTCCATTGCGGACGCGCGTGTGATGCCCCGCTCGCGAGATCGCATCACCGCCTGCCCACTTCGAACTCGCGCTTCAGCCGCACGACGTCATCGCGACCGGCGCGGTGATCACCACGCCCATCGGGGTCGCGTCGCACGCGGTCCACTGAACGGTCGCGTTGGCGTCGAAGCCGAGGTCGACGCGCACTCCGCACGCGCCGCGGACGGGGTTTGCGAAGCGAAAGAAGTAGCTGCGCTCGAAGGCGTGGTGCCCGTACACGCCGGTCATCGCCTCGTACGAACGCAGGTCGATCGTCGCTCCGTCGATCGTCGCTCGCAGCCTCAGCGGAACCGCGAGCCCCAGCCCCGGCGACGCCGCCCACCGATACTCGTCCACGCGCAGCGTCGCGACGCCCGGAACCATCACGTTCGTGCACGTGTTGGCGGCGATCGCGCAGCTGACATAGAGCGTGTTGTTGCTGCGACGCGCGTTGACCCCCTCGACGTGCGCCCCCACCGGGCTCGCGCTCAGCCGCGCGATCGTCGGGCTCGTCAGCGGGCGATACACCGCGACGCCGAGCGTCCCGGCGCCCAAGCCGAAGGTGGACTCGACGTAGAAGCCGTCGTCTCGGCCGATTCCTCCCTCGACGCGGGTGACGGTCACCCTGCTCGCCTCGGTCGCGACGGGGCTCGGGCCCGAGAGGTCCGCGACGCACATCGGCAGCAAAAACGCCTGCGATTCGCTCGCCGTCGGCAGCGGGTACGAGCCCGCGGGCATCGTGATCGTGCTCTTCTTCGCGAGCATCTCGACCAGCGTGCGCTGCCGCATTTGCTCGAGCGTCTCGCTCGGGCTCGTCGAGCTCCACTGCCCCGCGGGCACCGCGCAAAGGCGCGCGCCGGGCTCGACCACGAGCTGCGCTCCCCACGCGGCGTTGCCTCGATACATCGAGCACAGAGAAGCGTCCTGCGAGCCGTCTCTGCTCGCGTCGACCTCGCTGTCGGGCAGCGAGCCATCGACACCGGAGTCGCTCGAAGAATCTCCGCCCGAGTCCATCGATGATCCGTCGCGCGCCGCGTCCTCTGGAGAGGCATCACTGCGAGCGACGTCAGGGCTCGCGTCGGGGCTCGCGTCGGGCGACGGCGGAGGGCCCGCGCACGCGGCGAGCGCGAGGGCCACGGTCACTACACACGAATTCAAGTAAGCGCTGTTTGTATGGGTCTTCATTGTCTTCCTCGAGAGCCGTAGAACGTGCGAGCGGCGCTCACGAGCAGCTCGCCATCGACGCGGTCACCGTCAGCGGAGCGCCCATCGGAGCGCCGTCGCAGTCGGTCAACGTCACCACCGTGGGGTCGCCGAGGTCGCTCACGTCCACGCGCAGCGCGCAGGCTCCGTTGATCGGCGCGGCGAAGCGAAAGACGTTCACGCGCTCGAACGCGTGCCGCGAGTAGAGCCCGACCATGTCGGGATAGGCGGCGATGTCGATGGGGGTGGAGCTCAGCGTTCCGCGCAGGCGAACAGGCGCCGAGAAGCCGAGGCCCGGCATCGCTTGCCAGTAGTATTCGTCCATGCGCAGCGAGCCCATCGCGCCGAGCGCCAGCGTCGTGCAGCGGTTGGCGACGAGCCCGCAGTTCGCGTAGAGCCGCTCGCCGCGCGTCACGTTTACGCCGCGGTAGTGCTCGCTCTGCTGCGCGGGCAAGACCGCCCTCGCTCCTGCGCTCGCAGGACGATTGACGCGCACTTGCAGCGCCTCTGCGCCGAACGCAAACGAGCTCTCGACGTTGGGGCCGTCTGGCGTCGGGCCGATCCCCGATCCTTCGCTCACGGTCACGCTCGTCGCCGCGCTCGCGGGACCGACGGGAGCGCCGCGGTCGAGCACGCACATGGGCAGCAAAAACGCACGCGATTCGCTCATCGTCGGGAGCCCGTAGCTGCCCGCCGCGATCGTGATCGTGCTCTTGCTCGCGAAGGCCGCGCGCACGAGCCGCTGCTTCATCTGCTCTTGGGTCTCGCCAGCGTTGGCCGACCACTGACGAGCGGAGTACGCGCACAAACGCGATCCGGACTCGACGACGAGCGAGGCTGTCCACGAGGCAGAGCCTTCGTAGGTCGAGCACGCTCCGCCGTCCGCAGGAGGAGCGACGTCTCGCGCCGAGCCATCACCGGTCGATCCATCGGCGCTGGGGTTGCTCGCCGCGCACGCAGCGAGGCCGCACGCAGCGAAGATCGAACCAGCAAACGAGCGGACATTCTTCATCGAAACCTCATCCTCCGAGGTATGGACGCGCCTGCTTGAAGAGCGCGACGCCCTCGGACGTCACGTCGATCTCGACGTCGAGCCGCAGCGGGTTGATCGACGGATACACGCGCGTGGCGAAGTGATCGTGCACGCGCATGAGCAGCGCCGCGACCTCCGCGCGCTCGCGCTCGGACCACAGGTCCATCGCGGGTGACTCGCTCGATCGCTGCGTCACCGTGAACATCGTCGCGCTCGACCCTTCGCGCACGAAGGTCATCGTCTCTGCGACCGCCGTGGGGATCGATGGCCGCACGACGCCGATTTCTCCGACCTGCGAGACGAGGCGATACAGCCCGGTGTTCGATCCAGGGCGCGCGAGGTTGGTGAGCGCGACGGCCTCTCGACGCTCGAGGACCATCGTGGGCATCACGGCGACGCCCATGAACACGCGGCGATGATCGAGGCCGTAGAACTCACGCTCGTCAAAGGCGCGGGTGTTCCACAGCGAGCGCCACACCTTGCGAAGGGCGTCGGCGACGGTCTTCTCTTCGCTGAGGTCCGCTTCGAGGTCCGCGATCAACGGCGGCAGATACGTGCGGTCGGGGTGCGCCGAGAGCTGCGCGCGGTAGTCTGCGAGCCGCGCTTCGAGCGCTGCGCGATGGGTGGGCGTGAGGCAGCGCGAGGGGCCCAGATCGTCGCCGTCCATGTCGTCCGCGAGGCAGCCGGTGCGCGAATCATAGAGCCCCGCGCCGCTGAACTGGTCGAGGTCCTCGGCGTTGGTGCTGCTGCGAAAGCGAACGAACATCGTGTCCGCGCCCGCTCCCCACGTCGCGCGGATCTGCGCGGCGATCGCTTCGAGCAGCCCAGGAGCGAGGTTCGCCCTGCGAATCACCGAGCGAAGCAGCTCGAGCCGCGCCGCGAGCGCCGCCCGATCCGCGCGCAGTCCCTGGTCGTCGATCACGCTGTCGATGAGCGGCTGCGCGTTGCTGCGACGCGCGTGCTCTGCGTAGACCGAGAACGGGATCGCGAAGCCGTCCGCGCGATTCGGAGCGTCGAGCGCGTCGAAGAGCTCGCCGAGGTTGCCGGCCTTCACGCCGTACGCGACGGCGCTCGCGTGCGAGAGGTCTGCGAAGCGCGCGAGCGTGGTGACAGTGAGGTCCGAGGCCGGAGGCGCGAGCGGCGGCTGAAGCGCGCGCCAGAAGCACGTCGCTTCGTCGAGCGAGGCCCGCTCGAACGTGAGCTGCCCCGAGGCTGAGACCGTGAGATGAACGAGCGCTCCTTCGAGCGCGCGAAGCGCGGCGGAATCGCGCACAGAAGACCAGCGCAGGTTGGGCAGGCGCTTCTCGCGCATGCGCAGGTTGAGGTGGCTCCCGAAGCTCTGCGGAAAGGTCGTGATCAGCCCCGAGACCACGGAGATCTCGTCGCTCGCCGCGTCGGCGACGAGGATGTCGCGGACGCTGTAGTTGGTCGCGAGCTCTCCGGGCGCGAGCGTGTGCACGTAGCCATAGGTCTCGCCGGGCGAGTAGACCTCGAGCGCTCCGTTGAGCGATGCGCGGGGCATCACGGTGACGCCCATCGCCGCGAGGGCGGCGCGCTCGCGCTCGAGCCACGCTTCTTGCTGCGGATCGACGGCGACCAGGACGAGGTCGCTGCCGGGCCAGCGCACGCAGGACTGCAGGCGACGGTCGAGCTCGGCCCATCCCGCGACGGTGTCTGGCGCTTCGTCGCTCGAGACCGAGAGGGTGTACGCGAGGACGCCGAGCGAGCCGTTGGGGTGCGTCGCTCCGGCGAACCAGAAGAGAGAGCCTGGCGCCATGGTGCGCGTCGCGCGACGCTCGGTGGCCGCGGCGTAGTCGCTGGTCGAGTAGGACTCGAGACCGGGCAACGAGCGGAGAAATTGCAGGTGAAACGGGAAGCGCACGCTCTGCGAGAACACGCAGTCGTTGCCAACGAGCGGGCCCGGCAGCGCGCCGGCCTCGGTTCGCAGCAAGAACTTCACCTCGTGTTGCGGCGTTTCGAGCGCGGCGAAATCGCGATCCGTGTCGACGCGAAACGAGTGGGACGCCAGCGGGGCGGCGTCGCTCGAAGCGTCGTCCGAGGGGCCTGTCTCGGGGCGAACGTAGTGCGAGCAATCGGGGGCGCCGGGCGTGCGGGGCCCGCAGCCGATCGCGAACAGGACGAGCGAGAGGGACAGAGCGCGAAGAAAGAGCACCGTCGCTGTGAGTGCGTCGAGCGGACGGGATCTGTGAGCGAATCGACCGCGAGCGACGACGTTCGCCAATTCAGCGCTCGCGTCCAGCGAAACGCGCTCACAAGTAGCTCAGCCACCAGTCCGTTCGCCGCTCTTTCACTCCGGCAAACCAGCGACACGCCGGGTACAGCGCGAGCAACACCAGCGCCCACACCAAGTACACGCCGGCGAGCGAGAGCCCCGTTCCGCGGCCGGACGTGACCGCTGCTTGGATCGCAGCGACTCCGCCGCGCGCGATCAGGTACGCCCCCGCGCTCAGCTGCAACAGCGGCAAGTGCACCACGTAGAAGAACAGCGGAACCCTGCCGAACTTCGCCAATCGATCACCGACCGGGCTCTCTTTCGCGGTCCACAGCGCGAGCGCCATCAACACCGGCCCCAGGGTCATCAACAGGTACGCGAACGACGGCGGGTACTTCGTGCAGTTGAGCCACGCGAGCGCGGTGAACCCAGCGCGTGGTTGCGAGGCCCACGGCGCGAGGTCGCCGTACACGTTCGCGCCGCGCACGAGGACGAACGCGAGCGCGCTCGCGGCCCCGAGCGAGAGCAGCGTTTTTCTCTGCTCTTCTTCAGGCTTCTTGAATACCGGCCCCAGCGCGTACCCGAGCGCCATCAGCCCGATCCACGGCAGCAGCGGATACAGGACGAACACGCGCACCGGCCCCACCGTGAACCGCCGAGAGACGTGCAAGATCGCCCAAAGGGGAGAGCCCCACTGCAGCGAGTCGAGCGCGTTGTGACCCGCACACAAAATCAACCCGACCGTCGCGACGAGCCACCGCGGCAGCGCGCGCAGCGCCGCCAGCGCGATCATCGAGCAGCCGAGCGCCCAGATCACCTGCAGGGTCACGCGGGGCTGCCAGACCGCGAGGCTCCAGCCCGCGCGAACGACGGTCAGCTCGAGCACGATCAGCCACAGCCCGCGCGTGAGGAGAAAGCGGCTCGCTGCGCGGCCGTCGCCGAGCTTCTGCTCGTGCAGCCACGCCGAGACGCCCGCGAGCAGAACGAACGTGGGCGCGCAAAAGTGCGTGATCCACCGCGTGAAGAAGAGCGCGGCGCTCGCGTGGGCGAGGTCCGTCGGGCGCACGCTCCAGTCGCCGAAGAAGTCCCGCGTGTGATCGAGCGCCATGAGCGCCATCACGAGCCCGCGCACGCGATCGAGCGACGACTGTCGCGCTGCTCGTTCGCTCACGGCGCCTCGATCGCGAACCATTCAGTGTCCATCGAGTGCGCCGCTGCGAGCGTTGACGGGGCCTGCATTCGCAGCGAGCGTCGCACGATTCTTCGCGTTCTTCTCGGGCCTCTTCGCGAGGAAGCCGCGGGCAGCGAGTGTCGTATCTTGCCCGGTTATGAAGCTTCGATCGAACGCGCTTGCCCTCCTCGCGATGCTCTCTGCTGCCTGTGGTGAAGCACCAACGACGCCCGACGCCGAAGCGGATCGCGTGCCCACGGACGCGACCGACATCCAGAGCCCGATCGACGTCGCGACGGACACGAGCGCGCCGCGCGAGGACGCCCGCGCCGATGCCACCGCAGACAGCGCGGACGCTGCGATGGAAGCCGCGACGGACGGCTCGATGGACGCCCCGATGGACGCCGCGACGGACGGCTCGATGGACTCGGGCGCGGACGCGAGCTTCGACGCTGGAGCCGATGTGTTGCTCGACGCTTCGTCGGCAGACTCGATGATGGCGCTCGACGCAGCGAGAGAGAGCTCGGTGTTGGACGTTGGCACCGTTGGCGACGCTGCGACGGACAGCGCGAGCGGCAGCGATGCGAGCCTCGGAGTCGCTCCGCAGCCATCGACGCTCACCGCGAGCTGGTACAACGGATGCGCGATTCGCGCGGGTTCGGTCCGCTGCTGGGGCCTGGGCGACGACGGACAGCTCGGAAACGGAACGCTCGTCGCGAGCCCCTCGCCCAGCGCGACGGTGATGCTCCCGGCGATGGCGGATCGAGTCGTATCGAGCCTCACGCACGCCTGCGCTCGATTGATCAACGGCGAGGTGTATTGCTGGGGAAACAACAGCGAAGGCGCGCTGGGCGACGGGACCACGACGACGCGGAGCGTCCCGGTTCGCGTGACGGGCGTGAGCGACGCGCGGCACATCGCGACGGGGATCAACCATAGCTGCGCGGTGCTCGGCACAGGCGCGGTGCAGTGCTGGGGCTACAACAACAGCGGGCAAATCGGCGACGGGACGAGCACCAATCGGCTCACCGCGGTCAACGTCGCATCGATGAACACCGCTGCCGAGGTGGCGTTGGGCCGCGCGCACTCGTGCGCGAGGCTCGCGACAGGGACCGTTCAGTGCTGGGGATCCAACGCAGACGGGCAGCTCGGAAACGGGACGACGACGTCGAGCACGCGGCCCGTCGCGGTGATGGGGTTGACGGACATCGTCGAGATCGCCGCGGGAGGATCCACGAGCTGCGCGAGAAACAGCGTGGGAAACGTGTGGTGCTGGGGTCGCGGAGACCGCGGTCAGCGCGGGGACGACAGCGCGACGACGGCGGGGTCTCGCCCGGTGGCGGTGATGAACCTCGCGCGACCGGCGCTGCGAATCACCGTCGGCGAAGCGCACTCGTGCGCGCTGCTCGATGACGGATCGACCGCGTGTTGGGGCGGCAACGACCGCGGTCAATTCGCGGACGGCGTGGGAAACACCTACTTGCGCGCGACGGTGTTGAGCTTCGTTCGACCGGCGGTGCACATCGCCGCGGGGAGCTTTCACACGTGCGCAGAGCACGCGGATCGAAGCGTGACGTGCTGGGGCGAGACCTCGCACAACCTCGCGCCAGTGGCGATTCCAGGGATCAACGCGGCGCTGCTCACCGCGGGCTATCGACACACGTGCGCGGTGGTGGGGACGACGCCGTACTGCTGGGGAGCGAACATTTATGGAGAGCTCGGAGATGGGACGAACGTGCCGCACGCGGCGCCGGCGAGGGTGGTGGACGGAGGCTTCGCTTTCATTGGTATTTCAGCGGGAAACACGCACACGTGCGGAATCACCGGCGGCAACGTTCGGTGCTGGGGAAACAACTCGACGGGGCAGCTCGGCGACGGGACGATGGTGGCCAAGAACGTTCCGACGTTGGTGAGCGCGCTCTCGGGCGTGGTGACGGAGGTGTCGAGCGGATACCAGAGCACCTGCGCGCGACGCGACGACAACACCGTGTGGTGCTGGGGCGCCAACTCGTACGGCGAGCTCGGAGACGGAACGATGATGCAGCGCACGAGCCCCGTGCAGGTCATGGGGATCACCGACGCGAGCCGCGTGTCCGTGGGCGTCGGCGGCTACGCGTGCGCGATTCGCGCGGGCGGAGCCGTGTGGTGTTGGGGACGCGTTCCGGGCTTGGGGATGAACGCGCCGATGCCCGTGCGCATCGGGACCGTCACCAACGTCGCTGAGATGGCGCTCGGCTACACGTCCGCGTGCTTGCGACTGACGAGCGGAGTCGTTCAGTGCTTCGGCTCGAATTTCTACGGCCAACTCGGCGACGGAACGACCTTGTCTCACTCGCTCCCCGCGCCCGTCACGGGCCTCACCGACGCCGTCGAACTGCGCTCGTCGGCCAACTACGTCTGCGCGCGACGCATGGACAACACCGTCGTCTGCTGGGGCAACAACAACGGCGGAATGCTCGGCGATCGCACGATCACCAACCGAACAACCCCCGTCGCTGTCTCGATGCTCGGCGCCGTCGGTGGCCTCGCTCCCGCGCAGTTGATCGCCATCTCGAGCGACGGGCACACGTGCGCGCATCGCACGGTCGGGCCCGTGTTTTGTTGGGGACAAAACTGGTTCGGCCAGCTCGGACGAAGAGAGATCAACTTCACTCCGTGAACGACGGCGCTCGCCGTCACCGCAACGCCAACGCGAGTAGCATTCGCGCTCGATGGCGACGGCGAAGAAGTCCTCCAAGAGAGCTCCCAAGAAGACCGCGAAGAAGGCCCCCAAGAAGGCTCCCAAGAAGGCCGCGAAGAAAGCTGCCTCCGTCGCGCTTCCGATCGTGGCGATCGTCGGAGCGACGGGCGCGGGCGTGAGCACGCTCGCAAGACGCCTCTCGGGAGACGCGAAGTTCACCAAGAACCGAGCGACGTGCTCGGTCGGCGGCGCGAAGGTCGTCGTGTGGGACGTTCCCGGACAAGCGCGGGGCGAATGCGAGAGCGACGCGGAGCTCGTACGCTTCGACGTGTTGCTCGACGCCCTGCAAAACGCCGCTGTGGTGGTGCACGTCATCGACGCCGCGGACGACGAAGCCGAGCGCGTCGGAGGCCGGATGAACCGCTGGATCTACGGCTCGTGGCACGACCTTCACAAGCCCATCGTCACGGTCTTCAACAAGCGTGACCTCCCCTCGAACAACGCTGCGCTCACAGCCGTGCGCGAAGGTTGGCGCGACGCGATCGAGCTCAGCGCGAAGTCCGGCCACGGCGTCGACGAGCTCGTCGCGCGCGTCGCGAAGCTCTCGACCACCCCGCACGTCCTCGCAGAAGAGCTCTCGACGATCGAAGGCTCGCTGATCGACCTGCAGCTCTTGTTGATCGAGCGCACGAAATCCAAGTCGTTCGACGGTCCGTCCATCGCGAAGACGCTGCGCGGATGGCTCGACGACGAGACCATCTTGGCCGTTCACTTTCTGCGCGAAGGGACGAGCACGTACACCGAAGACGGGCTCGATCGCGAGGACAACGGCCTGCTCTTTCTCGGCTCGATCGCGGACAACCTGTGGAACGCAGACACGCTTCACGTCGTCGCCAACGACGCCGAGCGAGTCGCGAAAGAGCTCTCGAAGATGGGCGCGATCGACGTCGAGCAGCCGCGCGACGGAGCGGTGTCTGCCCGATGGAACACCGACGCAATCCGCTCGATCGCGAAGAGCGACGCGCCCACGGTGCAGGCGATCCAGCTCGAGATCATCCGTCGCGCTGGCTACAACGCGTTTCGCGGCGATCGCGTGTACGCGTGGCTCATGGAGCACCCGCACCCGTGGCGCGCCGTCGCCTTCGGACGACTGCGCTCGTTGATGAGAGAGGGCGCTCGCGTCACCGACAGCTACACTCGATTCAACACGGTCGAAGAGCTCGCAGACGACGGGTGGAACGCGGACCAACTCTGGATCGTCGCCAACGATCCCGAGGCCGCCGAGCGCCTGCGTCACGTCGCCGAAGTGCACTGGTTCGCGGACAACATCACCACGCTCACCGAGGACGAAGCGCGTCGCGTCGCGGGCGTCGAAGCTCCGGCGCAAGTCATCGAGCTGTGGTGGGACTGAGCGCGAACGAGCGTGCTACATCGCCGCGCGACCCACGGAGGAGCGATCCATGCGCGTGCGAATTTCACCGGTGTTTTTGCTGACGATTTGCGCTCTATCGAACGCGTGCGGCGGAGGCGTTCCGAGCGCCGACGCCAGCAGCGACGCGACGACCGACGCTTCGGCGGTGAGCGACAGCGCGACCACCAGCGACAGCGCGACGAGCGCGGACGCGAGCGACCCCGATGCAGCGAGCTGCACCAACGTCGCATCGGGCGCTGAAGTGACCAGCGTCGCGATGATGGCCGCGTCGCCCACCCCCATGGGCGGAACGATCGCCGACGGCGACTACCAGCTCGTCTCGGCCGCGGCCTACTACCAGATGGGCAACGCTCCTGCGCCGCGAACGCTGGCCGGCGCCCTTCGCTTTCGCTCGAACACCGTCGCGCTCGTCCTCACCGAGCGCGGCTCGACGTTGAACACCGCAGGAACGTTTACCACCACGGACACGAACATCTCGCTCGCGTGGGCGTGCCCGCGCATGGCCCCTGCCCGTGGGTATCCATACACAGCCACCCCGACTCGCTTCGACTGGTTTTTGCCGCCGAATCTCGTGCTCACGTACATGCGCCAGTGATCGCTCGCTCGTACGCTTCGGGCGATGTCATCGCTCTTCGATGAGCTCGTCCTCTCGCGCGCCGTCATCGATCGGTCGCGTCCCGTCCTCGAGCAGCTTCGCGCCGCGGCGCAGCGCGACCTTCGCGCGGCGATCATCGACGGGATCCCTGCGCCGCTCTGGGCGGAGCTGTGCGTCGCGGGCGCGTGCTCGACGGCCGAGCTCGTCGCGATCTTCGAGCGCGAGGGCCATCGCGCCGCGTTGAGAGAGCTCGTCGCGCTGCTCGACCGAGAGGCGCTCGTCGCGCTCGCCGAGCGGACGGATCGCTCGCGAGCGCGCGAGCACGAGGACCGATGGGTGATGTTTCACTGCGCGCTTCGCCTGGCCGAGCTCGGCGCAGCGGACCAGGCGATCGCCGTCGCGCTGCGCTTCGAGTGGCTCGCGAACGACTCGCACCTGCTGCTCGCGCTGTGCGAGCTGGTGGACCGTACGCGCTCGCCGCCGCTCGTCGAGCGCGCGATCGCGCTCGAGGCGACGCAGACGCACTCGGGGTTCACCAAGGACCTGTGCGCGATGGCGCGCTTCGCCGACCCATCGCAGCGCGAGCGGCTCGTCGCCCTGTGCGAGCGGCGCGTGGCCGAGACGCGGCCCGAGCAGCACGACGTCGGCGAAAACGCCTGGGGATGGCTCGCGCTCGCGTACGCGCAGCTCGACCGCGTCGAGGACGTCGAGCGCTGCCTGGATCGCGCGACGACGAGCGTGCGCAGCGGCGAGTGCGACCCGCTCTCGGACGCGCGGTTCACCGTCGAAGCAGCGCTCGCGCTCGAGCCCAACGCGCGCCGCGATCAGCGCCGCGCCCTCGCGCGACGCGCGCTCGCCGCGATGAGAGAGCGGCCCGACGAAGTGTGGCCGTGGATGGTCGAGTCGGTCGCGACGCTCGCTCCTGCGCTCGAGGCCGAGGCGCGCGCGTTGGGGCCCAAGGACAGTGAGCCTCCGAGCGAGCCTCGCGATGAGCCTGCGGCGCTCGACCCGATCCTCGACGCGAGGCAGTGCGCCTCCGACGCGCGCGCGCAGTGGACGACGCGGACGCTGGTGGCGATTCGACTGGCGCTCGCCGCGCCAACGCGCGAACGACCGAGCGCCGACGAAGAGCGGCCGCCTTCGCCGAAGGCCGCGGCCCGCGCGCAGCGCTTCGCGCGAGCCGCGTACGAGCGGTGGATGCGCAGCGACTTTGCGCCGCGCTCGGAGGGATGGATCACCACGAGCGAGGGCGAGGCGATCACGTTCGATCTGCAGTCGCGGGTGCTGGATTTTCTCACGCACGAAGAGATCGAGGCGCTGCTCGCCCACGCGTGTCCCGACCGCGCGCGACGGCACCATCTTCTGTACCTCGTGGCGCAAGCGGCCCGCGGCTGCGCTCGCAACGGCGCGGTCGAAGCGATGCGCGCGCACGTCGCGACGATCCAGAACTACAGCACCACGCCGTCGCTCGAGTTCGAGCTCGCGCGATTGCTGCCCGAGGATCAGCGGGTGCCCGAGCTTCGACGACTGTTCGCGAGCGAGCGCGTCGACGGGACGGTTTCGCTCGCGCAGAACCTACGGCTCAGCGCGTGGATGACCGAAGCTGCGTTCGCGAGCGACGAGCTGCGCGCGGTGGCGATCGAGGCCCTCGAGGCGATCCCCTCGCCCGCGCTCGCGATGGAGTGCCTCGGTCGACTGCTTCGATGCGGGGCGCACCCGCGCGCGGACGACGCGCAGTGCGTCGAGCGAGCGAGGGCGCTGGCGATCGCCTGGATCCATGAGGCGCTGCCGAGCGCCACGCTCAGCGACGACCTCGTGAGCGCGCTCTCGGTGATCGATGAAGCGCGAGCGAGGGAGGCGTGGCTGCGCTTCGCCGGGGCCGAGCCGCCGAGGCTCTCGTGGCCGCTGGCGGTGCATGCGTTTGGGCGCGCGGCGATCGAGCAGCTGGAGCGCGCGTTGGATGATCCGACGGCGATGACGGACACAAACGACGGCGCGGTTACGGCGCCTCGGTGACGAGCTCGAGCTCGTCGAAGACCGCGAGCCACAGGCGCACGTCGTTCGAGGAAGAGAGCGCTTCGGGGTCCTGCAAGAGGGCGTAGTTCGAGCGATGCCAGGGCGTCGGCTGGTCGAACACGATCCTCACGCGTCGAGGAATCACGAAGCGCTCATCGAGCCATTGCAGCTGCGCGCTCTCGTTGGTCGCGAGCCCGTTGACCCACACGCGCTGGGGAAGCTCTTCGTCGTTCATCTCGCACGCGTGCCCGACGACCGAGCGAACGAGCTGCGCGGTCCCAGCGAGCGCGAGGGTCTCACCGCGATCCACCGCGCGCATGTCGACGCCTTCGAGCACGACCGAGCACCATCGCCACGGGCCGATTTCGGGCACCGACTCGCTGACGGAGCGAAGCTCGACCACGCGCGCGGTGCGCTGGGCGCGAACGAGCTCGACCTCCGCTCCGACGCGCAGCGGCGCGCCGTGCACCGTGCCCGTGAGGCGCGCCGGCGACTCACCCTGACCGCTCACGACGAAGAACATCGGCCGCTCGATCACCGGCGCGAACGGGCACTCGCGCTCGAGCGCGTCGAACAGCTGCGCGACCCCGTCGCGCCAGCGCTCGTCTCCCTTCTTCGCCGCGAGCGAGCCCGTCGAGAACACGACGGTGCTCTCGTCTCCAGCGAGCCCGAAGTCCGTGAGCGCCTTGCGCGCGAACCGCTCGCACGCGTGCGCCGCGGGCTCGTCGTCGGCGTCGGTGATGAAGACGATCACGCCCTTGGCGCCGCAGTACCTCGCGCGCAAGACGTCGTTGACCAACGTCTCTTCGAGCTGCGCGCGCGCCGAGAGCACCCACACCGCGAAGTCGGGCTTGCACCGTCGCTGGTGCATCACGACGTGGTAGCCGTCGCCGCAGTAGATCAGCAAAAACTCACGCTTCGGCCCTTCAGCGACGGCGGTAAACGACTCGCGCGGGGTGAGCCCCCAGTCGTTGATGATCATCCCTGGCTCGGCGCGGCTGCGACTCGTGCGTCGTCGAACCGTCGGCGTCGGGGGCTCTCGGTGTTTGAACGCGACCATCGCCTCGACGAGCTCTCGCGCGCCGTGCTCACGCTCGCCGACGATGAAGACCTGATCGCTCAACGCTGCGCTCCTCGGTGTCTCGCGCGCTTACCGCTGCGCGCGACGAAAGTTGCGAAGCGCGATCGTACGACGGACCGAGACCGTGTCGAACATGTACTCCGTGTGAGGAACGCCCGCCGCCGGCCGCGCCGCCACGACGCTGAGGGGCGTCGCGTACTCGATTCGCTCGGTCGCGCTCATCGACTCGAACCCCGCCTCTCGTCCGCGCGCGAGCACCGCCTCGACGTCGCGCGTCACTCTGCGCCGCTGCCACGATCCGTTGTCCCCGACCTGGCGCGCGACGATCGGCCCGTCCGTCCACGATCGCAGTTGAATCACTGGATCGTCCGCGACGCGCTCGCCGCGATCGAGCTGCGCAAAGATCGCAGCGCTCGTCTCTTCGCCGATCCACTCGCGATCACCGTGCTGTTCGACTCCAACCTGCCACTGCTCGCCCACGCGATGCGCAGCCGACGGACCGAACCAACGCGAGAGCGAGACGAACAGCGGCGACTGGCTGAACGCCGCCGAGAACACCACGCGCTCGATGTCCGACAGCCGCCCCTCGCTCGCGACCGCCATCGGATGCACGGCATCGCCGAGCACCGTGAGCACCGCGCCGCGACCCGCGGTGAGCGCGACGCGTCGCTCTCCAACGCCCACAGCTCCGCTCGTCACCGTGACGCTCGCGGTCGTGATCAGTCCGCGCTGCGCCTGATCGACGCGAACGTGCGCGCTCAGCGTGTAGCCGACGAACGGCAAGCTGTCGGCCAGCCAGGGATACCAGCGCACGACGACGGGCGGCATCTCGCGACTGCTCTCGGTGCCCGAGCGCACGTCGAGATCGAACTCGTCCCCTGCGACGAAGCCTTGCGCTGCTCGCACGGCGAGCGAAGGCCCGCGCGCGACGCCCAGGTTACGCGGCATTCGATCAGGAAAATCCCCGGTGATATGCGCGCACCCCGCGAGCGCAACGCCCACCACCGCTGAAACAACTCGCCCCGCCAACTGCATACGGCCAGCGTACCTCACCCCAACGCGATCGAGCTACGCCGAGCGCGCTTGTGCGCCGAAGCGCGCGCGAAACTCCAGCGGAGCGACTCCGAGCGCCCTGCGACACAGCCTCGCGAGCTGCGCTCCGTCTCGCAGTCCGCAGTGCGCCGCGACCTCTTTGGTGCTCATCGCCGTGGTCGAGAGCAGCGTCTTGGCGCGCTCGACTCGGAGCTGCGCCACCAGCTTCGCGGGCGTGGTCTTCATCGACTCGAGGCAGCGACGGTGCAGCGTTCGCACGGACATCCCCGCGCGCTTCGCGAGCGACTCGACCGAGAGCTCGGCGTCCAAGTGCGAGCGCGCCCACGCGAGCGTGCGCCCGAGCGGATCCGAGCTGCCTCGCTGCGCCACGAGCGCGGCGCTCCACTGCGACTGAAACCCCGGCCGCCGCGCATAGAGCACCAGCCGCGCAGAGACCTCGTCGACGAGCTTGCGACCGTGATCGCGCTCGAGCATCGCGAGCGCCATGTCGATCCCCGTCGTGACGCCAGCGGACGTCCAGGTGTGGCCGTCTTCGACGAAGATCGCCTCGCGATCGACGATCACTTCGGGCTTGAGCTCAGCGAGCCGATCGCAGCCGGCCCAGTGTGTAGCGGCGCGCTTTCCGTCGAGCAATCCCGCCATCGCGAGGATGAACGCGCCCGAGCACACAGAGCCGAACCGCTCGACCTTGGGCGCCACGCGAACGAGCCACTTGCGCAGCGCCGCGTCGCCGATGGCATCGAGCACCGCGCGCTCGTCTCCTCCCGCGACGAGCACCGTGTCCCGCTCGCCCACGCGCAGCCCGCGAAGCGCGCGCGTCTGCACCGCGTAGCCAGCGCTGGTCGTGATCCATCCGCCGCCCACGCTCGCCAGGACCACTTCGTAGAGCGGCTGAGAAGCGAGGCGCGAAGCCGAGGCGAACACCTCCGCGGGCCCTGTCGCGTCGAGCGACTGAACCCCCTCGAAGATCACCAAGACCACCCGTCGAACGGCCGCGCGCTGCACTGGCAGAGATTGCATCACTCGTGTCATTTCTGCCAACCGCCGGCTGCTCTACGTTCGGGCCATGACGACGAACATCGCGATGCTGCTGTTTCCTGGGCTGACACAGCTCGACCTCACGGGGCCGTTCGAAGTGCTCTCGCGACTGCCCGACGCGAAGGTGCACCTGGCCGCGAAGGACACCGCTCCGATCCGAAGCGACACCGGGCTCTCGATCCTGCCGACGACGACGCTGGGCGAGTGCCCGCAGTGCGACCTCTTGTTCGTTCCGGGCGGCGGAGGACAGGTCGCGGTGATGGACGACGACGAGACGCTCGCCTTCGTCGCCACGCAAGGAGCGCACGCTCGATGGGTCACCTCCGCGTGCACGGGCTCGCTCATCCTCGGCGCCGCGGGGCTGCTCACGGGCTACCGCGCGGCGACGCACTGGGCGTTCATGCCGCTGCTCTCGCTCTTCGGCGCGACCCCGACGGAAGAGCGCGTCGTGGTCGACCGCAACCGCATCACCGCGGGAGGCGTCACCGCGGGAATCGACTTCGGCCTTCGCGTCGCCGCCGAGGTCGCAGGCGAGTCCGTCGCGCAGCGCATCCAGCTCTTTCTCGAGTACGACCCCGCGCCGCCCTTTCAGTGCGGACACCCCAGGGTCGCTCCCGCGGCGCTCACGCAGTCGATCCGCGACGAGTTCGCCACACGTTTTCAAGTACGCGCCGAGCCAATCGAGCGCCTCACCGCGCGCACGCGCCGCGCCGCCGAGTGAGCAACTCCCACCCGCGTAGCGAGCGAACGGAGCCCCCACCCGCGCTGCCGCGCGCCCGGTTCGCAGCCCCCACCCGCGCTGCCGCGCGCCCCGCCCCCGCAGAGCGAGGGCGGCGGCTCTGCATTGGGAAAACAGCGACGGAATGGATTGCGTTGATCGCAGGGTGCCCTTGCTCTGCAAGGGCTTCGATGGACGCGATCGCGACCACGCGCTGAGCGAAGCGGCTCCGCCGAGCACGGCTTGCTCTGAGCATTCGCGTTGCGTCGCGCGGTGTTGTGTGGAGAGCAACTTCGAGCGTTCGCGTTGCGTCGCGCGGCGCTGTGTGGAGAGCAACTCCGCGGACCGAAGAGACCTTGCAGCGCAAGGTCTCCATGCGATCAACGAACGCTATTTCGTCGCTGTTTTCCCAATGCGGAGCCGCCGCCCTCGCTGTGCGGGGGCGGGGCGCGCGGCAGCGCGGGTGGGGGCTGCGAACCGGGCGCGCGGCAGCGCGGGTGGGGGCTCCGTTCGCTCGCTGCGCGGGGCGCGCGGCAGCGCCGGTCGGGCCCGCTCTCTCACCCCGCGCGCGAAGCGTCGCCCTTCGCGCCGCTCGCGAGCACCTCTTCGGCCGCGACCTGCTCTCTTGCTGCCTCGGCCTCCACGCGCACGCCCGTGCGCTGCCCGAGCGCGCGCTGGATGTCCGCCGCGCAGAGCGTCGGGTCCGAGAGGCAGACGATGGACGTGTGCTCTTTTCCATCAGGCTTTTTCCAGACGATCTCGACGCTGCCCGTGCCGCCGCCCGAGTGATACGTCGTGTACGTACCCCACGGCCTGACCCCCACGGGGTACGTCGCGTCCGTCGCCTTCGCCGAGACGATCGACTCCAGCGGAATCTCGGGTCCAGCCAAGCCCAAGTTGATCCGCACAAACTTGTTCGTCACGAGCACGCGCGTCACGCCGAAGAACGCCGACAACAGCAGCGAGTACAGCCCGACGATCACGAACACCGCCGCCAGCGCAGCGAAATTGATCGCCCTGCCCTGCGCGATCGACTGCGCGATCACCATCCCCACGCCGCCGAGCACGCCGACGCCGAGCGCGTACAGCATCAGCCTCGAGACCTGCTTGTGAAATCCCAGCACCGTCTCGCCCGCAGCCATGTACTTGCGCGCGTACGCGTCGAGCGCGGCGCTCGTCTCGATCTCTTCGCCTGCCATGTCTCTCCCTCGCGTGAGCGAGAGCATCGCACGCTCGATCACGGATAGGTCGCGCGCAACACGGCGAGCACGTCACTCGCAGCGCAGGTTCGGCCGCAACGCGCGACGAGCGCCTGCTGCGCGACCCAGGCTTTCGCCCGAAAATGCTCGTTGCGATCGACGGTCCACGAGCGCTCGTGGTTGCCCTGACACTGCGCTCCCCACCCGTCCGTCAGCCCGCGCGAGCCGACGCGAGTGAGGCAGTTCGCCTCGGTCTCGCGGCCCATCACGCCAAGAGCAGCCCCGAGAGAGCGATCCGCGTTGCGCGCACGCCCCGAGCGTACCGGTCGCCGTCGAGACCCGCTGCACTTTCAGCAGCGCAATCGCAGCTCGTTTGCGATGTTTCCGCTCGCTCAGCGCTCGCGTCGGCCGAGCCGCGCTTCGAGCAACGCGAGGTCACCGCTCGGCTTCGCGTTGAGCTCGAGCGCCGCTTCGCCGTCGCGCACCACGAGGGCGCTCACGTGCAACGCAGCCCGATCGAGCGCCATCCGCTCGCGAACGAACACGTTGGTCCCGCGCTCTCCGTTCGCCGAATCGCCGAGCACCGCGTGGCCGACGCCCGCCATGTGAACGCGCGCCGAGCCCGTATCTCCGCGCTCGATCGTGAGCCGCACCTTGCTGTGCCCGCCCACCACCGCGAGCCGCTTGTACTTCGTGCGCGCGTCACGCGTTCGCCCCGCGGCGCGCTCGATCGATCCCTTGTCGCGCGCGACGGACTTGACCCACGCCTCGCACACCACGCCGCTCACGACGCCCTCGCGCTCGATCGCTGAAGCATCGCCCGGCGAGCGCGCGAGCACGACCAGGCCGCTCTCGTCCTCGGCGGCGCCCGCGATCGCCACGCACTCGCGCCAGCGCATCCGCGATCGCGCCCACTCGATCGCCCTCGCACGCACGCCCGATCCCCCGTCGAACACCGCGATGCGCTCGTCACGGTGCACCACCGCGACGCCCTTGCGCTCGTCCTCGATCTGCCGGCGCATCACCACGACGGTCTCGACCTCGTCCGTCAGCGGAATCATGTCGAACGGCTGCGCCCTTCCCAACACCGCGTACCCCTGGTCGCGCAACGTCGAGAGATCACGAGCGAGCGTCTCGGGGTCGCACGAGACGTACACGATCAACGACGGAGCGAGCGCTCCGATCGCCATGAGCGCGCTGCGATCGACGCCCCTGCGCGGAGGGTTGACCACCACCACGTCGTAGCGATTGGCTCTGCGCGCTTCTTCACGGGCGAAGCGCGTCGCGTCGTCCGCGAACGCCAACACTCCGTCCAAGCGCTGCTCTCGCGCCGCGTCGAGCGCAGCCTCCGCCGCAGGAGCAAAGGACTCGACGAGGCACACGTTCATCCCCGCGCGCGCGAGCGAGAGCCCCAGCGCGCCCGAACCCGCGAACAGCTCGAGCACGCGCGCCCTCCTCCGCTCGGGCAGCGCCGCTTCGAGCGACTGCCGAACGAGCTTGTGAATGGCCGCCGACGTCCCTCGATGCGCCTGCGCAAACGAGCCCGGAGAGGCGTGCAGCCACACCGCTCCGTCGCCGATCAGGTCGCGCATCGCGCGAGGGCCCGCGAAGATCTCTGGCGCCGCGCCGAGCAGCTGCGGGCTTCGTCCGTCGTGCCAGCTCACCGCGCACACCGAGGCCACCCCTTCGTGCGCGAGCGACTCGCACGCCTCGCGCGCGTCCTCGAGCGAGGCCCTGTTGCGGTCGAGCACCAGCGTGAGCATGAGCCGCTCGCGAGGCTCGCCGCGCTCGTCGCGCGCAGGCTCGAGCGCCGCGCGAAGGTCCACCGCGCGAAGCGGCCCGCCGTCAGCGCTCGCCACCAGCGCGCGCAGCGAACGGTCCTCGCGACGAGCGTACGCGCGGAGCTTCTGCAGCGCCTCGCGCATCGAGGCCGAGATCACCCTGCACTCGGGGATGTCCACCACCGCGTGCTCGTCGGTGTACATCCCGATCGAGCCGCCCCGTCCGACCGCAAATTTGGCCCGCGTTCGATAGCCCTCGACGGGGCTCGCCCCAGAGAGCGCCGCGACCGTGACCGCGGCGAGCTCGGGATAGCGCCCGAGCGCCTCGCGCACGCGCTCGCGCTTTCGATCGAGCTGCGCTGGATAGCTCTGCTCGATCAGCGGACATCCCCCGCACTCGCTCGCGTGCGGACAGCGCACTCGGACATCGGGCAATTCGCCATTGGAGTCGCTCATCGTCGATCACAGTGTCAAACAATGTCTCGGGCCCGAGCGCAACCCCTGGCGGTGACCGGACGCAGTGTCGTAAGCGAGACGGTCTCATGACGATCGACACGCAGACGACGACTCCCACTGCAGAGGGAGCAAGCAACGGCAGCGCAGCGACCAGCACGATCGACGTGTCTCCGATGGTCGCCAAGGCGCTCGGGATCAACGAGCGCTCGGTGCGGACGGTGGTGGCGTTGCTGGCCGACGGCGCGACGGTCCCGTTCATCGCGCGATACCGCAAAGAGGCGACGGGCGGGCTCGACGAGGTGCAGATCCGCGACATCGAGACGCAGCGGACGTACTTCACCGAGCTCGAGCAGCGACGGGCGTCGATCCTCGAAGAGATCCAGAAGCAGGGAAAGCTCACCGATGAGCTGCGCGCGAAGATCCTCGGGTGCACGCAGAAGAGCGAGCTCGAAGACCTCTACCTTCCGTACAAGCCCAAGCGCCGCACGCGCGCGATGATCGCCAAAGAGATGGGCCTCGAGCCGCTCGCGCTGCGGATCATGGCGCAGCCGCTCGACGGCGACCCGCTCGAAGAGGCCAAGAAGTTCGTCAACCCCGAGAAGGGCGTGGGAACGGCGAAGATCGCGCTCACGGGCGCCCGGGACATCGTCGCGGAGTCCCTCGCAGAAAACGCAGACATCCGTCAGTTCGCGCGCAAGCACTACCTCGAGACCGGAGTGCTCGTCGTCGAGAAGGCCCCCGAGGTCAACGGGCCGACGAAGTTCGAGACCTGGTACGACTTTCGTGAGCCCGTGAAGGGCATCGCGTCGCACCGATTCTTGGCGGTCAAGCGCGGCGAGACCGAGAACGTCCTGCGATCGGCGATCGAAGTGGACGTGGACGCCGCGCGCGGAGAGATCGCGAAGGCGGCCAAGCGCAACGGCGCGAGCCCGTGGGCGCAAGAGATGGATCAGGCGATCACCGACGCGTGGAAGCGATTGATCGCGCCGTCGGTCGAGAGCGAGGTGCGCGTCGAGCTCAAGCTCTCTGCGGACAAGAGCGCGGTGGATGTGTTCGCGTCGAACCTGCGCTCGCTCTTGCTCGCCGCGCCGCTCGGCGCGCGCACGGTGATCGGGATCGACCCCGGTCAGCGCACGGGCTGCAAGACCGTGGTGATCGACTCGACGGGGCGCGTGCTCGAGCACACCGTGCTCTTTCTCGTGCAGGGTGAAGACGCGATCGCGCGCTCGAAGCGCACGCTCGCGCAGCTGCTCACCAAGTACACGCCCATGGCCATCGCCGTCGGCAACGGAACGCACGGTCGCGAGACCGAACAGTTCGTCCGCGACGTTCTCAAAGAGGTCGAGCAGAAGGGCGTGTTCTCGGTGCTCGTCAACGAGGCGGGCGCGAGCGTGTACTCGGCGAGCGACGTCGCGAGAGAAGAGTTTCCCGACCTGGATTTGACGGTGCGCGGAGCGATTTCGATCGCGCGACGACTGCAGGATCCCCTGGCCGAGCTCGTGAAGGTCGACCCCAAGTCGATCGGCGTCGGTCAGTACCAGCACGACGTGTTTCAGCCGCTGCTCGCGAAGAAGCTCGACGAAGTCGTCGAGTCTTGCGTGAACCTCGTGGGCGTCGAGCTCAACACGGCGAGCGCTCCGTTGCTCGCTCGCGTGGCGGGCATCGGCCCGACATTGGCCAAGCGCATCGTGGGCTTTCGCGAGGCCAACGGCAGCTTCGTCTCGCGCAAGGCGCTGATGAAGGTGACGGGCTTGGGGCCCAAGACCTTCGAGCAGTGCGCGGGCTTCGTGCGCGTTCGCGACGGAGAGCACCCGCTCGACTCGAGCGCCGTGCACCCCGAGCGCTACCCGCTGGTCGAGCAGATGGCCAAGGACCTGGGCGTCGACGTGGCCAAGCTCATCGGCAACGACGCGCTCGTCGCGAAGATCGACGTGAAGAAATACGTCCAAGGTGACGTTGGAGAGCCGACGCTCAAGGACATCCTCGCCGAGCTGAAGAAGCCGGGCCGCGACCCGCGCGACACGTTCGAACCGCCCGCGTTTCGCGACGACGTTCGCACGATGGATGACTTGAAGCCCGGGATGACGCTCGAAGGCGTCGTGACCAACGTCACGGCGTTCGGCGCGTTCGTGGACATCGGCGTGCACCAGGACGGGCTCGTTCACATCTCGCAGCTCGCGGATCGCTTCGTGAAGGACCCGAACGAGGTCGTGAAGGCGGGCGACAAGCTCAAGGTGCGCGTGCTCGAAGTGGACATGGCGCGCAAGCGCATCTCGCTCACCGCGCGCTCGGGCGAAGGCCCCAAACAGGGAGCGTTCGGCGGCAACGAGAGCAACCACCGAGACCCGCGCGACAGCCGAGACAACCGCGGTGGCGGCCACGGCGGACCGCGCGGAGGGCGCCCAGGAGCGCCGCCCCCCAAGGCTCCCCCGCAGGGCAAGTTCACGAACAACCCCTTCGAGCGCCTGCTGAAGAAGTGATTTTGTAGGGTTAGGGGACGGTGTTCAAAAGTTCATTTGTTGCGCTCGCCGCGCGATTCGCCGCTGAATTCACAGGACAGCGTGCAACAAATGAACTTTTGAACACCGTCCCCTGTACCCTCTCTCCGCATGCAACGTCGCTGGGAGTACACGCGCCGAATCGGCCGCAGCACCCACGCTCACTCGGTGCTGCTCGACGGAGACACCGTCACGTCCGACCACCCCGAGCGCAGACCCAACCCGCGCACGGCCTCGATTCGCGAGGTGTTCGAGCAGTCCGCGTTCTTCGAAACCAGCGACCCGCGCGTGCGCCTCGAGCTTCTGCGAGAGATCGCATCATCGCTCGAGCCGTCGCAGCTCGCGCACACCGTTGATCGCGCGAGGCTCGCGTACCTGCGCGCCTTCGATCCGTCACGCGTGAGCGTCGAGCGCTTCGCGTACGTTCGCTTGCGCAAAGACCACTCTGTCGAAGACGCCTTCGCGTGGAAGCTCGACCCGCTCGGGCTCTTCGTCAGTCGTGCGAGTCGCGAGGACGAGCCCGAACACGAGCTGTTCGATCAGGCGTTCGTCGCGGGTCCGCCGACGCCGCACGCTCCGGCGTGGCACCGATTCGAGCTGCGAGCGCGCGTCGCGAGCGCGGCGTCGAGCGAGGTCGGTCCAGCGTTTCGACCGATACGATACCGAGCGATTCCGCGGCGCGATTGGAGCTGGGACAAGAACTCCGACGGCGAGTCCTTCGCAGGAACCAGCCCCGACTACGTCCTCGTCGGCTACCAGTACCAACACGACTACGGAACAGGAACGTACGTCCCCGAACGCATCATGGCCGCTCCGTGGGCGACGCGCATCTCGCTGCACATGCCCGCGGACGTCCTTCGAGAGATCCGCGCATCGATCGAGAGCGCAGGGTTCGAAGAGCCGCCGCTGCACGTGGCCTCCACCGACGAGTGCCGAGCAGCGTACGCAGCGATCGCGCAGAGAGCGTCGACCAAGACGCAGAGAGCGCACCGCGAGACGATCTCTCTTCACGGCTTGGACGCGGTGAGCTCGGAGCGACAGTGGCAGGGAAGCGCGGCGCTCGGGCTCTTCGCGTCGCTGTGCCCCGATCGAGCGCTCTCGCACGAGTGCGTGATCCCCGACGCGAGGCTCTACGAGTTCGGACAAGACTCGATTCGGATTTCGACCGACGGCGCGGCGTTGATCAAAGCGCAGCAGTGCTTCGGAACGTGGGCAGGCGGCGTCGATGATTGGTGGCACGTCCTTCCGTCGGACGATCGACGAGCGGCGTTCAACATCGGAACGGACTACTCGCAGTCCACCATCGAGCTCGTGCTCGACGCGGACACCCCCGACGCGCTCGCAGCGCTGCGCGCGCACTGCCTCGCGTACTTCGCGCTGCTGGGATTGAAGCCCGCGGCCCCGGCGTGAGCGCCAATCGCGGTGTTACGATTCAGCATCGCGATGGCAAACGTCGGAGATTCAACGGCGACGCGAGTCGATTCGATCCCTGAGCCTGATCTCTCCAGGCTGATCACGGACAGTGGGGCGGTGAAGAGCTGGGCATCCGAGAAGACGCAGCGGCTGCTCACGCAATCGCTGTACGCATCGTGGAGAACTCCTGGCGGAGTCTCGTTCATCGCCGCAGCGAACGTCGGAATGTACAACGCGATTCATCGCCCGCCCTTCGTCCCGGACGTGATGGTGAGCCTCGATGTCTCGCTCCCCGAAGCGTGGTGGGAGAAGCGCAATCGCTGCTATCTCACGTGGGAGTTCGGAAAGCTGCCCGAGATCGCGATCGAGATCGTGTCCGATCGCGATGGGCTCGAGCTGAGCGCCAAGCTTCGGCAATACGCGCGCGCTGCGGTTTCGTACTACGCCGTATTCGATCCCGAGCATCAGCTCTCGGACACGACGCTCCAGTGCTTCGCGCTTCGCGAAGGCGAGTACGAGCTGCTCGACCGGCCCTGGTTCGACAAGCTCGAGCTCGGCCTCGCGCTCTGGCGCGGAACGTTCGAAGCCCGCGAAGACACCTGGCTCCGCTGGGTCGACAGCGAGGGTCGGCTCATCGAGACCGGCGACGAGCGAGCTGAGCGAGAGAAAGACCGCGCTGAGCGAGAGAGAGACCGCGCTCGCAGGCTCGCGGACAAGCTGCGCGCGCTCGGCATCGACCCCGACGAGCCCTGATCACTCAGCGATACGCACGGACCTCCATCGCGCGAGCGTGCCGCTCGACCGGGCGAGATAGCGCGAGAACGCTGCGAATCGCCTCGCGGATCGCGTCCGCGGACGGAGCCTCGCCCTGCGCGAGCACCGTCCCGAAGTGCAGCGTCGCGTTCGACCACGGCGGCGTCGATCGCGTGAGCTCGCGCACGACCTCGTCGACGCACGCGCGCGCCGCAGGATCGACGGTGCCCCACTGGCAGCTCCACGAGAGCGGCTGCTCGAGCGCGAGCTCCAACGGCTCGCTCGAGAGCGTCCCTTGTCCGAGCGAGACCTCGGCGCGCTCGCCGATCGTCGCGATCCACGGAAACAGCTCGCGATCCAAGAGCGCGTCGACGCGATCGAGCTGAGAGATCGCGCGCGAAATCGCGTCGAGCGTCGCCCGCGCGAAGGTCGATCGACGCGAGTCCACCGGGTGCACCAGCGCGTCGAGGATCGTGACGTTCATCGCGAGGCTCTGGTTCGCGCACGAGGCGAGGCGCACGCCCTCGATGACGCCTTGCCAGAAGTCGAACAGCTCGTGCTGCGGATCGAGCCGGTGCGACAAGTTCAGCCCGAGCGGCGCGGCGGGCTCGACGCGGAGCAACACACGCGCGAAGCGCTCGTGACCGCGCACGGTGGCCTCGGCCTCGGCAGAGCCCCTCACGGTCGACGCGCGCACCAACATCGCTGCGCGCGATGGTACGTGATGCCCGTCACCGAGACGGAATGACGGTGGGCGTGATCGTCTCTCGCTGCCACGGAGCCAGCGCTCCGTCCGTCGTCCGCGGCCCCCACAGAGACCGGGGCGCGCCGTGCTCGACGCTGCGCGCTCCCGTGGGCACAGTGGCGCCGATCGCCGCTCCCACGAGCGCCGCCGCGACCCCCGCGCCGCCGATCGCGCCTCCCACCACGAGCCCCGTGTCCAACGTCGGACCGCCGTTGGGCTGCGCGAGAAACGCTCCGAGCACCGTGAGCAAGCCGATCTCGACGCCGGCGAGGCCTCCGACCAACAGACCGTCGGCGACCGAACGCTGAGCGCGATCGCTGGCGTGAAGCTGCACGGTGGTTCCTCCGTCACGAAGCTCGACGAACGCTGTCCCCCGCGCGAGCTCGGGCGCCTCGCTCTGAACGAGCACGCGCGTCGCAGGCAACCACAACGTGCACGGAGTCTCGCACCGCGCGCGATGCAGCTCGCCCCCTTCTTGGTGATCGCTCGGGCGCAGCCGCGACATCCCCCACGTCACTTCGATCAGCTGCGCGTGCGGCGAACGCACCCGCAACGGCGCCCGTCCCAACACCGGAACCCTCGAAAACACCGACCGATCCTCCACAAACGAAGGCCCCGTCATCGTCCCGATCTCCGCCCACCGCACGGTGCGCCGTTGATCGTTGCCTTCGAGCACCACGACCGTCCCCGCCGCGGGGTGCACCTCGACCACACGCCCGACGATCCTCACGCCTTCGCGCGTCGTGAGGTCGTCCACCGTCGGCTCGTCGCGCCGCTCGCTCGTCGTCGCGTTGGTCGCGATCGGCGCGGTGATCTGCGTGGCGAGCGGGGTCGCGCGCTGGGTGACGCTCGCATCGACGGTCTGCGCGCGGGCCGAGCCCGCCATCGCCACGATCGACGCACACAAAAACAAGCAGCGTTGGATCATCGTTGTCGTGCTCGGTTCAACGCGCGACTTCGACCGTTCTTTCACTGTGAAAATGCGCCGTGCCGCGCGCGCACACCGCGACACCCACGTCATGGATCATCGGCGCCAGCGACCGCGACCGCGCTCGATCGGACCGCGCGCGGGCAGCTCTGCAAGCGCGATGTCCTCGCCGCCCCACGCGCGCGTCCACGCGGCGCAGTAGCGGTTCGCGTCGATGCGCGAGAGCACCGCCTCGCGCGCGCAGCCGCAGAAGCACGCTCCATATCCACGCTTGGGCTGCCCCTTGCGACGCTTGGCGCAGCGGTGACGCGCGCCGCGATCCTTGACGAGCGTCCAACGCTCGCCGCTCAACGAGCCTTTGTCGAAGCGTCGAGCCCAACGCCGACGCGCCTTCGAGAGATCTCCTTCGTCCATCGATGCCTCCCGCCCGCCCCTCTTCGGGGCCGAGCTATGGAGGCCGGGCTCGATTCAAACGCGTGCGCCATCGTGATCCTCGCCGCCATCGACGCGAGCGCGCTCGCCCTCTCTGACACGCACACGCACGCGCGCGTTGCTCGTCAGCGCTCGCTCGTTCATCGATCACCCGCGCGCGCCTGCGATTTTTCTCGTGGAATGCGCTCGTTCATCCCGAGGTTGTCCCGACCGAACCCAACGCCGCGACTTCCCACGCCCACGCGCTCATCGCGCGTCGCGGGGCGCGACCTCGCGCGCTCACCGAAGGAGATCTCCGTTGCTACTTGTGCAGTGCACGCGCACGAGCGCGAGCTATTTGTTCATCGCCTCGACCCTCACGGGCTGCGTCGGTCACATCACCTCCGCCGTCGCGCGCAGCGATCGCGCCGTGACGTACGTGCAACGCGCGGTCGAGTACCACGCCTCGGACACGCTGGTGGATTGCCGCTTTCTGCCGAGCGGCGACCGCGTGTGCGACGTCATCCGATTGGACGGTGAGCGATGAAGTCCGTCCTGCTCTCGCTCGCCGCGCTGAGCTCGAGCGCGTGCGCCGTCACCAAGGTCACGGACATCGCCACCAACGCCAGCGGCTCGATCGTGCACGTGACCGGCGTTCGACTCAGGACCATCGGGCTCTCGGGCTACTGGGTCGAAGAGAACCTCGAGTGGCAGTGCGCCCGACAGGCGGACGAGCGGCTGCAGTGCCGACGGCACGTCACGAACTTTCCCGCGCCGTGATCACCGCTCAAAACGGAATGTCCTCGCTGTCCGAGCGCACCCGCTCACCCCTCTCGTCGATCGCGAGAAGCCCCAGCACGAGGCTGCGCTCGTCGTAGTCCACAAGCTCGATTCCGAGCTCGTGCAGCGCGATGCACGCCGCGAAGGGCGAGCGCACCTGCGCGAACGAGCGCCCCGCGAGAGAGCTCGGCGCGGTCTCGGGCAGCGCGAGGCCGAGCGCGCTCGCCTCGGTCCACAGCGCTTGCGCGACGTACAGCGTCTCGATCCAGCCCGCGACTCCCGCGAGCCCGTCGCACGTCACCACGGACTGCACGCACGACTCGGCGCGCTCGCACAGCGACCACAACACGTTGCCCGCCATCGACGGTACGCACCATTCCACGGTCTTCGGCACGGCAAACACCCACGGTCGAAGGCTCGCGATGAGCTCTCGCCCCAGCGTCGTCGCCGTCACCACGCGCTCGAAATCGTGCGCCATCGCCAGCCACGCGCCGCGCTCGTCGGGGGACTCCAGCGTGTGATCGACGCTCGTTCGCGAGAGCAACGGCGAGCGCACCCATTGGTGTACGGCGAGCTCGCTCCAGCTGGGCTCGGCGCGAACGAGGTCTCGCGCGACGAGGCGCTCCCAGGCGGCGGCGTCGTTCCATCGCTCGTCGCGGGCGATCTCGAGGATGGCTTCGAACCGCGCGCGATCGACGGGCCACATCGAGCGCCCTTCAGCGCGCCTCGCCTGCTCGATCACCGAGTCCAACGAGAGCGTGACCCGCGTCGGAGCAAGGGACAGCGCGCTCAGTTCACGCACGATCCGCGGCGCGCGATCGAGCGACAACGGCTCCAGCTCGACCTCGATGTCCGGGTGACACACGAGCGCGATCCACCCGTCGCCCACCCGCACCCGCGGCGGAACCTCGATCCCCCCGCGAACGATCCTCACCCCCGCCAACACCCGCGGCGGCGCTGCCCCAACGAGCACCACCGACTGCGTCCCCACGAGCACCATCCGCTCGTCATCGAGCGCATGCACGCGCAACAACCGCTGCGCGAGCGCGAGGTTCGCGATCGTCTCGCCGCGCTCGGACTCGATGATCCGCGCGCGCTCGTTCGCGTCCACCGCGACCACGTACGGATGCGCCGCGTCCACCCACGCGCGAGCACGATCTCCCACGAAGCGCACGGCGCCCGTCGCGACGTCGATCACCGCGAGCTCGTCCGACTCGGGGTCGCGGATCGCGACCGCTCCATCGCGCGCCTCGTCGAGGTCCTCCCACAATCCGCCGCGGTCGAGGTCGCCCACGCGCGTCCAACGCTGCTCGCCCGTCTCGCCGTCGAACGCCTCGTTGAAGCGCTCGTCGTACTCGCCCCACGAGCGCACGATCACCACGCCGTCGATCAGCAACACGCTCGCCGCCATCGCGCTGAACTCGTTGCTCCATCGCAGCGCTCGACGTTCGAGGTCGATCACTCGACACGAGAAGCGCTCTTCGTCCGTCGCGACGAGCAGCACGGCGCAGCGATGGTCGGTCTCGATCGTTCCGATGAGCACTTCTTCGTCGCCGAGCGCGTCGGCGAAGAGCACCTCGCGACCGTCTCCGTCTTGCCGTCGCGCGACGAGGCTTCGATCCTCGATCAAGAGCAGCCGCTCGTCGCCGTACGCGACGCACGCGCGACACACGCCCTCGCAATGAAAGCGCCATCGCGCACCGTCGTCCCGAGGATCGAGCGCGACGATGTCCTGCGCTCGAAGCTCTTCGCCGTAGCGAGACAGCGCTCGAACGCTCTCGAACGTCGCCGCTCGGTCCGGCGCGCACACGCCGACGAACAAGCCCCGCACGCGCTCGAGGTCGCCGCGCAGCACGATCCAGCGCAGCCCCGCGGACTCGAACGAAGCGAGCTCAGGTTCAACGGTCACTCGCGGGAGCAACGCACGCGCGGGGCGAGTCGGTCAATTTGACCGAGCCCGTTTTTCGCGGCGAATGGCGCGCTACTCCAAGACGATGTAGCCCTGGCTCGCGCACGCGTCGGTGCGGTTCGTCGGATACTCGGTCGTGTAGCAAGTGGGCGTCGTTGCGAGCTGCCCTCGGCAGCCGTAGTAGCCCCACGAGCCGCCGCCGAGCGCCCCTGGGTTCACCGTCGGACAGCGATAGACCTGCACCGCGCGCCCCGTCGGCGGAGGCGCAGGGAGGCTCGGATACACCGCGACGTAGCCCGCCATCGTGCACGGCGTCGATCGCGTGGTCGGCGCCTCGATCGTGAGGCAGCTCGCGGTCGAGCTGAGCTGCCCCTGGCACTCGTAGTAGCCCCACGAGCCGCCGCCCAGCGTTCCGCCGCCGAGCGAGGGGCATTGGAACATCGCGACCGCGGTCGCGCCGGCCGGGGCGATCGCGCTCTGCGTGAGCTGCATTCGACCGGCAGAAACACAGGTGTCCGTGCGATTGCGCGGGCTCTCGATGGTCGTGCACGAAGGCACGCTCCACGTCTGGCCGACGCACCCGTAGTAGCCCCACGTGCCTCCGCCCAGCGTTCCGCCGCCGAGCGAGGGGCAGGTGAACATCGAGACCAGCGAGCCCTGCGCGCACGTGCCCTGCACGCACACTTGCCCGGCGCCGCAGCCGCTGCTCGCGGTGCACACGCACGCGCCCGAGGAGCATTGGCGGCCCGATCCGCAGGCGGTTCCGTTCGACGCGGGGCCGCGATCGGTGCACACCGCCGCGCCCGTTCCGCAGGCGATCGTCGCGATCGCGCACGGGTTGGCCGAGGTGCAGCTCGCTCCTTCAGCGCAGGAGACGCACGCGCCCGTGGGCGAGCACACGCGGTTGGTCCCGCACGAAGCGCCCGCCATGCGTAGCGCGCCGGCGACGCACGAAGGCTCGCCCGAGCCGCACACGATCGACCCGACGCGGCACGGGTCTGCAGGCGTGCAGGCCATCCCGGACGAGCACGCCACGCAGTCGCCCGCGAGGTCGCACACTCGTCCTGCGCCGCACGAAGCGCCCGCGGGGACCATCCCCGTCGCGACGCAGCTCACCGCGCCGCCGTTGCACTGCAGCGTCCCCGTTCGACACGCGGTCGCAGGGGTGCAGCTCGCGCCGATCGCCGCGTCGCCGCAGGGGCGCGAGCCCGAGTCGATCCCGCTGTCGCGCGCGGCGCTGTCGCGACTCGCGTCGAAGCGCACCGATGCGTCGCCGAGGTCCTGCGGAAGCACGTCGATCGCGACGCACTCACCGTCGTCGCCGCACGTGAGCCCGCGCTCTTCGCACGCGTCTTGAACGGTGCAACGCGCGGTGTTTTGCCGGCAATCGGTGCTGCGATTGAGGCACGCGACCGAGAAGAACACCCGTTGAACGAGCCGCGCGTGAGGCACGAACGAGAAGCGCAAATTGCGTCGAAGCACCTGCGTGGGCTCCGTCGCCGTGGCGGCCAGCGTCGCGTCGATCTGCACCTGCACCTGCTGCGCGCGCGGCTCTCCATTGGGAACAACGGAGAACAGCTCCTCCCCCTCCGGCCCGAGCACCGCCTGGCGAATCGCCGTCGCGCTCGAGGGCGCAGTCGAATCCGCGCGCCACACACGCACCTGCAAGCTCGTCGCGCGCTCGCTGGGAGCGTCGCTTCCCACGACGAAGACCACCACCGTGGCCGGCGCACGACACGCGCTCGCGCCGAGCGCGGTCGTCGCCAACGCGAGCGAGAGCCATCGAGACACGGCCGACATTGGCTCAGAATACACTCGGCCAAGCGAGAGCGCAGCGCGAGTGGCCGAAGTGCGAGAGCGCGGCCCCCACCCGCGCTGCCGCGCGAGTGAGCGAAGCGAGGGAACGAAGCCCCCACCCGCGCTGCCGCGCGCCCCGCGCAGCGAGGGAACGAAGCCCCCACCCGCGCTGCCGCGCGCCCCGCCCCCGCAGAGCGAGGGCGGCGGCTCTGCATTGGGAAAACAGCGACGGAATGGATTGCGTTGATCGCATGGAGACCTTGCGCTGCAAGGTCTCTTCGGTGCTCGGAGTTGCTCTCCACACAACACCGCGCGACGCGACGCGAACGCTCGAAGTTGCTCGCAACCCAACACCGCGCGACGCAACGCGAATGCTCAGAGCAAACCGTGCTCGGCGGAGCCGCTTCGCTCAGCGCGTGGTCGCGATCGCATCCATTGAAGCCCTTGCAGAGCAAGGGTTCCCAGCGATCAACGCAATCCATTCCGTCGCTGTTTTCCCAATGCAGAGCCGCCGCCCTCGCTCTGCGGGGGCGGGGCGCGCGGCAGCGCGGGTGGGGGCTTCGTTCGCTCGCTACGCGGGGCGCGCGGCAGCGCGGGTGGGGGCTTCGTTCGCTCGCTACGCGGGGCGCGCGGCAGCGCCAGTGGGGGCCCGAGAACCCGTAGCCGCCGCTGCGAGCGGTCGCTGGCGCTGGCTCAGCTCTCGAGCCGCGCGCGCTTGGGGATCACGACGATCCCGTCTTCGGTGACGGTGAAGCGCTTCTTGTCCTGCTCGAGGTCGAAGCCGATCTGCGCGCCCGCGGGGATCTCGACGTCTTTGTCGACGATGACGCGGCGGAGGCGCGCGTAGCGGCCGACCTTCACGCGCTCCATGAGCACGCACTGCTCGATGTGCGAAAACGAGTTGATTCGCACGCCGGGCGCGAGGACTGACTTGTGGATCTGCCCGCCCGAGATGATGCATCCGTCGCACACGAGCGAGTCCATCGCGATGCCGACGCGCGCGGACATCTGATCGCTGAAGACGAACTTCGCGGGCGGGTCGTGGCTGTGCCCCGTGCGCAGCGGCCAGAGGCGATTGTACAGGTTGAACTCGGGCGAGATGGACACGAGGTCCAAGTGCGCGTCGAAGTACGAAGAGATCGTCCCGATGTCCCGCCAGTAGCCGTTGGTTCGCTCGCCGGGGACGATGTTCTGCGCGAAGTCGTAGGTGAAGACGCGCGCGCCCTTCTCGACCATGCTCGGCAGGATGTTCTTGCCGAAATCGTGGGCGCTGTTCTCGTCGGTTTGATCGCGCGTGAGCTCTTGCTCGAGGACGTTGCGCTGAAAGATGTAGTTGCCCATCGAGGCGAGGCACCAGCCAGGCCGGTTGGGCATCTCGGGCGGGTCCTTGGGCTTCTCGACGAAGGCGATCACGCGGCCTTCGGCGTCGATGTGGATCACGCCGAACGCCGAGGCTTCTTTCTTCGGCACGGGGATCGCGGCGACGGTGAGGTCGGCGTTCTTCATCAAGTGGTGCTCCAGCATTTGCTGGACGTCCATCTTGTAGATGTGATCGCCGCCGAAGATGATGACGATCTCGGGGTCTTCGTCGCGCACGACGTGAAAGCACTGCCACACGGCGTCAGCGCTGCCGCGAAACCAGTTGAGGCCCGTGCGCTGCTGCGCGGGGATCGTCTCGATGTAGTTGTCGAGGATGGGAGAGAGCCGCCACGCGCGAGCGATGTGCTCTTCGAGCGAGGCGCTCTTGTACTGCGTGAGGATCTTGATCTTCGCGAGGCCGCTGTTGACGAAGTTCGAGAGGACGACGTCGATGATGCGGTAGCGGCCGCCGAAGGGCACGGCGGGCTTGGCTCGTTCGAGGGTGAGCGGAGCGAGCCGCTTGCCTTCACCCCCAGCGAGAATCATCGAGAGAATACGAGGAAGAGATCGTCTCGAGCCGATGACCTGCATCGGTCACGAAGGTATCAGAGTTCATCGCGCGCGAGCATCGGGAATCACTTCGGTGACAGCGCTGTCGTTGAGCGAAGGGGAGTTGTGGGAGGAGGTCTCGGAAGGGCTCTCGGGAGAGGTCTCGGGGGAGGTTTCGGGAGCGGTCGCGTCGGCGTCGCGCGCGTCGCGCGCGGGGGCGGCGGGGCCGAGGAGAAAGAGCGTTCCGTCGTCGTTGCCGACGGCGACGAGGGCGTCGCGCACGAGGATGGGCGACGAATCGACCGCTGAATCTCCAAGCGAAACACGGTCGAGCACCGTCCCGTCCCGCTCGATCACCCAGAGTTGACCGTTGGGAATCCCCACCGCGTACCGCCCATCTCGATCCACCAACGCCGAGCTCGCCACGCCCCACTCGGCCGTCGGCGGGCCGCCGGTGATCGCCACGCTCCATACGATCGCGCCAGTGCTCGGCTCGAGCGCGACGATCCTGGGATGCGGTCCGAACGTGCCCACCACCACGCGCCCGTCGAGCCCGATCGCCGCGCCCGCGCGCACGTACCCACCCACGGGAGTGCGCCACCTTCGCGCGCCGTCGTGCACCGAGAGCGCGTACACGTGCCCGTCGTCCGAGCCGACGAACGCCGTCTCGTTGTGCACCGCCGGGGTCGCGTCGACGTCGCCGCCCGTCTCTGCTTGCCATCGAACCGCGCCGTTCGCGTCGACGGCGTAGAGCTTGTCGTCCTGGCAGCCGATGAGCGTCGTTCCGTCCGGCAGGACGAGCGGCGAAGAGTAGAGCTTGGCGCCGAACTGCAGGCGCCAACGGACGGTGAGCTCGCTCGTCACGCTGTACAGAACGCGTCCCGCGGCGAAGCGAATCGTCCCGTCGCTGGCTCGCGCGGGAGCGGTGTCTGCGTCGTTGTCCGTCGCGAGCGCCCAGCGCAAGTGCCCTCGAAGGTCGACGGAGAAGAGTCGATCGGCGTCGGTGCCTGCGTAGGCGGTTCCGTCGTCGGTGACGAGCGGAGAGGAGTAGATGCGATCGCCAGAGTTGATGCGCCAGAGGATCGAGCCGCGATCGACGTCGAGGCCGTAGAGCGTTCCGTCGTGGGAGCCGAAGACGAGGCGGCCGTTGTTGTTGACCGCGGGCTGCGTCGAGATGCGTCCGCCGGTCTGAACGCGGTGTCTCACGACGAGGTCGAGCGGGAGCGCGTAGCCGCTGCGTCCCGTGTGCATGCGATCTCCGCGAAACTCACGGGGCGGCGACGGTGACGGAGGCTGCTCGCGCGCGGGCTCTTCGGGGCGCGGCGCGGGCACCGGTCGCGTGAGCGGCCGCGGGGGAGGGCTCGGCGTGCGCTCGACCTGACGAACGAGCGAGCGAACGCGCGCGGCGTGCGCGAACCAGCCGCCGGCGAACGCTCCGCCGAGCGCCACGAGCGCGAGCGTCGAGAGGGTTGCGGTGCGAGCGGCCGACATGTGCGGCGGGAGGATAGCGGAGAGCGTCGCCCGGACCCAACGCGTCGTGCGAGGGACGATCGGCTGCGTAAATCACTGGTGAAGCGAAAAATCGACGCAGAGAATTGTGCTCGGCGCGCGTCGTTCGGATAGAGGGGAGTTGTCCACGGAACACCACCGCGGAACGCGAGAGACAGCGCGGAGCCAACGCGTCGTCACTCGTGAACAACAACGTGCCGAGCGACGGCACGGGCCTTCGATGTCTCGCAGATCGCCTCTCCGAGCGCGCAAGGTCGACCGCAGAAACTTCCTCGGTTCGTCGCGTCGACAACGACGCGCGAACCGGAGTCGGCACGCGCGGTCGGACGCAGTGATCACCGAGCGGACAGCGCTCTTCCCTCACGGGAGGACCGTCGAACGAAGCTCGGCCCACGGCGGCCCCGGTCATCGATCAGCCCCCGATCGCAGAGTCAACGACCGATGCGGCGGGCGGGCAAGCCGAGCGCGCTTCGTCCCTTCACAGAGGCATCCTACGCGAGAGCGCGGATCGCTGTGGGCGACGAAGAGGGCGCGCGGCGCAAGAGAGCCCGACAACAAACTCTACGCGGCCAGCCGCTCTCTCGCTCTTCGAAAGTGTGTGCTCGAATTCAACTCCGAGCGCGCGTGATCCAAGGGCGAAGAGGCGCAGCGTCGCGGACGCTCCCTCGTGCGCGCTGCCCTGTGCGGCGCGCGTGAGGCGGCGCGGAACGGACGGCGGTCCGTGCGGAGAAACCCTCCCTCGTGTCGAGGACACGACCCCGCGCTGAGAGGCTTGTGTAGGCGCTCTTTGTCCGAGCAGCGATGCTCGAAACGAAGAGGGCCGAGGGCCCCTGAAGGCGTCGAGCAGATCGCCCGCTGTCGCTCGCTGGTGCAGACCAGGATGATCGACGGCGTCTCGGCGGAGCAGTGAAAAAGGGCACTCATAGATCTACGCAGGTTCGAGCGCGGCCGTCGCGAGGCGCAGCGCTCGACGGACGAAGGCGCAGAGCGTTCATCGAGAGATGCGGCGCGAGCGTCGTCGGACGAACACGACGAGCGATCGACTCCGAGAGGAGCGAGCGCTTCCTCCCAGCGTGATCGACATCGGATGGTGGCGCGGCGACCAAGGCTCTCTCGCTTCGAAAAGAGAGGGTGTTGTTCGCGGCGTCGAAGCCGACGAGACGAGTGACTTCGTGGTGCGCCCACCACGCGCAGGCTCCGAGAACGTGAACTCCGAGGCGATCTCCGTGACGAGCACCGGCGACGGTGCCTCACGAAGCGACCCACGGTCTGTGCGCGCGCACTTCGAAGGCGAGCGCAGAGGACGACGGGACGCGCTCCTTCGACTCGCGACCATGCAGCGCCCGACGAGACTACCCCTTTCACCAGGGATTTCGTTGGGCGTTCGTGTTTCTCCGGGTGGCGGGTGTAAGCGCGTGGGCGTCGGGGCGTTGGTGTTCGCGTCGTCGAGGTCTTGCGTGGGACCATCGGCGGCGCGTCAGCAAAGGAGCGACCGATGAGCGAACTGCAGTTGTGCGAAGGATGCCAACGTCACGTGAAGTCGACGGAGGCGTCGTGTCCGTTTTGCGAGCAGGCGATCGCGCGGCCTGCGGCGCAGCGCTCGACGCTCGCGCTGTTCTTCGCGGTGGCCGCGGCGGCGACGGTGGCGGCGTGCTACGGCGGGCCGCGACGGGCGGACATCGAGTCGCAGCCTCCGTCGAGCCAGGGCGGCGAGAGCACCCCGAACAGCGGCACCGACGCCGACGGCGGAACGATCACGCAGAGCTCGATCGGCACTGCTCGCATGTTGGCGGACGGGACGCTCGAGCTGCAATTGCGCGCCGAGGACGGGCGCGGCGCGGTGGGCGAGGGGCTGTTTCGCTATGGGACGACGCATCCCGAGTACGCGCGAGTGCTCGCGCACGTCGGGCCGATGCAGCCGGGCGACGAGCGCGCGGTGCGGCCGTTTTAGCGAAGTCGCGCGCGAGCGGAGAGCGAGTGACGGAGGGCCGCAGTCGCGCTGCCGGTTCGCAGGCCCGCACCCGCGCTGCCAGTTCGCAGGCCCCCACCCGCGCTTCCGCGCGCCCCGCC
>JAXLYJ010000048.1:0-35148 GCA_046351515.1 Polyangiales bacterium
AGCGCGACACCGCTGCAAATTGCCACAAGAACGAGCGCAAGGGAGTGTCATCGACGCGCCGCTCTGCAGCGCCCATCGTGTGCGATCGCGATGGCCCTCTACGCAGGACACTTCGACTTCACCCGGCCGCTGATCCAGACGATCGACGCGCTCTTCAGCGCCGAGGAGTGCGCGAGGATCATCGAGTCCGTGCGCGGCGACGAGTGGCTCGAAGCGACGATCAACAGCCATCGCGGCCGCGTCGTAGACCGCTCGATTCGCGACGCGAGCACCGCGGTGGTGCGCGACGACTCGCTCGCAGAGACGCTGTTCTCGCGGGTGCGCGCGAGCGTCCCGCCGAGCATGATCGTCGAGGACTTCGAGACCGGCGCCCGCGTCACGATGGAGCCCGAGGGCGTCTTCGTCCCCCTCCGCGTGTATCGCTACACCGCTGGGCAGCGCTTCGGCTTGCATCACGACCAGTCGTATCTGCGCGAGGACGGCGCGCGCAGCTTGCTCACGCTGCTCGTGTACCTCAACGATGATTTCACCGGGGGCGAGACGGACTTTCCTGAGCAGCGACGGTGCGTCACGCCGCAGACCGGAAGCGCCCTGTGGTTTCAGCACATGCTCTTGCACGCGGGCCGCGCGGTGAACGACGGCGTGAAGTACGTCCTTCGCTCGGACGTCCTGTATCGCACGACCGCCCGCTGACGCGGTCGGGGCGCGGGGCGACAAAAGCAGCGCCGAACACGACAACGATCGAGCGCGCCGTAACCGACCGCGACGCCTCCCGTACAAACGCCGCTCGCGGCCATCGCCGAGCGATCGACACAGGGAGACGAAGGCAGAGCCATGGCCTCAGCGGATCAACGCTCGAGCAAGAGAGACCAGAGCGCCTCGCGCAACATGCTGCGCGAGCACTTGCAACGGGACGCGCCGCTGCGAGAGCGATCGGTCGCGCTGTGGATGAGCGCCGTCGGAGCGACGAGCATGATCGTGTGCCTCGGCCTGGGCGTGAAGATCGGCTGGAGGCTCTCGCTCGTGCTCGTCGCGTTCTTGAGCGTCGTGACGGTGTACTACGCGGCGCTTCGGGCGGCGCTGTCGCGAGGCTGGTATCACCGCGCGATTCCCTGGATCAACGTGGTGTTCGAGGTCTCGATCCCGTCGCTGATCTTCGTGATCGACGTGAAGCTGCAGAGCGCAGAGTACGCGCTCACGGCGCCGCCGCTCGCGATCTGGGGATCGCTCGTCGCGCTGAGCGGGCTGCGCACGAGCCGACCGCTCGCGATCGCCGCGGGAGCGATCGCCGCAGCCGAGTACCTCGCGCTCTATTTCTTCGTCGCGCGCCCGCTTCTGCCCGAGCGAACGCTGGTCACGCTCGGCGTCGAGATGATGCTCACGCGCGCGTTCTTGCTGTTCTGCGCGGGGATCGTGACCGCCATCTTCGCCGGACACCTCACGCGCAAGGCCGAAGAGGCCCTCGCCGCCGTGCGCGAGCGCGATTGGATGGGAAAATACCTGATCCACGAGCGCATCGGCGTCGGCGGAATGGCCGAGGTCTTTCGCGCCACGTACTCGCCCGAAGGCGGCTTCGAGAAGCGCGTCGCCCTCAAGCGCGTGCTTCCCTCGTACACAAAGGACCCAGAGTTCACCGCGATGTTTCGCGCCGAGGCCGAGCTCGGATCGTGGCTCGCGCACCCGAACATCGTTCAAGTGCTGGACCTCGGGACGCACGACGAGGCGCTGTACCTGGCGATGGAGTTCATCGATGGCGTCACGCTCAAGCGCGTGTTGAAGGCGCACCCGCAGGGGCTGCCGCCGCGGGCCGTCGCGGTGATCGCGCTCGGCATCGCGCGGGCGCTCGAGTACACACACACATTCAAGAAGGCTGGAGATCACCTCGCGCTCGTGCACCGCGACGTCAACCCGCCCAACGTGCTCTTGTCCAAGCACGGCGAGGTGAAGCTCTCGGATTTCGGCATCGCGAGCGCCGCGGACTCGACCGACAAAGTGCAAGGAAAGCTCTCGTACCTCGCCCCCGAGCAAGCGGCGAGCCTCCCGCTCGACGGCCGCGCGGACCTGTTCGCGCTCGGGCTCACCATGCACGAGTGCCTCACGGGCAGGCCCGTCTTCGACGTCGAGCCGATCGTCGCGATGCAATTGATCCTCAGCGAGCGCGTGCGCGACGTGCGCGAGCGCAACGCGGCGGTGCCCGAGGCGCTCGCGACGCTGGTCTATCAGCTCACCGCGCGCAGCGCGAACGAGCGCTTCGCGACGGCGAGCGCGCTCATCGCAGCGCTTCAGCTCTTGCCCGAGACGTGCGCCCCCAACGCGCTCGGCGAGCAAGAGCTCAGCGAGTGCGTCGCGCGCGCGATCGAGGGAGCCCCCGCGGTGATCGCGCCGCGCACCGCGCTCGACCGAGACGAGAAGACCACGGTCGCGCGAAAGACGCGGTGATCGTCACGCGCCGTCGCGCTTGCACTGCTGGTAGACGCGCTCGAACTCAGCGCGGTCCGAGTACGCGTGCATCATGGGCCCGAGCGCGACGCGCGCGAGGTTGATCCCCATCTCGACGAGCTTCGAGCGAACGAGCACGTGCAGACCGCCGATCTGCGCGCGGTGCTTGTCGACCCAGGTGACCCACTGCTGTCGATACTCGGGGTCGTACGAGCGCAGCTCGACGGCGTCGATGAAGACAAAGATCTTGCGCGAAGAGTTCGCGAGGTACGTCGCGAACACGCGTTGAATGGGCTCGATGAACTCGAGCTGCGCGTGGCCCGAGTACACGTTCAAGAACACCGGGGGATCTTCGACGGTGTCGATCGTGCCCCGGCGGCCGACCAACTTTCGCCCCCGCGCTGTCTTGGTCTCTTCGAGCACGGATGTATTGGAACCGCGTTTGTCCCCTGTGCAAAGCAGAATATGAGGCGACCGTGTGACGTTCGCGACGGGACAGCGTGGGTGAAGAGAGACAGCGACGGGGCGCGGGAGGTCACTGCACCGAGAACTCCTGCGAAATCCCAGGAGAATAGAAGACGGAGTAGGTGCCGGGCACGAACGTTCCGAGCGAGACCCAGACGGAGAACGGCCTGGGGCTCTGCGGCCCGTCGCAGTCGGTCAACGAGCAATCGCGCGGGGTGAGCATGACGGGGTTGGTTCCGCTGGCCTCGATGAGCGCAGCGGGAGCGCCCGAGCAGCGCATGGCCGTCCCGGTGACGCGTGCCCACACGCGACGCGGCCCCGAGACCCGCAGCCCGTTGTCCGCCTCGATCGTGACCGTCTCGATGCGCGAGCCCGAGTCCAAGCACTGAACGTTCGCGGGAATACGAAGCACAGACACCGTCGATCCTCCGACGACGATCGACTCCTGCGTCGGCTCGCTCACCACGGGCGCGGGCGCGTCGTCCCAGTTCGCGATGATCTCCTGCGGTTGCACTGCGCTCACCTGACAGCACGCGCTCAGCCCGTGGCGATGCGCGCCGAGGCTCTCGACCCGCAACGAGCAGTGGAAGTCTGGCGGTTGAACGCGCGTCGCCAACGGAGTGCTCTGCCCCGATCGCACCACGGACGGAGCGCGAACATCGCCCTCTCGCACCGATCTGCAGTTCTGCGAGGCTTCGGGGGACACAGCGCCGTCCAGATGCGCCGCGACCGACGCGCCGCACGCGGACACAGCGAGCGAGACACAGGCGAGCACAAGCAGTCGAACGTTCATGACGGCGATGCTAGCGCTCGAGGAGCGTTGCGACCGACCGGCTGAGCCCGACTCCCCAAACGATCTGGCAGCGACCGCGCGAACCATCACCGGGGAGAAACGCGAACGACGCAGCCCCCCAAAGGGAGGAGCTGCGTCGTTCGTCACCGCTCAGCGGTCGTGCGGCGAGAGGTCACTCGATCACGAGCAGCCCATCGAGGCACCACAATTCAAGCACTTGTAGCAGGCGCCGTTGCGGACCGTGATGTGCCCGCACTGGTCGCACATGGGAGCGTCGCCCATGAGCTTGCCGAGCTCTTTGTTCATCTCTTTGGCAGCGTTGTAGCCGTTGGTCCCCGCGGGCTTCGCGGGCTTGGCGACAACGGGAGCGGCGGGAGCAGCGCCCACCGCGACGAACGTGTCCTTCTCGCGAGGAGCGACCGGTCCGCCGAGCGGGAGCTCGGGCTGCACGTTGGTGTCTTGCGCGTCCGACAGAGCGTCACCCGCGGTGGCCGACGCGTCCTCGGGCGGAACGTGGGCCAGGTCGTAGCGGCGCAGGTACTCCACGCCGAGCGAGCGGAAGATGTAGTCCACGATCGACGTCGCCATCTTCACGTTGGGGTGACCCTCGACGTTGCCTTGCGGCTCGAAGCGCGTGAACGTGAACTGATCGACGAACTCTTCGAGCGGAACTCCGTGCTGCAGTCCCATCGAGACCGCAATCGCGAAGCAGTTCATCAGCGAGCGGAAGGAGGCTCCTTCCTTGTGCATGTCGATGAAGATCTCGCCGAGCTGCCCGTCGTCGAACTCGCCCGTGCGGAGGAAGACCTTGTGTCCTCCGATGCGCGCCTCCTGCGTAAATCCGCGGCGGCGCTGCGGCAGACGATAACGACGCGCCGCCGTGGGACCGTAGAAGACCGACTTCGAGAACAGCGGTCCGTGCTCGCTGCGCTCTTCTTTCACCGGCGCAGGCGCGGGCGCGGGCGCAGCGGCGACCGGCGCAGGCGTCTCGGCCTTCTTCTCAGAAGCCTTCGTGTCCTTCTTGTCGTCGGACGTGGACGAGAGCGGCTGGCTCATCTTGCAGCCATCGCGGTAGAGCGCGACGGCCTTCAGTCCGAGCTTCCATCCCTGCATGTAGATGTCAGCGACATCTTCGACCGTCGCGTCGTTGGGGAGGTTGACGGTCTTGCTGATCGCGCCCGAGAGGAAGGGCTGCACCGCGGCCATCATCTTCACGTGGGCCATCGGAGCGAGGAAGCGCTTGCCGTGCTTTCCGCAGCGGTTGGCGCAGTCGAAGACCGCGTAGTGCTCCTGACGGAGGTGCGGAGCGCCTTCGATCGTCGAGCGGCCCAAGATCACGTCGCTCGCTTCGTCGATCTGGCTCTTGGACAGGCCGAAGAACTCGAGCAGCGAGAAGCCCGGCGACTTCATCTGCTCGTCGCTCACGCCCAGGCGCTTGTACGCGTCGGCGCCGATCACGTGCTTGCCGAACGCCTGCGGAAGCGTGAACGCCCCGCGCAGACCAGCCTCGACCTTGCGGATCTCGTCCTCGGTCATGCCCTTGCCGAGCAAGAACTGTCGCGAGCAGTGCGGAGCGCCCACGAACGTGTTCGTCCCGATCACGTACGCGATGATCTCTGCCGACTGCGCGGCGCTGTAGCCCAAGCGAACGAGCGCGCGCTCGACGGACGCGTTGACGATCTTGAAGTACCCGCCGCCCGCGAGCTTCTTGTACTTCACCAGCGAAAAGTCAGGCTCGACGCCGGTCGTGTCGCAGTCCATGAGCAGGCCGATCGTGCCCGTCGGCGCGAGCACCGTCGCCTGCGCGTTGCGGTAGCCGTGCGCCATTCCGAGCTCGACGGCCTTGTCCCAGTCCTCGCGCGCCGCGGCGAGCAGGTTCTTCGGGCAGTGCTTCTCGGAGATCGTGTACGAGGCGTCGCGGTGCTTGCGCATCACGCGCAGCATGGGCTCGCGGTTCTTCGCGAAGCCGTTGAACGGGCCCTGCACCGCGGCCATCTCCGCGGACACACGGTACGCGTGACCGCACATGATCGCGGTGAGCGCCGCGGCGACCGCGCGTCCCTCGTCCGAGTCGTACGAGAGGCCCATGATCATGAGCAGCGTTCCGAGGTTGGCGTAGCCGAGGCCGAGCGGGCGGTAGTCCCACGAGTTCTGCGCGATGCGCTTGGTCGGGTACGACGAGAAGCCCACCAAGATCTCTTGCGCGATGAAGAACACGCGCGCCGCGTGGCGGTAGCCCTCGATGTCGAAGTCCAGCGATCCGTCGGCCTTCTCGATCAAGAACTTCGTGAGGTTCAAGCTCGAGAGGTTGCACGCCGAGTCATCGAGAAACATGTACTCCGAGCAGGGATTCGACGCGTTGATCCGCGCGCTGTTCGGGCACGTGTGCCAGTCGTTGATCGTCGTGTCGTACTGCAAGCCGGGGTCGGCGCAGGCCCACGCGGCCTTCGAGACCTTCTGCCAAAGCTCGCGAGCCTTGAACGTCTCGATCACCTCGCCCGTCGTGCGACCGCGGGTGCTCCACTCGCCGTCGCGCTCGACCGCGCGCATGTACTCGTCGGTGACGCGAACAGAGTTGTTCGAGTTCTGACCGGAGATGGTGTGATAGGCCTCGCCGTTGAAATCCGAGGGATATCCTGCGGCGATGAGCGCGTGAGCCTTCTTCTCTTCGCGCTGCTTCCACTCGACGAAGTCGACGATCTCGGGGTGGTCCATGTCGAGGCAGACCATCTTGGCGGCGCGACGAGTCGTTCCACCGGACTTGGTGCTGCCTGCGGCGCGGTCGAAGACCTCGAGGAAGGACATCAGGCCCGACGAGGTTCCGCCGCCCGAGAGCTTCTCTTGCTTGCCGCGCAGGGCGCTGAAGTTCGAGCCCGTGCCCGAGCCGTACTTGAACAAGCGCGCTTCGTTCTTCGCGAGCTCGAAGATCGCCATGAGGTCGTCTTCGACCGACTGAATGAAGCACGCCGAGCACTGCGGACGCTCGTACGCGTTGCTCGTCTCGATGACCTCGTCGCGCTCGTAGCTGTACGCGAACTGCCCGCCCGAGCCCGTCACGCCGTACCGCTGAAAGAGCCCGCAGTTGAACCACACGGGCGAGTTGAACGCGCCGTACTGATTCACGAGCAAATAGCTGAGCTCCTGCTCGAACGACTCGGCTTCTTCCGCGCTCGCGAAGTATCCGTGCGCCTCGCCGTGCTCACGAATCGTGTGCGCGATGCGGTAGACCACTTCCTTCACGCTGCTCTCGGACTTGTTCTTGTCGCCGTAGAGCCCGCTCTTGCGGAAGTACTTCGACACAACGATGTCCGTCGCGAGCTGCGACCACGCCTTCGGGATCTCGGCTCCGCCCATGCCGAAGACCACCGAACCGTCCGGGTTCTTGATCTCGCTTCCGCGGCGCTCGTACTCGACCTCGTCGAGCGCGTTGACGCCCGCGTCCGTGTAGCGGCGGTGGACCTTGAGTCCCTTGTGCTCACCACGAGCGGGCTTGGACGCGCGCTCGAGCTTCGCTCCATCCGAGCGGGGCTTGATCCCGTTCTTCTTGCTGACAGACCCGTCGACGCTCATGCCATTTCCCTCGGTTGAACTCTCAAGCGTTGTCGGCGGTCGCTCCGCCGTTGAACCCAGCGTTGTGAGCAACGAGCCCTGCATCGACTTCTCGGAGGTGGTCATCTGATCAGCTCCGGTTGTAGCGCAGGGCGGTCGTACACCACAGGCTGTTGTGTCTACGGCTTCAAGCTGCCCCATCCCCTGGGGGGTTCGAAAGTTCGCGACGACGATTTTCTCCTGGGAATCGTGCGGTCAACTACGTTTCGTCAACCGAGCTTTCGTCGAGTAGACAGAGTCACTTCGTTTGGACAACTCGGAGCTCCGCGCGAGCGAGATGACCGAGTCCCTGCACGCGCACACACTCAAGCGCTCGGCTCGATAAACGCCAGCACATGCGCGCGTGGAGCGCTCGCTCGCTCGAAGAATTCTCGGTCCGACCGTCGCTGACCCGCGGTCACGCTGCGCGCTGAATGCTCGCGGCGCGAACGCAACTAATCCGCGTTGCAAGGATGCACGCAGGCTCGACTCACACCGCGCGTCCACCGTGGCATGATGGCCGTCGGATGCGCGCTCTCTCCCGCTCTGCGCTGTTCTGCTGGGTCGTAGCCGCGGCCGTCGCGTCGTGCGGACCGGCGTCCAAGCGCGATCTGTCGCAGGTTCCGCAGCGGCAGATCTCGTTCGACGATCAGTGCAGGCTGCAAGCGTATTTCGACCAGCGAAATAACAGCCCAGCGCGCGCCTTTCGCGTGATCGACGAGACGCAGAGCGCCATCGAGATGACCGTCGAAGACGACGATGGTCGACAGCGAACGCGCACGGTCGAAGTGGGGACGGGCGAGTACGAGATCAGCGATCGCCCCGCGCGACGACGGCTGCAGCAGCTCATCGATGAAGAGTACGACCGCGTTCCGGACCTGGGTTTGATGCAGCGAGGAGCGCACGTTCGCGTGCGAGTTCGCTACTGGCTCTCGAACTCGGTGCGCCGGCTGGTGCCCGAGAACCTCGTCACGATCACGGGGCCGTCGGGCAGCGCGTCGATCCCGTTCAACCCGTGCGTGGGTGAGTTCTTGTTCGGCAGCGACGTGTATCGCATGCGCAGGCGCTTCATCGACGACGCCAACGCGCGCGCGGTCGGGCGCATCCCGCCGAGCGAGATCGCCGTAGTCGAAGCCGCGCGAATCGACGCGGGCCCGGTCGCCGCGAGCGTGACGAGCGACGCGAGCGCCGCGGACTGAAGGCGTCGGTGTGTCGATGAACTCTTCTCGCTCAGTCATCTTCGATTTCGACGGAACGATCGCTGACTCCCGCGAGGTCGTCCTCGCGCAGTACAACAAGATCGCCCCGCGGCTCCGCGTGCGCCCCGTGCTGCGCGCCGAGCTCGAGCACCTGCAGAGGCTCCCGCCCAAAGAAGCGCTGAGAGAATACGGCGTCGCGTGGTGGAAGCTGCCTCTGCTCGTCTACGCCGTGCGCCGCGCGCTGCGCGAAGAGGTCCTGCGCATCGATTTGTGCGCGGGGATGCGAGGCGTGCTCGACGAGCTCAGCGCGAGGCGCGTGCGCTGCTCGGTGCTGTCCACCAACTCGACAGAGAACATCGCGCGGTTCTCGAAGCACCACGGGCTCCCTGGATTTTCAGCGATCCGCGGCGGCGTGAGCATGTTCGGAAAGGCGCGCGCCCTCGACCGCTTCATCCGCGAGCAGGGCTTGGAGCGCGAGCGCGTGGTGTACGTGGGCGACGAGGTGCGCGACGTCGAAGCGGCCAACAGCGTCGGCGTGAAGTGCGTCGCAGTGGGCTGGGGCTTCTCGCATCGAGACTCGCTCGCCCAGCGAAATCCCTGGCGATTGGTGGAGACAGCCAACGACCTCGCGGCGGCCGTAAGCGAGTGAAGCGCCGAGCGCGCGGCGGTACGGTCGAGCGCGATGTTGCCTGCGCTGCGCGGATTCGGAGCGAACTCCGTCGTGCTCTCGCTCCCGTTGTTCACGGCGCTGCACGAGCCCGCGCGCGCGCTGAGCAAAGAGCGATCGCGCGCGTAGCCACCGCGTCGCGATCGACGTACACCGCGCTATGGCCGCATATTTCGACGACAAGGACCTCGCGCACTTCGGAGCGATGGGCGATCACGCCCCCGAGCTCTGGAAGAAGTTCATGGAGTACTACAGCGCTGCGTTCGAAGAGGGGCAGCTCACCAAGCGAGAGAAATTGCTCTTGGGCTTCGTGGTCTCGCACAGCGAGAAGTGCCCCTACTGCATCGACAGCTACACGCAGCAAGCGCTCGCGCACGGGCTCACGATGGAGCACCTCACCGAGGCCCTTCACTGCGCCGCGTCGCTCAAGGCCGGGATCACCATGGCCCACGGCCTCGTCACGCGAAACATCGTGAACAAGAAGTCGCTCTGAGCTGCACGAGGGCGTTTTGTAGGGATAGGGGACGGTGTTCAAAAGTTCATTTGTTGCGCTCGGACGTCGCCCATCGCCACCGAGCACGCCCCCTCTCCGGCGCACTTTCATCAGTGAAATACCACGCCAAACGCAACAAATGAACTTTTGAACACCGTCCCCTATCCCTACAAACCCCGCGCGATCACCGCCCGAACGTCGCCCAGTAGCACAGCACCGCGATGCTCTTGGCGTCCTCGATGCGCCCGTCACGCACCATCGCAAGGCACTCGTCGAGCGTGTGCAGCAACACCTCGATGCGCTCGTCGTCCTCGAGCCGCTGCCCCACGTGACGCAATCCGCGCGCGACGAACGCGTGCATTCGCTCGTTGGTCATCCCCGGCCCGACGAAGAACGCGCTCAGCGGCTCGATTCGCTCGGCTTCGTAGCCGGTCTCTTCGATGAGCTCGCGCCGCGCGCACTCGATCGGCGGCTCGCCCACGGTCATCGTCCCCGCGGCCAGCTCGATCAACGGACGCCGCACGCTCACCCGCTCGTTGCGGATCAGCACCACGCGTCCGTCGTCGAGAAACGGAAGCAACACCACCGAGCCCGGATGCAAGAACACCTCGCGCGTCTTGTCGTGCCCGGCTCGCGAATAGTCCGCGCGGCGCACGAGGAGGCAGCGCTTTCCGCGGTAGAGAACCTCGTCCCCAGGATCGTCGCTCGTCAGCATTTCGCCGCGAGTGTACAGCGCTCTGATAGCGCATCCCCGAACCACTGATTCCCGCGACGTCATGGTTGATGCACGAAGCATCAACTCATGCCGCGCCACTGGTTCGGGGATGCGGTGTAGCGCGAGGATCGTCGCGCGTAGCTCGCCGCAGCGAGCACCCCGACGAGCGCGGTCGCCACGCAGAGCTCGACGTGCCGCACGCGCACGATCGCCAGGATCACCGCGGTGAACTGAAGAAACGTCGTGAGCTTTCCGAGGGCGTTCGCGCGCTGCTCTTCGTGCAGCGCGTGATCGTCACGGCGAAGCGCGATCCACAGCGTCACGAGCACCTCGCCCGCGTCGCGAACGCCCAACATCAGCGTCTCTTCGAGCGTGAGCAGCCGCGCGTGCCACAGCGACCACGCGACGGCGATCACCAGGATCTTGTCCGTCGCTCCGTCGACGAGCGCCCCCGTCGCCGTGCACTGGTTGAAGCGCCGCGCCCACCATCCATCGAGCACGTCGCTCAGCCCCGCGAGCGCGAGCACGAGCAACGCCCACTTCGGCTGCCCCACGACGAAGACGAACGCCACCGCCAACGGCGCGCGCGACAAGCTCAACAACGACGGAACGCTCAGCAAATCCCGCCACGCGTACTTCGCCTCCGCGCGCTGCGTCGGCTCGGGATTCGCTGCGTCGTTCACCGCTCACCTCGGCTCGCGATCATCCAGCGGAACGAGCCCCAATCGAATCGCCGATCGCACCAACGCCGCGCTGTTCGGCGCGTCGAGCTTCACCATCAAGCGCGCGCGGTGCGTCTCGACGGTCTTCGGGCTCACCCCCAGAAGCTCCGCGATCTCGACGCTCGATCGCCCGTACGCCACGTGCTGCAACACCTCGCACTCGCGCGGAGTCAGCCCCGGATCTTCGTCCACGGGGACCTTCGCGACCGCGACGCCAGGGTCCTTCACGCCCGCGCCGAAATACGTTTCGCCCCGAGAAATCGCCCGAATCGCGTCGACCAACTGCGAGAGCCCGTTGCCCTTGAGCAGGTAGCCCGACGCCCCCGCGCGCACCGCAGGGCGCACGTATTCGTCGCCGCCGTGCATGCTCAGCACCAGCACCTTCGCGCCGAGCGCCGTCACCGCGCGCGTCGCGCTCACGCCGTCGAGCTTGGGCATCGAGAGGTCCATCACCACGACGTCGGGAGAGAGCCGCTCGCACTCGCGAACGCACGCCTCTCCGTCGTCAGCCTCGCCGACGATCGCGAGGTCCGCGCAACGAGAGAGCAGCGCGCGCAGCCCCTCGCGCACGATCGTGTGATCTTCTGCGAGCAAAACGCGCGTCGTCGCGCTGGTTGAACCCGAAGCTGGCGGAGGCGTCGTCGGTGAATCCACGGCCCTCCAACCTTAACAGCCTCGCGCGTCAACGCACGACGGTCGGAGGACGCTCGTCGTCGCTTCCGTTCGCGCGAACGTCAGTGTTTTCACTGGGACGGACGCTGTTCGACGAGCCCTGCTGCTGCTGCGAGGGCTGCTCGGCGGCGGGGCGGATGCCTTGGGCCTCGCGCGTTCCGCTCGAGGTGACGGTGCGCGGTGCGGTCGCGCCCGAGCTCGTCGGAGAGACATCGGGCGCTGAATACCTGGGAAAATCCAGCATGACGAAGGTGATCCCCTCCGGCCCCGCCTGCTGCGACTGCGTCGGCTGCACGCCGCTCGCGCGCATCTCGATCACCAGGTCCACCGAGCCTCGACGGGGGCGCAGATACGCCCGCGTGATCGGCGTCGCGAACGCCACCGTCTCGAGCGCGCGACGATTGTTCGACAGCGGAACGCTCGCTCGCTCGAGCCTGTACACGAGCTTTCCCGCTTCGTTGACCGGGGTCATCCGCGGCACCGCGGACACCGCGAGAAACAAACGCGAGCCCGACTCGGTCATCTGAAAGCCCGGCCACGCCACCACCACGCGCCCGTCACGCCGACGACGGCGCGCCCAACGGCGCAGCACCGCGTACTCGCTCGATCCAGGAGTGACGCCCGCGTACTCCCACCACGCGCGCTCGCGATGACTCGTCACCGTCGCGCTCGAGCCGCGGCCCGAGCCCGCGTTGGTGATCGTGGCGTTGCCCTCGTTCGTCGCTGAATTTGCAGCGCTCGACGCGTTCGTCCCGCTCTGTCCCGACGGGCGAGCGGAGTTCGTCGAGCCGCCTTCGCTTCCGTCTTCGACGCGACGGCCCTGCGCCATCGACGTCCCAGAGAGCGAGAGCCACAGGGTCGCGCCAGCCAGCGCAGCGAAGTTCGAGGCTTTCATGAGTGCTCTTCGATTGGAGCACACCGCGCGAGAGATCGCCCCATTTCAGCGAAAACAGCAGATCTCCCCCACGCGTGCCGCTTCGTCAGTGCCGGGCCGTGCCTTGCCGAAGCGCCGCGACCACCGCGTCCGAGAGCGCGCGCGTCGACGGTTGATAGCGCTCGGGATCGATTCCCCCCGCCTCGCGAAAGCCCGCGAGCGTGCGCTCTGCGAAGGTCAGCGCGATGGGGCGCTGCGAGCGAAGATCGGTCTGCGCCGTCGGATCCTGGTCGGGCGCGACGAGGACCATGTTCGTTCCGTTGCGAGAGGTGAGCGCGAGAAGATCGCCGAAGCGCAGGGCGAGATCGTTGTGCACGCCGAGCGCGCTGACGAACCCCCGCGGGTGAACGCCCATCGGGCTCACCACGGACAGGGACACCGGCGCAAACGCTCCGCGCCACGGGCCCTGCACGCCGAGCCGCTCGAGCACCGTCGCGTTCGCGTCGAGCGCGTCGACCACCTCCGTCAACGCGCGCGCCCGCACCCCCGGCGCGCGAATCATCACGGCGCTCTCGCTCACGACCGCGAACGAGACCGGCCCCTCGCCGATCCAGCGATCCTCGCCGAGCGCGCTTCCTCGCGAGCCCACCACCACGATCACCGTTTGCTCGAGCAGCCCCGCGTCGCGCAGCCGATCCATCGCTTGCGCGAGCGATCGATCCACGTTCGCCATCGCAGCGTCGTACAGCGTGGCCAATCGCTCGTAGTTCAAGCTCTCGAGCCCTCGCGGGACGAGCGCGTACTGCGCGGTTCCCTCGGGCTGCAGCGCGTTTTCGGGAGGGTTGGGGTCGAGCTGGAGCAGCAAATCACGGGGAGGATCGAAGGGCGGCACGCCCGCTCTCGTCACGACCACCGCGAACGCGCGACGATCTCGCTGCGTCACGAGCCACTCTGCCGCGAGCCCCAGCGGAACCTCCGCGCGACACCGCACCGCCTCGCCCGGACACGTGCGCACTTCACCGTAACCGCGGTCGAGCCCCGAGCCCTCGATCCACTTGTCGTCGCCGAACAGCGCGGTGGCCATTCCCCCTTCGCGCAACAGCGAGCCCATCGTCGGCGCGCGCTCGTCGTGAGTGTCCGTCCAGTCCTCCATCCTGTGCCCCTCGGGCGTGAGCCCCGTGAGCATGCTCGCCAACGCAGGCAGCTCTCGTCCCGACGGGACCAGCACCTTCGCCACGAGCCCTTCGCGCGAGAGCCGCGAGAAGCCACCGTGCGAGAGCCGCGCGTTCACCTGCGGAATCACTCGGTCCGCGCGCAGCCCGCGCACCACCACGAACAGCGCGTGACGCACCGGCGGGAGCGTTGGCGCCGCCGCCGTGCGCGCGATCACCCGAGGATCCGCGAAGGCCACGCGCACGTCCGCGCGAGTCACCCCCGCGTCGTCGCGCGCAGGCCACAGCGCGCCCCCGTCTTCGTCGACCGTCACGACCTCGGTCGCAAACGAGATGCGCGCCGCGCGATGAGCGAAGCGCGCGAGGTCCAGCGAGACCTCCTCCCACCGCTGATTGGGCCGCACGATCAGCGTGTGCTCGACGGGCTCGGCGTCGTCGGTCTCGACGCGAATGCGCGCGCGCACAGGGCTCGCGTTGGCGCCGCGCACGCCCTCTGCGGTCACCGCGGTTCGCAGCGTCGCCGCCGCGGGAAGAACGGTGACCCACGACGCGCGCGTCGGCGCGTACAACGTCAGCGAGCGGCGGGGAGTGCGATCGATCCTCACGTCCGAGACGAGGTCTGCCACGCGCGCGACCGAGGCGTCCGCGCGGCACACGTGCACCCAGTCGATCTCGAGCACGGGCCGCTGCGCGGGCGTCGCCTGCGCGACCGACGGAGCGCCCGCGTCGCGGCCTCGCTCGGCTTCTTCCGCAGAAATCACCGGAGGAAGAAGCAATCGTCGCGCAGAGCGCGGGGCCGCGGGAGCGTCGTCTTCGAGCTTGTTCGCGCCGAGAAAGCGCAGCTCGACCATGGACACATCGCGCGTGAATCGCTCGGGCGCGACGGGCAGATCGATCACGTGCGTCCCCTGATCCTCGGGAAACAGCGCCTGCCTCACGGGAACGCCGTCCACCAACACCAGCACCTTGTGCGCCCGCACGCGCCGCACGCGCAGCCGCACGCGATCCGGCGGGTTGCTCGCGTCGATCGGAACCCGCAGCTTCAGCCGCGTCCCCACCTCGGCCCAGCTGTCTCCGTTGACCTCTCCGCTTCGCAGCGGGACCGGCGGAAGCACGAACGGAGCGCTCTGCCGCTCGCCCAAGTCCACGACGGGACCGTTGACGTCGATCGCTCCGTTGCGAAGGGGGTCGAGCAGGTCCACCGCCCCCGGCTCGTCGAGCGCGACTGCGTTGTTCGCCTGCGATTCACGCGGCGGATCGACGGTCGACCCAGCGGGGTCCGCCGCGGGTCCGAGCGCGCGATCACGCCCGCACGAGAGCGCCGCGAGCACGCTCAACATCGGGAGTAGACGAAGCGCGTTCACGGCTCGTTGGGTAGCACTACTCGCACCGCTCTGCGCGCCACGATGTCGATCACCCTGAAGCCCCGCACGTTTCCGCGGCGGTACGTGAGGTTGTGCTGCCCCGGCGCGAGTTCGACGCGCAGCGGAGCCTCGCCCACCTCGCGCGAGCCCACCGTCACGCGCCCAGGCCCGTCGACCACCAGCAACCCGCGGCCGGGATCGAGCGTCCCGCCGTCGAGAAACGGCGTCGGATCGAGCCCGAGCTCGAGCCCCGCGCCTTGCGCGACAGCGCCGTCTTCTTCGGGCTCACCCGAAGGCGCACTTGAATTGATGGGCTCGCTGCCGTCCGCGGCTCCTCCGCTGTCAGCGCCCTCGCTCGCAGGACTCGCGTCCGCGCCTTCAACCACGGCGACCGTCGCTGCGTCGGCCGAAGGCTCTTGCGTTGCGTTGCTGGCAGCGCCCGCATCGTCGCCCGACGAGACGGCGGGCATCATCGTGGTCGGCGTCGGCAGCAGCGCGCGCACGAGAAAATAGCTCCCGAACCCGAGCGCGACGACCGCGACGAAGAGCCACACCCACGCCATCGGTCCGCCCATCGCGGTCGATCGTTCGCCGGTGGTCTCGCGCTTTCGCGGAGGGGGCTCCTTCACTTCAACGGGGCCGCCCACCGCGGCCACGTCGATGATGATCGACGAGTCCGACGTCGAGACCGGCTGCGGCTGATGATCCTCGCTAACCTTGGCGACGTCCTGCGTGCGCGCGCGGCGCCGAGGCAGTCCGCGCGCGTCGAGCTCGACGTTCTCGAGGGGAAGGCCCGGAGAAGCCTTCGCGGCCTCGTGCAGCTCCTCTTCGCTGAGCGAAGCCTCGCCCTCGTGCTCTTCGAACACCGGGGCGTCTTCGTCGCTCTCGTCCTCGGACGCGCGAACGCCCGCCGTCGGACGCTCTCCCGAGACCTCGCGCTTGGGCCTGGACTCGGCGTCGCCGATCACGACGCCGACCGGCGCGCTGTCCTTGCTGTCCGGCGCAGGCGGCTCCATCGAAAACGGAACACGCTCTCCCCCCGTCTCCGCCCCCTCTGCCTTCGCAGCGGGCGCTTCGCTCGCGGCCGCAGCCTTCGTCGCTTCACTCGTGCTCTTGGCCACCAGCTCGATCGCAGGCTCGGACTTCTCTTCGTCCTTCGCGCGCTTCGCGGGCTCGTCGGCGTCGACCTCGATCGTGATCTCTGCGCTCGACTGCGCGCTCGCGCTGGAGAGAGACGGCGCGTCCTTCGACTTGACGTTCTCGAGCGCGAGCGGCTCGTCCGCGCGCAGCTCTGCGAGCAAGGCCCGCTCGAGCGAGTCCTTCTCGTGCTCTCCGAAGCCCGGAGCGAGCGCTTCGTCCATGTTCGTCGGGCGCTTCCACGACGGGTTGGACTCGCGCTTGGGCTGCGAGCTCGTCGCGTCCGCCGCGCCCTCTGCTGCGCTGGGCGCGCGCGCCGCTTGATCGAGCAGCTTCACGGCGTCGAGCGCCGTCACCGGCTCGTCGTCCGCTTGGCGAGCGCTCTCGGGCTTGGGGTGAATCTCTGCGAGCGACTCGGGCAAGAGCACCGCGGGCATCGAGACCGAGACCGTCGTTCGAGCCTTGCTCTCTCCCCACTGCGCAGAGTGCGCCTCGAGCCGAGGCGCGACGAGGTCTTCTCCGTTGGGGCCCCGCGCGCCGCGGATCACGCCGCGCCGCGCGAGCTCGACGAGCAGCGGATCGAGCTCTTGCGGAGCGATCCCGTCGCGCAGCACGAGCTCGCGCGGGCTGTCTCCCGCGGCGACCTTCTCGATGAGCGCGCGCATGGGCGCGGGCAGCGTCTTGGCGTACGCGTTGGCCGCATCGGCGTCCATGTCGAGCGAGGCCACTTCGACGAGCGAGGCGCCCGAGACCGCGTCTTCGAGCGCCGCGATCAGCGCAGCGCCGCCTTCGAGCAGCGCGCTGAGGTCTCCGTGGACGTTGGACCGCACCGCGTGCGTCGCGCGCTTGATCGAGAAGCGCGCCGCCGACGCGCCGAGCACCTGCACGAGCGCGCTCTCTCCGCGGGAGAGCGAGCCGTCCTGCGCGGTGCGAATCACGCTCACGAGCCTCCCGCCGCGCAGCTCGATCTCGGCGACGCTGAACGAATCCGTGACGGTGATCGTCGCGCCCCGCAGCGATTGAGCGACGACCTCGACGAGCGTGAACACGCCGACGCGCTCGACGCGGCCGCGCACCTCTTCGCCTTCGCCGAGGCCCTCGATGCGACGCAAGAGCCGCACGCGCGGTCGCAGGACGCTGCGCACGCGCGCGAGGATCGCCTCGCCCTTGGACTCTTTGCGGAGATAGCCCTGCGCCTGCGCGCCGAGCTCTCGCATTCGCGTGATGAGATCCTCGCGCCACGAGAGCAACACGACCGGCGTGTACCGCAGCGAGACGTCGCGACGAATCGCGCGGCACAGCGTGAAGCCGTCCATCCCTGGCATGAGGATGTCCGAGATGACGACGTCGGGCCGCGTCTTGCGCGCGTCGCGCAGCGCCTGTGCGCCGTCGGTGCACTCGACGACGTGCATCCCGGCTTCGCGCAAGAGGTTGGCGAAGAACCACACGACGTTGGGCTCGTCGTCGACGACGAGCGCGGTGCGCGCGGGCAAGGGATCTTCGCCCTCGACCTCGGGCAACGAGTCTTCGTCGTCGCCGACGGCCAGGACGTGCGCGCCGCCCATTCCGAGCGGGGCCGAAGGCATCTCGAAGCGAACGCGGCCTTGCGTGCGCTTGGCGACCACTTCGCGGACGCGCGCGATGGCCTCCCACGTCGCGGCGAGCACCTCTGTGCCTTGCCCGAGCGGGACGCGCGCGTTGCCCGCGGCAGGCCCCGCGGCGCCCATCAGTCCGCGGCGGATCTCGTCCTGCAGGGTCTTGGTGAGCTCTTCGAGCGTGAGGTCGCCGAACGAGGGAGGAGGCACCGACGGGCGCAGCAGCGTCTCGACCGCGCGCCCGATGGAGCGCCCGAGCTTCTCGGGGTTGACCGGCGTGCTGAGCAGATCGAACACGCCCTGCTGCTTGAGCGCCGCCTCATCCAATCGATCCGCCGGCGACGCGACGACGATGACCGGAATGAAATCCGTCAGCGGATCTCCACGCAGCGCGGCGACGAGCCCGACGCCGTCCGCCGGCTGAACGCTCTCTGCCACGATCACATCGGGCGAGGCGTCCCTCGCGGCCAGCACCGCCTCCGCGAGCGATCGCACCGTGCTGATCTCCGCGTCCTTCGGCGTGGCCCTGCGCACCTCGCTGATCAACCCCGCGCCGCCCACCACGAGCACCCCAATGGGACTTCCCGCGTTGAACGCCGGGGGCCGCACCGATCCGCCCTTCGTGCTCGCCCCCGCGCTCGCTCCCGTGCTGGCCCCGTTGACCGCGCCCGCGCTCGCCCCGCTCGCGGGGGGAAGCATCGAGTTGCGCGGCGCGCCCGCGCTCGCTCCGTCCGCGCTCGTCGCAGTGTTCACCGCGCTCACCGCGCTCGACTGCGTCGCGCTCGCGCCGCCCTGGCTCGCCGCGGCCGCGCCGGGCGCGATCGACGGCTTGCTCGACTGCAGCGCCGCTGGGCCTCGATCCCTCGGCCTCTCGAACAGCTCGGGCCGATCAGGAAGATCTCGCTGCGCCAGGCTCGAGAGCGACGCGATGAACTCCCCGAGGGTGTCCAAGTCTCGCTGCCCGAGGACCGAGCTCACCCTGAGCGCGTCCAAGTGCGCGATCCCCTCGCGCAGCCCTTCGCTCAGCGAAACCAGCCCGAATCCCCGCGCGCTGGTGTACAGCGCGTGCAGCCTCCTGCGCAGCTCGTCGCGCATCCGTGAAGAGCGCGTGTCCGCTACGATCGTCCCGAGCGTCGCGCGCAGCTCTGTCACTTTGCGCGGCAACGACAGAACGAACGCTGTCTTCTCGTCGGCGTCGTTCGCGTTACTCATCGCCTTCGTCAGCGCGAGAAGGTACGCGATCGGGCACAGCGAACGCCAATTTCTCGCTCGAGCCCCCTTCGGACCACCGCGCTCGACACCACAGCGACCGTCGCGGATCCTTCGCGGTCACCACCGATGACGACCGCGAACAAGCCCAAGCGCCCCGCGAACAAGCCTCCCGCGCCGAGCAAGCCCGCGCGCGCTACGTTCGATAGCAAGCTGAGCGCCGCCCGTCGCGCGTACAGCGCCCTGCTCGCCGAGCTCGAAGACGCCTCCCGCGACGAGCTGCGCGGCTGGGACCGCAAGTGGGAGGCCGTCGCGACCGTGCTCGAAAAGAAGCTCTTCGTCCTCGACGACGAAGCCCCCACCGCCGCCGAGTGGATCAAGAAGCACACGCAGGACGAGTATCGAACGGGCCTTCGCAACGCTCGGGTCGCGAAGCTCGCGTCTCCGGACGAAGAGAAGAAGTACACCGTCACGAAGATCGACCTGGCGTACTCCATCGATCAAGCGAACAAGCTCGCTGCAGCGAAGAAGAAGGGCATCGAGTGGAGCCCGCCTGCCACGCCCGCGAAGCTCGATCTCGCGAAGCTGCGCTACACGATCGTGCGCGACGGCGCGAGCGTGCGCGTCGGACTCGACGAGATCTCCGTCGCAGAGCTACGCGCGTTGAACAAGCGCGAGAGCAGCGTCCATGACAGCTCGCGCGCGAGGCTGAGCGCGACGACAAAGCGCGTCGCTCGCGCGGTCAACAGCCAGAAGGGACTCGAGAACATCACGTTCTCCGAGCGGGACAACGAGCTCACCATCGGCCGCGTGCGCAAGGACCAGCTCCACGCGCTCGCCGACGCGCTTCGCAAAGTGAGCGCCGAGGACGAGTGAGCCCCGCCACTCAGTGGCTGGCCGTCAGCCACCGGTGGCGGGCCGCCATAGACAGCGCGCGGGCGCGTAGGCGAAGTTCGTCACGATGACGTTCGTAGCCGAACTGCGAGACGAACTGCTCGCGATCGAGCGCAACCCGCTCGAAGGCAGGGAAAAGCGCGTGCTGTCCGCGAACGAGGTCGCTGCGATTCGCAAGAGATGTTTCGCCCTCTTCGACGAAGCAACGCGCGCAGCAGGCGACTTCTGGTTGCGGGACGCAGAACAGTTGCTGTTCGAGCCCAAACGGTTTGAGCGCGCAATTCAGAGAATCTCCCACGAGCTCAGCGACGGACTATGCAACAGCGCGGACGACACGACGCTCGCCGAGTACGTTTTCAGAGTCTTCGACGTGCACTGGTCACCGCCATCGCCAAAAAGTACGGCAGAGCGATCACCGTCGGAGCGTCGAGAACTGCAGCGAATCGCTAGACTTGTTCTCGATCGCTTCGAGGAGCGATCGTTGCCGTCAGATCTCGAATCCTTCTGCTTCGAGCTGCGACTCGTGCGGCACATCGATCAGGTTCGGCAGCTCAGCGCAATTGGACGGGCTCTACTCGTACTTGCGGAGCACGACGCCATCGAATGGATGCTCTGGCTCGAGTCGAAGCTGTCCATTGGCAGAACGGACTCCGTACGCGTTTCGCGAGAACTCGCAGCACATCTCTCACTGTCGACGGAATTTCGGTACGTCCTCGACGTGCGCGACCCCGACCCACACGACGATTGGCAGTTTCCATGGAGCATCCTGAAACACCTCGTCGAGCTGGGCGTGGTGCACGCCTATGACGACGGTCCCAACACGCACTACACCATCAACCCCACCTTCCACCCCATCCTGCTCGACATCGCTCAGCAGCGGCAGACGCCTCTCTCGCTCGTGATCGACACCATGCTCGCCGCCGAACGCGACGAGATCATCACACGCGTAGTCCCGTCTGCGCCCCCCTCGCTCTCAGCCACCGACGCCCAATCGCAGCACGCGAAGATGGTCGTCCACGAACTCCGCAACGTGCTCACGCCCGTGAAAGCAACGCTCTCGATGGCGCGCGATCACCTCGAAGCGGGACGCTCCGCCGAGGCGATCCCGCTCGTCGATCGCGTCGAGCAGAGCGTGAAGCGGCTCTTTCACTTCGCCGACGAGCTCTCCCGATTCACGGCGATCGCGGCACCTCAACCCGAAATGCTCGACGTCACCCAAGTCATCCGAGACGCGATCGCGAGCCTCAACGGAGGCGTCAAGATCACGTATGACCTCGCGCTGGCGACGGACCTCCCTCGTGTGGTGGGGCATCGCGATCGCCTCGCGCTGGTCGTCATCAATATCCTCCGCAACGCTGCGCAGGTGAGCACGCACGCAAGCGCGCGAGTACGAGTGACCGCGGGCCTCTCACCGGCGCTCGACAGCGTGCGCCTCGCGTTCGAAGACGACGGGCCTGGCGTCGACGATGGACTGCGCGAGACCATCTTTCAGCCCGGGTTCTCGCTGCGTCTCGGAGGCAGCGGACAGGGACTCGCCCTCGTTCGGCAGGTGGTCGAAGTCGAGATGCACGGTAAGGTGGAGTGCGCGAAGGGATCGCTCGGCGGAGCGCTCTTCGAACTGATACTCCCTGCGGTGAAGAGCGACTGAACTCCCATGGCAGAAGCCAAGATCCTCGTCGTCGACGACGAACTCCCGATGCTCGAGACGTACCGCGACGCCCTGGCGGCCGATGGGTTTACGGTCGACACCGCGCAGACCGCCGCCAGCGCGCGCGAGCGTTTCGGTGATCGAGCGCTCGCGCTCATCGTGATCGACCAGAAGCTCCACGGCCCGAGCGGTCCGGACGAAGGCCTCGACCTCATCGCTGAAGCGATCGCAAAGAACCCCGGCGCGAAGGTGATCATCGCGACCGCGTACGCCGAGGAGCGCTCGCTGAAGCGAGCCTTCGCGCAGGGCGTGTACGATTACTTGAAGAAGGACGAGCTGTTCGTTCCGCTGCTGCGCGCAAAGGCCCGCAACGTGATGGAACTGTGGCGCGAGCGCGCACGAGCGCTCCACGCGCGCGACGAGCGAGAGCGAGAGTTGCGCGAGGCGTGGAGCGAAGCCCAGCGCGAACGGGACAACAACAAGAAAGGCAAGCTGCTCGAGACCGCGTTGCTCTTGCTGTTTCGCTCGATCGACGGATTCGAAACCGCTTGGGCCAATCGCCAGAACGACCTCGAAGAGATCGACGTGTTCGTGCAGAACAACTCGACCGACCCGCTCTGGTCCAAAGAGGGCGCGTACATCCTCGTCGAGTGCAAGCACTGGTCGAAGCCAGTCGGAACGCCAGAGATCGATCTCTTCTGGCAGAAAATCGAGCGCCGCTTCGGGCGCTCAGCGTTGGGCTTTTTCATCGCGATGGGCGGCTTCGCCAGCACAGTGAAGATCGAACAGCTCACGCACCGCCGCGATCGTTCGCTCGTGATCATGCTCACGCGAGACGACGTCGAGCGGCTGGTTGCCGCGAGCGATCGAAACGCCGAGTTGAAGAAGCTCCACGCGAGCGCGGTGATCGCCGACAGTCCGTGACTGGCTCTCGGCGTGCGCCCCGGCCAACTTCAGTGCAGTGCTTCACCAAATCGCTCGAGCGGAGTCACTCCCGAGAACGAGCGAGGCGCCGCGAGGTCGAGCCCGAGCGTCGTCCCTCGATAGAGAAACGCCATCCCGGTGCTCATTCCCGCAACGAGTGCGTTCGGCGAGCCGGCGAGCAGCTCTGCGCGGCCATCGCCGTCCGTGTCTCCTCGACCGCCCAGCGAAGACACTCCCTCGCGCGGCATCACGACCGGCCCGGCCAACGGCGAAGGAAGCGCGTTGCCGAACCATGTTGCGGCCACCACAGAGTTCGTGTTGCTCGCAGAGGCGAAGTCGTCGAAGCCGTCGCCGTTCATGTCTCCAAACGAAGAGAGCACCGAGCCCACCGCACCAGCGAGCATCGAAACGCTGATCGGCGTCGTCGCGGACGGAGGCAAAGTCGCTCCGTCACCGTAGTGAATCAGCAGCCTACGCTGCGCCGGCGAACCAACGACCACGTCGCTGAAGCCATCTCCGTTGAAGTCCCCAGCGCACAGCGCAACCCCCAGCCGAAGCTCGGGAACCGGCACGCGCAACGTCAACGCAGGCGTTGGCGAGATCCCCGCCTCGCGCCCGAAGTACACCGGGACGTAGTCGAAGCTCGAGCTCGCTCCCTCGCGCCCGATCACCACATCCGAATACCCGTCACCGTTGATATCCCCCGCAGCCGCGACCGTCATCCCGAAGCGCTCGCGCGGCTGCGCGCCCAAGAACACCGCCACCGCCGGCAGGCGCAGACCCGTGGCGCTGCCGAGATAAAACGAGACCGCTCCTTGGCTCATCGTCCCCGCCGAGAGAGTGTGCACTGCAAAGTCCCCGTATCCGTCGCCGTTCAGGTCTCCGACCGCCGACGACGTGAACCCAAACAAGTCGTTCGAGTTCACGCCCGGAATCGACGTCGCGGGCATCGCGCTGAGGCCCGTCGGTCCGCCGTGAAAGATCCGCACCAGACCGCGGTGCGCGTTCGCCCCGTCGCGCGCGCTCACGGCAAGATCACTGAACCCGTCACCGTTTACGTCACCGGCGTCTGCGACGAACAGCCCCACGCTTTCGTCACTGCTCGCGCCATCGAACCGCCAACTCTCGGTCGCCGGCAGCCCGCTGCGAGCCCCGTAGTACACCAACGCGCTGCCGGCGTTGCGCACGAGCCCCACCATCCGCTGCGGCGCCGCGATCGCGACATCGCGCAGACCGTCGCCGTTCACGTCGAGCACGCTCCCGTAGCTGCGATCCACGGTTGTCCCTCGCGGACCAACGTAGAACTGCCACGTCGCGCTCGGACCCGAGCTCACCGTCGCGCCGCGCAACGACGAGACGCGCCAGAACATCCACCCTGCGGACAGATCGCTCGTCACCGTGGCGCGATCGGTCCCTTCGAGCGTCGCCACGACCGTCGTGCAAGCGCGATCACGACACAGCTCGACCCGCGCTCGCGTGATCCCCGGCGGCAGCGCCCAACGCAACGTCGGTCGAAGACTCGTCACCGTGCTCGTGCTCAACGGAGCGATCGGCCTCGGCGCTTCGTCGCTCATGGAGACATCCGCAGCGACGTCATCGATCGCCCCCGCGTCTGCGTCTTCGACCACGCCGAGATCGAGGTCGCGCGCGTCTCCGCTCGCCTCGCCCGCGACGTCGGACATTGCTCCTCCATCGAAGCTCATCCGCTCACACAGCCCCGCGCTCGTGCAGTACTCGCCCGCAGGACACTCGGGATTGCACGCAGAAACACACGCGCCACGCACGCACGTGAATCCGGGACGACACGAGGGCTCGCACGCGGAAGGAGGGGGCGACGTGCACCCCGCGATCATCGCAAGGCTCGCAATCCACATCGCTGCTACCCACCGCGCACTGCAGAGCATCGCTCGACCGCCCATCGCCACCGCCTCTCGACAAACTGTACACAACCGCCTCGAATCCCGCGAATGGCGCGAGCGCACAGCCCCGATCAACGCTCTCCAGTCGCACGCGTACGCATCGAGCTCGCCACTCAGTGGCTGACCGTCAGCCACCAGTGGCGAGTCCCCCGCCACTCAGTGGCTGACGGCGTGCCACGAGAGCTGGGCCCCGGTTGGAAGGGCTGCACGCCACGAGGAATCTCCTGAGAACGATCCCGAGAACTCTCGTCGCGTGTCGCCAACCGACGGCGGAGCTGCGGCAGCGGTTCCGCGCGTTGACGGCACTCCCTCGCGCGGTACAAAGCACGGATGACCACGATGCGCCCCGGCGCTTTCGGCGCAGACCGCAACGCCCAGCTCGGCGCGCAGAACCTCGCCCAGCGCTGCCTCGCGATCAGCCGCGGTGAGCGCGTCGCGTTTCTCACGCACGGCGACGACCCGAGCTTCGCCGTGGTTCACACCGCGCTCGAAGAAGCGGGCGGAGTCATCGAAGCGCTCGATCTGCGCTCGCTCGACGCAACGAAGGCCGAGACCGCGATCCGCGCCGTGTGCGCGCGGTGCACCGCGTCCATCGTCCTGGGGGCTCCTCTGCCCATCGAGCTACACCACACGATCCTCCGCGTGATCGAGAGCTCGACGCTGCGACACGTGCACATCGTGACCGCAGACATGCGCGTGCTCGCAAGCTCGTGCCGCGCCGATCCCTTCGTCATCGAAAAGGTGAACGCAGCGATCGTGGATGAGCTCGAACGCAGCAACAAGCTGCGCTGCGAGTCCGCCGCGGGGACGGCGCTGGATGTACGACTCGGGAGCTTTCCGATCTTGTCCGGCAGCGGACGCGCAAAACCTGGGTACTGGGACAATGTTCCTTCGGGCGTCGTGTACTTTCACCCGCTGGTCGTCTCTGGAGTCTTCGTCGCCGACCGGGGAGTGCAAATCTCGGGGCATCAACTCGACGACAAGCTCGCTCATCGCAACCCGCTCACGGTCACCGTCGCCAGCGGTCGCGTCGTGAAGCACCACTGCAAAGACAGCGAGCTCGCGGCCAAGTTCGACGACTACCTCAGCAAGCACCCCGACGCGGGCCGCGTCGGAATGGTCGCCCTACCCACCAACTACCTCGCGCGCATCGAGATCGGCCACCGCGCGCACGACGGCCTGCTGCCAGGCCTGCGACTGCACCTCGGTTGGTCCAACGCACGGTTCACCAAGGCGCCGTTCGACACACAGCTCTCGTGTCGCCTCGTGGGACGCAAACAACACATCACCTGCGGCGATCAACAGTGGCTGCGCGATGGCCGCTTCGTCGGAAAGCTCGCGGAGCTCACCTCGCTTCACAGCGTCGAGAGCTGACCACGCGCCGATCAGCTCGGGGATTCCTTCACCCCGCCGTCTCGCTCTGCAGCGCCTCGTCCGAGGACCGCGCCGTCGCCGCCCGAACGAGCCACTGGAGCAGCCGCTCGCTGTGCGCACAACACTCGATCTCCGCGCGCTGCGCCTCGCTCACGCTGAACCCGCGAGCCTCGAGCGCTTGCACCAACGCCGTTCGCATCGACGCGAGCGCCTCCTCCCGTGCGCGCGCCTCTCCACGCGCTTCTCCACGCGCCTCTCCGCGCGTTTCTCCGCGCGCCTCGAAGATCTCGCGCATTCGTCGCTCGAAATTGCTCTCGATCGCAGGGTCGTTGATCGCCATCGCGTCCTCCAGCACCCGTTGCGTAGACGCGTCGAGCGCGTCCCACAGCGCAGCAGTATACGTCCGCGCCCTCTCCTCTTCGAGGTCCCCGAGCGCGCTCATCGCAGCAAACACCGAGTCGATTCCGCCCGCTTCGTTTCCGTGCGCGACCGCTGACAAAAACGCGAGCGACGGTCGCCGCTTCGCCTCTCGCGCCTCGCGCACGACCGGAACCCGCGAGGGCCCCAACACCGCCGCGCACATCTCGCTCGCAGGCCCGAGCGCCATCGGTCGCTCTGCCCAACGCGCGACGGCCTCGTCGGGGCTCACCACGAGCAGCACGAACGGGCATCGGTGCTCTCGGCGAAGAGCGCACGCGTAGAGCGGCCAGTCCCAGTATTTCTCCTGGTCGATCGCGAGCTGCACCTCGACCAACACCAGCAGCTGCGCGGCGCCATCCTCGCGCTGAAACAACAGCGCTGCGTCGATCGCGAGCGACGGCGCCACGTTCTGCGGAACCGTCGGGTCGACCAACATCACCCTCGCAGGCACATCTTCGAGCCCGCCAACGCTCTGCCGCAACAGATCCACCGCGAGCATCGGATCGTCGCGAAACACATCGCGCAGCGCTTCGTGCAGCGAGCTCGGCATCGTCACGCGGCGCGATCGCAACGCGCGCGCCACGCAGTCACGCTGCGAATTCGCTCACGAATTCATCCCCCACGCTGGCGGTCCGCCATGGCGTCCGCCACCCGCCGCCATGGCGGCGCTCAGTACGTCTCGACGTGAAATCTCCCCTCGCTGCGCATGCGATCGCGCAGCGCATCCCAATCGAGCCCGCGCTCCTTCGCGATCTTGGCAAACGCGTCGAGCACGCCCTCTTCCATGCGCTTGTGCCCGCAGAGAAACACGAAGCACTCGTCGCTCTCGAGCCACTCACCGACGGTGTCCGCGCGAGCCAGCATGCGGTCCTGCACGTAGGCCTTCGAGTAGCGCTCGTCCCGCGAGAACGCGAGCTCGACGTCGATGAGCTCCTTTGGGAGCTTCTGCAACGGGCCGAAGTACGGAAGCTCTTCGGGCCTGCGCGCGCCGAAGAAGAGCAAGATCTCTCCGCCTTCTTTCAACGCCATGCGACGACGACGACGCTCGGTCATCGCGCGCATCGGCGCGCTGCCGGTGCCCGTGCACACCATGAGCAGCTTCGAGCCTGGGTGATTCGGCATGAGAAAACTCGTGCCAAACGGCCCCACGACGGTGACCTTGTCGCCGATCTTCAGGTCGCAGAGGTAGTTGCTCGCGACGCCCTTCACGGGCTTTCCTTCGCGGTCTTCAGTGACGCGCTTCACCGTGAGCGCGAGGTTGTTGTACCCAGGGCGCTCTCCGTTGCGCGGGCTCGCGACGGAGTAGAGCCGCACATGGTGATTGCGCCCAAACGCGTCCTGCCCAGGCGGAACGATGCCGATCGACTGCCCTTCGAGCACCGGCATCGCGGTCTTTCCGAAATCGAGAACGATGTGACGAATGTCCACGTCGCTCGCCGCGCCCGTCAGCCGAAAGTTGCCCGTGACCGTCGCGATCGCGGGGCGCTGCGTTGAATACAGGCCCACATAAGGGTGCGCCGCGCTCCACGGAGGAGGCGCCTCACCGCCCTGCGCGCGGTTCGCTTCTTTCACGAGCGCGCGCACCTCTTCGGGAACGTCTCCGCCACCCCCCGCAGCGCTCTCGACCGCTTCTTGCGCGGCCGATCCCTCGCTGTTCGCCGCGTCCACGGCGTCCGTCGGGAGCACGTCCCACACGAGCTGCTCGTCGAGCGAGAAGGGCTTGGTGACCTTGCGCCAGTTGTCGATCGCGCCCGTCGGACACGGGGGAAGACAGTCACCGCACGAGTTGCACTTCTCGAAGTCCACCACGTAGTTGCGCGCGTCGTGCGTGATCGCCTTGGGCTTGCACACGCTCTCGCAGGTGTTGCAACGAATGCAGATCTCGGGGTCGATCAGGTGCTGTCTCGCGAGCATCTCGGTGCCGGGGTTTATACCCTTCGACACTGAGAAGACACAGCGATTTCCCCCGCCAAAGTGACGTTCAGTGATTGAACTTCACGTACTCGTAGCCGTGCGGCTGGTTGTTGATCCCGCGCAGCGGCGGAGCGATGTAGCTCGCGTACTTGCCCGGCTCGACCTCGCGCTTCATCAAGCCCTGCACGTGGTCGTGGTCGCCCTGCGAGGGCAGCCAATCCATGCTGTGTCGCGTCCAGTCGGACTCGCTGAGCACGGCGCCCGTCGGCGAGACGTGGCTCTCTGCGAAGACGCCGATCTTGCGGTGAAACGCCTTGTGCGGGAGCGTGAGCTTCGTGCCGACTCCCAGCTTTTCGAGGGACTTGTTCCAGCGATCGACGCCGGCCTGGCAGTCTTTGATGTAGTCGTCCCGCAGGCGCTCGTTGAGCGTGAGCAGCGCGGACTTGTGCTTCTCGACGAGGCGATCACCCACGGGCTCGAGCATCGGGTACTCGGCGTCGTTGAGCCGGTGATCGTCGTTGAGCTTCTCTTCTTCGAAGCGGCCCTTGAGCCCCATCTGGAAGAAGTTGGCCGCGTTCGAAGAGACCTCCGAGCCGTACAGATCCAACGTCACCGAGAAGTGGAAGTTCAGGTACTTCTGCACCGTCGGAATATCGATCACGCCCGCGCGACGGAGCTTCTCGGGGTCGTCCGTTCGAAGCTCGCGCATCACCTCCGCAGTGCGGGTCAGGATGCGACCGATGCCGGTCTCGCCCACGAACAAGTGGTGCGCTTCTTCGGTGAGCATGAAGCGCGTCGAGCGCGCGAGCGGATCGAAGCCCGACTCAGCGAGCGCCGCGAGCTGGTACTTGCCGTCGCGATCCGTGAGAAACGTAAACATGAAGAACGACAGCCAATCGGGCGTCTTCTCGTTGAACGCGCCCAAGATCCGCGGCTTGTCCGCGTCGCCCGAGCGACGCTCCAACAGCGCCTCGCCCTCCTCGCGTCCATCGCGACCAAAGTACGCGTGGAGGAGATAGACCATCGCCCAGAGGTGACGGCCCTCTTCGACGTTCACTTGATAGAGATTGCGCAGGTCGTATAGCGAAGGGCACGTCTGGCCGAGGTGCCGCTGCTGCTCGACCGACGCGGGCTCGGTGTCGCCTTGCGTGACGATGATGCGGCGCAACGTCGAGCGGTATTCGCCGGGAACCTCGTTCCACGCGGCCTCGCCCTTGTGCGAGCCGAAGGGAACCTTGCGATCGCCCTCGGGCGGCGTGAGAAAGATGCCCCAGCGATAGTCCGGCATCTTCACGTAGCCGAACTCGGCCCAGCCCTTGGCGTCCACGCTCACCGCCGTGCGCAAATACACGTCGTAGTTCGTGCTGTTGACCGGCCCCATCTCCCGCCACCAGTCCAAGTACTTCGGCTGCCAGTGCTCGAGGGCGCGCTGCAGCTGCTTGTTCTGATCGAGGTCGACGTTGTTCGGAATCTTGTCTGAGTAGTTGATCGCCATCGCTCGCTCCCTGAAGCCGCCGCACCGCGGCTAGCCGCGCGAAAGCAATTCTCTGGCCTCCACACGGCGGACCGAGTCTCTCGCGCGAAAGACCGCACGAACCTCACGCGTTCGCACTCCCTGCACATAACGCGCAGCTCGTGCACTCAACGTGCTGCGTCACGCAGACCTGCTGCGCGCTCTGGTTTATAAGCGACCCACCACCGTGCCGCCGAGCGCGCTCTCGATTCCGTTGCTCTTCGTCTCGATCTCGACGGTCCTGGCGTTCGTCATTCGCTTCGCGCGCGCCCGCATGTTTCGCGCGGCGATCGACTGGTGGATCGCGCTCTCGCTCGTCGTGATCGCGACGGTGATCCCCGCGCTCGCGCCCGCGTGGAGACCGTGGACAGGGCTGGCCTCGTTCAGCGCGCTCACCGCATTCGTGCTCGTCCCCGTGTGGCTCGAGCGTCTCACACAGCGCGCGGCGCGCCTGGCGCAACGAACGCCCGCGGTGGTGTTCGCTGTGCTCGCCGCGATCGCGCACCCCTCCAAGCGCAACCGCGCGCAGCCGCGTTCGCTGCGCATCCTGCTCGACCTTCGCGCAGGAAAAGAGCCCACCGAAAGCGAGCTCGCCTCGCTCAGCGAAGGCAATCACTCCGTCGCGCGCGTGCTCGAGATCCTCGTGCTTCACGCGCGCGGAGACGTTCACGCCGTCGCGAGCGCGATGGCCGACAGCGAGGATCGCCCGCTCTTCTACGCGATGGGCTTGGGGCTCGTTCACCTTCGCGCGGTCGCGCTGCTCGACCCGACGCCCGACTCGCTCGTGCAAGCGGTCAACGAAGTGAGCGCGCTCGACCCGACGATGCGCGGCGCAGACCGACGCGCGCTGCTCGCGGCGTTCACCCTCGCGTACGCGGGCGACCGAGAGACGGCGTTTGCAGCGGCCGTTTCGCTGAGAGACTACCTCGCGCCCGGAGAGCAGCACGCGCTGCGAGCGCTCGCGTTGTTCTGCGCAGGCGACGCTGCGGCGGCCGAGCGCGAGCTGCGCGACGGAATACACGCACACAAAAACAACGCCGCCGCCAGCCACTCGCTCGAGACGCTCTCGCGCGTGCTCGCGAAGGTCCCTCCGCGGACGAGCTCGCTGCACAGCCCCGCGCTCACGGATCTGATCGAACGGCTGCGCGGCGAAGTGCGCGCGCTCGCGGCGATCGCTCCGCTCGAAGGCCGCACGTCGACCCCCTGGCTCACGATGGGATGGAGCCTCGTGTTGATCCTCGCGTACGTGTGGCTCTCGCTTCGAGGAAGCCCGTACGAAGCCGAGCACCTCGTCCGCTCGGGCGCGCTGCTCACCACCGACGTGATCACCCCGTCGGACCTGCGCCTCGTGTGGCCGAGGTTCTTCACGCACGGACTTTTGCACGCGGGCTTTCTTCACCTCGCGTTCAACCTGCTCGCGTTCTCGAGCTTCGGGCGATTCTGCGAGGCGTTTTACGGCCGCGTTCGCACGGTGGTCATCTATCTCGCCGCGGCGATCACGAGCGGAGCGGCCGTCGCGCTCACCGCAGACCCGCTTCGTCCGACGGTGCTCGTCGGAGCCTCGGGGAGCATCTTCGCCCTCGGCGGCGCGATCATCGGCGCCGTCGTCTTCGACCGCGATTTGCGCGCGACCCCGCGAGGCCGAAGAGAGCTCGTAGTGCTCGTTCTTCTCTTCATCGTTCAGAGCGTGATGGACCGGATGGTCCCAGGAATCTCGGGCACGGCGCACCTCGCGGGATTGGCCACCGGCGTCGTACTCGGCGCGCTGCTCACGCTCACGCGGCGACGCTGACGAGCGACGGTGCTCGCGAGCGCAGTCACCACTGAGGGACGTTCTTCTCTGCCAACACGCCCACGATCACCGGCGCGGCGACGTGCAGCGCCATCGCCACGATCGCCCATTGATCCAGCGCCTCGGCGCTCTCGACCCCGCGCTCCTTCTCGCTCTCACGCGGCTCGTTCAAAGCCCCGCGATACGGGTGCTCTCGTCGCTCGTCCCGCCCCTCGATCGGCGCTCTCGACGCACGCCATCTGCGTCCCGCGAGCCAGCGACGCGCGCACCGCTCCGCGAAGAGCGCCGCGAGCGCGACGAACAACGCGATCTTCGCGCGCTCGATCCACTCCGTCGGCAGCGCGAAGTGCCGCACTCCGTTGATCCTCCGCAGCGCGAACCACGCGTCGCGAGTCGCCACCGGCGCGCCGTGAATCACTCCGTCTCGCTCACACGCCGCGAAGCTCGTTCGCGGAAACTCTCTTCGCCGCACCACGAGCACATCACCGCGATCGCACGAGAGCCGCGCCCAATCGCGCGATTCGAACTCGAAGCGCGCGTCGCTACGCCCGAACGCAAGCTCCACTCCGCGAGTCAATTCGCTCTCTGAATAGCGAACTCGCCACACCGCGGACCCGTCCGCGAGCCGCCTCACCCGCGCCTCGCCGTACTCCCAATCCCCCACCGGAACGCGCGCCACCGGCACACGCTCGATCTCTTCGAAGTCGCGCATCCACGTCTCGACGCTCGGTCGCACCGAAGCGCGAATCGACGCCGTCAGCCAAGCGTGCGCCGCGAACAACAGCAGCGCTGCGAGCGCAGAATACCGCACGATTTTCAGCTTCGACGCGAGTCCGACGACCGCGGCCACGCACGCCGCGCACAGCACCTCGCCCCAGAACAGCGTCTCGAATGAGCCCCCCGCCGGCCACACAGCGCGAGGCAGAATGAACTCCCACGGAGTGCTCAGCCAGAAATCGACACGCGCGCTCATGACGACCAGCGATCGATCGAGCCACTCGAAGATCGCCCCGTGAAACCACGGCCCCGCGAGCGAGCCTGCGATCGCGACCACCGCCGGCCACTGCAACGACCGCCACACGCGCGCGATCAGCCAGAGCAACGCCACCCACCCGCACGCCCTCGCGCACTCGCGCACAATCGACACGGGCTCGAAGGGACTGACAGACCGATCGAGGACTCGCAGCGCCGCCCACCACGCACACCACGCCACCGGAGCGAACGCCACCTGCGCCGCTCGCATCGCACCCCGCCTCCACCGCCGCTCGCTCGTTGCTTCGCGCATGGCTCGCAACGACAGCGCTCGCGCGCGAAAGTTCTCTATCCCCGCGCGATCGCGTCCGCCGTACGAATCGCGGTGAGCGCGGTCGCGAGCGTGCTCTGCCCCATTCCGACGCTGTCTCCCACGAGCCACAGCCCGCGATCGACCTCCGTCGGCCACAGCCGCGCGTACTGCGCCAGCCCAACCCTCCGCGGAACTCCGCCCACAAACCCTCCCGCCCTCCCCGTAAACCGCTCGAACGTCCTCGGCGAGGCCGTCTCTTCGCGCGCAATTCTCGCAGAAATCTCTGGCGCCCTCGCTCGCAGCGTCCTTCGCATCTCGTCCTGCACGCGCTCGACGTACGCCCTTTGCGCTGCATCGCTCATCGCGCGCAGCTCTCTCGCGCGCACGTGCGTCGAGCACGTCGCCGTGCGCCGCCCCGGCCTCGCTCGCTCTCGCTCGCGTCGATCCGAGAGCGAGAGAAACACGTGATTTCCCTCGACGAAATCGCGCGAATGATCGAGCACGAGCTCGTAGTGCTTCGCGCCCACGGGCAGCGACGGATCATCGTCGATCACCAGGTACAGCATCGCCGCGCCCCAGCCCTCTTCGACGAGCGCGGTCAGCTCGCTCGTGACGCCGTAGCGCTGCCTGCAGAGCCGCTCGACCGCCGAAGGGAGGACGTTGGCCACAACGGTTTTCGCCAGGATATTTCCTCGTCTCGCGCGAACCATCCACCCACCATGAGAGCGCTCGATGGCGTTCACTCGATCGCTCATTCGAACGACGCCTCCGCTCGCCTCGATCGCGCGCGCCATCGCCGTCGCGAGCGAGCCGATGCCGCCGCGGACGTGACCCGTTCCGCGAAAGTAGTAGTCCATCGACGCGAGACCGAAGGGCGCCTCGGCCTCGACGCTCGATGTTTGCACGGTGATTTGCAGGGTCGCGTCGATGTACTGCCGAAGGGGCTCGAAGCCGTCGAGCCCGTGTCGCTCGAGAACAGACCGCACCGATCGCCCGATCACCCGCGCCACCGGAGCGTACTGCCCGAGCCTCGCGACGTGCGCGAGCGCCGCGCGAGCGCTCAACGGAGGCAGCAGAGAGGGCTCGGCGAACAGCGCCCACAACGCGTCCGCGACCGCGCGTTGCTCTGCGAAAAAGCGCTCGATCGCGCGCACCGGAGCGTCGGGCATCGCGCACAACGCCCGCACGAGAGCCTCGCGCTTCGACGAGACCGCGAGGCTCATCGTGTCCGTGCGCAGCTCGACCATCGGATCGAGCGGATCGACCGTCACGTCCATCGAGTGCCGATCGATCCACTGGCGAAACGGCTGGCCCTCAGCGAACCCCGAGAACAGCGTCGCTCCTGCTTCGAAGCGGTTTTCTCCACGCGAAAACGTGCTCGCGCAGCCGCCGGGGTACTTGAGCGACTCGCACAGGACCACGCGCGCCCCGCGCTCGGCGAGCGAGAGCGCGGCGCTGAGCCCGCCGAAGCCCGCGCCCACGACGACGGCGTCGCACTCGAGATCCCGCGCATCACCGCGCGCCGCGCTCGCTGCCAGAGTGCCCATGGTTCACGGCTTCGATGCCCCGTCCCCCAGCCCCGTTGCCCTCTGCCCTTTGTAGGGTTAGGGGACGGTGTTCAAAAGTTCATTTGTTGAGTCAGTCGAGAGGTCGCGAGCGAGCTCCGCACTTTGGCGCGTTGGCGCGTTGGCGCTCGGCATCGCGGCCCTGCTGGCTCTGTGCATCGCTGCCTTTCGACCTCTCGATCGACCCAACAAATGAACTTTTGAACACCGTCCCCTAACGCTACCGAGACCGCGGGGAGCAGCGAAAGTTCCACGCTTGCGCGAGCCCCGCGCACTCTGCAAACGTCGTGGTGGCATGCAACAAGTGCTGACCATCGCCGCGGTGTGCGTCGCTGTGCTCGTCGCGCTCGTCGCGTCCGTGTGGGCGTGGGTGAAGCTCGCCGCGCGAACCCTCGCGCTGCCCGAGTTCTTCGACGAAGTGCACGAGGTCCACACCGAAGACGGAGCGACGATCGTCCTCGCGCGACTGCTTCCGCGCGGAGAAAAGTCTAGCGATCCGCCGGTGCTCATGTGCCACGGGCTCGCGATGAACCGCCGCGCGTTCGCCCTCGATCCGCAGCGCAGCTTCGCCGTCGCGCTCGCCGAGACGGGCCGCGACGTGTGGCTCTTGGAGCTGCGCGGCGCCGTCAACGGCCCCGTCCCCAAAGCGCTCAAGCGATCGTGCTTCGACGACTACTCCGCGCACGACGTGCCCAAGGCACTCGAATTCGTGTGTCTGCAAACGGACGCGCCCCACGTCGACTGGGTCGGCTTCTCGATGGGCGGAATGCTCGCGTACGCACACCTCGGCGCCCGT
>JAXLYJ010000049.1:0-34866 GCA_046351515.1 Polyangiales bacterium
GTAGCCGACGACCCACGCGAGCGATGGAAGCCCGTACGGAGAGGGTTGCGCGAAGATCGCGACGCCGCGCGGCTCGAGCTTGAGCGGGCGAGCGAAGCGCGTCGCGCGGCGGCCGAGACCGACGATCGTCGCGCCAGACTCCGTGTTGATCGCAGTCGCGATGAATCCACCACGGGCGGGAACGATGAACGGGTTCGGCCCACCCGCGGCCGAGTACGTCCACGTCGGAGCGGTCAGCACAGTTGCAGGAGCCTATCACGGATCGCCCGAGAGACGAGCGGCACTTGTGTGCGCCGAGCGCGCTCTGTCGCTTTGCTACAGTGCGAGGACAGTCGATGAAGCGCGCGGTTGAGTCGGTGCAGCGGTGGCGTTCGCGTGGAAAATTCCTGACGGTTCACGGGCACGAGCTCTTCGTCGTCGACGAGGGCGAGGGGCCGTGCGTCCTGGTCCTGCACGGGTTTCCGACGAGCGGATACGATTGGAGCGCGTCGCTCACGGACCTGCGCAAGCAGCACAGGGTGATCGTCACGGACATGTTGGGCTACGGTCTTTCCGCCAAGCCAGAGGGGTTCTCGTACTCGCTCGAAGCGCAAGCGGACGTCCTGATCGAGCTCTGGCAGCGCCTCGGCGTCCGCCGCGCGCACCTCGTCGCGCACGACATGGGCACCTCGGTGCTCTGCGCGCTGCTCGCTCGCCGCGCGAAGGGCGCGCTGCCCATCGAAGTCGAGAGCGCGACGTTCTGCAACGGGAGCGTCTTCATCGAGATGGCGAGGCTCACTCCGTCACAGAAAATCCTACGCAACTCGTACGTCGGCCCGGTGTTCGCGAGCCTCGGATCGCGCGCGGTGTTCGGGCTGCAGCTGCGGAGGATCTTCGGCCGAGCGGACAGCGTTCCGAGCGACGAGCTCGATGCGATGTGGGAGCTGCTCTGCGCCAACGACGGTCGCAAACGACTGCCGGCGATCATCCGGTACATCGATGAGCGCTACGAGAAGGCTCCGCTCTGGCTCGCGCCGCTCGGCAAGCTCGACGTCCCTGCGCTCGTGCTCTGGGGTGACCGCGACCCGGTCTCGATCGTCGAGATCGCCGAGCGATTGGCGAGAGAAATCCCAGGTTCTCAGCTCGTGAAGCTCACGGGCGTCGGCCACTATCCCATGGTCGAAGACCCCGCGCGCTTCACCGCGGCGCTCGAGGCGTTCTTCGCGAAGGTCGAGCGATGAACGCGACGCGCTTGATGGTGTGTGCCGCCGCCGCTGTGCTCACCGCCACGTGCGCGGCGCGACAGACTCCTGCGCCCGAGCGACCCGTCCGAGCGGCGAGCGCGTCCGCGATGGCGCCGCAGCGAATGAGCGTCGACGACGTGATCGCGTTCGTTCGCGCGATTCGGCCTGATGATCCCGAGCGCCCGGCTCACTTGCTGCGCGCGATGCAGTGGGCGTTTGCTGCGGCGGACGAAGAGCGAGCGCGGATCGCTCCGCTCGATCCTGCGACGGTCTCGTGGGAGCCCGAGGCCGAGGCGAGCGACGCTCCGGTGGACGAGTCCGCGCGGCGAGAGCGCGATCCGCGCGCGATGCGCGAGCTCGAAGAGAGGACGCGCGCCGGGTTGCTGCGCTTCGATCGAGCGACGATCGCCGGCCTTCGGATCGCGCAGCAGCGGTTGTTCGTCGAAGAGCGCAGCGACGAGGCGGCGAACGTCCTCGTCGAGATGGGCGTGCGACAGACGCAGCTCGGGCTGGAGAGCGGCGCGACGCTGACGCGTTTCGTGCGGATATTTCCAGGGCATCCTCGGGTTGCAGAGGCGTACTTCAACCTGGGGATCGCGAGCCTCGCGCGACTGCGACTCGACGCGGCCAGGCCGATCTTCGAGAGGACGCTCGAGCTCGGCGGCGCGGGGCATCGGGCGGCGGTGCTCATGTACCTCGCGAGGATCGCGCTCATTCAAGCGCGGCTCGACGACGCGCTCGGTCTCGCGAGGCTTGCGTTGCAAGAGCCGACGGCGCGTGAGGTCGAGCAAGAAGTGTGGGGGATAAAGGGCGCTGCGCTCGCAGAGTCCGCGAGCGCAGATCCGCGATGGATCGAGCGCGTCGAGTCGTGCGTGCAGGCGGCGCGTTTGCCCAGCGCGCTGACGGTGATGCTCGAGTCGATGCTCTACGCGCGGGTGACGGACGAGCCGCGGCAGCGCGCGATCATCGCGTTGTTCGAGCAGGTGCTCGCGAGGGATCGAGCGACGTTCTGCGCGGTGCGCGAGGTCGAGCGCGAGGATCAGCCGCTCGTTCCGCGGGTGATCGAGCGCGTGAGAGCGCTGAGGATCAGCGCGCGCTGCGAGCCGTGAGCGAGCTCACTTCTTCGCAGGAAGGACCGCTTTGCGCAGCGGAGCGGCTGGGTGAAACGTCCACTTCGAGTACTCGCGCTCGGCGCTCGCGAGCTCCCACTCGCTCTTGAAGAGCGCGACGGGGGCGCCGTCCTGGTCGTAGACGCACGTTCCGTAGCGCGCGCGCTCCATGGCTTCGGGTGAGGCGTCTTCGCCTGTGACCCAACGAGCGTGCGTGAACGGGAGCGAGTCGAGCTCGACGGGCGCGCCGTACTCGTTCTCCATGCGGTATTTCAGCACTTCGAACTGCAGCGCGCCCACGACGCCGAGGATGGGGTCCTTCTCGTTGCCCTTCACGGTGAACGCTTGCACGGTGCCTTCTTCGACGAGCTGCTCGAGGCCCGCGACGAACTGCTTGCGCTTCATCGGGTCCTTCACGCGGAGGCGCGCGAAGTGCTCTGGAGAGAACCGCGGAACCCCTTCGAACATCCGCGAGCTTCCCTGCGTGAGGGTGTCGCCGATGCGGAGGTTTCCGGGGTCGAAGACGCCGAGGATGTCACCCGGAAACGCCTCGTCCACGGCGGTGCGCTCCTGCGCCATGAACTGCTGCGGTCGCGACAATCGCAGCTCTTTTCCGAGGCGGACGTGAAACACCTTCATGCCGCCGTCGTACCGGCCGGAGCACACGCGCATGAACGCGATGCGATCGCGGTGGGCCTTGTCCATGTTCGCTTGAATCTTGAACACGAACGCCGTGAACTCTTTGTCCGTCGGCTCGACGACGCCGTCGTCTGCTTTGCGCGGGCCGGGGGCGGGCGCCATCGCGATGAAGTGTTCGAGAAACACTCCCACGCCGAAGTTGTTCATCGCGGAGCCGAAGAACACGGGAGAGATCGAGTCGCCGCGCTGAAACGCCTCCAAGTCGAAGCCGTCCGCGGCGCCGTCGAGCAGCTCGATCTCGTCGTGCATCTGCTTCCACAGGCGCTCGCCGACGATCTCGGGCAGCGAAGGATCGGTGACGTCGAGCACTTGAACGTCGGCGATCGAAGAGCCCTTCGCCTGCTCTTTGAACAGGTGGATCTTCTTGGTGCGTCGGTCGTAGACGCCCTTGAACTCGTCGCCCGAGCCGATGGGCCAGGTGATGGGCGTGCAGCGAATTCCCAGGAGGTTCTCGATCTCGGTCATCAGATCGAACGGGTCTTGTCCCGGCCGATCGAGCTTGTTGATGAACGTGACGATCGGCGTGTTGCGCATGCGACACACTTGAAACAGCTTGCGCGTTTGCGCCTCGACGCCCTTTGCGGCGTCGATGAGCATCACGGCGCAGTCTGCGGCGGTGAGCGTGCGGTAGGTGTCCTCGCTGAAGTCTTGGTGACCCGGCGTGTCCAGGAGGTTGAATCGAGTGCCCTCGTAGACGAACTGCATGACCGACGAGGTCACGGAGATTCCGCGCTGCTTCTCGATCTCCATCCAGTCGCTGGTGGCGGCGCGGCGGGCCTTGTTGGACTTGACGGCGCCGGCGAGGTGAATGGCTCCGCCGTAGAGAAGAAGCTTCTCGGTCAGCGTGGTCTTGCCCGCGTCGGGGTGCGAGATGATCGCGAACGTTCGTCGTGGCGCGTGAGCGAAGGATGGATCGGCCATGGTGCGAGGGGCGCGGGAGAGTAGATGAAGTTAGCCCGCGGGTCGGAGGTAATTGGTTGACGTGCGGGGTGCGGTGCTTATCCTCCGCGGCACGTTTCGCCAATGGGGGCGATACGGTTTCGACGTGGGTTGTGAAGGTTCAGTTGCGTGACCGCCGATGATCGTGACGGCGCAAGCGACACGATCAAAACAGAGAAGCGAACGACAACGCTCTCGCTCTCGCCGCCTGAATAAAGCGTGCTGAGACGTCTCCCGAAGAGTCCGCCGGTACTCTTCGACGAGGCGCCAAAGAACCGGATGCCTCCTGGGGACCGCACCCCGACCTGGGAGAAAGCTAAAGGAGTGATTGCCGGTGAGGCAGCCTGTCGATCGGCGGCCTCACCGGTGAAATAAAAGATCGACTACGTCATGTAGAAGCTGCGCTGGAACTCTCGCGGACCCGGGTTCGACTCCCGGCGCCTCCACCATCCAATCCCGCACTCAAGTCCAGGTCTTTGTCAGTCCTGGTCCTCCGTGTGGACGATTCGCCAGGACGAAACCCCCCTCCCGGGGGGCACCGTCGATGCTCTCTTCCCAGAGGTGCGCTGGCAACACCGGGAGCCGTTCGCCGAACGCGCTGTGCAGCGATGCCGCGCTTCCGATGAAGTGCTGCGTCGTGTGCAGGTCTGTGTCTCGATCACGCTTCCTTCGCGCGCTCGAAGACAAGGCGATCGTCCGTTGCACGCCCAAGCCGATCGACCAGATCACACGAGATTCTCGATCGTGTGACCGAGTGTTCGTCGGTTGTTGGACGCGATCAATCGCGGGCGTGTCTGATCGCGTTCATGTCGAATCCACAGCAACCATGGGGCCCTGGTGGCCCGCAGGGCTACGGGCAACAACAACAACCGCCGCAGGGCTACGGCCAGCCCCCACAGGGCTACGGACAACAGCCGAGTCCGTACGCGGCGACGGCCGCTTCGCTGCAAGCGACGGGCGGCCAGCTCGCGCACTCAGCGAAGGGCGCGGCCGTTCGCATCGGAGTGATCTTCGGGCTCTCTGCGCTCGTGATCGCTGGTGTCGTGGCGAAGAAGGCGTTTAGCAACCGGCCCGATCTGGTCTTTCTGCACAACGTGCGGACGGTGGCCGCGACGGTGACGGTCAACGGCGCGCCCAGCGGGAGCGTGGCGTCCACCGAGGTGCTCGAGATCCCTGTTTCGCCCGGAAGCTACACGGTGGTGAGCACGTTCGCGGACGGTCAGACGCAGACGTTGGCCTTCACCGTTCCGCCGCGAGAGAGCTTCTTCGAGGGCTTTCGAGCGGTTGGATTGCTGGGCAATCCGTTTCGCTACGCGAGCGTCACCGTGCGCTATCCGAGCTACGGAATGCGCCCGACGATCGCGCCGCTCACCACTGGGCCGCAGCAGTTCGTCCCGCTGCCGGTGGGCGCGAATCGCGAGACCATCAACACGTCGTTTCCTCGCTCGGTCTCCGCTCGAAGAGGAAGCACCGTGACGCTCACGCACTACTGTCCGATCACGGCAGACGGCGACGTTCCCTGCCTGCAGTGAGCCGCGCCCTGCGACCGTGACGCGCCGACCTCACAGTGACCTCTCGCGTCGATGCCGCGCGCAGCGCGCGGCGATACAGTGCGGTCGATGCAACCCGTTCGATCGTGCGCAGCGAGCAAGCGCTGCGCGTGGCTCGTCGCGCTATGGACCGCATCATCGAGCGTCGGATGCGCGTCGATGTCGAGCCCGACCTCGCCGGCCTCGCTCGATGAAGGCCGCTCTTCAGGCGCGCAGTCGTCGTGCCCTGCCTGGGGATCGCGAGGGTTTTCTCTGGTGGTTCGCGCCCAGAGCTCGCACGCGTTGTTCTTTCGAGAGTTCGCCTACGACGATCGAAGCGGCGTCGTACGTGTTGATGACTCGGACTTGTTCGCGGCTGCGGACGGGCACGAGAGTCGAGAGCCGCGTGTGATTCAGCGGAGCATCACGCTCGATCGCGCGCAGCGCGACGAGCTCGCGCGCGACTTGATGGCGATGTGCCCCGACCCGAGAGAGCTCGAGCCGCTCGAAGCCGCAGGCGGCGGAACGACGCTCGTGGTCACCACGGCCTCGGGGGCGCAGTCCCGGGTTCGGTACGCGACGGGCACCGCGGACGTGGCTCGACGGGCACACGCGCGATTCGTTCGGTATTTTCCTGAGCTTCGGCGCCAGTGAGCCTGGGGTGATGCGCCGGGGAACGGGCGGTTTTGTAGGGTTAGGGGACGGTGTTCAAAAGTTCAAAGTTGGGTCTCAACGTGACTCACTCGCGCGGGGCGATGGGCCGGAGTGAGACCAACAAATGAACTTTTGAACACCGTCCCCTCACCCTACAAAGCCGCTGCGTCGATTTCCCTGAAACCAAACGGCGGCTCGAAGCACTTGCTCGTCGTGAGTGTTCTCGTTGCAATGTCTGCGGTGGAGCCGCCGTCGTCTCGGGTGCCGGTCGTTCCGATCGAACGGGCGGTGGTCGAGCGCGTTCGGTCTGGCGACGCGAGCGCGTTTCGTGAGCTGTTTCGCAGTCACGCTGCGCGCGTGCGGCGATTTCTTCGCAACCTCGTCGACTCCGATGCCGCGGCTGATGAGGCGACGCAAGAGTGCTTCGTCCGCGCGCACGCGGCGCTGACGGGCGGCGCCGAGGTGCAGAGCCTCGTCCCGTGGTTGCTCGGAGTGGCGCGCAACGTAGCCCGCGAACAACAGCGCTCACGCAAGATCCTCGTCGCGCTCGAAGCCGACGAAGCCGAGCAGCACGTGAGCCCCGCGCCGGACCCCGAGGCGCTCTTGCTCGGTCGAGAGGCGGACGCGCTCTTGTCGCGCGCGCTCGAGAGGCTCAGCGAAGACCGTCGCGCGGCGCTCGTGCTGCGCGTTGATCAAGGCCTCGCCTACGAAGACATCGCCGCCATCCTCGGATGGAACGTCGCGCGCGTGAAGAACGAGATCCACCGCGCTCGCATGCAACTTCGCGCAGCCATCGCCGCGCGCCTCGATCGCTCGGAGGACGAACGATGAGCACGCACGTCGACATCGAATCGCTCGAAGCTCTCGCCGCTGACCAGCCCATCTCCAACGGCGCGCTCGTCGCGGCGCACCTCGAATCGTGTGAAGAGTGCCGCGAAGAGCTCGCGTGGCTGCGCGCCGAACGCGCGCTCTTCGAGAAGCGAGCAGACGCGCAAGGCTCGGTCGAGCACTTGTGGGCAGGCGTCGAAGAGAAGCGCGCGCAAGTGAAGTCGCAGAGCGCGCCGTATCGAGCCAACGCGCTGCCGCTGCCGAATCCTGCGAGGGTGAGCTCGTCGCGTTGGTGGCTGCTGGCTGCGGCGCTCCCGTTGGTCCTCGCGGGGACAGCGACGTTTGCGATCGTGAAGCGCGCGAGAGCGGCGCGCGGAGTGGATGCCGTGGTCGAGCAGCGAGCGGTCGGAAGCGGAGCGCGGTTGCGCGTGCGCGTGGCGTCGGCGGACCTGCAGATCGAGCGCAGCGCGAGCGGCCTCGTCGTGGTGCGAAGCGCAGAGCGAGCCGCAGAGCCGAGGCTCGTGGCCATCGACGCGCGCACGTTCGAGCTGCGATTCGAGCGAAATCCGACGGAGCGAGTGCGCATCGAGGTTCCGCAGGGGACGGCGCTGGACATCACAACTTCGTCCGGTGACGTGACGATCGGAGCGATCGGCGGAGCGACGAAGATCCTCACGAGCTCCGGTGACATTCGCGCAGCCGAGCTCGGCGAGACGGACATCACCACCACGTCGGGCGACGTTCGTGTGCGCTCGATCGTGGGATCGATCGCGATTCGCTCGTCGTCGGGAGACATCGAAGTCGAACGCTCTCTTCACGCGAGCCGGGTGCTCGCGACGAGCACGTCGGGCTCCGTGCAATGGGCGGGGCGGTGCGCGCTCGAGTGCGCGATGCAAGTGCGCACCAACTCGGGTGACGTGCGGCTCTCGTTCGACCGAGCGAGCGCGGCGACCGTTCGCTTCGAGACGAGCTCCGGCAGTTTTCGCGACGGAACGACCTCGGGCCGCACGCTCCAACAGCCCTCGATTCTCTGGCAGATGGGCTCGGGCGTCGGCGTGATCAACGTCGAGACCACCTCGGGGTCGCTCGCGCTCGACGGCGCGGGCGCGCTCGTGATCGACGGCGTCGACTGAGCGCTACCTCGCTGGCAGCGCGAGGGTGAAGCGCGCTCCATCTTGCGCGCGAAGCTCGACGTGGGTCGCGCTCGAGAACGCGTCGGGCACGAAGACGTTCGCTCGCGTGCTTGGCTCTCCGTCGGCGAGCGCGACGAGCGAGGCGGCGCCCGTTCCGAGCAGTGTTGCACTCGCGTCGAAGTAGCGCGCCTGCAGCGTGGCGCTTCCCCGCGGAAGCGCCTTGGGCCTGCGCGAGTGCGAATAGCGAAGCGCTCCGTCGTCGAAGAGCGTGGCCACGTGCACGAGCGGGTTGCCCTCGTCGCTCGTGAGCGCCATCGGCCCGGGACGCAGCGTCGAAGCGCGCTCGTACAGCGCGCGATACGTGTAGTCCGAGAGCCACTGCGGGTCGCAATAGCCCATGAAGTCCGTCGTCATCGTGGGGTCGAAGAACGTGTTGTCCCTCGCGTCCCAGCCCCACACGCCGAGCGCCGCGCCGCGGTACGGATAGCGAGCGTCGGCGCCGGAGGTCGAACAGGGGGCGTGCTCTCTTCCGAACAAGTGACCGAGCTCGTGCGCGAAGGTCCACGCGGTGTCGTCGCCGGTGAATCCCACGCCGCTGCCGACGCGGATCGTTGCGTCGGTGATGTCGCTCACGACGTAGCTCTGTCCCGTCACGCACGAGCGACCGCAGTACGCGGCGCGCGAGACGTCCGGCGCGACGAGCGCGTAGTAGTACACGTCGTCCGCGGGCATCTCGCGGTCGCGCAGCGTCTCGAGCACGCCGTTGAGCGAGCCGAAGTTGACGTTGCCAGTGAACGTGGTCGTTCCGAAATCGATCGGAGCGTGGACGGTGAACTCGACGGCGGTGATGGGATAGAGCGCGACGAGCAGCGAGCGCATGCGCTGCAGTTGTTCGGCGCTGGTGTCGGGCAAGCGATTGGATCCGTCGCGGGTCCAACGCACAGGGACGAGCGTGACGCGCACGGCTCCGGGCGCGTTCGACGGGGCGAGGGGCGCGAGGGCTCCGTCGCGCGGCGCGCGCGCGGGGCTCGCGTCGGCGGGAGCGGCGCCCGATGGGTCGAGCAGGCGGATGGACCAGCGCGAGGTCGAGCGCACTCTCGCTGCGTCGACTTGAAATGTGAACACAGAGTTCGGGTCGCTCTCGCGAGACGCAGCAGAGATCATTCGCGTCTCGCGCAGGGCGGTGACCGCGCCGGGGGACTCTTCCCAGAGCAGCTCGGCGGTGACGTTTCGCGCGGTGAATCCCGCGGCAGGAGCGACGTACGCGCGGACGGCGGCGGCGCGCCCGGCGACGAGCGGCGCGTTGCGGTTCGAGACGAGCGCGTCGTTGGAGAACAGGCCGACGCGGACGCCCTGAAAGATCGCGACTTCGCTCACCGCGAGGTCGCGCGCGAGCGCGGGGTTGGCCGCGGGCGCGTCGGGCGCGGCGACGGCGTCGTTCGCGGTCGAGTCCGCCGCGGGCGAAGCTCTGTCCGACATGGGTGCGGTCGCGTCGTTGCCGAGCGAGCTGTCCGGGTCGATGGGCGGAGCGCCCGCGCAAGCGGCGAGCGCGAGGCAGAGCGAGGAGGTGGTGAGCGCGCGCATGAAGAGAGCGCAACGATTTCACAGCGCGAGGGTGTTGTCGCGGTCAGCCGCGATGGGGCGAGCGCGAGTCCAACGCCCGGCATCAGCCCGCAGAACACGAGACGAAAGCGTTTTGCGCTGCGATGGCTCTCCCCCCGTCGAAGCGCATATCTCGCCGGGCGGCGCTCACCAGCACCCCGCCGCGCCCCATCGAAGCGCGAGCACCGTCTCCGCGGCTTCTGCGTCGTCGTGCTCGAGCGCCGCGTAGCCGATCAGCGCGCGCCCGGCGCAGTCGGCGATCGCGGCGTGCTCGCTCCGCGCGCTCGCTTCGATCGGAACGATCCATCCTCCTCGCGTCACCCACGCACGCACGAGCACGGTCACGTCGCTCGCCCCGCGGTAGCAATCGCGCAGCGGTCGTCGCTCGATCGCGCGGCGCAGAAGCTCTCGCGTCGCGCAGCTGGTCGCTCCGTCCGCTGGCGCTGCGGCAAACCATCGCTCGAAGCACACGCGCCGCTGCGAGCGCGCGAGCGACCAGTGTTCGGCGAGCGCGCTCTCCCACACGCGATACGCGTGCACGCCGAAGCCGAAGCCGGTCGAAATCGGCCCGAGCGGATATTGATGAATCCACACCGCGGGTTGGTACGAAAACGTCGGGTCGCGATCGGGCGCCTCGGACCGTTGGTTCGCGGCGTCGAGCCGCGTTTCGTGAACCGGCTCGCATCCCGCATTGGCGTCGCGAACTCGCTCGCCGTTGCTCCACCGTGGCCAGTCGACACGAATGCGACGCGCGCTCGTTGGCATGGTGAGCGGAGGCGATCGAGTCATTTCCGTTGTCGTGGGGCGCTGCTCGATGGAGGGGCGCGACGCACAACCTGTCGCGAGCATGACGGTCAGACCGACGGAACAGCGGCGAATCTGCAAGCTGGCCAACATTCGAAATCCGACCGACACCGCCACTCGTAATCCGTTCTCCGACGAATCAGGGCGGTCGTTCGGCAGGCGTTGCGTGCGGTCGACGAAAAAACTGCTAACCCCATCGAGACGCGAAAACGATCGCCTATTTAGGTGATGTGACATATAACGAGGCGTTGGAGGACGTTCGGCGTTGGACGCGTACGAAGTGCGATTTCGATCGATCACCGAGCTCGCGGAGGCGTTCGCCACGGATCTGGCACAGCATCGTCTCTTCGTGCGCGGCGCGCATCGCACCCGCCTCGGCGACGACATCTCGATTCGCATGGTTCTTCCCGAGACGCAGTCGGTGCTCACGCTCACGGGGCTGGTCCTCGAGCACGTGAAGGACGACGCTCGCGGCGAGGGTGCGCTGGTCGTGCTGCTCGATCTGCTCGACGACACCGTCGCGCTGATCGACCTGTTTATCTCCGAGCGACTCGACGTCTCGCAGCCCGATCGCGAGCCGCCGAGCGTCGACCAACCGCTCGACGTGCTCGTGGTGGGCGGAGAGCCGTTTGTGACTCAAGCGACGCGCGCGTTTCGGCGCGATGGAGATCGTGTTCGGTTCGCGACCGACGGCTTCGAGGCGCTCGCCGCGGCGATTCGACGACGGCCGGACGTGATCTTCTCCGACGTCACGATGCCGCGCATGGATGGCTGGCAGTTCTTGCGGATGTTGCGCAACAACGAGCGTCTCGCGGCGGTGCCCGTCGTGTTCACCAGCGAGCTGGCGAGCGAGCGAGAGCGCTTGCGAGGGTATCAGCTCGGGGTCGACGACTATCTTCCGCGGACGTGCCGACCGAGCGAGCTGCGATCGTGCGCGGACCGGCTCGTGCGTCGAGCGCACACGATCGCGCCCGAGCCGCGAAAGCGCACGGCGATCCGCGGAGAGCTCTCACACGTCTCGCTCGCAGCGCTGCTCTCACTGCTCGAGCTCGAACAGCGATCAGGGTCGATCGCGGTCAACGGATCGATCTCGGGAGTGCTGTGGATCGGCGACGGCCGCGTGCTCGACGCGCAAGTGTCCAAGCCGATCATGGAGCGTCACTCGACCGCGTTCGAGCACGCGTTGGCGTTGCTCAGCGCGACGGACGGCGAGTTCGTCTTCAACGCTGCCGCTGCGCGCCAGCAAGGCGCGCTCGACGTCTCGATCTCCGAGCTCGTCGCAGAGCACGCTCGGCTGCTCGCCGAGCTCGCACAGCGCAAGACGTCGTAATCAACCACGCGCTTCGGGAACAGCGCGCGTCCTCGCCGAGTTCACCGATCGATGGAGCGAAGCACGCGCGCGCCGCTGATCGCCTCGGTGCTCGCGCACGGCGCGTTCTTCGCGTTGTGCGGCCGGGTGCGTGAGCAACGGTGGCTCGAGGTCGCAGCCGCGACGGACGCGATCGAGCTCGAGCTCGTGTTCGCGACGTCCGCGCATCGCAACGCTCCTCGTCGCGACGAGCCTCCGCCCGTGATCGTCGCTCAACCGCGGCCCGAGAGGCTCTCGCGCACGCTCCCGCGCTCGACGCAGACGCCCACCGAACCGACGGCGACGAGCGAACCCGCGGTCGGTGCGCGCGCGCCCGAGCCCGCTGCCTCAGCCGCGCAGTCCTCGGTCACGGGGATGAATCTCTTGCGCTCGATGTCGCGCGACGCGTACGCCAACGAGCGCTGGCGCTTCGGCTCAGCTCCGGTTGAAGGACCGCTCACGCCCGAGCAGCTCGCCGAGCAGCGCGCGCTCGATCGAAACGTCGGTCGAATCACCGATCGATGGAGAGAAGACGCGCTTCGCGCCGCGCCGCCGCCGCGCCCGCCTGGCTCGTCGGAGTACGTTCGCCGCGTCGCGACTGCGGCTGCGAGGGCCTGGGCGCCGGTTCGCGCGCAAGATCCGTCGATCGCCGAGGGGCTGCTGCGCCTTCTTCTCGCGGGCAGCGAGGGATACCGCGCGGCGCAGGCGGACTCGCTGGGCATGTTCGCGAATGGGCGTGTCGCTGCCGGCGCAGACGCGGTGAACGACGCGCATCCGCACTCGCCGATGCTGCAGAGCAACCCGACGCTCAACGAGGTTGGCCGCGCCGCTGCCCAGCGAATCGCGGTCGAAATCGACGTACGACAGAGCGCCGACGGCAGGCTCGTGGCGATCTCCGTCGCCCGCTCGTCGGGCAGCGGGTTCTTCGATCGGCAGGCGATCGAGGCCGTTCGTCGCGCCATCGAGCAGAGCGGAGCCCGCGCGTCCTCGGACTCGACCGTCCCGACGCGCACACGCTGGGAGTTCGAGCTTCGCGTCGCGCGCAATCCTCCGTTCGCGCTCGGGCCGCAATTGCCTGGAGCTCCCACGGTGTTCAACCTCGCGTCGGGCGGCGTCGAGTGGGGCGGCGTCGATCCTCCGCGCCCGATGTATCCCTTCGCGCTGCATCGCTATCAACGCGTGCGGATCCTCTGGGTGACCGCAGACACGACGCCGAACGCAGCCGCGGCTCGTGGCCCGACTCGCGACGCGGGGCGCTGATCCCCAATCGAGCGGCGAGCGTTCGCGAGGCAATTCCCGTGGGCCACTTGCTGCGACCATGCGCCGCGCGGTAGGCAGTGAATATGCGTTCAACGTGGACCCGATTCGTCGCGGCGATGCTCGTGACGACCGTCGCTGCCGACGCGCTCGCTCGTGATCGCATCACCTACCCGTATCGAGGCGTGACCCATGTGCATCGGCGGCTCGATCAGCTCGAGGCGCACGTGCTCACGATCGACCTGGCGTGCGCCGAGATCGACGTCGTCGCGACGCGACCGCGCGAGCGATTCACCACGGTCTCGAATTTTGCTCACGAGCAGCACGCGCAGATCGCCATCAACGCGAACTTCTTCGACGACGGAGCGACCTCGTGCGGACTCGCCGTCGGCGACGGGCGTGTGTGGCGCGACTCGTCCCAGTCCAACTGCGGCGCTTCGCTCGCGTTCGGTCGCAACAGCGCTGGGTGGCGCGCGGAGGTGTTCGACTCGTTCGGCTGGGTGCGAGACAACCCCATGCGCTGGGCGTCGCAGGTGATCACCGGAAAGCCCGTGATGCTTCGCCACGGTGAGCTCTTGTTTCACCCACACGAGCCCACGGGCATGTGGCGTCAGCACCCCCGCACCGCGATCGGGATGGCCGCAGACCGCCACACGCTGGTGATCGCCGTGATCGAAGGCCGCCGGCGCAGCACCCCCGGAGCGACGACGAACGAGATGGTTCCGTTGCTCGAGGAGTTCGCGGTGTCCGACGCGATCAACTTGGATGGCGGCGGATCGTCGGCGCTCTACATCGCGTCCGAAGGCGGCATCGTGAATCGCCCGGCAGACGGCCACGAGCGCTCGGTGCTCAATCACCTCGGGTTTCGCATGACGTCCGCGTGGAGTTCGATCGACCCATAGCGCCGTCGCGCGCTGGCGCGCTCGCGCTTCACTCGGGCAGGTACGCGATGGTGTTCACGAGCTGAACGAGGCGCTCGCGCTGCTCGGGCGTCAGGTCGATGAAGCGCACGCCCATCCCCGGATTCGGGTTGTCGCCGGCTTCGCGCCAGGGATTGATCCACGCGACTTCACCCACGAGCGTGAAGAGCTCTTCTCCCGGAGGCGCGAAGGAGAGCTGCAGCCGCGTGCCCCTCGGCAAAGGCTCCTTCGAGTACACGAAGATGCCCATCGCAGAGATGTTGGTGATGGTCGAGTACAGGAAGTTGTCCTGTGACTTGAAGTCCAACGGCCACGCGACCGGGATGCGGTCGTGCGAGCGTCGTTCGTTGACTCCATCCGGCGGAATCGATCGCCTCGGGGGAGAGTCCTGGTCTGATTTGTCGCCGTTATCGCCGTGGTCAGTCATGACTCGCCCTCCGTAGCGCTTCCCTCTGCGAGCGTGTGTCGCAGCGTCGTTACCGCACCACGATGCGCGCTGCAACGACTCTGTTCTCGCGGTCGTGATCTCCGCCGCTCACGCGCATGCGATCGTCGCCTTGGAAGAAGCCGATGAAGACCGAGTACGTGCCGGCCCGACAATATCCAGGGATCGTGATCTCTTGCTCGTCGTGGATAATGTCGCCCGGAAGCCAATTCGACACCGCGTAGCGCCCGCCAGCCGGCTCGTGATCGCCGTTGATGCGCGGGCACTGACCGTCGACGTGCACGAAGATCTGCCAGTTTCCTGACATCTCGCGCAGCACGCGGAAGTGGTACTTGATCTTGAACGAGCCGCCGACGGGCACGTACGACATGCCCTTCGAGTCGAGGTTGTAGCCCAAGAACTCGAGGTTCTCGTCGAAGCGCGCGGGCTGCTCGACGAAGCGACCGTTCTCCTGCGTTCCGTGCGCGTGCCAGTGATCGTTGCGCGTGAGCAAGCGATCCTGGCTCATCACGATTTCGTCCAGCGGATTGCGCGAGCCGCGCTCGCCCGCGTCCGACGCCGCGACGTAGAGGTTCGAGTTGCTCGCGTCGAGCACGGGGATGTTGTTGCGCTGCCCCTGCGGCTGCGCGTTGCGAAAGGCACGATTGAGCCGAGAGAAAACCCGCGCATCGACGAGCATGAAGCGTCGGTCCGTGGGCGAGCCCGTGCGCAGCCACTCGACCGCTTCGGTCTCAGTGTCGATGTCGCGCACCGGAAAGTCCGCGTAGTAGCCAGCGTTGCGCTCTTCGGACGAGCCGCCGTAGCGCGCGACGCGCTCGTGCGGACGGCGCATCTGCTTGATCACCGCCCACACTCCGCGCGGCGAGAGGTGCTCGCTGAGCGCGGGGATGTAGAGCTTGGTGAACATCAGCGCGACGAAGATCGCGCCAAACGCCGTGATCCCGACGCGCGAGCCGCGCAGCGCGACCATCCACGGACGGGTGCGATCGCCGATCCAGCCGAAGAAGTTCCAGAGGAGGATGAAGCCGTAGACGCCTCCGACCACGACGAACGGAATCGCCGCAAATCCCAAGAACGCGGCCTTCGTCTGCGTCCCCATGTTCGCGGTGGTCAGCGCCGAGCCGCCGCACGTGCCGATCAGCGCGACCGCGCTCGCCAGCGCCCACGCGCGGAAGCTCGCGAGGATCCCCGTCCCCGTGAGCGCGTGCCACGACCGCCACAGCCCCTTGGCCGCGAGCTCGTCGCGCTCTTTGCGAGCGCCCGCTTCGACCTCGAGCATCCACTCGTAGGGGCGCTTGAGCCCGAACGCCTGCACCGTTCCGCTGCCCTGAAAGAACGCAGGCAAAGCGATGGCGATGTACGCGACGCCCATCAGCAAGAAGTACGCTTCACCGGGCGCGCTGCCCTTGAAGAGATGGCCGATCGCCGCTCCCTTCTGCGCCCCGAGCCACTGAAAAATGCTCTTGTTGGGCTGGTTGTCCTGCGACCAACGAAAGCCGTCCGGAAACGCAGGACCGCCGTCGGGCAGCCCCAGCGCGGCGTACGAGCTCTTGGGAAACAAGAGGTAGTCGCGCATCATGATCACGGTGAAGAAGGTCACGCCCGCCGTGACGATCTTCCAACCGATGGCGGAGCGCTCAGCGTCGCGAAGCGCGATGGCCGCGGCGATCGCGAGCGGAGCGGCAGCCACGAACGGCGACGGACCGAACTGCTGCAGGTGAAACCCTTGCAGCCCAAACGCCACCAGCGCAGCGCCGGCCGCGCTCAAGCGAAGGCCCGCTTCACGCCACGCTTCGTCCGTCGCGACGACCGAGCCCTCGCGGCCGATCTCGCTGGCGTCCATCGGAGGCGCAGCAGCCAGTCGCGCCAGTCCGAACGCCACGAGGCCCGTCCACGGAAAGAGCGCGTGGCCCACGTGCTCGATGAGCGAGTCGTGCGTCGGAAGCCCCGTCGGCGGCCGGGAGTCCGCGCCCACGCCGACGAGCCAGCTGTAGTGCTCGAGCGGGAGCTTCACCGCCGCGCGCGAGGCTGCGAGCCCGAGCACGGCGCCCACGACCACGAGCACGAGGCCCGTGTTTCGCGTGGTGGGATCCTCGTCCTTCCAGCGAAACAGCGGGACGATTCCCACGCCGACGAGCACTGGGACGACGCCGAGCATCGCTCCGGACGCCTGCACGGCGAACAGCGCAGCCACGAGCACGAGCAGCGCGCGCGCTTTGTAGAGGTTTTGCAAGAGGGGCTTGTCCGCGGGCGGCGGACGGCAGAACAGCGTCACCACCGCGCTGGCGAACAACAGCGTAAACGCGCTCTGCGCCACGCCGCCGCCGAACATCTGCCGCGCGTTCATGAAGACGAGCGGCATGGAGGCGTACGCGGTTCCTGCGAACGCGGCGGTGCGAGCGTCGCTCGCGGACCATACGGCGGCCGCGAGCGCGAGCGTCGAGAGCGCTGCGAGCAGGGCCGTCGGCATGCGTCCGCCGGACTCGCTCGCGCCAAAGGAGCGAAACCCAGCGCGCACCATCGCGATCTGCGCAGGGGGACGGTTGTTGAGGACCTCCGATGCTTGCGTGGTGCCGCGCGCGGCGTCCGCGACGCGAAGCTCGGATGGCTGCCAGATGCCGAAATTGCCGAGGCCCGTGACGATCACGAGCAACGCGACGATCAGCGGCGCGGTCAGCGCTTGGAGTGGACCCTTCGAAGGAGGAAAGGACATGCGACCGCGGCGTTGATACAACGAACGTTCCCGCGGCTACAGGGGGATGCGTGGCGTTTTGTTCGCGGGTCGATCAGGGGCTCTGTGGTGGCGCGGTCGCAGCCGTGCCGGGTTGCGCCGCGGCGCCTTCCACGCGAATCGCGTCGAGCTCTGCGTCGAGCTGCGCGACGAGCGCGGTGAACTGCGGTCGCAAATTCGCCGGGACTTGCCGCCTCCACGCGAGAAACGGCGCTCCGTCGATGAACTGCCCCGAGCGCTTGACGCTCCAGTGAAGGTGCGGGCCTGTGCTGCGCCCGGTCGATCCGACATAGCCGATCACCTGCCCGACGCGCACGCGCTGACCGAGCGAGATCGACGGCTCGAATCGAATCAAGTGCGCGTAGCCCGTCTCGAGGTTGAGCTGGGGATGCGAGAGGCGAACGAGGTTTCCCGTAGGGCCGCCCCATCCGCGAAACACCACGATCCCGTCGCCCGCGGCCATGACCGGCGTGCCCGCAGGAGCTCCGAAGTCCGTCCCCTGATGGGGCATCACGCGATGCAACACCGGGTGCATGCGGTGCGGGTTGAACGGCGAGGTGATCCTCGGCGGATTGACCGGCGGTTGCAGCGCGCCCTGCACTTGCGCGGTTCCTTGCGCGTCGAAGTAATCGCCGCCGCGCGGTCCCGTCTGCATCCAATACCCGCGCTTGTTGCGTCCGCTGGCCGCGCGAAGCTCGATCGCTGTGATCTTCGCGTAGCGAAAGAAGCTGTCGTTGAGGCGCTCTTCATCGACGATCAACCGCACCGAGTCGCCTTCGTGCAGCGACGCGCCCAGGTCCAGCTCTCGAAACACCTGCTGCAACAGCGGAACGATGTCCGCGTGCAAGTGCGCCGCGCGCAGCGTGTCCTGCAGCGAGCCGCGGACGACGAAGCCGGCGCCGACGCGGATCGTGGATTTCACCACGCGGATTCGCTCTGCGCTGCACGAGTTGTCCGCCGCGACCGTGACCGCGATCACCTCGCTCTCGCCGCGACGGTACTCGACCCTGCGCAGCGCGTTGTCGCGCGTCGGATCGCGCTGCGCGACGACCACGTCCGTCGGCTGAAGCGCCCGCATGTTGACGAGCGTGCGCATCGACGAGATGACTTTGGTCTGGATATTTCCTGTCACTCCGAGCAGGCGGAGCACCTGCGGCAGCGTGCGTCCTCGCCCGAGCCGCTGATGCGTCGCGATCCAACCCTCGGGCGTCTGTGAAGCGAGCGGCGACGGAGCCACCGCGCTCGTCACGTAAGCGCCGCCGCCGTCCGCGCCGCCGTCGCCGTTGTCGAGGGACAGCGCGATCGCAGAAGAGCCCGTGTTTCCTCCGTCCGATGCGCTGGGCGTGGCCGCGTGCGCCGACGCGCCGAAGCCCGCGCGCGGCAGTCGCACTTTGTTCACCGCGACCGCGACGATCAGTCCGATCGCGCCGAGCGTCGCGCCGAGCCCGCCCGCGACCGCGCCCACGCGCGTCACGATGCGCCGCGTGTACATCGGCGCCTCGGGCAGCTGCACCATGGTCTTGGGCTGGCGCACGACCGGGTCTTCGCCGCTCGGAAGCTCGTCGAGATCCAGCGGCTCGGGCTCCGATGGGCGAGGCGGCGGCGCGACCACGCGTCGCGGCGGTTCCTCGATCGGTTCGGGCAGGTGGGCCATCGGCCGCTGGAGTGTGGCAGTGTTCGCGCCCTCGTGCACCCGCTCCTGTTCGTCCTTGCCCTCGCGCGCCCGACGGAGGTCCTCGAAGAGTGGACCCTGCTCGAGACCGCGCCCGTGCGCGAGCTCGTCACCGCGCGCGTCGTGTACGACCGTGATCGCGGCCCCGAAATCGCACTTCCAACGGTCTTCGACAGCGACCGCGCGCCTCCCTCGGTCGAACTCGTCGGCCACCTTCGACCGTTGGTGGTCACGCGCGTCGGAGCCTCGTGGCACGCGCGTTTGCCCGAGCCGACGAGCACGCCGCGGCCGCGCGTCGTGGTGCGATCGGTGCGTGAGGCGAGGGACGTTCGGCTGTTTCAGCTCGGATGGCCAGTCACGAACGGTGAGGCGATTCGCAGGGTGGCGATCGTTCCTCGCGGGTGGATGCAGGTGATGAGCGAGGGGTGGACGTGCGCCGACGATTCGATCTCGTCGATCGCGTGCGTCTCGATCGACACTCGTCCCAACCCGCTGCGCGTGCGCGTCTCGCCGCTCGCCTCTTCGCGCGGCGCGTGGATCGCGACGGCGGTCTTCTCCCTCGCGCTCTGCGCGTTGTTGACGCTGCGAAAGCCGAAGACCGAGCGCCTGGCCGCTGCATCGACGTGGCTCGTCGCGCTGATCGCGACCAGCTCGGTCGCGCTCTCGCTCGTCGGCGCTCGCTGGACGTCCTGGAGCATCGCGCTCTCAACCGCAGCGCTCAGCGCGACGGCGCTCGCCGCGGTCGTGGGCTCCGATGACGGCGCTCGCCGCACCGGCGCGATCGCTGCGCTCGCCATCGCGTTGCTCTCGGTCTTCGACGGGCGACCTTCGCTCTCGTTGGCGGCGCTCGCGGCGGCGTTGTTTGCGCTCGCTGGCGCTCGATGGATCAGCCGCGCGTCCCCGCGTCCGAGCCCACCGCGCACGGATCCACGACCATCGGAGGCGGAGGAGTCGCGTCCCCCGACACCGTGATCGGGACGAGCTCGAAGCGAAACGCGACGCTCATGGCGCTGCAATCCGCAGCGGGGTTGGGCACGCCGCTCGCGGTGATGTCGAGCGCCGCTGCGACGCCGAGCAGAACGGTCGTCCATTCCATCGTCGACTGTCGCTCTTGGCACACGCCGAAGGTGCGGAGGTCTTCGAAGATCTGATTGCGCGCCCAGATCGCGCTCAGATCCAAGGTGGTCACGTTGCCCATCGCGTCGAGTTGGCCCGAGAGGCGGATGTCCGTGAGCGTGATCTGCGTGCGAATTCGCGCGTTGGCGAAGTACAGCGGGGCGTTGTTCGGAAACGGCATCACGATGGTGCCGCACGAGGAGAACGCGTCCGTGGTCGAGACGCGGATCGTGCGACCGTCGGCGCCGTAGGCGAGTCCGCGGTGGATGCTCCACTCGTCGCGTCCGTCCCAGTTGGGCATCGCGGTGGGGTTGGACGGCGGGTGACCGTCGACGAGCGGCAAGAGTTCGACGGTGATCGAGGCGTCATTTTGCCCGCCAAAATCGCGGAGGCGCAGACCGATCGTCGACGACCCGTCGGCGATGTTGCTGTTGAGATCGCTCTCGTTGAACGAGCTGCCGAAGACGCCGACCTGGCCGATGACGCTGCCGAAGGCGTTGTCGCGGCCGTTCATCCCGTCGGCGAGCACGAGCGGCGAGCGGCACGGGACCATCGGAGCGCCGCCGCCCGGCGGGTTGGGGGTGGTGCACATTCCATCGCGATCGAAGCCGATGCCCGACCATGCGCCGCCTGCGCCCAACAACACGCGACGCACCGCGAAGACCTTGGTCGACCCGATGCTGTTCGCAAGCCCCGCCGGCAGCGACGGAACGATCGCCAAATCGCAGCCCGCTCCCGCGTCGCGCGTTCGCTGAGCACACGCGGCGGGGCCTCCGTCGCCGCTCGCGTCGCTGCTCGCGTCGTTGCGCGGCGCGAGGGCGTCGTTGCTCGCGTCGCCGCGGCCCATCAGCCGCGCGTACTCGGCGCGATCGAAGGCCTGACACGCGTGGGTCGCGGGGATGGCCAAGAGCGCAGCGCACAGCGTGAGCGTTCGGTGTTTCATCGCGGAGCCTCTTAAGGATCGACCGGCGCGCCGCCGTCGGAATTGCAGTTGTTCAGCTGAGGAAACGAGGTGCTCGCGACGCCTTCGACCGTGACCGGGCGCCACACCAACCGAAGCGCGAGCGTGGCTGCGTTGCACGCGACAGCGCTGTTTTGCGAGAGGTTGTTGAGCACGTCGAAGGCCTGCGAGATCGCGTCGATCCGGTCGTTGAACGTGCCGCTCGGACCGATCGGGGGCGGGCAGTAGTCGAACCACGGCAGCGACTCGATGACGTTTTGCCTCGTCCACACGCCGATCAGATCGGTCGTCCCTCCGTTGGCGGGATCGAACGCGCCGGCGAGCTTGACGAGGTCGACCGACAACATGCGCAGCCGTCCGGTGTTGAGAAACGCGAGCGGAACGCGATCACCAAACGACGCGACGAAGTAGCCACACGCCACGAACGCGTCGGACGAGCGCGCGCGAGGCGTCGTGGTGGACGGCGCGAACGACAGCCCGGGATCGATCGTCCACGTGTCGCGACCGTCCCAGGTCAGCGCCGTCGAGCCCGCAGGAGGGCGACCGTTGGTGAGCGTGAGCCAGTCGACCGAGACGTTGCGATCGTCGCCGCCGCCCCACTCGGTGATGCGCAATCCGAGCGCCAATCTCCCGGTTTGAAGCCCGTCGGTGACCTCGGTGTCGACGAGCGTTCGAGTGATGAGGAGGCTCGTCGCGATCGCTCCGCCAAACGCGTTGTCGCGGCCATCGAGGCCATCGGCGACGATCTGCATGGGGCGGCACGACTGCTGTTCGGGCGTCGCCGTCGGAGCGGTGCAGCGTCGATCGACGTCGAAGCCGATTTGGCTCCAGTTTCCGAAGGAGCCAGGGCCGATGTCGAGTCGCTGCAACGCGAGGGTGTACGTGCGGCCGTTCGTCGGCTGATCGGCGAGCGCGCTCGGAGGCGCAGGGATGATCGCGAGCGAGCAGCCTGCGTCGTCTGTGGCGGTGCGCTGCAGGCACGCGCCTGCGCCGTCTTCGACGCTCGCCTCCGAGCCGACCGCGTCGAGCAGCGCGTGATAACGATCGCGGTCGAACGCCTTGCATCCAGCGAACGAGCACAGAATCGATCCGACGATGAGCGAGCGAACGCGCACGACCCTCGAAGGGTAGCGCATCCGCGGCCTGGATCGCTGCACTGCAAACAAGCGCCGCTCAGAATGGTACGCTGCCTTCGCAGTGGCGAAGAAATCAGTCGTGTGGGTCGTAGGTCGCGCGCCAGACTGCGACGTCGTCGTGGATCACCCGACGGTGAGCGGTCGGCACCTGCGAATTTCCTGGCAGGGTGATCGTGTGCTCATCGAGGACCTCGCGAGCGCCAACGGCACGTTCGTGGGAGAGCAGCGCGTCTCGAAGGCGACCGTTCGACCGGGCGATGACGTGATGATCGGCCAGGTGGCCTTTCCGTGGGGCCACGCTTCGCTCAAGCCGTTTCTTCGCATGGCGGCGAAGGGCACGATCGTCGCGCCGCCGACGCTCGCGGGAAACGTCGCGCGATCGACGCTTCGAATCGTGGGCGTGTTCGTGGGCATCGGCGCAGCGCTGATCGGAGGGCTGTGGTTGACCGAGCCCGGCCGCAATTTTCTGGCGTATTTGCGGCTGCAAGAGCAGGCGGCGACGGCGAGCACCGACGAAGAAGCGTTTGTCCGGACGACGATGGTTCCGCAGCTGCGCCGAGCGCTCGATCCGATGGAGCCCACCGTGCGCAACACCGCAGTGCAGCTCGCGGCGCGCAACGAGGGCACGTTTCGGGTGGAGCAGGTGGCCTCGATTTGGTCGTACGTGCGAGAGCACTGGCGGTATGTCAACGATCCGCGGGGGCGCGAGTACGTCGCGCTTCCTCGCGAGTCGATCCAGAACAACTACGCGGGCGACTGCGACGACTTCGCGGTGACGCTCGCCGCGATGGTGCGCGCGATCGGCGGCGAGGCGCGCGTCGTGTTTATGGAGGGATCGCGCGGCGGCCACGCGTACGCAGAGGCGTGCGTGCAAGAGCCGGCGAACACCGTGGCGACGAAGATCGCGCAGTTCTATGGGCGCAATTGGGCGCGATACGCGTCGGGCCGACAGCACATCGCCTATCGCTCGTCGCAAGCGTGCCCCGTGTGGCTCAACCTCGATTGGAACGCGAACGTCCCCGGCGGCGACTACGAGCCCGAGCGCTGGGCGGTCGCCGCGTACGCTGACGGTCACACCGAGGTGCTCGCGGTGGCGCCCGGCGCCGAGCCGACGGCGCGCGCGCGACAAGCGGCGACGGCGAGCGCTCCTCAGCGGCTCTCGACGCGCGGACGCTGAGAGGGCGTCGAGCGTGACTACGCGGCGCGCTCGACGAGTCCGATGCGCGCGAGCAGCGCGTCTACGGTGGCGTCGCGGCCCATGAACTCGCGAAACAGCACGGCGGGGTCTTCGCTGTCGCCTCGAGAGAGCACGCTCTTGCGAAACGCCTCGCCGGTGGCGCGGTTGAAGATGCCCTCGCGCTCGAAGCGGGTAAACGCGTCGGCGTCGAGGACCTCGGCCCACTTGTACGAGTAGTAGCCGGCCGCGTACCCGACCGGGTCGGCGAACAAGTGGTTGAAGCTCGCGATCATCGCGTAGTCGTCGGGCAGCGGCGTGGCGGCGAACTGGCCCATCACTTCGCGCGCGAAGCGCACGACGTCGCCGTGCTTGGCGGGGTCGTACGTGCGGTGCAGCTCGAGGTCCACCGTCGCGAACGAGAGCTGACGCATCTGCATCGTCGCTTCGCGAAACGTCCGCGCGCGCTTCATCTTGGCGAACAGCTCGTCGGGCAGGCGCTCGCCTGTGGCGTGATGCTTGGCGAGCAGCTCGAGGGCCTCGCGCTGCCAGCACCAGTTTTCATGGATCTGCGAGGGAAGCTCGACGAAGTCCCACGCGACGCGGGTGCCGACCATTCCTCGGATGTCCACCGACGAGAGCGCGTGATGAAGGAGGTGTCCGAACTCGTGAAAGAGCGTCTCGACCTCGCGAAACGTGAGCAGCGCGGGGCGCTCGGCGGACGCGGGCGTGACGTTGGCGCAGAAGAGCCCCACCTGCGGCCCCTCGCTCGGCAGCGACGAGAGGATCCCGTTCATCCACGCGCCGTCGCGCTTGTTCTCGCGCGGGTACAGGTCGATCGCGAAGCGGCAGAGCTCGCGCTCGCCGTCGAAGATCGAGAACGCGCGCACGCTCTCGTGATAGCGCGCGGCGTCTTCGCGCTCGCGCACCGAGAGGCCGTAGACGCGCTCGATCACCGAGAACATTCCGCGGACGACGGCGTTGGCCTCGAAGTACGGCCGCAGCATCTCTTCGTCGAAGGCGTACCGCGCGAGCCGCATCTTCTCGGAGTAGTACGAGACGTCCCACGGCTCGAGCTCGGGCGCCTTCGGCCCTTCGAGCTCGCGGCGAAACGCGAGCAGCTCGGCCTTCTCTCGCTCGAAGAACGGGACGGTCCTCCGCCGCAAATCATCGACGAATCGCGAGGCGGTCTCTCCGGTCTTCGCCATGCGATCGGCGAGGACGTAGTCCGAGAAGTCTTTGAAGCCCAAGAGCTGCGCTTGCTCTTTGCGAAGCGCGAGGATCTCTCCGAGCAGCGGTCGATTGTCGAACGGCTCGCGCGTCGCGCTGGTGTTGTACGCGTGCCACAGCGTCTTTCGCAGCGCGGCGTCGTTGGCGTACGTGAGCACCGCGAGGTAGCTCGGCGACTGCAGGGTGAATCGAAAGCCCGTGAGTCCCTTGCTCTTCGCGCTCTCTTTGGCCATCGCGAGCGCCGAGGGCGGCAGGCCCGCGACCTTCGACTCGTCGCTGATCACGATGTCGAACGCGGCGTGCGAGTCCAGGACGTTCTGCGAGAACTTCGTGGTGATCTCGCTCAGGCGAGCGGCGATCGCCGCGAGGCGCTCTTTGCCTTCGGGGGCGAGCTCGGCGCCCTGTCGACGAAAGCCGTCGAGCGTCTTGTCGAGAAAGCGCTTCTGCGGCCCGGTGAGCGCGCGCGCTTCGTCGGTCTTCGCGTAGCTCGAGACGGCCTGCCACAGCGCGGGGTCCAAGGGAATCTTCGAGTAGAACTCGCTCACCTTCGGCTGAACGTCGTTGTACGCGTCGCGCAGCGCCGGCTCGTTCATCACGGCTTCGAGGTGTGAGACCACCGCCATCGCCCACTCGAGCTCGCGGGTGCTCTCGTCGAGCGCGCGCAGCGTGTTGTCGAAGGACCGCGGCCCGGTGAGCGCACAAATCGCCGCGATGCGCTGCTTCGAACGCGCGATCAACGCGTCGATGGCGGGACGAACATGCTCAGCGCGGACGCGCTCGTACGGGGGATCGATGCTCAGTTCGAGCAGAGGGTTGTCGCTCATGGAGGGGCGGAAGGATACCCTCTCGGCTGCCGCCCGCGAGGGCGACGGAGGCAGTCATGGCAAAGCTCACCCTCGACACCATCAAACGACTCGCACCGGACTCCAAGAGCGTCTCGAACGCCAAGAGCGTCGCCGACCCGCGCAAGTGGAGCGCCCTCGGCATCGACGAGGGCGGAGTGCTCTGGGGCGAGTACAACGGCAGCGAGCGCTACTCGCTCTACGCGTCGACGAGCGCGCCGTCGTCGGACTCGGGCTGCTCGTGTCCGTCGCGCAAACGCCCGTGCAAACACGTCCTGGGGCTGCTCATGCTCGCCGCGGGCGGCCACCCGATCGAGACCAAAGCGATGCCCGATTACATTCGTGACGAGGCCAACGAGGCCTACTACGAATCGACCTTCGAATAGTCCCTGCGCACCATGGCGACGAAGAAAAAGACCGAGCCGCTCAGCGCTGCGACGACGCACTCCGACGATCTGTCGCTCTCGGACAAAGAGCTCACGCAGCGAGTGTTCGAGCCCGATCGAACGACGCTCGAAGCCACGCGCGACGCGGTGCGAGACGTCGATGATCCCGCAGAGGCGTGGGAGCTGTTGGCTGGGCGAGGGATCGTTCCGAGCGAGTGGCTCGGGGATGGTGATCGCGTGTTTGCCGAGGACGAGCGGCCGCCGGCGCTCGCCGAGCGAGGCTTCAACGACCAGCCGACGCGCGCGGCGATCCTGCGCTACCTCGAGGTCGGTCCGCGACTGTGCGACGCTCCTCCGACGGTGATCGCAGCGTGCTCGCTCGCGTGCGACATCCCCGGCGTCACCACGGCCGAGCGCGTGGCGCGAGAGGCTGTTCGACGCCTCGCTGCGTGGGGCGCGCCGCAGCCGTCGCGGGTGTGTTGGCGCATCGTCGACCCCGAGGACTGGGAGACGCAGCCCGGTGATTTTCGGCACATGCCCGCGGCGATGGCCGTCGGTGACGCGTACGTGCCGACGCCCACGACCGAGCGAACGATCATGCGCGCGAGGCTCTACGACTTCGGGACGCCCGCCTGGCGCGCGGCGTTCACGTGGGAGTGCGCCGCGCTCTGGCGCCTCGTGTCCAAAGGCAACCGCGTGATCGCCGCGAGCACGTCGCTCGCGCCCGACTCGATCGCCGCGAGCGGATACCCGCCGATCCCGTCGGAGCTGAGAGCGAAGCGCTTCGCTGACGTTCCCAACCCGTTCGAGCCGCTGCTCTCGCTGTGGGCCGCGGGCTACGCGCTCGACGCGATCACCGAGCACACGATCGTGCTCGCGGCGCCGCGCGTGAAAGAGAAGCGAGCGGCGATCACCACCCCGAAGAAGCGTGCGTCCAAACGCAGCGCCGAGTGATCACTCTTCGATCTGCCACTCTTCGACGAGCTGCGCGAGAAGTCCCTCTTCGTCTTCGTTGAGCTCGTCCGAGCCGGCGATCTCCTGCGCCTTGCTGATGATGTTCGCGAGCATTCCCGCGGACAAGTGCTCGCCGAAGATCTGCACGGTCTCGTTGAGCAGCTCTTCGTTCTCGACGTGGCGCGCGGCGAAGCGGAGCACCTTTTGCGGGTCGAGCTCGGAGCCGATTCGCTCGAAGGTGTCCTGCAAGTGCGCGGCGAGCGTCTGCAGCTCTTCGTCGCTCACGTCTCCGTCAGCGTTGGCCACCACCAAGAAGAGCTGCGCCAGGCGACTCTCGAAAGGAACCTCTCCGCACGCGTCGTGAAACGCCTGAAACTCGTCCTCGCTCATGTTCGCGAACTCGTTGTCGATCTCGGGCAAGACCGACTCGTCGTCCTCGGACCAGCCCTCATCCGCGGCGACCGCGTCCACGCGGCGGATGATCCACGAGTCGCCGTTGTTGAAGCGCTCGTTCACGAGATAGTCGTACGGGATGTAGCAGTAGCCGTCGTCGCCCCAGTCGGTTCCCCACGAGTTGCGGACGATGAAGACCCGGTCTTGATCGCTGTATCCAACGGCCAGCATCGCGTGTCCGCCGTGCGATTCGCGCGACGATTCGCGGGGCGAAGGCATGGGAACGAGCCCCGGCTTTCGGTGCTTGTCGAACGAGCGAAACAGCGAGATCCCGAAGATGATCGGGTAGCCCTCGGCGAGCGCGCTCTTCCACGCCTCGAGGCGCGTGGGCACCACGGCGGTGTCCTCGATGAGAAACTCCGAGGCCTCTTGGTACGCCTCGTCGCTCGGCTGCTCGTTGACGATCTCTGCGTCGAACGGCCACGTCGCTTCGGAGCACGCGCCGTACTGCTTCAAGCTCTCGATGAGCGAGCCGATCACCGAGCCTTCGTCCTCGTTCTCGATCCCGTCGACCGCGCGGCCGTTGTAGTAGATGAACAGTCGGCTGACGTCGTAGGCCTCTTCGCCGAGGTGGCGTTTGACCAGGTATTCGTACGCTCCGGCGACGGCGTTGGCTGCGCACGAGTTGGTGTCTTCTTGGTTCTCGACCTCGGTGAGAAACGGTCGGAGGTCGACGCGGCGAGGCAGCTTCGAGCTCGCGGCGGAGGCGCTCGGCGCCCACGTTCGCGTCCCTGGTTTCGGAGCGGCGTACCGATAGCCCGAGACCTGTCGGCTGCTTCCATCGGCGCGGTTGATGATGAAGCCCATGACGAGTGGATCCTCCTGCCAGCGAGCGCGAGGGCGCTCGATTTTGTGTGCGGGCAGAAGGCTACTCGCCTCGCGCTCTGACGTTGAGCGCGAAGTGACGCTCCGTCGCGTGACGCGGCGTTACTCCGCGATCACGACGGGGACGGGGTTCGCTTGCACGTTCACGTTCACATGCACCTGCAGCGGCTGCACGGGTTGCACGGGGAGCACGGGCACCACGACTTGCTGCGGGGTCGGATACACCACGGGCTGCGAGTACGGGTTCACTCGCACGGGGCGGAGCACGGGCTCGGGGTACACCACCAACGGTTGCACGTACGGCTGCACGTAGGGCTGCGGATAGACCACCGGCTGCACATACGGCTGCGGATAGACCACGGGCTGCACGATGGGTTGAACCACGGGCTGCACATATGGCTGCGCGATCGGCTCGGCGGGGCCGTCCCATCCGAGGTCGTGCGGCGCTTCGGCGAGGTGCGAGCCCAGGCGATTGACCGCGACCGCGAGCGAGCCGTCGAAGTTTGCCTCGAGCTCTTGGATCACTTGCACGAAGTGAGACTGCAGCCGAGCGCGCTCTTGCTGCTGCGCCTGCCACTCATTCTGCACGGGAATTCCCTGGGGAATGTACTCATACGGCTCTTGGATGCGGATGATCTCTTCGCGCGTGAGGCCCGACGAGAGTGACCAGTCGACGAGCGGTCCTGCGCCCACGTCGGCGAAGCGCACGAAATTGTTGGCGCGAGACACTCGGTCCACCAGTACGCGATGGCCCGAGTGCGCGAGGAGATTCGCCACGGCGCACAGCCTTCCGTTCGCGTCGACGAACACGTTGAGCCGCCCCGGTCGCACGCGATTCTCGGGGAAGACTCCCGCTTGCATGTACGCGCGCAGCCACCCGATGTTTTGCCTTCGCTGCGTCGCGAGGTAGTTGCGCCACGCTTGAACGTTGGGCGCGACCGTCACGACGGGCCGCCACTGTCGAGGCGCCACGCGCGCCATGGTGTCCATGGTCTCGTCGGGGATCGGCGCGCGCATCATCACGGGCGCTCCGGCGACGACAGTTTGCAGCGTCTGTGCGTCGGCGTGGCGAGCGCCTGCAGAGATCGCGACGGCGACGAGACCAACGAGCACTCGACGAACGGACCAACGCTTCATGGGGGACCTTGCGCTTCCTCGACGCTCCCGTGGCGGCTGGGAGCGGTTCTGTGACGGGCGAGGGCGCTGAAAGGTTTGATTCCTTTTGGCGCCGACGCGCGTTCACCGTCGAGAACGGCCGATCCCCCGTCGCGCTTACAGTCCGTCGCTCACGAAGCGCGGGCAGACCACGCGATGAGCACGGTGCTCGCGTAGTACAGCGGCAGCCCCCAGAGCCGATTGACGAACGCGGGCTTCACGAAGCGATCGCGCGCCACGGAGAGGTCCGAGAGGTAGAAGAGCACCGCGCCCGCGGGCACGAGCCATCGGGCGCCGTGTCCGAAAGCCCCGAACGCGAGCGCGACCATCGCCGAGATCGCCGCGCAGTACGCGAGCACGGGGAGCTTCATCTTCTTCTCGACGTGCGGGAGCAGCCAATAGATCACTCGCGCGCCGATCGCCCCGAGCACGAAGAGCGCCGCGGGCAACCAGCCGCGCTGCAGACCGAGCGTGGTGAACGCCACCGCGAGCGCGACGTGTCCGACGAGAAAGCTCACGAGCCCGCCCAAGAACGCGGGCGTTGCGCGAGAGAGCAGGAGCACGTCGCCGATCGCGCAGAAGGCGAGCGCGCCGAGGATGAGCTTGGCGTAGAGCGTCGCGCCTGCGCTCACCGTCCAAGCGATGCCCAGAAACGAGGCGCTCGCGAGCACCTTGGTGATGGCCGCGAGGATCTTCTGTCCCTGGTGCTCGCTCGCGATGTGCAGCGCTACGAAGAGCGCACACAAAATCGAGGCGGCCCACGGAAGGATCGCGCTCACGTCTTCACCGCCGGGCGAGCGGGGGCGTTCTCTTGCCGCTCTTTCTCGTGGTCGTGGTCGTGGTCGTGGTCGTGATCGTGATCGTGCGCTTTGCCTGCGCGCTTGAGCTGCACTTCGACGTGCTCGCCGAGCGCTCCGAGCGGAACACCGAGGATCTCTTCGGCCATCTCCTTGAGGTCCTGCCGGTGCTCGTGCGGCATCTCGTCCTCGGGCACCTCGACGTCGACCGTGAGCGAGGTGCGGCCCGTTTGCCGGTCGAACTTGTAGCGAAGCGTCACGCGTCGCTCGTCTGAACGTGCTTGTTTCATCGCATCGACCTCACGCCTTCACGACCAGGGTCACTTCGTAGTTTCCGCCCGGATCGCCCTGTTCTTTCACCCACTCGACGCTGCCGAGCTGCTTGGCCCGCTGCTCGAGCGCCTCGCGATACACCTTGTTGAGGGCGGTCTGGACCTGCTCGCGCAAGGACGGTTCGGCGCCGAGCAGCCTCGCCACGGCGGCGCGAGAGAGCGCCTCTTCTTGCGCCTTCTTCGCGCGGTCCATTTGATCGTCGAGGCCCTTGTCGAGCTGTTGGTCGATCTCTTCGTCCTTGGTGTCCTTGTCGAAGCCGCGCCGCTCGGTGACGGTGATCGTCTTCTTCTCGACCGCGCGAAGCACCACGCGCGAGGCGTCGGGCTCGAGCTGAGCGACGACGCCTTCGATGTTCTTCGTGAGCGATCCGTCCTCTTGTTTGCTCCAGCCGTCCGCTTCGAGAACGCGCCGCAAGATCTCGCGCATCTGCTCTTCAGGAAGCACCGGCAAGAGCTTCACGTCGACGTGGATCTCGTCCTGAGCGCTCACGTCTTGCGAGCGATCCTTGCTTCGGACGATGCGGCCGAGACCTTCCCAGCCGAGTTCGAGGTTCATTCCGCAGGGCATGTGGGGGTATTTCATCGGTACCACTGATGCGTGGGGCTCGCACGTCGAGAAGCGTTGCGCCCGAGGCTCGATCGACCGCGAGCCGCCCTAGAAAATCAGCGCTTTGTGCGCTACGCCCAGCAGCGGACGAATGGCCGAAGACGAGGGGTTCAAGCGCGTGTACTCGAGGGCGCTGGCGATGCTCGCGGCGCGGGCGCGGCTCGCGCGCGACCTGCGCAGAAAGCTCATCGACAAGGGCGAAGAAGCGGCCACGGTCGACGCGGTGATCAAGCGATTGCTCGAGCAGAAGTTTCTCGACGACCGCGCTTTTGCTGCGGCGAAGGCGCGCTCTTCCGTCGCGCGAGGGCGCTCGTCGCGGCGCGCGGCGCTCGAGCTCACGCACAAAGGCATCGATCGCGAGACCGCGTCCACCGTCGTGGCTGAAGCGCTCGACGAGCGAGGCGAGGACGAGAGCGCCGTCTGTGAGCGCGCCGCGCGAAAGAAGCTGCGTTCGCTGAGCGCGGCTGAGCCTGCAGAGCGCCGTCGAAAGCTCTGGGCGTTTCTCGCGCGGCAAGGCTTCTCGGGCGACGCCGTGCGCAAGGCGCTGCGAGCGGTCCTCGACGCTGCTCCGTCGGTCGAAGGCGATCTCGCAGCGGACGGCGACGACCTGTCAGACCCGTGACTGCGTTTGCGCTCGCCGCGATCGTGCTCGCGCCCGTCGCGCCGTCGCCGGTGAACTGTGCGAACCCGCTCGAAATCGTGTACCCACTGCGCAGTCGTGATGGATCCGAGCCCTTGGGCACTTGAACGAGTCGGCCTCGTCGTCGCCGACCGCTATCGCATCGAGCGATTGTTGGGCGAGGGCGCGATGGGGGCGGTGTTCGGTGCGCGTCACGTCAAGCTCGGTCGACCGGTGGCGATCAAGCTCATGCCGCCCGAGGACAAGCACGAGGCCGAGGCGGTGCGGCGCTTCGAACAAGAGGCGGTGGCCGCTGCGTCCGTTGCGCGTCGAGGCGTCGTCGAGGTCTTGGACTTCGGCGTCGATCCCGTCGTGGGCGCGTACATCGTGATGGAGCTGCTCGAAGGCGAATCGCTGGAGGCGCGGATTCGTCGTGAGCGATCGCTCTCTCCGACGATCACGGTCTCGCTGCTCGCGCCGGTGCTCGACGCGCTCTCGTCTGTGCACGCGCGGTCGATCGTGCACCGGGATTTGAAGCCCGCGAACCTCTTCGTATCGCGCAACGAAGAGGGCGAAGAGGTCGTGAAGATCCTCGACTTCGGCGTCTCGCGGGTGCGTGATGGACGACGCGTTCCGACGACGGCGGTGGGCATCGTTGTGGGGACGCCGCGCTTCATGGCGCCCGAGCAAGCGCGGGGCGTCGCAGACCTCGACGCGCGCGCGGACCTCTACGCGATCGGCGCCATCGCCTACGCGTGCCTCGCAGGAAAGCCACCGTACGCAGACCTCGGCTACGTCGACGTGATCTCTGCGATCCTCTCGGGGCCGCCCACGCCGTTGACGCAGCTCGTGGCCAATGTCCCTCAAGGGCTGCTCGCGGTGATCGAGAAGGCGATGGCGCGCGATCGCGAGGCGCGCTTCGCCAACGCCGCAGAGATGCGCGCGGCGTTGCTCGTCGCGGCGAGCTCGAACTCGAAGCCGCCCCCCGAGCCGAACGTCACCGTCGCCGCGCGCCCGAGCGCGACGATCGACAGCCCCGTCACGAAAGAAATCGCCGGCGTCACTCGCCCCAGCGCTCTGTCGTCGCCGCCGGTCTCGGTCATTCCCGCGACGAAGTCCGCGCAGCCCGAGGACCCCAAGGCGCCCATCCTCGCGCACCTCGCGATCCCGAACGCCGCGTTGCCGCCGCTCGGCCCCGCTCCCGCCGCGATGCCCGCGCCGTCGCCGTACGCGATCGCGGCGCCGCCCGCGGCGATGTCGCTCGCGCCCGCTCCGCAGCCCGCCCCGATCGCAGTGCGCGCTGCGCCGATGGCGGTCCCTGCCAAGAGCGGAGGCCGAGGGTGGCTCGTCGCGCTCGCGTTGATCGTCACGCTCTTCGTCGGGTTCGCGGCGTTTGCGGTTTGGTACTTCGTGGACGACGACTCAGAGGTGACGACGGGCGCTCGCTCGCTCGCTCCGCGCTCGTCGGCTGCAAGCTGAACACCATCGCGCGCAGCCACTGGTGCGCGGCGTCTCGCTCTTGTGAGCGCGGCCACAGCGCGATGAACTTCGGCGCCATCAGCGCGATCGGCGGCGCGAGCACTTGCAGATCGAGCATCGCGGCGGCGCGCTTCGCGACGCTCGAGGGCAACGTGCAGAGCAGATCGGACTCGGCGACGGCGAGCGCCGCGGAGACGAAATTCTCCACGCGAACCGCGATCCGCCGCGCGCGGCCGAGCGCCGCGAGCGCCACGTCGACGACGCCGTGCGACTTGGACTCGAGCGAGACGAGCACGTGTCCCGATGACGCAAACTGATCCACCGAGAGCCGCCCGCGAATCGCTGGGTGCGCTCGGCGCGCGATGACGACAAACGGGTCCGACCCGAGCGAGCGCACGCACAGCGCGGCGTTCGTCGGGCGCTGCCCCGCGCCGATGAGCGCAAGGTCCACCGCGCCCTCGATGAGCTGCTCGATCGTGCTTCGGCCATAGCGCTGCACGTCGAACGAGACGCGCGGCGCGCGCTCGCCGCTCGCCGCGAGCAGCGCCGGCAGCTGCGTAAACTCGAAGTAGTCGAAGCTCGCGATGCGAAACGTTCGCTCCGAGCGCGCGGGATCAAACGGCGCCTCTCCCTGCAGCGCGCGCCGCACGTGCGCGAGCGCCGCGGGCAGCTCTTTGGCCAGCGCTCCGGCGCGCGGAGTCAGCGCAAACGAGCGCCCGTTTTGCACGAGGAGCTCGTCGCCGAGCTGCTCGCGCAGCGCCGAGAGCGAGTGGCTCATCGCCGATTGCGAGACGCCCGCGCGCCGGGCCGCGTGCGTCACGTTGCGCGCCTCGAGCAGCAGCGCGAGCGACGGAAGCAAGTTCAGGTTGAGCGACGAGATATCGAGATCACTCATACGTTCTATGAGAACAATGATAGTTTGCTCATGCGTGTCTGGGCATCACGATCCTGCCCATGAACGACGCACCCACCGTGGTCACCGGCGGCACTGGCTTCATCGGCCGCTGGCTTCTCAGCGAGCTCACCGCGAGGCGCCGCGCGGTCGTCGCGCTCGTTCGCGACGGCGCGCGCAGAGCGAGAGAGCTTCGCGCGTTCGTCGACGGACACGGCGGTGACGGCGCGCGGCTGACGGTCCTCGACGCGGATCTGCACCGAGACGACCTCGGGATCGGCGAGACGCTCGGCGAGGTGCGCGCCGTGTTGCACCTCGCGGCGCACATGGAGTTCGGACTCACCGTCGAGCAAGCGCGCAGGAGCAACGTCGAGACGACGCTCAACGTCCTGCGATGGGCCTCGCGGCGCGCCCGCGTCGAGCGCGTGGTCCTGCTCGGCGGCTACAGGATGACCCGGCCCGAGCCAGCGCTGCGCGCGTTCTCCCGCGAGCTCAGCGAGCGCGAAGCGCTGCGGCTCTACCGCGGTCGCGGGGCGTACGAAGTGTCCAAGCACGAGGCGTATTGGGCGTTTCGACGGCTCGCGGACGAGCGCGGCGTTCGATGGTCCGTCGTCCATCCATCGAGCGTGATCGGCGATTCGCGCACGGGAGAGACGCTGCAGTTGATGGGGCTCGCGGACACTGTGCGAAGCCTGCACGAGGGACGAATGCCTGCGATGGTGGGCGGGGCGGAGACGTTTGTTCCGGTGGTGGCCGTGGATCATCTCGCGCGCGTCTTGGCCACGGTGGACGAGCGCGAAGAGACGCGCTCGCAGGACCTGGTGGTGCTGGCGTCGGACACCCCCGTGCTGCCCGCGTTGATCGCGCGGATCGCGGCGCGCGTGGGCCGACGTTCGCCGCGGATTTCGCTGCCCGTCGAGCTCGTTCGCGCGCTTCCGAAATGGCTGAGCGGCGTCGAACGCGAGGCGCTCGATTTCATCGCGAGCGATCGGTACGACACCGAGAGCGCCGACGC
>JAXLYJ010000050.1:0-28585 GCA_046351515.1 Polyangiales bacterium
CTGGCCCATCGAGCTGTTCGAGAACCGCATGCGCACGAGGCCCGACGGCGGCGCGATGCTCGTGTATCGCCGTGGAATTCAGCTGGCGTTTATTCCGTTCGACGCGCGCGGGGTGCCCGAGCCCACGGGCACGTTCGACGTCCATGGGCCAGAGGTTCCAGTGCTCGACGACGCCACGGTCGTCGGCGACGGCGTGATCGCAGGCTGGTCGCGCAACATCGCGGGGACGACCGAAGTCCACGTCGTCGTGGCTGGCTTCGACCACGGCGCGCGGCTCGATCAAGAGCTCGATCGCTTCACGGGAGAGGGCCCCACGACGGTCTCCGTCGTCCCCGCGTACGGCGGCGCCGCGCTCGTGTGGCGTCGCGGCGTCGACGCAAACGCTCGCGTGCGCGTCGCCGTCGTCGCCCCCGACGGAACGGTCCGCGTCCCCGCCCGCGACCTCGTCATGGCCCCCAACATCGAAGGTCGCCTCGCGGTCGAGTCCGACGGCGCGACGCTCACGTTCGTCGCGCGCGACGGAATCCGCGCCGACCGCTGGGGCTACACCTTCGGTCGCGCGTGCGTCCCCACCGCGGCGATGTGAGCTACTCGCCGCTGCTCTGCGGACGAAACGGCCCTCGTCGCCATCGGTAGCCGAAGATCGCCGCGCACAGGCTCGTCTCGAGGACGAAGCCCCACCAGCCGCCGACCGCGCCCATGCCCAGCTTTTTTCCGAGCAAAAACGCTGCGCCTGGGATGGTGACCCACGCGATCGTCGTGCCGACCAGCGCGATGAACCGCACGTCCTTGGCTCCGCGAAGCAGCCCGCGGAGCACCATGTTCACCGCGTCGAGCGTCTGAAACAACGCCGCCACGACGAGCAGCTTCGTCGCCACGCGCACGACTGAGACATCCGCGCTGAACACGCTCGCGATCGCTCCTCCGGCGAAGAGAAACGCCAGCCCGCAGAGCGTCATGAAGCCCACCGCGAGCTTGAGCGCTTCGGTCGCGACGCGATCCGCCTCGGCCAGATCGCGCCTTCCGAGCGCGCGGCCCACGAGCACGCAGCCCGCTTCGCTCACCGCGAACCCAGGCAAGAAGCTCGCTCGGATCGCGTTGAGCGCGAGCTGGTGCGCCGCCATCTCCGCGGCGCCCATCGAGCCGAGCACCAGCGTAAACGTCGTGAAGGCCAGATTTTCTGCGAGAAAGTGCGCTCCGGTGGGCAAGCCCAGGCTCGCCACCTCGCGCAGCGCTCGACCGAGACCGAGCGAGGGCGCTGCGCCTTCGCGCTTCGCCACGCGCGCGGTGTACCAAACGAGCCCCGTCGCCTGCGCCCACTCCGTGAGCGCCGTCGCGAAGCCCGCGCCCGCGACGCCGAGCGCCGGGAGCCCGAGACGACCGTAGATGAGCGCCCACGCGAGCACTGCGTTCATCACGTTCGCCAAGAGCCCCGCGACCATCGTCGCGCGCGTGTCTCCGGCGGCCTGACGAAACTGCACCATCGCGCTCATCACGAACATCGCGGGCGCTCCGAGCGCCCTCGCAGCGGCGAACTCTGCCGCCGTCCTCGCCGTCGCCGGAGCGACGCCGAGCGCGCGAAAGAGCCCTTCCGGAGCGCGCGTGCACGCGATCACGACCGCGCCGAGCGCGAGCCCCGCGAGGGCTCCCGCTTGCGCGTAGCGAACGCCGTCGCCAGAACGACCTTCGCCGATCGCGTACGACGCGCGGACCTTCACGCCGCGCATCAATCCAAAGGCGAGCGCGTAGCCGAGAAAGAGCACGACCGTGGCCGTCCCCACTCCCGCGAGCGCCTCTGCGCCGAGCCCGCCGACCAGCTTCGTGTCGACCAGCCCGAGCGCGCTCTCTCCGAGCATCGCCGCTGCGATCGGCCACGCGAGGTGCACGAGCTCGACTCTCGTCGTGCGCGCTCGCTCGCGGGCCAACCGTTGTTCACCCTCTTCTCTGCGCGCGCGCACCAGACGCACGCGCCTTCTTGCTCTGCGCGCGGCTCTGCGCGCGAGCTTCATCGTTGCAGCCCACAACACGACGACACCTCGTTGCGTCCGTCGCTCGCGCGCACGAGCGCGCTGTGGCTCGTGCGTGGAGCGTCAGTTGTCGTTGGCTGAGTGAGGCGTTGCCAGCGCGCGAGAGTGCACTCGCATGTGGCAATGGATGTCTCAGCGCCTCGCGCTCGATCGAAGGATGATCGAGTCGCGAGGTTCGCGCACAGTTTGCACGCAGAGCGCCTGCGTCAAGAGCGCGATCACCAGAGAATCACCGTGGGATTACCAGGTGGGAGGCTGTTGTCCTTGCGCGATCGCGACGAGCGTCGCGAAGAAGCGCTTCACGTTGGTCTCGTTGCGTCCCCAGTCGAAGACCTGCGTGGGCATCGAGCACTCCGAGCGCACTTGCAAGCGGTCTGCAGCCACTCGAACGACGACGATGCTCTCTCCCCACGAGCCCCACGAGACGCTCGAGCTCACGCGAAATTGCATTCCGTCTGGGGTGCCCGAGCCCGACCAGCCCATGTACTGCAGCGCCTGCCAGATGATCTGCGGCGGAAGCGTGGGCGGGATCTGAAAGTCTTCCTGATGGTACGCAGGGAATCCGATCGCCATTGCGCCGACGATGCTACACCGCTGCGAGCGCGCGGAGCTCGTCGCGAAGCGCGATTGCCTCTTCGCTCGCGAACAACCGATCGAGCGCGCCTTCGTCCGTCACCGGATCGGGGCGTCCTTGCTCGCGCATGAGCCGCAGCCGCGATCCTGCTTCGCTCAATCGATCAGCGAACGCTCCGTCCCGACGCGCCCGCGCCGCGAGGGCGATCCTCGCGCGCTCTTGCGAGTCGATGTCCGTGCAAATGAGCAGCGAATCGCAGCCCGCTTCGATCGAACGCACCGCGCTCTCTTCCATTCCGAAGCGATCTGCGACGGCCTTCATGTGAAGATCGTCGCTGAAGCAAACGCCCTCGAAGCCGAGCTCTCCGCGCAGCAGATCGGTCACGATCTTCTTCGAGAGCGTCGCCGGCAGATCCTTCTCGACGCCCGTGAACACGACGTGCGCTGTCATCACGCTCGCGACCTTGCTCGCGAACGCCGCGCGAAACGGAACGAGCTCGATCGCGTCGATCCGCGCGCGTCCGTGCTTCAACACCGGAAGCGCGAGGTGGCTGTCGAGCTCGGTGTCTCCGTGCCCAGGAAAATGCTTGGCGCACGCGAGCACCCCCGCGTCGCGCAGCCCTTCGATCGCCGCGACCACGTGCGCTGCGCATGTCTGTGCGTCGCGCGAAAACGAGCGGTCTCCGATCACAGGGTTGTCGGGGTTCGAGTCGACGTCGGCGACCGGAGCGAAATCCGTGGTGCATCCCAGGGCGGAGAGCTGCCTTCCGAGCACGGTGAGCGCCCGTCGCGTGAGCGATGGATCTCCGTGCGAGCCGAGCCTTCTCATCGGCGGAAGCTCGATCACCGGCGCTCGGAGCCTCGCGACTCTGCCTCCCTCCTGGTCGATCGAAACGACCGGCGGCGCCATCGATCCCCGATCCGTCGCGTCGACGAGCGAACGAACGAGCTTCGCCACTTGCGCGGGTGCCTCGATGTTTCTCTTGAACAACGTGACTCCCGCGAGCCGTCCGTCTTCGAGTCGCGCGAGCACTTCACTCGGAGCGGAGCTCCCGTCGAAGCCGCCAACGATCACCGCTCCAGCGAGTCGGTCGAAGTCATCGAGTTGCATCGTGCGTGATGCTCTACCAGAGACCGCGCGACGAGCTGAAATTCTGCGAGCCGCTACAGCGAGGGCTCGAACCGGTCTATCCTCTCTGCGCTTTGCACATGGGATCGACGCGCGCGCTGCTTCGCTCTGGGCTCTTCTGTTCGCTCTCGCTCTTCGCTGTCGCGTGCGGCGGTCCCATGATGATGCCCTCGGACGACGCAGGGCCCGTTCGTCCGACCAATTGCAGCAATCCCTGCGTGTGCGCCGATCGCGGCCCGCCCGACTACCGCTACGAAACGACAGGAACACCCGCAGACACCGCCACCGACGACCAGCGCGCAGGCCTCGTTCGAGCCAATCGCTGGAGGACCGCGGCGGGGCTCGCGCCTCTCGACGGAGAGTCCAACGCGGATCAAGCCGCGACCGCGCACGCGCAATTCATGGCCTCGAACGCCGCTTCGTGCTGGGCCGGAGCGCACTTTCAGAACAACACCGCGGGCTGCACGGGCTTCACCGGTCGCGATCCGGGCGCGCGATTGACCGCAGCGGGCTACCAATGGAGCACCTACGGCGAGGTGATCGATTGGGAGGACACTCCCGCGCGCGCCGTCGATGGCTGGATCTGGACCGTCTATCACCGCAAGCCGTTCTTGCGCTGGGAGTTCGTCCACGTGGGCTACGGCCGAGTGAACGGGCCGTACAACGGTCGAACCGCGTTTCACAACGTGATGGACCTGGCGGCGCCGCGCTCGGGGCGCTCGGGGACGCGGCACTCGACGTTCGCGATCTTTCCTGTGCCGGGCCAGACCGATGTGCCCACTGGATTTCGCGGAGACCTCGAGGGCCCCACGCCTCCGGCGCCAGGGACGCTCGGCGCGTGGCCGCGCGGGTTGTCCTCGGGCACGGTGATCTCCGCGCACTTCAACGACAACAATTTCACCGTGACGTCGCACGAGCTGTTCAAGTCCAATCCGGACAGCAACCTGTGCGATCCGGTCGAGCACACGATGATCTCGACCGCCAACGACGCGAACCTCCGCAGCTCGCCGGACGTGTTTCTCTACGCCAACGCGGAGCTGACCGCGCAGACCGAGTACGTGGTGCGGCTGCGAGGGACGCTCGGCGGGGCGAATTTCGAACGAAGCTGGGCGTTTACGACTCGATAGCCCGGCCTGCATTTGCGTCGGGGGCGGCGACCGGATAAGGTGCGTTCGTGAACTTTCGATTCGCCTCTGTTGCCCCGATGCTGCTCGTTGGAGCGTGCGCGGTCGGACCTCAGGGGGAGCTTGCGACCGATCCCGCGCTCAACGCTCAACGCTCGTCTGCGTTGCTCGTCGTCGAGCGCTCGTCTTCGTCGGGATCGCCCATGAACGCGCAGGTGGGGGCGCGGTTCGTTCAGTTCACTGGCGTTGCGCCCAACGCGTTGCCAGACCTGCTCGGAACGCCCTCGATCCCCAACACCGTCGGCTGTTCTGAGCAAGCCGCCCGCAGCACCGAGCCGACCGCCCGCGCCGAAGTGCGCTTGCTCGACGTCGGCGCGCTCGAAGTGCGCTCGGACGGGCAAACGCTCGCCCTCGAGCCGCGCCGATTGCCCGATCTCTTCCGCGTCGTCTCCGGCGTGGTGTACGCCGCCGAGGGAGAGCTCTCGGGTTCGCGATGGCAGTTTCGCGCCGCGGGCAACAGCACCGCGCGCATCCCGGCGTTCGAAGTCGAAGCGCAGGCGCCAGAGTCGCTCTCCGGGCTCTCGCTCGCCTCGCAGCCGCTCACGAGCACCAACGCCGTTCGCCTCCCGCGCACGCCGTTCTCTCTGCGTTGGACCCGCGGAGACAGCAACGATTACGTCGTCGCTCACTTCGAAGGCGCGCCCGACCCCGCGCAGGACTCCAACCAGCCCAACACCATCGTCTGTTCGTCCCGCGACGACAGCGGAGCGATCGACATCGACGCCGCTTGGGCCGAGCGCATCGGGCGCGTCGCCGCCGCGGGGCGCGTCGTGATCCACCGCGTCCGCGTCCGTCCCTTCGCGCTCTCGGGCGTCGACGACGCGGCGGTCGTGTTCGACTCGAGCTTCACCGCGCGGCTCTCTGAGTAGCTCAGCACTCAGCGCTTGAAGAGCTTCGAGAAGATCCCTCCCGCCGTCGATTTGTCCGCGGGCTTCGCCTCGGCGCTCTCGTCTTTCTTCGCGCTCTGCGCAGGGGCGTTCTTCGCGCGCATGTCCGCCAGGCGCACCTCGCGCGCGGCGTCGATGTTCTTCGGGTTCGCCTCGAGCGCGAGCCGAAAGTGCTCGAGCGACTTTGCGTTGTCGCCCTTTCGCTTGAACGCGTTGGCGATGAGCACCTGCGCGCGATCGTTCTTCGGCGCCAGCGTCACCGCTTCGGTGAGCGCGACGATCGCCTCGTCGAGCGACGCCGCGTCGGTCTTCTCGAGCAGCACCGCGCCGAGCACCGTGACCACCGCCGGGTCGTCTCGGTGCATCTCCGCCGCTTGCCTCGCGAGCTTCTCGGCCTCGGCGAACTCCCTGCGACGGTGGTGAATGTCCGCCTTTTGCGCGAGGCTCGACGCCTCGAGCATCGCGAGCACCTTTCGCTGCGCCGCAGGAGTGCCTCCGCCGTCCTGCGCGATGCGGTTGTATCGGCCGCGCGCGGTCTCATCCGAGAGCGTCTGGTGCGCTTCGTTCACCATCGCGAAGACCCGCTGATACGCCTCTTTCGCCGCCGCCGTCGGAGCGCGATCGGGATGCCACTTCGCCGCCATCTTCATGAACGAACCGCGGATCTCGTCCATCGACGCGTTCTTCGCGACGCCGAGCATCTCGTAGTAGGTCTGCTCGTCCATCGAAGCCAGCAGGACCTCGGCCTCGCGAGCCTTGGGATCGCTGCTCGGCGCGGGCCCACTTGATTGTGTGTGCGTCGCCACGGCCGCGGGCGCCGCTGAGACCGCGGGCGTCGTGGGCGCTGACCCGACCGGCGCGAGCGGCGGCTGCGACGCGCGCGGCGCGGGCTGCGGAGCGAGCGCGGCGGGCGGAGCCGCGGAGACCTCGGCCTGCTTCGACGTGAGCAGCACGTAGGCGAGCGAGCGGGCTACCTGCGCGTCGGTCGAAAAGGACTCGAGGTCTTTGATCGTCGCCGGACCGAGCCTGAGCACATCCAAGATGTGCTGCACGTCGTCGCTGAATCCGAAGGCGTCGAGCAGGGCGTTGGGCTTGAGCCGAATCGACTGAGCGCCGACTCGGTTGAGCACCGCGCCGATCGTCGCGTTGGGCGGCGACGCTTGAACGCCGAGCCACACGATCGCGAGCACATCGACCGAGAACCGCTCGCGACCAAACCCCTCGAGCAGATCGCTGTCCTGATAGAACCGATACGCAGCGTCGCCGAGCGCGAAGATCCGCACCGCGCGGCGCCGGTTCTGCTCGGCCAGTCCCCGCGCGATGGCCGCGGCGTCGCAGAGGTTCATCTCGACGAACACGTCGCCGATGAGCTGTTTGGTCGCGTTGTGAACGACCTCGGCGTCCTTGCGCGCGGCGTTGGGGATCACCTTCGTCTCGACGAGGATATCGCCGAGCCGATCGATGCCCGTCGCGATCCACGTCTGCGCGAGCGAGCCGTTCTCGAAGACGAAGAAGTGTTCGCCCGCGAGCGCGCCGCCCGCCGGGCCGTCGATCGAGAGCGTCCCGCTCAGGCCGTGCTCGCGAATGTAGAGAAGGACGTGCGCGAAGGGGGTCTTTCCGAAGCGTCCCTCCGCTGATGGATGCGGGCGACTCGCGCTAGCCACGAGCCCGAGACTACCAACATTGTCTCAACAGTGAACGTCCTTCACGGAGCGTGCGCTGCGATTCTCCACACCGAACCGCCGGCCTCGTCACGCACCTCGATGCCCTTGTCCGCCAGCTGCGCGCGGATCGCGTCCGAGCGAGCGAAGTCCTTGTTCTTGCGGGCGTTGGTGCGCTCTTCGACGAGCGCGTCGATCTCGCTCGGGTCGATGTTGCGCTCTTTCGCGCGTCGCGTGCGAATCCGAAGCGCGAACGCAGCGGGGTCTCCCTCGGCGACGCCGAGGACCCCGGCGACGTGCGCCATCGCGTCGAGGATCGCGCGGATCTCGACGGGGTCCTTGCGGTTGGTGTCGCACAGCTCGTTGGCGCGCTTGTACAGCTCCGAGACGTGCCCGAGCGCGACGGGGGTGTTCAGGTCGTCGTCCATGGCGTCGTCGAACGCGCGGACGATCACCTTGACGGGGTGGTCGGGCTTGGCCTCGGCCGCGCCTTGAGCGCGGTTCGAGCGCGCGTACATCCTCGCGCGCGTGTCGTAGAAGTACTCGACGCGGCGCTCGGCCTCTTCGAGCAGCGGAAAGCGCATCGGTCGAAGCCCGTCCGCTCCAGGTTCGGCGCTCTCGTCGACGACGAACTCGAAGTTGACGTCCGCGCGGTAGTGCGTCCCGAGCAGCCAGAGGCGAACCGCTTCAGCGTCGACGCGCTGCAAGAGATTTCTCAGCACCATCACGTGCTGAATCTCCTTGGGGTACTTCGCTGCCTCGCTCTTCGACATCTTCTTGCCGTTCACGACGAGCATCGCGTTGTGCATCCACGCCGTGGCGAAATGCACGCCGTTGCACGCTTCGCTCTGCGCGATCTCGTTCTCGTGATGCGGAAAGATCAGGTCGAGCCCGCCCGCGTGAAGATCAAACGATTCTCCGAGCCACTTGCGGGACATCGCCGAGCACTCGATGTGCCATCCGGGGCGGCCTTCGCCCCACGGAGAGGGCCATCGAGCCTCTGCTTGCTCGTGCTCCTTCGCGGACTTCCACAGCGCGAAATCGAGCTTCGACTCTTTGACTTCGGCGTCGTTCTTTCGAGAGACATCGCCGCTCTCGAGCCCTTCGATCGTCTGCTTCGAGAGCTTTCCGTACGAGGGAAAGCTCTTCACGCGAAAGTACACGTCCCCGTTGCTGACATACGCGTGCCCGCGCTCGATGAGCCGCTCGACCATCGCGATGATCTCGGGCAAGTGCTCGCTGACGCGCGGCTCGTGGTCGGGCCGGTGGCAGAGCATCGTCGCGGTGTCCTCGCGGTAGGCCTGCACGAATCGCTCGGCGAGCGCCCTCGGAGACTCGCCTGTCACCGCGGCGGCGTTGATGATCTTGTCGTCGATGTCCGTGAAGTTTCGGACGTACGTGACCTTCACGCCCGAGGCGCGCAGGTGTCGAACGAGCGTGTCGAACACCACCGCCGGCCGCGAGTTGCCGGTGTGGATGTAGTTGTACACCGTCGGTCCGCACGCGTAGATCGAACATTCGCCGGCCTTCTTCTGCGGCAGCGGAACGATGCTGTTCGTCAACGTGTCGTGCAGATGAAACTTGTGCGCTCTTTGAGCGCGCGACGGCGTGTCAGTCATGGCGTTGTTTCTGAGTGCTCCGTTGGTTCTTGCTGTCTATGTCGCGGCGCGGGCTGTGTATAGTCCCGCGCGCAGTGATACCCCGCAGAACGCTGCGTTCCAATGGCGTTTTGCGCTGAGAAATGACTGTTGAACTACTCCGCGTCCGCGTCGTCCGTCGCGGCCGCGGTCTCGCGACGAGGTCATGATGCGGATCTTTCAACAAGGCCAGGCTGAGTACTCTTCGACGCTCGCGGCGCTCGCAGACCGAGGCGACAGCGACCTCGCTGCGGTCGAGCCCGTCGTCGCCAAGATCCTCGACGAGGTCCGCTCCGGCGGTGATCGCGCGCTGATCGCCATCACCGAGCGCGTGGATCATCGCAGGCCCGAGCCGTTGTCCTTCGATCGCAGCGCGATGGAGAGCGCTCTGCACGCGATGCCCTCCGCGGAGCGCTCTGCGCTCGAGCTCGCCGCGCGTCGCATTCGCGCGCTGCACGAGCATCAGCGCGACGCCTCCGCGCGCTTCACGGACGGCGACGGCGTCGAGCTCGGATGGCGCATTCGCCCGCTCGAACGGGTGGGCGTCTACGCTCCCGGAGGCAAGGCTCGCTACCCTTCGAGCGTGCTGATGGCGGCGATCCCCGCGCACGTCGCTGGCGTTCGCGAGCTGTACGTCACCTCTCCGCGCCCCACGCAAGAGATCCTCGCGGCGGCGTATCTCGCCGGCGTTCACAAGGTGTTCGACCTCGGTGGAGCGGTCGCAGTGGGCGCGCTCGCGTACGGGACCGAGAGCGTCCCGCGCGTGGACAAGATCGTCGGGCCAGGAAACTTGTACGTGACCGCGGCGAAGAAGCTGGTGTTCGGTCGCGTCGCGGTCGACGGGCTCGCCGGGCCGAGCGAGATCCTCGTCGTGGCCGACGACCAGGCCAATCCTGCGGTCGTGGCCGCGGATCTGCTCTCGCAGGCCGAGCACGACGAGGCGGCGTATCCGTTGCTCGTGACGCTCTCGCTCGCGATGGCCGAGAGGGTGATCGCAGAAGTGCGCAAGCAGCTCGACGTGCTTCCACGAAAGAGCGTCGCGGAGGTGAGCGTGCGCGAACACGGCTACGCGTTCGTCGCGCAGTCGCTCGACGAAGCTGCGCGCGTCGCCACGGTGCTCGCGGCTGAGCACCTCGCGCTGCTCGTGCGCGACCCCGAGGCGCTCTTCGCCAAGATCGACGCCGCTGGAGCAGCCTTCCTCGGTGACTTCACGCCCGAGGCCGCCGGCGACTACCTCGCGGGCCCCTCGCACGTGCTGCCGACGGGGGGCGCCGTGCGCTTCTCTTCACCGCTCGGCGTGTACGACTTCGTCACTCGCACGTCGGTCATCCGGTATACGCGCGCGGCGTTGGCCCAACACGCGGACGCGATCGTGAAGCTCGCCCGGCTCGAGGGGCTCGAAGCGCACGCCCGCGCGGTGCTTGTTCGAACGGAGTGAGCGGACTCGAGATCGCGATCGCCGGGGGTGCGAGCAGGCACTGTGATCGTGTTCAGGTGGGGGCCTGACGCAGGCGCTATCGAAGGGGCCTCGGGAGCCCGTCAGGAATCTAACAGCGCCGGGAATATCCGCCGGATGTCCCGCTCGAAGCATTGAGATTTCCGCGGTGGAGGAGTATGGCACCGGCCCTGCAAAGCGGATCCAGTCACGGCGAAGGGTCCGCGCCGTGTGGTTTTGAATGTTTGAAATCGCTGACCCCCTCGCTCGGAGCACTTCGGCCCCGACGAGGAGGCCAGCACGAGGAGGAATAGATGGGTTCTCGATGGAGCCAGCGGGTACGACTCGCATCCAGTTTGTCGATGATCCTCGCGGGAGCGGGGATCTCGGCAGGCTGCATGGAGGCGAGACCTGCGATCAACCGGGTGCAGCCCGACTTCCTGGATAAGACGCAGCTGATCCCCGTGCAGTACGACCTGCTCACCCGAGCGGGCCGCACGCCGACGCAGCTGACCCGGGAAGACCTGCGACGCGAGCCGGTCTGGGCGCACCAGATCACGATCATCGACAAGCCGGCGACCACGGGTCAGCAGGGCATCTCGTGGTACACCCAGGTCGAGAAGATCAACTGGGAAGTCACGGAGAACTTCCTGATCGCTCGCCTCGCGTACGACCGCCTGAACCGAGCGGAGAACGTCTCGGGCTCGGCGAACCCGCGCACCGGCGACAACGACGTCGGCATCTCGCAGAACCCCCGCGCGGGCGAGATCCTCGCGGTCTACCGCATTCAGTCGCACTTCGACATTCGCCGCTCGTACAACCCGCAGACGGGTGAAGAGCTGAACGTCGTCGAGGAGAACGGCTCGGATCGTCCGTGGTACCAGCGCAAGTACGTCCGCGTTGACTGGTCGCAGAACCTGGTCGGCGGATACTCGGCGATGTCCTACGCGGAGTGGACCGGAAAGGTCCGCGCCGAGCCGATGCCGTTGTACATCAACGATCCGTCGGACCCCAACGCGCCGGTCTTCAACTACGAAGAGCGCAACGGGCAGGCGAACACGCTGACGTACTTCGACGTCACCAACCGGATGACGCTGCACCCCGAGGAAGTGAACCTCGCGCAGTACGGCTATCCGAACATCCCTGCGTGTGTGCTGAGCCAGACGGGCATCGAGAGCTGCCAGCCGGCGGACGTGCACTTCCGCGTCTCGTTCATGCGCTTGGATCCCAACCGCGACTACGAGGCGCAGGCGATCGACGGACTCCGTATGGATCGCTTCGGCTTCTTCGAGGCCGGACGCATCGGATACAACCGCGATCGTCAGGACATCCTCAACACCGAGCGCCGTCACTTCTCGCACCGCCACAACCTGTGGATGAACCACCACCAGCCGCGCGCGGCGAGTGGAACGGGCCTCGCCGCCGGCGAGCTCAACGGCGGGACGCTCGCCTGCCACTTCGCGACGGACTGCCAGGCTGTCTCGCGCACCGCTGAGTGCGTGGGTGGCTCGGCTTCGACCGAGGGGCGTTGCGTCGATCGCTTCGCGCTCTGCCGTCAGGACTCGGACTGCGCGGATCAGTCGCGTGGCGCGCGTTGCGACACGGGCGCTGCGTACTTCCGTGGCGACGGCAACGGCGTGTGCTTGCTGCCGTACCGTGATCGCGACGTTCGTCCGATCCCGTACCACCTCTCGCAGGGCTACCCCGAGCGCATGATGCCGGTCACGCAAACGATTGTTCGCGACTGGAACCGCGCGTTCGCTGACGCCGTCGGACAGGCGCGCCGTCGTGAGTGCATCCTCGATCCGGCCGTCGCGGACAAGGCGAGCTGCGATCAGTACCTCGCGTTCAACGTGGAAGATCGCGAAGGCGATCAGGTTGTCACCGCGCAGGGAGCAGCGCTCCCGGCCGGCGGCCGCCGCACCACGCAGGACGGCCAGTGGGTGTACGTCGGCTGCCACAACCCCGTTTGGGGAACGGACCCGAACCTCCCGGGCTTCAAGCCGCAGAATCTCGTCGATGACGCGCACAACAACGGCTGGGACCTTCCGGCGTGCGGTCCGCAAGGAACGTCGGCTCGCCTCGGCGACCTCCGCTACTCGATGATCGCGTCGATCAACGAGTACGACCGTCAGGGCGCCTGGGGTCTCGCGAACGTCACGGGCGATCCCGAGACGGGCGAGGTCTTCTCCGCGCGTGGCGCGGTTTGGCAGACGATCACGGACCTGCAGGTGAACAACACCATCGACATGCTCCGCGTGTTGAACGGTGAGGTCACGGCGGACCAGATCGCCAACGGCGAGAGCATCCGCGAGGTCTATCCGGGCCTCGGCGAGAACGCCGGCCGTGAAGCGCGTGGCGGCCAGAACCCGGTTCCGGGCTCGGGCATCCCCGCGATGCGCAGCCACGTGCGCGCGCCTGCGAGCATGACTGAGGTTCAGAACCTCGTCGCGGCGTCGCAGATGGATCACCTCGACACGGGTTCACAGCACACGGATCACGCGTCGGGCGGCGAGCTCGGCGTGTTGGCCGGCGCTGGCACGCTCAACGTCAACGACCTCGCCCGCGACCCGTCCACGGGTCGTCTGAGCGAGGCGGCGTTCCGTTACAACGGAATGCAGCGTTGGGCTCGCACCGGCGTTTCGCCGATCCTCACCAGCGGTCAGAACGACCTCGCGACGCGCATGGCGCGCCTGCAGGGCACGGAAGTCGAAGACCGCATGATGAACGGCGCGCAGCTCGCGCTCGGCGGTCAGGACCCGCGCCTGTCGGGCATTCTGCCGGACGCGCGCGACAACGCTTCGCCCGCGCGTCGTTGGAACATCCGTCTGCGCCAGGTGCAGCACGAGATCGAGCGCGTTGGCGCTACGCACCAGTGCAACATGGAGCACGACCCGATCGCCGCGTACGACGATACGGAGCTCAAGTTCTACCTCGCGCAGTTCAAGGCGAACCGCGTTCCGTACGGCCTCACCTTCGGCGAGTCGTGGGACTTCACCCAGGGCGCTGGAGACGGCGGCGTGAACTGGGCCCGCGCCCGCGAGTGGATGACGCAGTACATCCACTACCCAGTGCTGCTGCACGAGCTCGGTCACTCGATCGGCCAGCGCCACAACTTCGCCTCGTCGGCTGACGCGATCAACTACAACGATCGCTACTGGGCGATCCGCTCGCAGCGCCACGGTGGCAACTCCACCATGATCCGTCCGCGCTGGGAGTACACGGCCATGGGCCAGCCTGAGTACACTCAGGAGGAGCAGGACAACGGCGAAGAGGCGATGGCCTACTCGTCGATCATGGACTACAAGACCACGGAAGGCCGTGGCTTGGGCCGCTACGACTTCGCCTTCGTCATGCACGGCTACGTGAACATGGTCGAGGCGTTCAAGGAAGTCGCGAACCGCGATCGCGCGCTCAACCTGTTCAACACCTACTCGGGTGCTGGTCAGCAGCCGCTGTCCTTCGGTTTGTCTGGCAACGACTCGCGCAACCTGCGCCTCACGAGCTTCCACTACACGGAGATCCCGTCGGTGGTCGGCACGCAGATGCGCTCGCAGGAGATCCACCCCGGCGTCACCGTCTCGGGTAACCTCCCGAACCTCACGCAGGCGAATCGCTTCCCGGTGTTCCTCGATGAGACCCGCAAGGTTCCGTACAACGGATTCATGTGGGATCCGGACCACACCAACGAGGCCACGCGCGGCCCCGATGGAAACGCTGGCGCCTTCCTCGTTGTCCCGTACCGCTTCGAGACCGACGATTACGCCGGTGACTACTGGTACAACAGCCGCTACGACGCGGGCGCGGACTTCTACGAAGTCATGCGCTACTTCGGAACGCGCTACCTCGACTACTACCCCTTCGCGAGCTTCGGCCGCGAGCGCGCCTCGTTCACGATCGCTGGGTACGTCAGCCGTATGACTGGCCGCTACCTCGACAACATGTACTACATCATGCGTGTCGCGGCGATCTACGAGAACTTCTACCGCAACATCTTCTCTGCGGTGACGAACTACAACGAGTGGAAGCAGCAGACGGCGTCGGTCGCGCAAGCGCTCGGCACGTCCACGGTGTTCGACACGTTCACCACTGCCTTGCTCATGCCCGAGTGGAACCGCTTCGGCGCGGTCTTCACGCTCCGCACCCGTCCTGAGGACGGCCAGCGCTTCTACGACGAAGCCATCTTCGGCGAGAGCGGCGCGTTCGAGATGCCCATCGGCGAAGGCCGCCAGTACCAGTCGACCTGGGACTACGCCTCGGGTCGCTTCTGGCGCGAGCGCCTCGTCAACGCGGGCTCGTACTACGACAAGATCCTCGGTCTTCAGTACATGACGGACACGTTCATCTACAGCGTGAACCGCGACCTCGACCAGGATCTCCGCAGCTACCAGGTCAACGTGTACACGGTGTACCCGGGCCAGACGCTCCGCTTGTTCGGCTCGATCCTCTCGGAGGACAACGCCGACATCGGACCGCAGGCGCGCATCCGTGGTCGCGACGTGACGATGGTTCGTACGCAGCTCGCGCTCCTCAACCTGCCGCAAGGCACGGGCGCTGGTCAGAACGGCCGTGATCCTGCGCTCACGCCGGTGAGCCCGAACCTCGGGTTCACGACCAACCTCTACGCAGCGGTGTTCGGCATGGCGGGCCTCTCTGCCTCGTACGACCAGCGCTTCATCCAGAGCGCTCGCCTCTGGGCGGACGGCGATCCTTTCGCCGCGACGCTCCCGCCGGGTGAGACCGTTACGTTCCGCGATCCGGTCACGGGTCTGACGTACCGCGCGATCAAGCAGACGTCGCAGACGCCGGGCGCCTCGAACCTCGATCCGGGCGTCTCCGTCCGCGAGGCCGCTCGTCCGATGGCTGGCGACGGAACGAACTACCCCGGCGAGCGTGGAATCGCCGCGCGTATGATCTTGCGCGCGAACGACCTCCTCCGCTTCGCGAACGCGCAGGCCCCGAACACGCCTGCTCGCAACCGCGCCTTCACGCAGTTGCAGCAGTACGTCGACCTGCTCAACGTGATGCGCTTCCTCAACAGCCGCTTCGGAACGGGCGGCCAGGTGAGCGGCGCGCGCTTCAACAACAGCGAAGACTGATCGAAGAGCGACGGCGTTGCGAAGCGCCTCCTCCTCGGCCGTCGTGACGCCACGCTGATCGACCTCTCGATCGCGACAAAAGAAAACCCCCGCTCCGTCGGACCTGACGGGCGGGGGTTTTGCTTTTTGCAGCCTTCGCGGCCGATGAGTTCGCCCGGACGTCGCTGAATCCAGCGGTGACTTGAATTCATGGGCGTGCGAACCTCCCTCGCTGAGGAGAGTGCCGCATGAGTGAAGGACAAGAGACGAAGGCCGCCGCGCTCGCGCCAGCGGGATCACTGGACGAGCTGGTTCGCACGATCCGCACGGCGGCGTACGGGAGCGTCGCGCTCGGCGCGGTGCTGCTCGGCCTCTCGATCGACGCGGTGATCCGCGGGCTGCGCGCGGCGGCGGTCAGCCCGCTCGCGCCCGGCGTGTACGCGATGCTCGTCGCGATCCTCTTGCTCCGCGTCGCGAGCGCGATCGAAGCCTCGGGCAAGAGCGAGCAGCGCGAGCAGGCGTTGACCGCGGCGCTCACGAGCTTCTTTGTCGACAAGGTCCGCTACATCACGCTCACGTTGGCGCTGTGCGCGATCGGATTTCTCTTGGTGCACTTCTGAGCCTGCGCGCGGCGCGCTCCCTCTGGAGTGACCGCGCGGTGTAGGGTCGGGGTATGCCGAAGCTCCGGGGACTTCCGCTCGTCGAGATCGCTGGACCACGAGCGTTTCCGTTGGTGGATCCCACGCGAAGCGTGCTGCGCTTTCTCGCGGACCCGCTCGATTCGCTGCTCGAGTTGTCCGCGCGCTACGGCTCGATCGCCGCGGTGAGCGACCGGCACGCCGAGCTCGTGTGCGCCTTCGGCGCGACGCTCAACCACGAGGTGCTCACGCAGCCCGCGGCGTTCGAGCACGACAGCGCACTGCCGTTCTCTGCGCCGAAGGGAAGCGCGTTCGAGCGCTTCAATCGCGCGATGATCTTCATGAACGGCGACGATCACAAGCGCGTGCGCCGCCTGCTCGCGCCCGCGTTTCAGAAGAGCGCGCTCGACGGATACGCGGACTCGATCGTCTCGATGGCGACGCTCGAGCTCGACCGCTGGCACACTGGAAGCGCCTACGACGTCGCCCACGCGCTGCGAGAGCTCACGTTGCGCGTCGCGATGCGGTGCTTGTTCGGCGTGGACATTGGCGCGTCGACCGAGCAGCTCGGGACGCTCGCGGCGCGGCAGCTCGAGTGCCTCGCGTCGCCGCTTACGGTGGTGCTTCCAGCGGCGATTCCTGGGCTGCCGTATCACGAGCTCGTGGCGACGTGCGAGCGGCTCGAGCAGCGCATGCGCGCGTTGATCGCCGCGCGACGAGCGTCGAGCAACAACGCGACCGACGCGCTCTCGCTCTTGCTCTCAGCGAGCGGCGGAGAGGCTGGACTCTCGGATGACGAGCTCATCGGTCAGATGAATACGCTCTTCGTCGCTGGGCACGAGACCACTGCAACAACCCTCGCGTGGACCCTGCTGCTGCTCGCGCGGCACCCGTCGGTGCTCGACGCGCTCACGACCGAGATCGACGAGGTGCTCGGTGATCGAGAGCCGAGCCCGTCGGTGCTCGACGCGATGCCCGCGCTCGACGCCGTCGTGAAAGAGAGTCTTCGATTGCTTCCGTCGGCGCCGGTGCTGTTCACCCGCGTGCTCTCGCGCGAGGCTCGGCTCGGTCCGCACACGCTTCCCGCGGGCGCGGGGGTGGTGTTGAGCCCGCTCGTGACGCACCGTGATCCGTCCGTGTTCGCGCGGCCCAAGGCGTTTGTGCCCGAGCGGTGGAAGCACGAGCAGCCGACGACGTACGAGTACGTTCCGTTCGGAGCGGGGGCGAGGATGTGTCTCGGAGCGGGGTTCGCCAATCTCGCGCTGCGCTTGCTCTTGCCGATGGTCCTGCGGCGCTTCTCGTTTGTGCTCGACGCAGAACAGGTCGTTCGCGCGCACGTGCGAGGGATCACGATGGCGCCCAGGGGAGGGATTCGCGCGCGCGTCGAACGCCGGTCGCGCGGTGATCGCGCGGCGAGGCAGCGCGTGAAGCCTGGACCCATGGACGCGTTGGTCGAGTGGTGACCGACGTTGTGATGCGCGGGTGTGCGCTCGTCAGTGTCTTCCGCCGCGGCGAGGCGGAGCGACCGCGGGCGGCGTGAACGTCAACGGATACTGCAGCACCAGCGGCGCCGTCGCAGGGCGAGGAAAGGTCATCGCTCCGAGCGCGGTCGTCAGGCACGTCGCGAGCGTCGGGTTGACGGGCATGACCGCGACGGAGGGCGATCGGAGGCGGCCGTCGCGCTCGATCGTGAGGCGCAGGTTTGCGCGCACCGCGCCCAGGCGACGATCGGCGGTGCGGGCCTGGTCGTAGCAGGGCTGCAGCTGCGCCATCTTCGAGCGGATCACGCGCGCGGCGTCGGCCTCGGTGATGGGGCCGGTGATCGCCTCGGGGTGCGAGTCATCGCTGCCGCGGAGCTGGGCGTTGGGGCCGTGGGACTCGGTGGGAGAGGTGCCGCTTCCGACGTTGGCGGCTTGCAGTCGAGCGTCGCTCGGGCCGGCGTCGACGGAGCCGAGCGTGGGGAGCGTTCCGTTGCCGCCGCGGAGTTGGTCGAGCCGCGACTGCGCGCTGGAGCTCAACGCGACCACGAGCGCTGCGCTCGCAAATGGAACGACGAGGGGCCATGGATTGCGAGCGTTCGTCACGGGGCTCTTCTCTCTGTTGGGCGAAGGGGTGAGTGTCGGGAGCGTGCTCTGCTGAGACGAGTCGGCACGAGGGATCGATTCAATCACTCGCTATCAACGATGGCGACGACGTTGTTCGAGCCTACACAGGCGACGGTGTCGACCGGCGTGCTGCGCTATTGCTTCGCCCGTTGCTCGCGCGCGGTCGCGATCACCGCTCGCAGCGCTTGCTCGGTCTTCTGCATGAGCGCGTCGCGCGCCTCGCCGCTGTACTCCTGAGCGCCCGGCTCGATTGGAGCCCCGAAATGCGCGTGAACGTGCACGCTCGGGTGGACGTCGACGGTGCCCGGCGCGAGCACGTCGCGCGTGCCCGCGAGGCCGACGGGCAGGATCGCCATCTGTCGTTCGAGCGCGAGGACGAAGCCGCCCTTTTTGAAGGAGCCGAGCTCGCCGGTCTTCGAGCGCGTGCCCTCGGGCGCGATCCACAAGGAGATTCCCTGGTTGAACAGCGAGGTGCCTCGCTGCAGCGCCTCGATGGCCTTCGCGCGGTTCTTTCGGTCGACCTCAGGAAACCCCGCCGCGCGCATCGCGCTGCCGAACACAGGGATCGCGAAGAGCTCCTTCTTCGCGACCATGCGCACCGGCCGCTTGTACGCCTGAAAAATCACGGGAACGTCGAAGTGCGACGCGTGATTGGACATGAGCAGGTACGTCCGCGCTGGGTCGAAATTCTCTCGTCCCGAGACGGTCAGTCGAATCCTGGCGACCTCGAGCAGCCGGCGCGACCACTGCTCGAGGCGCGCGTCAGCGACGTCCATCGTCATTCGGTGCAGCTGCGCGTCGACCACGGTCGGAGCGCAGATCACCAGCGTTTCGTACGCGCTGCGCACAGCACGAAAGAAGCCTTCTGCTTCGGAGCGCACGCTCGAAACAGAGCACGAGCCTCGCCCCGAGGGCAAGCGTCGCCCGTCGTCACCCTCGCCGTGTCGGCGCTCGGTGTGGACCCGTCACTGGCTGCCCCGCTCGATCACGACGGCGCTGGTGATTCCGCCGACGCCGAGCGAGACCTTCACTGCGCAGCGGCCGTCGAGCGGGCGTTCGCGGGTCACCAGCGATCCGTGCGCGCGCTCGGCGATCACTCGATGGATCGCGCCGTCGGGGATGCCGGTGTCGAACGCGCGCTGCTCTTCGAGCGCCATCGCGGCGATGGTGAGCTCCCAGCCGCCGGCGACGCCCATTCCGTGGCCCACCTGTCCTTTGCGCGCGGTGAACGCGGTGCGCGCGTCGTCGCCGCAGAAGTGGCGAGCGTGGGTGAGCTCGCGCGCGTCGCCGGGCGTTCCGCTGGCGTGAAGGTCCCACAGGGCGATGTCGCTGGGGGCGATCTTGCTCTGCGCGAGCGCTGCTGAGATGGCCCTGCGCGGGCCATCTTCGCTCGGCGTGATCATGTGCTCGGCGTCCGAGCTCACCGCGGTTCCGAGGATGCGCGGTCCGATCGGCGCGAGGCCCTTGTCACGAAGGACCGATTCGCGCGCGACGATCCACACGCAGGCGCCGCCGGCGACGTGCGTTCCGCGCAGCTCGGTGAAGGGATCGTTGCGCGTGCCGCACGCGGGCGTGAGCCGCGCGCGGTGAAAGGCCGCGACGACCTCGGGCAGCGGCCTGGGGTCGCACGCGCCGATGATGGCCGCGTCGCACTCTCCGTTGCGGATCGCCTCGCACGCGAGCGTGAGCGAGAGTCCGAACGCAGCGCACGCGCCCGCGGGAGCGAACGCCGGCCCGTGCAGCCCGAGCAGCATCGTGAGCTCGGCGGCGGGAGCGTTCGGGATCGACCAGAGCAGCTGCGGATCGACTGACTCCCACGGCGGCGGCGGCGCACCGAACTCCTCGACGAGCGCGCGCAGCGCTCGTTGTCTCGTCGCGATCGCCCGCAGCGGTCCGCGCTCGATGTCGTCGCCCACGGTGGTGCGCTCGATCTGCCGTAGCCGCTCGTCGAAGTCCGCGCGCCGATCGCTTCGCGCACACCAGAAGGCGTTGTACGTGAGCATCGCGTCGTGTCGCTCGATCGAGTCGACGGGCAGCGTTCGGTAGTCGGTCGGCGCGATCGGCCGCAGCTCTTCTCGCTCGCCATTCAGAAACGCTCGCAGCGCAGCGTTGCGCTCTGGCTGCGCCCAAAACGCGTCCCACGCGCGCCGCGCTCGCGAGACGTCGTCGCGCGCACGAAACGCCTCACCGAGGTCCGTCAGCCCGGTCCCTATGATGATCCTCACTCGGTCGTCGATGGAGCGCAGCGCTTGCTCGAGCCCAGGCTGAGCGTCGAGCGCCTCGGCGCACGCGCTGACCGTGAACCGAACGCAGTCGCCCGCGCGTGATAGCCACTGCGCCGCGCGCGCGTCGTTCGTTCGCGCCGCGAGCCAACGACGCAGCCTCGCTTCGTCAACGGTAGGTTCACCAACAACGAAGAGCTCCTGTCCGAGTGGACCGAGCTGCGCGGGGGCGAGCGCTGAGCGGCCTTCGAGCGCGAGGGCTCGGAGGCTCGGGACGTTGGGCGCTCCGGGAGCGACGCATCCCCAACCGAAGACCGCGATGCTGCTATCCTTCACGGAGCAAGGGCGTAGCGCGAGGTCATCACCACTGGGAAGAGGGTGCTGAAGGGACGGTGCGTTCGTGCCGATTGGGTGTAGACCGAACGATGCGCGTGACAGAACAAGATGTGACGCTGATGACAACGATGGGGACACCGCATGGCGCGGCGGGGCATGTCGTCGCTTCGTCTCTGTCTGTTGATGGTCAGCACCTCTACACGTTGATGACCAGCGGATGGCTGGTCGAGACCGACGTCTACTCGTTTGCTGAGCGTTCTTCTCGCTTGTATTGGGACGACGCGCAGCGCGTGTACGCGGGGGCGTTCGTTGGAGCGAGCTCGCTGATCGTGATCGTGCGCGAGCAAGTGACGGGCGGCCTCGAGAAGACGCGCGTCGAGCGTTGGGACCTGCACGAGCTCGCCGCGGGGGGACGGCTGCTGCGCTCGTGGTCGATGCGCGATCCGTCGCCGTGCGACATGCTCGTGACGCCCGACCGCGAGCACGTGGCGCTGTACCTCGGCGACGACGCGGCGCTGGTTGTGTACGACTCGCACGGTCGTTCGCTCGGTGAATTTGCGGGCGGATGGCTACCACAACCGTCGAACATCGCGCTGCTCTCGCCCGAGTGCTTCGCGGTGTACGACGAGTGCGAGCTGATGCTCGTGGATCGCGAGGGAGAGCGCACGGTGATCGGGCAGTACCTCGACGCGGATCGCGGCGCGGCGCTCACGGCGTTGTCGGCTGAGCGAGTGCTCGTGCAGCGCGCGCTGGACCAGAGCAACGGGCTAGTAGGCGAGTGCGAGATCCGCACGATTCACGGGGCGGTCGAGGCGAAATGGACCGTGGAGTTCTCCGCGGTTCCGTCGCGCGCGCTGGTCGGTGAAGAGGCGTTCGCGTACGGCGTGCACGGAGGAACGGAGCTGCGATCGATTGTGGATGGAGCGTTGATCGAGCGCGCGATGCACGAGTGGAGCGTCCCGCTCGCGTTCGATGACTTCTCTCTTTATCTTCGGGATGGCGCGCAGCTCGCGGCGCTGCGCTGGGGCGAGAGCGGAGAGCGTCGGTGGCGACGACCGGACTGCGGCTGGGTGCTCGGGCTGGTGTGGGGCCCGGACGGAGACATGTTGCTCAGCCAGGACTATTTCGGCGTCGTTCGTCGGTGGTCGGTCTCGAGCGGGGCGCAGGTCGGAGAATTCGTTCCGAACGGGCGCGGTGGGGACGTGCGCACGAAGCTGCAGGCGCTCTGCGACGGCGGCGCGACGGCGCTCATGGTCGAGCGCTCGGGCGACGAGTCGGGCGCGAGCATGGTCGCGTACTCCGTGTGCGAGCACGGCTTCGAAGAGCGCTGGCGCGTCGCGATCGGCGGCTCGACGGCGCACATCGTCGCGACCACCGAGGACGCAGGCACCGTGATCGCGCGGCAGGACTCGGACGACGAGGGCTACACGCTCGCGATCGTCTCTCGCGCGAGCGGAGCGCTCGATCGAGCGGTCTTCGACCGAGGTCCGTACGACATCGAGTTTTCGCCAGACATCGACGACGACGGCTACGTCGACGTCGTGCTCGGCGGACGATGGATGAGCATTCGCTTCGACGCTGCGGGCGTGCTCGACGTGCGCAAAGAGCGCGGCGAGGTCGAGGGCGGAGGCATGGTGGTCCTGCACCGTGGCGGACTGCTCGTCGATCGCGCCTCGCGTCCGTCGCGACACGGCAGGGTGATCGAGTATCGCAGCGTCGATGGCTCTGTCGACGTGTGCAGGATCAACGCGCGGAGGATCGCGCACTACAGCCTCGCCCGCTCTGTGCCGCGCGCGGCGCTCGGGCCCGAGCGCTCGGGCATCGTGACCGTGTGCGACTTTCTCGCTGGGCAACAGTGGGATGTTGTGGTGTTTGATGCGGTCGAAGCTCAGCTCGACGCGATCACCGTGCTCGCGCTGAGCGAGGACGGCTTGAGGCTCGCGGTCGGAACCGCGCGGGGTCTGGTGCGCGTGTTCGAGCTTCGCTGAGCGCGTTCGTCGCGAGCGCTGTGAGGCGTCTCACGCGTGGTGCCGGAGACCGGACTTGAACCGGTACGAGGGGTTACCTCGGCGGATTTTGAATCCGCTGCGTCTGCCATTTCGCCACTCCGGCGGGAGGGCATCATCTCTGCGGTGTCGCCTCGCGCGGGCCTCGAGGGCCGCGGCGCGAGAGCGAGTGCGCGCAGGATGGGTTCAGAACTTGGTCGCGTCCAGTCCCAACTTCTTCGCGAACGCGACGAAGCCGAGCTTGTCCAGCGTGCGCAGCTCGCGCGTGGTCACGCGCAGCGAGATGTGACGCTTGAGCTCGGGGACATAGATCTTGCGCTCTTGCAGATTCGGGTTCTGCCAGCGCTTGGTCTTGATGTTCGAGTGAGAGACCTTGTGTCCCTTGAGCTTGCCGGTGCCGGTCAGATCGCTCTTTGCCATGGTCGTAGTTCCTTTAGCTAGCTAACCGTCAGCAGGTCACTGCTTCTTCGGGTTGGGCATCTTGCCCTCGACGTGCTTCACGTGCTTGTTGCACCACGGGCAGAACTTGTTGAACTCCAGCTTGTTCGTCGTCGTGCGCTTGTTCTTGTTCGTGTAGTAGTTGTTTCGCTGGCACTCGCTACACGAGAGGCGGATCTGATCACGCATGGGGCTAAACCTTCTAGGGCCGGGCCTGGTGGCCGGCTGGGGGTGCGGGATTGAGACAGAAATTCTGAAAACGTCAAGAGCCTGAGCGCCATCTTCTGTCCCCTCGGTGTGATTTCTCGCCCTGCCGGTGTCCGTCGGGCGGGTGTCAGCAGGGGGAGCGATGTCGGCGCGCGTCGGGCGATCGGGCGCTAGGCTTGTGGGAGCTGATGTTGTTGGACGGAAATTCGAAGGGCGCCGCGGCGCAGGCAGGCAACGGAACGACGCTGCCGCTCGAGCGGAGGATCTACACGAACCGCTCGCTGAAGATGGACCAGATCGAATGGGTGGGGTTCGATATGGACTACACGCTGGCGATCTACCGCCAGGCAGAGATCGACCGGCTGAGCATCGAGGCGACGGTGAAGAAGCTCGTGGATCGCGGGTATCCACCGGAGCTCATCGAGGCGAAGTACGATGAGAGCTTTCCGCTGCGAGGGATCTTGATCGACAAGCAAGAGGGAAACCTCTTGAAGATGGACCGGTACAAGTTCGTCGCGAAGGCGTTTCACGGCTCGCGAGAGCTGCCGAGAGAGCGTCGTCGAGAGCTGTATCAGCAGCGAAAAATCAGGGTCGACACCGAGCGCTACCACTGGGTCGACACGCTGTACGCGCTGCCCGAGGCGGCGGTGTACGCAGGGGCTGTGGACTTCTTCGACGCGCTCGGCGATCAAGTCGACTACGCGCAGCTGTTCAAAGACATCCGTGAGAGCATCGATGAGGCGCACAGGGACGGCGCGATCGTCGATGTGATCGAGCACAACCTCGAGCGCTTCGTCGTGAGGGACCCGGAGCTCGCGACGACGCTGCACAAGCTTCGCAGCGCAGGGAAGAAGCTGTTTCTCCTGACCAACTCGCGCGCTGGCTACACCGAGTCGATGATGACCTTTCTGCTCGGCGGCGCGCTGCAGGAGTACCCGACGTGGCGGCACTACTTCGACGTGATCGTGGTGGCGGCGTCCAAGCCGCGGTTCTTCACGGATCGAAGGCCGTTCATGGAGTTTCGCGGCAAGGGCGAGGAGAGCACGCGCGCGTCGCGCTTCGAGCGATTGAAGATCTACGAGGGCGGAAACCTCGGCGAGTTCGAGCGGCTGCTCGGCGTCAACGGCGACGATGTGCTCTACGTGGGAGATCACATTTACGGGGATATTCTCAGGTCGAAGAAGGAGAGCGCGTGGCGCACGGTGATGATCGTGCAAGAGATGGCGGACGAGCTGCGCGCTGCGGAAGAGAGCCGCGAGGACTTCGCTGAGATCGACCAGCTCGAGGCGCGACGCGAGCGGCTCATGGACGAGCTGCGCGTGCGGCACGCGAGGCTCAAGGTGATCGAGCGCGAGGGCGGCGCGGACGCGGGCGAGCGCGACGCGGACAGCCCGTGGCGCGCTGAGAAGCGCGCGATCGACGGCATTCGTCAGGCGCTTCGCGAAGACGAGGAACGTGGGCGCGCGCTCGAACGTATGATCGACGAGCGGTTCCACCACGGGTGGGGTTCGCTGTTCAAAGAAGGCGTCGAGGTGTCGAGCTTCGGAGACCAGGTCGAGGAGTACGCGTGCCTGTACACGACGAAGGTCTCGAACCTCGGGTGCTACTCACCGACCCATTACTATCGCTCGCCGCGGGACTACATGCCGCACGAGCGCGGGTGACCACCGTGCGAACGAAGCTCTTTCTGTCAGCGATTTCTCTGCCCGTCGTGACGTTGTTGCAGACGCGCGCCGCGCACGCTCAGTTCGGCGGGTCGGGCTCGCTCTCGGGCCAGATCGCTGCGCAGCAGAGCTATCAGCAGCAGTTCGCGCAGAGGCCAGTGCAGCAGCAGCCGGCGGTGGCGCCGCCGTGGGGCCAGAGCGGGCCCGTGCAGACGATGTGGCTGCGTCCTGGCGGAGGCGGGCCGGACCCTGTGCTGCACGGGGCGCTCGCGGTGGCGGCGGTGCCGGCGACGACGATGGGGGCGGGGTGTCGCGGGGCGTTTCCGACGGCGCCGCAGCAGCAGCTGTGGGTTGGTGCGAGCGTCCCGATGGTGGACGTGCTCGTGCGCGCGGGCGGGCCGACGACGCTCGCGATTCGCGCGCCCACAGGGGCGGTGTTTTGTACGGACAACCTCAGCGGAACGGACGCTCGCATCACCATGCGATCCGTCATGGCGGGGACGTATCTGATCTACGTCGGCACGACCGGGGCGCCCGTCCCGTACACGATCGGCGCGAGCGCGCAGGGGCCGCTGAATCCAGCGGCGATTCCGCTGCCGCCGGGGGCGCAGCAGGGCGCGCCGTGGCTCCCGCAAAACGTCACGACGAACAACAGCGCGGCGCAGGGCACGACGGCGCCTGCGGTGCGCGCGGCCGACGGGCCGAGCGTCTCTCTCTCGGTGGGCGGGGCGCAGGCGAGCGCGCAGATCGCCACGCAGACGCCGGTGCCAGTGAACACGAATTCAAGTGCGATCGCCCCTGCGCAGGTGCTCCCGGCGGTGACGGTCGCCGCGGCGAACAGCGGCGCGACGGCGGGTGGCGTGCCTGTGGGCTGGGTTCATGTGGATCCCAACGCGCCGCAAGCGGCGTTGCGCGCGCCGAGCGATGCTGTCCGTGGCGCGCCCGGGCGGGGCAACGGCACGATCAACGTCGCTCCGTCAGGCCCCGACGTGCAGCGCGCGAACGGAACGACGCCCGGCCGCGTCGCGCTGCGCTTCATGGGGCGCGCGTGTTTGGGGTTCGGCGACCGCGCGCCGTCGCTGGTGTTTTCTGTCGAGCCCGGCGTGCGGTTTCTGCGGGTGTTTGCTCGCTCTTCGGGCGACACCACGCTCGCGGTCCGCGCGCCCAACGGTCGCGTGACGTGCGTGGACGACACGTACGGCGCCCATCCCGGCGTCGACCTCGAGCAGCCCGCAGCGGGTCAATGGCGGGTGTTCGTGGGCTCGTCCGTGCCCAACGCGGCGCTGCCGTACGAGCTCACCGTCACGACGCGCAACGACGCTCGACCGCAGTAGCTCTGCTGCGCGGCGTCGCGCTCAGTGCACGCGCGGCTCGAGCGGCAGGCGATCGACGATCTCGGCTTCACGCTCGGCGAGCTGCGCGAGGCGCTTGCGGGCGAGCTCTTCTCCCGCGGCGTCTTCGGCGAGCGAGGCGAAGAGGCGGTAGTGCCGCGCTTCGCTCGCGAACAGATCCGCGTACCACGCGCGCAGCGCTTCGGTCGGCGCGTGCTCTTTCAAGATCGCGAAGCGCTCGCACGAGCGCGCTTCGATGAGCGCGCCGATCGCGAGGCGGTCGAGCAGCGCTCCGTACTCGTTCTTCGGAGTGTCGCCCTGTGAGGCTTTTCGCAGGGCGATCGCGTACGGGTCCTCGCCTGGAGGGTGCGCGCGGACGCCCCGTCGCTGAAGCTCGTCGTGCACTTGCTGGACGTGCTCGAGCTCTTCTCTCGCGAGGTCGCTCAGCGTGCGAACGAGCCTGGGAATCATCGGGTAGCGCGCGACGAGCGCCGTCCCGTTCGAGGCGGCCTTGAGCTCGCAGTGAAAGTGGTCGAGCAGGACCGCGTCGAAGTTGGACAGGGCCGCGTCGATCCACCCATCGCGCGTAGGCGTCAGCAATCCGAGCATGATGATCGGAGGGCTATGTAGCACCGAATAGCGCATCTCCGAACCAGGGATTCCCGCGACGTCATGGTGGACGCGCAGGGCCTCGACGCATGCGGCGCCAGCGGCTCAGTGCTGCTGTGTAGCGCTGCGGCGGGCGATCGGTGCTACGGTCCGCGCGGTGTTTCGCTCGGTCGAACCACGACGGATCTTCGCTGCGGGTGCAGCGCTTGCGCTCTTGGTCGCGTGCGACAACGGCGGCCCGCGCAGAGCGAGCGCGCGGGAGCTCGCGCTCTCCGAAGGGGACGCGGCGCTCTCTCCGAGCGCGACCCTCGTCGAGAGCAACCCCGCGATCGAAGTGGGCGAGCCCGAGGACGTGATGGGCACGCAGTGTCCGGGCGTACGGTTGTTTCGCGCGGCGCGGCGGTGGCGCGCGGACGCGGGCGAGGGCGAGCTCGCGCCGAGGTACACGGGGCGAGACGACCGCGGTCGAGTGTGGTCTCTGAGCGACGTGATCCTCTGCGAGCTGCGCGAGATGCACTGGGTGACGACGCCGCACCCCGAGGGGTCGAACCTGCTCTTGTGGCGAGGCCCGTGGCTCTTTTCAGGGGACGATGAGTGCGTCTGGCGGCCGCCGATGCGCACGGTCGAGACGCCGACGGGACGCGCGCTCGTGGCGCACGAGCGCTGCACGCGAAGAGCGCGCGCGAGCTTGCCGAGAGAGCGCACGGTGACGGTCGAAGTAGACTCGCAGTACCGTACGTTGCGCGGACCCTGATAGGCTCACTTGATTGTGTGTGTGGACTCGTGCCGCCGGTCAGCACGACGGGCGGCACTAGCGCAGCGCCCAGCCGAACAGCAGCGAGGCGGAGGCGCCGAGCGGCGACGCCGTCGAGAACGGTGAGTTGCGCCAGACCGCGAACGTCGGCGCGAGCTGAAGCGCGGCGCGAAACCCCGAGCGATGCACCTGTGTGCTCGACCGTCGGTGCGCGTGCATGGCGATCTCGACGGGCACTGTGATCGCCAGTTCGCGCGGAGGAACGCAGTCCGCGCACGGCGGGCCGACGAGCGCGTAGACGTACGACGTCCCGACTCCGACCGCGACGGAGCCGAGCGATGGGTCCATGCTCCACTCGACCATGAGCGCTCCTTGCGCGTGGCCGATGAAGAGCACGGACTGCAGCAGGCCCTGAGCGTAGAGCGCCCAGCGGTCGTTGAGCTGCGCTCCGATCGCGAGCTGCACCGCGGGGCCCGCGCCGAACGCGAAGCCGCTGAGGGCTCCTCCGAAGCCGGCGCTGATTCCGAAACGAACGCGCGCGCGTTCTCGATCGATGGCGGTCTGTGCGGTCGGCTGCGGGTCGATGAGCGGCGGAGGCGCGGGCTCGGACACGGTTGTCGCGGGAGCGTTCTGCGCGAGCGCCGAGCTCGTCGCGGTGAGCGCG
>JAXLYJ010000051.1:0-26005 GCA_046351515.1 Polyangiales bacterium
GCGCGTCGAGCGTGCGCGCTCCGCTGAGGGCGTCCTTCCACCCGGCGAACTGCTCGTACACGGGCTCGGCGCGATCGAGGTCGTCCACTGGGAGCTCGGCGGTCTCGACGCCGTCGACGCGATACTTCGTGCACACGGGGATCTGGTCGTAGCCTGAGAGGATGTCGAGCTTGGTCACGGCGAGCGCGGTGAGTCCGTTGACCCGGGCGGCGTAGCGCAGCGCAGGAAGGTCGAGCCAGCCGCAGCGGCGAGGACGGCCCGTGGTGGCGCCGTACTCCTCGCCGGCCTCGCGCAGGGCGTCGCCGGCAGAGCCGACGAGCTCGGTCGGAAACGGTCCGTGACCGACGCGAGTGCAGTAGGCCTTGGTGATTCCGAAGACGGCGTCGATGCGGGTGGGGCCGATGCCGGTGCCGGTGCACGCGCCGCCTGCGACGGTGTTCGAGCTCGTGACGAAGGGATAGGTCCCGTGGTCGAGGTCGAGCAGCGTGCCTTGAGCGCCTTCGAAGACGACGCGCTTGTTCTCGCGCAGCGCGCGGTCGACCGCGAGCGAGGCGTCGCCGAGCAGCGGCTTGATCGCGGGCAGAAGCGGCTCGATGAAGGCCATCGCTTCGTCGACGCTCGGCTCGGGCGCGCTCACGGCTCGGGCGCGGTGCTTGTACGCTTCGACGAGGGCTTCGATCGCTGCGCGTGCGCGCGACTCGGAGACGAGGTCGCCCAAACGCACGCCGACACGCGCGCTCTTGTCCGAGTACGTGGGGCCGATCCCGCGGCCGGTCGTGCCGATGGCGCGGGGGCCTGCGTTGGCCGCGCGGTCGATCGCGGCCTGAAAGGGCAGCGTGGCGTGCGCGCGCGCAGAGACGAGCAGGCGATCGCGCACCGAGAGGCCGCGGCGCTCGATGTCGGCGATCTCGTCGATGAGCACCTTGGGGTCGATGACCATTCCTGCGCCCAACACGCAGCGCGCGGCCGGGTGCAACACACCCGACGGGAGCAAGTGCGTCACGACCTTCTGTCCGTTGACCTTCAGCGTGTGGCCGGCGTTGGCTCCGCCTCCGTACCGCACGACGAGGTCTGCGCGTTCGGCGACGAGGTCGACGATCTTTCCTTTGCCTTCGTCGCCCCACTGGGCGCCGATGACGACGATCGCGGTCATAGCGTTGCTCTCTTCTGTCGTTGAATGGGTGAGTTCGAGTTGAAACGGTCAGTCCGCGCTGAGCACGTTCGCGCGGGTCGGGTCAGCGCGGTCGAAGACGGCCTCGCCGTCGCAGACGAGCACCCGCGCGAAGCGGTCGAGCGAGGCTCGGTCCGCGGCTTCGAGCTGCGACGGGTCGCACTCGGCGACGAGCCAGCCCTTCGCGCGCAACAGCGCCCCGGCGCGCGCGCGCGCAGCGGCCTCGCCGACGAGCAGCGTCGGTCGCGAGCGTGAGGGCAGCGCGTGCGCGTTGTGATGGGAGAGCGCTTCGTCGACGAGCTCGAGGTCGATCGCGCAGCCCGTCGCGGGGCGGGGCGCGCCGTATTCCGCGAGCAGCGAGTCGTAGCGGCCGCCCGCGCCGATCGGCTCGCCCACGCCGCGCGCGAGCAGGACGAACGAGACGCCCGTGTAGTAGCCGAGCCCGCGTGACTCGCCGAGATCCACGAGCACGCGCTCGGACGCGATGCCCGCGGACGTGAGCCGCGCGCGCACCGAGCGAAGCTCGTCGATCGCCGCGGTGATCCCGGCGACGGTCGCGATGCTCGTCGGCAGCGCATCGTCGAGCAGCGCGCTCGGGCCCGCGAGGGCGATCGTGTCTCTCGCGCGGTCGAACGACGGGCCGTCGCCCAGCACTTTGCGCAGCGTCGCGAGGTCGCGCGACGCGAGCGCGTCGATGAAGTGCTCTCTGGCGCGCTCGGGAGCGAGCTCGACGAGCGCGTTGGCGATGGACGCGTGCGACAGCTCGACGGAGACCTCGCGAAGGCCCAGGGATTCGAGCGCGGTGAGCGCGACGCGGATCACTTCGACGTCCGCGTCGATGGCGCTCCAACCGATGAGCTCGACGCCGGCTTGCGAGATCTGACGGAGCTTTCGGCTGCGGCCGCGGGGCGTGCGGATGACGGAGCCTTCGTACATCAGCCGCAGCGGCAGCGCGGTGTCTGCGTATCGCGTGGCCGCGATGCGCGCGATCTGCGGGGTCATGTCCGGTCGAAGCGCGACGACCTGCGCCGAGCTCGGCTCGACGAAGCGCACGAGGTCGCGCTGCGCGTTCGCTGAGAGGCCGCGGGCGATGGTTTGTTCTCGCTCGTACGCGGGCAGGACGACGAGCTCGTAGCCCCACGTCGAGAACGAGTCGATGAGCGCTCGCGCGCGGGATCGTCGGAGCGAAGCGCGCGGAGGCAGCAAGTCGCGCAAGCCGGGAGGCAGCGCGAGCGGCGCGGTCGTGATGCGCAGCAGACCGTCGGTGTCGGTTGGGTCGCGAGACACTGGACGGTGGCGGACAGTATCGCAGCTCGCCGCGAATCGCACTCATTGCCGTGCGCCGTTCGGCGGTTGGCCATCGCTGGCGACGATTCGCAGATCGATCAGCGAATTGGGCGGTGAATCACGCTACGGCTGGGCCTGATCACCGTCGTCGCTCGCGGTCGCAGGAAACAGAACGTCGATCGTCGTGCCTCGACCGACGGTGGACTGCACGTTGATGAGCGCGCGGTGCGCCTCGACGATGCGAAAGACCGTGGACATGCCGAGGCCGGCGTTGTTCTTCTTGGGCCGGGTCGAGAAGAACGGCTCGAAGATGCGCGCGCGCGTGCGCTCGTCCATGCCTTCGCCGTCGTCTTGGACCGAGAGCTCGACGACGTTGCGGGCGCGGCGGACTCGGACGCTGACCGTTCCTTCGCGCGCTCCAATGGCGTCGCGGGCGTTGGAGGCGAGGTTGATGAGGATCTGCTCGACGCCGACGCGGTCGGCGAGGATGGTGTCATCGTCGTCGCCATAATCGATCACGAGACGTGCGGGCGCGACGAGGCTCTCGATCGTCGAGCGCACTCCGTCGACGATCGAACGCAGTCGGACGTTCGAGACCGTGATCGCGTCCGATCGAGCGCAGGCGATGAGCCGTCGCGTGAGCCTTCGACCGGTGTCGGTCGCCTCGCGCAGGAGGTTGAGCGTGTTGGCGCGGCCAGCGGGGTTGCTCTCTTGCCTCGCGAGCGTGTCGGTGAGCAGCTGCACGACGCCCAGGATGTTGTTGAAATCGTGTGCGACCGCGGCCGCCATGCGCCCGAGCGCCTCCATCTTCTCGGCTTCGCGGCGAGAGAGCTCGGCGCGCGCGAGGCGCTGCTCGGCTTCGATGCGGGCGTTTTGCTCGAACGCCGAGGCGATGAGCTCGGCGACCGCGGTGCAAAAGTCCCGTTCGCGCTGCGTCCAATCGCGAACGCCGTCGATGAGCTCGCAGCAGAGGATGCCGAACACCTTTCCGCCGCGGTAGATGGGGACGTCGAGGGTGGCGCCGATGTTGAGCGGCTCGAAGTAGTCAGCGACGAGCTCGCGCGAGGTGGGGTCTGTGTGCGTGTCGGCGACGGCGACGGTGCGGTGCTCGGCGAGCGCGCGTCCGTACGACGGGTACTTGCTCGCTTCGAGTTGCCATCCAGCGCTGACGCTCCCGGTGGGCATGTCGAGCGCGCTGACGCAGCGCCATCGAGCGCCGTCGTCGTCGAGCTGCCAGATGCTCACCCTGCTCACTTGGATGGTGGTTGCGGTGACTCGCGCGATGGTCGTGAGCGCTTCGGAGAGCGTCGAGTTCTCCAAGCTGACGTGCGCGATGGCGAGAAGTCCCCTCTCGAACTCCATGGCGGCGATGGCAGACCTTCGCGGCTCGTGCGTCAAGCGACGGATGGTCGCGCGCGAGGATTTCTGCGATCGAACGGAAGCGAGGGCGAGCGCTCAAACGCGCGCGAGGTCGCCTCAGAAGTCGATCGGAACGGTCACGATGTAGCGATCGTGATCGTGCGGCATCGACGCGAACGGCAAGGGAAAGATCGCGTTTTTTGCGCACGCAGTGACGTCGCCCGCGCGCGGCACAGTGCTCGCGGGCGAGCCCCAACCTCGGACGAACGAGGTCGAGAAACGAAAATCCAACACCAACGACAGGCGCCCGTGACCGCCTCGCGCGCACTGGGCGAGCGCCGAGGACTTCGAGGCGATGTGCTGCTGCAGCGCCGCGAGCTGTCCGCAGTTGGCTCCAGCGATGGGCGTCGGCGGCCCTGCGTCGAAGCACCGAGAAATCGCGGGGACGCCGACGGTGGCCGAACCCGCTGGCGGCGGCGTGCTCGGCTCACCTGCGGTGGGAGGCAGCGCGGTCGGATCGGTTTCTCCACCGCCGTTGGGCTCGGGAGCGCTGCTGTCTCCCGCGGACTGCGCGAGCGGATCGACCAGGGGTGCGACGGCCGCGTCGCGCTCGGTCGATCGCGTCAGCGTCGGTGGCGGCAGCGCAGAGGTCGTGGTGGTCGTCGTCTCGGTCGAGCGCGGGCGCAGGAGGATCATTCCGCCGCCGAACACGACGACGAAACCCGCGACGAGCGAGCCGAGTGCGACGAGCGCGACGGTCTGGGGCGGGTAGGTTGCTTCGGACACCGCGCGCTGTGGTTAGAGCGGTTCGCGTCGAGATGCAATGTTGCCGAGCGGTCGAGCGACGGTCACCGTTGCATCACCGTGGGGGGGCTCGCTCTTGCGCGAGGGGCGGCGTTGCGGTACCGCGCCGCCGGCTCACGAACACGCGTCGAGCGCGCGTGTCGAGCGGGTCGAGCCGAGTCTGCGTGGCCGCGGGCTCAGCATGCGTTGTTCGTCGCGCGACTGCGGTGGTCGCGAGCGCGAGAAAGCGCGCGACTCGCGGTATCGTCGAGCGAAATTCCTGGAGGACTGAATGGCAACCGAGAACCGCAACGGCGCGGTGGCTGGGACGAAGGTTCCGCTCGTGGGACGAGTGAACGAGCGCGACGGGATCGTGCGAGCGATCCGCGCGAGCATCGAGCGCTCGGAGCCGAGGCTCATCACGGTCACCGGCACTGCGGGCGTCGGAAAGACGCGCCTCGTGACCGAGGCCCTGTCGGACGCGCGCGAGTTCTGGCCAGGGGCGCGCGCGCTTCGGGGCGCGTGTCGCGCGGACTCGGGCCTCGCTCCCGCGATCGCTCGCATCCTGCGCTCGCGCTTCTCGATCCCCGAGAGCGCCGACGCAAACGCGCAAGCCGCAGAGCTTCGCGCGCGGGTGATCGAGCTGTTCGGCGAGCGTCGCGTCGGCGAAATGGTGCATTTTCTCGGCGCGTCGATGGGCCTCGAGCTGCCGTCCACGGCGCTGGCAGAGGCGTTCGACGAGGATCCTGCGACGCGCGAGACCATCGCCCGCGCGGTGCTTCGAAAGTTCTTCGAGGTCGACGCGCATCGAGCGCCGCTGATCTTGGTGATCGAAGATCTGCACTTCGCTGGCGCGGAGGGCGCGCGCTTTCTTCGCGGCTTGATCGAGTCGATGTCGGGCGCGCCGGTGACGGTGATGGTCACGACGGGGCCCGAGTTGTTCGCGGCGTATCGCGAGTGGCCTGCGGTGCTCAGCGATCGACACACTCGCGTGGACCTCGGTCCGCTCGACGAAGAGGAGGCGCGGGTGCTCGCGCGGTCGCTGCTCGGTCGCGTGCGCGATCCGCTCGGAGAAATCCCGCACGAGCTCGTGGACGCAGCCGTCGAGATGGCCGGCGGGCTTCCGATGCTGCTCGAGCAGATCGCGCGCATCTACTTCGAGCGCGAGGTCGTCGGCTTTCGCGAAGACGGAACGGCCTGGGTGGACCTCGACAAGCTCGACGACCTCGAGCTGCCGATGTCCGTCGAGGACGCCGTGCGCACCCGGCTCGCGGCGCTCTCGCCGCCCGAGCGCGAGCTGCTCGAGAAGGGCGCGGTCATGGGCCCCGTGTTCTGGTTGGGCGGGCTCGTCGTGCTCGGCCGCGCGCACACCGCTGCGCCGGGCCTGTGGGGAGGCAGCGAGGACCTCGCGTTGCAGTACCGCGATCTGCTCGTGGGGCTCGAGTCGAAGGACTTCGTGCTTCGCATGCCCGAGAGCTCGATCCCGGGCGACGAAGAGTTCATCTTCAAGCACAACCTCGAGCGCGAGACGCTGCGCAAGCTGGTCTCGCACGAGTCGGCGCGCGAGTACCACTTGCTGCTGGCCGAGTGGCTCGAGTTTCGGCTGACCGAGCGCAGCGAAGAGCACTTGGACTTGCTCGCCGAGCACTACGAGCACGGCGACCGTCCGCTGCGCGCGGCGCGCTGCTACCTCGAGAGCGCCGATCGCGCGCGCGCTCGATACGCGAACACCAAGGCGGTCGAGCATTATCGCAAGGGGCTCGCGCTGCTCGGTGACTTCGACGTGCGCCTTCGCTTCGACGCAGAGCTGCACCTCGGCGACGTGCTGCAGCGGCTCGGTCAGGTGGACGCCGCGCTCGAGGCGTTTCGCGCGATGCAGGCGATCGCGTTTCGCTTGGATCTTCGCTCGAAGGGCGGCGCTGCGCACAACCGCATCGGCCGCGCGTACCGCGAGGTCGGTCAGCTCGACGCGGCGATGCGCCACCTCGGCACGGCGCTCGCGCTGTTCGAGTCGACCTCGGACGAGCGCGGGATCGCCGCTTCGCTCGATGACATCGGAAAGGTGCACTGGCTCAAGGGCAGCTACGACGCCGCGCTGCGGTTCATGCGCGACGCCCTCGAGCGCCGCGAGCGGCTCGGCGAGAAGCCGTCGATCGCGCTCTCTTTGCACAACATCGGCAGCGCCCTGCAGGACAGCGGACAGTATCGCGAGGGGCTCGAGGCGCTCACGCGCGCGCTCGAGCTGCGACGCGAGGTGGACGACTTGCCAGGGCTGGTCCTCACGTTGAACAACCTCGGGACCATCCACCAAGATCGCGGCGAGATCGACGCGGCGCTCGGCGTGTGGCTCGAAGCGTTGGGCATCGCGCGCGAGGTCGGCGATCGTCGGCGAGAGGCGTTGTTGCTCGTCAACATCGGCGAGGCGCAGTACCGCATGCGAAAGCCCTCCGAAGCGGTGCGGCTGCTGCTCGAAGCCGAGCGCATTTGCGAAGAGACCGAGGATCGGCTGCTGCTCGCCGAGGTCTGGCGCGGGCTCGGAAAGGCCCACTTGCTCACGGGCGACACGGGCACGGCGCGCGTGTACCTGGAGAAGGCCGTGACGCAGTTCGAGCTTGTGCGCTCGAAGGTCAACGCGGCGATCGCGCGACGATCGCTGGCCGAGTGCTTGAGCACGTCGGGGCGACGAACGGAGGACGGCGCGGCCGCCGAGGACATGTTTCGCGAGTCGCTCTCGGTGTTCGAGTCGGTGCGCAACGAGGTCGAATGGGCGCGAACGGCGAGGAAATTCGCGGCGTTTTTGCGCGATTCGCTCGGCGCGAGCGACGGAGACCGCGCCGAGGCCGAGCGCTTGATCGCCACGGCCAACGCCATCCAAGTGAAGGTCAACCTCTCGGTCGCCGGCGTGGACCCGGGGCCGATCTTTCACGACGTCGTGGGCTCGGCGTACAAGCCGACGGTCGAGACCGTGCAGAGCTCGCACAGCGCGGCGTCGGACCCGGTGTTCGACGGCGGAGCGCTCGAGAGCGGCGGGGCCGTTCCGGTGGTGAAGGTGAGCGCGCAGCCGAGCGAGGCTGGTCGCGCGCACGCGACGCTCACGGCGGACGAATCGTCGGTGTTCGACGCCTCGGATTTCGCGACGACGACCGACGAGCACCCCGTCGTCGACCCATCGAAGGCGAAGCGATCGTGAGCGCCGAGCGGTTTCGCATCGAGCACGGCGCGATCCCAGAGCCCGTGCGTCGCGTGTGCTCGACGCTGCACCGCGCGGGCTTCGGCGCGTGGATCGTCGGCGGGTGCGTGCGCGATCTGCTGCTCGGTCGCGCGATCTCGGACTGGGACGTGTGCACGAGCGCGAAGCCCGAGCAGGTGCAGGGGCTGTTTCGCAAGGTGATTCCCACGGGAATCCAGCATGGCACGGTGACGGTCGTCCTCGACGGCGTCCACTACGAGGTCACCACGCTGCGCGGCGAGGGCGCGTACTCGGACGGTCGTCGGCCGGACTCGGTCTTCTACGTCGACGACGTGCGCGAGGACCTCGCGCGCAGGGATTTTACGGTCAACGCGATCGCGTACGACGTCACGAAGGACGAGTTCATCGACCCGTTCGACGGCCGCGACGATCTTCGCGCGAGGGTCGTTCGCGCTGTGGGCGATGGCGATGAGCGCTTTCGCGAGGACGGGCTTCGCGTGCTGCGCGCCGCGCGGTTCTCGGCGACGCTCGAGTTCGCGCTCGACGAGGCGACCAAGGCCGCGATCGCCCCTAATCTGCCGACGTTTCGCAAGGTCTCGCGCGAGCGAGTGCGCGACGAATGGCTCAAGACGATGAAGGCGCGAAGCCCGTCGAGGGCGTTCGTCGTGATGCTCGAGACGGGCATCTTGGGCGTGGTGAGCGCCGAGCTCGAGCGCACCGCTCGCATCGAAGCACCACAATTCAAGGGGACGCTCTTCGACTGGCATCTCGCGACGATGGACGAGATCGAGCCGGGCGATGCGATCTTGCGACTGGCGGCGCTGTTCTTGTCCTCTGAGCAGAAGGCGATCGAGGCGTTCGCGAAGGAGAACAAGTTCTCGACCGACGAGCGCGCCAGGCTCGTTCACCTCACGCGCTGCGCGCGGTCGTTGCCTGAGGGCGTGGACGCGACGGACGCGGACCTTCGTCGGTGGCTGCGCGACGCGACGCGCGGCGCGGTGAGCGAGATCGCGCTGCTCGCGAGGGCCTCCGCGCGCGCCTCGCGAGACGCGTCGCGGCTGGCGGTGCTCGACGCGCTGTTCGAGCGCGTCGACGAGATCATCGTGCGCCGCGACCCGATCGAGCCGAGAGAGATCGCGGTCAACGGCGATGTGCTCCAGCGAGAGCTCGGGATGGCGCCGTCCAAACAGATGGGCCAATGGCTCGCGTGGGCGCTCGATCGTGTGATCGAAGATCCGTCGCTCAATTCTCAGGAGACGCTCGTCGCGATGATCCGAGCGCGCGCGGCGGGTGCGTAGCGCGCTTCGCGCGTGCTTCGATTCGAGCGCGGGATCACTGGGGTTTCGACGCGCTGCAGCGCTGCGAGAGGTGGTTCATCGCACTGTCACGATTCGGTCATGGGCCTCGTGCGGCGCGAGCGCGGTGGCATTGTCTCGACGCTGAAATGACTGAACCCCACGTTGGTCCTCGCGTCGGTCCCGTCCGTCACTTGATCGGAAAGCTCTGGCTCAAGGCGTTCGGCTGGGAAGCGGTGGGCGAGGTCCCGAACATTCCTCACGCGGTGTTCGTCGCGCATCCGCACACGACGGGCTGGGATCTTCCGTTCACGCTCGCCGTCGCGTGGTCGCTGAAGATGAACGTCTCTTGGGTCGGCAAGAACACGCTGTTCAAGGGGCCGCTGAAGTACTTCTTCCGCGCGCTCGGCGGCGTCCCTGTCGATCGCAGCAAGCGCGGCAATCAGGTGAAGGCGATCGCCGAGGCCGTGAAGCGCGAGAAGGCGTGCTTCCTCACGATCGCGCCGTCGGGCACGCGCTCGAAGCGCGACCACTGGAAGTCGGGCTTCTATTACATCTCTCGCGAGGCCAACATCCCGCTGCTGCTCGCGTTCATGGACTACTCGAAGAAGCGCGGCGGGCTCGGCCCGGTGTTCATGACCACGGGCGACGTGCGCAAGGACATGGACGCGATCCGCAAGTTCTACGACGGCGTCCGCGGCAAGTACCCCGAGAACGAGTCGGAGATCCGCCTGCGCGAAGAAGAAGAAGCGGCGACGGCCGACGCGCCGATGCCGATGGCGGACGCCGCCGAGTGAGCTCGCGCTGAGCGCGTTGGAGGGGGCATCAGCGTCGCGCGCGTAGGGAGGCTCGCAGCGCAGCGGAGGGTGACCGGATCAGTTGCCCGACGAGGGCACGACGCGCACGAAGCCGTCGGTCGACGTTCCGATCGCCTCGCGATAGCGGTTCACCATCGCTTCGCTGTGCGGGTACAGGTGCCAGTGCGGCCGCACCTCGCCTTGGCCGTCGGTGTACCAGCGAACGAAGACCAACCACTGGCCGTTTTGCAGGCGATCCTGTCGGCCCGAGACGGTGTTGTATCCCGCTTGTCCCTGCACGGCGCGAAGCTGCACGTGGTTGTCGGGGGGCGCGGTGCCCTGCAGCGTCTCGCTGATCACCGAGACCAGTCGATACGCTTGCGTTCCGTCAGGATCCTGGCTCACCGCGACGGTCTCGATCCGAACGACCGCGATCAGATCCGAGTTGCGGCCGAGGAATCCGAGCTGAGTGTTCAGGTCGGCGGCCATCGCGCCGCCCATGTTGTCGAGGTTGGTGATGTAGTCCACCGAGTCGTCGAAGTGCCGAGCCATCTCTGGCGTAAACGGCCCTGTCGTTCGGATCTGCGGCCGCGAAGCGCACGCGCTCGTCAACGTCACCGCGAGCGCCAGCGCCAGTCGAAACGGAGAGTGCTTCACGCGGTGTGTCGTAACACCGTGGATACTGTCAGTCCAAGCATTCTCACGCGGCGTTTACGCGCGTCGTTGCTCGATGAACGCGCGCAGCTCGTTGGGCAACGGAGCCTCGATCGCGAGCGGAGCTCCGCTCGACGGGTGATCGAACTGGATCCCCGCGGCGTGCAGCGCGTGGCGCTCGAGCATGAGCTCGGCGCGCATCGCGTCGGTGAGCTTGTCTTCGAGGCTCGCGACGAAGACGTCCGGCGAATGAGCGTAGAGCTTGTCGCCGACGATGGGCGTCTTGATGTGCGCCAGGTGCACGCGGATCTGATGTTGGCGCCCCGTCTCTGGCATGCATTCGAGCAGCGAAAAACCAGCGAATCGCTCGAGCACACGCACGCGCGTCCGTGACGGGAGCCCGCCTCGGTCGAGCGGCGTGACCGCCATGAGCACGCCCACCTCGTGACCCGCGAGCGCGAGCGGCGCGTCGATCACGAACGAGTCTTCTCGGGGCGCTCCGTGGGCGATCGCGAGGTAGCGCTTCTTCACGTCGCGACCGGCGAACGCGGCCTTGAGTCGCACTTCGAGCTCGACCGATCGCGCCGCGACGATGACCCCGGAGGTCTCTTTGTCGAGCCGGTGACACAGGTGAACGACCTGCTTGGGGTAGCGCTCTTCGAGCACCGCCGTCAGCGTGTTGCGCAGGTAGCGCGCCGTCGGATGCACCGGCAACCCCGCGGGCTTGTCGACGGCGACGATCGCGTCGTCTTCGTAGAGCACGGTTATCTCGCGCGGCGCCTCGGGCTCGTCCCACTTGAGTCGAAACAGGACGATGCGCTCGCCCGGACGAACGATCTTCGCTGGAGAGAGCTTTCGTCCCGTGTCGTCGAAGGCGAAGTCCTTGGCGATCTTCTGCGCGCGGTTGCGCGAGAGCCTCGGCATCTCGCCGACGATGAACTTGTCGAGGCGCACGCCCGAGCGATCCTTGAGCACGACGAACACCGCGGGCACGGCGTCGCGCGGGATCTCTTCGGGCCAGACGAAATCGTTCGGTTGCTCCACGGGTCGCAGACCATACTGCACTCGCTGCGAAACTTCGGCGAGGGGCGCGGGCGATGGTAGACCCCGAGGAGCTAACGAGTGGTCAGCGAACGAGCCAACGAAGAGCGATCGAGCGCCGAGCGTGGAAGCGAACGCCGGGCGCCGATCGTTCTTTCGACGGTGCGTCGAAGCTGGGCTCCGTGGGTTGGTGCGATGGTGGCGCTCGTCCTGAAGGACGCGTCCACGGCGCGGCTCACGGTGCGCGCGGGGAGCTCGTTGCGCGCGATGCTGACCGATCGCAGCGCGGTGATCCACCGCGGCCTCGTGCGCGCGAGCACGGCGGCGCAGCTCGATGTGCGCGTGACCGACGCGGCGGGCGCGCCCGTCTCGCGCGCGGTGATCGACGTCCTGTGGCTCGTCGAGGGGCGCGCGATCCCCGTCGCGCGCGCGATCGCTGCGGATGGAGGCAGGGCCTCGATCGACGACCTCGCCCTCGGCCGCTACGTGATCATCGCGTCGAGCCCGGGCTTGTCGCGAGCCACGGCGGTCGAAGAGATTCAGAGCGGAGGGACGCGAGAGGTCTCGCTGGTGACCGGGCCCGAGGCGACGATCGCGGGCACGATTCGCCGCGACAACGGGCGCGCGAGCGAGCCGAGCGCGCTCGGCGGAGTGGTGGTGCGCGTCGTGCCCGATGGAGGCGCGAGCGAGCCGGCGTTCGCGGTGCGCACGGCGGAGGACGGGACGTTTACGATCCACGGGCTCAGGCCGGGGACGTGGCGCGTCGAGCTCGACGACGAGCGGTTCGAGCCTGTGATTCGCCGGGCGGTTCCAGCGCCGTCCCGCAGCGTGGACGTGGTCCTGCGCGCGTTCTCGATCGTGCGCGCGACGGTGCGCGACGAGCGAGGCGCAGCGGTGCGCGAGGCCCGAGTGTTCATCGCCGGAAGCGGGCTGTGGCCGGCGCGCGCCGAGAGCACGGGCGCGGACGGAACGGTGCGGCTCGCCCGCGTTCCCTCGGGCGTGTACGAGCTTCGGGCGCAGCAGGGATCGCGCGTAGCCGAGCCGGTCGCGCCGCTGATGCTCGAGCCGGGCGAGACGAAGGACGTGAGCCTCGTGCTCACCGAAGGCGCATCGATCGACGGCCGCGTGATCGACGCGCGCACGAACGCGCCCATCGCGGACGCGCGCGTGATCGTCGCAGAGGACGCGCTCTCGGCGACGCCTCGCGCGCTGCTCAGCGAGCACGACGGAGCGTTTCGCTTGGGAGGTCTGCTGCGCCGACCGCACGTGGTCAGCGCGAGGGCGAGCGGCTACGTCCCACGCGTCGGCGATCCCGTGCAGCCCGGAAGCGGACAGCCCGTCACCATCGCGCTCGATCGCGAGGTGCTCGTGCGTGGCCGCGTCGTCGATGGTCGCGGCGCGCCGATCGCGAACGCGCAGGTCGAGATCGCGACGATCGACCTCGACGGGCGGCCGACGTTTCTCAACGCGACAGGTCGCGCGTTTCGAGAGCAGCTCTTCGAGCGGCAACAACGCGGGCCGTCGCCCCTGCGGCCTGGGGGAGAGCTCGGCGTGATGAGCGGTCCGGTGCCGCACATTCCGACGGACCCGGTCGCAGCGCGGCCCGTCGAGACCGTGGGCGAGGGCGGCTTCGTCACCGATGAGCAAGGGCGATTCAGCGTCGGAGAGATTCCGCCAGGCGCGGTGCGCGTGACCGCGATGCACCCGGCGTACGTGCGCGCCGAGACCGAGCTTCGCGCGGCGCGCGCGGGCGACACGATCGAGTTCGAGGTCGTGCTTCACTCGGGCGGCGTGATCGACGGTCGTCTCGTGGACGAGCGGGGCTACCCGATCGCGCAGCAGATGATCGAGGTGCGCGTCGAGCGAGACCCGTTTGTTCGGCGAGTGTTTTCAGGGCGCGACGGGACGTTTCGCGTGCCCGCGGTGCTGGGGCGAACGAGCGTCGTCGCGCTCGTGGGAGGGCGTCCTGCGGCGCGGGCCGAGGTCGAGGTCACGGACGAGCAAGAGGTGCGCGTCACGCTCGCGCTCGATCGGGAGACGCGCAGAGTGCGCGGCCGCGTCGTCGATCCATCGGGCTATCCCGTGGCGGGCGCAGAGCTTCTGCTCGCGGGCGGCGGGCACTCGACGCGCGCGATCTCGGGCAACGACGGGACGTTCGACACGCTGCTCGCCGGGCGCGGTGCGTTCTCGCTCGAAGCGCGGCACCCGAGGTTCGCCCCGAGGCTTGCGAGCTACGCGAGCGCGAGCGACGAGCTGCGCGTCGCGCTCGAGCCCGGAGCGACGGTGACCGTTCACGTCGATGCGCGGAGCTGCGCGCGTGGCGAGATCGACGTCGCGCTCGAGACCACGTGCGGAGTGCTCCACCGCGCTGCGCGAGCGGACGCAGACACGCGCTTCGAGCAGGTTTGCCCCGGCCGAGTGAGCGCCGAGGGCAGCGCGGACGGGTGCATTCGTGCGTCGGCGCAGGGACATGCGCGGGGAGGAGCATCCGTGGAGCTCCCGCGCATCGAGCTGCTCGCTGGCGGCGGCGCGGAGGGCGAGGTCGTCGACGGCCGCGGAGAGCTCGTCGCCGGCGCCTCGATCGTGCTCGCAGAGAGCGAGGCAGCGACGCTCGCGCGCGCGGATCGACAGGGTCACTTTCGCGCAGAGACGATCCCCGAGGGCGATCAGCGCGTGGTCGCGACGCACCCGGTGCTCGGCCGCAGCGACGTCGCGACGGTGAGGGTCCTTCGCGGAACGATCGCGCGCGGGCTACGGCTTCGGTTCTCGCGAGCGCTCGAGGGGGCCTCGGCCAACGTGAGCTCGCGGTGGGTTGCGATCGTCGCGCGCGCGGGTCGGCTCGTGGTCGAGCGCGTGGACAGCGGATCGGCCGGACAGCGCGCCGGGCTGCGCGCGGGCGACGTGCTCACGAGCATCAACGGGCAGGCGGTGAGCGACGCGAGCGCGGCCGAGCGTCGCGTCGCGAGCGGCGAAGAGTGCGTCGTGGAGGTCGAGCGCGCGGGAGGACGATCGCTGCTTCGGATCGTCCCGTGACCGTTGGCAGCGGCTGTGCTCTACGGCGTGAAGAAGAAATCGAGCCCGAATCGCTGGCCGTTGTTCGTGCTGGTGCCGAGCACGCCGCCGACGGAGAAGTGGTCGTTGATCGTGGCGTCGATCAAGAGCTGCGCGCCTTGTCCCGTCGCCTGCGTGTTGTTGTACGTGCCTTCGATGTACACGCGGTTGCCGAGAAAGCTCGGCAGCACGCCGATGCCGAGGCGAGAGAGCGCCGTGCCGTCCGCGCCCGGCTCGGCGATCACGGTCGGAACGAAGCCCATCCCCGTGCTCTCGAGCGCGCGTTGCACTTGTCCTGCGCCGAAGCCGTAGAGCACCGCGGTGAGCAGCGACGCGGCGGCTTGTCGTCCTTGCTGCTCGAGCGTGGCCTGGTCGGACGCGCCGCGGGACTCGCGGCGACCGAGCACGAGCATGGCGAGGATCTCGGCGTCGCTCGCGCCGGGATATCGCTCGGCGCTGAAGCGAATCTCGGGGGAGTTTTTGCGGCCCGTGACGGTGATCGAGATCCGTCCGTCCGTCGGCGAGTCGTAGTGGAGCGCGACGTCCAAGAGCGGGTCGATCGAAGAGCCACCGTCGAACAGGACGCTCACGCGGTCGAAGTAGAAGCGCTTTCCGAAGAGCTCGAAGAAGTTCTGGCGGCCGAACTGCGAGACCGCGCCGCGGAGGTAGATGGCGTTGTCGTAGCGCAGCGATCCCTCGGTGGTGACGCCGATCAGAAAGTCGCGCCGGCGCAGAAAAATGGGCTCTTCTGTGCGAAACGAGAGGTCCGTCGTGAACGAGCGCGAGACCGTGGGCGCGGACACTCGCGAGCGTCCGAGCACGAAGACTCCCGGCGCTTCATCGAGTGATTGCAGCGATCGCGAGCTGTCCTCGGGCACCGTCACGTTGGCGCGGCGAATGATCAACGAGCCGCTCATGCGATCGCGAAACAGATCCGCGTCGAAGGTGAGCGCGCCGGTGATGATCGCGTAGAGGTTTCCCTCTTGGACGGCGGGAAAGCTCTCGACGGTGGGGTTGATTCGGATGTGCGCGAGCTCGCCGTTGCGTCCGTTGAGGTCGATCACGCCGGTCGCCGAGAGCGAGCCCTGCGTGCCGCCCGAGCCGAGGTGCATGGTCATCGGCGGCGTAAACCGGATCTGTCGCCCCGCGGCGATCGTGTTGAGCTCGATGTCGCGAATCGGAACGCCCATGCGCTCGATCGTGAGCTCGCCGCGCTGGATGCCCATGTATCCCGCGAGCGCGCGGGGGTCGCTCGCGCGCCACCGAAGGGAGCCGTTGAGGTTGCCTCCGAGGTGCATGATCGGCGGTCGCTCGGCGAGCGGCGCGATGCCCTCGAGCGGAAACGACACGGCGCTCACGATGATCTGCGCCTCGTTCACGCGCACGTCGGCCTCGTGCCAATCGCCGTTGAGCGGAACCGAGGCGAGCACTCGCAGCCCGTTCGTCGCGGTGTACTCGTTGCGCGCGACGGGGTCGCAGCCTGCGCTGCCTTGCGTCCCCGGCGTCCACGAGAGGCACGAGCGCAGCGCCCAATCGCGGGCGCGGCACGCGTCGGTGCGCTGTGTGAGCACCGCGCATCCGTCGTACAAGCCCGCGCGCAGCGCGACGTTCGCCGGAGGCTGACTGCGAACGCGCAGATCGTTGACGTTGACGTTGAGCAGAAACGGCCGCCCCGCGTCGCCTGTGTCCGTGAGCGAGAGCGACGCGCGCCCCTCGACGCGATTGGTCCTCGCCCACGCGAGCCTGGACAGATCCAGGGAGTTCGACCGCACGCTCGCGCGCTCGATGGTGATCGATCGCAGCCCCGCGCGCCCGTCGAACAGCGCCCGCGGCTGCACGCGGCTGCGCAGCTCGAGCGCGGCGCGCGTCGCGCTGTCTTCGAGCGATCCTCGCTGTCGAACGAGCGAGGCGCGCGCGTCGACGTCGACCAGCGCGCGGTCGAGCACCGTGGCCGCCTCGTGCGTCGAAGTGATGTTGATGCGCGCGTCGACGCGCGCTTGATCGTTGGGGTTGAGCCACTCGGGCGCGTCGCTCGTCGCGTGAAGCTCGGCGACGATCGAGGGAGCGCGCAGCGGGCCGTCGATGTGAATCGAGCTGTCGAGCGTTCCGTTGACCGGCGGGCGAACGAGCGCGGGCATCAATCGCGCGGCTGCGGGCGTAAAGGGCCACTGCGCGGGGCTCGCAGGCCCGACGTGCAGGTCGAGCGCCACCGTTGCCGCTGCGAGCGCTTGCATCGTCTCGCGCTCGAAGACGACGTCGGCCCAGCGCTTTCCCGACCCGCGCGACGAGCGAATCGTGCTGATCGCGCCCGTCATCGCCGCGTGCCACGGCCCGCCCACGGTCCCCTCCGCGCGCACGAGCGCCCGCGTGAAATCGGCCTCGCGAAGCACGCACTGCGTCGGCACAGGGATCACCGGGTCCGACGAGTCCGCGCCCCACGCGATCGCGCTCTGCGCACGCTCGGGCACAGAGCGCGCGTTGGCGACCGTCGCGCACACCGCGCCGCGAAGTCGCAGCGGGATCGTCAACGCGCTCGCTCCTCGCGTGTTGACCCGAGGCTCTCGTCGGCGACCGAAGATCGCGCCCGTGATCGCCGCGCGCACGCTCGCGGACGCGACGAATCCGCGCAAATCGAAGCCGAGCACCGTGCTGAGCGGGGCGTTCGGAGCGTCGCGCGTCGCGGTCACCGTGGCGTTCGCCGTGCCCGCGAGCGAGACTCCAGGCGGCGCGAACTGCTGCAACAGCGAGGCGGGGACGCGCTCGATCTGCGCGCGAACGGAGTGCACCGACTGCACTGCGCCGTCGGCGCCGCCACGACTCGCGCGTCGCGCGTCGAACAGCGCCTCGACCGAGATCCTCGGGCGATCGTTGGGAGCGCTCTGCGGGGCCGTCCCGTAGCGAAGGTCGGCGACGACGCGATCGAGCCCTTCGTGCGCGGTGGCGTCGACGTCGAGCTCGACCGCGCCGAGCACGGGAAGCGATCCGCCGCGCCAGTGCAGCCTCCCGCGAGGACGTCCTCCGGCCAGGCGCAGGTCGCCGGCGATCGTGCCGCCGACGCCGCGCTCTTGTCCGAGCGCGCGCGCGATCCATTCGGTGGGCAATTGGCCGAGGTCGGTGCGGATTCCGTCGGGACCGACGTCGATCGCTGCGCGTCCGCCGTCGTCGGTCTCGATCGTCGCGTGCACCGTCGGACGGCCTCGCGCCGGCGCCCGCACGGACGCGGTGACCGTGGCGCGCGCGCCGCGAACGGTGACCCGCGTTCGACCGAGCGAGACGCGCGTCTGTTGCTCGTCGCGATGGATCTCGAACGAGCCGTCCGCGCGCGTGGGGCCTCGCGCGGCGTCGCCCGGAAGCGCGGTGATGTGATCGCCGTTTCCGTGAAAGCGCCCGCGAAGCGCGCGGCGTGGATCGCCCTCGACGTGCACGCTCGCGTCGAGCGGCCCGAAGCCCGAGGCGACCAACCCCGAGCCGTCTGCGTCTGCGCGAAGGTGCATCGCGCCGTCGCGGGCGAGGGCGATGGATCCGTTCGCGCGGCCTCGAGCGATCCGCACTCCGCCCGGAACGCGCAGATTGCGGCCATGGGCCTCGAAGCTCACGTTGGTCTCGCCTCCGCGGCGACTCACATGCGCGCGATACCGAGCGGAGCCAGCGAGGCCGATCGATCGCAGCAGCTCGATCTCGTTGGCGTCGCGAAGATCGCCTTCGACGTCGAGCTCAGCGTCGCCGCTCGTCGCCTGCGCGAGCGAGACCGTCCCCCGCGCGTGCGTGCGCATCGATGGCACTTCGACGTCTTCGAGCTCGAGCGTCTCGGGCGTACGAAGCCGCGCGCGCGCGCGGGCTGGGGGAATCGCGATCCCGGCTACGCGTGCGTCGAGCTCGGTGGCGTCGAGGCTCATCGTGGCCGCGTCGCGGCGAAAGCGAACGCGGCCCGAGATGTCGCTCTGCGGCAGATCGGGGCGCACGCGAGAGAGGTCGAGCCCGCGCGTGTTCAGCGAGGCTTCGAGCACGGAGCCGTCGAGCTGCAGCGTCGCGTTGACGGGGCTGTCTGCGACGCGTGCGTCGAGCTCGATCCGCAGCGGCTGCATCGGCGGGCGCGAGAGTCGAACGTGCGTGATCGTCGCGTCCGCGTTGATCGGAACGCCTGCGATTCTGCTGATCAATCGCGCTCTCGCGAGGCAGCGCTGCGCGTCGATGCGCGTCCCTGTGCGATCGATGTCGAGCGTGACGTCGCACTGCATTTCGTCGCCCGAGAGGTGCGCGCCCGCGTGCAGTCGTCCGTCGAACGGAGCCTCGCGTGGCGGCTCGCCTTGTGGTGGCTCGTGGGGAGTCCACGCGGGGAGCGTGAGGAGAAATCGCCGGTCGCGGCGGCGCTCCCGTACCGTTGCGCGTCGACTCGCGTGGCGCCGAACGTCGATCGAAGCTCGAACGGCTCGGTCACCATCGCGCCTTGCACGGAAGCGCTCTGCACGGTGACGGGGACCGCGGGGTGGCCGACTTCAACGCGCTCGACGCGAACGCGCATCGAGGGAAATCGAAACGTGGCCGGGGGCTTCGTCGCGTTCGCGCGCTGCTCCCGTCGCGAGGGCTGCCGAGTGGCCGCGGCGTCTCGGCTGTCGAACGCTCCCGCGATCGTGGGGATGCCGTCCTCGCCGAAGATCAATCGAAGCGAGCGCACGCGGAGCTCGAGCGCAGGCATCGCGGCGTTGGGGCGAGCGAGCGCCGAACGGAGCACGGCGAGGATCGAGCCTGCGGTGAGCGTCGCTCCATCGCCGATGCGCGCGCCGTGAGCGTCGTCGAGGGTGATGTTGCTCGCGCTCAGGCCGGTGAAGACGTTGAGCTTGTCGATCGAGCCGACGTGCAGCCGGCCCTTGAAGAGCCCCGCGAGGATGTTGTTGGTGATGTCTCGCGCAGCGGCGCGGCCGTCGCTCGTGGACAAGTGCAGGACGGCGCTCGCGACGGTAAGCGTCAGCAGAGACAGGACATACAGCAGCGTCGAGAGGGCGCGGCGCAGCATCGGGTCAGTATGCCTCTCCGATGGCGATCGCGATTTCGCCGGGAATGCTCAGCCCGAACAAGTTGCACGGCGGTCGGCTCGTGGCGAAGTACGCTGGGTAGCGGCCGACATCTCCTGCGAGCTTCCCCCCGAACGCGGCTGCGCTGCGCTGCTGAGCCACTTCGTTGTTGAAGCGCGTGCAGCCGAGGTCGTCCAGTCGAACGCCCGCGTCGATGCGGATCACGCCGATGGGAGAGATGTAGCGAAGGCCGAGGCCCGCGCTCGGGTGACCGTCGGAGAACAAGCGGCTGACAAAATCGCCGACGCTCGCGAAGCCCGCTGAAGGGACCACAGGGGCCTGCGCGTCGCTGTTGATCTCGAGCGTTCGGCGAGGGATTTGGTTGGCGGCGGGAGAGTTCCACCCAGAGACGTTGCTGAGGTCGATGAAGCCGACGAAGCCGAGGTTTCCGAGGTAGTAGCGAGCTTCGACCGAGACCTCCCATACGCCGAGGCCGCCGATCGCGAGCAATCGGTTGGTGTCCGGCATGGCGGTCGGCGCGGGGTTGTTGGGGTCTTGCGTGGTGCCGATGCGAAGGGGCCCGCCCACGTTCGGGCGATTGCAGTCTTCGGTGCGAGAGAGCGTTCCGTCCGATGCGGTGACAACGCAGGTCTGGCGCGGGACCGTCGCCAACGAACCGACGCGATTGAAGGGGTAGCCTCGGTTGGAGTTCGCTCCGCCAGAGTAGAAGCGAAGCTCTTGAGGCACCGCCCAGCCTGCGACGCCCGCGTCACCGATGCCCGCGGCGACGCCGAAGGTGAGCCGGGTCGCGATGGTGAAATTGCGCGTGACGGGGACGAACGCGCGTCCCTCGAAGAGCGCGCGAACGAACGCGTACGGGTTGACCGAGTTGATCACCGGGCCCGAGGCGTGGAGCGTCCCGCGTAGAAACGTTCCGTTGCGAGTGGCGAGGGGATTGTCGCGCCAATCGCCGCCCATCGTGGCCTCGAGGTAGTAGTACGTTTGATTGACGTACTGCGCGGAGTAGATCGGGTCGGTGCGAAAGAACGGCTCCTGGCCGTAGTAGAAGACCCCCGCTCCGCGGAGATAAATCGCGCCGAAGCCGTTCTGGTTGAACTGGTATTGCAGCCCTGCGTACGGCCGTCCGTACACGCGCGACGTGCGGTTGGGATTGAACGGGTCGGGGCCGACGTCGAACTGCATTCCGCCTGCAAAAGACCAGCGCGGAAGGATCTCTGGCTGCCGCAGCTCGATGCTCGCCGCGACGCCCGGATCGAAGCGCCCCGCGAGGTTTCCGAGCAGCGACGGAAAGAACAGCTGCGGCCTCACCTCGCCAGCGAGCCTGCGCATTCCGCCGAACGCGTTGCGCCACTCGAACCTCCACGAAGCACGAACGCTCGATCGAAGCTGGTCCGTCTCGGCACCAACGCCGAAGCGCTGAAAGAACAGCGCCTTGGGCGAGAGCTGCACCTGCAGATCGACGCGCATCCACTCTCGTAGCGGCTGCCTCGTCGTCGGGCTCACCGGCGCCGCGCCGCACCCTGAGAGCTCGGGCGTGCACCGTCGGGGCTGCGGGACGATTCGCACGATACCGAACGCGCCCAGGTCGAACACCCGTCGCTGCGCCGCCGCGATCACGCTGCGCGAGTACGGCGCGCCCTCGCGGATCGCGAGCGCGCTTCGCACCGGGTGCAGCGGATATCCGCTGGGCAGCGTGTCGTTGCGGTTGGGCCGCGTTCCGTCGCCTTCGACCAGCTGCATCGCGCCGAAGAACGACTCGGGCCCCGGATCGAGCACGTACACGACGTGGGCTCGATGCGTCTGCGGGTCCACCATCGCTCGGTTGCGCACGCGCGCCGCGGCGAACCCGAGGTCTTCGATCATCCCGCGCAAGAGCTCTTTGTCCGCTGCGAACGCGCTCTCGGTGAACGGTCCGCCCAGCTGCAGCGCGAGCCGATCGCGCATCTCTTCGCACGCGTGCGCGTCGATCACGAGCGTCGAGCCATCGTCGCAGCCCGAGAGCCACAGCGTGCCCACCGTCGTCCGAACGCCTTCGCGAACGGTGACGTCGATGTCGAGAGTCCTTCTCGCGTTGTCCGGCTCGACGTGCACGTCTTCCACCGCTGCGCCGTAGAAGCCCTCCGCGGCGTACGCGCGTTCGATGCGCTCGATGTCGCGGTGAAACGTCGTCGAGTCGTAGAACTCGAAGCGCGACAGAAGGGGAATTCCTGGACGCGTAGGCAGCGTCGACGGCTGCGTCGCGAGGCGCGCGCGCAACGAATCGGCGTCGATAGATCGCACTCCGTGCAGGCGAATCTGATTTACGATCAACGTCGAGTTGCGAGGAACCGGACATCCCGCCAGCGCGCACCCCATCGAGAGCGCAGCACACAAATTCAAAGCTCGACGCGCGTCGGGCTCGACTGTGAAAGCTGCGCGCAGGGCTCGGTGCAACAACGGGATCATCGACGGAGGCTCGCCCCGAAACATTCTCGGGACGCGGAGAATGGAGGCACTGTGGCTGAACGTCGAACGGTTTTGAAGGTGATAACGGGTTGCGCGAGCGCGGCGGTCGCGGGCGTGGGAGTCGCCACGACCGGCGCGTTCGTCGCGCAGAGCGAGCGCAGGCCGTCCGAGGGCGGCGCCGCGACCTGGAGGCGCGTGGCCCGGCTCGACTCGCTCGAGCGCGGTCGACCGCTGAAAGCCGCGGTCATCGGCGCCGTCGAAGACGGGTGGATCCGCTCACCGGACCGGCGAATCGGCAGCGTATGGTTGATCCGTGACGACGAGCGAGCAGTGCGCGCGTACAGCGCGGTCTGTCCGCACTTGGGATGCTCGATCGACCGCGAGGACGATCGTTTTGTCTGCAAGTGCCACGACAGTCACTTCACCGAGCAAGGCGCGGTGGTCGACGGCCCTTCGCCGCGCGGAATGGACCCCATCGAGACGCGCGTCGCCGACGGTTGGGTCGAGGTGAAGTACCGCAAGTTCAAGCTCGGCACCGCTGAGCGGATGGAGGGCTGAGCGATGCTCGACAAGCTCGGCGACTGGCTCGAAGAGCGGCTCGCGGTCGTCTCGGTCCTGCGCAGCGCGTTCGTGCGCCCGATGTTCGGCCCCGCGCGCTGGTCGAGCGCCCTCGGGCACGCGCTCGTCTGGCTCTTCGTCCTCGAGGGCCTCACGGGATTTGCCCTGGGAAACCTCTACGCGCCCACCGTTCGCGACGCCTGGGGCTCGATCGTGTTCATGGAGCGCGTGCTCCCGTGGGGCGCGCTCGTGCGCGGGCTGCACTACTGGATCGCGCAGGTGATGGTGATCGTGGGCCTCGTGCACTGCCTCTCGGTGCTCGCGATCGCGCAGCATCGAAGGCCGCGCGAAGGGCTCTGGTGGCTCTCGCTCGCGGTGTTCGGCCTCGCGATCGCCGCGGCGCACACGGGCGCGATGCTCCCGTGGGACGAGAAGGCGTTTTGGATCACCAAGGTCGAAGACGGGATCATTCAGACGTTTCCGGGCATCGGTGAGGCCGCGGCGCGCGCGCTGCGCAACGGCTCGGACCTCGGGACTCCGACGCTCACGCGCATGTACTCGGCGCACACCGTGCTCGTGCCCGCGCTCTTCGCGCTGGTGCTCGCGTGGCGCGGCGCTGTGCACAAGCGCCTGGGCGTGAACCAATCGACGGCCAACGAAGAAGAGCCGACGAGCGTGAACAACGCCTCGTCGTGGCCGAACCAAACCATGCTCGACGCGCTCGCGGCGTTCGTGCTCGTCGCGCTCTCGCTGTTTCTCGCGAAGAAGTTCGGCGCCCCGCTCGACGGCCCCGCCGACCCGGACATGGCGGACTATCCCGCGCGGCCCGAGTGGTATTTGCTCTGGCTGTTTCGGCTGCGAAAGCTGTTTCACGGAAAGCAAGAGCTCATCGCGACCGCGGTCATTCCGGGCCTCGCGACGGGGCTGCTGTTCGTGCTTCCGTTCTTCGATCGCACGCGTCGCAAGGTGGGCGTCGGTCAGTCGCTCGGCCTCGTGACGCTGCTCGCGCTCGCGATCTACACGGGCTACTGCGTGTGGGCCGACGAGCGCGACCCGAAGTTTCGCGAGGGCATCGCCGCGGCGCGCGTTCGCTCGGAGGCGGCGCGTCGCTTCGCGCGTGACGGCATCGCCCCAGAGGGACCGCAGGACATCCTGCGCACGCACCCGAGCGTGAGGCCCAAGTACCTCTACGACATGCACTGCGGGAGCTGCCACGCGCGCGCAGACATCGCTCCGCGCGACGCGCGTGGGCAGAGGACCAACGCTCGCGGACCGGCGCTCGAGAGCTTCGGCAGCCGTCAGTGGGCGCGCAACGTGATGATCAACCCCGACGCGCCGCAGCTCTTCGGCCGCACTCGCATGCACGGAATGCCCGCGCAGCGCGAGATGCCCGCGGACGAGATGAGCAACGTCGCCGAGTTCTTGTACTCGCAGTCGGTCGAGCGCGGCGATCCTGCGGCGGACGCCGCGAAGGTCCGCGCGGGCGCCGAGAGCTACTACAACAACTGCACGGTGTGCCATCAGGGCGAGGGTGATCAGTCGAACACCGACGCGGCCGATCGCGAGGCGCCGGACCTGACGGGCTGGGGCTCTCGCGCGTGGATTCGCGGGCAGATCCTCGATCCGGCGCACCGCTCTCGCTACGGCGCGAGCAACGAGATGCCTTCGTACGCAGAAGAGCTGCAGGGGCGCGACCTCGAGATGGTGATCGACTACGTGCGATCGCTGCGAGGGCGTCCGGGCTTCGAGGTTCCGCCGCCACCGCCGCGCAGAGAAGAGAGCGCGCAGCCCGCGGGAGCGACGCCCGCAGGTCCCGAGCCCGCCGCTGCTGCACCCGCAGGCCCTGAGCCCGCGGGCGCTGTTCCCGCAGGCCCCGAGCCTGCCGCTGCGGAGCCCGCGGCGCCCACAGCGCCCACGCGTCGGCGACGTCGTCGTTGATGCGCGTATCGCTGAAGCCTGAGTCGGGGGAAGTTGCTTCAGCGTCGGTCTTGGTACGCGTTGTGCGAGACAATCGCGCACGCCGTGAATCGCACTGATCGCCGCGCGCTCGTTGAAGCGCAACGTCCAAGGTTCGCTCCGCTCGCGCTCGCGCTGCTGAGCTCGATCGCGAGCTCGTGCGGGCCTGACACGCGTTGGAAGCCCGCGTTCGACGCGACCGCGGTGGGCTGGCTGATGAACGTCTCGGGCCCATCGCCGACGCAGCTCTACGCGGTCGGCGGCGCGATCGATCGCGGTGTGGTGATGCAGTTCGACGGGGCGCGATGGACGCAGGTCTCGTTGGGCGTCGAGGTTCCGCTGCTCAACTGGGTGCACGCGAGCTCTGCCAGCGATGTCACGGTCGTGGGCATGCGCGGCACGGCTGTGCGCTTCGATGGAACGCGATGGACACGGCAGAGCACGCCGACGACCGAGACGCTGTGGGGCGTGTGGGGCGCGAGCGCGAACGATCTTTGGGCCGTCGGAGGGAGCGGGCAGTTCGACGGAGTTCCGACGATCGTCCACTACGACGGCAGCGCGTGGAGCGCCGTGGCGCTGCCCACGATTCGACGCGCTGATGTTCACGCGCTCTTCAAAGTGTGGGGAAGCTCGGCGCGCGATATCTACGTCGTCGGTCAACGCGGCGTGGTCTTGCACTACGACGGCGCCGCGTGGGCCGAGCTCGACGTGGGCGCGAGCGACGACCTCGTCTCTCTCTGGGGAACGAGCGCGAACAACATCGTCGCCGTCGGCGGCCGCGGCAACGGCATCATCTCCCGCTGGAACGGCGCGCAATGGCGCACGCAATCGCTCTCTCCGTTGCCTGGTCTCAACGGCGTGTGGATGCGAAACGCAACGGTCGCGCACGCCGCGGGCGCCAACGGCGAGCTCGTGCGCATCGACCTGCGTGACCTGCGCACGACGGAGTTTCTCGGCCCAGGATCGATGGACTTTCACAGCGTGTTCGGCGATTCGTCCGGCAGGCTCACCGCCGTCGGCGGCAACCTCGCGCTCGGGGGAATCAACCCGACAGGCATCGCGTACACACGACTTCTCGCGGCGGACGAGTAGCCTCGCTCACTCCTTGCTGACGGTCGTCTCCGCGCCTTCGACCTCGTAGATGTTGTCCGGGTCGAGTCTGCGCGCGACGAGCGCAGAGAGCCCGACGGCGAACAACAACGGCAACGTGAGCGCGGTGCTTCCGCTGAGCTCGATCGCGAGCACCGCGGCGGTCAGCGGCGCGTGCGTCGTCGCCGCGACGAGCGATGCCATTCCGACGAACGCCATGCTCGTCGCAGAGCCCACGATCGAAGGGCTGATGATTTCGAGCGCGCGTTGCATGGCGATCGCGAGCGAGGCGCCCA
>JAXLYJ010000052.1:0-22591 GCA_046351515.1 Polyangiales bacterium
GCATCGAGCTCGGCGAGTCGACGCCCGTGTCGCGCACGCCGGTGTCAGGCTGAGACATCGCGTCCATGGACGCGTCGGGGCGAGGCACTCCCGTGTCCGCAGGCACTCCCGTGTCCGTGGGAACGCCGCTGTCGGTCATCGGGTTCTGTCCGAGCGTGCTCACCCAGGTGCGAACGCAGGCGATCTCGCTCGCGTTGAAGGGCGGAGCGCCGAGGGGCATGCGCGCGCCGCACGTGGGCGTCCCGTCGGCGACCTTGCTGATGAAGTAGCTGCCCGAGCGATTGGCCGGGTCGATCAGCGGGCGGCCCATGCACGTGCTCGTCTGCCCGAGCAAGCGAGGACCGATGTCGGGCGACTGCAAATCGAGGCTGCCCGCGCGCGTCGATCGATCGTGACAGCCCGTCGTCGCGCAGCGCGGACGAATGAGCTGCGACTCGATCTGCGTCGAGGCGATCGAGCACCCAGCGGTGCCTCCCTCGTTGTTTCCTCCGATGAACGGAGAGGGGTCGGTGATGCGCCCGGGGCACGCGGTGAGCGCGAGCGACGCGGCGATCGCCAGCGCTGACAGCGAGAAGGGCAACGAGCGAGCGAGCGATGAGTGCTGCATGGGGTCTCCGTCCAAGCGAAAGAATCGAGTGCGAAGGTTCAACGACGAAACGCGATCGCCGCGGTGATCCCGTAGTTGTCATCCACCGCGCCGCCCGCGATGAGCGGGTCGCCGGGCATCGGGTTCATCGCGAAGAAGTACCGTCGCCAGTCGGCGCTCACGCGCACCTCGAGGCCCTTGGCGATGGCCACCGCCGCGCCGAGCGAGAAGTCCACGGCCATGACCGTCGCGCGCTGAAAGTACTCAGCGGACGTGATCTCTCCGCCCGTGAGCACGTACTGCCACGTCGAGCCCGCGGTGATCGCGAGCCGATCGATGATCTGCGCGCGCCCGGTGAGCCCCGCGCGCAGCCCCATGTACGTCGTGTTCGCGATGCCTTGCGCGGGCGCGAGCATCACGGCGCCGCGGTTGATCGTGAAGTTCTGCATCGAGAAGCCGAGCAACACGCCGATGTCGATGCGGTTGAGCAGCCACATCCTCGCGCGCGCCCCGGCGTTGAAGTTGTACGCGAGCGTCGGGTACGTGCGCCCCTGCGAGTCCGTCGAGCCGAAGAGCATCGTGAACTGCCCGTCCGCCACGAGGCCGAACATCGAAGCCACGCCGCGCGAGGCGATCGCCCCCGGATAGAACTCCACCGCCGCGTTGATCGCCGGCGCGATCGCCAGCGAGTACGGCCGAAGCTGCATGAACAGATCGTCGGTGTACCAGAAGCTCCTGCCCACGAGCGCGAAGCCCAAGCGCGCGTCGAGCGCCGCGGGCCGCGGTCCCTCTGCGATCGGCGCGACCTCGTTTTGCGGCGGCTCTCGTCGGGGCGCGCTCGTCTCGGCCGGCGCGGTCGTGGCGGTCGTGGTCGTCGCGGCGGTCGTCGCGCTTGAATTCGTGGCCGCGGTCGTCGCGGTGGTGGTGGTCGTCGTCGCGCCGCTGGTCGCAGCGCTCGTCGTGGTCGCCGTGCCCGTGCTCGCGTTGGCCGCGGTGTCTTGATCTCCGTCGCTGTCTCCGCCGGTCGCGGCGCCGGTGGTCGCGCTGGTCGCAGCGCCGGTTTGCGTCGTGCTCTGCTGCGTCGTTTGTGTGGTGTTTCTCCGGCGACGGCGGCGTTGCGCCTCAGCGTCCTGCGGGGCGCAGAGCCACGCGACGGTGAGCGCAGCCAGCGAGGCGCGAAGGACAAGCATGCGATTGCGTGAAGCGAGACAGGCTCGGGCCATGGCTGCCGCGACGTTACCGAATGCAAGCCACCCCTCGAAAGCCCTGATTTCGTGCCGGTTGTTATGGGTACGTGTCGGAGAACACGAGCGCGGTCTCTCCATCCTCTGCGCCTCGTGAGCTATCATCGCGCCGATGTTTCACGACCGCGCGCATTGTCCTGGAGGCGATTGTCCGCAACGAAAAGAGTGCCTTCGCTATCGCGCTGAAGTGTACGGAAGGCAGGATTTCTTCGGCTCTCCGCCGTTCGATCGCGCGTCCCAATCGTGCGAGCACTTCATCCCGCTCTCGTCGCTGATGCCCACGCGCGAGGCCATCGAAACGAGCGCCTATCACCTCTGGCAGCGCGAGGGATCGCCGGAGGGGCGCGCGGTCGAGCTGTGGCTCCGCGCCGAGCGCGCGCTGCTCGAGGCGGCGACTCGTGACATCGCGCCCGAGAGCAAGCGACCCTGAGCTACGCTCGCTCGCGCACATGAGCCAATCGCGTCTTCACACGTGCAACCTCTGCGAGGCGGTCTGCGGGGTCGAGCTCGAGGTCGAGGGCAACGTCGTCACGCGCGTGCGCGGTGATTCGCTCGATCCGTTCAGCAGGGGACATTTGTGCCCCAAGGCCGCCGCGCTCGGGGACCTCGCGGCGGACCCCGATCGCGTGCGCGAGCCGCTGCGCCGCATCGGCGAGCGCTGGGAGCCCGTCCCGTGGGAGCACGCGATCGCAGAGTTCGTCGAGCGCGTCGAGGGCGTACGCAAGAAGTACGGACCCAACGCCGTCGCGATCTACACGGGAAATCCCACGGTGCACAGCCACACCGCGACGCTGATGTTTCCGTTTCTCGCCAGGGCGCTCGGGGCTCGATCGAAGTTCTCGGCGACCTCGGTCGATCAGCTCCCGCACATGTTGGCCTCGCTCGAGATGTTCGGGCACCAGCTGCTCTTCACGGTCCCCGACGTCGATCGCTGCGAGCACCTGTGGGTGCTCGGCGCAAACCCGTACGCGTCCAACGGCAGCTTCATGACCGCGGGCAACGTGAAGGCTCGCCTCGAGGCCCTCCGCGCGCGCGGCGGCCGCATCACGGTCTTCGACCCGCGTCGCACCGAGACCGCCGAGCACGCAGACGAGCACGTCTTCATTCGCCCCGGGGGTGATGCGTTCTTTCTGCTCGCGGTGCTCCACACGCTCTTCGACGAGGGGCTCACCAACCCAGGGCGGCTGCTCTCGTTTACCGACGGGTGGGAGTCGCTTCGCTCGCTCGTCGCGCCGTTTTCTCCCGCGCACGTGAGCGATCGCTGCGGCATCGCGCCGGACAAGATCCGCTCGCTCGCCAGGGCGCTCGCGAAGGCCCCGCGCGCGTGCGTCTACGGTCGCCTCGGCGTGTGCACGCAAGAGTTCGGCGGGATCGCCGCGTGGCTGTGCAACGCGCTCAACGTCGCTATCGGCGCCCTCGATCGCGAAGGCGGAATGCTCTTCGCCGAGCCCGCCGTCGATCTGCTCCGCGTCGCTGGCGCCATCGGTCAGCGCGGGCACTTCGACAAGTTTCGCTCGCGCGTGCGAGGGCTGCCCGAGTTCGGCGGAGAGCTCCCTGCGTCCGCGCTCGCCGAAGAGATCGACACGCCAGGCGACGGGCAAATCCGCGCGCTCGTCACGCTCGCGGGCAACCCCGTGCTCTCGACGCCCAACGGAGAGCGCTTGCGCCGCGCGCTTCCGGGCCTCGAGTTCATGGCCTCGATCGACATCTACCGCAACGAGACCACGCGGCACGCGCACTTGATCTTGCCGACGAGCGTCGGGATCGAGCGCGATCACACGGACCTCGCGTTTTATCTGCTCTCGGTGCGCAACGTGATCCGCTATGCAAAAGCAGCGGTCGATCCGCCTCCGGGGGTCAAGCACGACTTCGATCTGCTCTCGCAGCTCGCGCTCTCGCTGCACGAGTCGCGGGGCACGCTCAAAGACCGCGCGAGCGCCGTCGCCCTTCGCGCCGCGCGCAAGCTCGGCCCGCGCGCGATGATCGACGCCCTGCTTCGCGCAGGCCCGTACGGCGCCCTGCACCCCGAGAAGCTCTCGCTCGCCAAGCTCGAAGCCAACCCGCACGGAATCGACCTCGGCCCGCTGCGTCCCACGCTGCCCGCGCGGCTGTGGACCAAGAGCAAGCGCATCAACCTCGTCCCGAGCATCTACCAGCGGGACGTCGATCGGCTGCAGCAGGCGCTGCGCAGAGACCCGGGGCGCGCGCCCATGCTCGTGCTCGTCGGGCGCAGGCAAGTGCGCAGCAACAACTCGTGGCTGCACAACTCGCTGCGGCTCGTGAAGGGCCGCGTCGCGTGCACGCTGTTGATCCACCCCGAGGACGCCTCGCGCCGCGGGCTGAAGAGCGGCGATCGCGTGCGACTGCGGTCGCGCGCGGGCTCCGTCGTCGTCCCTGTGGAAGTGAGCGACGAGGTGGGACGCGGGATCGTGAGCCTGCCGCACGGCTGGGGGCACGACGACGAGCGAGCGCAGCTGCGCGTGGCCAACGCGCACGCGGGCGCGAGCATCAACGCTGTCACGGACGAGCGCTTCGTCGACGCGCTGAGCGGAACGGCCGCGCTCTCGGGCGTCGAGGTCGAGCTCGAGCCCCTCTCCTGACGCGGTGAATATCCACGGTCGCGCGCGCACCGTAGGGGCATGTTCGGTCCGTGGAAGGTCGGCGCCGTCGCGTCGCTGCTCTTGATTTCGTGGGCGGGCACCTCGCTCGCGCAAAACGCCGCTCGTCGCTGCGGCGAGGGCTGTCCTCCGTGCGACGTCGCGCGCGGCGCTGCGCTGCCCAACAACCCCGCCGCGTTTTCGACGGAGCAGATCGCCGCGCGTCGTCGCGACGGCGCGCAGCTGCGGCTCGCGGTCGAGCTCGAGCGCAACCGCACCTCGGCGCTGCTGATCGACGCCCGTCGCGCCCGCGATCTGCCGCGCTACCAGTGCTTGTTCGATCGGCTCACGCAGCTCGACTGGCTCGTGACCGCGGCGGGCGAAGGGCACACGGCGCTCAACGACGCGATCGTCGTGGGAGATCACGGGCGGCGAGAGCACTCGTTTCGACTGCTGCAGATCTATCGGCAGCGCGCGAGCGTGCTCGCGACGGAGTCTGCGCGGTGCGGAGCGGTCGAGCGTCGCCCCGCGGTCAACGAGACGGTGGTGACCGTGCGCGTCCCGGCCGCCGTGGCCGACGCCGATGAGTGAGCGCTATCCCGCCCACTCGGAGACGAACGCCGCGGCGCGCTCTCGCTCGCGTTCGTCGAGGGCGTCGCGCAAGAACGAGAGCGCCAGCGCGGGATCGCGAAACACTCTGCGTTGCTCATAGTGCGACTCGCGCACGAGGCGCTCGAACTGCAGCTGCATCGTGGCGTTGTCCGCTGCCACCAGCGAGGCCGCGCGCTCGACGAGGGTGTTGTTCTTCTTGAACGCCTCGACGAGCGCATCGGCGACCGCTGGCGCGTACAGCTTCGCGGGGCGATGGTCGGCGATGAGCACCGCTTGTTTGCGCTGCGAAGCGCGCTGGATCGCGACGAGCACCTCGGCGTGGTACGCGGCGACGTCGTCTGGGGTCTTCAGCGAAAACACTCGCGCCTCGACGAGCCGACCGACGCGCACCTCGACCTTGAAGAGAGGGACAGCTGCCACGGGGAGTGAATGTACCGAGCGGGCGCGCGCCGAAGTCTCGCAATTGCTGCGCGCTTGAGCCGGCGGGTTCACGGTCGTGTCGCGAGGCTGACACGCGCGGCTGTCAGAACTCCGCGCGGAGAAACGCAATGAACACTCTGCGCAAAGGCTCTTCGCTGGTCCTGCTCTCGCTCGTGAGCTTCGTCGCCGGATGCCCCGGTCGTATGGATGTCATGGACGTCAACAACCCCACGCCGGACGCCGCTTCGGAGGCGAGCACGCAGCCTGACGTGTCGTCGCAGCCCGACGCGATGTCACAGCCCGACGCGACGGTGATGGACGACGCGGCGCAGCCCGACGCGAGCGCTGACGGCGCAGCGGACGGCTCGATGAGCACTTGCCCTGCGAATCCGCCGGTCGAAATGGTGATGCCCGGAGATCTCATGGGTGACCGCACGTGGGACTGCTCGAAGGAGTGGCGCGTGACGGGGCTCACGTTTATCCGCGGCGGCACGCTCACGATCCGACCCGGAACGAAGATCACGGGCCTCGGCATGGGCGCCGCGGTGGTGATCACGCGCGGCGCGCGCATCGACGCGCAGGGGACGCGCACGCAGCCGATCGTGTTCACCAGCGCAAATCCAGTGGGAATGCGCCGACAGGGAGACTGGGCCGGCCTCGTCCTGCTCGGCGCTGCGCCGATCAACGTGACCGGGACGGGCACGGCGATGGGCACGAACAACATCGAGGGCATCGAGGCCAGCGACTCGCGCGGCAACTACGGCGGAGCGGACGCTGCGCACAACTGCGGGACCGTTCGCTATGTGCGCATCGAGTTCGCGGGGCAGGGGCTCTCGATGGGCAACGAGCTCAACGGGCTCACGACGGGTGGCTGCGGGACGGGCACGGTGATCGACTACGTTCAAGTGCACCAGGCGGCGGACGACGCGTTCGAGTTCTTCGGCGGGACGCACGACGCTCGGCACATCATTTCAACGCAGCAAGACGACGACGGACTCGACTGGGACTTCGGGTGGAACGGCCGCGTGCAGTTCGCGGTGATCCAGTCTCCGCCGACCTCGGGCGAGAGCGATCCGCGCGGAATCGAAGCGGACAACAACGTGTCCAACAACGACGCGACGCCGCGCTCTTCGCCGACGATCTACAACGTCACGGTGATCGGAGCTGAGGGCATGGAGCCCTACACGCAGCCCGCGATCGTCCTGCGCCGCGGGACCGCCGGCACGATCCGCAACGCGATCGTGATGGAGTACAAGCAGGGCGCCGTCGACGTGATCGACAACGCCACCGTCGCGCAGGCGCGCGCGACGCCCGCGGCGCTGTCCATCGCCAACTCGATCTTCTTCCGCAACGGGAGCGACGGGATGACGCACTTCACGGACCTGTCGTCCTCGGCCGCCGAGGGAATGCCGGCGTTCGACGAGAACATGTTCTTCCGCGACGCGATGTGGGCCAATCGCTTCGACGTCGATCCGATGATCACGCGCGCGACGAACATCACCAACCCCAACTTCGCTCCGGCGATGGGCTCTGCGTGCGCGATGGGCGCCGCGACGCCGGGCGCTGGCTTCGACGCGACGGCCACGTACGTGGGCGCGGTGCGTCCGGGCGCCGCTGGCGAGGACGACTGGACCACGGGCTGGACCGCCTTCCCCGCGAACTGACGCGCGCTGCGCTGAACGAGATTCACCGCAGGAACACTGCGGTGGATCTCACGCTCGCTCGAAGACGAACTTGTCGTCTCGGTAGTCCACGCGGATCTTGTCTCCGCCGCGCCACACGCCGGCGACGATCTCTTTGGCGAGGGGGTTCTGCACGTTCTTCAGGATGACGCGCTTGAGGGGGCGCGCGCCGAACGCGGGCTCGTAGCCGAGCTCGGTGAGCTGCACGCGCGCGGCCTCGGTGACGTCGAGCGAGATGCGGCTCTCGACGAGCAGCTTCGCGAGGCCCCTGAGCTGGATGTCCACGATGCCGCGGAGGTTCTCTTTGCTCAGTCGGTTGAAGATCACCTGATTGTCGATGCGGTTCAAAAACTCGGGGCGGAAGAACTTCTTCAGCTCGTCCTTCACCGTCGCGGCGAGCGTCTCGTTGTCGACGTTCTTCTCTGCGGCTTCGAGGATCTTGAGGCCGCCCACGTTGCTCGTGAGGATCACCACGGTGTTCGAGAAGTTGGTGAGCCTTCCGCGCGAGTCCGTCAGTCGTCCGTCGTCGAGCACTTGCAGCAGGATGTTGAACACGTCCACGTGCGCCTTCTCGACCTCGTCGAAGAGCACGACCGAGTACGGGCGACGACGGACGGACTCGGTGAGCATTCCGCCTTCTTCGCTGTCGACGTAGCCCGGAGGCGCGCCGAGCAAGCGCGCCACCATGTGCTTCTCCATGAACTCGCTCATGTCCAAGCGGATGAGCGCCGCTTCGTCGTCGAAGAGAAACTCGGCGAGGGCCTTGGCGAGCTCGGTCTTTCCGACGCCCGTCGGTCCCAAGAAGAAGAAGCTGCCGATGGGCTTCTTGGGATCACGGATTCCGACGCGGCCCGTTTGCACGGCGTCGGCGATCACCTTGAGCGCGGGGTCTTGGCCCACGACGCGCTCGCGCAGCCGCGCCTCCATCTGCCGCAGTCGATCCTGCTCGCTCTCGAGCATTTTCGACACCGGGACGCCGGTCCACTGCTCGACCACCGCCGCCACGCTCTCTTCGGTCACGACGGGGCGCAGCAAGAGCTTTCCCTCTTGAGCGAGCGCCGCGTCCGCGTCCGCGAGCTTCTTCTCTGCGAGCGGAATCTCGTCGAGCGCCAACTTCGACGCCCTCGACGTGTCCCCGGTCGCCGTCGCGCGATCGCGCTCGGCTCTGAGCGACAAGAGCTTGTCCCTCGCGACGCGCGCTGCGGCGAGCGCTCCTCGCTGCCGGTCCCACTGAGGCTCGAGCTGCGCGAGCTTGTCGCGCACGGTGGCGAGCTCTTTCTCGACGGCGTTGCGCGCGTCGATCGACGCGGGGTCGTCGTCGTCGACGAGCGAGCGGTGCTGCGCTTCGAGCGTGGTTTTTCTGCGGCGAAGTTGATCGAGCTCGGGCGGTCCCGCGTCGAGCTGCAGCCTCGTTTGCGCCGCGGACTCGTCGAGCAAATCGATGGCGGGGTCGGGCAGCGCGCGCTCGCCGAGGTAGCGCTTCGCGAACTTCACGCCCGCGACCACCGCGGGGTCCGTCACGCGAACGCCGTGGTAGATCTCGTACTTCTCGATCAAGCCACGGACGACCTCGGTCGCCTCCGAGATCGAGGGCTCTTCGACTTCGACGGCCGCGAACAGCCGCGAGAGCGCGGGGTCTTTGTCGATGTGCTTCTTGTATCCGTCGGTGCTCGTGGTGCCGATGATCTGCACTTCGCCGCGAGCGAGCGCGGGCTTGAGCAAATCCACCGCGCCCGAGCCGGTGGTTTGATTGCCGAAGAGCGAGTGCAAATCCTCGATGAAGAGGACCACGTCTCCGTCGCTCTCTTTCGCCGCTTGAAGGACCTGGCGGAGTCGGTCTTCGAGCTCTCCGCGCAGCTTGGCGCCGGCGATGAGCAGGCCCATGTCGAGCTGCACGAGGCGCTTTCCTTTGAGCGGCTCGGGGACGTCTCCTGCGGCCAGTCGCACTGCGATCGCGCGGACGATGGTGCGCTTTCCGACGCCGGGCTCTCCGACGAGGACGGGGTTGTTCTTCTGTCTGCGCGCGACCACTTGAAGCACGCGGCGGATCTCTGCGTCGCGGCCGATGACGGGATCGAAGTTGGCCGCGCCCGCGACCATGTTGCGCGTGTACTTCGAGATCGCGTCGCCCTCGCCGCCATCGGGGCTCGGTCCGGTCGAGCGTCCGCCGCGCGACTCTCCGGGGACGTCGGTGACCGTCGGAGGGGGAGGCTCTTGAACGGATTTGGTCGCGTTGCGAATGCGGTTTTCGTCGAGGTCCACCGCGCGCAACACGGCGCCGAGCAGCCCTGTCGCCTCGGTGCTGAGCGCGAGGAGCAGGTGCCTCACGCGCACGGGCGTGGCGTCGCGCGAGGCTTCGCTCTCGGCGCGCGCGGTGATCGCGAGCATCCTGGGAGAGAGGTACGCAATCGCGTTGGGCGCTTGCACGAGGCGACGCAGGACGGCCTCGGCTTCGACGAGGACGTCGCTCGGGTCGATTCCAGCGCTCTCGAGCACCTTCTGCGTGTACGCGTCGCGGTCGATGAGTCGGTAGAAGAGATGAAGCGGCTCGACTTCGACGTGTGAGCGTTCATCGGCGAGCGCCTGCGCTCCTGCGATCGCGGTCTTTGCGTCGGCAGCGTAGCCTTCGAGGCGCCATGAGCGGGTGGTGGTCATCGCGGTGCGCGAGGATACACCGTCAGCGGGCGGTTCACGCTGGGCTTGCGCTGCACGACGAGAGCCCGCCGGCTCGCCCTTCGGTGAGAGGGGGGATGAGCCGTCGGGGCCTTGGGTGGCTGTGACGAGCGGGCAGGGCGCCTTTGCGCGCCGCGGTCACAGCGCCGGAGCGATCTCGGTGAACACAGAATCAAGTGATCCTGTGTTCGCCGGGAAGATCACATCGTCGGCGTGAAGCGGATGGCGTTCATCAGGTTGATCGCGTTCGCCGTGTTGTACGAGTAGAGAGCGGCCTCGGTGCCGTCGAAGTTCTCGATGCCGATCGTGCTCGAAGCTCCGCTCAGGTCTGCGTTCATCGGGTCCGACGACGCGCAGTAGTGGAACTCGATCACGTTCGTCCCTTCGAAGAACTTCGCTTGGAAGCGCAGCGACGATCCCGTCACCGAGCGATCGCGGATGCCGTTCCACTCGATGACGAAGCGTCGGCTGCCCATGGCGCCGAAGGTGTTGGTTCGGATGTTCGCCATCGCGTCCACTTGGAGGTCGTCCCAGTTGACGGCGACGGTGCCGTTCGGCTCGAGCGAGCTCGGGAGGAGGTCGTTGAAGAACTCGGACGACTCCGTTCCCATCGCGCCCATCGGCCACAACTGCGCCATGCCGTTGGTGTTCACGCTGAACTGCGTGGCCGCCATGCGGAAGTACTGCACGGTGAAGGGCAGCGCAGCGCGCGTTGTGGTGGCGTCGTCGCCCGTCGCAGAGAGCACGGTCGCTCCCATCGAGAGATCGTCACACATCACCGGCGTGGTCGAAATCGCGTACGGATTGAGCGTCGCAGCGCTGACCGCGAGCGTCGCGCTGCCGGTGCTCGTGCTCGTGCCGTCGGCTCCGACAGCGATGAGGTACGTGCGCGCTGCGGCGTTCGCGTTCGCCAGTCGCGTCGTGACCGCCGTCGCGGACGCGGTCGCGATGGTCGCCGCGCAGGTTGCAGCCGTGCAGTTGTCGAGCACGCGCATGCGCATGTTCGTCGCTCCGTTGCGCGTCAGAGAGAGCGTCACTGACGAGTTCGCGGGCACCGCGACGGAGTAGTACAAGACGTCGCCCGCCGTGGTGTTGCACGCGAAGGGGCGCGTGCCTGCTGCAGCGGCGGTATCGACCGTGGCCATCAGTCCCGGCGCGATCGCCGTTGGCGTAGCGCAGTTCGCGTTGGGGGCGAGCATCACGTTGCTCGTGTAGCCGAAGGTGAAGTTGCTCGGGGTGGTCGTCGAAGAGCTCGCGACCGCGAACGTGACCGTGCGGGGGGCGGCGGTCGTGTTCTCGACAGGAATCGCGACGCCCGTCGTCGAGCTCGTCGTCGAGGTCGGGCACGACATCGGCGCGCAGCTGTCCAGCACGCGCACGCGCGCGGTCTGCGCTCCCGAGTGCGTGAGCGTGAACGTCCCGCGCGTGTTCGCGGGGATCGTTGCTGTGTAGAACAGCTCGGTTGCGTCCGCGGTGCACGCCGAGACCGGGGCGCCGCCGATCGCGGTGTCGCCCATCAACGCAGCGCCGCCGACGGTGAGCGCGGTGGGCATGGAGCACGCCGCGTTCGCCGCCAACATCGTGTCGCTGGTGTACGCGATCGTGAACTGTCCCGCGGTCGTCGCCGAGGTGCTCGCGACGGCGATCAAGAACGTGCGGGCCGCACCCGAGGAGTTGGCGACAGGAATCGCGACGCCCGTCGTCGAGCTCGTCGTCGAGGTCGGGCACGACATCGGCGTGCAGTTGTCCATCACGCGCGCGCGAACGGACTGGGCGCCCATGTGCGTGAGCGTGACGGTCCCGCGTGTGTTCGCGGGGACAGTCACGGAGTAGAACAACTCGCCAGCGTCCGCCGTGCACACCGGGACGGACAGACCGCTGCCCGCGGTGTCTCCCATGGTCGCCGCCGCGCCGCGCACGAGCGCGGTCGGCATCGCGCAGTTCGCGTTCGCCGGGAGCATCGTGATGGTCGGGGTGATCGAGAACGCTGCGTCCATCGCGCCTGTGCTCGAGACAGCAACGACGACGGTGCGAGCCGCGCCAGTGCTGTTGGGGAAGCTGAGCGTGACCGGCGTTCCCATCGTGGAGGTGCTCGTGGAGCCGCCGCACACAGTCGAGCCGCAGCCGTCGAGGAGGTCCGCTCGAACGTTCTGCGCGCCGGTCGCCGTGATCGCGAAGCTCGCGCGCGAATTCGCGGGAATCGAGAGCGCGTAGTAGACCTGTCCGCCGGCCGCCGTCGGACCGCACGGCGACGAATTCGGGCCGCCGTTCGCGGTCGAACCCATCGTCGCCATGCCCGCGGTGAGCGCCGCTGCGGTCGAGCACGTCGCGTTGGCCGCAGGCGTAAACGTCGACGAGTCGAGCTGGAACGGGCCTCCCGCTGCGTTGAACCCGTCGACCATCACCGAGTACATTCCCGGCTCGAGAACAGTGCGCACGAGGGTCTTGGTCCCCGATCCGCTGTCATCGTCGCAGGCCACTTCCGTCGAGATGTCGTTGCACACGCGGCGCACGACCACGGCCGTGTCGAACGTGGTCGCTGCGTTATCCGTGCTCAAAATCACGCCGGTTCGCGCGGCGACGTTGAGCGTGTAGACCTGCTCGTTGCTGGGGTACGACGACGTCGCGCACGAGATGCGGGTGTTGATGCCCGCGGGCATTGACGAGAGCATGCCCGTCACAGATCCCATCGGCAGCGTGATCGAGCCCGAGCTCATCGGGCACATCGGGCCTGCGTCGGCCATGGCGTCCGGCGAGGCGTCCGGAGCAGAATCGGGCAACGAGTCCGGAGCGGAGTCGGGCAACGCATCGGGGGCCGAGTCGGGCAGGGACATCGCGTCCATTCCCGCGTCGGTTCCCATCATCGCGTCCATACCCATGCTCGCGTCGTCGGCGACGCCCGTGTCCGTGACGCCCGTGTCCGTGACGCCCGTGTCCGTGACTCCCGTGTCCTGGCGAACGCCCGTGTCCTGACGAACGCCTGTGTCCTGACGAACGCCCGTGTCGGCTTGCGCAGCATCACCCGCGTCGTCCTCCATCACGGGCGGCGAACACGCCGCGGCGACGAGGGTCAAAAGTGGAAGCAGTCGAGTCGAGTAGCGAGTCTTCACTGTGCGAGATCCTTTTTTCGAAGGCCTCGACCGGCACGCGCACTCAACGACCGTCTCTGCTCTTTGCGGTCATCCTGTTTGCGGATCGATCGACGGCTCTGTACGGCGTTCGTGTGCTGAGACGCTCAGCGCACATCGAAACAGACCGGCGATGATACACGGATTGTGATGCGACAAAAGGGCGAGATTTTCCTAGTCAACGTCGATCTGCGCTGATCCGACGACGGGGTCGCTCTTCGAACTACGCGACAAACGCGCGGACAGAATATGTCTCATTGATCCTGCACCGTTCTCGCGTGCGCGCGCGGCGGGCACTAGTGTGAGCGCACGATGACCGGGTCGAGTTTGCGTCAACCGGAGCTGTTCGCCGCGCCCGAACAACCGGCGCCCGCGCTGTGGGTCGAGGTCGCGGTTCCGTTGCCGTTGCGCGGGGCGTTTACGTACTCGGTCGCGCAGGGGATGACGCGCAACGTGGCGCCGGGCGGGCGCGTGGTGGTTCCGTTCGGCCGGCAGCAGCTCGTCGCGTACGTGCTCGATTCGCACCCAACACCGCCGCGCGGGATCGACCTCGATCGCGTGCGCCCCGTGATCAGCGTGCTCGACGACGAGCCCGTGTTCGACCGCGAGCTGCTCAAGTTTCTGCGCGAAGCCGCGGACTACTATTTCTATCCCTTGGGAGAAGTCCTGCGCGCGGCGGCGCCGGCCGTCGATCGTCGCGAGAAGAAGGCGCTCTCGAAGGACCCGCGCGCCAAGGCCAAATCGCTGCGCGCGCGGTGGGCTTCGGTGCGCGAAGAGACGTTTATCGCGCTGTCTCCGCGCAAGGTCGGCGACAGCGCGGACGAGAGCGAGCGCAAGGCGAGGGGAGACAAGCAAGCGCAGATCATCGCGATCTTGGAGGCCCGCGGAGAGGTCTCTCTCAAAGAGCTTCGCGCGCATGTGAAGAGCGCGAGAGACGTGGTCGAGCGCCTCGCGGATCGCGGCGTGGTCACCGTCACGCGCAGAGAAGTGCCCGCGGATCCGTTCTTCGGAAAGGCTGTTCATCGCGACACGCCCCCCGCGCTCACCGCGGCGCAAGCCTCGGCGGCCGAGGCGATCGTGCAGGCGGTCCGCGACCACAAGCGCGAGACGTTTCTCATGCACGGCGTGACGGGCTCGGGCAAGACGGAGGTCTATCTCCGCGCCGTCGACGCTGTGCAGCGCGTGGGCAAGGGCGCGCTCATCCTCGTCCCCGAGATCGCGCTCACTCCGCAGTTGGTCGGTCGATACCGCGCGCGTTTCGGCGACGACCTCGCTGTCCTTCACTCGGGGCTCAAGGACGCCGAGCGCCACGCGATGTGGCGAAGGCTGCACACGGGCGAGTGCAAGGTCGCGATCGGCGCGCGCTCTGCGGTGTTCGCTCCCGTGAAGGACCTGGGGCTCGTGCTCGTCGACGAAGAGCACGACCCGAGCTTCAAGCAGGACGACAACTTTCGCTATCACGGTAGAGACCTCGCGCTGCTGCGCGCGCATCGCGCGGGCGCCGTGTGCGTGCTCGGCAGCGCGACCCCGTCGGTCGAGAGCTTCTACGCTGCGCAAGAGGGGCGCTATCAACTCTTGCAGTTGCCCGAGCGCGCGACGAGCGCTCCTTTGCCCGACGTCGAGATCGTGGATCTTCGCAAGGTGGGGCGACGAGGCCCGACGGGGCACGAGCTGCTCAGCCTCCCGCTCGTGCGCGCGATCGACACGACGCTCGACCGCGGCGAGCAGACCATCTTGTTTCTCAATCGCAGGGGGTTTGCGCCGAGCGTTCGCTGCGCGGCGTGCGACAAGATCTTGGAGTGTCCTTCGTGCTCAGTGGCGCTCGTCGCGCATCGACGCGAGGGGGCGCTGCGCTGTCACTACTGTGATTTCTCTGCGCCGTTCGCGGGGGTGTGCTTCAAGTGTCACTCGCCCGAAGTGACGCTGCTCGGCGTGGGGACCGAGAAGCTCGAGCAGAGCATCATCAGCGCGTTTCCGCGCGCGCGCGTCGGGAGGCTCGATCGAGACGTCGCCTCGGGCACGGGCGCCGAAGCGGTGCTCGACAAGCTTCGTCGCGGAGACATCGACGTGCTCGTGGGCACGCAGATGGTGACGAAGGGCCATGACTTTCCGCGCGTGACGCTGGTGGGCGTGATCGAGGCGGACGCGGCGCTCTCGCTGCCGGACTTTCGCTCGTGCGAGCGGACGTTTCAGCTGCTCGCGCAGGTCGCGGGCCGCGCAGGACGCAAAGACCTCCGCGGTCGCGTGTTGATCCAGACGTTTCAGCCCGAGCACCCGGTGTTGTTTCGCGCGCGCACGCACGACTACGAGGGGTTCTTCGCGGACGAAGTGCTCGCGCGACGAGAGCTCGGCTATCCGCCGTTCGGTCGCATCGCGGCGATCAAGATGGACTCGCCCGACGAGATCCGGCTCAAAGACTTCGCTGAAGACCTCGCGGCGTTCATCCGAGCGATGCCCGAGTGCGAGAGCGGAGAGGTGCGCTTGCTCGGCCCGGCTCCGTCGCCCATCGAGCGGGTTCGTTCGCGCTCGCGGATGCAAGCGCTCTTGCGCTCCAGTGATCGCCCGACGCTGCGCAGGGTGTTGCAGCGCATCGTGTCCGAGCTCGATCAACACCCCGTTCCGATCGTGCGTGCGGTCGTCGACGTCGATCCCATTCACATGTTGTAAGAGAGCGAGCTGCGCTTCGAAGGACGGTGTTTGGCAACGCTCCCGAGCGCAGATCTCTCGCGCGTGTGCACGCTGTGCGGTGACGGTGAATCCGTGCGCTGAGAGCGAAACGACAAACCGCACAAACTAGCGCAGAAGAGTTGAATAACCAACGAGACCTGCCGTTCAATCCCGGCCCGCTGCGGCGCCTAGCTCGGTCCCACTGTCAGAGCGAGCGCGGCAGAAGTGGTTTCGGCAACCAAGGATGCCCGCGATATCGCGGCGCCTTTTCGGAGGAAGCACGAATATGAAGAAGTCTGTGGTTCTCAGCGCGATGGGCTTGGCCGCCGCGCTCGTGGTGTCGGGTTTCGGTCACGAGGTCGTCGCGCAGAACAGCCTGCAAATCGGCGGGCGTCGTGCGAACTTCGGAACGGTCTCGCTGCGTCCGGGCTTCGTCCCCGACCCGCGCTCGGTCTCGATCGTCTCCGGTGGATCGATCGACGTGCGCACGCTCAACCTCGGCGCGGGCTGCGTCGGCTTCGTGACCCGTCAGCCGGACTACATCCTCCGTCTGCAGGGCAGCTCGTCGAGCCTCCGCGTGTACGCGGTGGTTCCGGGCGCGACGTCCGCGGGCAACACGGACACGACGCTCGTGATCAACACGGCGAGCGGCGGCTGGCTCTGCAACGACGACAGCTACGGCGGAGCGAACCCGAGCGTCGACATCCCCAACGCGGGCCCTGGCCAGTACGACATCTGGGTCGGCTCGTACGTGCGCGGAGCGAACGTTCGCGGCCGCCTCTTCATCACCGAGCTCTCCAGCAACCACCCGTGAAGGGTGCGTCGCGATCAGCGTGAGCGCTGATCGACGAGGGCTCGTTGGTTCGACGGGGGACGGTGATCATGTCGAGCGGCGATTCGCCGCGCGAGCCGTCGTATGCTGCGCAGACGATGGCCTCGCCGCGTTCGATCGTGTTCGTGCAGCTGCTCGCGCTGTCGGGCAGCGGGTGTCGCCCCGCGGTCGCTCGCGTCGATCCCGTCGTCCGCGACTACATGGCGATGTGTCCCGAGGGGATCCGCAGCGGCGCTGTGTGCGCGCAGCCCTCGGCGACGTGCTCATCGCAGTTCAACCAATGCGGCGCGAGCCCGGTCGCGACGAGCGCCGTGGACCCGTCGCAACCGCCGGTGCCTCCCCGCTGTTCGCAGCACCGAACCTCGTGCGAGTGCGTCTCTGTGCAGGGATCGAGCAGCCCGACGTGGTCGTGTCGCTCGGCGCTCGAGCACCCCGCGGGGCCGCAGCCTCCGCCCGAGCTCGCTGTCTTCGCGTGATCGCGAGCGTGCCTCCTCGTCACGATCGACACGGGCGTCGTCGTGATGGCGCAGCGCGGCGTCGGCGCCTCGAGAAGCAGTCCGCTGCGCGCCGCGCGAATCGAAGCGCGCTGTGCGAGGCTCTCATCCGTCGTGAACCCCCGAGTCCGTGAGCGCGCGCTGCTCGTCGAGCCGTGCGCGAAGCCGTCGTGGCTCTTGCGCCCCGCCCTGTGGCTCGCGGCGAAGATCGCGAAGAAGGACACCGCTCCCGCGAGGATCCTCGCGCACTTCACGAAGGGGGCGCTCGGGGCGGCGGTGATCGAAGCGTGCGCTCCGAGCGCGAGCGACCTCGACGGGCGCTCGCTCGCCTTCGCGCGCATCGCCGCGAGCGTGGTGGCGGGCTGCCCGTTCTGCGTCGACATGAACGCGGCGACCTGGCGTCGCGCTGGCATTTCTCCGCTCGAATTGCAGGGAGTCATGGCGCTCGACGAGCGCGTGATCGACTCGCTCTCGGCCCGCGAGTCGACCGCTGTCCGCTTCGCGATCGCGCTCTCTCGCACGCCGGTGACGGTGGACGAGGCGCTCGCCACGTCCTTGCGCGAGCGCTTCAGCGAGCGCGAGCGAGTGGCGTTGGCCGAGGCGATCGCGCTGGTGAATTTCTGGTCGAGGTTCAATCAAGCGATGGGCGTCGGCAGCGCGGGGTTCTTCGACGAGAGCGCGTGTCGGATCGAGGCTCGGTAGCTGCGCTACGATCGTCCGGTCGATGCAGAGGCACCGAGGGCCCAACGAAGCGGCGGTGGCGCAGCGATGGTGGTCGCTGTTCGCTGAGCTGCGAGAGCGAAGCGCCACACAAAATCCAGGGCAGAGCGCGCTCGGGCGCTTCGCGATGGCGCTCGGCGCGCGGCTCAACGCGCGCATCGCGCACGGCCCCGAGTGGCTCTTCGAGGGCGACTACGACGGCGCGCGCGTGCGCGAGTACGCCGCGGGCGAGGGGCTCTCGCTCGAGTCGCCCGAGAGCGAGCCCGCGCGCTTGCTCGCGCTGTGGTCGCGGCTCGCGGAGGGACGAGAGCACGCTCCGTGGGCGCTGATCGAGCTGTGGGATCGCTCGTCGGACGCGCTCGCGGAGGTCGCGACGGCGCTGCAGTCGGCGTTGTCTGCGCGGTGGGCGGCGAGCACGCTCGAAGAGCGCGCGCGGCTCGTGCAGCGGCTCGACGATCGGCAGCGCGTGACGCTCAAAGAGTTTGCGCGTGGCCCGCTCGTTGAATACTGGTGCGAGGTGCTCTCGCTCGACGCGCCGCTGCGCGAGGCGTTGAGCGCGCACGTCCGAAAGCGAGCGACGCTCGATGGATTCGCCTCGATGGCGTCGCTGCGCGGGGCGGTCGGTGCAGCGATCGCGCGCGGCGGATGGCCGGTGAGCGTGGGCATGTTGGAGGCGGCGGTGACGCGCTCGATCGCGGTGCTCGCGGGCGTCGCGCGGCTGTCGTCTGAGCGCGAAAGCGAGCGCGTCGAACGAGCGGCGCGATGGGCGCGCGAGTCGCTTGCGCTGATCGAGGCGCGGGCTGATGGCGAGAGGGTGCAGTCGCTCGAGACGCGATTCGAGCGGGTGATTCACTGCCCCGAGCTGCGAGCGACGCTCGACGACGCGAGGGCGAGAGACGCGAAGAGCGCGAAGGAGTGAGCGTGTGATGGCGAACAAGGGCAAGGGCCGCAAGAGCGCGTACGTGCTCGAAGCGTCCGTGGCGCCGGGCGGCTCTCGGTGGGCGGAGTTTCATGTGTACACAGAGCTGGCGCACATCGAAGCGTGCTTGCGTCGGCTCTGCGAGAACAAGTCCGCCGAGGCGTACCACGCGATCTGGTACGGGGCCGAGCTGTGGATCCACGTTGTTCAGCGCGGAGAAGCGGTCTTCAGGCTGGACCTGCACGAGCACATGTTCGCGAAGCTCGGCGAGCGCGGGCCGCATCGGCTGGACGAGAGCGAGGCGCTCACGAAGATGATCACGCAGACGCTCGCGGACGAGGGCGCGATCGACGAAGGCGAGCTCGGCGAAGACGGTGATGCGCTGTCGATCGAAGAGCTCGATGACTGGGAGATCTTCGATCGCATCGAGCTGTTCGCGGACTGGCCTTCGATCGCAGCGAGGCTCCCCACGCTCGAGCCGCCGCTCCTTCAGCCAGGCGAACGCACGTGGAACGATCTGCGATTCGGCTCCGAAGACATCGAGGCCGGCGCGCTGCTCGATCCTCCGCCGGGCGTCGACGTGGGCGAGCGCGACGAGGACTTCGACGTGTTCGACGGTGACGACAACGACGACGGCTGAGCGTCACTTCTTCGGCTTGACCACGGGGCGAAGGATGGTGCGTCCGTCCTTCACGCTCACGTCGAGCTCGACGTTTTGCCCGGGGTACTTCTCGCGCAGCTTGGGGAGCGTGTCGCGCACCTGTCGCGCGACGACGTCGAAGTCGACCTCGGCTTCGCCGTTCTGTTTGCGCGCGTCACGATAGCGCTCGTAGAGCTGGCGCAGCGCTGCGTCGGTGCTCGTGGGGCGCGTCGCTCCGCCCGAGGGGGTCGTCGCGACCGCGGGGCGCGCTTGCGTGAGGGCCGCGGGTTGCGCGGGCGCGGGGATGCTCGCTGCGGGCGCGGGCTGCGCAGCGGGCTTGCTCAGCGCGGGCTGCGCGGTCGTCGTGGGGCCGGCGCCCTTTTGCGCGACGCCGAACACCGAGAGTCCGGGGCGCTTCGCTTGCGCCGCGGGTTGCGCGGGCGCGGGCACGCTCGCAGCGGGTGTGGCGGGTGTGGAAACGGTGCTCGCGACGGGCGTCGGCTGCGCGGCGGTCGCCGGCTTGGGCGCGACGCTGGGAAGCACGTTGCGCACGGGCGCTTCGACCACGTCGAAGGGCAAGACCTCCACTTGTCGCGCGGTCGCTGCGGGCTGAACGACGGCCGCGGGCTTGTGCAGCGGTGCGCGCTCTTCGGTCGTCGGCTCGGCTTCGACCTCTTCGACGGCGTCGACGTCGTCGTAGTCTTCGATCGCGTCGGGGTCGAGCTCGTACACGCCGTCGCTCGAGGATGCCTTCTTCGGTCGGACTCCGTAGCGCGCGGCGCGGGCGAGGTCGCGCTTGTGCGTCCCTTCTTCGATTCGCCGCAGGATTCGCTGCCAATACTGCAGGTACGTCGTGTACTTCTGGATCAGCGTCTGAAAGCGAAACCGCTGGGCGGTGTTGCGCAGCGAGGCCTTGCGCAGCGTCTGGATGCGACGCTCGACGTCCTTGTGCTGCACGGCGGGCACGGCCTTCTCGATGCCGGTGAAGTACTGCTCGTACAGCGCTCGCAAGCGATCGAGTCGGGTCTCGAGTTCGTCGAGCGCGAGCTGGATCTCGTCGGTGGTAGCGGCCATCGCGTCGCTGGTGCTCCTGCGCGGTGAAGAAGAAAGAGCGCCGAAAGACTCAGAGCGGAGTGATCACGAGGTTGTCGAAGTTGAGCCCGACGCGCCAGTTGTTGAACGCGAAGAACTCGTGCCCCGGCCCGTACAGCGGCGCGTTGTCGTCCATCTCGAGCATGGGCTGTCCGTCGATGGACCACTCGACGCGGCTCCCCTGTCGCACGACGGTCCAGTGATAGTGCCGTCCCGGCTCGACGCGCGGCTCGGTGCGCACGCGGCGATCGGCGCCGTGCTCGTCCATGCGCGCGATGACGTTGAAGCGGTTGCTCCAGCCGCCGAAGATCACGACGTAGCTCGTCGCGGTGTAGCTCGACTCGCGCGCAAACGAGCGCCCGTCGCCGTAGACCTCGCACTTGATGTCGCCTTCGGGCGAGTCGCTCCACGCGTCGAACTCGATCCGCGCGTTGCGAGGGAGCCTTCGCTTGAGCCAGAGCGGGTGGTTGTAGGCTTCGCTCACGCGCAGGACGCCGTCGCGGATGGTCCAGCGGTTGTTGGTCGCGTTCCATTGATCGCCGAGCGAAGCGCGGTCGAAGTTGTCTTCGAAGCGCTGCGTGATGAGCGGCAGCGACGAGCCAGCGCCGGTGGGCGACGGGCTCTTGACGCACGCTGTCCACGCGGCGAGCGGCGCGATCACCGCGCACAGCGCCGCGAGCGAGAGCGCTTTGGACGTGAGGGACCTGTGCGAGACCGGACGAGACGAGAGCTTCGCGTTCACTGGATGCAGGCCGGTAGCGTACCGTAAGAGCGCCGCGCGAGGGACATCGCCGCGCGACGAACGAGCGCATCGAGGCCCCGCGCTGTGCCTTCGAACCCGCTATAACTACCGCCGATGCCCTCACTGGGACGGTATGTGATCGAGCGCCGCATCGCCTCGGGCGGAATGGCGGACGTGTTCATGGCGCGCATGATCGGCGCGTACGGGTTCGAGAAGCGCGTGGCGCTCAAGCTGCTCAAGCCTGAGGTGGCGTCGGAAGCCGAGCACGTTCGGATGTTCGTCCGCGAGGCGCTGGTCGCGGCGGAGTTTCGCCACCCCAACCTCGCGCAGGTGTACGAGGTCGGCGAGGATTCGGGGCAGCTGTTCATCGCGATGGAGCTCGTGCGCGGGATCTCGCTCGCGTCGATGATGCGGCTGCTCGCTGAAAAGGGCGGCGGAATGCCCATGAACGTGATGCTTCGCATCGCCGCCGACGCGCTCGACGGCCTCGCGAGCGCGCACGAGGCGCACGACGCCAACGACAACCCCTTGGGGCTCGTGCACCGCGACGTTTCTCCGCAGAACTTGATGGTGGGCACCGACGGCGTGACGAAGGTCGTCGACTTCGGGATCGCCCGCGCCGAGGCGGCCTTCGGTCGAACGATCGCCCCGCGCGTGAAGGGAAAGTTCAGCTACATGGCGCCCGAGCAATGGAAGGCGGGCGGCGCGCTCGACGCTCGCGCGGACCTGTTTGCGCTGGGGATCGTCCTGTACGAAGGGACCACGGGCGGCGCGAAGCTCTTCAAGGGCGACGGCCCCAAGGAGCTATTTCGCGCGGTCACGATCGATCCGATCGCGCCTCCGTCGTCGCGGGTGCGGGGCTACCCCGCGAGCCTCGAGGCCGTGGTGATGAAGGCGCTCAGCAAAGAGCCGGCAGAGCGCTTCGAGAGCGCGCGGGCGATGCGCGAGGCGCTGCTCGACGTCGCGCGACGCGAGCGTTGGCCGATCGGAAACAAGGTCGTCGCCGACATCCTCCGTCAAGCGATCGGGACGGCAGAGATCGAGCAAATGTGGCCTGTCGTTCGCGAGGGCGAGTCTCTGGGCGTGGGGGACGTGACTTCGATCGACGAGCCCACGAATTCAATGGGACAGCCCAAAGAGGCCACGGCGGTGATTCCTCTGTCGCACGAGAAGCACGCGAGCGACGCGTCGCTGGGGATCAAGCCGGCCGCGGTCGGAGCGAAGACCGAAGAGGTCACCGCGAACGAGACGCCGAGCGCCAAGGGCAAGGGTGAGGGCGCGGCGACCGACGCGAGCGCGCACAAGGGGCGACTCGCGTACGGCGTGGCGGGGTTCGCCATGGGCCTCGCGGCGGGCGCGTTCGCGGCGATGGGGCTCGCGCAGATCGTGGCGCGCCCGTAGGGCAGTGGGAGCGGGTTTTGTAGGGTTAGGGGACGGTGTTCAAAAGTTCATTTGTTGGCCCCGACCGCCAGGCCAACGGAGCCGTTGCCCGCGCGCTCAACCCGCTCGCGTTGCCCGCGCGCTCAACCCGGTTGTGTTGCCC
>JAXLYJ010000053.1:0-21392 GCA_046351515.1 Polyangiales bacterium
TGCTCGTCCGTGAGCTTGGCGCCGTGCAACACGTGCTCGATCGCGCTCTGCATCGAGATGTCCGGCTGCCGCTCTCGGATGCGCTTCTTTCTCAGCGCGTTGAGGTCGCGCATGAGCTTCTCGAAGCGCTCGGACTGCGCGTCCCAATCGCGGTCGCTGACCTCCGTTCCGTCGCTGCGATAGAGGTACTCGCTGTCCTCGTCGAAGACGACCGAGGTGATTCGCTCTCGCTCGACGATTTCTGTGATCGGGTTGCCCTCGTCTCCTTCGAGCCAGCCAGCGCCCATGTCCAGCGCGAGGCCCGGCCACGTTCGGTTGCTCCACACGCGGCCGCCGACGCGGTCGCGCGCTTCGAGGACGGTCACGGACCAATCGTCGTCGGCGAGCTGTCGGGCGCAGGCGAGGCCCGAGACTCCAGCTCCCACGACGAGCACGTCCACACGCTTTGCCGTTGTCTTCATCGCGCCAGTCAGTATGCGCGCGGCCGGGATCGCTCGGACATAGACGCTTCTCTATGAAGCGAACCGCCGAGAACCAGCCACAGCCGGCCATGTTCGGTCGACTGCGGTCTTCGGGAATATCCCCCGCGCCTCCCCGGTTCGCGCGCGGCAACCCAAAGTGTGAACTTCGTTTTGTCCGGCGAGGGAAGCGACAGAACGCATCGTTGACGCGCCAAACGCGCCGGGTACTATCCGCCGCCATTTTCTCAGGATCACCTAACGGAAGGCAAAGATGGCCACCGACGTGATGATCGAGGCCCGTGATCTCACCAAGCGATACGGGACCTACGCAGCGATCGACAAACTAAACTTCTCTATTCGACGCGGCGAAGTCGTCGGATTCCTCGGGCCCAACGGCGCGGGAAAATCCACGACGATGCGCGTCCTCACCTGCTTCATCGCGCCCTCTTCAGGCACCGCGAAGGTGGGAGGCAACGACGTCTTCGAAGACCCGCTCGCGGCTCGAAGCGTGGTTGGCTACCTGCCGCAGCGCGCGCCGCTCTACCAAGAGATGGGCGTGATCGAGTACCTGCAGTTCGTCGCGAAGCTCCGCGCGATCCCGCCGAGCGAGCACCGCTCTCGCATCAAGAAGGTGATCGAGATCTGCGGTCTCAACGACGCGCTCTTGAAGGACTCGATCGGAGAGCTCTCCAAGGGATTTCAGCAGCGCGTGGGCCTCGCTCAAGCGCTCTTGCACGACCCGCCCATCCTGATCCTCGACGAGCCCACGAGCGACCTCGACCCGATCGAGAAGGCCGAGTTCATCGAGTACATCCGCGCGATCGGCAAGGACCGCACGGTGATGCTCTCGACGCACAACCTGGCCGAGGTCGAAGCCTCGTGCCCGCGCGTGCTCATCGTCTCGAAGGGAAAGCTCGCCGCCGACGGCGCCCCCTCGGACCTCGCCAACCGCAGCGGCAAGGCTCGCTACGTGATCGAGGTCGACGCCAAGAGCGCCAAGGGCGCGGTCACCGAAGCCGCGGTCCTCGAAGCGGCCAAGGGCCTCGACGGAAAGCTCGACGTCAGCACGGTCCCCACGGACGGCGCGACGGTGGGCGTTCAAGTGCTCGGATCGAGCGAGAAGGACATGCGCCGCGAGCTGTTCGCGCTCGCCGTGGCCAAGGGCTGGACGCTGCTCGAGCTGCGCAAGGACGTCGTGCAGCTCGAAGAGGTGTTCCGCGAGCTCACCGTGGGCGACGCGAAGGCGGGCGACCGCATCGCCGCCGCGGGGTTGAAGAAGAGTGCGTCGAAGGCTTCGTCCGCCAAGGACGAGGACGAAGACGAAGATTCTGACGAGGACAAGGAGTGAGTGGCTGTCATGGCTGAGCAAGCAAAGGGCGCTTCGTCCAGCGCGCTCAAGGGCGGCATTGGGACTCCGCTCTCGAACACGCTGACGATCGCGATGCGAGAGTTCCGCGCGTATTTCAACGGCCCGATGGGCTACATCGTCGTGACGATGTTCACCCTCTTCGTAGGGTTGCTCTTCTTCTTCTTGTTCGGGACGCTGGTGCTTCGTCGCGCCACGCTCCAGCCGCTCTTCACGTCGATGGGCGCGCTCCTGCCGCTGCTCTGCGCGGCGCTCTCGATGCGCTCGTTCTCCGAAGAGAACCAGCGCGGCACGATCGAGCTCTTGATCACCTTGCCCGTGCGCGACAGCGACGTCGTCGTGGGCAAGTTCTTGGGCTCCGTGGGCGTTCTGCTCGTGACGCTCCTCGCGACGATCACCTACCCGATCGCGATGTCGCGCATGGGCGACCTCGACTCGGGCCCCGTGATCGGCGGCTACCTCGGGATCTTGTTCGGCGGCGCCGCGTACGTCGCCATCGGCATGGTCGCGAGCTCGTACGTGAAGGATCAGCTCACGTCGTTCATCGTGACCGTGATCATCGGCTACACGCTCTACTTCGTGGACAAGACGCTGATCTTCTTGCCCCAGGGCGTCGCGTCGATCCTCGAGTATTTCTGCACGGATTTTCACTTCAAGTCCATCGCGCGCGGCGTCATCGACTCGCGCAACGTCATCTACTTCGGCAGCGTGGTCACGGCGTGCTTGTTCATCGCCACCCGCTCGCTCAACTCTCGTCGTTGGAGCTGATGGAGCCGCACCATGGAACGTAAAGTTCGAGCTCGCTCCGAGTCCGCCGCGTTCGTCGGCATCATCATCGCCTCGCTCGTCCTGCTGAACCTCTTGTCCCTCAAGATGTTCGGCCGCGTGGACATGACCAAGCGTCAGCTGTTCACGCTGAGCGACGGCACCAAGCGCATCGTCCGCGGGCTGCAAGACCAGCTCACGATCACGGTGTACTTCACGCCCAACCAGCCTCCGCCCGCCAACGACGACGAGCGCACGCTGAGGGACCAACTCGACGAGTACCGCTCGATCTCGGGCGGTCGCATCAAGGTCGTCTACGTCGCGCCCGACAACGACGAGCGTCGTCGTCAGGCCGACGGCGCGGGCTGCGAGAAGGCGCCCCTTCAGACCGTCGATCAGCGCCAAGAGCAGGCGACGATCCAAGAGGTCTACCGCTGCATCGCCTTCGAGTACCGCGGATCGCGCGAGAAGATCGCCTTCCTCCCGCCGGGCATCCAGGGCCTCGAGTACGAGCTCAGCTCGATCATCAAGAACCTCTCGATGCCGCAAGCTGACCGCGAGCGCACGATCGGCTTCTTGGGCGGTCACGGCGAGCTGACCCCCGACGAGGGGCTGCAGTACCTGCCGCAGCTGCTCGAGCAGTCGCGGCTCTCGTACCGCACGCGCACGGTCAACTTGAATAGTGGTGAGAGCGAAGTCCCCACGGACATCAAGGGCCTCATCATCATGAACCCCACGCAGCGCATCACCGAGCGCGAGCTTCGCAAGCTCGACGCGTACCTGATGCGCGGCGGCTCGGTCGCGGTGTTCGCCGCGGGCGCCAACTTCCCCACCACCGATCAGTTCACCGCGAACGGAACGGAGTCCGAGCACCACCTCAACGACTGGCTGAGCGGCTACGGCATCTCGATCCAGTCCAACGTGGTCCTCGACCTTCGCTCGACCGACGCGGTCGTTCAGATCGGTCGCTACCGCGGTCGCATCAAGATGGTCACCTGGCCGTCGATCGACTCGTTCTCCGGCGGGGCGCCCTCTGCGGACGAGCTCCGCGCGCAGGGCGGACTCGACCCGAGCTTCCCGGTGACCTTCCGTCTGCCGGGCTTCGTGATGACCTACCCGAGCGAAATCCGCGTGGACAACGCGCGTCGCTCGTCCGTGGGCGGAACGCTCAAGGTCTTCGCGATGACCTCGCCGCGCTCGATCTCGCGCACGAACCTCAACATCGACATGCGCGAGATTCTTCAGCAGGGACCGGGGCAGTTCATGAACGCCACGCAGCACGGGCCGTACCCCGTCGGCGTCGCGCTCGAGGGTGACTTCCGCTCGGCCTTCGCGGGCCGCGCCGAGGGATCGACGGAGGACGGCGGCGCGGGCGGTGATGCCTCTGCGCCAGCGCTTCCGGGCGCGAGCAACGTCCCCGAGCGAGCCAACAGCCGCGCGAGGATCATGGTGCTCTCGTCGGGCAACATGTTCGCGCTCGACCACCTCCGCACGCTCGTTCAAATGAGCGGCGGACAGTCGGCGAACCTTCAGCTCTTCCCGAACACGTTCGACTGGCTCAGCCAGGACATGGACCTGCTCGCGGTGCGCGCGAAGGACACGAGCGATCCGCAGATCCGCGCGGACGTGAGCGACAACGCGAAGAAGTTCTTCAAGTGGGGCTCGCTCATCGTGCTGCCGTTGGCGATCGCCATCATCGGCTTCGCGGTGCTCTCGGCCCGTCGCTCGCGCATCAAGGACCTCGCCAAGGAGTTCGCCAGCAAGGGCTGATCCGAGCCCTCTTTTCGCTGGAAGAACGCACGGGAAACGAAAGTCATCATGGAAGGCAACAACCGACTTTTCATCGCGGCTGGCGTCCTCGCGGTCCTCGCGGGCGGCGTCTGGTACGTCAATCGCGAGAAGCCCGAAGAGCGCGCTGAGCGCGTCACCGACCCGTGGAGCGCCATCCAGCGCGACCAGGTCACGCGCTTCGTCATCGACCCCGCGGGAGACACCCCCGCGATCGAGCTCGAGAAGCGCGACAACAAGTGGATGATGAACCAGCCGGGCCGCGGTCCGGCCGACGAATCGCAGGTCACGAGCATGCTCAGCTCGCTCGCGGACATGCACGCCGACTCGATCACCGCGCGCGAGTCCTCGTCGCACGCGGCGCTCGAAGTGGACTCGGCGCACGCGGTGCACCTGCAAGTGTTTCGCGGCAGCACCAAGCTCTTCGACGGCTGGGTCGGCAAGGACCTCGACGGCGGGACGGCGGTGCGGTTCGAGGGCGACGCGCGCGTGTTTCGAGTGCGCGGCCTCGAGCGATTTCGCCTGCAAAACGCCGCGCGCGAGTGGCGCAACCGCACGATCACCAGCGTCGAGCGCGCGCACATTCGCTTCGTGCAGTGGCAGGACCCGACCGGGACCTACCGCTTCGATCGCAACGGCGACACGTGGACCGCGGCGACGAGCAACCCCGCGATCCCGCGGCTCGACACGGCGCGAGTCAACCAGCTCGTGACCAACCTCATCGCGCTCAACGCTTCGGACTTCGCCGCGGACAACGCGACGACGGGCTTGAGCGACACGAGCCCGAGCTTCACGATCGACGTCGACAACGGCCCGGCCGTGGTCCTTCGCGTGGGGCAGAACTCGGGCGACTCGGACGTCTTCGTCAAGCGCGGCGACTCGGACGTGGTCTTCATCGCGTCTCGCGCCAACGCAGGGGCGATCGACTTCAACATCGAGTCCGTGCAGACGCCGCTTCCGCCCGAGGGCGGGACGGGCGACGCGAGCGCGGCGGCTCCCGAGCCCGCGGGGATGCCCGGCGGCCCCGGTGGAATGCCCGGAATGCCCATTCAACTGGGCGGCCCCGGCGGTCCTGGCGGTCCTGGCGGTGGTCCTGGTGGGCCGGGCGGACAGATTCCGCCCGAGCTCATGCGCCAGATCCAGCAGCAGATTCAGCAGCAAGCCGCGGCGCGCGCCGCGGGCGGCGGTCACTGAGTCGCTGATCGCGCCGGGGGGATCGCGGGGGATGTGAGTGGTGCGGGGCGTTCTCGATATCGAGAATGGCGCGCGTCGCTCGCGCGCGGCTATCACTCGCGGGCGATGGACACTGATGAGCAGCGAGCGGCGCAGCTCGACCCGTGGGTGATGTACCTCGTCGTGCGCTCGGACCTCGATCGAACGCCCGCTGAAGTGCTCTTGGCCGCGGCCGAAGCCACGGCGCGCGTCGTGGACGAGCTCTCGGACACCGATGCTCACCGAGCCGCGTTCTCCGAGTGGAGCGCGCGCTCGTTTCGCAAGGTGAGCGTCCGCGCGAAGGGCAAGCAGTGGGAGCGTCTGTTGCGCGAGCACTGCGCGTGTTCGCCGAGCGCCGCGGCGCTGGGGTTCGCCCGCGAAGAGCCGCTCGTGTGCGCGCTCGTCCCGCGCAAGCGCAGCGCGAACGACGCGTTCTTGCGAGGGCTTCAAGTGTACAACCCGACTGACCTGGGGCCGGTCGAGCCGACGCTGACACACGAAATCAAGATCGACGACGACGCGCGAGACGCCATGGTCTTCGCGCTCAACCCGGCGGTCGCGATGTCCCTCGGCAAGTCCGTCGCTCAGGTCGGCCACGCCGTGCTCATGTGCGCGACGAGCGCGTTCGCTCGCGAGCGTCCCGCGCTCGTCGAGCGCTGGGCCGAGCGCGGATATCCGTGCGAGATCCTCCCGCGCGAGCCGGCGGTGTGGCAGCGCGCGAAGTCCGCGCCCGGCTCGATCACCGTTCGCGACGCGGGGCTGACCGAGGTCACACCCGGAAGCGAGACCGTGCGCGCGGCGTTTCGCTCGCAGTGGCCGCGAGAGTGAGGCCGCAGGTCCATCGCTCGTTCGCCGTGAACGCTCCGTTGTTCGATCGCGCTGCGACTGCGCCGTCGCCGGAGTCCGTTGCTCTCAGCTGCGCGAAATGGTGTACCCCACTCTCTGTGCACCGCTGGGTCATCACTGCTGCGACTGTGAGCGCCATCGCGTTCACTCGGCCGTCGCGCGCGCAGACGATGACGCCCGCCGAAGCGCAACCCACCGCGCGACTGTCGCTCGTGCGCGCAGAGGGCGCTGAGTCGTGCGCCGACGATCGCGCGATCATCGCTGAAGTGCGCGCGCGCTTGGGCCGGGATGCAGTGGTCGCGCAGTCCGATCGCGCGATCGAGGTGTATGTGAGCCGCGAGCGCGCGCGGTGGAGCGCGACCCTGGTCCTGCGAGAGGGCGTCGATCGCGCGCCTGCGCGCCGCGAGCTCACGAGCAGCGACCCCACGTGCGCCGCGCTCGACGCGGCCATCGCGCTCGCCGTCGCGCTCGTCATCGACCCCAACGGCGTCGATGCAGCGACGCCTCTGTCCAACGGGCCGGTGACAACTCGGCCCGATGCATCGCGGCCCGATGCTTCCCGTGGTTCGAACAGGCCCATTTCCGCGCCGATCGCGCCGATCGCTCCGGTCGCGCCGGTCGCGCCGGTCGCGCCGACGCCCGTCGATGCATGGAACCGCAGCGAGCTCTTCTCGCTGAGCGCGGGCCTCTCGCTCGGGGCGACTCCGATGGCGGCGATCGTTCAACTCTCGTTCGAGGGGGCGCGTCGCGGCGTCGTTCGTCCCTTTGTGCTGGTGGGGCGCACGATCGAGTCGCGCCTGGTCGACGCTGGGCGCTCGACGGTGACCTTCGGCTTCTCGCGCACGCACGCCGCGCTGGGCGCTTGCTTCGGCCTCGCCAACGATCGCTTGAGCGGTGACCTGTGCCCGACGCTCTCGCTCGGGATCACCACGAGCGTCCTGTTCGACACGCGCGTGCTCGAACCGGTGCGACCCGGGGACTATCCCTGGCTCGCCCTGGCGCTCAGCGCGCGCGGCTCGCTGCGCTTGTGGGGGCCGATCGCGCTCGAGCTCGGGCTCGCTCCCAACGTGGCCTTGCTTCGCCAGCGCTTCGCGATCGAGGGCGCGAGCTCGGCGGTGTTCGAGCAGTCCATCGTCGGTGTGGATCTGTGGGCGGGCGTGCGCGCGCGATTTTGGTGAGTGAACCGCGAAGGAGCTCGATGCGTCGGCCATCCACCGCGTTGGAGGTCTTGAATGACGCAGAGCCGAATCGTTCTTGGATTGCTTCTCGGTGGCGCGCTGGCAGCGTGCGGCGCTCCGCAAATGACGGATGACGGCGGCGGGGGCTCGGACGTCGTGGCTCGTCCCGACGGCAGCAGCGGGATGGATGGATCGATCACGCCGCAACCGGACGGCTCGATCACGCCGCAGCCGGACGGCTCGATGTCGCTTCCGGATGGCTCGGTCTCGCAGCCCGACGTCGTGGTCGCGGTGGATGGAGGCTGTCCCTCCGGCTTGATTTTGTGTGGCCCGATCTGCGCGGACCCCACGACGGACGCCAACAACTGCGGCGGCTGCGGTCGTCGCTGCGGCGCGGGCGAGCGATGTTCGATGGGAATCTGCGGGCCGACGGTGATGTGCACCGCTCCCGAGGTCGCGTGCAACGGCGCGTGCGTCAACCTTCAATCCGACAACGCGAACTGCGGTCGCTGCGGGCGTGCGTGCCCGATGGGAGCGACGTGCACGATGGGCATGTGCGCCTGTCCGATGGGCACCGCGGCGTGCGGGACGACCTGCGCGACGCTCGCCACCGACGTCAACAACTGTGGAATGTGCGGCCGTTCGTGCGGTCCGGGCGGCTCGTGCGCGATGGGCGCGTGCACGTGCGGCCCCAACACCGTTCGCTGCATGAACGGCGGCTGCGCGGACATCGTCAACGACGTGAACAACTGCGGAGCGTGCGGCCGTCGCTGCACCGGCGCCGTCGGCTGCTCGATGGGCCAGTGCCAGTGCCCCGCGGGCACGATGCTCTCGGGCACGACGTGCGTGAACATCCAGACGGACTTCAACAACTGCGGGATGATCGGCCGTCGCTGCGCGGACACGCAAGCGTGCGTGATGGGCGCGTGCACCTGCCGCACGGGCCTCACGATGACTGCGGGCGGCAACTGCGTGGACCTGCAGAGCGACCCTGCGAACTGCGGAATGCTCGGAAACCGCTGCGGCGGCGCGACGCCCGCGTGCGTGATGGGCACCTGCCGCGGCGCCGACGCGTGCATGCGCGCGATGGGCGTGCAGCTGTGCATGGGCGCGTGCGTCAACACGCAGACCAGCCCCATTCACTGCGGTGACTGCGGCAACACGTGCGGCCGCGACGAGGTGTGCGTCCAGGGAAACTGCCGTGGATACACGCCGTCGGTGAGCTGCACGACGTGCCCGTGCGCCTCGTGCGCGGGTGAGACGTGCTGCTCGGGCGCGGCGCCCGGAGCGGTTCCCATCTGCGTGAGCGGCGGACGCTGCGCGTAATTCGCTGAGAGGAGCGCCATCATGGTCATCGTCGAACGAGTTCGAAGCTGGATCGTCGCGAGCGCGCTGGTCGCCGCCGCGAGCGCGGCGGTCGGGTGCGGAGGAGCGCCCGCGCCCTCTCCGGGCGTTCGCTGCAACGCGCCGCAAATCGCGTGCAACGGCTCGTGCATCGACCCTCGCGCGGACACGAACAACTGCGGTCAATGCGGCCGTCGCTGCGCCTCGTGCTCGATGGGGCAGTGCACGTGCAACGCGGGCGAAGTCGCCTGTCGAACGGGTTGCGCCGCGCTCGCCACCGACGTGAACAACTGCGGAATGTGCGGTCGTTCGTGCGGTCCGGGCGGCAGCTGCACCTCTGGCGTCTGCGCGTGCGGCCCGGGAGCCGCGCAGTGCCCCGACGGCTCGTGCGCGCTGCTCTCTTCGGACGCGAACAACTGCGGCGCCTGCGGAATGCGCTGCCCCCGCGGCGGCGAGTGCGTCTCGGGCGCGTGCCGCTGTCCGGCGAACACCGTGCAGTGCCCCGACGCGTGCGCGGATCTGAGCTCCGACGCGAACAACTGCGGGATGTGCGGCCGCCGCTGCTCGGGCGGCGGCGCCTGCGTCTCGGGCCAGTGCCAGTGCCCCGAAGGCACCGTCAACAACAACGGCGCGTGCGTCTCGCTCGCGTCGGACCCCAATCACTGCGGAACGATCGGCAATCAGTGCCGCGACGATCAAGCGTGCGCCTCGGGCGTGTGCGTGTGCCGTCCGGGCCTGACCGACGTCGCGGGGCGCTGCGTCGATCTGCGCTCGGACCCGAGCCACTGCGGCGCGCCGAACAGCGCCTGCCCGATGGGACAGGCGTGCGTCGCGGGGCAGTGCAAGCCGCCCAGCGATTGCATGCGCTCGGGCAGCGTGCAGCTCTGCGGACAGAGCTGCGTGGATACCGCGTCGAGCCCGCTTCACTGCGGAGACTGCGGCAACCGCTGCGAGCGAAGCGAGGTGTGCGTGCAGGGCCGTTGCCGGGGCTATCGCCCTGCGACCGCGTGCACGACCTGCCCGTGCGCCACGTGCGCCGGAGACACGACGTGTTGCGCGGCGCAGACCGGCGGTAGCGTTCCGGTGTGCGTGAGCGCGACGCAGTGTCCGTGAAGGCGACGGTTCAGTCGCTGCACGCAGAGCATGGAGCGTTCGTCTGGCGGACGCTCTCTCGGCTCGGCGTTCGTTCGTCGGATCTCGAAGACATGATGCAGGAGGTCTTCGTCGTGGTGCATCGAAGGATCGACAGCTTCGACCAGAACACCAAGCCCACGACGTGGCTGTTCGGCATCTGCCTGCGCGTCGCGAGCGACTACCGTCGTCGCCGTCGTCGCAAGCCCGAAGAGTCGCTCGCCCCCGAGGTGCAAGACGCCCTGCGCGCGCAGTGCGCGACGCCCGAAGAGCTCGCCGCAGCCCAGCAAGCGCGGGCGACGATCGAAGCGGCGATCGATCGCATGGACGACGACAAGCGCGCGGTGTTCGTCCTCTACGAGTTCGAGCACTTGAGCTGCGACGCGATCGCCGAGCTCGTCGGCGTCAAAGTCGGGACGGTGTACTCTCGGCTGCACTCGGCGCGCGCCGAGTTTCGCGCGGCGATCGCTGGAGAAAACGAGGCCCTGCGATGAGCCACGAAGACCCGCCACGACTGCTCGATGACCCCGCGACGCCCGACGCGGTGCGGGCGGCGATGAAGAGCTTCGAGGCTGCCTCTCCGGCGTACGACGCCGCGACCGTCGCGCGCACCAGCGCTCGCATCGCGACGCTCTCCGCCAAGAGCGCCCTGTGGACCAAGCTCGCCGCCGTGACCCTGCTGCTCGCCGCCGCCATCCCCGCGGCGCGCTGGCTCGGCCGCGGCGCGCAACCGACGCCAACGCCATCGCACGCGCCGGTCCCGCTTGAGCGCGCGCCGGCGATCGCGGCACCGTCGCGCGCCGAGCCTCCCGCGCCGCAGCTCGCACACGCCATCGCCGCGAGCCCGCCCGCTGAGCCGTCAGCGCAGCCCAGCGGGACCGTGGCGCCGCCTCGCGCGCGCGCGACTGCCGTCGCCGCGAGCCCCGCGCCGCTCGAGCGCGACTTGCTCGCGGACGCCCAGCGCGCGCTCGAACGCGACCGCGACCCGCAGCGCGCGCTCGACTTGATTCGTGAACACCGACGACGCTACGCGCGCAGCCAGCTCGACGAAGAGCGCTCGTACCTCGCGCTGCGCGCGTACGCTCGCCTCTCGGATCACGCCGCGCTCTCGCGCGCAGGAACGTCGTTTTTGCAGCGATTTCCCCGCTCGATCTACGCCCCGGCCGCGCGCCGATTGCTCGGAGCCTCGCCGTGACGCGCGCCGAGCCGCCCGCGCGCTGGGGACCGCCGCTGATCCTCTCGTGCTTGATGTACTCGGCGTGCTTGCACGACGCGATCATCGCGCGCGGTCGTGACGCGTCCTCGTCGGACGCCGCCGAGGACGCGCCCATCTCGACGGCGCTTCGCATCGAGGGCGAGGTCATCGCCAACCTCGAGGCCGAGAGCGAGGTGACCGAGTCCGAAGTGCGCTGCTCGTTTCGTCTGTCGCGCGGCGGTCAGCCCGTCACCGACGCGCAGATTTCGCTCGAGTCCACGTCGCTCGCGCCGCTCGCGTTGTCCCTGCGCGACGGGCAGTTCAGCGGATCGCAGACCGGCTACGCGATGGCCTACACCGTCGTGGTGCGCGCCGACGGAATCGAGCTTCGCGCGCCCCTCAACGGTCCGTTCGCGCATCGCATCGACGCTCCGCGCCCCAACGACGTCGTGCGCAGCGGAACGGCGCTCACCGTTCGATGGAGCCCCTTCGGCGCGGCCGAGGCGGCCGTCGAGGCCGCGCGCTTCGCAGAGACTCCCGTCGCGGACACGGGCGAGTTCACCATCCCCGCGACCGCCATCCCCGCGACGCCCGGCCGCGTGACGGAAGAGCGCGTCCGTGTGCGTCGGTCGGACACCTTCGCGCCCGCTGGATTTGCTGAGGGATCGCGCATCCGCGTGATCGTCAGCCGCGACGGACGCTTCTCGATCGACGGCGGCTGAGTCACTCGTTTGGGTACAGCGCGACCGTCGTGCGCTCGGGGCGCTCGATGCGCTCGAGCTTCGACGTGATCAGGTCGCGATCGCCGTCGTTGAAGTAGATCGCGTCGCCCACGCCCGGCTCGCCGAAGTGCGGCGAGTAGCCGCCCTGGCGATGAAACTTCAGGCTGCCCTCCATGCGCTTGGTGACCGCCGCGTGGCCCTGCACCCAGCGCCCGCTGTTGCGGTCACGCACCGCGACGCAGACGCCCTTGCGGACGTGATACTCGGTGTTGCGCGTCACGTAGACCTTGTGCACGCGCCGCTCGGCTCCGCTGTACTGGTTCATGGCTGCTCTCCGTGAAGTGCGAACAGGAATCGCTCTTCCCGTTGCCACGTTCGGCAGACCGCTCGCGAGTTTTCGACAGCGCCCCGAGCGCCGTCATCGCGCCGCGCGCTGCGCGCTGTTCGCCAGACCCTCCGCCGCCGTGGTGACCTGCCTGCGAACGACCCTCGCGCGCGCGGCGACGCCTACGAGAAACTCGATCGCGTCTCGGAGCTCTCGCTCGTACCGCGCCGGCGCGCTCGCGCGCTCGAGCGACGCGCGCAGCGGATCGGCTCGCTCGGCCACCGCGCCCAGGCGAATGCGCAGCGCCGCGAGCTCGGCGATCGCCGTCGCCGTCGCCGTCGCGAAGCGCTCGTTCGTCACAGGAAGCACCAGCGGATCGACGTCCGCGGGATCTTCGTCGTCGTCCGTCGCGCGCACCGGGCGCTCGTGAAACACCACGCGGACGAGCTGGCTGAGGTCGGTCTGGCACCGGTGCGCGTTCGCCGGCTGCGCGAATTGATCGCAGCCCGTGCGCGAATCGCCGTTGCGCATCACGGTCTCGGCGGCGCTCACGTCGAGCTCGAGGGCGAGGGCCTTTCCGTTCGCGTGCAGCTCGTCCGCCGCGCGACGAACGGCCGAGGCGAGCGAGGTCAGCTCGGGGTCCTGCGTCGCAGAGAGCCGAAGCGCCAGCGTCGACAGAATCTCGAGGTACTCGCGCTCGGACTCGTTGACGGTGATCTGCATCGAGCGAACGCGGGCGAGGTCTGCGTCCAACGAGGCGACCCCCGTGCTCACGTCGAGCCCGCGCGCCACGCGGCTCGCCGTCGCGCGACGGGGTGGGCACCCGGTCGAGCTCGCCGCGAGCAGCACGAGGAGCGCGCGAACGCCCTTCGATCCCAGCGAGAAACACCTGCGTGAGCGGTCGGCGCGCGCGTCCATCACCAGCGACGCGAAGCTATCTCGCGGGTGTCCAGTTTTCGACGGACTCTCGCGGGGCTGTGTCGATTCGCCGACAACGAAATACAACTCGTCGACAACTCCCGGTCCCCTCGAACGTTTACTCCGCAGCGAAGGAGATCCGAAGGGACATCCATGACGACGTACCTCATCGCGGTTCCGTACGTGCTCATCCTGGTGAGCCTCGCTGTGTACGGGTTGCACCGCAGCCATCTCGTTCTCTTGCTGCGCAAGTACCGCTCGAAGATCGCGGCTCCGCCCGCGCCGATCGCGAAGAACGCCAGCGCCGATGGCCTCCCTCACGTCACTGTGCAGCTCCCGCTCTTCAACGAGCCCGACGTCGTCGAGCAGCTGCTCGAAGCGGTCGCGCAGCTCGAGTACCCGCGGGAGAAGCTCGAGATCCAAGTGCTCGATGACAGCACCGACGACACCCGCGAGCTCGCGCGCGCCAAGGTCGAAGACCTCGCTCGCCGCGGAATCGACGCTGTGTACATCCACCGTCACGACCGCACGGGCTTCAAGGCCGGCGCGCTCGACTACGGACAGCGCATGGCCAAGGGCGAGCTCATCGCCGTGTTCGACGCGGATTTTCTCCCGCAGCCGGACTTTTTGCGCGCGGTGGTCCCGCACTTCAACGACGCCAAGGTGGGCTGCGTCCAGGCGCGCTGGGGCCACATGAACCGCGACCACTCGCTGTTGACCAAGATCGAGTCGCTCATGCTCGACGGTCACCACATGGTCGAAAACTGCGCTCGGTATGGCTCCGATCGCTTCTTCAACTTCTCGGGCACCGGCGGAATCTGGCGTCGCGAGGCCATCGCCGCCGCGGGTGGCTGGCAGCACGACACGCTCACCGAGGACCTGGACCTCTCGTACCGAGCGCAGCTCGCGGGCTACAAGTTCGTCTACCGGGTCGATCACGTCACGCCGGCCGAGCTGCCCGAAGAGATGGAGGCGTTTCGCGCGCAGCAGTTCCGCTGGGCGAAGGGCACCGTGCAGACCGCGCGCAAGCTCCTCGGCCGCGTGTGGGCCCGCAAGGACCTCGCGTTCAACGTGCGCAGCGAAGCGGTGTTTCACATGACGCCGCACTTCGCGTACCCGTTCATGCTGCTGCTCTCGGTGTTCTTGCTGCCGATGTTGATCGTCATGCCGGCGAGCGACCCGCGCACGCTGCTGCTCGTGGACGTTCCGCTCATGCTCGGGTCGTCCGGCTCGGTCGTCGCGTTCTACGTCACCGCGGACATCGCTCAGGGACGCAGCGCGCTCGGCGCGCTCATCAAGCTGCCCGCGCTCATGGCGCTCGGCTGCGGAATGTCCCCGTACCTCTCCAAGGCCGTCTGGCAGGGCATGGGCGGACCGACGGGCGAGTTCGTTCGCACCCCGAAGAAGGGCGACAAGAGCGCGGTGAAGCAGCGCTACCACGCGCGCACGCAGATCCCCTGGATCGAGCTCGCCCTCGCGCTGCAGAACTTCATCGCCATCGCGGTCGCGATCCAGACCAAGCACTACCTCGCCGCGCCGTTCGCGCTCATGTTCGCCATGGGCTACACGTGGGTCGGCGGCTCGGTCCTGCGCGAGCGCCTCTCGTTTGCGGCCAAGCCCGCGCGTCCCTCGGTCGCGAAGGTCCCCGCGGTGTCCGCTGCGCAAGAGGCCCCCGCGCTCGAAGAGGGCGCCCGCCCGAGCCTCGAGCCCGAGCTCGTCCCGGTCGCCGCGATGAGCGCGCCCGCGCGCAGCGCTGGCGACTCGATGACGGCGTGATCGTCTGAGGGTTTCTGGGGGATCGTTGTGAGGGGGCTGTGAATGCGACGGTGGTCGCGCCGCGCGCTACACTCGCGCGCGATGTCGAAGACCCTCGTTCGCACTGCGCTGCTCGCGACGCTCATGGCGCTCGGAGCGTGCAACAACCACGAAGACGACCCGTGGAGCCCCGTTCCGCGTAGCGCGTATGGCGTTCGCACGCTCGAGTCCGTCGATCAGCCGGGATACTTCGATCGAACGCAGGCGACGTCGGACAACAGCGCGACGTTCTTCTTGATCTCCGTCGTGTTCGGGGTCGGAGGGATGCTCGCGCTCTCGGCGTTCTTCTGGTGGAGCAGCCGACGTCGCGCGAAGCTCGAAGAGAACTTCAACCCCAACGCGCCGCTGCGAGACGGCGTGTCCGTCGTGTTCGGGCGCGTCGAGACCGAGGACGGCGGGCCCGCCGTTGTGCTGCGCGTCGATCAGCGCGCGCGCGAATGGCAGTACAAAGGCCAGTGGAACCACGTGTGGGAGGAGGTTCAGCGCCAGCAGCACGCGCGCCCCTTCGTCGTGCGCACCGCGAACGGAACGACCGTGCGCGTCGAGCCCCCGCAGGGCGTGATGTTGCAGGGCGAGTTCACGAGCACCGTTCGTCACAATCACTTCGAGCGCACGCAGGTCTTCGAGATCAAGAACGGCGCCGAGCTGCACGTGTACGGAATGCTCTCGGGCGCGGCGCAGCAATCCACGGCGGCCGCCTACCGCGCGGGGCAAGCGATGCCCGTGCTCGTCGCGACCAACGCTGCGCCGATGGTGATCTCGACGGAGAAGCCCGGCGCGACCGCGCGCAGCCGCGCGAAGGTGCACCGCAACGTGGGCATCGCGCTGGTCGCGTGGCTGGTGATCGCGCTGGGCGTGGTGTTCTCGCAGTACGTGACGCTCGCGCTGACGGGCGAGGTGGTGCAAGCGAACGTCACGGCGACGCGACAGTGGCGCGAGTGGGTGAAGCCCAAGAACCAAGCGGGCTACTGGCGCTATCACTACGAGCTGCGCGCCGACGCGGACGGCACGGTCGTGACCGACGAAGTGAGCCGAGAGGTGTACGACTACGCGTCGATGGGGCAGCTTCCGCGGGCGCCGTTCGTGCTCTCGTCGATCTCGTCGGGGACGCACCAGTTCGGCAACGAGGTGCACACGAGCGAGGGGCGGCTCGTGATCTCGATGCTCGCGATGATCGTGTTCGCGATCGTGTATCCCTCGGTCGCGGTGAGCACCCGCCCGTGGTACCTGCGCAAGAAGGTCCGCAATCAAGCAGGCGGAACGATCGCCGACGGCGACGCCCGCGCCGCGGCCGGCGCGCGCTGAGCGCTCTTCGCGCGTCGGGGGATATGGGGCGATCGCGCGATGGGTTTTGTAGGGTTAGGGGACGGTGTTCAAAAGTTCATTTGTTCGGTGACCCCCGCGCTGCGTTGCGCTCGATTGCGCTCGATCGCGCGCAATCGCACGCAGCCGCGCTCAGTCGCGCTCGATCGCGCTCGATCGCGCTCGATCGCGCTCAGTCGCGCTCAGCCGCGCTCAGTCGCGCTCAGTTGCGCTCGATCGCGCTCGATCGCGCTCGCGAGCCGTTTCGCTCGAGCGATCCCCCATCGCGCTGGCGCACCGAACAAATGAACTTTTGAACACCGTCCCCTAACCCTACAAACCCGCTCCTCGCCCTCGCTACCCCCGCGCCCACGCGAGCCCGATCTCGATCACCTCGACGTCGCCCTTCTTCGGCGCGACGACCTTGGACTCGATGTCCTCCGCCGCGCGCTCGGCCTGTCGCGCGAGCTCGGCGATCGCTTGATCGCGCACGTTCACCGCCTCGCGCCACGCGATGTCCGCTTCTTCGACGGCGCCCCGCGCTTTGACGAGCTTCTCTTGCGCTTTGTCGCGCTTTCCTCGGGCGCGGTTGGCCGCAGCTTTTCCACCCAATCCCCACATCGCGATGAACTCGAGCCCGCCCGGAGCGCTCTTGAGCTCGGCCTCGGCCGCGACGTAATCAGCCCTCGCTGACTGCGCTTTCTCCGCGCAGCGCTGGATCTTCGGGGCGTGCTTCGACTCGACGCTCGCTCGGTCGAGCGCCGCTTGTCGCAGCGCCGCTTCGCGGCATCGCTGCGCGAACGCCTCGCGTGACTCGCCGTCGCTCTGCACGAGAGAGAGCTCTGCGTGAAAGAGCTTCTCGACAGCGAACATCCTCGCCGCGTGGTCCTTCATCGCGCGCTCGGCGCTCTTTCGGGTCGCTGCCTTCGAGAGCGCCTCGGGCACCGGCGCATACCGCGCCCCCGGCGGCGGCGCGTTCTCGAAGAACTTGGGCTCGACGGTGACCGCGCGCGTGATGTCCACCCGTCCGTCCGCGAGCAGCGGCGCCGCGACGATCTCGGTCTTCGCGAGGTCGAGCCCGATCTTCGCGTCGCGCAGGTGCCCCACGGCCTTCACCGCCACGTACGCGACGTACTTCCAACGCGAGACGGGCGCGCTGTCGGCGTACCCGTGCCACGTTCGCCAGCCCTCGGGAGCGAGCGGCATGCTCGTCTCGACCGCGGTGATCGATCCCGCGGTGGCCGTCCTCTGCTCGCCCGCAGCACTCGCCTCGGTCGAGGCGACCGCAGCAGCCGGTGCCGCCATCGTGGGGGATCCGCTCGCCACAACGGGTCCACCCGATGCGTTCGACGGGGTCGCGCTCGCCACAGGACCACCCGCCGCAGTCACAGGAATCTCTCGCGTCGGTGGAATCGACTCGCGCGGGGGTGTCCCCGCGATACCCCCTGGGGATGCCGACGCAACTGCTGGAGAACTGGGTGTTTTTACAGCGGCCGCCTTCAATGGAGCGGCGATTTTTCGCAGCTCCTGGCGCGTCATCGGGCCGCGGAGCCAAGAAAGGCACCAGCGCGACTCGACGAGCCCGCACTGCGGTGAGCGATGGACGTCGCGCAAGAAGAACGTTCGCTTCGGAAGCGCCTTGAGCGCGTTGGCGAGCTCGGGCGCTGTGAGCCCTCCCGTTCCCGCGTCGGTGCCCGCGAGCCCTTCGACGACGCGCTCGCGATCGGCGTCGGTCTGCAGTCGACCGACGAACCACGTCCCCGCGTTCGAGAGCGCTTTGTAATCGAGGTCCATCGGGTTTTGCGTCGCGAGCAGAACGCCCACGCCGAAGGCGCGCGCTTGCTTCATCAGCGAGAGCAGCGGCTTCTTCGTCGGCGGGTTCGCTGGGTGCGGCGGGATGAACCCGAAGACCTCGTCGAACACCACCAGCGCGCGCAGCTCGGACGTCCCCGAGAGCGTGCGCACCCACGCGAGGATCGAGTCGAAGAGCAGACCGAGGACCAACGCGCGCTCGTCGTCGTCGAGGTGCGCGACCGAGACGATGATCGCGGGCGTCTTTCCGTCGGTTGGGCGCTTGAGCCACTGCCCCACGTCGAGCGCCGTGCCTTGCCGCCACGTCGCGAACGACGGCGAGGCGAGCAGGGTGTTCACGTCTTGCGAGAGCGCCTGGCGATCCTTCGGCGGAAGAAACTCGTCGATCTTCATCGCGCCGACCTTCGCGACCGGCGGGCGCGCGAGGTCTTCGAGCAGCGCTTCGAGCGTCGCGGCTTGCCCCGCGCGCAAGCGGCGCTCGGCGAACTGGCAGAGCACCACGTGCTCGCGCGAGCGCGTCGGGTCCGAGTCGCGCTCGAGCAAGCGCAACAGCAGCGAGACCGCGGCCGAGAGCGACTCTCTCGCAGACTCTTCGTCGCTCTCCCACTGATCGCTCGTGGACTCGAGCGCAGAGAGCACGTGCACGGGCTCGCCGAAGGTCGCGCCGGGCGTGAAGACCCGCGGCGCGATCGAGGTCGAGAGCGAGCGGATGTCGTCGCCCGTGAGGTTCCATTTCGCGAGGCCGTCGCGCCATTGCGTCGCGAGCTGCGCGGCGCTCTCGTCGACGCTCACGTTGTCGCGCGCCGCGGCCTCGGGGTCCACCCACGGCGCAAACGACGCTCCATCGAGCGCAGGAAAGCTCAAGAGCAGATTCGGAAGATCTCCCTTGATGTCCACCATCAGCACCGGAACCTTCGAGCGAAGGGCCTCTTCGACGAGGACCATCGCGAGACCGGTCTTTCCGCTGCCGGTCATTCCGACGACGACGCCGTGCGTGACGAGGTGATGAGGAGGAAGTTCGAGGGGCTGTGCGCTCGAGGCTTCGGCGTCGAGCGCCCGCGCGCGACCGATCGAGAGTGGACGTGCTGGCATGAAAAGGCCGCGCACCGTACCGCGCCTCTCGCCCTGTCCCCAAGGACGTTGCTGCGCGGCGCGGGCCCTGGTGACCTACCGCAGCACCACGACACGCGCGATCGGCGCGAGCGCCCTGAGCGCCGAGTCACGCGCGGCTCGATCGAGCCCGTCGAGCACGAGCGCCTCTCCGTCGAACGCGATCGAGATCCCCGCGTCGAGCCACGCGGGCGGCTCTTGTCCGAGCGCGATGAAATACCCGCGAAGCTCCCGCGCGAGCTCGTCGCGATCGTCCATCGCGAGGTCTCTCGCCGACAGCTCTCGGTAGCCGTGCGCGCTTCGGGCCACGCGTCCCCATCGCAGCCGCACCGCGGCGAGCGAGCAGCCCGCGTCGTGGCTCACCGCCGCGCTGAGCACGGCCACCACGGCGTCCATCACCGAGTGCCGGCTCGTCGCGATCGCGATGCTCTCGGCCGTCACGTTGACGGTCACTTCGTACGCGACGACCTCTCCGTGGCTCGATTGCCAGCGGCGCGCTTCGACGAGCGCGGGCTCGATCGTCGCGCTCTCGAAGAGCGCGTGAACCCGAGGATCGGCGCGCGTCGTTCGATGCGCGAGGGCTCGCTCGATCCAACGCCCCGGCGCCGCGCTCACTCGTTGTTGCCCGAGCTCTTCAGCGCGCTCGGATCGACCGCGGGAATGCCCACCGCCGTCACGTTGTCCGAGCGCGTCACCGGCGCCGGCCCAAACGGCTGCGCGGGCTTCTGCGCGCTCGCGTCCACGCGCACGCCCGTGGGCTGGTTGTCCTGCATCGCCACCGCCGCCGCGAGCGCGGCTTTGTGCGGGTCGACCGCCTCGTGCTTGGCCAGGTCGAAGACGACCTTGGTGTTGCCCGTGCCCGAGATTCCTTGCAGCGCTTCGAGGCGGCGGAGCTCGAGGGCGCCGGGCGCCTCGGCGAGGATGCGCGCGGCCTCTGCGAAATTGCGGGCGGATTCGACGTCGGCCTGCGACTTGATGATCACGTACTGCTTGTCGCGCTCGGCGATGGCCTTGCGCGCGATAGCCTGCTGCATGTCCGGCGGGAGCTGGATGTCTTGCAGGGCGATCGCTTCGATGTGCAGCCCCCACGCGGCGACGAACTGCTCGACCTGCGTGCGCACTTGCGCGGCGACCTCGTCGCGTCGCGAGAGCAGCTCGTCGAGGGTGATCTCGCCGACGATGTCGCGCAGGACAACCCGGGCGCGGTCCTTCACGGCGGTCTCGAAGTTCTCGACGTTGAGCGCGGCTTTCTCGGCGTCGATGACCTTGTAATAGACCACCGCGTCGATCATGGCCGTGACGTTGTCGCGGGTGATCACCATCTGCTGCGGCAGGTCACGGTTTCGAATGCGCGTGTCGATCCGATAGATCTTTTGCAGGATGGGGACGACGATGTTGAGGCCGGGCTCGAGGCGGCCCGAGTACTTTCCGAAGGTGAACTTGAGCGCGACCTCCCACTGATTGATCTGCCGCAGCGAGCGCAGCGCGAGCAGGACGAACAGCGCCAAGAACACCAGGATCGGACCGAGCAGCTCGACGTCTTCGAACATGACGGCGGCGAGTGTAGCGCCGAACGCGCGCTCGTCCTGCGAGAAGCCCGCTGTTCAGCCGTTGTTCGCGGGGCGAATCGGCGCGGTGCGCATGGGCAAGACGTTGCGCGGGTCGCACGGGACGCTGTTGCTCTGCTCGACGAGCGCGTTGCCTCGATCGATCCGCGAGGGGTCGATCCCCGGTCGAACGAGGCGGATCTCGTAGTGCAAATGCACCATCCCCTCGGCGCCGCTGTCGCCGACGAAGCCGAGCAGCGTCTGCGGCGTGACGCTCTGCCCTTTGCGAAGCCCCGGCGCAAACCCGTCCAAATGCCCGTGCAGCGCGAGGTACACGCGCGTCGTGGGCCCTTCGCGAACGACGTGCGAGAGCACCACGGTGTTGCCGAACAGCGGCCCGATGTAGAGCACTTCGGCGTCTCCCTGTTGGCCTCGAAGCGCGATCGCGCGCACCGGAGCGCCGCGCTCTTGCGCGAGATCGACCCCTCCGTGACCGATGGCGGTGAGGTCCACGCCGCGCCGCTGAAGGGCGTCGGGCCGGCCGAGGTCGTAGCC
>JAXLYJ010000054.1:0-20797 GCA_046351515.1 Polyangiales bacterium
GAGGCCGAGAACGGAGTACTCCGTGCGCGGGTTCGCGAGCGTGTTGGTGGTCGCAGGATCGCGTTGAGCGAGTGATGCTTCGGCGTTGGCTCGGATGCGCGCGAGCTCGATGTCGCGCTGCGCTTCGATCTCCGCGAGGCGCTCGCGAGCGCGTTGCTCTTGCTCTTGCCGAGCGCGTTCTTGCTCGCGCGCGATCGCGTCGGTGGTCGTCGAGATGACCTGGCGACCGACTTGGAGCCCAGCGTCGGGCTGCGATTGCGCAGGCGGATTGCTGGGCGCGGCAGCGGTGCTCGTTGTCGGCGCAGCGTCACCCGCGGGGCGGGTGGCGATGGTTTGCGCGGGACGGAGCGTTCCGCCGAAGCGGGCGAAGCTGGACGGTGCCCCGCTGGGCAGCGTCGTCACTGCGTGGGTGCCGCACGTTCCGTCGCACGGTCGTCCGGACTGAGCACAGGGTCCACAGGCCATGGACCAACGCTGTGCGCGGGCGCGAGGTGCCGAAAGCGAAGCAATTCAGAAAACGTGAATTGCATTGCAGAAACACAGGGCGAATCGTCGTGCTCAACGCAGTCTGCTCGCTGCCGCACTGGGTGCTTCGCCGAGCTGCGCGCCCGCGATCGAGCTCTCGACGTCGAGCCAGCGACCGTCAATGAACACCTGCGCGAAGACGTGATTGAGCGCGGCGCCGTGGATCTGTTGGTTGAGCCACACGACCTTCCCGCGCAGGCCAACGAGCCGCGCGAGCGCGACGAACAGCGTCGCCAGGTCCTCGCAATCGCCCCCATGCGCGATGGTCTCGTTCGCGTCTTGAAACACTTCGTCGCCCGCGGGATCGGGGCGGTACGGGAGCTTGTGCACGAGCGAGAGGACCCGCTGCGCACGCGAGCGCTCAGTACCCGCACGCGTGACCATCGCGGCGAGCTGCTGGACGAGCGGGCGCTTCATTGCGTCCGTCGCGAGCGCGTCGAGCAACGCAACGCGCGACGCCGGTGGAACTTCGGGCGCGATCAACCAACGCATCCGGCCACCATGCTCCCTGCGCCTGAGCGCCGAAAGCGGTGCAATTCGTACGACGGATCGATCGCGCTCGATGCGCGAATTGCATCGCTTTCGGCGGTGGCGTTTTGTGGTCAACGTGCGGGCATGTTCGTTCCGCCCCGTCGTCGAAGTGCTCGAGCCGTGCGGCCCGCGGGGGAAGCAACTGCGCCGAGCGCGGCCGTGTGGCGGCGGTATCCCAAGCGGGACGGAAAGGGCCGCATCGAGTGGATCCACTGGGCGGACCTCGAGCTCGCGGCGGCGTTGGCACAGCAAGCGCTCGGCGAACTCGACGCGTTCGTCGCGAAGTACTCGGGCCCAATGGCGAGCGCGGCGCAGCTCGAAGGTGGCGCTCGCGCCGATCACGACGGAAGCGTTCGCCGTGCTGCGCTCGCTCAACAACGCGTTTCAGGCACTCAACGTGCCGCCGATCGTCGCGCCAGCGGCGAGGAGTTCGGCGCGGTGGACCTCATCCGCTCGTTCGTCGTGCTCTCGGTGGCCGCGTGCAGGTCCGAACGCAGCTCATGCTGTCGAGCGCTCGGCGCGGTCCCTCGCCCTCCGACGAGATGGCCGCGTTGTGGCGCACGCTCGGCGCGCGCGAACTCGCGAGCGACGAGGGGCTCGTGGTCGACGCGATGCGAACGAGGCGAACGGCGTTTCGTGGTGCGTTCGAGGCGGCGCTGGCGTTCAAGCGAAACGCGTCGGTCGCTGAGCGAGCGTTCCTCGCACGCTGTGGGCGCGGCAGCCGTGGACATCGTGCGCGCCGGGCAGACCGAGCTCGTCTGGAGCGCACCGCTCGTGTGGGAACGCGATCGGATCGTGCAGCTCGAACTCGCGCGACCGATCATGGCGGCGATCGCTCGTGACCCGTGGTCGCGCTGATCGTCGCGGGCGAGCGTGAGGGCGAACGGCGATGCGCTCGATCGAGTGGGCAAGGGCAGATGCCTGAACTCTCGAGCACAAACGAGGTCGCGCGAGTGCGGCAAACGCAACAGCATGGAAGTGATCGCGCAGGCGCGCAGCGACGCCGCGCTGAACCAAGCGCGACGCAAGCGCGAGAAGGGCTCGCGACAGGCGCGGGGAGCGTCGCGGGCGTGCTCGGCGTCCTGTCCGCTGCCGCTCCTCCCGCAGCACTCGTCCTCATGCCGCTGCGGCTATTCTCGGTGGGCTTGCTGCGCTTGCCGGGTTGCTGCTGCAAGTGATTCCGCGTGAGTGGCTGGCGACGGCCGAAGTCGTCCCCACGACTGCCGTTGCCCAACATGATCACTGGCGACGAAGGCAGCGATGACGCACCGTCGCACTCTGTGCCGGCGCCGAACCAGTCGACTCCACGTTCCGCCCATCCGCGACAGCGCCAGTTCCGCTGGATACACCGAGGTCGATGCCGTTCTGACCATGACGGCCTCCGCCACGACGAGCAGATCGGCCTCGATGACCCGTGCGCCGCGGCACCCGCAGTCGTCGGCAATCGAGACACTGCTTCCACGCAAGAGCGTCACTTCGTCGCGAGATCCCTCGCCCGACTCGCGTGTCGACCGATCGAGTCCGCCTGTGCGGACGCAGCTCGAATCGACGAGAGTAACGAGTCCAAGGCAGTCGAACTCGTCGAGCACAGCACTGGCCTTCGCATCTCGGTGCGACCGCAGCGCTGCTCTGGCTCCTATCGAAGCGCCGCTGAGTGGCTCACGGCCAGGCGCAGTCTTTCCACTGCTCGATGTCGACCGTGCTCGCACGCACTGCATCCCTCGCGGGCACTCCGGCGCGACGTTGGTGTCGCAGAGCAATCGGCATCGATTCGTGGTCGTGTCGCAGATCGGGCGAAGTTGACCGCCGATCCGAAGTGGCACGGGAGGATTCGGCGCGGGACAGTCCTCGTCACGCGTGCACGGAGGCAGACACGTCCCGTTCGCTCCTGCGTCGGGGAACGTGCAGACCGTGTTGCCCAGGCACGCGGGCTGCGCGCCGCAGGAGTCATAGTTCGACGTCGGTTGCGGCGGCGCACACGCAATCAACACGAACGCGGCCACCACCGCCAAGAGCACAGAGCGCATGCCGCGGGTCTATCACACCCGCAGGTCCCCGAGCCTGTCTCCCACGCTCGAGCATCGGCCCTCTCTCTTCGACCGAACGCAGGGATCGAAACGCAGAACTGTCTGGAGGTCCCGAAGACTCCCAACCCGCGGCCGAACGGGCAGTTCGCGGGAGCGACGCATTCCCGGCGCGGATCGACCTCCAGCGCCCCTGCCGTTCAGCCGGCGTTCAGCCGCGCGTGGCACACGATTGGAGTGCGACTCTATCTCCCCCTCTCGCTCGCGCTCTTCGCTGTGGGCGGCTGCGCGAGCTCGAATCACAACCGTGCTTGGGTCGATCGACAGTGGCGCGATCGCACCGGAACCACCGCGTGTGCCAGCTCGCCGGGACGCGCGCTGCCCAACGGGGTCTCGCTCGATGACGGACTGAGCGAGCTCGAAGTGGTCTCGGTCGCGCTGTGCCGAAGCCCGACGCTGCGCGCAGAGCGCACACGGATCGACGCGGCGTTTGCCACACTCGACGAGGCGCGCAGGCCCGCGAACCCACAGCTCTCGATGATGGGACCCATCGGGGTGATCTCGGCTGTGGCGACGCTGCTCGTTCCGCTCGAGTCGCTGTGGCAGATGCCGAGCAGAACCGAGGCCGCGGCGCGCGACGCGGACATCGTCGGTGAGTCTGTGTTGATGCGCGGGCTCGACGTCGTGCGAGACGCGCGCCTGCTGCACGTCGAGCTCGGCCTCGCCGAAGAGCGTGTGCAGGTGCGGCGATCGCTCGCACAGACGGCGCTCGAGCTCGCGCGCATCGCCGCTGTTCGCGCCGAGAGCGGGGATATCAGCCCGCTCGAAGAGCGCATCTTCGCGGCGGACGCGCGCACCAGCGCCGACGCGCTCCAAGGAGCCGAGACAGAGGTTCGAATGGCAAGCGCCAGACTCGCAGCGACCCTGGCGCTCGATGCGCCGACCGAGGCGGTGCGCGCGGTGTTCGCGGCGGACGTCACTGCGCTTCCGTCCCTGGGAGCGCTGCTCGGATTCGCGCGCGACGCTCGACCCGACGCGCGTGCGTCCGAGCTCTCGATCGCGGCCGCCGCAGCTCGCGCTCGTTGGGAGCGCACCCGCATCGTCAATCTCAGCGCTCTCGTCGAGACACAATGGAATCAGCCCGCAGGCCCCGCGCTCCGGCTCGGCGGACGCGTCGATCTACCGCTCTTCAACCAGAACCAGGGCGGCATAGGTCGCGCCGACGCCGAGGTCGAGCGCGCTGCTGCGATGAACGAGCAACTCGCGCGCACCGTCGTCATGGAGGTCACGCTTGCTCACGCGCGCTTCGAGCAAGCGGCTCGCTCGCGCAGGACCTTCGAGAACGAGGTGATGCGCTCGCTCGATGGAGCGCTCGACGCCGCGCGACGCGGGTTCGAGAGCGGGGATCAACCATACTCCGTCGTGCTCGACGTGCTTCGTCGCGTCGCCGAAGCGCAGCTGCGGAAGGCCGAGATCGTAGCCGAGCAGCGCCGAGCGTTGTGCGAACTGGAGCGCGCGATCGGAGCAAGGCTCGATCGCGCCCCGCAGGTCGCAGCGGATGCCCGCACCGAGCGAGGAGGAGCATGAGCCCGCGACGCATCATCACCGCCGGTTTGCTCGCGCTCTTTGCAACGGACTGCCGTCCTCCGAGCAACACGGCCACGCACGGCACGACGCGCCCGCCGTCGAGCGTCGAGCATCCCGTGCACGAGGAGGCGCTGCCGCAAGTGCGGCTCTCGCCGCAAGCGATCGCGCGGTTGCGCGTCGAGCAGAGCACCGTGAGAGCCTCCAGCGTCGCGGCGACGCGGTTGGTCGGGGGAGAAGTGATCGTTCCGCCCGGAAGGACGTTGGTGGTGACCGCGCCAGTAGCGGGCGAAGTCCGCTCGGCGACAGGGGCTGCGCTGGCGCCTGGCGCGTCGGTGCGCCGAGGAGAGCCGTTGTTTCGACTCGCCGCGTTCGCGCCGACGGATCGAGACACGCGGGCTCGCGTGAGACGCGAGCTCGACGCGGCGTTGTCCAACCTCGCCGCGCTCGAACTGCGCGTACAACGCAATCAAACGCTCGTCGATCAACGCGCTGGCAGCGCACGCTCGCTCGAAGAGGCGATCGCGGCGCGGGACGTGGCGCGCGCCGATGTGTCCGCGGCTCGCGCGAGGGCCAACACCCTCGCTCGCGCTCCGCTGCTGGCCGACGTCTCGATGCTCGTACGTGCGCCGGGCGATGGGGTTCTGCGGTCGATCTCGGTGTCTGCGGGGCAGGCCGTCGCTGCGGGCGCACCGCTGTTCGAGTGGGTCGCGGTGGACGCACTGCAGGTGCGCGTCGCGGTGTATAGCGGTGACCTCGCGCGGATCGCAGCCGGGGCTCCCGCGCGAGTCCGAAGGCAGGGGCAGCAGAGTGCCGTCGAGAGCGCGCCGGTCACTGGACCGCCAACGGCCGAGGTCGATCGCGCCACAGTGGATCGGTACTACGCGCTTCCGTCGGACACGGGATTCGCACCCGGTGAACGCGTGTTGGTCGAGCTCGCGATGCGCGAGGTCGAGGGAGCAACCGTGGTTCCGGCGGCTGCGGTCGTGCTCGACGCGTGGGGAGGAGCGTGGGTCTATCGCTGTGAACAGGGGCGCTTCGAGCGAGCTCGCGTCGATCCTGTGCGTCGTGCAGGCGACGAAGTGGTGCTCGCGCACGGACCCGCGGTGGGCTCGTGCGTCGTGTCCGTAGGCGCCGTCGAGCTGTTCGGCGCCGAGTTTCCTCCGGGGCACTGAATGAAATCGTTTGTGCAATGGTGCCTCCGACAGCGCTGGGTGGTCGTCGGCCTCGCAGTGCTGTTCGTCGCGATCGCAGGTCGCGCGGTCCGGGATGCGCGCTTCGATGCGTTTCCCGAGTTCGCGCCGCCCAGGGTCGAGATCCAAACCGAAGCGCCGGGCTTGTCGAGTGAAGAGGTCGAAGCCCTGGTGACGACGCCGCTCGAGGCGGCGCTCGCCGGAACACCGGGCGTCACCGCGGTACGTTCGCGCTCGGTGCTCGGGCTCTCGTCCGTGCTCCTGCTCTTTCCGACCGGAACCGATCTGCTCCAAGCACGCGCGCTCGTCCAAGAGCGCGTCACGCGCGCAGCGCCATCATTGCCCACGGTCGCGCGGGCTCCCGTGCTGCTCTCGCCGCTCTCGTCCACGAGTCGAATCTTGAAGGTGGGGATGTGGTCCGAGTCGCTCTCGCAGACCGCCCTCTCGGACCTCGCTCGTTGGCGCGTGCGACCAGCGTTGATGTCCGTGCCCGGTGTGGCCAACGTCGCGGTCTGGGGCGAGCGCCGACGTCGTGTCGAAGTGCGCGCAGACCCGGATCGACTCGTGGCGAACGGCGTGGATTTGAGTCGCCTCGTGGCAGCGGCGCGCGAGGCTCTCTCGCCGCGCGCAGGAGGACTGGTGGACCTTCCCACCACGCGCTTGCCTGTTGTGCAGACCGCCATGGTGCGCAGCGCAGAAGAGCTCGCGCGTGTGCCGTTGCCGACGGTCGGGCGCGGCACGGTCACGATCGGCGACGTGGCGGAGGTGCACGAGTCCTATGCGGTTCCGATCGGCGATGCGCTGGTGACGCGCGGGAGCGGCGTGCTGCTCATCGTGGAGAAGCAGCCAGGCGCGAGCACATTGGACGTGACCGCTGGTGTGGACGCTGCGCTCCAGCGGTTGAGGCCCGGGCTCACAGGCGTCGAAGTCGACCCCACGATCTTTCGACCCGCGAGCTTCATCGAGCGCGCCCTGAAGAACCTCGGCCACGCGATGGGCATCGGGTGCCTCTTCGTCATCGTCGTGCTCGCGCTGTTCTTGTGGAACGCACGCACCGCGCTCATCAGCGTATTGGCCATCCCGCTCTCGCTGCTCGCCGCCGCTGCGACGCTCACGTGGCTCGGACGAACCATCGACACGATGGTGATCGCAGGCTTGGTGATCGCGCTCGGCGAAGTCGTCGACGACGCCATTATCGACGTCGAGAACATCCATCGACGACTGCGCGCGCTGGAGACTCCTCCGGACTTGCGCACGGCCATGCGCGTGGTGCTCGAAGCCTCGCTCGAGGTTCGAAGCGCGATCGTGTTCGCGAGCATGATCGTCCTGTTGGTGTTCGTTCCGATTCTGTTTCTCGACGGCGTGGCGGGAGAGTTCTTTCGGCCGCTCGCCTTCGCATACGCGCTCGCGATCGTCGCGAGCACGGTGACGGCGCTGACGATCACGCCCGTGCTCTCGCTGCTGTTGTTGCGCAATACGCGCGCGCACGCCGGCACTCCAGAGCAGCCATCACCGATCGCGAGAGCGCTGCTGCGCGTGTACGAGCCGGTGCTGCGCCGCACGATCGGACATCCCAAGCGCTTGATCGCCGGGACAGTCGTTCTGCTCGCGATTGCTGTGGCCGTCGGCTCGTCGCTGCGCGAAGAGTTTCTACCGCGCTTCGCCGAAAACGACTTCCTCATGCACTGGGTCGCGCGCCCAGGAACATCGCTCGACGCTGTCGCTCGCTCTGCCAACCTCGCCCGCGCCGAGTTGTTGACGGTGCCGGGCGTGCGCAACTTCGGCGCACACATCGGTCGCGCCGAAGTCGCAGACGAAGTGGTCGGACCGAACTTCGCTGAGCTGTGGATCAGCGTCGACCCACAGGCCAATCTCGAAGCCACCTCCGCGCGCGTGCGCGCTGTGGTCGATGGCTATCCCGGCGTGTTTCGCGACGTGCAGACGTACCTGCAAGAGCGCATGCGCGAGGTGCTCTCGGGCGGTGGCGGCGCCGTCGTCGTCCGACTGCGCGGAGAGCAAATCAGCGCGATGAGAACGGCTGCGACGGGCCTCGCGCACGAGCTCGAGTCGGTGCCTGGGATCGCGCACGCGCGCCCTGAAGCGCAGGTGTTGGTACCGCAGATTCAGATTCGAGTTGACCCTTCGCGATGCGCGGCGCTCGGCGTGGAGCCGGGGCTCGTGCGCGCACGAGCTGCGACGTTGCTCGCGGGTGACACCGTCGGGCAATTCGTACGCGGACTGCAACCGATCGATGTCGTGGTGTGGGGCAACCACGCGAGCCGTCACGATGTCGCCGCGGTGCGAGACCTCGGCATCGCCGTGGACGGAAGGGTGATCGTACGGCTCGGAGATGTGGCGGACGTATGGACGGTCCCGGTCCCCAACACGATCGCGCACGACGCGACGACGAGGAAGCTCGACGTGCTGATCGACCTCGCGCCAGGCGCGGACCTGTCGTCGGTGAGCGCCGCGGTCGCGATGCGAGTGCGCGCGTTGCGGCTGCCGCCGGGCCACCACGCAGAGATCCTCGGCGAGGGCGCGGCGCGGCGCGCGGCGAGCGCGCGGCTGTTCACCGTCGCTGCCCTCGCGATCGCAGGGATCTTCTTTGTTCTGCTCGCGGACTTTCGCTCGGCGCGACTGGCGTTGATGGTGTTCGCAGGACTTCCGTTCGCGTTGGTGGGCGGTGTGTTCGCAGCGGCTCACTCTGGCGTCATCTCGCTGGGAACTCTCATCGGCCTCGTCGCGGTCATCGGCATCGCGGCGCGCAACGGCATCATGCTCGTCTCGCACTTTCGCCACCTCGAGCGCGACGAAGCGATCCCCTTTGGGCCAGCTCTGGTGTTCCGCGGAGCGAGCGAGCGACTCGCGCCCATCCTGATGACGGCGCTCGCGACGGGTCTCGCGCTGGTGCCCGTCGTCGTTGGCGGTCAGACCGCGGGACACGAGATCGAGCACCCGATGGCCGTGGTCATCCTCGGTGGTCTCGTGAGCTCGACGGTCCTCACGCTGCTGGTCACGCCAGCGCTATACCTTTGGCTCGGCGGCGGACGTCGCGACGACGACGCGGCAGAAGATTGAAGTCCGGCCTATGCGCGTGTTGGTGGTCGATGACGAAGCGGATCTGCGAAGCGTGGTGGCGCGTGCGCTGCGCTCGGACGGCCACGTGGTGAGCACCGCCGAAGACCTCGCCAGCGCGCGAGAACGCGTCGCCGAGGGCGCAGAGCTCCTCGTGCTCGACCTTCGATTGCCCGACGGGTTCGGGCTCACGTTGTGTCGAGAGCTGCGCGCAGCTGGGTCGACCGTTCCGATCCTGCTGCTAACGGCGCTCTCGCAAGTCGCGCTGCGCGTCGAAGGGCTGGACGCTGGGGCGGATGACTTTCTCGCGAAGCCGTTTGCGATCGCCGAGCTGCGAGCGCGGGTTCGAGCGTTGGGCCGACGAGGAGCGCTGCCGCGAGGGCTCACGTACGTTCGTGACGATCTCGTCTTGGATTTCGCCGGTCGAACTGCGCGGCGCGCGGAGCGAGACGTCGCGATCACCGCGCGAGAGTGGGCCATCCTCGAGCTGCTGGCGCGTCGCGCGGGTCGGGTCGTCGCGCGGTTCGACCTGCTCGAGAGCGTGTGGGGAGAGAGCAGCGACGCAGCGTCGAGCAGCCTCGAGGTGCTCGTCGGTCGACTGCGACGAAAGCTCGGCACAGACGTCATCCGAACGCTCCGTGGCGAAGGGTATTCACTCGCCGAGGAGTCGCGCCGTGGCACGTAGCCTCGTTCGTCGCGTGGCGATCGGCGCAGCGGTCGCGGCCTCGTTGTCAGCGCTGCTCTCGGCGGCGGCGACCATCGTGTTCGCCGCGCTCTTCTTGCAGCGCGCCGAGGACCGCCGCATCGAAGACGCGACCGTGACCTTCGCCGCGGAACTCGGACGCGACGGATCGAACCTCGCCGCGATTCGCCAGGTGCACCGCGAAGAGTCCGCGGAGATGTCCCACACCGGCATGGCGTTCGCGGTGTTCGACGGAGCTGCGACACACCTCGCGGGCGACACTCGGCTCGCGCTTCCACCCTCTGCAGGCTGCTCCACGATGCGGGGCGGCGCGCTTCGTGTCTGTCGAGCACAGACGCCGAACGGGCTCGTCGCGGTCGTCGGTGCACCACACGTTCCGCCGCTGCCGTGGCTGGGCGGAGGAGCGCTGTCCGCGGCGGTGCTCGCGGCTGCGCTCGCCCTCGGAGCGAGCTGGCCCATCGCTCGGCGGCTGGTCGGACCGCTCACACGCCTGCGCCAACGAATCTCCGAGATCGACGTCGAGGCTCTCTCTCGGGCAGACCTCGGCGCTGACGAGCACGTGGCGGAGGTCGACGCGCTTCGACGAACGATCGCGCAGCTCATCGAACGAGTGGATGGGGCGATCGCGCAAGCCCACCGCTTCGCAGCAAACGCCGCGCACGAGCTTCGTACGCCGTTGGCGACGGTCCGCGGCGAGCTCGAGCTGCTCGCAGAGAAGCCGGAGCGCGACGGCGCTGCGAGGGCACAGCACAAGCTGTCGGAGCTTTCAGTGCTCGTCGAGCGGCTGCTGATCCTCTCGGTCCCGGCGAGGACGCCGAGCGACCACCACGAGTTGATTTCGCTGCGAGATTTGCTGGAAGATGCGGTGCATGCGCTGCCCGCACCAGACCGCGCGCGGGTGACGCTCACTGAGAGCGACGCGCATGTTCGCGGGGACGGAGCGTTGCTCGCGATGATGATGACCAACGCGCTCAGCAACGCGCTCAAGTTCGCAGTGAACGCACGGGTCGAGATCGCGCTCGAGAACGGCGTGGCGGTGCTTCACGTCGATGACGATGGCCCCGGCGTCGATGCGGCTGACCGCGAGCGCGTGTTCGAGCCGTTTGTGCGAACAAACGAGGCGGTGCGGCGACGCGTGTCCGGTCACGGCCTCGGGCTGGCGCTCATCCGACACGTCGCGGTGATGCACGGAGGAAGCGCCGCGCTCGTCGACAAGCCCACGCCGGGAGCACGCCTCGAGTTGCGCTTGCCCGCGGCGTGATGGCGCGCCGAGCGCAAGAGCGCACGCACGTTCGCCCTCGTCGATTTCAGCTTGCCGTCGAGACGGTGAACTCGTTGACGCGTCCAACACTTCACCGGCTGCGAAGGAACCGCCGAGTTGCTGCGGTGAATCTCACCTCCGGACGCACTACCCCGCCTTCCCCGCCATCTCGTTGAGCACGCCCGCGACGATCTCTTTCGCGCTGTCTTTCATCATCGGCGCCATCGCCTCGCCCAGCTTCTGCTGCAGCGCGGGAAACGCGCTCAACAACGCCGGAACCTTCTCGATCAACACCTCGAACCCCTCGCCCTCTTCGCGCCCGTCCCGCTCGTCGCGCCGGCGCTTTCGCTCTGCCCGATCCTCTTCGCGCTCGCGTTGCCGATCCATGCGGTCGAGCATCCGCAGCACCAACTGCTGATCCATCGGCGCTTGCGGCGCGGGAGGCGCGCTTCCCTTCACCGTGGCCTCGACCATTCGCACCATCGTCTCGTTCATCATCTTCGCGTCCTCGCGAACGCGCTGAGCCTCTTGCTGCATCGCGAGCCGCTGCGCTTCGAGCTGCTTCTCCGCGCGTTCGTTGTTCGCCTGCATCATCGCGAGCACCGCTTGCACGTTGGGATCGAGTCCGCGAACCGCGAGAACTCCCGGCGCGGCTTGCTCGACCGCCGCGGGTGGCCGCGGACTCTCGCGCGTCGCGCTCTGGCCGTCGCGCGCTTCGCTCGGCGCGGAGTACTCGCGCGCGGGGCCTTCGAGTTCGAGGCGCATTCCGCCGACGGTTCGGCCCTTCGCACCGACCGCGCGAATGTCGTACGTGCCTCCGCCGCAACACTCAGCGATCGTCACTTCGTCCGTCGTGATCGGGTCGAAGCGCTCGGGCCACACCTTGTATCGAACGCGCTTGTCGGCGCCCGGTCGCGCCGCGCTGTCATCGAGCACGCGCTGCGCGAGGAGGTAGTCGATCGATCCCAACGGCGCGTCGGGAAACAACGGGTACACCGGCGGAAACGCCGCTCCCTCGTCCCCGTCCTCGTCGCCGTGCTGTGCAATTCGCTCGGTTTTCATGCGGTGAAATAACCATCGAGACAGCGGACGCAAGAGCGGTCGCACAGCGGTCCGCACACCGGAACGACAGCGGTTACACAGCGGTCGCGAGAGTGGTGTTCGCGGCTTCTGCGCCGGCCACGACGAGCCCGGCGGTCTTCGGTGCGCGCTTCTTCTTGCGCGCTGCGCTCGCTCGCTGCTGTGCGCGGTCGCGCGCCTCTCGGAGCGCGTCCGCGGGACGATCGCGCGCGCTGAGGTCGAGCTGCTTGAGCGTCGCGAGGATCCATCGACGCGAGCGACCGATCTCGATCACCAACTCGACGACGGCGTCCTCGGTTGCGTCACGCGCTTCGCGATCGAGCCGCAGCCCCTCGCGCACGAGACGCACGACCTCCTCGTCGCTGGTCGTTCGCAGCGATCGTCCGCAGCGCGCGAGAGCGCTCGCGATCTGCCGATACCCAACGCCGCAACGACGTTCGAGCCACGCGCGTCGATACCGGCGTTGGTGCGTTCGAGCCGCGCGCTTCACGGATCGCCCCCTCGAGACCAGCACCACGCCACTCGCTCGGCGAGCTCGCGTGGGAGTCCCGCTTCGTGCTCGAGGATCGCCGCTCGCTCTTCGAAGGCGTCCCGCTCCGCGTCGTCGAGCATCGTGATCTCTGCGCTCACGTTGGCGACGAGCACGCGTTGAAGCTCGTTCGGATCGAGGGACCGAAGCGGCGCCCTCCATGCCTCGCCATCGATCGGAGCGCCCTCGCGCGAGCCGTCTGGGCTCATCCGACGAACGCGAACCCTTCCGTCGACGACACCGACCCTGTAGCCCGCCTCGGCGGCGCTCGCGAGGATGTGCCCGATGCCCGAGAGGCTCATGGGTCCTCCCAGTCATCGCGCTCGCCATCGTGGGGAGGGCTCTCTCCGGCAACCCTCCCCATCGCGTTCGCCGCAGTCACATCCACGGAAACCGCTTCGTAGGGAGAGTAGGGAGGGTTGGTTCTATTATCCGCGCACCCGAGAGAGTCTTCGTTTTCTGAGCGCGCACGAGGGCGCGCGTGCGTGTCCGCGTCGCCCGCGGGCGCGGGCGCATGCGTATCACTACGGATGTCGCCGTATCCCTCCCTACCCTCCCTGAGCGCGGATCGAGCAGTGAATTCACTGGCCGAACGGATAGGGAGGGTTGCCGTAGAGCATCCCTCCCTGTCCCCGTCGGACGCTCCGTCCGGCTCGATGGGCTCGTTGGCGTCGCGCAGGGCGAGGTTCACGTAGAGCACCTTGCCGTTGCTCTTCTTGCGCTCGATTCCGTCGCGACCGTTGATGCGCTCGCCGAACACGGTCTGGCTGCCCGCGTTCTCGCCGCGGTCCTCGCACCAGCGCTCCCACGCTTTGAACAACGCGCTCGCGGGCGTGCGCACGCCGTCGATCCTTCGTGTTCGCTCTTCGAGAAACTGCCCGATGCGATCGCTCTCGCTGCGATAGCTCTCGGTCGCAGCGCGGATGCCGGTCGGAGGACAGAGCCCCCGCTCGCTCCATTCGACCGCGCCGCGAACGATCCAAGCGAGGATGCCCGCTGCTTCGCCGCGCAGCTTCTCGAGCAAGTGCGGGTCCTTCTCGTTCTCGGGGATCTGCACGGCCCACGGAATCAAGTGAACGCGCCGCCAGAACGCGTGGCTGTTCTCGCGCACCTCGGGGCGGTTGTTGGTGCACACCGAGAGCTTGTGCGTGATCGTGAATTCGAAAAAGTCCTGCCGCATGTAGCGAGCGCTCATCTTCGTGTCGCCGGTGAGCTGCTTCACGGCGTTCTCGTTCCAGCCCTTGCCGCTCGTGGTCTCGCTCACGAGCGCGTGGCGCAGGCCGCAGAGCTGCGCGCGTTCGGTCGGATGCGCGTCCTGTCCCGAGCGCGCCAACAGCACATCACTCGGAACGATCTGCGCGTACTTTCCCAACACGAAGTTGAACGCTTCGACGAAGGTACTCTTGCCGTTCGCGCCCGTTCCCCAGTGCACCACGAGGCACTGCTCGTTGGTCGCTCCTGTCGCGCAGTAGCCGGACCACCGCCGCAAGAACTCTCGCACCTCGGGGTCGGGTTGCACGCGTTCGAGAAACGCCTCGAACGTCGGCGCGGTCGCGCTCGGATCGTAGAGCGCGTTCACTTCGCGCGAGCAGAGCTCGTCGGGATCGTGTTCCGAGAGGCTCCCCGTGCGGAGATCGACGCGGCCGTTGGGACAGTTCAAGACGAACTCGTCTCGGTCGAACTCGTCGACGTGGACGCACAGCTCCATCTTCGCGCGCGCCAATGTCTCGATCGCTTGGATCTTCGAACGCGAGCCGAGCCCATCCACGATCTTCAATCGCCGCGACGCCTCGACCACGGTGTCTTCGTCCACGACGCGCGCGAGCTCGGCCGCGAAGTCTTGCGCGCAGCGGAGTCCCGCTTGATCGTCGAAACGCCAGAAGCTCCCAGTCCACGCGAACCATCCGCGCTCGGGAACGAATCGCAGTCGATCGCGATACTCGTTCGCGAATCGCGTGGCGTTCCATGCGTCGGAGTAGCGCTCGCGAACGTCGAGTGATGGCGGAGCACCCGAGCCGCCTCCGTTGCGAACAGCGTTGGAGCGACGTCGTGTCTCGTTGACGGCGCGCTCCCAACCGGTGACGTCGGCCTTGGCTTGCTTGAGCGCGAGTCGAATGCGCTGCAGTGCCAGGTCGTCCTTGCCTCGCAGTGGAGCGACGAGTTCGAGCGACGCGGGCTCCCACGCGACGAGGGGATTCTCGGCGATGCAGTCGAGGAGCATTGCGACAGGATCGCACCCCGCTTCGTCGGAGCGCTCGAACGCGCGTTCTTCTTCGGCCACCTTTCCTGCTGCGATCAGGCGAATCCCAACCGGCGACTCAGCGTCGATCGGAACCGTGCTCATGCAGCCCTCCGCGCAGCTCGTCGAAGCCCGAGCAGATAGTCATCGAGCCCTTTGCCTTCGGACAGCGACCAGTCCGCCGCGTGCGTCTCGAACCCGAGCGACGCGAGCGTCGTCACCAGCTTCTCGCGGGCCTCGCGAACGTGACGCTTCTTCGGATCCGCGCTCTTCCAGTCCGCGTCGAACGCGACCACCACTCGCCGCGGATCGATCGCTTCGACCAGCTCGATCGCGCTCTTCCACAGCGAAACACCGGGAACTCCGACGATCGCGAACGGCCCCAGCGCCGTGCACACGTCCGCTTTGAGCTCGCCCTCGGTGATCCAGAGTTCGCGGGTGCGCACCCAGCGTTCGCGCGCTCCCAGCGGAACATGCACGTTCACCACAGCGCTCGCGCCGCCGCACTTGCGACTGGACACCGCGGTGTAGCGCGAGCCATCCGTCGCTTCGTCGGCGCGGATCTTCAGCGCCACCACGCGCCCTTCGAGATCGCGCGACGGAATCACGAGCCCCGCCGCCCCACGCAGCGACCACCACGATCGCCCATCACGCTGCTCGCGCACCACACCGGGAACGCCCTTCATCGTTCGCTCCCCCACCGCACGCTCGATCGCGCGCGCCGCGCGTGCACGACCTTCGACGCGAAGCGATCGGTACCCTCCCCTCGCGATCGCTTCGTCGCTCAGCCCGCGCGCACGCAAGTTGTCGCGGTGGTGATCATCGAGACGAAGCGTCGCGAGCACCGCGCGATACGCCTCGTCGAGAACCACCGCAGGCGCGCGCGGCACTACGCTCATCGCATCTTCGCGATCGATCGCATTGGAGCCGAGCGCCACGTTCAGCTCGCGATGAACCCAGTACGTCACACCATCGCGGTTGGTCTTCTCGCGCGCAGACGAGACGCGTTTGCACAGGACGATTCCTGCGTGCTCGCCGCGGCCGATCTGGCACCACGTGTCGGCGTCGCAGATGGGGCACCGCCGCGAGCGCGAGGCATCGAGCCATCCCGTGCGGCCACCAACGGAGCCGAAGTGATCTTTCGACGCGCTCATCGTCGACCTCGTTTCCGCTGTTCGTTTGCTGGTGCGACTGCTTTCAATCGAGCCGCGCGAAGCGCGTCGCTGCGACGGTTCCACGCGTCGGAGAGCAGGTCGTACATGGGGCGGTCGAGCACGCCGCGCGCGCGATCTCGGCCCACCTCGTTGAGCAGGCGACGAAGCTCGACGTGGTGCGGAGCGTTCGCGATCGCGACGAGATACAGCCACGCGCGGGAACTCGATCGACGTGGCTTTCGCGTTCCCAATTGAACTTCGATGGGAACGACGTGTTCGCCCATCGCGAACAACTCGAGCTGCTCGAGCTCGGGGATCATCGGCTTCGCTCGACGGTCCATCACGCAGCCCTCGCCAACTTCTGCGCAGCGACGACGCGCTTTCGCGCAGCGCCCGCCAGCTCATCCGCGCGCTCGTTGAGCGCGAGCCCCGTGTGTCCCTTCACGTGCTGAAACGTCAATCGCGGCATACGCGCCACGCGCGCACGCACTGCGAGCGCCAATCGTGCGGAGCGCTTGCTCGCATCGAGCCTCCACGGACAATGCGGATGCACCGCGCCGATCGCCCACTCGGAGTCGCAGAACACGACGAGCCGCACGTTGACGCCCCAGCTCTCTTCGACCCATTGAATCGCGCGGCCGAGCGCCCACACCTCGGCGCTGTTGTTCGACGCGCGATCGATTCCCTCGGAGAGTTCGGCGAGAACCACACCGCCGCGCGCGAGCACAACACCGGCACCGCCAGGGCGGTCAGCGGTGTTTCCGCTTCCATCCGTCCACGCCTCGAGCGGAGTGTCGGGCGCGCACGCGTGCGCTGCGTATCCGTCGGCGCCGATCCCGAGCTCGACCGAGGGACAGGCGCAGCGAGCTGCGACGCCACCGCAGAACGCGCAGACTGGAAGCTCGAGCTCGATCGGGTAGCTCTCGTGTTCTTCGTATCCCTTCGCGCGATAGCGCTCGATGCGAACCTGGTCCTCGCTCGTGAGCGCCCACTCGCGCGGGTCGAGCCACTGTTTGAAGTCCGACAACGACGGAGGCTTCATCGCGCACCTCGAAGGCACTGCGCGTCGAGCGCACGACAGCGACGATCGAGCCGGTGCGAGCGCCGAGACGAACGGCACGGGGTCGACGTCGCGCGAAGCACGTTCGGCCACCGCGTGCACTGCGTCGGCCAGAAGACAATGAGAGGCCCTGGAAACTGCATGGCGTTTCCTCCGCGAACGAAATGGAAGTGCGAGACGACGTCAGGCTGCCGAGCGCTCGGTCGACGAACGCGCACGGTCGAGCGCGACGCGCACCGCGGCCAGCTCGCGGCGAATCACGTTGGCTCGATCCGAGTGGGCGCGCTCGCCTTCGCGATGCCGCACGTAGTCTTCGATGCCATCGAGCGCAGCTTCGACCTGCTTCGCGGCGCGGGCGGGTCCCGCGACGATCGAGAGAGAGCGGACGTTCCACCCGAGCGCACGAGACAACGAGGCGAGCGCGGCGGTCACTGCCGCCCACGAATTCAAGGTCGCCTTCGAGGCGCACGCGAGCGTGACGCCGAGCGCGAGCGCGAGCCGCGCCTGCAACGTGAAGCGCAGCGCCGCGAGCTCAGCGGCCGAGAGCGATGAACGATCGTCCATCACGCAGCCTCCTTGCTTCGCGTCGCCTCGCGAGCGCGCTTCACCGACGTGCGGATGGTGTCGTTGTCCGGCTCGCTCCCAACACCGAGCACGAGCCACACCACACTGCATCCGAGCGCTTGCGCGAGGCCGACCGCCGTCGTCGCTGAAATGCCAGGGCGAGCACCACGCTCGATCATCCCGACGTGGCTTGCGTTCTTGAGTCCTGCGAGCTGAGAGAGCTCCGAAGCAGTGAGCCCAGCGCGCTCGCGGGTGCGCTTGAGGCGCGTTCCGAGAGTGTCCATGGACTACATCTGTAGCGTTACACTAGACCTTAGTCAATACAGTTGTATTCTTGTTGTGCACGGATGGCTCACTACAGTTGTGAGCTGTGGCGCTACGATCGTGTTCGTGACGAAAACCACACTCGCAGAGCGGCTGGAGAAGGTGCTCGAGCACCTCGACGTCACTGCGTACGAGCTTTCGACGCGAGCCGGGCTTAGCGGATCGCACATCGCCAACATCATCAAGCGCAACGCGAAGCGCACGAGCGCTGAGACAATCCAGCTCATTGCGCGAGCGGCGCACGTCTCCGAGCGGTGGCTCGCGTACGGCGAAGGCTCGATGCACGACGAAGATCACGAGCCCGACGCGCAGGACACGCCTCCGCGCGCGACGCAGCCCGACACGGTCTCGGCCGCTCCGAACTACGCTGCCCTGAAGAAAACCGCGCGAAAGCTCGCCCCCGAGGTCACCGACGAATGGGTGTGGAACGACCTCGACTCGACCAACTTGCTGTGGATTGGCCTGAAAGAACCCACGCCGCAGGTGCTCGCGGACATCGCGCGGCTGCTGATGAAGCACGGGCAACCCAAGTGAGTTCTGTTACCTCTCGGCGAATCGGTCAGAGTATGACTCTCGCTCAGCCGCAAGTTTGCTGCGCGAAACGCTGAAATCACCCGGAGCTCCGCCCATCGGCGCGAAGCCCGCCCCCGTGTACCAGTCGACAAACAAACTGCACCATCGGGTGCGTGCGAGTCACTTCCGAGCAGCTCATTCGTATGGAGAACGAGTGCGAGTTCGCGTTCTCGTCGATGCCTTCTGACATCGCCGAGTCGCTCGAGGACCGCGCGGACAAGATCTGGCGCAAGGCGTTTCAGATCGCCCTGCCGTTGCGCGCAGCAAACGACGACGAGCTCGTGAGCACGACCCCTCGCTGGCCGATCGACCGCGTCGCCGAAGCGCTGGGCATCCGCCTCGAGGAAGACGAGATGCCGGCCCTGCTGCTCGGGATCTACTTTCGCGCGCAGAACCTCATCATCGTGAACAACGCTCTGCGACCGATCGTGCGCACCACCGTCGTCTCGCACGAGTGCGGTCACGGCGCGCTCGCCGCAGGCGCCCCGCATGGCGAGGTCTGGTACCTCGCGCTGGCGCTGCTGATCCCCCGCTGCTTGACCGAGCGAATCCCCGACGAACGCCCCATCACCTGCGAGGCGTTGCTGCAGGTGTGCCCGTGGGACGTTCCGCTCTGGGTGGCGCGGGTGCGGGCCCAACTGCTTCGCCGGCTCGAGGCGGTAGCCTGAGTACAGTCACAGAAGAGTCGATACAGAAACATCACAGTTGTATTGACTCGAGTCCGCTGTACCGCTACATCTGTGTCTCCCACTCGGCTCCCCGACACGGAGGACACGATGATCGAACAACCAGCGACCGAATCGAGGCCCACCGCCTCCACCGAAGACCGGCCCTCCAACGGCGATCAGCCCGCACGCACGACTGCACTGGAGGACCATCTCGAGGAGCTCGTCCGAAGCGCGATCGTGATCGCAGCATCGCTGTACGGGCGCGATCAAGCACAAGACATCGTGCGTTCGTTGCTCGCGCGAATCGATCGCGAACCGCGATCACCTGACGGCGAGCCGAACGCGTGTCACATGGAGGACGTGTTCTCGCCGACGCGCGCCGGATGGGAGGCGGAGTGAAGCCATGAAGTCCGCCTCTTCGCCGTCGAACGACAACAGCCACGACACGTTCGATGCGCCGCTGCCGTCGCTGCTCGGCGCGCGCGAGATCGAAGCGCGGCTGCGCTGCTCGCGTTGGACAGCGTACGACCACCTGCGCAAGTGCGCCGCTCGCTACCACGGCCGTCGTGCTGGTCAGCGCGGGCTGCTGCGCGTCTCTCAACAAGCCTGGCTGCGATACGAAACGGAGGTTCTGAAATGCGGCTCCATCGTCGAAACGGCGTCTATTACGCCGCAGTGCGAGACTCCGACGGGACGCGCGTACGGCGCTCGACCGGGTGCACCGACCGCAAAGCGGCCGAAGCGCGCGCCCTCGAGTGGGAGCGAGAGCTCGCTGATCCCGACGCCACGGCGCTACGCGACGAGACCGTGACCCGCTCGCTGGAGCGGCTCGTCGCGTCGACCCGCAACGAGCGCACGCGCAAGTTCTACCAGCAGAAGGCCGGACACTTGATCGCGCTGCTCGGCGGCGAAACGCGGCTCGAGTCGCTGCGGCCCATTCACGTCGACGACTACGTGCGCGCGCGCCGTACGCACAAGGTCACGGAGAAGGGCGAGCGCTACGTCAGCGAGCACACGATTCACAAGGAGCTCGCGACGCTGCGCGCTGCGCTGCGGATGTCGACGAGGCTCGGCGTGTTCAAGGGCGACGCGCGCACGCTCATCCCGAGGCACTCGCCCGAGTACCAGCCGCGCGAGCACTGGCTGCGCGTCGAGCAAGTGTTCGCGCTGATCGAGTCGTTTCATGTGTCGCAGGGCGATCACGCGGCGCGAGTGGCCTTCGCGGTCGCGGTCGGCGCCGAGTGGGCTGCGTTGGATCGCGCAGAGCGCGCCGACGTGACGATGGAGTTCGTCCGCGTTCGTGGAACGAAGAGTGCCAAGCGCGATCGCGTCGTACCCGTCGTCACCGATTGGCAGCGGCTGCTGCTCGAGTTCGCGCTTCGCCACGCGGCGGGTGACAAGCTGCTCTTCGCGCGTTGGCCGCAGCGCGCGGCGGCTCGTTCGCTCGAGCGGGCGGCGCGTCGCGCGGCGCTTCCGCATACGACCTGGCACGATTTGCGTAGGACTTTTGCTCAGCTTTTGCGGCGCGGGGGCGCTCACATCGAAGACTTGGCGCCCACGCTCGGACACGCCAACGCGAAGGTCACGGCGGCGGTCTATGCGCGCCTCGACGCCCATGGTTTGCGCGACAGACTCGTCGCGAGCCTTGGGACACCGGTGGGACAAAGCGCTCCAAATTCGACCCAATCAGCGCACTCGGCGCAATCGGGC
>JAXLYJ010000055.1:0-19506 GCA_046351515.1 Polyangiales bacterium
ATCGCGAGCGCTTCGGCGAGGTTGAGCGCCGCACTGCTTCCCCCGTCGCCGGTGACTGCGCCGCGGAGGTAGAGCAAGGCAACGGCGAGCTCTGCGCATCCGCTGAACCGCGCCAGTCGCTCCGCAGCCTCAACCCATGCGAGGCCTTCGAGCAGTTGTTCGCTCTGTTGCGTCTCGTTCGCCTTCGCCGTGCTCTTCGCCGCCCGCTTGCCCATGACCATGCCTCGCCGTTGCGTGTCCGTCGGACACACGACTCCCGTTCAGCGCCCGGCCCCGTCGGGGCGTGCGCTCTCGATCGCGTCGAGCCCCATCGCTCGCGCGTTTCGTTGGGTGCCTTTCGTGGCGCCCACGTCGAGACACCGGCGCGAGCCGATGCCCCGACGAAGGGAACACGAACTCAGCGGGTGTCGACCGCCCCCACGGTCTCAGCTTGAAAACGTGCGCGTGTCAGTTCTTGCGCGGCGCAGGGACGAGCTCGAAGTCGTCGTTGGTCACGAGCTTCCCGAACGCGACAAACAGCGCGACCACGGGAGAGTTGTTGTAGCGATCTTCTGCTCCCGACTCGACCTCCGACCAATCGCCGTGGCTGTACCAATCGTCGAGCGCTTGGGTGATCTTCGGCACCATCTCGAGCGCGTGCGCCTTCAAGCTCTGATCTGTTGAGTTCAGCGTCTCGGGCGTGAACTCGAACGCGTAGCTCCACTGGTGAAGGTGGAAGCGGAAACGCCCTGCCTTCATCAGCCGCACGGCGATGTTGAAGGCTTCTTCTTCCGAGCACTGCCACACACGCGCGAGGGCGGCGCCCGCCTTGCCAGCGCGGATGCCGTTGTCGCCGGGAGCGTGCTCGTCGGGGTCGTCGTCGCGCGCGATCCATGCCTTGTGCATCTCGATCGCGTTCGCGTCCTCCGCCGAGAGGTCGCGCGTGTCCGTCGGCTTCATGGTCTTCATCATCTTCAAGGTCTCGGGGTTCATCGTCGTTGCTCCTGTGACTCTCGATCGCGAGCACGCACCGCGCGCGCTCCGTCGAGCCTGAAAACGCTACCCACGTCGAGCGAGTCGTGCTCGCCACGCGGGACGTAGCCTGTCGCTCGGTCGCTTGTTGGAGCTCCGGGGCGATCATCGTGAAGCTCCCTTCGCATCGAGCCGCGCGAGCGCTTCCCACCCGCGGACGAGCAACGCGGCAAGCTCGCCGCCCTCGCTCGAGATAGACGAGCTCGCCATCGAGTCGAGGCGCTTCACATCGTCGATGCGCTCCGCGCTCATCCGCGCGAGCTCCCCCAAGACCGACGCGACCACGCGGCGAACCGTGCTGTGTCGACGCGCACTCAGCGCAGCAAGCGCGAGCGGCGCATCTTCGAGACGCACGGCGAGCTCTTCAATGGCTTCGATCCAAGTGGTGGTGTTGTCGGTCTGCATGGTCCGGGAGCAACGCACCGGCGTTGTGCGGTGTGCGTCGGTGCGCTGCTCTCGATCCATCCGCCCCGCTACTCCCCCGGCCCTGCGTCCCACCGGGCGAGCGGGGCGCAGAGCGAGAGGAGCAACGGGGCGCGTTCTGTAACTGTTCGAGTAGTGTACTAGTACCGTTCATGTTCGAAGTCAACATGCGTTGTACTAGTACCGTTCATGCGGCATGATTCAGCCGTGGCGACACCGAAGAAGCCCGCGGCGAAGACCGCCAAGAAAGCAGCCTCGAAGCCAGAGCGCGCGCCTCAGTTCTCGTTCCCGGATGACAGCGGGCGTGTGAATGCTGCGCTCGAACGCTGGCAAGAGCAGGAACGAGCCGCAGGGCGCATCATCTCGAAGGCGGAGATTGCGCGGCGCTGCATCCTGCGCGCGTGGGACGAACGCGGCTCGAAGGGCGAGGCGCCGTAGCCGTCACTGCACCGCGGCGCAGGGAGACAGGTCACGGTATCGAACGACCGACGTGCTCGCCTGGTTCGATTCTTCGAGTTCGCGCCGCTTCCCCCGACAACGCGCCTCGCTCGCCCCACAGTAGAAGCGCGTCACGTTCATAGCGACGTCGCGCCATGTCATGCAGTGCGCCTCTGTCTGCGGCGCGCACGATAGCTCTCGCATCTGCTCTGGCGGCGGTTCACGCGGTTCCGTGCCGGTTCGAGCGACCGTGAGGTCCGACGGCCGGAGCTGTGCGGCGGCTTCGGCCCGCGCTCGCGCCCGTGCTGCTTCGCGTTCCGCGACCGTCTCGCGCTCGTCCGCGTTGAAGCGAATCCGCGCAGGTTCGATGTCGTCGTCGCACGTCGCGAGCGAGCGGAAACACTGCGACCGAGTCGTCGTGTGGTTCTCGTATTCGGCGCTGCAGTGCCACCCGGCCCCCGTTGGAATAGCTCCGAGGTCGGGGCCTGCGTTGGTGCCGGCGTCCTGCGTTGTCGTGCCCTGCGATCCCTTGCAGCCAACGAGCGCAGCAAGCGCGATGACTGCGGTGTGCTTCATCATTGTTCCCACCATCGCGCGCGATCGTACACCGTGAGCGACCGCTCAATCACGACGCGATCGCGCCGCTCTCTCGTCCGCTGTCGGACCGCTCTGTCCGCCGCTCTCGTCCGCTGTGCGTCCGCTGTCTAGCCGCTCTCGATCGCCGGTCATCGCTCCGACGCTCGACGTCGATTGTTGGGTGAGTGACCCTTGCGTTATGCGCTAGAGTGGATATTCTCTTTAGCGCATGAGCCCCACCAACAACGAAGTGACCGTCATCGTGACCGACCTCTTTACGGAGTGGTACGCGAGCGTGACCGACGACGAAGCAGAAGCGGTCAACGTCGTGGTGCGCGCGCTCGAAGTGATGGGGGTTTCGCTGGGGTTCCCGGTGTCGAGCGCGATCAAGGGCTCATCGATTGCGCTTCGCGAGCTTCGCGCGACCGCGGACAAGTCGGAGTTGCGCGTGTTCTACGCGTTCGACCCCGACCGCAACGCGGTGTTGATCGTCGGCGGCAACAAGTCCGGCGACAAGCGCTTCTATGAGCGGATGGTGGAGAAGGCAGAGCAGGAGTGGAGCGAGTACATCGCGGAAAACTTCCCGAAGAAGTGAACCGACGAGCGGAGGGGAGCGCAGGCCGCGCAGCAAGCGCGGTGGTCACAGAGAGGAGCGAGACGAACATGGTGAAGAAGTGGTCGGAGGTGAAGGGTTCGCGCCTTTCGCCGGAACGTGTGAAGGCAGCGGACGCGAAGGGCGAAGCCCTTGCGGCGGAGCTCACGCTTGCGCAGTTGCGCGAAGCAGCGGGGAAAACTCAGATCGAAGTCGCGGAGCTCACGGAGCAAACACAGGGCGAGCTTTCGCGCTTCGAGCGCCGCGATGACCGGCGCATCTCGACGCTACGGCGCTACGTCGAAGCGCTCGGCGGCGAGCTCGAAGTGGTCGCCATCGTGAACGGCAAGCGGGTTCCTCTCGCGGTGTAACCGGCGCGCGCTCTCGATCACCGCTCACCCCGACGGGCGCGCTCGGTCGCGAGGTCAATCACCGGGCCGTCGGTTGGATCCATCAGCTCCCCCAGGGCGCGAGCGGCAACCTGAACGAGCCTCGCATCGCCGGCCTCGAGGCCCGCCCGCACGGCCTCCCCCAGCGCAGCCACAAGCACGGCGCGGGGGCTCGACACGCGCGGCTCGCGAACCGTCCCGCAATCGTCCCCAGCTTGGACGGAACGGGGCGAACCGGGGTGTTTCGGGAGGGGTGACACCCCCGTCACACCCCCCTTTCCCCCGGAAAAAAGCGAGGTCGTAGAACGCAGTTCGGCCGGGTAGGACGTATGGCCGTCTGTGTTTTTGCAGGCTGATTCGCTTCGCTTAGACGATTGCTTGGACAGAACGCGTCGGAGGGACGCGGAGCGAGGGAGCGCCCGACCGTCGCCCCCATCCCCCTCGCCCGGTCCATCGGGCTCGCCAACGAGCAGTGACCGAGGGAGCACCGGGAACACTTCGCCGAAGCCCTCCGCGTACACCGAAGCCTCCCGGATGTAGCGCTGTGTGGTGTCGAGGCTCGTGTGTCCCGCGTCGCGTTGGATCTTCAGCGCGTCATCGCCGCGCACCGCACGCCAGGTAATCCCCGTCGCTCGAAGGTCGTGAAACGTGAGCGGGATTCTCGTCGCATCGTCGGCGAACAAGTCCGCTCGGGTCACGCCGGCGAGCTGCAAGTGTCGGCGGAGATTCGCGGCGCCATCCTCTCGAGGGGGCATCGTCACGACGCGATCGTCACCAGCTCGCCCACGCGTGAGCGCTTCGAGAAGCGGGCGCAAGTTGGGCTCGATGCGCACGCGCCGCGTTTCGCCGGTCTTGGTCTCGCGCCGCTCGCCCGTGCGCGCGATCGCGTGGTGAATGTGAATCACCCCGTGTTCGAGGTTCACCGCGTCGACGGTCAGCGCCTCGAGCTCGCCCGCTCGCGCGTAGGTGTAGACGGCGAGCGCGTAGATGCGACGCCACCGAACCGCGACGTGTTCGCACCCAACGAGCGCCAAGAACTCCGACGGGTAGAGGTAGGCCTTCGCCTTCGCGGGCGCGCTGTCGGGCGGAGCAACGCCGGCCGCGGGGTTGTCCTCTCGAATGCGGAGCGCTTCGACCTTCGAGCCCTGCGCGTCGGCGAAGAGCTTCGCGACGAGCCCCCAGGCTTTGCGGGCCGTCGTTGCGGCGAGCGCGCCCGCTCGGATCTTCGCGTCGAGCGTGGCGACGAACGCGCGGAGGTCTTTCGCTGCGACCGCGCGCACGGCGAGCGCTCCGAGCACGGGCAACGCGTGCGTGTACAGTCGTTGGCGATCATCGCGGACCGAGCGAAACCCGCGTTGCTCTCGATCGCGCAACCACCGCTCGACGAACTCGCTCACGGTCTCGTTGTCTCCGACGAGCTCGCCGCCGTCGGCGCGCTGGTAGCCGTGCTCGCGAACGTACGCGGCGAGCTCCGCAGCCTTCGCGCGCGCCTTCTCTCGCTCGTCGGCGCCGATGCTCGAAGGGAGGTCGAGCCACGGGCGCGAGCCGTCGGCGAGGGTCACTCGCGCGCGCCAGTGATCGCCCGACCACTGCACGGTCCCGGTTGCCTTGCGCGCCATCGGTCACCCTGCGCGGCGCGCTTGAATGATGCGCTTTTCCTTCGTCCATTCGGACACTGCGCGTTCGAGCGCCTTTCGTCGCGCGCTGTCCTTCGACGCGCCGTTGCGCTCGAGGTCAAGGCGCTCCATCAACGCAAGCGTCGCAACGTACCAACTCCCCCACTTCGAGCCGTTGCCGAACCGTGCGCGCGCGGCGTTGTACAGGAGCTCGCTCCATTCAGTGACGTCGGTGCGTCCAAGCGCTTCGGCAAGACCGAGCGCCGCTCCCTCGCATGTGGTGCGATTGCGGCTTGTGTCGGATGTGTCCCATTCGCTCGCGGCGTCCATCACCGCTTGAACGACGGCGATCTTTGGGTTTTCGTCGAGTTCGCGAACTCTCTCGATCGCACTACGAAGCTCGTCGGAGATTTCCGAGCGAAAGCCCAACGACAGCGCGACGAACTCTTCAGTCGCCCGAGAGCGTATGTCTCGAAGATGACTCGTAAGCGAGATGATGCGCACCAAGTGCCCCTGCAATTCGCGGAGCTCTTCGCCTTGCCCGTCGCCGTTCACCGGAATGGACCACACACCAGGGCGGAAATCCGCCGTTACGGACGGCAACCGCGCCGACTCATCGCACACCGCAGCGGCGAACTCCGCGGCGCTCGCGTGAAACATGAGACCTTGCGTTCCGTCGCCGTCTTCCCACTCACGCGCGAGTTGTTGGAGCACCCGAGCACGACAGATCGCCCACAACGCCGTGCAGTCGCGAGTGTCCTCGTTGTCAATCAATGCAGTGCGCACGGCGAGCAGTGCGTGTGTCGTGGCGTAGCCAAGACCGGCGGCGAAGATCGTCTCTTCGCGCATGAGTCCGAGACAGTGCGCGCCGCTTGCAAAGCTACCTTCGAGCAGCGCGAGGCGCAGGTCTGCAACCGTCGGTTCGGGAAGCTCTTCACCGTCCGTGCCGAGCGGTGGAATTTCGGGTACAACGTTGCTCACTCGATCGCCCTCTTTCCCAGGGTCTTTCGGGAAGCGCCTCGCCGGGTCTGATACACCCCGCGGGGCGCGCGCGTTTCGAGGGTAGCGCGGCCGGGGAGCGATCGCGAGCACGCCGCAAGCACGGTGCGCCACCGCAGCGGCCCCGCGCTGCCTCAACGTCGGTTCGCTCGTCCCTCCCGTCGTTCGTCGACTGCTCGCGCGCATGCGTCGAGCCGCTCACACCGCGAGAGGTACCCGCTTGCCGTTCACGACGGCGACCACCTCGAGCTCGCCGCCGAGCGCTTCGACGTAACGCCGCAACGTCGAGAAGCGCCGGTCATCGCCGCGCTCGAAGCGCGAGAGTTCGCCCCGCGTTTGCTCGGTCAGCTCCGCAACTTCCGTCAGTGTTTTTCCAGCCGCTTCGCGAATCGCTGCAAGCATGGTCTCTGCGGCGATCGCTTCGCCCTTCGCGTCCGCTGCCTTCACTCGTTCCGGCGAAAGGCGCGAGCCCTTCACCTCCGACCACTTCTTGACCATCGCTTCGCCATCCTCTCCCGCGAACGCGGTCCGCTCATGCCTTCGCGTGCCTGGGCTTCGCCGGAGCTGCCTTCTTCGAGCTCGCGCGCGTCGAGCGAGCAGGCTTCGCGCCAGGCCGCGCTGACTTTCGCGTCGGGCTCGCCGCTGCCTTCTTCGCCGACGAACGAGCGGGCTTCTTCGTCTCGCGAACGAGGTAGTCGAGCGGGATGCGCAGGCCCGCATGCAGCTTGCGAATCATCTCGATCGACAGCCCGCGCTTGCGGGTCATCACTTCGAACACGCGCGATCGCGAACCGATGAACGGCTCGAGGTCTTTGCGCGTGAGCCCCGCGCGTTCGAGCGCGTACTCGATCGCGTCGACTGCATCATCGTCGTCGCTCTCAGCAAGAAGCGCGGCGAGCTCGTCGCGTGCGGGCTTCTCGAAGTCGTGAACGAGCAACGTGAGCGCTCGAAGCTCGGCGCTCTCGACGTCGGTTCGCGCTCCCTTCGCGGCGAGCGCGGCGATGCGGTCGAGCGCTTCGCGGTGGTCATCCTTCGTCACAATCGGGCGAATCATGGGGCTCCCTTCGAGCGCGGCGCGCTCACACGGTGTTGGCGTCGATTTCGTCATACTCGGCGTGCGTGCCGAAGAACCGCACCACAAGCGCGCCATCTTCGTACACAGCGACCACGATCAAGCGGAAGTTGTTGCCGCCGATGTTGAACACCACGCGGTTGTCCGCGAGAAAGCTCGCCGACGCATACGCAGCCTTCACGTCGGACGGGCTATTCCAGTCGGCGGCGCTCGCATCGGCGATCCAACGAAGCAACGGCTTGCGCGCGCGGTTGTCCTTCTTCGCGGTCTTGAGCAGCTCATCAACGCCGATGATCTTCACACCCCAAGTTGTAGCCAGTTCCCATATTGGGAACAAGCCCCATCGTGCACTTTGTTGGGGGTGCTCGGTCGATTCTCAGCGCTCGTTGCTCTGCTACGCCGCCTGTCCGCCGCCCCGCGGCGGGCGCGCTGGCCCCGACCACCCGCGCGGCTTCATCATCGGGTTGGGCGCGTCGAGACACGCGCGGTCGGAGTTCTTGCGCACCTCCGCAAGCGCCGCGTGCTTCGAAAGAATGACGCGCACGGCTTCGAGGTCGCGCGCCTGCATCGCTCGTTGCAGCTCGTCGCGCTCCGCGCCTTCGAGCTTCGAGAGCAGCTCGCGCGCGCTGAGTGATCGCGCATTGCCCGGTGCGCGGACCGGAGCTGCGCCGTCTCGAGACGGCGAATCGAACACGTCGCGTTCCATCAACACAGCCTCCATTCAATTCTAGTGCGCGGCCAGCGGCCCCATTGCATAGCAACAATGCCTACAAGAAACGTCGAAGCAAGCCTGTGCGCAGCGTAGATACTCCATCGCGGCGCTGGCTAAGTGGTCGAACCAACCACCGTGCGTGCGTGCAGAGCGGTGTTAGCGTCCCACGGCGATGAACCTCCGACTCTTGTTGCTCGCCGCCCTCGTCGCCCTCGTCGCGGGATGCGCGCACCCCGTCATGGGGAAACAGTGGCACACCGGACTGACCATTGTCGGGGTCGGCATTGCAGAAGATGTGGTGGTTGAGTTCACCGACCCGACCACCGTGCGCGCGACCGTGGTCAACGGTCGTTTGAACAGCTGCACGACGAGCCAAACGAAGCGCATCGCCGGGACATGGCGCGTCGAAGGCGATCGAATCTGGACGTTCTTCGACTGCTCGGCGCCCATCGTCTGCGACACCGGGGAAGTCGACGCGTGCAGAATTGTTCAAGGGTCCGTCGGCGGGTATCTCGAGATGACTTCCGCGCAGACACTGCAGTCTGTCGATCACCCGATGGTGCACCTCGGGCTGCGCTAGGGCGCCCACTTTCGCGGCGAGCCCGATCCTGCGACCTTGCGCGTGCTCTCGTCCGCGACGACCGCGAAGAGCCGCTGCGTCGAGATGGTCGAGCCGAACGACGTGAACACCACGTCGACGATCGCACCGCCTGCGACGGCCGTAGCCCAGTTCGTCGGAACCGTGGGCAGCGCTGCGGTTGCAGTGATCTCGCGCGTGGCAGGGTTCACCGACGAGATGGTGAACGAGTCGGCCGTGTGCGTAGCGGTGTCGCGCAGCACGAGCTCACACACGTATCCCGCTGCGAACCAACTCGCCCCGTAGTCGTTCGCGGTGCCTTGGTATCCGGCCAGCGTCGAGCCCGCGTAGTCCCCGCTCGCGCCCAGGTATCCGCCTGCAAGAGTGATCTTCGCGCCTGCAATTGAAGCGACGCGCGCGCTCGGCGCAAACCCATACACCGTGGGCAGGGCCAACAACTCGAGCTCCAACGTGTTCGAAGCAGGGTCTTCGCGACGCCCAACGACCACCGCGCGCTTCGCGTTCGACCCGCTGAACTTCGATCCACCGCGGAAGTTGGGCGCGTTGTTCGACTCGAACGAGACGACTGCGCCGAGCGTGCACGATGAGAGGTATCGGTCCGCGGGAACCGTGCCCGTGTAGATGAAGAGCTCGTCGCGCCACTGCCCCAACAATCGGCCAAGAGCTTCGAGCGAGTACCCGATGGGATCCGATGCGATGCGAGGGTCGTAGCGCGTGCTCTGGGATGCGACGCGCAATGTGTTCTGCGTGCCATAGCGGCCGAGCGCGACGGCGTCCCGCAACGTCATCGTGCGGAGCGGCGTCTCGAACACCACGTCCGTCACCAGGCCATCGCCCGAGGGAGCGACGCTCTGCGTGCTGCCCGCGACCCAATCGCGGACGGTGATCGTCGCCGCCGGCGTCTCGGTGAGCGTCGGCGATCGCAGGTCGATGATCGAGAGTTTTGCGTCCGCTCCAACGGTCACACAACACCCGCGCAGCTTCGATTCCTCCGCCACGAATTCGCCGACAGTCGTGTTTCCCGCTGTGCGATACGACACCGCACCCGACCCCGAACGAGCTCGCGTCGCGTCGTAGTTGCTCCAACTCCAATTGCGCGCGTCGCTCCCACTTGTCGCGGGACCATCATCATCGAGAAGCGCGCGCACTCCATCGAGCCAATGCTCTGCGTCGATGCGCACCGCCGAGCGCATGGGAAGCGCGTCGCCAATGGGCAGGCCAGCGCGGTGCGCGCCCCACGCGATCGGTTCGGGGGCGGCGTTCGGATCCTTCGAGAGCACGCGCGAGAACCCACGAAACGTGAACGCGCCCGACAGGTCGGGATGCACAGCAAACGTGGTGTCGTTCGGGTTCGGACCCGGCGCGCTCTGCCCCGTCGGGTCGAGTTCCAACAACCCATCATCCGCGAGTTCACCCACGAGCACCGGCGTGATCGAGACACCCGAGCGCGAGCCCGCGTACGGCGCCCAGGTTCCATCGAGCATCCCGACGTGAGGGCGAATCACCGTCGCGCGATCGTCGCCACCGAGCGCGAACCCGGTGCGAACGAGCGCGCCACGGTCAGCGACTGCTACGCGCCAGACATGTTCGACGATGCCGCTGTTTTCGCTCGAGGTAGCGACGAACTCTTCGCCGCCGTAGAGCAGCACGGCACGGCCAAGCGTGAACGCGCCGCCACCCGTGTTGAACCGAACCGATATCAGCAGCTCGCCGCCTGTGTCGGTCGAGAGAACGAAAACGTTGGTCGCGCCCATCGAGCCAAGTCGCAACTTGAGCAACCCCAGCGACGAATACACCGCAGCGTTGCGCGACGGGTGCACGATGGCCTGATAGGAGGTCGGATTGCTGTAGACCACCTTGGACTTGTCGCCGTTCTCGACGATGAACACGACGGCGGCCGAGTCGTACCCGGCGAGCGTGCACGCGGGTTGCGGCGACCCCCAAACACCAGCGGCCTCTTGCTCCCACGCGTGCGCGCACTGGACGACGAACGAAGCTCCGTTCGCGGCAACGATCGGGCCGTTCTTCACGTAGCCGACCCACCGCAGCGTCGCTGTGGTGCCGCTCACGCGATAGAGGCGCGCGCGCCGTCCGCGCAGCGTGCACGGGTACGCGAAGAGCTCGGGCTGCAGCGCCTGCGCAGCGTCAACCTCGATCGCCTCGGCTGCGGTGCCGTAATAGCCGCGCGTGACGAACAGCGTGTTTCCCGCGCGCGCGCTGACTCGCATCGCTTCGCGATTGACCCACACATCCGTGGGAAACGACGTGATCGCCGCGCCGTTCGCGACGACGATCGACGTGTCGCTCGTGAGCACGGACGTCGTGAGGAACGTCAGCGCGCTCTCATCGAGCGTGCGCGTGAACTGGTCGGTGCCGCTGCCGTCGGTGTCGTGCACCACGAAGTCGAGCGCGCTCACCTCGACGTTGCCGTCGAGCGGGCGCAGTCGCTCTGAGATCACCGAACGAATGGGCTGCAGGTACCCGCGCTTGATCGTCGTCCCCGCGGGCGGCGTCGCCTCGTCGGAGTAGGACGAGATCGAGAACACACCGCCCGTGCCCCACGCGTACTTCGACCCTTCGATCAGCAGCAGCCACTCGTCCGCCGCCATGTTCAGCCTTTCATCCGCGCGTCGAGCGCGTTCTCGATCGCTTCGAGTTGCGCGCGGTTCTTGACCCGCAAAGCCTCGCCGGTCTCGTCGTCGGCAACGTCGAACCCAACAACACCGGCTGCGAAGCGAACATCGTTCGCCAGGCCATCGAAGCGCGAGAGCGGCGATTCGCCGACACGACTCAACCACTGCCCCAACTCGAGCGCCGTCGAGTGTCGGGTGAACAAACGACGCGCTTCGAGGTCTTCGCTCTGAATGCAGTACCGAGCAGCGCGCGCGATGAACGAGAGTCGCTCGCTTCGAGAGCCGCGTCGCGCAGCGTCCATCACCATCTCGAGCGCAGAGCGGCAATCGTCGAGAGAAGCCGGTTGAATGTTCATGGTCAGAAGTCCACTTGTCGGCGAACGCCATCGCGCCTATCGCATCTGAGAAAACACGTTGTGCACGGCGGTGTCTGCGACCGCGCGCGCTTGGATCTCTGGCCCGCGGTACACGTCGAACGTGCATCCACGCGGCTCGCGCTTCACCGCGACGTGCTCGGGGCGAACGAAGTCGCGCTCGAACTCGACGGGGTCCGCTGCGACGAGCTCGCCATTCGCGAGGCCGAACACGAGAACGTTGTCCGACCCGTTCGCGACGAGCGCGACGCTGGCACCTTGGGGAACACGCACGAGACGCGCGTCGAACGCAGCAAGCGAGACGGACACGAACGCGTCTCGACACACGACCATGACGGGTTGGTTCTGACTCCATCCGACTCGTTCGAGCAGTGCTTTCGCGTTGCGCATCGCCATGAGCGCGAATGTGTGAGCGTGGTTCATTGGGCATTCTCTCCTGTCGTCGGCGGTCTTGCGTGCGCCCCGTCGCGGGCGCGCTTGCGCTCGCGTTCCAATCCGGCATGCATGAGCACAACGCGCTCGACGGTGCGCAGCGGCGCGAGTCCATTCCGCTCGCGCCAGGCACTCAGGGCGGCGAGCGTGCGCGCCCAACCCTCGCGCGAGCGCGGGCCGGTCGAGAGTCCGCCGTGCATCCTGCATCGCCCGTTGCGTGGGGCGAGCTCGCCTGCGATCCAAACCGCAGGGGCCTTGCACGCGTGTCCGTCTCGACACTTCGCCCCGCACCGCGGGCGTTCGCGAGACAGCGGACGGTGCAACGAGTGTTCGGACCGCAGCGTCATGCACTCGTTGAATAGCAGCCATTCGCCCAGCGGATGAAGTCCGACCCCATGACGGGCGCGAGCGCGAACGAGTGCGAACGCGCGCGATCGAGAGGCACGCGCGCACCTCGCGAAGAACGAGAGCGCGCCGATTATCACCGAATCGAGCGCGTGAAAAATCGACCGCCGCACGTCGATTTCGTCGGTCCCCACACGCGGCCATCGCTGCGCCCCACGCGTGAACGCCAACGTATTCGCCGCGGCGCTCTACCCGCGAACGTCGAAGGATTCGCCGCGCCGTTTCGACTCCATGCCACGCACGCGCGCGCCATGCCGCCCGGTGTCGTTTGTCGGATCGCGCACCCGCGTTGAGCGCGTATCAACCCGCGACTCGCTCGACACGGAGCGCAGCTCGCACGCGGTGCCATGTGGTGCCAGCCCGCGAACGAGCTCCGCGTCGAGCGGCGATCGTCACCCCCTCGACTCCATTACGCGCGCGCACGCCCGCGACGGTACAGAAACCCCGCGCGCCCGGTGCGTGAGCGCGCCTCGAACAGCCGCGGCGTCCCGGAACGCGCAGCCTTCGACCCCATGACGCGCGCGTCAATGCGGGCCGTTCTGGGCGTGTTGCGTTCAGCGCCGCGACGCTCGCTACGCCGCCTGCGCCAACATCTCGCGAACCTTCGCGGCGAGCTCGGCGGGGATCGCTCGATCCCCCGCGGCGTAGTTGCGGAGTGCCCTGTCCGAGCACCCCAACGCCGCCGCCAGCTCGGCGCGGGTGCGCGTGCGGGTCAGCTTCACGATCGCCACTTCGAGTTCATCCGTGGTCATGGCCGATGCCTCCATGCGTGCGGTCGGGTTGGTTGCGGGTCGACCGCGGACCCGTGCCGCGCCGGGCTGTGCCGAAATCGGCACGGAAAATACCCTCGGCGTCCCAGCTCCGTTTTCGGCACTTCCCAGCATGTTCTCTGCGGCGGATTGCGCTTTTGCACCCGTGGGAGGGGTGACCCGAATTAGCTTCGTAGGGGAGTCCTCTTCACGTAGCTGAATCGGGTCACCCGCCGTTCCGCGCTCGAGGGCGCGCTGGATGGTGGCGAGCCCCACCCCCACCGCCCGCGCCGCGGCGCGCTGTGAGCCCTCCCTCTCGATCGCCTCGACAGCCTCGCCGGTGGTCAGGACGGCGGCGCGGCCACGCGGCATCGGGAGAACCGCGGCGCGGTCCCATCCCACCCCGAGCGGGAGCAGTTCGCCCATGTGGAGCGCCCGCGCAGGCTTCGAGCGCGACGGGAAACGCAGGCGCCCGTGTGCTTGTTCGAGCTCGCGACGGACAAGCCAGTCCGCGCGCTCCGCCCACTTCGAAGGATCGATCCCCAGGTGAAGCGATGCCCGGTCGACTGCATCCATGTTGTCGCGCGGGGTCCCGAACGTGATGACCACATCGTGCTCGCGAAACTCGTCGTACCCGCGCACGTTGCCGTAGTGCAGCAAGTCGACCGAGCGCCGGCCGCCGTCGAGCCATGCCGCGAACGCTTGCGCGACGGGCGAGCGGGGATCCATCAGCGCCCGCTCGATGTGCTCCCGCAAGCGCTTGAAGGTCACCAGCAACAACCGCGTCGCCGTCGGATCTTCGAGCGCCCAGCGCAACGCGACGCGCAGGCCGTTCGCGACCGCTTCATCGTCGGGCTCGCCTTCGAGGTTCAGGCCTGTGCGCGTGCCTTTGCGCCACTCGATCACCGCGCGCTCGACGGGGTGCGCATCGCGAGCGAGCACGGCGATGGTGTTCTCGGTCTTGATCGGGTACCCGGCGAGCCGCGCCAGGCCGTCGACGTCGGGCGCGGCGTCGAGAAACACGACTTGCGATCGCCCCTGCAACGCGGCTTCGAGTTCCTGTTGCGGGCCGGTGAACACAAGCCCGTCGAGCCGTGCCCCGTGGCGATCGAAGCGAGCCCCGACCGTCCACCGCGGCGAGCCGTCGGTGGTCAGCGGCCCCGACGCGACGCGGTGAAGCAGTCGAGCGACCGAGCACACGCGCTCGATGCGCTCCATCTCGACGTCCGACACACGCGCGCGGGCCATGAGCACGGGGCGCACGGGCGGCCCGTTCGGAGCGTCGACGCTCGCGAGCGCTTCGAGCTCGCGAGACAGACCGAGCGCGGCGAAGTCGCACAGCTTGCCCGGCGCGAGCTCGCCGCCGTCGAGCGTCGCGGCGAGTCCATCCACGACGGGCGCGAGCGCATGCGCGAACGCGTACTCGAACATGCCTCGCCCCTCGCTTCCCTCGTTCTGCAGAAGAGCGAGCTGTGCGCGGGTGATGATCGTCTCTTCGATCGCGTGGGGCGGTTCGTCGATGAAGAGCATTCCGGTCTCTCCGATCGCATCGGCGACGCGACCGGCGAGCGCGTGCGGACCGATCACCAGAAACGCGCGCTTCGGCTCGCCGCAGTTCGCGACCTCGAAGCCCTGCGCCGCGGCGCACTCGTCGCGATACACGCACGGCTCGCGCCCGCGTCCGTCGCACAGCTCGCGATAGATCGAGAGCCCTGCGCGAGCGACGGACCGCGCGCGACGCTCGAAGCGACACACGGAGCTCCCGCCTTGCTCGAGAGCCACCGGCGAAAACAGCCTCGCGACAGGGATCCCTCGCGCCGCGGCCTTCACGAAGAGCTCTCGCGCGAGCTCGGTTGTGGGCGCAGCGATGCCCGTTCGCGTGTTGGATCGGGGCACGCCGGCCGCGTTGTATCCGCCCTGCGCTCGTCGCTCTGCTTCGTCGATCGCGCCGTGGCTCTTGCCGATGCCGGTACCCACCGCGGCGATGGAAGCGCCGTAGGGCGCGTGCTCGAAGAACTGCCGAAGCGTGCGGCGCGCATCGTCGACGCCCGGCAGTTCGCGCGTAGCACCCTGTGACCACTGGCGCAGCGCATCGGCGAGCGCTCGCGCGACCGCGGGCGAGTGCTCTTCGAGCGCGCGCATTCCTGCGTACGGCTCGCCGCTCGATGCCTTGCGCGCGGTCTGCGCTCCGCAGGTCTCGAAGCGCTCGCGATCGTCTCGGCCAGTCGCGCTCGACAGCGCTTGAACGATCGCCGGGACGTCGTTGGTCGGTACGCCGCTCTCGCACAGCGCGCCCGCGATGTAGAGAAACAGGGAATTCCAGTTGCTCTCGTCGTCGCGCATCGCGCGCGCGATCGCAGGGACGAGCGCCACCCACTCCGCAGGGCACTCGATCGCCGCGCCGCGGAATGACCCGAGCACGCCGGGACGAACGAACACGCGCCGCGCGGGCCGAACGGTCGCGTTCTCGATCGCCGGGGCGAGCGGCGCGAGCCGCGAGAGGTCGACTCCCCACGGTTGCCGCTCGCCATCGCGAACGACGAGCGGGAGGCGAAACAACCGCGTCCAATCCTTCACCGCTTCGTCGGGGACGAGATACGGCTGCGGATGCTCTCGGGTCTGCGCCGTCGGGATGCGCGCGAGCGCCGGGGCGATCTTCGCGCGCAGCCACGCCAGGGAGCGCGCGAACACGTCGGGGTCGCTCGTCGGATCTTCGAGCACGCCGAGCACATGCAGCCCGCCCCGCGTGAAGTGCCAGGCGAGGCCTTCGAGCTCGTCGGCGGTGTCGAGAACGTCGGCGGCGAGCTGCATCTCGCGCTCGGACCACGGCGCCGTCCTCTTGTCGCCGCGGTCCGCTTCGGCGAACACGACCCCGAAGCGCAGCGAGAACCCGAGCGATTGCAGCGGTTCGAGCGCGCCGTGGTTCACGCGAGGTTGTCTCGCGAGCGCCATTCCATCGGGCGTGTGCAGAACGCCGCCGAGCATGTGCGCATCGCCCGCCCATTCGCGGGTGAGCGCGTCGGCGAGCGAGACCACTTCGAGTGGCGAGTGTGCCGCGGGGTCATGCCGCGCGATCGTTCGCGCCCATTCGCCGCGCGGGGCGTTCGACCGGAGCAACGCCCGGTCATGCTCGCCCAGCGGCTCGAGGTCGCACGGGTCCGCCATCACCCACCGTCGCCACGATGCGAAGCCCTCGCGCTCCGCAGCATCGACGCCGTGAACGTGCTTCCCGTCGGGGTAGACCGCGACGAGCGCGCGAGAGGCAAGGCTTGCCCCGTGCGTGCTCTGGCGCTCGGCGTTCGGGCAATAGGCGCCCGTTCGCCCGCGCGTCTTTTCGTCGCGGTCGCTCATCGTGTCGCTTCGATCGCCCCCGGCGCTCGGTCAGCTCGTCGCGGTCTCGCTCATCGCCGAACCACTCCCGCGCGCGCCGTTGGCGGATTGCATCGAAGGCAGCGCGCGGGCTGCGGCCCGATGAAGCGACCGCACACACCGCAGAACCGCGACGGCGCAAACGTGGTGCTGTGCACCTTGCGCCCAACGAGCTCGGCGAACGCTTCGGCCCGAACGATCACCAACGCGCCGCGTTCGTGCGCGCCCCACGCGAGCGCCGCGGGCGTCCCGTCGTTGTTGCTCTCGGTCAGCGCGTACGCGTGTTGGTGCGAGAGCGAACGCTCACCGCAGAGCTTGAAGCGGCGCGGTGGACGCGTCGCACTGGCGAGGTTCACACGCACGTCGCGCGCGGCGCGCGGCTCTGGCTTGCTGCGTCGGATCTTCGAGCGCGGCTTTCGGTCGGGCTTACTCATCTCGATCATGCTCCGGGTGTGCGCGGCGGTAGCGCGCGGCGGTTTCGGCGAGGGCCTGGGACTCGATCTCATCGAGCGCAGCGCGAATCACCGGGAACGATCCCCACGGGAAGAACAGCACGCGGGTGCTCTTCCACCCCTCGAACTCGCGATGCACTTGAAGCGCGACGCGCACGGTCGGGCGAACCTTCCCGAGTCGGTCGTATCCGACGGAGCAGAGCAGCACGAAGCGCCGCCCGTTGCGCTCGGCGAGCACGACAACACCGCCGTTCTCGTGCCCGTTCGGGTCGGGCTCAATCCTCGCGATGCACTGCTCGTTCGCTGGCCATTGCGCGGAGGTCTTCGACGCACGCGGCAAGCGCCCGCCCGCAGCCACGACGACGAGCGCCGCGCGATGCGCCGCGCATGCCGTGCGCTCGAAACGAGCGATGACCGCGCGCAGCTCATCGAGCCCCAGCCCCGCGCCATGGCGAACGATGCTCGCCCCGTCCGACAGCGCGAGCGAGCGGGTTTCGACCTCGCGCGCAGTCATCGCGGCCGGGCGCGTGTCGCGATGCCAGTGCAGCGGATGAAGCTCCGCGCCGAGTGAGTATCCCGCCGCGCGCACGGCGAGCGCGAAACGCGCCGGGTGCTTCGCGAGGGTCCGCAACGTTTGTTCGAGCGGCTTCGAGCGGACAGAGTTCGCAATCATCGGCCCCACCTCCGCGCGAGGCGCGCGAGCTCGTCGGCGTCGAGCGAGTCGAGGGCGGCAACGTCGCCAGTGATGCGAAGCTCGCGCGGAGCGCCGGGAACGAGCGCAGACAGGTTGTTGTGTCGCGCTTCGACGGCGCGCTCGCCGCGCCGTGGGGTTGTCGCGGTTCGCTTGCGCGTTCGCCGCGTGGGATGTAGAGCGTTCATCGGGTTCGTCGTCGCCGGTCTTCTCGCTCGCTCTTCGCGTGGTGGCATGGGCGAGCGAGAGGACCGGCGCCTTTCGTTCAGGCTGCGCGCTTCGGTCGCGTGCCTTTCTGGTGTTGGTGGGGACGCGTCGGGACGAAGCCCGCTCGCGCCATGATCGCCGCGGGAGACTCATCGTCCGCCGCGGTTGAATTCGTGGGCGCGCTCGGCGCGCTCGAGACGGCGGAGCGCTTCGACGCGATCGCTTCGACCGCTCGCGCGTACTCGCCCGCGTCCATCGAGACCGCGTGACCGAGGCGCACCACGCGAAAGCCTGCGCGCTCGAAGGCCGCGAAGGTCTCGCGAGCCTTGCGCTTGCTCTGGCCCGTGCGGCGCATGTGCTCTTCGAGGGTCACGGTCGCGCTCGGCGCCTGGTTCTCGGTCGCTTCGACGCTCGCGCGAATGGTCGCAGCCTTCGCCGACAGCTCCGCCGCCGTCGCTTCGAGCGACGCTGCAAGGGCGAGCAACGACGCGCGGGACTGCATCAGGCGGCCCCCCGCGTGTCACTCGGCTGCATCCGGCGCGCGCGCTCCGCGCTCATGCGGTCCGCTGCGGCCACGATGACCGTGAGCGACGCGCGCTTCACCGGCGCGCCCGCTGCGACTCGCGTTACCGCACCCACGGACACGCCGGCCTCGCCTGCGATCGCGCGCAGGCCGAACACGCGCACGGCGTCGGAGACTCGCGCGGCGTCGTCGCGGCTCGGCGTTGCTTCGCTGTTTCGCTTCGTCGGATGCTCGGTCATGGGTGCGTTGCTCCGTTGGTTGACGCAGCCTGCGTTGTGCGAGCGGCGCGCGGTACTCCGGTCATCACCGGAGCCTCCCCACTCGGGGGGAGGGTGGAGGGCGGCTTTTGTCCAGAACTTGCGCGCCGCGTTGAAATCGTGTGCGCGCCCACGTTTTCAAGCCTCCCCAGCCATCGCTCGCGCGTCCGACTCACTCAGCCCCGACGCAACGAGCCGCATGTCGAGCGAGTGCGTGTAGACGTCGAAAGAGCCGTCGGCGCGTTCGATCGCGCGATAGCCGTTGAGGCCGAACGCGCGCGCGAGCACGCGGGCCGTGCGTGTTCCGTCCGCTGTTTCCTGAACGAGCACGCGCGCTCCAGTCGTGTTCGCGACGATGGCGCTTCGAGTCCCCGGCGCGGACTCGATACCGTGCAATCGCAACACGGGGTTGCCGAAGTCCAGCGGCGTCGCGCCTGCGACCTCGCCGCGCCACATCAAGACCAACATGATTTGGTCGTGTCCCCATCCGTCGAGCCCCAACACGTCGGCGATCATCTCGACGGCGGCGAGCGCCACGGCTTCGGTGAGCGGCGTTCGAGCGGCAATGTCTCGCTCTGCATTCGCTGCTTCGCGCGCGCGCCGCATGATCTCTTCGCGTTGCTCGGGGGTCTGCTCCGACCACTCCGAATGCGTTGACCCGCGCTTGCTCTCGTTCGCCTTCGCCGCGCTCTTCGCCGTGACCTTCGCTGCTCGCTTCGCCATGACCATGCCTCGCCGTTGCGTGTCCGTCGGACACACGACTCCCGTTCAGCGCGCGGCCCCGTCGGGACGTGCGCTCTCGATCGCGTCGAGCCCCATCGCTCGCGCGTTTCGTTGGGTGCCTTTCGTGGCGCCCACGTCGAGACACCGGCGCGAGCCGATGCCCCGACGAAGGGACACGAACTCAGCGGGTGTCGACCGCCCCCACGGTCTCAGCTTGAAAACGTGTGCGTGTCAGTTCTTGCGCGGCGCAGGGACGAGCTCGAAG
>JAXLYJ010000056.1:0-16237 GCA_046351515.1 Polyangiales bacterium
GCGATACAGCGCCGCGATGCGGACGGCATCGGCCTTCTCTTCGGGAACGTTGGTCAGCACATGCAACGTCTCGTCCCCTTTTCGCGTGGCTTTCTTCAGCTCGATCGTGATCCGCCGAATCGCGATGCTCTCGCCGTCCTCGCCCACGACGCGCGCCGCTTGCTCACAGAACACCGCGTCGTCTTCGGCCTTCACCAAGCGACGTTCGCCGACGAGTTCGAGCGGAAGTGCCGCGTGCTCTCGAATCGCGAAGTACGAGCGTTTTTGCTGCATCGCGAGCAGCAGTCCCCTCGTGCAGAAGTGGCGATCGGCGACGAGGCACTCGCCGCGGCGAACGCGTTCGATGAGCGTGTCGAATCGCGCTCGTTCACCCGCGTGCGCGTCTGCTTCCGCGACGATGGATCGCAAGATCCTTCGCTGTGGGTCGAGAAGCGCCAGCGAAAATCCCGGCAATGGAGCAGCTTCGCTGTCGCGCAGCGCATCGAGTCTGCGCTGGGTATGCGCGAGGTGGTTGCCATCCGCGATGACGATCGGAATGCCGTCGAGCAGCGCAGGAAGCGAGCTCGCAGGCATCGAGTCGATGATCTCGCAGCAGCGTTCTGCCACTGTTTTCACGAGACCCTCGGAGACATCGGTCTCTGTTCTTGCGAGCTTGTCGTAGACAGCGCGCACCGAGACTCCGACCTCGTCGCTCATGGAGAGGTAGCTGCGATGGACGCTGTTGCGTTTGTCCAAAACGACCAGGAGCATGAGATCGACGAGCGTCGAGAAGAGCAGTTCGTGCGTGTATTGCCGCTCGGCCGTACGCTTGAACATCGCGTTGAGCGCGTCGGGATGAAACGCGCGTTCGAGGATCATCTCGAGCATGAGGGCCCCCGCGTTCGTTCGCTCGGTAGCCCGGAGCACATCCGCAAACTGCCTTCTGCCGCTCGTCATCGCCCTGCTCGTAGCAGCTTCGGCCCGTGCTCGTCGCCCTCCTTGGTCGCCGATTTCGATCGGAGCTCCTGCTGCCTGCAGCGCGAACCGGCCAGCATTTATCCAGCCAATCGGCGCGATGTCAGGACACCTTCAAAGGGCTCGTCCCTCGACGCCGAGTGTGTGCTTGCACACCGCTGCTTCCCAAAACTTGCGGCGCACGTGACTCCAGCAACCGACTTCTTTCGGCGCAGGGGCGTCGCCACTCGCTGCTCCGAGGAAGAGCGCGTCGTAGATTGCGTGCGCATCTGCCTGCAAATACCCTTGGTACCCGCGGAACATCTCGCACACCGCGGCGCTCGTGTGCTTCGCCTGGTACTCGAAAAACACGTGCTCTCGGTCCGCGAGCACGATGAAGAAGTGGCCCTTGCGACAGGGGCCGCGCTCGCGCTCTTGCAGCGGGCCGAGCTGAATACTCACGCCCGTCGCGTCGGTCGACAGGCAAAACGCAGTCTTCTTCGCGTCCTCGCTCATCGCGAGCACGATGTTGCCGAGCGTCGCGCCGATCTCTTCGGCGTAGCGAGACATCGTTCCGCGGTCGAGCGGGCAGCCGATCTGCGCGAACTGCTTCTCTTGCCGATAGAACGGAAGTCCCATCATGAACTTCTGCGTGAGCACATGCGCGATCATCGACGGCGCGAGAATCCCGCGGCCAACGATCTCTTTCGGCATCGCCGTCGTCTCGAACTGCGCGGGCTCTTCGGCGGTCGGTCCCGCTTCTGCGGTCTTGTAGACAGCTCGATCAATCTGGATGCGTCGCGCTCCGCCACGTTCGTAGCCGAGCTTCCACGTCGTCTCGAAGCCGATGAACTCGCTGGTTTTCTCCAGCGAATCATCACGGAGCTCGACCCGCTTGATGGGCAGATCGCTCTCGCTCACGGCGCGTCGTGCGCTGCGCTTTCGTTGCTTGCGAGTCTCGTCGCTCGACGTGCCAGGCTCTTCGGACGAGTCATCCTCGGCGTCTTGAAGCTGATCGGCGAGCGCTTTCACGGTGCGTTCGATGTTGTCGAACGCGAGTTGCTCTTGCGTGGTGTCGCGCCGCTCAGCCTTGGCGACGAAGAGTCGATGCTTCAGCAAGTGAAGCTCTTCGAGTGCCTTGTTGTACGCCGTGCGCAGTCGAGCGAGCGACTGCTTGGCGTCATTGAGCTCAGCGTTGAGCGCGGCGTTGGATTCGCTGAGCGCAGCGTTCTCGCGGCGTAGTCGCGCGATCAGCTCGGCATCACTCTCGCTCGTTGCAACCTCGCTCACGGCGCCACGAGTACGAACTTCGAACGATACTCGTCTAGAGAATTCGTTGGCAAATCTTCAGTGGATCGTGCGCTTCTGTTTCGTCGCCTGCGGTTGGATGGCGATGCCGTCGAGCAAGTCGTCGAGCGCCGCGGCGTTGAGCTCGATGTGCTGCTGGTTCGGAGCGAGCGCGGTGAGCTGAGCGAAGGTTCCGCGGTGAAGTCGCTTGTGAAAGAGGCAGCGACCTGTGCGATCGAGGAACACGATCTTCACCGCGTCGCGCCTGCGTCCGAAGAAGACGAAGAGCGCCGATGCCGACGGCTCGAGGCCGATACGCTCACGCGCGAAGCCCGCGAGTCGATCGAATCCTGACCGCAAATCCACAGGCTCGATCGCGACGAAGACCTGCACAGCGTCCGGGATCACGAGGCACCGCCGATCGCACGCACAACGGCCGCGAGCAACGCAGGATTCAAGCCATGAGCGACGCGGAGTCGAGCAACGCCGACTTCGACAACGAGTTCGCGCACGGGTTCAGCGTCCTTGCGCAGCACCGCGACGAACGCGGGAGCGCCCGCGCGTGGCGCAGGGCGCTTGCGCAGTTTTGACGACCATCCCGTGAGCGCCGACGCGGAGAAGCCCATTTGTGCAGCGAATTGGGCAGCAGTCATGCCGCTGCTGCGCCAAGCGTCGACGCGCTCGCGCCAACGAGCTTCGAGTTCAGGGTCGGGAGTTCGCATGCGCGCGACAGTGCCCCGCGAGAGCGCTTCGCGGAACTACGCCGGCTCACGCAGCGGTTACGGTTCAACCGCGGCACGCAGAATTGGCCGTGAACGCGGCGTTCACGATGTGCTTGTTCCTCGTAAGTACTTGAGACGAACGTCGAACCCAAGCAGCCGACAGGCGCCTGGCGTAGGAAGTGTAAGCGCTGGGTGAATCGGCGTCATTCCCGGCGTCGCGCGGATGGCGCAGGGGTACGCGCATGCTACCCCGCAATCCCGGTCTCGAAGTTCACAGGTGCGACCGCGTCGATGCGTAGCTCTCCAGCAGCGCCACCGCATCGCGCGTGACTGTTCAGCGAAATGCACGAACGTGCTTGCGCCGTGCGGCGACCGGAGCTCCACTCGCGCTTGTGACGCCCGAAGAGCGCATCGCGGAACTTGAGAAAAAGCTGGCCGAACAGGCAGCGGAGCTCGAGCACTTGCGCAGCGCGCTGAAGCAGAAGGACGAGGCGCTCGACGCGTGGAAGCGCGGACATCGCTCACGGCCGGGTGGCAAGAAGGCGCAGCGCAGCCCCGACGTCGCGCGGCCCAAACGCACTCCGGGCCGAGCTGTGGGGCACGTTGGTTGTGGCAGGCGCGCGCCTTCTCACGTGGATCGCGAGGTATTCGCCTCCGCCCGAGTGCTGCCCGACTGCGGTTCGAACGTCGATTTGATCGCCTCTCGACCGCGGCGAATGATCGTCGAGAGCTGCGCGAGCAACCTGCTACGGAAGCCGTCGCCTTCGTTCGACCGCAGGACGCTGCTCGGGATGCTCCAAGCGTGTTCTCGCTGCACTGCCTGAGTCGCTCGGTTCGAATGCGAAGATCGGCCCACGTATTCAAGCTCGCATGGTCGAACAGAAGGCTGAGGCTGAGTTTGGGCCAGATCCAGCGCGAGACATCGCGACTCGAGTCCGTGTTTCGCGCGGTGGAATCCAGCAGATCCTGCATCGATCGGCAGAGGTGTTGCGACCGCTGCACGAGCAGATGCGGCAGCACACCGCGGCGCCACACACCTGTGGATGGACGAGACGCCACACCGAGTCGGAACCCACAACGGCTGGCTCTGGATGGCACGAACGTTGACGGTTGTGTCGTCCACGCGCTTTCCCGCAGCAAAGACGTGGTGCATTCCATGTTGGGCGCGCGGTTCGAGGGCGTGATCCACAGTGACTTGTACGGCGCATACTTCACCGTCGACGGCGCGAAGCACGCGGTTGGGCCTACACGATTCGAACCGCTAGAGAAATCGCAGAGCGAACGCAGCTCGATGAGGTCGAGAACTGTACGAAGGTCTGCGTCGACTGTACGCGCGCTCGGTGAGCAGCCAGCAGCGACCGATGACATCGGCGCAACGCGCGTGCGATTTTGCAGGACATCCGTGATCTCGGGCGCGACGAGCGACTGCGAGTGCACTCGGACATCGAACGTCTGCAGGGGCGTCTTCGGCGTCGGGCTCGCGAGTTGACGTACTTCATCACCGACCCCGAGGCAGAGGGAACGAACAACCTCTCAGAACGCACGCTGCGCCCACACGCGATGAGTCGAGCGCGCTGCGGTCCAGCTCGCTCCGAGCGCGGCGCACAGACGTACGCGATCAATCTGAGCGCGGTGCACACCGTGGCGACGAACAGCCGCTCGTTTGAGGCGCTGTTGCTCGAAGCGCGCGCCTGCTTCTTTGCCGGTCGCAGGCTCGTCGGCGCAATCGAGCGCTTTGCCTCAGTGCATTAAACTAAAGTTGAAGCGGACGTTCCGATGCGGTCCGTGGTATCACAAAACACATGATAAAGGGGACGCTAATTTGAGAATATGGAGTTTGGGCGATATCGGCGCTGAAATTGGTCAGGTCCAGAGTTTCAGGTGCTTTGGACAATAGTCAGCCAGCGGCGGCTGCACGAAAGGGTTTGATCATGAATGGTCGGCGAGGCACGCTTCGCTTTCCATCGCGTCTCTTGTCGAGGGCGGATCATCGGTGCAGATTGCGATGCGGTTTGGGTATCGAGCACCCAGTGAAGGTTGTTCGACAGTGCGCGCGCACGACCTCGGCGCGCCACCGACGGGTACGCGGGATCCAGCGGTCCAGTCGGGCAACATCGAGAGCGGGCGGTCGAATCGTTCGGTCGAGCGTCGGTCAACGTCTGACCGCGAAAAGGTCCTGAGCGCGGTAGTGATAATCTGCTCGGCGTGGGGTCTGTTCCGGCTGCGTCGATGGTGAGTGGGCCTTGCGAAGATCGAGCAGAGGTCTTGTCCGCCGCCTTCACGAGCACGTCGCGAACGGAGACGAATCTTGTCAGTCACCTCTGCACGATCGACCGAGCGGGCGACGTTCGATGTCTTCCCTCCGAAAATCTAGGCTCTGCTCACCAGTGGCGCGTGGTCGAACTGTGAGAGAGCGCTCTGCTCGTTTTGTTGAAGCGGACGTTCCGATGCGGTCCGTGGTATCACAAAACACATGATAAACACTCTGTGTCCAATTTGTTTGAAGCGACACGACGCTAAACCTACCGTCGCTGTGCCGTACATTTTTCACAATTTGAGAGCGCCTGAATCGATATACCAAGACGGCTGGCATCATCGAGAGTGCATTGAAGGAGCGGAACTTGGAAGGCGCTGCCTCGAGTTTGTTCGGCGATATCAGGACGCTGCTGCTGAAACTGTTTGTCCTGTTTGCTCAGGGCCAACTAGGCGATCTCCAGATCTCGGCAGCGAGTTTCAGGTCAATGTGCTTTGCACCGACAATAGTCAGCCCGCCAGCGCGTTCAACTTTCTTGGCATTCATATGGCGTGTTATACTGTTTGGAGTAGGCGCAGCTCGTTCGAGAGTGTTGTCACCGAGTACGTTCATCGACCCGAGTACTATGGACCTCGGATCACCTTTGACCCGCTGCCACGTTGGACCATTGATCATATTCCGCTGGAGAAAATCCCAGGGTAACCGTTGCGTGAGCGCAGGCGCGGAGAAGCCTATTTGTGCAGCGAATCGCGCAGCAGTCAGGCCGCTGCTGCGCCGGGCGTCGACGTGCTCGCGCCAACGAGCTTCGTGATCAGCGGCGGGAGTCCGCGCTCGCGACCGTGCCCCGGGAGAGTGCGGATCGGAGCTACGCCGGCTCACGCAGCGCTGACGCTCGAGATCCGCGCGAAGGCGGGGACCCCAACAGAGCCAAACAACGGACGCGTACGTGCGCGACGCCGAGGTCGTGCGCGAGTCGTTTGGCGAGCCGTTTCCCCCGTTGCCGCGTTCGCTTGTGCCTCGTGACGCCGTCCCTGCGTTGCCCGAGCGCGCGTCCACGGTGGTGCTCGTCGAGCCCGTTGAAGCCCCAACGCCCGCATCCGAGCCGCAGGGAGGCAATCGTCCGGGGAGAAAAGCAGAACCCCCGGGAGTCTTTCGACTCTCGGGGGTTCTTCCTGTGCGAGGAGGGGGACTTGAACCCCCACGGCTGTTAACCGCTAGCACCTCAAGCTAGTGCGTCTGCCAATTCCGCCATCCTCGCGATCGGGACGCGGTGTATGGCCCCTCTACCCCCTGCCTGTCAATCACTTCTTTTTCTCGTGGCTCACTTTTTTCACGGAGCCCAGTGATTTCTCAGCCAGAACACACTCCGCTCCGTCGCGTTCGCCTCACGACGCCGGGTAGCGCGTCAGGTCGAACGAGTACGAGCTGCCGCGCGCCGTCCCCTCGGGCGCCGGAAGATTGCCCAGCTGCTCGCGGTGCACCGCGGCTTCGTACCGCATCGTTCCGTCGTTGCGCAGGAGCTTGATGCGGATGACCTCGGCCGTCGTCGGGATCACGAAGCTCTGAATGCGTCGCGCGTTCGGCTGCGTCACCACGTCGGTCGGCCCGAACGTCTGCACCTGCCCGCTGCCCGTGATCACTTCGATCGTCACACGCCCCACAGGGCACGGATCGCGAGGATCGTCGGGGTTGGGAGCGCGACACGATGGAAGCAGCGCCCACACGCGATCGCCTGGCCCCAGCGTGTTGATCCCGAACGCCGTCGATCCCGCCGGCGGAGTGAACAGCCACACGCGCATGCGCTGAAACATCGACGACGCTTCGACCACGGGGATCGCGATCGTTCGGCTCTCTGTCGGCGGTGCGGCGACGACGCCCGCGTCTGCGCGACCTCGCGGCGGCCTGCGCCGTTGCGCGCTCGCCTCTGGTCCCATCGACGCTGCTGCCATGAGCAACGCGAGCGCGGTGACTCCCTTCGATGCGTTCATCGATCAGCTCCTCTTTCTCGAGTCCTGAATCGACGTGACTCTACCGCGCGAATTCAACGCACGCTTGCTTCGCAGCGAGATGCGAGGCACATGCAAGCACTGCATGTCTGGCGAAGATCAGGTGAGACTCACGAAGCTGTCCCACGGCGCTGGGTGAGCGTGCAAAGTCCGAGCATCGGACCTCGCGCAGGTCTTGCGCGAATTGCCCGTTCCCCACGCTGCGGATGTCCTCGTCGGGCTCGATCATCCCGACGATGCAGCGGTCGTGCGATTGAGTGACGACAACGCGATCGTCGTCACGTTGGACTTCTTTACGCCTGTCGTCGACGACCCGAGAGACTTCGGTCGCATCGCAGCGACCAACGCTCTGTCCGACGTCTACGCGATGGGCGCGACGCCGTTGGTCGCGCTCAACATCGCGGCGTTTCCGAGCAAGACGCTGCCGATGTCGCTGCTCGGAGAGATCCTTCGCGGCGGCGCAGAGGTCGCGCGCGACGCAGGCATCGTCATCGCGGGCGGACACACGATCGACGATCCAGAGCCCAAATACGGGCTCTCTGTGGTCGGCACGGTGCACCCCGATCGCGTGTGGACCAAGGGCGGCGCGCGCGCTGGAGACGCGCTGGTGCTCACCAAGGCGCTCGGAACGGGCGTGCTCTCGACGGCCATCAAGCGCGATCAGCTCAGCGAGAAGGACCCCGAAGGGCGAGCGATGGTCGCTTCGATGTGCACGCTCAATCGTCGCGGCGCTGAAGTGGCGAAGCGCACGAAGGTCACCGTGCACGCGGCGACCGACGTGACGGGCTACGGGCTCGCGGGGCACTTGCTCGAGATGCTTCGACAGAGCACTCCCAAGGTGCACGCTGAGATCGACGCGTCTTCGATCGTCGCGCTTCCGGGCGCGCTCGAGCTCGCGCGCAAGGGCGTTCTCCCAGGCGGAACGAAGTCCAACCGCGACCACGTCGGCCCCGCCCTGCAAGCGAGCGACGAGGTCGATCCCGCCGTCGTGTGGCTCTGCGTCGACGCGCAGACCTCGGGCGGATTGCTCTTCAGCGTCCCCGAAGGAGAGGCCGACGAGTTCGTGCGCGCGCTTCAGCGCGACGCAGGGTTGGACGCAGCTCGCGTGGTGGGTCGCGTGGTGTCCGCGCGCGACGACGAGGCTTCGGCCGTGCGAATCAAGCCGCGAAGGAGCTGATAGCCCGTTCGCAATTGCAGGTCGCGAATGTCGCTTCCCGCGATGGGCGCAGGCTCGGGGTCGCCGCGCTCGCTCGAGGGCAAGTGCTGATCGAGGTCGCGCTCGCGCTCGGGCTCCTGCGCTTGCTCGGGCGATTCGCCTTCGTCGACCATCACGTCCGGGGCGATTCCTTGCGCTTGAATGCTGCGTCCGCTCGGCGTGAAGTACCGCGCGATCGTGAGCTTGAGCGCGCCGCCGTCGGGCAGGTCGATCACGCTCTGAACGCTGCCCTTTCCGAACGTGCGCTGCCCCACGATCATCGCGCGATGGTGGTCTTGCAGCGCGCCTGCGAGGATCTCCGCGGCGCTCGCGCTGTATCCGTTGACGAGCACGACCATCGGAAAGTCCGGTCGCGTCCCCGCCGCGCGCGCTCTCGCTTCGTCCTGCGCTTGTCCGTTGCGTCCTCGCGTCGAGACGATGACTCCTTCGCGCAAGAACTGGTCGGCGACGAACACCGCTTCGTCGAGCAATCCGCCGGGGTTGAAGCGCAGGTCGAGCACGAGCCCGCGCAGTCGTCCGTTGCTCTGTCGCGTGAGGTCATCGATCGCGCGGGACACCTCGTCGCTCGTGCGGTCTTGAAAGCTTCGAATGCTCACGTAGCCGATGGACTCGGGGAGCAATCGAGACTCGACGCTGTTCACGTGGATCACTTCGCGGGTGAGCTCGACGCGAATGGGCTGCGTTTGTCCTCGCCGACGAAGGGTCATGCGCACGCGCGTCCCGGGCCGTCCGCGCATCTGGCGAACCGCTTCGTCCACGTCCATTCCGCGCGCGTCGTGCCCTTCGATCTCGAGGATCTCGTCGCCCGCGCGCACGCCCGCGCGCTGCGCAGGAGAGCCCGCGAAGGGGACGAGCACCGTGAGAAAATCCCCGCGCGCGTCGATCTCGACGCCCACGCCGCCGAACTGCCCCGAGGTGTCCGCTTCGAGCAGCGCGTAGTCGTCGGGAGAGAGGTAGCTCGAGTGCGGGTCGAGGGTGTTGACCATTCCGCGAATGGCGCCGTCGACGATGCGGTCTTCGTCGACGGGGTCGACGTAGCTGTTCTCGATGTGCGCGAGCACTTGCGCGACGATGCCGAGGCGACGGTACGGGCTCGCGCGCGGGCCGTCGGAGTGCGCTGCGCGCGGAGTCATCGTCCCAGCGATGAAGGCAGCAGAGAGAGCGGTGGCCGCGAGGAGCCCGCGGCGAATCGACCTGGTGTTGGGGAGCTTCATCGCGAGTCTCAGCGTGCCTTGCGCTCAGCGCTTGAACGCGTCGCCGTTGCGGATAAACGAGACCAGTAGATACAGGTTGAGCGCGAAGAGAAACGCGCCGCCCGAGAAGTTTCCGACCGCGAAGCTGGACGTCGCGTCTTCGAGCGTCGACGAGTTGGTGCCGTTCGAAAACGAGCTCGGCGCGAACATCGCAGACGTGAGCGACCCCATCGCGCCGATCAGTCCGAGCACCGACGAGATGATCCCCATGATGCGGCCCGAGTTCTTCCCTTGCCGCGCGTAGTGGCCGCCGACCGCGTCGAGCAACCCCGCGACGAGCACCGCGGCGCCGAGGCAGAACATCGCCACGCCCAGCCCGCCGCCGAGCGCAGAGCCGAGGCCCACCCACGGATCATTCGTGCTGGTTCCGTGGCTAAACGCGTTCTCGCGCAGCGCTGCGGTGCCCGCGAACGCGAGCGCTCCGATCACGAACAGCAAGAACGCGCCGAGCAGCTTGAAGACACCACAAATCAAGAGCACCGTCGCCGACGCGGGGACCGTGGGCGCAAACGGCTGTTGTGGCGCGCCGAAGGGCGAGGGCGGAGGGTAGTTCTGCGGAGGTGGATACATCGCGGACAAGGGTCGCGCGGGATCAGCCCTCGCGCAACGTGCGCACGCGCACGCCGTGAGAATCATCGAGCTCGACGCGCAAGAGCGCGCGCTCGGGCACATCGCTCCAGTGCGGCTCGTCGCTCCACGGCTCGCTCGCGGCGATGAAGCAGTGCTGCTCTTGGTGCACCGAGAGCGTTCGGCCGAGGCGATGGATGAAGAGCGTCTGCCCGTCGCTGAGCACGAAGTTGAGCGCGCCGAACGCTTCTCGGTCGATCGCCGCTCGAACGGCCTCGGTGATCACGCGATCGGTGCGCGCGCAGGCCGGCGCGTCGGTGAGGCCCTCGTCGTCGAGGCGCGAGAGGAGATACGCGAAGAACAGCTCGCTGTCCGTGCTTCCTTCGCGCTCGTCGTGGCGCACGCGAGAGGTCGAGCGAGAGAGAAAATCGATGTCGCGGATCGTTCCGTTGTGGGCGAAGCACCAGCGGCCGCGGAGAAAGGGGTGCGTGTTCTCGCGCAGGACGCTGCCGACGGTGGCGAGGCGAACGTGCGCGATCCACGCGTGCGTCTCGCCCTCGCAAGCGCGGTCGAAATCAGGGTCTTCGTGCGCGGGAGGCGTCCCGAGCGCGAGCGACCAGCGCGAGCGCGTGTGCGTCGCGACTCCCCATCCGTGACGGTGTTCGGACGAGAGCGCGCGAAGCGAGCGCGGCGCGTGAACGAGCGCGTGGCTCATCGAGCGAGGGCGAGCGCAGAGCGCGGCGACGAGGCGGCACATTGGTACGAGCGCCGAACGTCATGCAATGACGCGAGGGATTTGTCGAATCCTGCGCGAGTCGAGGAGCGCGCGACGCGGGGCGCGCTCGAGCTCGATTACTTCTGCAGAAGGATCCAGGCGATCGCGCCGCCGAGCGCGAGCAGGCCGATGACGGCGAACGCGATGGCGGCCTTCATTCCGCCGGACATCGCTTCGTCAGCCGTGGGGGCGACGGGCAATTGCGCGGTCTGCGCGGCAGAGTGAATCGGCGCGATCGGCTGGCTCATCGACGCTTGCGGATGCGTCTCTTGCACAAGCGGAACGGGGGCCGGCGCTTGATTCACCAACGGCACCGGCAACGACGCGGTCTGCGCGAGCGGCGAGCGTCCGTTGGCCGGCGTCGCGATGCTCTGCGGGACGGGGATGTCCTTCGCGTTGAGCGCTCCGGGCGGAAGCGTGTAGTCCGGGCCGCCGGGCTTGTTGAGCCGCTGCTCTCGGTACGCTTGCACCGCGGCCACATCCACAGGGCGACCGTCGGGGCCAGCCGCGGGGCGCTTGGACGGGCTCGATGATCCGCTCGATCCACCGCTCGCAGGAGCGCGCGACGGAGGCAGCGACGGCCCAGCTTTGCTCGGCGGAAGTCCCTTGGCGACGGGCTTTCCGCCGGGGCCGGGGCCCTTGTCGAGCGCCGACGGACCCGCGTTGGCGGCCTTGGCCATCGTCGCCATCGCCGCGGATTGAACCACCGGCAACAGCATCGACATGCTCGCGACCGACGTGTGCTCGTCGTCTTCGAACTCGTCGACCTCGCCCTGCTCGACGTACGTGCGGAGCTTCTGCCCGAACGCGTCCGCGTTGTGCGGGCGCTGCTTGGGGTTGGATCGAAGCGCGCCGAGCAGCACAGGCCACAGTCGCTCGGGGATCGCCGCGGGCTTTCGCAGCTGGCTGTCCTGCGCTTCGGTGCGCGAGCGAATGTACGCGAGCAGCTCGCGCGCGTAGCCCTTCTGATCCTTCGCCGTCGGCTTGAAGGGAAAGAGCTTCTCGCCCGTCATGAGCTGAAACAGGATCAACGCCGTCGAATAGACGTCGGTCCAGGTGTCCGTCTTCGCCTCGTGCTCGTCCTGCACCATCGGGTCCGAGAACTGCTCGGGGGCCATGTACTCGGGCGTGCCCGCGAGCATGGCCTTGTCGATGTTCTCCGCGAAATCGCGGCCCGACATGATGTCTTCGCTCTCGAAGAGCTTGAGCAAGCCCTGCGCGTCCTTCACGAGTCCGAAGTCCATCAAGCGGACCTCCCACTCGCGAGTGAGCATCACGTTCTCGGGCTTGAGATCTCGGTGCGCGAGCCCGTACTTGTGCAGTCCGTGCAGCGCTTCGCAGAGCTGCAGGCCAAACTTCAGCGCCTCGTTCACGTTCCAGACGGGCTGAAACTTCAGCGCGTCCTTCAGCGTGCAGCCGTCGATGTACTCCATCGCGAGGAAGGGCATCCCTTGCGCGGTGGTCCCATCACCGACGTACTTCACGCAGTAGCGGTTCTGCGGGAGCTGACGGAGGATCTTGATTTCACGCACAAACAACGTGCGCGCCTCGGACGTGTCCGCGGTGAGCACTTTGACGGCGCACGGCTGCTTCTTCGAGTCGATCGCAAAGAAGACCCAAGCAAACGCGCCGGCACCGATGAATCGCTGCAGGTGGTAGCCACCGGGCAGCGTGGTGTTGATGAGCGATTTGGGGTCCTGGCCGGTCATTGCGTCGAGGAGAGAGCGAGTGTGTTTGTCATCGTACGCTGCTTTGCGTGCCGTTAGAACTCAACAACTTCACCAACGGGCTCTGCGCGTCACTTTTTTCGAGGTGGGAGCGTGTGGGCGCCAGCGACGCACAGTGACGTTGGTGCGGCGAACGCAGCGAATTCACGGCGAGTTGGCGCCGAGTTGGCGACGGGCGTGAGGTATGGTGACGGCCGCGATGGAGTCTGTTCCTTCGCCGCTCGATGTGTTGGATGACGCGTTGGACCGCGCCGTTTCGGGGCGAATGCTCGCGCGCGCGCTCGCCCACGTCGCGCGCAACGCCGCAGTTGGCGCAGTCGAGCGAGACGGGGTGGTCTTGCGTCGCGCTCTCGCGCCCGCGCTCATTTCGGTCGCTCGCGAGCCGCGCGACGAGCTCCGAAGCGAGCTCGCGAAGTCCCTCGACGCCGTGCGCGAGGTCGTCGAGCGATCGAGCCGACGGACCAACGGAGAGGCCGCGCTCGCCGCAGCGAAATGCGCCCTTCGCGCCGTCGAAATCACGCAGAACGTCGCGCTCGGCGTCTCGGGCAACGAGCGCCTCGCGGTCGAGTTGCTCGCGCACGCCGAGGCCGCGATCGATCGGCAGTACACCTGGCCGCGCACTCCCGCGGATCAAGTCGCGTGCGCGTTCGCGGCGTTTCTTCCCTCGCAGATCCCCGGGTGGCCGGACTACGACGAGGTCGCGCGGAGCTTGATGCGCCCGGCGCAGAAAGGGCTCGACGCCGTGATCGCCGCGCTCGAAGGCGTGTCCGAAGGAGACGAGGCGTGGGAGGTCCTCGCGGCGCGCGCGTTGATTCCCGTGGACTGGGCGGGGGACGACACGCGGTCGTTTCGCGGCGGCGTGCGCGATCGATGGGGAAAGCTCCGTCGCGCGACGGTCGCGTTTCCGCCCGACGTTCAGAGCGCGATCACGCTCGCGGTGGACCCGGACGGCGTGCTCGCCGCCGAGCGATTGGCGCGCGAGTTCGCGAGCTCTCTTCGCGCGTGGGATCAGCGCGAGCCCTCGCACTTCGAGTGGGCCGTCCTCGATCGCCGCGGAATGCTCGACGTCTACCGCGGCCCGTGGCCCTCGCAGCTCGAGCGCGCGCTGCGCAACATCCGCTTGTCCACCGCAGAGCGCGCGTGGGCCGAAGGGCGCGCGTCGATGGCGTCCAACGTCGAGTGGTCGGGGACGTACGTGCCTGCGGGGCTGCGCGAGACGCTCTCTCTCGCGGAGTTTTGGCGCGTGATGGTCGAGATCGACGCGACCTTTCCGCAATCGGATCCAGTGCCCGAAGCGTGGCAAGGCGAGAAGGTCGCGAACGTTCGCTGCGCGTTCGCTGCGCTGTTGAGCTTGTGGGGCTTGGGATACGCGCTGGTCTCGTTCGACGGAGAGCGCGCGCACCTCGCGGCGCCGATGGCAACCGTGGGGACGTGAGCGCGGTACATTGCGCCGCATGCACGCGAGCACTCCCGACGCAAAGCGCTTCATCATCGTCGATGGGTTCGGCCTGACGCGCGTCGAGCTTCCGAACAAAGTGAAGAACGATCGCAAGGCGATGGGCTCGGACTTCGCGCAGCTCTCGCTCGACGAGACTGGGACGAGCGCGCTCGTCTGGGATGATCAGTGGGATCAGTGCACGCTCGTCGCGCCCGCGGACCTTCAACGAAAGGCGTTCGACCGCTTCGAGCATCGCAACGGACGTTTGTCTCGAGACGGAAAGCGCATCGTGAGCGTCGATGGGACGAAGATCACGGTGGTGACGCTCGACGGAGGGGCGAAGCAGTGGGGCTCTGTCACGGCGCCGATGAAGGACGCCAAGAACGCTCGCGTTCGGGCGCGAGGACGTGCGTCGGCCCCGGTGTTTCTCGCAGTGGACGCTTGGCGCAGAGGACCGCGTCGCGATCGTCTGCGAGAGCAACAACCGCCATCGCCTCGTGATCGCGAAGCTCGTCGGCGCTGCGCTCGAAGACGTCCGCGAGTTCGCGCTCTCGATTGGCGGAGGCGGGCCGCTCTCGCTCTCGATGGACGAGCGCGGGACCGTGACGTTGCTGCTCGTCGAGCGCGGGATCGAGACGGTGTTCGGCCTGCGTGTGCACGGCGATGATCGCGTGGAGACGTTCTCGTTCGCGGGGCTCACGACGCCTGATCGCGTGGGTGGCGAGTGGCTCTCGCAGGTGTCCGACACGGTGATCGTGCGGTGCGACGACGCGGGCAAGCGCTCGGGGGAGTGGACGATCAAAGACAAAGAGCACCAAGGCGTCGGCGAGGTGATCGCGTGCGGCGCGAAGGGATACTTCGTCCCGCCGCATCGGGAGTGCGTGATCGAGCTGGAGAAGGGAGCGGTGATCTCGCGCAAATTGCCGGCGAAAGAGGCCTCGGTGCGCACGTACTACACGGCGATCTTCGCTCGGTACAACCGCGCCGGAGCGCGCTTCGGACTCCACTGCTCGCTCGGTCGCACGAGCTTCTGGAACAAGGGAACGCAGGTCTCGGGCTCGTTCACTCCCAGCGTGGGCGACGGCTCGCTCGGGTCGCATTTCATTCGCTCGTGTGTGTTTGGTGAGTGCAACGACGGCGACGCGTCCGGACTCGCTCCGTTTCAGCGCGGCGGAACGGGCGGCGGGCACTACTCCGAAGCGCTCACCGTTCGCATCGACGAGGCCTCGGTGCGAGCGCTCTTCTCGGTGTGCGACCGAGAGCGCATCTGGTTGCCCTTCGGCCTCCAATGGCTGTGCGGGCTGTACGAGCGCAAAGAGGGCCGCGGCACGGGGTGGAGCGGCGAACTCGAAGGTCCGCCTGGAGATTTGCCGGCTGAACGCGCGCTCTTCCGCGGCGTGCTCGCGCACCTCGAAGACCCGAGCGCGCCCGCGCTCTCGTCGCGCTTCGATGAGTGGCGCGACGAGCTGACGGCGAACGAAGTGCGAGAGAAGCTCGCGCGCATGGCGGACGCGTCGCCGTTCATGCCGTGCCGCGCGTTCGAGGCGGTCGCGTGGATGCTCTTGCGCGTGCTCTCTGCGTCGGACGCCGCCGAGGTGCTGGTGTGGATGCTGCTGGACGGAAGCGAGCGTCAGCACACGAATTCATCGCACGTGGTCGGGCGCGCGTTGAACGAGCTGTGCTTGCGCGATCCGTCGCTGCGAGCGCGCGTGATCGAGCGGGTGACGGCGCACGCTCCCGCGCCGCGTCAGTGGGGCGGCGATCGTCGCGACGACCTGTTGCGTTCGCTGTCGGGACAGCAATGAACGAGGCTCACGCACGAAGAGCGCGTGAGTTCGCTGCGCCAATGCTCGCTCCGTCGCAGATCGCTGCGGCGCACTCGATGGACACGTATTGGTTCGCTGTGGACGACGACGGCCGCGTCGCGCAGTTCGATTCGGGGGATTTCGGCGCGGTTCCCTTCGTCGCTCTCGACTCGCCCATCGTCGAGGAGGTGCGGGAGTACGCCTCTTCGCCAGGCTCTCGGCCGCTGGTGAACGAGGTCTCGATTCGGTATTCG
>JAXLYJ010000057.1:0-14331 GCA_046351515.1 Polyangiales bacterium
GCGGGAGCGAGATTCGTTACGCCGCGCGTTTGTCGCGGCGCGTCGTCGTTCGTCCTCCGCAGAACACGCGGCCGGATCCGTATCGCGGCTGGTGAGCCTGCGCGCCGCGCGTCGCTCGCCACGCGGACGATGAACGCGTGCGATGCCGTCATCGGGCGGCGGTGCTCGAGCTGCGAATCGCGGCAGCGATGTCACGACGCGGCGGTGACTTCGGGGACGCGTCACGAGCGCGCCGAGTGCGTCGTGGATCGCGCGCACGAACGGCGAGGCGCGTGCGCGTTTGCTTTGATTCCGTCGCTGAGTGCGCGAAGATCGTCGCTGCTTCGCCTCGGAGCGCCGCTGCGCCGAGCGCGTGGAGCGTGAGCCCAGAAGGAGGAGAGCGTGAACGGAAGGTTCTACCTTCGTGTTGCAACGATCGCTGCTGCCACAGCGTTTGTCGCCGCACCGAGCGCGTACGCAGATGAGCTCGCCGACGCGCGTCGGCACTTTCGCTCAGGAATGGACCTGATTCGCCGCAGGCAATTCGACACTGGCATCGCCGAGCTCGAGGCTGCGTATCGAATCGTTCCGCGCCCCAACGTGCTCTACAACATCGCGCGGGCGTACTACGACGCGGGCAACTCCGAGCGCGCTCTTGAATACTTGCGCCGGTATTTGCAGCACGACATCAGCGACCGCCCCGAGATCGAAGCGCTGATCGCGCGCATCGAGAGCCGCACGCGAAGCGGCGGAGGATCGAGCGCCGTCGCCACGAACGCCGCGACAGGGACGAACAACGGCGCGAGCGCGACGAACAGCGGCGCTTCGACGAGCGCTTCGGGCACGGGCGCGACGACGATCAACGTGGGCGCGCTCACCGGCGCGAGCGTCGATGGATCGCAAGCCTCGATGCTCCGCGCGCTCGCAGAGCAGCTGCTCACGCTCGCGAACGGGCAGAACGGCGCTGGCAGCAGCGGCGCCAGCACGAGCGGATCGACCGCGACCTCGACGGGCACCACCGGCGCGACAACGGCGAACGCGTCGGGCACAGCGTCCTCGGGCACCGGCGCGGGCTCGACCACGGGCACGGGCACTGGCGCGACGGGCACCGGCACCGCGGGCGCTTCGGGCACTGGCAGCACGAGCGGCGCGGGCGCGGGGAGCGCGAGCGGCACCGGCGCGACGAGCGGCGCAGGCGCCGCGGGCAACGCGGGCGATTCATCGGGCATCGGCGCGAGGGACGACGACGACGAGTACGAGGCGCGCGTCGTGACCGCGTCTCGTGTCGCGCAGTCGCCGCTCGATGCGCCGAACGCGACGGGCGTGATCACCGCGCAGGACATTCGTCTCTCGGGGCTCACGAGCATCCCGCAGATCCTGCGACGCATCGCGGGCGTGGACGTGATGGCGCTCGACGGCGCGGACTATCAGGTGTCGGTGCGCGGCTTCAATCAGCGCTTGAGCAACAAGGTGCTCGTGCTGGTCGATGGACGCAGCGTGTACTTGGACTTTCTCGGCGTGACGCTGTGGCCCTTTGTGTTTCCTGCGCTCGAAGAGATCGAGCGCATCGAGGTGATCCGAGGCCCGGGCTCGGCGCTGTACGGCGCCGACGCGTACACGGGCGTGATCAACATCATCACGCGTCCGCCTGGAGAAAATCGCACGCAAGTGTCAGCGGGCGGCGGCACCGCGCAGCAGCTTCGCGGCGCGTTTCTCACCTCGGGCCGCGCGGGCGACGTCTCGTATCGCGCGTCGGTGCAGTACGAGCAGCAGCAGAGCTATGGCCGGCTCGTGAGCCCCACGGATCGCGCGTGGGAGTCGATTTCGCCTGCGGGAGACCTCGCGAATCGCAACGCGCGGTTCTTGGTCGAAGCGCAGGGGCGCCTCGGTCGCGGCGTGGTCTTGCGCGGCGGCGTCGGCGGCGCGACGGGGCCTGTGCAGTTCTCTGCGCCGAGCTTGCTGCGCCAGTTCTACACGGACCTGACCTTCATTCAGCCGTTCGTGCAGCTCGACGTGCAGAACTTCTCAGCGCGCGCGTTTTGGAACCGCGTGAGCTTCGTCGCCGGGCCGATCATCCAGCCTCGCGGAGCTCCGGTGCTCGAGGCGCACGGTCAGCAGGACGTCGTCGACGTCGACCTTCAATACAACTGGCGCGCGAGGATCTCGCAGACCGTCTCGAACACGCTGCAGTTCGGCGCAGGCTACCGCCTCAAGAACATCTCGTGGAACTACCTCGACAACGACCACACGCTGCACTTCTTCTCGGGCTTCTTGCAGGACACGCTGCGCGTCGGTGATCGCTTCAGCGCCGTCGCCTCGCTGCGCGCCGATCGTCACCCGGTGCTCGACGGCATCGGCGGCTCGGGCTTCGTGCTCTCGCCTCGCGGCGCGTTGATCTTCAAGCCCACCGAGCGTCGCGCGATTCGCCTGACGGGAGGCACGGCGTTTCGCACGCCGACGATGCTCGAGCTGTTTCTCGACTTGAACCTGCAGACCCCGACGCCGGGCGTCAGCGTGCGCAGCTACGGCGGTGAGGTCGCCGCGGCGCGCATCAACGCCGCGCGACGCCTGCGGCCCGAGAGCGCGATCAGCTTCGACCTCGGGTTTCAAGACCAGACGTTCGAAGTGTTTCAGTACGAAGTGAACTTGTTCTTCACGCGCGGCTGGGACCGCATTGATTTCTACGGCTCGAACGTCGATCCGCTGCCTGGAGATTTGCTGCCCGATTCGCGGACGGTCCCCGTCGGCGCCCGCGGCTACAGCAACGATCCGGCCTCGACGTACGTGTACGGAGCGGAGCTGGGGCTCAAGCTCGCGCCCGTCGAAGGGCTGGACTTCAACGTGAACTACACGCTCGCGCTGACCTCGTATGACGCGAACAACAGCCTCGCGCCCACGCCCGAGCGCGACGGTGATCAGCGCACGCCGATGCACAAGCTCAACGTGGGCTTGCAGGTGCGCACGCGGTTCGGCTTGGAGTTCGAAGCGTTCGGTCACTACGTGGCGCGGCAGGTGTGGATCGAGCCGGTGTTCGATGCGCGCGCGGGGTCGAGGGACGTTCCGTTCGCGATGAACGACTACTTCTTGATCAACGCGCGCGCGGGCATGCGCCTGCTCGACGGGCGATTCGAGCTCGGCGTGACGGGCACCAACCTCGTCGACGTGAATCCGACGACGGGACACCAAGAGCACCCGCTCGGCTATCGCCAGTGGGCGCGCGTGATGGCCAACGCGAGCTATCGCTTCTGAGGAAGGACGCAGAGGAGATGACGATGTCCAATCGCTCTTCGATCGGCACGATGACGCTTCTCGCGGCGGCCCTCGCACAGTGCGATCCGCCGCCGCTCCAGCGCAACTGCGACAACGACGGCAGCGTCGCGTGCCCGTATCTCAACGAGCCCTCGGGCCGCATCGAGGGAACGCTCATCTACCGCGGCCCCCCGCCGCCCGAGTCGCCCTCGCGTCGCGGCGTCGCCTCGGGGCGCGTCGTGCTCTTGCTCTTCGATTACAACAACCCGCCGCCGCCGCAGGGCTCTGCCACGAGCGCGATCTCTGTGCAGACCATCAACGCGGCGCAGCTGTTCTCGTCGGCTGTGCGCAACGCGGACGGGACCGTGACCGCGACGATTCCCTTTCAATTTCCTGGGATCACGCGCGCGGGGATCTATCAGCTGCGCGGGTTCTACTCGCGCAACGAGACCGTTCACTTCGATCGCAACGGCGCGTCGCTCGAGATTCCGTCGGGATTTCACCCGCTCTTCTCGGTGCGCAACCTCCCCGTGCAAGGGGACGTCGCCGGCGGAGCGATCGAAGACCCGAGCGCCGCCATCGCTCGGTTCGTGCAAATCCGCATCGGTGATGCGGTCGACGAGAACGGTCGCGTTCGCTACGTGATGCCCGCGGAGGGCTCGGTCGCCGACCACGTCACGGTCTACCTCGGAAAGCAGCTGCCCACCGAGCGCCCCATCTTCCGCGTCGTCACCGACGAGACGATGGTCAACCGCAACGGAATGCCCACGACCGTCGCGGCGCCCACGCGCATGACTCCCGCGGACGTCCCCGCGCCGCCCGCGATCGACCCGCAGACGATGGCGCCGCGGCCGGGCGTCGAGCTGCTTCGCTACGCGAGCGATTGGGGCCTTCAGGTCCCCGGCACGCGCGTGCTCGACATGGTCCGCAACCCGGTCATCGTCGAGACGCCGCTCGGCGCCAACCTCCCGACGATGGGCGCGCTCTTCTCGCTCAACGAAGACGAGTGCTTCACCGCGATGCTCGCGGGCGTGCAGGTTCGTCGCGATTGCCGCACGGATCCGCTGGCTGAAGCCACCAGCGGCTTCGTCGAGTTCGCTGCGGACGTCAACGAGAACGGCTCGATCGACCTGAGCGCCGCGACGAACTACGTCGACGCGCACCCGTCGCTCATCTCCGGAAGCCCCTTCTTCGCGGCGAGCGGCGGCCGTTTGCCGTGGATCTATCCGCTGGTGATCATCTCGAAGCTCCACGAGCCCAACGCCGCCGAGCGAAGGTTGCTCATCGAAGGGCAGAACGGTCACCTCGACGCCGCGACGATCTTGCGTTTGCGAACCGCGCTCAATCGCACCGAGACGCTGGATCTCTCGGACCCATCGGACCCGCGATACCCGGTGATCTTCTTCGGCTCCGTCGTCCCCAACGGGTCTTCGACGGGGTTTTTGCAGCCCTGGACCAACGGCTACCGCCAGCTCGAGAACGTCTTGCGGCTCGTGGTCGTTCCGTTCGGCGCCGAGGTGCGCGGGCCCAATCGCGCGACGGATTGGCACATCATCGTCCCGCCGCAGCTTCCAGAGACCGCCGATCGCCTCGGTCGCGCGCTCTCGCAAGCGGGATTTACGCACCTGCGCTGCGCCGAATTCGACCCCCTGTACGACGACGATTCGCAGTACACGGGCCTTCCGCAAGGGCGCTACTCGGTGAACTTCATCGGTCCGGGCGGCCAGACTTGGGCGCTTCCCAACGAGCTCGGAGCGTTTCCGTCGGTCAGCGGCGCGCCTTCGGACCTCTGCCCAGCAGGCGTGTGCCGCGCGGCCTCGCAGTCGTTCTTCATCCGCGTGCGCGGCGTCGAGCTGCCGTACGCCGAAGCGCGCTGCCCCACGCTGACGCCTCGGTGACCGCTGTCACATCGTCGTCACTGGCGCTTCGACGCGCAGAGTCAAAGGGGTGTTGCCTTGCGGCTCACTCCATGATGTAGACCGTCGACGGACGAGGATGTGGATCGCGCACGACTACCGGACCGCGCGCTGTGCGCGGGCCACCGCCGTCGCCATCGGCAACTTCGACGGCGTTCATCGAGGGCATCGCGCGCTCATCGAGCGAGCGCTCGAAGAGAGCGCCGCGTTCGGCGGGGACGCGGTGGTGCTCACGTTCGAGCCTCACCCGACGCGCGTGCTCGCCCCCGATCGTAGCCCGCCGAGGATCACCGGAGCGGATCGCAGGCTCGAGCTGTTCGCCTCGCTCGCGGTCAACGGAGTGATCGTTCAGGGCTTCGATCGCGGGTTCGCCGCGATGTCGCCCGAGCTGTTCGCCCGCGAAGTGCTGCTCGGGTTGCGCGCCAAGGTCGTCATCGTCGGAGAGAATTTTCACTTCGGAAAAGACCGCGCTGGCGACGGCTACGCGCTGCGCGCGCTCGGCGAGAAGCTCGGGTTTCGCACGGAGGTCCTGCGCCCGGTGCTCGACGAAGGCGACGCGATGATCTCGTCTTCGAAGATCCGCGCGGCGCTCGCGGACGGGCAGCTCGATCGCGTGCACGCGATGCTCGGCCGCACGTTTGATTTCGACGGGCGCGTGGTGCTTGGCGATCAGCGCGGTCGATTGCTGGGATTTCCGACGGCGAACCTCCGCACCGACGTCGAGGCGCTGCCGCGCGACGGGGTGTACGCCGTTCGCGCTTCGCTCGTCGACGAAGACGATCGGCCCGGCGAGGCGATGGACGGGGTGATGAACATCGGCGTTCGCCCGACGTTCTCCGCCGGACGCTCGATCGAGGTTCACCTGTTCGACCGGTCTTTGGACCTGTACGGAAGACTTTTGCGCGTTACGTGCGTCGGGCGGTTGCGCGACGAACGCAAGTTCGATGGGATCGAGGCGTTGCGGGCGCAGATCGCCCAGGACGTGCGCGACGCGCGCGCGGCGCTCGATCGAAGGGAGCCCTCGGCGTAGTTCGCCGCGGGCGCGAGGAGTATCGCGAGATGGTGCGCAAAAAGAGCGGTCGCTCGAGCGACGAGAAGAACAACCCGCAAGAGCCCGCGGACCGCGCGCTCGTGCGCGACGCGAGCGAGGTGCGCACGCTCATCGAGCGCGCTCAGCGCCTCTTGCGCGGCGAATCCGCGGACGCGATCGAGCTCGCGCTCTCTCAGCGCGCCGCGAGCGACGAGCCCGCGGGCGCAGACGAGCGCGACGATTCGCCGCTGCCCGACCCCAACGTCCTGGTCAGCCCGAAGCCTCGACGCTCGGAGCTCGGCGACGAGGCCCTAGACGACGACGAGAGCGACGAAGAAGACTCGGTTGCGCTCGACGCGCTGCCCGCGGCGTTCTTCACCACCACGATGGGGACGATGCTGCTCTCGCAGGGGCGCGCCCTCGACGCTCGCGCGGTGTTCGAGCGCGTCCTCGCGAGAAACCCCGCGGACGAAGAGGCCTCGCGCGGGCTCGCCAAGGCGATGGCGGCGATCGCTGCCACGACCAAGGCCCTCCCGAGCAGCGGGACGCTCGCGCGCTCGCACGGAGTGCAGCCGCACGCTCTCTCGGTGGACGAGGGCGAGGCCAAAGAGCCCGACGGCTTGCTCGAGCGCGCCGATCCGCCGCGCGGCTACGACGTGGACGAGCTGCGCGTGCTCCCCGTGGATCCGACGACGCTCGTCGTGTTCTGGGAGGTGCGGGTTTCGACGCTGAAGAAGCTCGCGGACGAGCAGGCGATCCGAGGCGAAGTGATGCTTCGCGTGGTCACGTTGTTTCGCGGTGAAGACGGCTCGATGCAGCGGGTCGAGCGCTTCGAAGGGCCCGTTCCTCGCGTGGGCGATTGGTTCGTGTGGTCCGTGCGCAACGGCGCGTCGCACGAGGTCAGCGTCGGCGTGATGGGACGCGTGGGCTTCACGCCGATCTTGACCGCGCAGCCTGTGCGAACGCCCCGCGGCGTTCCCGCGCGATCGCGCTCGGTGGTCCGCGCGAGGATCGTGCTCCCCGAGCGCACCACCGTCGTGGCCGCGAGCGTGTCGCGCATCGCCGAGGTCGTGGGGCCCAGCTCGGTCATCGACGCCCTGCGCGAGGCGCGCACCACCGCCGCGCTCGAGGGCGCTCGCGTGGTGCACGAAGGCCCTGCGTGGCTCGAAGAGGTTTCCGTCGCGCCTGCGTCGAGCGCGATCGCCGCTGCGCCCGTCGAGCACTGGTCCGAGGCGAGCTTCGAGGGCGCGAGCCCGAGCGATGAGCCTGCGGGCGAATGGCCGACGGACGAAGCCGAGCTCACCTGGGTCGAGTGGGCGCCGGGATCATCGTGGGTGCTCGTCGCGCGCACGACGCTCAAGGGCGGCGCCGGATCGCCGAGCTCTCCCTGGTCGGCGCGCTGAAAATCACCGGGTGCTCACAACCGAGGGGCGCCCGCGACGATACGCCCGCTCATGTCCAATGAGCAGGGCCGACGCGCGGGCCGAATCGCGCGACCGTGGTGGGTGGCTGTCGCAACGTTCTCTGTCGTTTGTGCGCTCGATGCGCAGGCGCAGGCGCAGGTGACGCCGTGCGATGCAGGGCCGTCGTGGGTCTCGCGTTCAGTCGCGGACTTCGCGGTGCGCGCTGCGATTCAGCGCGCCGGGCTCTCGGGCCGCAGCGCCGCGAGCGACGTGGCGGCGAGGGCGAGGGCGACGGCGTGGCTCCCGACCGTGAGCGCGAGGGCGGGCAGGGGGCTCAACTCGAGCGCGTCGAGCATGGCGGGGCTGTTGCCGAGCGAGCGCGCTGCAGAGAGCGAGGCGCTCTCGTTCGAAGTGCGCGTCGTGTGGGCGCTGAACCACGCGTTTTACAGCCGCGTCGAGCTCGAGGCCGAGCGCGCCGAGGTGCAGCGCAGCGAGCGACGACGAGCGATCGAGCGCGAGGTGATCGACGTTCTCGTGCAGCTCGAGCAAGCTCGTCGCGAGGCAATGTCGTGTGCCGCGACTGGCACACCGCAGGGGGCGATCGCGGCGCTTCGGGCCCGCGCGCTGCTCGAATCGTGGACGGGACTCGACGCGGATGAGCTGAGGCGACGAGCCATGCGCTGACGGAAGGCGTCGCAACGGGGTGTCGGGATGCCGACAGGCGAAACGAAAAGACTTTTTGTTTCAAATGGTTACGTTCGATCGTCGGGTGTCGGCGCTCGTTGGCTGGGCTGTGGGTTCGCTGCGAGACGGCGCGAGCTGTCCACGGCAGTGTGAATTGGCACGGCGATGCACAACCTCGTGGATCGCAGCGTGACGAGCTGAGCCAGATTGTTCGATGGCAGCGCGCTCGGCGACGAGGGCGCGACCGTGGTGCGCGGCGCAGCGGCTTTCGGCGAGTGGGCTCGAGCGTGTCGAGGCGGGAGCGCTCGCGGGGGAGAAAGCAGAGAGCCCCGCGAATCGCTTCGCAGGGCTCCGTCGCTGCTCCGAAAGGTCACCGAAGAGAGGGCGCTAGCGGCCGATCGCTTCGGCGCGGTTCACGATCCGCGGCGTGAGGAAGATGATCATCTCTGTTCGCTCGTCGCGGTTCTGCCGGCGCGAGAAGAGCGCGCCGAGGATGGGGATGTCTCCGAGGCCGGGTACCTGGTTGGACGAGCGGCCGGTGTTGCGAGTGAAGATTCCGCCGATGACCGCGGTGCGTCCGTCGGGGACGAGCAGGTCGGTCTCTGCTTCCTTCTTGCGAATCGTGGGGTCGCCACGAACGCTCTGCTGCGTGAAGTCCGGCTCGTCGCGGGTGATACGAACGTGCATCGAGACCGAGCCGTCCGCGGTCACGTGGGGACGGACGCGCAGCTGCAGCTTCGCTTCTTGAAAGGCGGTCTGCACGCCCTGAGCGCTGACCTGCGAGTAGGGGATGAGCGTTCCCTGCGCGATCATCGCCTCGCGGTTGTCGAGGGTGAGGATGCGCGGGGCCGAGACGATGCGGACCTGGTTGTTTACTTCGGCGGCGCTCAAGCGGATGTTGAGGTTGAAGCTGCCGTTCACGGAGCCGAAGGTGAATCCGAGCGCTCCACCGCTGCCCTGACCGACGGTGGCGGGGAGGTTCACCGCGAAGTTCGGGTTGGGAATTCTCAGGTCCGTTGGCGAGAGACCCGCGCTGTTGGTCTGGTTGTCCGTGGCGCCGCCGACGACGCCGATGCTGCTCGGAAACGCGAGGCCCGTCGGGTTTCCGTAGCCCTGACCGACGCCGATGTCACCGCCCCACTGGATGCCGATGTCGCGCGTGAAGGTGCTCGTCGCTTCGACGATGCGCGCTTCGATGAGGACCTGCGGCGTCTGCGTGTCGAGCGAACGAACGAGGCGCTCGATCTGGTTGAGCACCGCCGCGGTGTCGCGGACGATGAGCACGTTGGTGCGCTCGTCGACCGAGACGTTTCCGCGCGCCGAGAGCATCTCGCGAGCGCGCGGGGCGAGCTCGCTGGCGAGCGCGTAGCTCACCGGAAGCAGACGCGTCTCGATGGGCTCGAGCGCGGCGAGCTGTCGCTGTCGCTCGATGAGCAGCTCGCGCTCTTTGTCGAGGACGCTCTGCGGCGCGACGCGGATGATGTTTCCGTTGCGCTGCATTCCGAGGCCGCGCGCGGCGAGGATCACGTCGAGGGCTTGATCCCACGGGACGTTGCGCATGCGGATCGTGACCGAGCCCTCGACGTCTTGCGACGCGACGATGTTCACGGTGCCGACCTCGGCGAGCAGCCGCAGGACGTTGTGGATGTCCGCGTCGCGCAGGTCGATGTCGACGCGGCGTCCGGTGTAGCGACGACCGCGCGCGCCGGCCACTTGCAGCGGCGCGACCGAGAGAAATCCTGCTTCGTCGCTGGTGTCGGACACGAGCGTCTCGGCGGACTCGCGCGCGATCAACCGCGACCGCGGCGCTTCGGGCGAGGGAGGGTTGGCGTTGGCGTCGCGGTTTGGCTCCGCTGCAGGGGCCTGAGTTGGCTCCGCCGCAGGGGCCTGAGTCGGCTCCGCCGCGGGGGGCTGTTCGCGGCTGGGAACGATTCCCTGCGCCTGCGCCGTACGCGCCGGCGCGAGCGCGCCGAGCAGCGTGCACAACAGCGGCACGAGTAGTTGGGGAGCGAGCGATCGTCGCATCAGTGACCTCGTTGGAGTGCGGGGCTCCTTCGATGGAGCCTCGCGGGTCACAGTAGAGCGGTCGATCGCAGGGCGTGAAGTTTTCGGCGCTGTTTTCTCCGGTGAATTACCGCGTCGAACGCGAGTGGTCGCTCAGCGAGGCAATCCCGCGGACGGAAACGGATCCGAGCCCGTGATCCGCACCGGCGGCGGCGTGTTGGGCAGCGGCACCGGCTGCGGCTGCGACTGCTGCGGCTGTGACTGCGGCGCCTGCACCACGACCGTCGTCTGCTGCGGCTGCGACTGCTGTTGCGAGCCCTGCGTCGGCGGGACGATGGTCGTAAACGACTGCACCGTGGTGTTGCCTTGCGTGCTCGTCGTGCTGGTCGTCCGCGAGCCGGGCGGAAGCGACGCGGGGTTGGGCGGCAAGAAGGGCGAGCCGCCGGGAAGTGACGGAAGCGAAGGCAGCGCGCTGGCGCCCGCGGTGTCTGCGGCGACTGGACCGCCGCGTCCTTCGCCGGGCGGGGCGAGGGTGAGCGAGCGCTCGATGCGCGTGGGCGTCAACGACGCGCGGTCTTCGCGCTCGAAGACGACCTCGGCGGGGATTTCGACGAGGTTGTTGCTTCGGTCGCGCGAGAGCCGAGAGCCGACGATGCGCGCGACGCGCCAGGGAACCTGATGCGGACCGCCGTTTTCTCCGGGGCTCACGATGGTGTCGGGGCGGCCGACGTGATCGCCGCGGCGGATGATCGTTCCTGCGCCGGAGGTGTCGGTGAGCATCGCGTAGGGGTTGGCGACGCCGACGACGATGGCGATCACGCGAAGGTCATCGAGGGCGAAGTTCGCGAGCTTGATGTTCTCGAGCGGAAGCGAGTTCTCGTTGCTCTGCCTCGGGATCCAGTTCTGCGCGAACGAACGAAACGGGTCTCGCGAGCGGTCGCTCTCGGTGAAGTCCACGTCCGCGAGCACTCGTCCGTGCGCGGGCGGACCGCTGGCTCCGGCCTCTTCGACGCCGGCGTCCGCGGCGTTGCGCGTGGTGTTCGTGGCGTTGTTGCGCGCGGGGGCTCCGCGTCCGCTGCCCGTTCCGCGATCGGCGCGGGGAGGATCGTCGCCGCACGCGATGACCAGCGTCGAGGCGAGCGCCAACGACAAGAGTTTGATCGAGCCTCGTGCCTTCATCGCGCACCTCCTCGCGGTGCGTTGCTCGCGTTGTTGCCGCCCTCTTGCGCCGACGCCTGACGCGCCTGCTCCGCGGCGGTGAGCGCGCGAAACGTCGTCGCTTGCATGCGCGCGTTCACGCGCACCTTGCCGTCTTCCGCGGTCTGGGGCGTCGACAGAGCGATGTTCTCCATGTTGATCACGCGCGGCTGCTGCCCGATCGTTCGAAAGAACCGAGCGATCTCGAGGTAGCTGCCGTTGACCTCGACGCGCACAGGAATCCGCACAAAATACTGCTCGACCACCTCGGCTTCGGGCAGCACCAGCTTGATGGTCAAGCCGTTCTCCGTGGCCGTGCGGTGAATCGCGTCGAGAAAACCGGGGATGTCCGGGTTGTCCGGGAGCACCCGCTGTTGCTCTCGCGCGAACGAGCGAAGGCGCTCGAGTTCGGCGACGTCGTCGTTGTACGCGCGCAGGTCGCGATTGGCGTTGCGCTGCTGCTGCTCGAGCGTGCTCTGCCGCTGGCGTTGATTGGTGATCGACGCCTGCACCTGCTCGTAGCCGAGGAAGTAGTACGCCGCGCCGACGATCGCCGCGACGCCGATGCCGATCCCGATCATCACCGGCGGCGTGAGCTGCTCGGCGAGCGAGGGCTGCGCGGCCTGCGTTTTTTTCGCTGGAGGAGCCATGACTCAGTACCTCACCCGCGCAGTGATCTTGAAGCGCTGCACCGTCAGGTGCGTCTCGCTGTCGACCGAGCCTTCGCTGCGCTCGAGCGTGACGCCCTCGAAGTACTCCGAGAGCATCAGCCGTCGCATGAACTCCGCCACGTCGTCGGCGCTGCGGCCGTAGCCTTCGACGTTCACGTTGCGCTCGGCCTCCGAGAACGTCGTGAGCCAGATCTGGTGCGTGTCCCAGTTGGCGTGCATCCAACGCGTGGGGTCGTCGCGCTGGATTCGCTCGAACTCGGCCGGGTCGTTCGTCGGTCGTCCGCCCGGTGAGAGCAGCTGCGAGACCTCGACGAGCATCGCGGTCGGGCCCGTGCGGTTCGCCTCCAAGCGCTGGATCGCGTCGCGACGCGCGCGGATCTCTTGCAGCTCGGTGCGCACGCGCGGGTGGTCCGCCACGCGCTGCTTGATCTGCCGAACGGCCAGGTCGCGCTGGTTGTTCGCGGTCGTGACGCTGTCGAGCACCTTGGTCTGCGACGAGTGAAAGATCATGATCCCCGCGGCGAGCAGGACGAGCATGATGCTCATCCCGACCGCGAAGGTGCGAAGGTCGCCCGCCGCTTGTTTGCTCTCGCCTGCGGCGCGCGCGGGCGCGCCTGGCAACAGGTTGATCTTTAGCATCAGCGCTTCTCCCGATCCTTTCGGAGCGCGAGTCCGAGCGCCACCGTCGCCTGCGCCGCGCGGGCGCGGAGCAGCTCGGTGTTCACTTCTTTCGCGTCGACTTGAATCGCCTTGAAGGGGTTGAGCTGCTCGACCTTGCAGTGCGAGCGCCGCTCGATGGCTTGCGAGAGCTCTGGCAGGTTGCTCGTCCCGCCTGTGAGAAACACCTGCTGGATCTCTCGCTCGCCGCTCGTGGCGAGGTAGAAGTCGAGCGAGCGCTGCACTTCGCCCGCGAGCGACTCGACCACCTGACGAATGATCTTGGGCACCTCGCTCGGGACGATCGCGCCGCGGGTGAGGTTTTCGGGGGAGGCGTTCTTGTAGATCTCGGCTTCTTCTGCGGTGACGCCGAGCTGGCGCTGGATCTCGTCGGTGAGCGAGTTGCCGCCGTTCAAGATGTCGCGCGTAAACGCAGGAACGCCCCCAGAAATAATGTTGATCGTCGTGAGCGTCGCGCCGACGTTGATCAACGCGAAGGTGCCCTCCGTCGGCAGGCCGTAGTTGACCTCGAAGATGTTCTGCACGGCGAACGCGTCGACGTCGATCACCACGGGCTTGAGCTTCGCTTGGCGCGCGAGGTCCGCGGCCGCTTCGAGCTCTTCGCGCTTGGCTGCGACGAGCAGGACGTCCATCTGCCCTTGTTCGGGCCGGCGCTTGAGCACCTCGTAGTCGATGTGGACGTCTTTGATTTCGAACGGGATCTGCTGCTCAGCTTCCCAGGTGATTTGCTCGCTGAGCTCTTGCGCCGTCATGAGCGGGAGCGTCAGTCGCTTGATGATCACCGAGTGACCCGAGACCGACAGGGCGACCTCGCGACGCTTCACCTTCAAGTCGTTGAAGAGCTTCTGCAGCGTTTCGACCACGACGGTGGGGTTCATGACCTGACCGTCGACGATGGTCTGCGGCGGAAGGGGCGCGTAGCCGAATTTGACCAGCGCCTTCTTCTTCTGGACGTCTTTGAGCAGGCAGAGCTTGATCGCGCTCGACCCGATGTCCACGCCGACGAGGTAGTTGCCTTCGGACATTGATTCCTCTCGTCCATCGACCGGTGGCCTTCGCGCGACGCGACGACGGGATCGATGGGAGCGAGCGTCATTGAAGCAAAGTGAAGCGAGGGTCGCAAAAAACCGCAGTCGAGTTCGGCCTGACGGCTCGTTTCGTCCACTGCTCCGGCGTCGCTTCGCGCGCGTCGCACCCCGCGTGACCGCGGGCCTCGCTTGACCGAGTGCGGGTCGGGCGGTACCTCCCGGGGTCGCTCGATGGCTCGAATCCGCTGCAATGACGCCGCTCGTCGCTCGCTTTGGGCCACGCATCTCCCCTCGCGCCCCGCGTCGCTCACCCACTCGGCGTGGCTCGTCGCGCTGCTGGTGATTCTCTGTGCGGTGGGCGCTCCGTCCGTCGCTTCTGCGCAGCAGATCGAAGACGGCAAGTACGTGGTCGGTCGCGGCGAGACGCTCAGCGAAATCGCTGAACGCATGCACATCACCACCCGCGTCCTCGCGGAGTTCAACCGCATCGAG
>JAXLYJ010000058.1:0-13517 GCA_046351515.1 Polyangiales bacterium
GCGGGGATTGCGACGGACGAGCGAGGCTCAGCGCGGCTTGATGGTCCCGGAGAATCCGATGCGGTCGGTGCCGATAGACTGCGGTCCGCCATCCGTCAGCGTGGCCTCGTAGCCGTGCTTCGCGAAGAGCGGCGCGATCTCGCTGTCGAAGTCGGTGACGACGTTGTCGCAGCACTCGCGAAGGTCCTCGTCGCTGTCGCTGTAGGGCCAGTCGGCATTCGTCCGAGTCGCGGTCAGGCTGCCGCGGTCGAGACCAGCGCTCCAGTCGAACCACTCTCCAGCGCTCTTGAGGTCTTCGAGCAGCTCAGCGCGGCGAGCGTCGCGCCATTCGCGCATCGCGGCGGCGAACTCCTCAGCGTCGGTCTCAGCGTCGCCACCGAGCGCTTCGGCAGCACGCGGTGCCTCGCGCTCGGCGATCGCGTCGATCTGGTCGTCGCTCGTCGCGGCGGTGATCCCGCAGGCGCGCATCGAGTCATCGTACGAGGCCCAGCATTGGGCAGCGGTCCACATCATTGTCGTCTCTCCTCTTGTCGGTCGCATCGTGCGCCCGCTGTTGCTCTCCCCCCTGAGAGCAGCGACGGACGAGCGAGGCTCAGCGAGCGGCACGCGCGGCGTCGATGGCGCGGCCGAGTTCGGTCGTGTGCTCGGTTGGCACCGGGCCAGTCCACTCGATCGTCAGCACGTCGAGCGTCGCGACGTCTCCATCGAACCACTCGCGAGCGTCGCTGCGCGCGGTCGCCTCGCTGTCTCCAATCCCGAACGCGACGTTGGTGTTGGGCTGAACTGCAACGGTAATGGTCGTCATGGTCTCTCGCTCCTCTCCGCGGCGCTCACTGCGTCGTCGGTGATTGGATGGTGCATCGCTTGTAATACAAGCGCAAGCGCACCGAGTCACTTTTTCGAGTTTCCGCATCTTTCCCGCGGTCGATTGCGCTTCATCGAGTTCTTGGACGCTCGCTCGCAACCCGCGCTGACGGCGCTCGATAACCCCGCATGCGCGTCACTCTCTCCCGCGGCCTCGACTCCATCGAAACGCTCGTGATCACCGCCGATGGAGCTCCGGCCGAGCTCGCCATCGTGCTCGACCGCGACGGGCCCCGCGCTGCCATCGAGCGCGCACACCATCGACGCGCGCGGCCACGCCGAGAGGGTTGAGGTAGACGTGGTCGAGGTGCGCGGCCTCGCGCAGAAACGGGTGCTCGTCCCCGTCTTCGGGCGCGGTGAGCGCACGGAGCACCGCGAAGAGGTTGGGCAACGGGTCGCCTTTCACGCTGCACCTCGCTTCGCGTTGTCGTTGGCTGCGATCACCGCAGGGGTCGCGTTCGCGCGCACCAACGCCTCGGCGACCGGCGGGCACACGCTGTTTCCGCAGAGCTGAATCTGCTGCGTCTTCGTCAGGCCCGAGAGGTCGTACGTCGTGCGAAACCCCTGCGCCGCGAACAGCTCGTGCGGCGCGAGCATCCGCGTCCCGATGTCTGAGATCTCGTGCTCGACGCCGTTGACCGTCACGAGCGCGAACCGGTCGCGCGTGGTCACGGTCCCCAGCGGTTGTTCGAGCGATTGCTTCTGCGTCTCGGGCTTGCCGTCTGCGCCGTAGTACGAGATCAGGAACGCCCGCACTTGCTCGCGTCGATCGCGCGCGCCGTCGAGCATCGCGGTCGTGAGCGCGTGGTGATCCTTCGCGGTGATCGCGCCCGTGGGCTGTCGGAGGTCGTGCCCGACGACGCCGCCAAAATGCTTCGTGAGCAGCGCCGCGCAGAGCGCGTGCTTCTGCCCGCCCGCGACGACGGTCCCGAGCGGTGCGCGTACGTCCATCGCGCGCGGCTCTTGCCCTTCGCGCTCACCGTAGCCCGTCTGCACGAGCGTCGGCGCGACGAGGGCGAGCTCGCCGCGGTTCGCAGCGGTGACCGTAGGCAGCGGCGCATCAACGCTGTGCGTGCGCTCGCCGCCGTGATGCGCGAGCGAGACCACGAAGGGCTTCTGCGCGCGCAGGACGTAGCGCACGATGCCCGCGGCGATTCGCTTGAGCGTCTTCTCGGCGAGCGGCTTCTTTCGATCGAAGATGCTGCGCGTGGCGAGCGACCAGTCGATGCACTCGGCTGCGGTGCGCCACGGCGAGCACCACAGCGACGGGTGCTTCGCGTGCGTCGGCTCGGGCCACGCGATCGGCTGACCGTCGCACCGAGCGATCAAGTACACGCGCTTGCGCGTCGTTGGCGCGCCGTAGTCCGCGGCAACGAGGGTGCGCCATTCGACCTGGTACCCCTGCGCCTTCAACTTCCCGAGCCAGATTCGGAACGTGCGGCCACGCTTCGACTTGATCGGGTGCCCGTGCTCGTCGAGCGGGCCCCAATCGAGGAACTCGGGGACGTTTTCCATGAAGATCATGCGCGGGCGCACGGTGCGCGCCCAGCGAATCACGACCCACGGCAACGAGCGGATCTCGGCGCTCTTGGGGTTGTGACCACCCTTCGCCCTCGAGTAGTGCGTGCAGCTCGGCGACGCCCAGAGCAGCGCGACGGGGCGACCCGCGCAAGCCTCGACGGGATCGACCTCCCACACGTCCGCGATCTCGTGGTGCGTGTGCGGGTGATTTCGCTGGTGGCACTCGATCGCCGTTCGCGAGTGGTTGATCGCGATCGTGACCGGACGTCCCAGCGCGAGCTCGATTCCATCGCTCGCACCACCACCGCCCGCGAACAAGTCGACGACGATCTCGTCGTGCATCACGCCACCAACCTCCCTTCGATCACGCGTGCCTCGCTCGCCACCTCACCACACGCAATCCACGCCGTGGGCTTCGTGCTCGGGTCGAGCTCCCGCGCTCGCTGCGCGTAGATCGCGCAGAGACGGAGCTGCACTTCGGGCTCTCGCCTCGTGATCCCGCACGCGCTCGCTGCCACGTCGAGTGTGACTACGAACCCGTCGTGACGCACGAGCTCGACCACGAGCAGGTGACAGGCCACGTCGAGCTCGCGCCACTCGGCCACGGCGTCGCACCGGAAACGCCCGTCGCGCGCGCGGATCTTGAATCGGATTCGGTCGACCATCACATCACCTCGAAGAGCGTGGTTTGCAGCGGCTCGATTGAGAGAGCGACGTAGCCAGGCGCGAGACCTTCGAAGCCCGAGAGGACGTGCGTCACGCGCGCCTCGATCGTGCGTCCGCTGTAGATGCCGCCGATCGCGTCGTATTCGCGGAGGATGAGGCGGTCGCCAACCTCAAAGCCGCGATCGTCTCTGCGAATCTCCGCGCGCTTCTTTCCGCTGAATACCTGCTCGAAGTGTGGCTGGACCGTCTTGAGTTCATGCGTCTTCATCGCCATTGCTCCGTTGAATTCGTGTGCCGCGACTCCCTGCCGCGATCGCGAGCCACCGCGTCCCCCGCGCGATGGCCCGCAGTCGATGCAGTCAGCACTCGACGACGATTCCTCGGCCGTCGCCGTCGCCGTCGCCGTCGCCGTAGCCGTAGCCGTAGCCGTCGCCGTCGCCGTCGCCGTCGCCGTAGCCGTAGCCGTCGCCGTAGCCGTAGCCGTAGCCGTCGCCGTAGCCGTAGCCGTCGCCGTCGCCGTCGCCGTAGCCGTAGCCGTCGCCGTAGCCGTAGCCGTCGCCGTAGCCGTAGCCGTCGCCGTAGCCGTCGCCGCGCACGCCCGGCAGGAGCTCGAATACCTTCACCTCGCCCCCAGATTCGCGGACCACTTCGCCGGGTCGCACGGGAGACAAAATTTGACGTGCTCGCGGTTGATTCGTAGCTGCGAATCAAACGGCACGAGAGAGCGCAGACGCGTCTCTTTGCGCGGGCCTTCGTGGCAAAGCTGCGCCAGTCCGTCAGTGGTGCCCCAGCGGTCGATCGAGTGCGCGTGGCCGAGCAGCATCTCTCTGCTCTCGCGTCCGTCGTCGACGACGACGCCGACAACGACCCATCCGTGACTGACAACGATAATTTCGATTGGTTGACTCACGCTCTCCGTCCTCTCTTGAATCCGTGTGCTCGCTATCGCGGTCGCGACCACGCACAGAGCGCGTGACCGCAATCGAGGCAGCGGGCCTGCCGTCGGCATCAATCGCCCGCTGCCTCGCGTCTTCTGGCTTCGCCGTCGGACGTGCCCTGTCTTCTCGGCGCGTCGTCGCTGGTCGCTCTCGCGAGCTGCGCGTTGCGAAGATCATCGCTCAGCCATCGCTGCAGATGGCGAAGAGCTTCGAGCGCGCCGCACTTCGAGCCGAGCGTGAACGCATCGGCAGCGAGGTCCATCGACGCGGTGATCGCGTCGAGCCTGCGGTCGATCTCTCGCTCGACGGCATCGATTGCCCGGCGGCGATCATCCTGCGCAGCGATCGCGAACCGGAACGTCTCGATGTCCTGCGAGTCGACCGCGGCGACGTGCACCACGATCAACCGCGCGCAGTCGTCGTGGTCCTCCGACTCGACGAACGACGTCGCCGCGTCGCGAGCGCTCCACGCGAGCATCACCGCTGCGTCGTCGCGGGAGTGATCCTCGGTCCACACGTGCCAGCGCTTCATCGCGCACCTGCCGCACGGTCGAGCGAGCGAATCATGCGACGGGTCGCGGACTGCTCGGACGCGAAAGCGTTCACCGCGTCGTCGTCGAGGTAGACCGATGGCGCCTCGGGGTCGCTGCCGAAGCAGCTCTCCCACAGGTCGCTCGTGTCCTCGGGCGCGCGGTCGATTCCGTCGTCGGTCGCGGGCTGGTCGACCACGGTGTAGTCGATGGGCTCGTCGACCCAGGCCGCCGCGTCGTGCTCTTCGGCCATCGCCAGATTGCGCGCGGCGCGGTCAGCGTCGAGGCGAGCGCGGTGGCGACGGACCGCCACGGCGAGCAGCACGCGGAGCGCAGAGAGCAGCGTCCGAGGCTGGCGGCGTCCGTGCGACAGGCGCCACGCCAACGCGATCACCTCGCCGTCGTTGCGGATCTCGCGGCCCTTGCGGTCCACGACCGTGAGCGCGACGGGCACCGTCGGGTCGTCGAGCGTGTAGTCGACCTCAAGTCTTCTCGTGGTCGTGAGCGGAAGGAACCGCGGTCGTGCTGAATCGTCGATGGTCATGGCGTCGTCTCCCGGTTGCTGGACTGCGGAGTGCAGCCCCCGTGAGAGCTCGCGACGTGTGCTCGATGGCGTGGTCGCGAGCCCTCGCGGGGATCACCCCGCAGCGAGCGCCGAGCGCTCAGCAGCGCGACGGTCGAGCCACGCCTCGACGACTGCATCTTCGAGCTCGCGGGTGTGCTCGTACGCGAGCAGGTCTTGCTCCGGCGTCAGCGCGCCGTGAGCGCCGCGCCAGTCGAGCTGGTCGACGGTCCACCACGAGATCCCAACCTCTGGCTCAGGCGGGTAGGGCTCGCCCGTCACGATCAACGCAGGGAGTCCGGGCAGCTCCACCGTCACAGTCGCGCGGCTCACTGCGCCACCTCCGCGCCGCGAACGATCGCCGCTGCGATCAGGAGGAGCGACGCTCCGTAGCGCGTGCTCGACAGGAACTCTCCGACGTGGCGGTCTGCCTTCGAGGCATTGCAGCTCGTGCAGGCGCAGACCAGGTTGCGTCGGTCGTTGTCGCCGCCGTTCTCGCGACTGCGGACATGGTCGAGCGTCGCGAGGGACGTTCCGAGCAGGGAGGGAGCGCCGCGGCGATCGCCCGTCGAAACCGGAGTGCCGCAGTACGCGCAGCGGTGATCAAAATCTGCGTAGATCGCGTGGCGCTTGGCCCTGCGAATCCAGTTCGACCCCTGCCAAACTCTGCCACCGTCCGTCGTGCTCGCCATCGCCGTCTCTCCGTCCGCCCCGCTGTGTGCTCGGGACAGGTACGTTTGTAATGGACGGCGGTACGTACGTCAACACGTTCGTAACGTTTTTCGGGTACGTACGTACCAATGCAGCGCAAACGTTACGTTTTTTCGATGTCGATTTTCAGAGCGCGATGGCATCGGTGGCGCGGGTCAGGATGCGCGCGCGGGTTTCTGCCGCCCACGCTGCGACTCGATACGGCGCCAACTGCACGAGCGCGGCAGCGGTGGGCGCGCGGCCGGGCGGCAGTCGCTCCACGAGGCGCTGCGGCAGGAGCATCGCGAGCGCGAGGTACCAAACCTCAGCGTGCGGGGCTCGAGGATGCAGAGCGCCGTGGCTGCACTCGTGCGGGACAACGACCGTCCGCACGTCGGGTCGCAGGTCCGGCTGCACGATGATGAGCTCCTGCGCGCGCACGAACGCTCCGAGCACGAGGCGCGGCAGCTTCTCTTCGACGAGCGTGAGGTTGAGCACCTGCGCGAGGCGATCGATCGTCCACACGGGACGCTTCAACTGCATCGGCCCGTCGTTCGCCACAGGCTCGCGATTCGCAGGCTCCGCACTCAACGCCTCAGCCCTCAGCGTCAGCACGTTCGCCCGCTCTTCGAGATACTCAGCAATGTCGGGCGGGGTCTTGAGCTCTTGGTCGCATTGGTCCTTGAGCCTGCACAGCATCTCCTCCGTGAGCATGACCGAAGGGTGCGCGCGTCTCGCGCCGTGGTCTACGGGTGCACGGGTCGACGAGACACCCGGAGCTCTGCACGAAAGAGCGCACTTTCAGCGGGAAACTTGCGGCGCTCGAAGTGACAGCATACGTCCGTAGCGGACTTGAAAACGGGGCAGTTACCAGAATCAGCGTGGCTTGCCGTGTTTCTGGATCAAGCGCGCGAGGTCGGCGAGCACCTGCGGCGATGGCTCGTTTGTCCCGAGAAAGAGCGTGTCGACCGTCGCGAGATCGTCCCAAACCCACTCGTCGGGGACGTCGGGCGCGAGCCTGCGCGCTGTCTTCTTGCGTGCCGCGTACGTCGGCGAATCCGCGAGACAGCCAGGCGGAAGCGCCGGCGGCGCGTGCTCACCGTCACCGTCGTCGGTCACCTCGCGCACGTCGACTTCGCTCGCTCCGTCATCATCGCGCAGAGCGTCGTCGTCCTCGGGTGATCCGCTGCCGGTGATGAGCCAGAGCGCGGACACGCTCGCGGCGGCCGCGACCTTGCGCAGCACCTCGGGCGAGACGCGCGAGCCGCTGCGATCGATCCACTGGCGCACCTGCGAGGAGCTGAGCCCCGCGCGCTTTGAGAGCTCGTGAGGGCTGAGGTTGCGCAGCTCCAACACGCGTTGGAGTCGATCGACGAGTGCCATGGTTCCCGAGTGTAGACACAATCGTATCAGAATCCACGCTCGTCCAAAGCTGGAATTGTCACGTTCGTATTGACCACGGTACGTTTGTGCGCTACGAACGTGCCGCATGAGAGGTCGACGCGACACATTGGGGAAGCGGGTGCTGCGGCTCCGCACGAAGGCTGGTCTGAGCGTTTCGGAGCTCGCTCGGATCGCGGGACTCAAGAGTCCCAGCCACATCGGGCTCATCGAACGGGAGGAGAGAACGGGGATCGCAGTGCAGACCGCGCTCGCGCTGTCGAAGACGCTGGGCGCAACCGTCGAGTGGCTCGTTGACGGAGAGGGCAGCGAGCCGACGGAAGACGAGGTCAAGCGCGCGATCGATCGTGCGTCGAAGGTGGCAGCGTGAGCCCCGCGGCGAAGCTCGCCCTCGTGGGCGCGGTGCTCGCGGGGATCACCGCCGTGCTCTCGTACGCGCTCTGCGCTGCGGGGATGCCGCCCGTGAGTGCTGCGGCTACGGCCTCGGCTGCAGTCGTCGGAGCGCTCTGGATCGGAGGGACGCCATGACTGCGATTGCTACCGCTGCAGACGCAGCGCGCGCGCTCGGGCTGAGCGCGGACGCAAGCGTCGAGGAGTTGCTAGACAGAGCCTCGGTATACACGCTCGACTCGCAATTCGAGCACGCGCTCGGCAACCACGCCCACGGTGCAGCGCTGCACGAGCTCGCGGATATTGCATCGCGGGGCGTGCGGCTGCGCCGCGCAGAGCGACTGCTGGCCCTGATTCGGTCTGCAGCCGCAGAGGTCGTTCCCGTCGAGCCAGAGGTCACGACAGAGACCGACGCGGGGATGTGGGTCGCCTCGGTCAAGAGCGGCGGAAACATCACGATCGTCAGAGCGTTCCACAGCGATTTGCTCGCTGCGCTGCAGTTCACGGCCCGCGCGCTGCTCGCTCGAGAGGGTGCAGAGGGTCCGCACTGCAATGCGCTCCGAGAGGCGGTGACGCCGTGAAGCTCCCGGACTTCTCGCTCGAAGACGTCGACGAGATCGGCGTCGATCCCATCGGCGCAATCGACGCGATCGAGGCGCAGGCGAAGGACTCGATCAACGCGCTGCGCGAGCTTGGTCGGTCCCTCGGGATCGAGGGCGACGCCGCGCACCACGGGGACGCGCTGCGCTCGACGGAGTGCCTTGCGACGAGCGCGCGCACGGTCGCGAACCTGCGCCGTGCTCAACCCGCGAACGACAACGCGAGGGGCGAGTGATGACGCCGCCAGACCGGACAGAGGATGTGCGGCAGACCATCGAGCGCTGTGTCGAGAGGCGTGACGAGATCTTCCTCGGGCGCTGGCCGAATCCGGCGCACGAGTTCGTGTGGACGCTCGACCACGTCGACGATTTCACCTGCGAGGCGTGCGGGCGCGTTCGCCCGAGAGGTGACGAGCGATGACTCTCGACCTCGCCGACGTCGCGGAGGCCGACAGAGACGAGGCGTTTCTCGCGGGGCTTTCGCCAGCCGCGCGCGCGGCGTACTTCGAGCTGCTCTCGGTGCGCGACCGCTTCGGGTACGCCGAGCAGTCGAAGGCACGGGCAGCCGTCCGCGCCGCGCTCGAAGCGTTCTATGTCGCCGTTGAGCGCAAGTGCGCGCAGGTCGCGCACCACGGAGACACGCGGACCATCAACGAGATCATGTCGAAGGTCGACACCATCTCGAAGATCGCCGCGCTGCTCGTGAAGGGGACAGCGCGCGTGCTCGCAGAGCTCGACGCGCGGGGGCTCGTTGTCGTGGGGACAGAGCCAGGCCAGCCCTGGCGCGTGTGGACCCGTGAAGACGCGGAAGAAGCCGCGGAGGTGTTCGGATGACGTGGGCGAAGTTTGACGACGCGTTCTGGTCGCACCCGAAGGTCGTGCGCGCAGGCAACGAGGCAGTCGGCGCGTTTGTTCGGCTGGTTTGCTACTGCTCCCAGTACCTCACGGACGGAGCTGTCCCTGCGGCCACGGCGAGAGAGATCGCGCGCCCCAAGGTGCTCGAACGGCTCGTCGAGGTGGGGTTGCTCGAGGTCGACGGCGACGGGTTCAGGGTGCACGGGTACCTCGAGCGAAACCCAAGCCGTTTGCAAGTAGAGGCCGAGCGCGCTGCAAAAACCCAGCGACAAAACCGCTGGAGAGAATCGCGCGCGCAAGAGTCGAAAACTGCGCCAAACGCAGGGAATGTGCCTCGTGTAGACGCGTCTACAGCACCGTCTCAAGACGCGTCGAAAGACGCTGCCCCGTCCCGACCCGTCCCGACCCGTACAGAAGAAGAAAGAAATACGTCGAGTCCTGCCAACGACGCCGCGCAGGTCGAGACCAAGCCGCTCACCCTCGGTGAGACAGAGACCGGCGCTGACGCGCCTGCCAGCGCAAGCGCTGGCGGTGTCGTGGTCGAGCTGTTCAGACACTGGCAAAGAGTCCACGCCCACCCGCAGGCGAAGCTCGACGCCAAGAGACGGCGGGCCATCGAGCGCGCGGTGAAGAGCCACGGGGCGGACGTGGTGCGCGCTGCGATCGACGGATGCGCGAAGAGCGCGTTTCACAAGGGCCAGAACGACCGCGGCGCGGTGTACGACGACCTGACGCTGATCCTGCGCGATGCTTCGAAGATCGAAGCGTTTGCTGCACTCGCTCCGAAGGATGAGCCCAAGCCGCTGCGCTCGGTGCCCGTGCGTGCGTCGAGCGATCCATTCAGCGTCTCGCCCTTCCCGGCCTCGATCTACCGAAAGGCGTCAGGCCAATGACGAGCGAGATCACGACGGGCACGGCGAGCGGTGCCATCAGCCTCGTCGAGCGACTCGAACGCGGTCTGCTCGGCGCCGCGCTGCGGGACGAGACCTGTCGACGAATCCTCGTCGGCTCGCTCACGCCCGACGACTACACGGTGTTCGCTCACCGGGCAACGCACGAGGCCCTTGCGCGCCTCACCAGCGCCTCCGAACAGGTCGATTGGGAGAACGTGCTTCGCGTCGGCAATCGTCGACTGCTCGGGCGCGTAGTGGCAGCAGACCTGCTCCACGCGGGGCGAGCGGTGACGCCCGAGAAAGCGGCGACGTGGGCACGGCACATTCGCTCGAGCGCGGCGACCCGCCAGGCAGCCGAAGGGCTGCGAGGCGCGCTCGCGTGGCTCGAGTCCCCGTCGAGCTCGATGGACCCATCCGAGTTCTTCTCGCGCGCTGGGCAGGCTCTCGCGGACGCGCAGCGTCGGTGCACGCGCGAGGCAGGCGCGGACGCCGCGACGATCACGCAAGAGACCGACGCCTACCTCAACAGCCCGACCGCGTTCGCGCTGCCCACGGGCCTCGCGCGCCTCGATGCGATGCTCGGCGGCCTCGTCGGCGGAAAGCTCTACACGATCGGCGGGCGATCGAGCGTCGGGAAAACGGCGTTCGTTTGCAAGGTGGCGCGCTCTGCGTGCGAGTGGTCCCCGAAGAAGCGCGCGCTGTTCTTCTCGCTGGAGATGCTGCGTCGGTCGCTGGCGATTCGGTGGATTGCTGGTCTCAGCGGGCTCGACTCGCGGGCGATCGAGCGCCGGTTGATCCCGACGGACAACGAGGAGTTGAGCCGCGCGATGCAGACGTTCTCGCGCTGGCCGCTGGTCGTCGACGACGCCGACAGCCTGACGATCGGTGAACTCGCGGCGCGCGCGACAGTGGCGCACTCGATCGCTCCGCTCTCGGTGGTGATCGTCGATTACGTCCAACTCGTGAAGCCCTCGGCGACGGCGAAGAACCAGAGCCGAGAGCGCGAGGTGGCCGAGATTAGCGCGGAGCTCAAGCGGCTCAGCAAGGCGCTTGACGTGCCCGTAGTGGCGCTCGCGCAGCTCAACAAGGACGCGGACAAACGCCAGGACAAACGCCCGATCCTGGGCGACCTGCGCGAGTCCGACGCGATCACCCACGACTCGGACGCAGTCGTGCTGCTCCACCGCGAGTGGCTCTACGACAAGAGCGTTTCGCCAGAGAAAGCACTGGCGATCGTGGCGAAGAACCGTGACGGCGACTGCGGCGAAGTCGAGCTGCGGTACCGCGCGAATCAGGTGTTGTTCGCGGATGCAGAGCAGGACTTCGCGGACGTGCAGGGAGACGGCGAAGGGAGTAGTGCGTGATGGGACGAAGCAAGAGCGGCGAAACGTGGGTCGGCGTCGAGTGCGCAAGCTGCGGTCGTGAGTGCAAGGTCGCGCAGTCCGCGCACTCGTTCGCGTGGGTGTGGGGCGCGCGTCCCGCGGACGACGTGATTCGGTGCGCGCGCGGGCATGGTTGCTCGAAGAGGCCAGCGCGCGACGAGAAGCGCGCCGGTCGCGTCTACCTCTATCGGTACGAGGGGCACTGGTACACGTCGACGCAGCTCGCGGACATGCACGAGCTCCCGCCGGAGCTGGTCCGCCAGAGGCTGCGACAGGGGTGGCTTGCGGCAGACGCAGTGCTCGCGTCGGTGAAGTGCCCGCTGCGGCGCTACGAAGCCGAGGAGCGCTCGCGGCGCGCGGTGATCGCGGCGGGCGGCGTTGGCGACGAGCGCACGCGGGCGGCGATGTCGCGTGAGGCGCGACCCGAGTGGGCACGGGGCGCAGGTCGCGTCTCCGCGCTCGCACCAGCGCATCAGCGCTCGGCGCTGACGGTCAGCGCTGTGGCGACGGTGTGCAGGCTCGAGGCTGCCACCGTGCGCCGTCTCGCTCACAAGCTCGGATCGCTCGACGCGGTGGTGATCCGCACGGCGAAGCGCATCGAAGAGCAGCGCGCGCGCGACGCGGTGACGCCGACGAAGCGCCCGAAGACCGGTCGCAGACCGAGGGGAAGAGCCCCGCTGCATCTCGTCGCAGCCGAGCTGGGCCTGTCGAGACAGGGGCTCTGGAAGGCAGCGAAGCGAAACGGGTGGTCAATCGAGCGCGAGATCGAAGCGCGGACCGCAGAGGCGGCGAACGACGGGAAGGCGGTGGCAGCGTGAGCAAGCAAAAGAAGTCCAGCGTAGTGAAGCTCTCGGCGCGCGTGCTCGCGCAGCTCGCGGCGCAACCGGCGAACGATCTCGAACCGCCGTGCGGTCGATGGCTCGCGCGTCCGCTCGTCGCGTTCTCGCTCGACGTCCACACAGTGAGCCTCACGAACCGAGCCGGTCACGAGAACAACTTCGCCACGGCGTCGCTCGTGAAAGCGCAGCGCGAGCGCTCGATGTGGGAGGTCCTGCGTCGCCGAGATGACTTCGAGGGGCTCGAGCTCCCGTTGACATTCGTGCTTGTGCGCGTGGCTCCGCGCTCGCTCGATGACGGCAACCTCGGGGGAGCGTTCAAGGCCGTGCAGGACGGGCTCACCGACGGGCTCGCGCGTGTGATGCCGAAGAGCACAGCGCCGCGCAACGACCGCGACCGGCTGCGGTGGGTGTACGGGCAGCGCGTGCCTCGCGAGGGCGAGCGACTGCACAGCGAGGTTCGCGTGTATCGCAGCGGCGACGCGGCGCGCGCGCTCCTGCGTCTCGTGCCTGCGGAGCCGAGCGCGATCGAAGAGACGTTGCTCGCGTTCGCCGATGAGCTCGACGCGCTGCTCGTGCGGGAGGTTGGGTGATGGCCATCGAGAGCGTGCTCGGACGACCACGAGTGGTCTACAAGGCCACGATCGCGCTGCGAGACATGAGCAAGCGTGCGCGCAAGCTGTACTCGATCGAGTACGAGCGTGACCTTGAAGCGCTCGGCGGCGCGCTCCCCGAGCGCCCGCGCACCTATGGCGACTGCGAGCGCGAGGGATACGGATCTCGTGTCGCGTGCCCGTGGGCTGGCTGCGGATACCACCTCGCGCTCGATGTGACCGACACGGGGGCCATCACGTTTTGGTGGCCTGATCGCGATGTGACCGACATCCCCGCAACGTGCGCGCTCGCGGTGGCTCGTCGAAACCCCGATGGCCTCACACTCAAAGAGGTCGGCGAGCTCGCGAACATCACGCGCGAGCGCGTGCGCCAAATCGAAACGGAAGGACTGCGCGCGCTCCGGTCACTCTCGGATCTCGCGCGCATCCAAGACGAGGCGGACCGATGCTGAAGCTCCGACGAAACAAGCGCGTCGCGCTCCCGGTGCTCGCGCCGAGCGAGCCCATCCGGTGCGACAGGCTGAGCGCCACGATCACCGTGGCGACGTGCGTCGCGCGCTGGCAGCGAGCGCAGGACCGCTCGTGCGTGCGCATCGACGGGCACTCGCTGAGCGGCAAGGGTGACGCGGGGCTCGCGTACCTCTCGTGCCGCCACTGCCCCGAGGGACGCGAGCGCGCGCAGGAAGTCGCCAACGACAACGGTGGTGGACGATGAGTGCGCGTATCCTGCTCGTCACGGGGTCTCGTGCGCTCGAAGGCAGCGCGAGCGAAGAGGC
>JAXLYJ010000059.1:0-13069 GCA_046351515.1 Polyangiales bacterium
CGGCCTCGGGCCACGATGACCGTCACGCGCAGCGGACGACCGGCGCTCGTGATTCGCTACGGAGGCCCCTGCCCCGAGCACGCCGACGAGGTGATCGCGCGCCGCGACGACTCGCGTGAGATCGCGTGCGTCGCCCGCACGAGCTTCGACAACGCCGCGCGCACCGCCGACGATCTGCGAGACAATCAAGTGCTCTTCGCGCGCTCGGACGAGGTCGAGCGCGTGCTCTTGCACGGGCCGAGCGGCGAGGTCACCGCGCGGCGCAACGCCGACAGCTGGCGGCTCGAAGGAGTGCGTGGCGACGCCGACGCCGACAGCGTTCAACAGTGGCTCGACGCGCTCTCGTCGTTGCGCGTCGAGTCGCGCTTGCCCGAGAGCGAAGCGCCCGCCCGATCGCTCGCCCCTGCGACGATGTGGATCGAGGTCTCGCGCACCGGAATCGAAGGACGCGAGCGCATCGAGATCGGCGCGCGCGACGCCGACCACGTGTACGTTCGTCGAGAAGGCGAGCGATCGATCCTGGCGATGTCGACCGCCGCAGAGACGACCCTCTTCGTCGACGCCGCGCGCTTTCGCTCGCAGGCGGTCATCCGTGACGTGCCCGACGAGCTGCGCGCGCTCGTCACCGAGAGCAGTGATTTTCGCGACGAAGTGAGCCGAGACGCCGGACGTTGGTCGCTCATCCACCCCTCGAGCGGCGACGCAGATCCGGTGGTGATGCGCACGATCTCCGAGCGCCTCGCCTCGCTCGACGCGCAACGCTGGGTCTCGCTCTCGCCGCGGCCCGAGCACGGACTCGACCGTCCGCGCGCGCGGTTGATCGCGCGCTTCGAGGGAGAAGGAGCGCCCAACGCTGACGCCGGCGCCGACGGCGGCCCGCGCGTGCGCGAGTACCAAATCGCGATCGGCGCGGCCATCGCCGGCGGAGGGGCGTACGCGCGCATCGTCGATCGCGACGGCGTGTTCGTGCTCGGGCAGTCCGCGCTCGACGAGCTCTTGCAGCCGCACGTGGATCGCGAGGTGCTCGCGTTCGACCGAAGCGCCGTGCAGCGCATCGAGTGCCAACAGCGCGGGCAACCGCGGTTCGTCCTGCGCCGCGAGGCGAGCGGATGGCGCGTCGAAGGCGGCGCGAGCTTCGATCGTTCGCGAGTCGAGGCCATGCTCGAGACGCTCTCATCCGTGCGAGCACCAAGAGTGTTTGGCTATGGACCAAGCGCCGCGAACGCCGCGCTCGGCGAAGCGTCGGTCGCGCTCTCGCTGAGCGAAGGCGACGCGGCGACACGAATCGTGCGGCTCACGCTCGGAAGGGAGTTCGCAGGCACACCCTCTGGGGTCTACGCTCGCGTCGACGACACGGACGCGACCATGAGCGTCTCCGAGGAGGTCTCGCGTGCCATCCGAGCCTGCGCACCTTGAATTGATCGGCCGCACCATTGGCGGCAAATACCTCGTTCAGCGGTTGATCGCTGAAGGAGGGATGGGCGCGGTGTTCGAAGCCACGCACGTGGACATCAACCGGCGCGTCGCGCTGAAGGTCTTGCACCCAGAGACGCTCGACTCCGAGGGCAGCGCGCGGTTTCTCAACGAGGCGCGCGCGGTCAACGAGGCGCGTCATCGCAACATCGTCGAGGTCAGCGACTACGGCACGGACGCGGGTCGCACGTATCTCGTGATGGAGTACCTCGACGGAACCACGCTTCGCGAGTGGCGCTCGGCGCTGCCCGAGGCGAGCGTGGGCACCATCGTGCGAGCGCTGCTTCCGATCGGCAGGGCGCTGGCGTTCGCGCATCAGCGCGGGTTTGTCCACCGCGACGTGAAGCCCGAGAACATCGTGATCGCGCGCGAAGAAGGGATGGCCGAGCCCACGCCGAAGCTCTTGGACTTCGGCGTCGCGAAGTTTCGCTCGTCGCGCGAGCGCCTCACGCGAACCGGCGCCACCCTCGGAACGCCGATGTACATGGCGCCCGAGCAAATCGGCGCGTCGAAGGACGTCGGCCCCGAGGCGGATCAATACGCCTTCGGCTGCGTGTTGTACGAGTGCATCTCGCGCGCCGCGCCGTTCACCGCGAAGTCGCTCACGTCACTCGCGCTGGCGAAGGCCACGACGACTCCGACGGACATTCGCGAGCTGGTCCCGTCGGTGTCGCCAGAGCTCGCAGCGTGCATCGCCCGCGCGATGTCGATCTCGCCCGAGACGCGGTGGCCGTCGATGGACGCGCTGTGCGACGCGCTCGAGCCGTTCGCGAGCGCCGAGGTGATTCCGTGGGTCGCGACGGGAGAGCGAAAGACCGTGCCTGCGTCGATCGCGCCCACCGAGGACATGCCACGGCAGGTCGCGGTCGCGTTGATCCGCGAGAGCGCAGCGTCGATTCCCGCCCCTGCGAACGTGACGCCGCCCGAGGACGCGCGGCCGGCGCAGCTCGATCTCACGCCGAGTGAGCCGCCGACGAACGTGGCCGACGCGCATCGCGACGACCCGACGAAGAAGGTTCCCGTCGCGAGAGTGGCGGCCTCGTCGATCCTGCCGATCGAGCCGGCGTCACAGGCGTCGTCCGAGGTCGCTTCGCCGACGAGCAACCGTTCGACCGCATGGGTGATCGGAGGCGTGCTCTTGGTCGGCGTCGCGCTGGTCGTCGCGCTCTCGCTGCGCTGAATCTCGTTCAGCGAGGACGACGCGCGGCGGGGTCGTCCGGCGAGGGCGTGTCCGTCGTGTGGCTGCGGTAGTTGATCAACCCGCGCGAGTCGGCCTGTCCGTTGGCCGCGCGACGGGTGAACTCACCCGTCACGGTGACCTGCGCCCCACGGTAGAAATCCGTGGGGATTTGCGGCGGGGCCATCGCGCCGAGCTGCGCTCCCGGTTGCGGCGCCGGCGGGCGACCGCTGCGAGCGGCGCGCTGCGCGTCGAGCACTTCGTACTGAAACTGCGCGTAGCCCGTGACCTGGATCCACTTCTCCTGGTCCTGCTCGTTCGCGTTGTCCGCGAGATACACGTGCGGGCGCTCTTCGTTGCAGTGGTCGCGCTCGAGGCAGAGTCGCTGCGGGTTCGAGTTGGGGACGAACTCTTCGTGCACCTTCACGATGAAGCCGCGCACCTGGACGCTCTTGGTCCAGTTCTTCGCCGCGAAGTGACGCACTCCGTACACCGTAAAGATGTCATTGGAGCCCGACGGATGCGCCGGAGGCGGAGGCGGCAACGTTGGAACGGCGGGGAGATTCGCTCGGCGAGCGTTCGCTCCCTCTTCGACGGTGATGTTGAGCTTGCTCTCGCCGCCGCACGCCACGGCGAGCGCCGTGCCTGCGATCAGTCCCGAGAGGGCGAGCCATGTAGTCCGCATCGTGTGTGTGCCTCCGCGACGAAAAACGTTCGCGCGGGCGGGACCGTATCACGCGCACATTTCGCGGCTCAACCCTCTTCGAGCCGCGGCTGTTCGGCGCGGACCGCACGCGGCGTTTGACCGGGCCTCGGCTGGCTCACTACCCTTCGCAGGTCGGATCCATGCTTTCGCCTCGTGGCCGTCGCATCCTGTTCGCGCTCGTCTCGGAGTACATCGCCAGCGGTGAGCCCGTCGCGTCGAGCGCGCTCGCGCGGGAGATGGAGCTCTCGAGCGCGTCCATTCGCGCGGTCCTCGCCGAGCTCGAAGGGCAGGGATTGCTGCACAAACCGCACACGAGCGCGGGCCGAATCCCGACCGAGCGCGCGCTGCGTGTGTTCGTCGACGCGCTGCTCGCCACGATCGAGCTGCCCGCGGATCTTCGCAGCAACATCGAGGCGAGGTTTCGCGAGATCGACCCCGGCCCCGAGGCGGCGTTGAAGGCGACGAGCAAGCTGCTCGCGGACGTCTCGGGCGTGGCGTCCATCGTGATGGCCTCTCCGTCGACGGACCGCACGCTTCGAGAGCTCCGGTTCATTCAGCTCCGCGCGAACGAAGTGCTCGCGGTGCTCGTGGGCAGCGACGGCACCGTGCAGAACCGCGTCCTGCGCTCGGAGCAGCCCATTCACCCGCCAGAGCTCGAGCGCATGAACAACATGCTCACGCAGATCGTCGCGGGGCGCACGCTCGCCCAGGTGCGAACGCTGCTCGGGCACGAGCTCGAGACCGAGCGAGCGCAGGCCGACGCGCGGCTGCGGCTGGCGCTCACCCTGGCTGAGCGCGCGCTCTCGACCGCCGAACAGCCGGTCGAGCTGCTGGTCGAAGGCGCGGCGCAGTTGATTCAACGACCGGAGTTCGCGGACATCGACCGGGCTCGAAGCGCGCTCAAGACGCTCGAAGACAAGGCGCTGCTCGTGCAGCTGATCGATCGAGCGATGGCGGCGCCGGGCATTCATGTGCTGATCGGCGCCGAGGACGAGGTCACGGGAGCGGGCGCGCTCACGATGGTCGCCGCGCCGGTCGCAGGGGGAGCGATCGGCGTGATCGGGCCGACGCGGATCGATTACGGGGCGGTGGTTCCTGTGGTGAAGATCACCGCCGGCGTGCTCGAACGGGTGCTCGACCCGGACGGAAACGAGCACAAGAGCTGAGCGAACAAGCGTGGGGAATTTCGCGCAGTTCGTCGCACCGAGCCGCAACGAAATCGACTACCTTTCGCCTCCCCTATAGCGGCTTCGGCGCTCAACGGTCACGTGACGTCACGCGCGATGCAGAGTGCATCGCCGCGTGGCGCGCCGCGGAGCAGCGACGCCGACAATAGCAACGTGGAGGAGGCTCGGACCTATGTCATCCGCCGTTCAGTTCGAAACCCTGGTTGAGATCTACAAGCGCAGCGTCGGTCGCTTCGCGAGCCGCGAGCTCTTCGGAGAGAAGAAGGACGGCGCGTGGTCGTGGATGACCTACGGGCAGTTCGCGCAGATGACCGACGATCTGCGCGGCGGACTCGCGCAGCTCGGCGTCGGGCCCGGGGACAAGGTCGCCGTGATCTCGAACAACCGCAGCGAGTGGGCGATCGGCGCGTATGCGACGTACACGCTCGGCGCGGCGTACGTGCCGATGTACGAGGCGCAGCTCGAGAAGGACTGGGAGTACATCCTGAAGGACTGCGGCGCGAAGGTGCTGTTCGTTCCGGACGAGAAGTTCGCGGCGAAGATCGAGAAGATCCGCCCGAACTTGCCCGCGCTCGAGCAGGTGATTCGCATCGCGGGAGACGCTTCGGACAAGGACACGATGGGCTCGCTGCGAAAGCGCGGCGCAGAGACCCCCGCGCCGATCTTCGAGCCCAAGCCCAACGACCTCGGCGGACTCATCTACACCTCCGGAACCACGGGAAATCCCAAGGGCGTCATGCTCTCGCACGCCAACATCGCGAAGAACGTGACGAGCATGCACGCGATCTTTCCGATGGCGAGCGAGGACCGATCGCTGTCGTTCTTGCCATGGGCGCACTCGTTCGGTCAGGTCGTCGAGCTGCACGGACTTTTGTCCATGGGCGCGTCGATGGGCATCGCCGAAGCCGTGGACAAGATCGTCGACAACCTCGCTGAAGTGCAGCCCACGCTGCTGTTCGCCGTTCCGCGCATCTTCAACCGCATCTACGACGGCCTGCAGAAGCGCATGGCCAACGAAGCGAGCTGGAAGCGCGCGCTGTTCTTCAAGGGCCTCGCGCTCGCCAAGCAGCGTCGCGAAGGCTCGCTCGGCGGGCTCGGACAGTTTCAGCTCAACCTCATCGACAAGGTCGTCTTCGGCAAGGTCCGCGCGCGCTTCGGCGGTCGGCTCAAGTACGCGTTCTCGGGCTCGGCGGCGCTCAGCAAGGACGTCGCCGAGTTCATCGATAACCTCGGGATCATGGTCTACGAGGGATACGGACTCACCGAGACGTCGCCCATTTTCACCGCGAATTACCCGGACAATCGCAAGATCGGCTCCGTCGGAAAGCCCATCCCCGGCACGCGCGTCGAGATCGATCACAACAACAACCCCACTGATGACCCCAAGCAGGGCGAGATCATCTGCCACGGTCACAACGTGATGATGGGGTACTTCAACCTCCCCGAAGAGAACGCCAAGGTCTTCACCGACACCAAGGGCCTGCGCACCGGCGACCTCGGCTACGTCGACTCGGACGGCTACCTCTACATCACCGGTCGAGTGAAAGAGCAGTACAAGCTCGAGAACGGCAAGTACGTCGCCCCGGCGCCCCTCGAAGAGTCGCTCAAGCTCTCGCAGTACATCGCCAACGTGATGATCCACGGCGCGAACAAGCCGTTCAACGTCGCCGTGATCGTCCCGGACATGGAGATGCTGAAGAAGTGGGCCGCTGAAAAGGGAATCGCGACCGACCCGATCCCCGATCTGTTCAATCACCCCGAGACGCAGTCGCTCTTCCGCAACGAGATCAATCACCAGCTCAAGGACATCAAGGGCTACGAGCGACCGCAGAAGTTCGTGCTCGTGCACGAGGACTTCACGACGGCGAACGACATGCTCTCGCAGACCCTCAAGCTCAAGCGCCGCAACGTCGTCGCCAAGTACAACGAAGACATCGAGAGCATCTACGTGCAGGCCCAGAAAGAGGGCAAGCACAAGGACTGAGGTCATCGCGATTCGGTCAGTAAAATCGCTGATCGAATCGCACAGCGTGCCGCGCGTCGTCGAAGCTCCACAGCGCCCCTCCCCCGCGGCGCTGACGCTCGACTCTCTCGCGATACGCGCTCGAACGCGACGCGCGACGCCCCCGCGCCGCGCGTGAACGTCACTCGTCGCTGAACAGTCGATCGAGCTCGGCGCGCGTGAGCACGCCCGAGACCTTCTCGTCTTGCTCTTGTCCGAGCACGTTCTCGACCAGCTCGCGCTTCTTGGCGCTGAGCTCGAGGATCTTCTCTTCGATCGTCCCGCGGGCGACGAAGCGATACGCCGTGACGACCTTGGTCTGCCCGATGCGGTGCGCGCGATCCGTCGCTTGATCTTCGACCGCGGGGTTCCACCAGGGATCGAAGTGCACGACGGTGTCGGCGCCGGTGAGGTTCAAGCCCGTTCCGCCGGCCTTCAGCGAGATCAAGAAGACGGAGACCTTCTCGTCCTTGTTGAAGCGATCGACGCGCGACTGACGGTCCTTCGTGTCGCCGTCGATGTACTCGTACGTGACGCCGTCCTGATCGAGCGCGGTCTTGATGAGCTGCAGCATCGAGACGAACTGCGAGAACACCAGCGTCCGGTGCCCGCCTTGCTGCGCCTCGCTGATCAGCTCGCGCAACGCCAACAGCTTGCCCGAGGTCTCGTCGCTGAACGGGCCTGTGATCCCGAGCAACCGCGGGTCGCACGCGGCCTGACGCAGTCGCGTGAGGCCCGCCAGGATCTGCAGCTGCGAGCGCGCCAGTCCGTTCGCTTCGACCTCGCCCATGATCGTGTCGCGCACGCTCTTGAGCACGGTCTTGTACACAGCGAGCTGCTCTGGCGGCATTTCGCACAGCCGCTCGGTGACGATCTTCTCAGGGAGATCCTGGGCCACTTCGTTCTTCGTGCGACGCAGGACGAACGGGTGAATCGTCGAGCGGAGCCTGCGCGCCGCGTCCTCGTCGCCGCGATCGATGGGCCTGGCGTAGCGCTCTTCGAACTGCGCGAGCGCCGGCAGAAGGCCCGGAGAGACGAAGTCGAAGATCGACCAGATCTCGCTCAGGCGGTTCTCGATCGGCGTTCCCGTGAGGGCCAGGCGACGCTTGCCCTTGAGGTTCTTCGCGGCGCGCGCGGTGGCCGAGGTCGGGTTCTTGATCGACTGCGCTTCGTCGAGGATCACGTAGCCCCAGTCGATCGACGAGAGAAACTCCTCGTCGCGACGCAGCAGCGCGTAGGACGTCACGACCACGTCCGCGCGCTCGATCTCGCTCTTGTACTGAGCGCGATCCGAGCCCGTCCACGCGATCGCTCGCAGCGCGGGCGCAAACTTCTGCACCTCGCGCACCCAGTTCGGAACCACCGACGTCGGCGCCACGACCAACGCCAGCGGACCGCCCTGCTCGAGCGGCTTCGCCATCGGTCCCATCACCGGGCCAGCGCTGGACTCTTCGCCCTTCTTCGCAGCCTTCTTCGCGCCCTTCTTCGCGCCCTTCTTCGTCGCCGCGCTCTCTTCTTCGTCGTCGTCGACGGACGCTTCCTTCGCAGCGGCGGCCTTCTTCGCGCCCTTCTTCGCCTTGGTGCGCGGCGCTTCGTCGGCCTCGACGAACGGCTCGCTCAAGCGCTTGACCCACAAGAGCAGCGCGATGGCTTGCAGGGTCTTTCCGAGACCCATGTCGTCCGCGAGGATTCCGCCAGTCCCTGTGCGGTACAGGTACGCGAGCCACGAGAAGCCCTCTTGCTGGTAGGGGCGCATCGTCGCGTCGAGGTCCTTCGGCGGATCGATGGACTCGACCTTGTGCTCGCCGAGCGCCGCGAAGAAGTCCTTCGTGCTCTTGCCGACGTCCGCGCGCTGCCCGAGCTGCGAGAGCAGGTCCTGCACGCGCCCTGCTTGCGAGAGCGGGAGCTGCCCCTTGCCGTTTTGATAGATCTCTTGCAGGCGAGAGAGCACCTCGGCGACTTGGAGGCCTTCGATGCGCGCGTACGTTCCGTCTTCGAGGCGGACGAGCTTGTGGCCCATTTCGAGGGCGCGGCGCAGGTCTTCTTCCGCCGCCTTGCTGCCCTCCGAGCCGAACTCGACGTCGACCGAGAGCCAATCCACACCGGACGAGACACGCGCGCGCGGCGTCAGGGGAGCGCTGCGAACCTTCACGTTCGCCATGTGCTCGGGGACGTACTTCTCCCACTCGCGCGGCAGCGACGGGACGCACTCGCTCCAGAACTTCACCGCGCGGTCTTCCGTCGCTTGAAACGCACGGAAATCATCGGTCACTTCGAGCCCGCCATCGAGCAGCATGTTCACCGCGAGGCGCTCAGCGCCCACGTCTCGACGCAGGCACTTGGGCCGCACGCCCGCGCTCTCCAAGATGACGAGCGGCGGAGGAAGCTCGACCGGCGGCACCTGAAACTCGTGCTCGCCGTACTTCACATCGAGCGTTCCGACCACGCGCGTGAGGTCACCCGCCGCGCGCATCACGAACTTCGGCGCGACGTCGATCTCGTCGACGATCGCGCGAATGTCCGGCAGCGGAGCGTTGAGCGCGAGCGAGACCTTGGGCAGGTGTTCGCTCAGCAACCGCGCGACGTCGCTCGTGGGGTGAGTGACCGCCGGCGTCTTGAGCAGACGCTCGAGCCACGTGGACGTGACGTGATCCGCGAGCGGCCGCGCGACGCCTTGAATCGGGTCCAGGTGCCAGCCCGGATCGCCTTCGAGCCACAGGCCCTGATTGAGGTTGAATCGCCGCGCATCGCCGGACTTGCGCTCGAACACAACACGCACGCGCACGTGCGACGGCGGGACCATCTCGAGCTCGATCTTCGGGACGAGCGGCTCGTCGAGGTACCGGAGCTCCATGAGCATCGGCTCGACCAGCACGCGCCGCCCGCGCAGCCGCGCGACCAGCTCAGCAGCGTCTTCGTTGCGCGCCTCGACCTGCGCTCCTCGGGCACCCTTGGGGTGCAACCGCGCGAGCAAGCGAAGGATCGGACGATGCACGCTCGGGAGCGCGCCGAGCTGATCGAGCGCGTCCGACGGCGCGACGGCCGTGCGCGACTCAGCGAGGTACGGCGTGATCGCGAGCGAGTTGGACCGCACGTGCACGCGGTACTCGATCTCCGGCGCCTTTCTCGGCTCGCTCGACGGAACCCACGCCGCAAACCCCTTGGGCTGCTCGTTGCTCGCGCTCGCGGACGCCGAGACCGACTGCACCGTGGACATTCCCCCGGCGGACACCACGCGAGGGCCCGATCGATCCATCACGACCACTTCGCGCGCAGAGCCCGTGTCATCGCGCCGTCGCGGGTTCTTCGCGTCGCGGCGATCGTGGCGATCTCGGTCTCGCTCTCGCTCGCGCTCTCGCTCGCGACCGCCGTCCTTGGGCTTGGGCGGCCTGAGAGCGTTGTTCGCGCTGCCAGCGTTGTTGTTGCTCGCTGCGTTGGGCGTCGCGTTGGGCGCGGGCGGCGCGCTCGAGTCTCTCTCCCCACCCTCCCCTTGCTGCTGTGATCGCGGCGGGCGGACTTTGTCGCGCAACGCCACGAGCAACGCAGCGACGTGCTTGCAGTGCCGGTCCGGTCCGCGCCACGCGGGACACGAGCACTGGCTGGTCAAGCCGCCCTCGTCCGAGAGGTTGACCTTCACGTCGTAAGGGTCGCTCGCGCGGCCATGAACGCGACCGGAGGCTTCACTGCCCGCGACCGCGAGCGCGTGAACGCAAGCTTGCCTCGCGTACACCCGGCCCCGAAGGTACGCGTTCGCGCCCACCAGGCGGGCCAACGCGCGATCACTGAGTCGAGCCACCGCCTGAATGACAGGGCTCTGCACATCCACCGCAGCTTCCGTAGTCAACACTGCACTCCATGCGTCGACGGGACACAACGCCACGACGCAGTAGGGCTCTGGATCCCATCGGTCACCGCACACTCTGAGCGGGGAAAACGTGACCGACCACGCTGGGTCTAGAGAGACGCTGCGTCGCTCCATCAGTGGGGGGCTGAGCGTCGGGCTCGGCAACGGCCGAAAGCCCGATGGCCAACCCCCCTTTTCGTCTCTGACGGCAGCACATTTCTAGCACACAACGGACGGTGCTCGTCCAGCGAAGCACGCAAGCAAAATTCGTTGCGAGCGCCGAGCGAGGCCCTCGCGTGCGCGCGAGAGCGCACACAGGACAGTCGGTCTCGCGAGCACCGTGGTAGCGTCGCGCCCGTGCGATACTGGCTGCTTCGGGCAGCGGTCGTGACGCTCCTCGCGGCTCCTACGGGCTGCGCGACGTCGCACCTGCTGCAACCGGTCGGAAAGAACAATCTTCGAGTCAACGCTTCGCTCGGCGGCCCCATTCTGCGTCGTCCGCTGCCGATCCCTGCGCCGATCGTCGCCGTCGACGTCGCGTACGGAATCGAAGACGACATCGATCTGCACGCGAGCGTTCAGCCGCTGGCCATGGCGTTCAGCGGCGGCGGCGGCTCGACGGCGATCTTGAGCATGACGGGCGGCGCGGTGTGGCACCCGATCCCCAACGTGCGCCACGCGCTCGCGATCGGCGGCTCGCTGCAGGGGATGGGCAATCGTCGCGACGCGGTCGTCTTCGCCGACGCGTGGGTCGGCGGCGCGGGGCGACCGACGCGCTGGCTTCTGCTCGGCGGCGGCGTGCACAACATGCTGCGCATCGGCTCGAGCGACCGCGAGCTCGACGCGCGCCCCTTCTGGACTCCGACGCTCTTTGGCCTCGCGCAGTTTTCTCCGAACGCGCGCTTCTCGATCGACCTCGAGATGCGCTGGTACGCCTTCAGCCAAAACGCAGGACTGGTGACCGTCGATTGGCTGAGCCCAGGCGGCATCGGCGTGATCGGCGCGATGCTGGGCTTCAACGTCAACTTCGGACCGGGTGTTCGATGAAGCGCTCGACTCTTCTCGCTCGCGCGACGCTCGCGATCGTCGGCGCGCTCTCTCTGAGCTCGTGCATCTCGCTCGACTCGTTCTTCTTCAACCCGACGAAGATCCCCGACGGGCAGGACTACACGCTCGCGACGTATCCCGCGGGATTTCCTGAGGCGATGAAGATCCCAGCCGATCGCATCGAGCGGCTCACGCTCACCGCCGAGGACGGCTCGACGGTGTTCGCCGCCATCGCGCGTCAGCCCGACGCCGCGACGCACGCGACGGTGCTCTATCACCACGGCAACGGCAGCAACATCGACGGCTACTGGCCGCGCGCAGCGACGCTCTTCGCGTTGGGCGTCAACGTGATCGTCTACGATTATCCAGGGTACGGGCGCACCCCTGGATCGCCGAGCGAAGAGGGCGTGTATCGAGCAGCGCGCGCCGCGCACAACTACCTCCGCTCGGCCGCGGCGGGCGTCGACGCGAGCAGGATCTTTCACTACGGCTACTCGCTCGGCGGCGCGCCCGCCACGCAAATGGCCTGGGAATCGCTGAGCGCAGGGCTCATCCTCGAAGCGCCCTTCACGAGCGTCATGGCGCTCGCGGCGGACTCGAGCTTGATCATCCCGTCGTCGTTCTTGATGTCCAACCGCTTCGACAACAAGTCGAAGATCCGCCTCGCTTCCCAGCGCGCCGCGCGCGGCGTGCTCATCGTCCACGGGACCGCGGACGACTACGTGCAGACCAAGTACGGCCGCGAGCTGTGGGAGACGATCTGCCGCGAACCCGTGGCGAATCGCTCGACGCTCGCGCTCATCGCGGGCGCTGACCACGGCCACGCGGCGTGCTCGAATCAGGACGACCAGCCGTGCCTTCCCGCGCAGCCAGGCTCGCTCTACCTCGAGCAAGTGCGCGCGTTTCTCGAGAGCGCTCCGGTCAGCGGCGCGAGCCAACGCGTGTGCACCGAGCTTCCGACGCCCGCGATGCGCTGAGCGCGCTCAGCGCGGGGTCTGCAGAAACCGCGTCTGCACGAGGTAGTCGCACCAGCGATCGATCGTCGCGAGCGTCGAGGGCGGCTCGATCCCCACGGCGCGCGCGTGCGCCTCGGCGCTCTCGGTGTCGTACCGATCGCTCGCGATGAAATCGAGCGCCTCGCGATCGACCCCGCTCAGCCATTTCGGAAGCGCGCGCACGAGCCCGACGGGCAGCGAAATCCGCGGCGAACGTCGGCCCATGCGCGCCGCGATCCGCGCGATCAACGCGGGCAACGCGGGCGTGTCCGACGCCAGCACCACCAGGTCCTGCGACAGAGTCTCTTCGCGCTCGTCCACCGTGGCCAAGACCCGCGCGAGGTGATCCACCGCCACCACCGGGACGAACGTCTCTGCCCCGCCCACCATCGCTGGCATTCGTCCCTCGTGCAGGCTGCGCACGGTCTCCGCGAGCCCCATCAATTGCAGCGTCTCTCCCGTGCGCGAATCGCCGATCACGCTCGATGGATGCACGGCGGACCATCGAACGCCGCGCTCGTCCGCGAGCCGTCGAAACGCCCAGTACGCCTCGTGCTTGGACACTTCGTACGCCCCGCGACCGCGGTAGAGCCGAAGCGCTTCGCGCTCGCTGAGCTCGCGGGAGAACGCGCGCAGCG
>JAXLYJ010000060.1:0-12076 GCA_046351515.1 Polyangiales bacterium
TGCAGGACGTGGACGATGTTGTGAGCATCGTCGAGCAGCGTGAGACCAACGGTGAAAACGACGACATCAAGCTCGGCGTGGTCACCCATCCGTTGCTCTCGATGCTCGACGCGCAGCCCGAGAACCTGGCGTTGCTCGAGCGCTACTGGCGGCCGTTTCGATCGATTCCCACGCGTAGTCGCGATGACTTCAACGCTGGGGTGCGTCGCTGCAGCGCCAGCTCCGCGGCAGAGTACGCCGAACTCTCGCAGAAGGTTGTCGAGCTGGGGATTCCTGAGACTGTTGCGAAGGCCATCGCGTGCGCAGTGGCGTCCGCTGAGCGGTGCCCGCCTGAGCTGCGCGCGTGCGTCGGTGACATCGCGTTGTCCTTCGTCGACCGGCTCCGATCGATCGACGCACGAGCGGACTTTACCAAGCTGTTCAAAGAAGCCTCGTGATGTTGCGCGCTATTTGTTGGTTGCCAAGTGTGAGCGCATGGACTTGTGTAGGCGTTCAGGCGAAGCGCAGCCGTCCCGGGTATTGACAGTGTTCAATCGACGGGGTCGTTTCGCTTGAGCTTGTCTGGCGGCCGTGCTACCGACTCCCTTCGAGAGTTCAGACTCTCCACGTTCACTCTTCAACTACTGACGCCGCTGACGAGCCATGAACAAGACCAACGCCGAGGGGAGGGCTGATACGAAACACTTGGAGGGACGGATCGTTGAGACGACCTACTACGGGAAGCTCATTCCCGAGTTGGTCGATCAGGTTCGTCGAGACGTCGAAGCCGAGCTGCGAAAGATCGGTGGAGGCGACTGGCTCTGTGATGTTTCTCTCGTCGAGGGATTCAAGGCTGCGCCGAGCGGCGCGGCCAACACGTTCTTCTCGTCGTTTCGGGCGGCGGGTGGGCGTCGCATCGCCGTGGCTGTCGCTTCGTCACCAGTGCGCATGGTCGGCTCTGCCCTCGCGTTCGCGGTCGGGCAGGACATCAAGTGGTTCGCGAATCGCGAAGACGCCCTGAGGCACCTTCGCAGCTCGTCGTAGTCGTCCGCTCGCGCTGATCGTCGACGCTCACGACCGGGGATCGTGCGCCGTCGGCGGGCGTTGATCGCTGTTGTCTCTTGGGGGCGCTAGGGGTATGAGTCGGGGAGGCCGGCGGATGACCGTCTGGGCGCATTGAGGGCTTCGCCCTGTGAATCAGGGAGGAATCGAAGTTCGCTGAGTGTGCTCATCGGATTCTCGCTGAGCGCGCTCATCGGATTCTCGCTGAGCGCGCTCAGCATTCATTCATTGTGCGCTTTCGTAGTCCGCACATCGAGGGTGCGGTGCGATTGGTTCACGTACGAGGAGTGCTTGCGCGTCACGGGGCGAGTATATGTGCATGAAATAATTGTAGATTGCGCCTTGTCAGACCTCCGGTTTGTGATCAGTATTGATGGCGGTGTTTCATTCACCCTGCACGATGGGAGCGGCACATGCGTGAACAGAACCGGTTGGGATTTTTCGTGCTCGTGGCGGCTGTCGCACTTGGTGGTGGCGCGTGCGCGAATGGGGAGCAGGTTCCTTCGGAGGTCGCCTCGCAAGCGAGCGAGATTCAGCTCGGCGGGCGCCCGCGCACTCCGGTGGTTTTCGACAGCGACATGGACTTCGATGACACTGCGGCGCTCGCTTATCTCTGCCAGCAGCACAAGCTCGGCAACATCGAGCTGCGTGCGGTCACTGTGACGAATAACGGCGCCGGCCTTCCGGGTGAAGCGATTCGTCACGCCCGCTGCGTCCTCGCCGAGTGTGGAATCAACGTTCCTGTCGCCGACGGCTCTCCGGTCGGGACCAATTCGTTTTCGCCCGCGCTGCGCTTCGGCGTGAATCAAATCCTCAATGACACGTTCGCCTCGTGCACGGCCAGCACCGCGTCGAGCGCCGTCCCCGCGCCGCAGGTGCTCGCCGACGCGATCCAACATTCGTCGAGGCCCGTCACCATCCTCGCCACGGGCCCGCTCACCAACGTCGCGAGCGCCCTCTCGACGCTCGCCTCTCGCTCGCCTGCGCTGCCGCTCGTGAAGGTTCGCCGCGCTGTCGTGATGGGCGGCGCCGTGCGTGTCGCGGGCAACGCAGAGCCGGGCGCGACCGCCGACGGTTCGCAAGAGATCAATATCTGGGCGGACCCAGCCTCGGCTCAATCCGTCGTCGATCGCTTGACCCCGGGGCGCCTCACGCTGATTCCTCTCGACGCGACGAATCACACTCCGGTGACGTTGGCGTACCTCTCTCGCCTCGCTGGCGATCAGACCACGCCCGAGGCGCAGTACGTCTCGCGCTTGATGAGCCACCCGTTCATTCAATTCGGAGTCGCCAGCGGAGCGCCCCTCTACTGGTGGGACCCCGTCGCGGCCATCGCGGCGAGCAGCATCGCGGCTGAGGGCGTCGTCGATTACGAGTGGATTCGTATCGGCGTCACCCAGACGGGCGTGCAGCAGGGGCGCACCGTCGAGCGCTCGTGCGGCCCAGACTGGGTCCGCGTCGGCGTCTCTGCAGATCGCACGCAGTTCGAAGACGTGTTTATCAACGGTCTCAACGGCCGCTGAAGCGTTGAATGGCTCGCGATGGGGACGCGGGCGCTTTGGTTGACGGGGGCGCTGTTGATTCGCTCGACCGCGCCTCCGATGGGGCGCTTCGCTGCGATACGCTCGGCGCATGGCGTTGGTCCTGTGCGGAGGTTGTGCGAGGCACGTGCGCGAGATCGAGCCGCGCTGCCCGTTTTGTGGGCACGCGCGCGTCGCGAGCGAGCACGATGAGCCGTCGATCGAGGGGCCGACACGGTTGTCTCGCGCGGCGATCCTGCTCGCGGGCGCGGTGAGCATGGCCGCTTGTCAGCGAACGCCGCCGATCGCGCAGCCGTACGGGGCTCCGCCGCGCGTCGAGGTTCCCGATACGGGAGCGCTCGTCGAGCCGACGCCAGTGGCGGCGGATGGATCCGCGCCGGACGTGAGCGAGCCGGACTCAGCGATCCCCGAGGATGCTGCGGCTGCGTCTCGCGCGGTTCACCACCGCGAACGAGCGCGGCCTCCGACCATTCGTCCTGTGTACGGAGCGCCTGCAGCGGCCTACGGAGCGTCGCCTGAGTTCAAGCGCACCGACGAAGACTGACGGCGTTGTTGCAGGGCGTCTACGCGCGGGCGACGGCGAGCAAGAGCAACGCGAGGCCGCCGACGCTCAGCGCGAGGGACACCGCGAGGGGCCGCGCTTGTGGGCGATCGTCTTCGTCCCACCCGTCGCGCATCGCTCGAAACAGCCCGAACAGCCACGAGGCCAATCCAATCGCCAGAACAACGAGCCACGCGGGGTCGGGAGCGCGGTCTTCGTTGAGCAGCGAGAGGTGCTCTTCGCGCAGGCGGGCGCGGTCTTTGGCGCGGTCTTCGGGCGGCGCGGGCAGCTCGGCCATGAGCGCCGCGATGTGGCGATTGGCGCGCTCGAGCCGGGCGCGTTCGGGCACGATGAGCCATCGCGTCGCCAGGGCGCTGGCGCGGATCGCGCGCCAGGCCGAGAGCGCTTGCTCTGCGCGCCCCTGGGCTTCGGCTTCGGTCGCGATTCGCTCGAGCTTTTCGTAGGCGGCGGAGCAGTAGGGAGAGCCAGGGACGTACCAATGTGCTGCGCGGCGCAAGCGGCGGATCGAGTCCGATGTGTCGCCTCGCGCGGTCGCGCTCTCTGCTGCCGATAGCTCGCGAGAGGACTCGACGAGCGCGCGCGTGCTGGCGGTGAGCAAGACGACCGCGGCGCACAGGGCGTAGCCGATCGTGTGGCGTCGACGGCTCGTGGCGGAGGTGCTCACGTCAGGTCCCTGCGGCGAAAGAGAAGCGAAGCGAGCCCGACGAAGAGCGCCGCGTGAAACGCTGTATACACCGCGAGTTGGCCGACAAACGCGAGCACGGGGGACCAGCCAAAGGTGAGGGCGAGCGACTGCCGCGAAGGTACGAACAAGTGCAGGTTGGGGAAGACCTCGGGGACGAGCTTGATCGCGCGCAGCGCTTCGGCGGGCAATTGGCGGCCCTTGAGCTCGAGCATCGCGCCCGTCGAGCGGCCGATGAGAAACAGGCCGAGGGTGAGCGCGCCGGTGACGAAGGGGGTCGAGAACGACGAGACCAGCGTGGCGAGCGCGGCGGTGATGCAGACCTCGAGGGCGACGATCGCTGCCGAGATGAGGACAAACGCGGTCTCTTGCGGCGCGACGCTGTTGCTCAGCGAAGCCACCACCGCGAGCAGGGCGAACGATGCGAGCGGAACCCCGGCGCCGCTGGTGGCCGAGCGGACCGATGCGAGGGCTTTGCTTCGCGTGACGGCGGCGAAGACGAGGGCGGCGACCGAGAGCGCCGCGAACAGCGTGAGCGCGCGGGTCGAGCGAGAGCCCTTGAGCGAATCGACGAGGGTGGCGGTGGTCGCGTGCGTCTCGGCGGTGACGAAGTCGAGCAGGATGAGCAGGGCGCTGGAGGTCAACGCGATGAAGACCAACGCGGTCGCGACGATGCCGAGATAGCGGCCGAGGACGAACTGCCAGCGCGCGACGGGCTTGGCGAGGATCACGTAGAGCGTGCGCAGCTCGACTTCTTTGTAGAGAAAGCTCGCGCCCAAGAAGATCGCCACCAGGTTGGCTAGCCACGAGATCGTGACGATGCCGTGGTCGGTGAGCACTCGGGTCTGCTCGTTGACCGAGAGCCAGGCGAGGGACGTTCCGAACAGGAGTGACGCGACCGCGAGGCCGAGGACGCCGAATAGCACGCGGTCTCGAACGGCTTCGCGAAATGCGTTGAGAGCGATTGCGTACGCGCGACCCATGAGCTTGCGGCGTTTGGGAAGCTACTCGGCGGATGGTGCATTCAGCAACCACCACGAAGGAACATCCCGTTCGCCGTTGCCGTACCATGCGCGCCGCGAACATCGGAGGAGCGGAGCCGTGTCTCTGCGGCTTCGACGCGGCGCTGACCTGCTTCGAGCGTGGTTTGCAGCCTTTCAACCTATCAACACAAGAGGTCGAGTATGCGTGCAGTGTCGGTTCGTGCTTCGTTGTCGGTGTTCACGTTGGCTGCGCTCGCGGCGTGCGGGCCTTCGAACAACCCGAACAACGGCCCGCAGAAGGGCGGCGCGGTGACGATCATCTCGCTCTCGGGGATGGTCGCGGGGATGTCGCTCTCGACGACCGTTGCGAATGCTGGGTTCGGCGAAAATGCCAGCACGTCGAGCGTCCGTTGCACGCAGCGCACGTCCGGCGCGTGCACGATCAACGAGTGCACGACGCCGAGCACCGACGCGGGCGCGGCTCCGCAGGATGCGGGCACGAGCGACAACGGCGCGCGTAGCGCGGGCGTGATCACGATTTCGGGCGGCGGGCAGATGATTCAGCTCATGCCGGGCGCGGACAACACGTACCAGTCGGTGAACCAGCGGATGGAAGTGTTTCCCGCAGGGACGATGCTGACGGTGAGCGCGGCAGGGAGCGCCACGGGAGTGCCGGCGTTTACCGGGACGTTGACCATGCCCGCGCAAGTCGTGGTGACCGCTCCGATGTTGAGCCTGACTGCGCCCACGATGATCCCTCGCACGCAGGCGCTCGCCGCGGCGTGGACCGGCGGCACCACGGGCAAGGTCAACGTTGTCCTCGTCTCGTCCGCGGGCGGCAACTCGTCCACGGTCTCGTGCGCGTTCGACGCTGCTGGTGGGACGGGGACGGTTCCGGCGGACGTCATGATGGCGTTGCCTGCGGGATCGGGAACGATCGCGATCGCCGCCACCGACTCGCGCGATCAAATGGCGGGTGACTACAAAGTGACGCTCACGGCGAGCGGCGTCGGGCTGATCGGCGGCGGCGGACAAGCGATGTTCCAGTGAGCTATTGCGGGCGGGGCTGATCGTCGGTGCGTGCCGGGGGCGGTGAAATGGGGGGGAGTTCGCTCTGCGCAGCGCGGAGACCCCCATTCGACCGGGGGGTGGGCGCTGCGCAGAGCGTTGGACCCCCGGTCGAATGGGGGTGGGGACGCTCGTGACAGCGTCGGACCCCCGGTCGAATGGGGGTCTCGACGCTGCGCAGAGCGTCGGACCCCCGGTCGAATGGGGGTGCGAACGCGCTATAGCTCTGCCCGATGACAACCATCGCGTGGTTTGGTGCTGGTCTCCTGGGTTCGGGGTTCGTCGAGGCGGCGCTCGCGCGCAAGACCTCCGTGCGCGTGTGGAATCGCACCGCGGCCAAGTGCGCTCCGCTCGCAGAGCGCGGGGCGATCGCGTGCGGGACGCCCGAGGAGTGCGTGAAGGGCGTCGAGCGCGTGCACTTGTGCTTGAGCGAGGACAGCGCGGTCGAGAGCGTGCTCGAGCGGGCGTTGCCTGCGTTGGCGAGCGGTGTGCCTGTGGTGGATCACAGCACGGTCTCGCCCGAGGGAGCGCGCGAGAGGGCGAAGAGGCTGGGCGCGATGGGCGTCGCGTACGTGAGCGCGCCGGTGTTCATGGGGCCCATCAACGCGCGGCAAGCGAGCGGCAGGATGCTCTGCGCGGGGCGGACGCCCGTCGTCGAATCGCTTGCGAAATCCCTCGGTGAAATGACCGGCGAGCTCGTGCGCTTGGGCGAGGACAACGGCGTCGCGTGCGCGCTCAAGCTCGTGGGCAACGCGATGATCATCGGCGTCGCGGGGTGCCTCGCGGACTCGTTTGCGCTCGGCAAGGGAGCGGGGCTCAGCCCAGAGATGGTGCAGGGGTTCGTCAGCGGGTTTCCGTTTGGAGGGATCGTCGCGGGCCGGGGATCGCGGATGATCAAAGGGGACTACGACGCGAGCTTCGAGCTCGCGATGGCGCGCAAGGACGTGCGGCTCATGTGCGAGAGCGCGGGGGCGCTTCCGCTCGCGGTGCTCCCGGGGCTCGCCCACAGGATGGACGAGCTGATCGAAGGTGGGCACGGCGCGAAGGACCTCGGGGTGTTCTCGATCGAGACGATCCCCGAGAAAAAGTAGGGTACAACGCCGCCCGAACGCGGCGCTGGTTCGCGACGAACGAGGACAGAGACACATGGGATACGTGCTGGGTGTGATCGGCGGCAGCGGGCTCTATCAGATGCCCGGACTCGAAGACGTTCAGGAGGTCGACGTCGAGACGCCGTGGGGCTCTCCTTCGGACGCGGTGATCAAAGGGCGGCTCGGAGAGACGACGCTCTTGTTCTTGCCGCGACACGGGCGCGGGCACCGGATTCCGCCGAGCGCGATCAACTTTCGCGCGAACCTTTGGGCGCTCAAATCCCTGGGCGCGACGCATGTCATGAGCGTCTCGGCCGTGGGCTCGCTGCGCGAAGAGATCGCTCCTGGTGATCTCGTGGTGGTCGATCAGTTCATCGATCGCACGCAGCGCCGCGCGGGGACGTTCTTCGACGAGGGGATCGCCGCGCACGTCTCGATGGCCGATCCCGTGTGCCCGTTGCTCGCGCGCGCCGTCACCGAAGCGGCCCGCAAGACCGGCGCGAAGGTGCACGAAGGCGGAACGTACGTGTGCATCGAAGGCCCGCGCTTCTCGACGCGCGCCGAATCCTTCATGTTTCGCTCGTGGAACTGCTCGGTGGTCGGCATGACCAACGTCCCCGAGGTCTTCTTGGCGCGCGAGATCGAGCTTCCGTACTGCACGCTCGCGCTCGCGACGGACTACGACTGCTGGCGCGAGCACGACGCGAGCGTGGACATCAAGATGATCCTCGAGATCCTGCACAAGAACGTCGAGCGCGCGCAGGAGACCGTGCGTCACCTGGCCGCGACGTTGCCCGACCCGTCGCGCTCTCCGGCGTCGAGCGCGTTCGAGCACGCGGTGCTGACGGATCCGTCCAGGGTTCCGCCGCACATTCGCGAGCGATTCAAGCCGCTGTTCGACAAGTACAAGCGCTGACCGATCGCGCGCGCTACGGTCAGGCGGGTGAGGACTGGCCGCGCTCTCTTGATTGTGTGTGCGTCGATGGCGGGGTGTCATCGCACTCCTCCTTCGCAGCCCGCGGGGCCGGGGGCCTACGCTGCGCGCGAGGCGAGCGCGGGGCCCGTGGTGGCGGTCGCTGACGGAGGCGCGATGGGCAACGAGGTGGCAGTGGCCGCGACGCGGGTGCGGGTCTCGCTCGTGACGGACACGAGCGCGCCGATGGTGGGCGAGCCTTTGTTCGGGACGCTCGTCGTCGAGAACATCGGCGATTCACCGGTCGAAATCGAGTACGCGTGGATGGGGCGCAACGAGCTCGGGCGACCGAACAACTACGAGGTGAGCGCGGTCTCGGCGGGGGGAGCGGCGGTCGCTGTTCCTGACAGCGGGCCCGAGTTTGGAGGGCAGTCGTGGCGCGTGACGATCGCGCCGCGCGCCGAGCGACGCACGAGGCTTTTGCTGTCGCTGTGGGCGCCGTTCGAGCGTCCCGATCGCTACACGATCACGCTGCGCACGACGGTCGCTGCGCGCGACGCTTCGAGCGACGCGGGGACCGAGCAGAACGTCACCTTGAGCGCGAGCGCCGTCGTGGACGTTCGACCGCAAAACGCCGCGGATTTCGCGGCGCTGATCGCGGGGCTCGAGTCGCGCGCGGCCGGCGGCGACGACGACGCGCAGCGAGCGATCGTGTGGATTCGTGACGATCGTGTGATCGAGTCGCTCGCGCGGTTGAGCACGCGCGTCCCGTCTGCTTCGTGGGGGAGCTACATCTTCGCGCTGGGCCGCTTCAACGACGACCGCGCGTTGGCGGCGATCGAGCGCGTCTTGCGCATCACCGCGGCGGACCTCGACCCAGCGGGGTACACCACGGCCGAGCTGCGCGAGATGGCCGCGCAATCGCTGAGGTACACGGCTGTCTCGGCGCTCGATCGCAGCCCGCACCCTCGCGCGCCGAGCATCGTGCTCTCGATGCGCAACGATCCCAATGACAGCATTCGGCTCACGGTGTTGCACCGCGTCGCGAGGCTGCCGAGGGCGCAGTCCGAGCCGGTGATTCGCTCGATGCTCAACGATCGGTTCGCGCTCGTGCGGCAAGAGGCCGAGCGGTACTTGCGCGAGCTTCGGTGACGAGAGGCGGGGTATGCTCTCTGTCCGATGAGCACACTCGCGAACCTGGGAAGCGCGGCGTTGGAGACGGGGCTCTCTGCGGTGCGGTCGCTCTTGAAGACGAGCACCAACGCGTCGCTGCTCGGCAAGATCGAGGCGATCCCGGGGCTGTCGCTCGAGAAGGGGACGGGGAGGGATTCAGCGCATTTCTTCCTGAACTTTCTGCGCTACGGAGAGCGTCGCGGCTGGTCGTCGAGCGAGAGCGCGCGGCGCGCCGAGCGGCACCTGGTGCGTCCGGTGCTCGCGAGCGAGAAGGCTCGGTTGATCGCGCGCGCGAAGCACGGCCTCGTGGGGCTGCGGTCGTTGATCTTGTCGCCGACGGTGCAGTGCAACCTGCGCTGCGAGCACTGTTACAACCTGTACGAGATCCATCACGACGGGGCTGATCGGCTCTCGGTCGAGACGATGGTGCGCGTCGTGGGCGAAGCGCGCGAGCTCGGAGCGTTTCGCGTGAGCGTGATCGGCGGCGAGCCGTTGATCCGATGGCGCGACGTGGCGAGCGTGGCGCGCGCGCACGGAGACGTGCTCTTCACGGTGTTTACCAACGGGTTGTTGGTGACCGACGAAGTGGCGAGCGCCCTGGCTGCGTGCGGCAACATCGAGCTCGCCGTGAGCGTGGACGGGCCGAAGGCGATGCACGATCGTTGGCGCGGCGAGGGGACGTACGAGCGCGCGGTGGGCGCGATCACGCGGTACGTCGATCATGGAGGCATGGCGATGTTCGCGCCCACCGTGACGAGCGAGAACGTGCGCGCGCTGCTCAGCGACGCGTTCGTCGACGCGATGGTCGAGCGCGGCGCGTACATGGGCTACCTGCACCACTACGACATGGTCGGAGGACAAGAGCGCGCGGACTGGCTCTTGGAAGCAGCGTCGTTGCGCTGGATGCGCGCGCGCATCGAAGAGATTCATCGGGACAAGCCCGTGAGCGTCCTGTCCAACGTGGTGAGCGATCTGATCAGCGGCGGGTGCCCAGCGGTGCGGGACTTCGTGCACGTGAATCATCGGGGCGAGGTCGAGCCGTGCTGCATGGTTCCGTTTGCCGCGGATTCGGTGCACGAGAAGGGGTTGGTAGAGGTGCTGCGATCGCGCTTCTTCGAGGACGTGCGCGCGGCGCCGAGCGACGCACACGGAATCAAGCGCTGCCTCGTCGGCGACAACCTCGTGACGATTCGTCGCGCGGTGGACCGAGGAGAAGCGACGGGGACGACGAGCAACGCGGGCTCGCTCTTCGCGCACGAAGACTCGGCGGTGAAGTCGAAGCTCCCTACGTGCTTCTCGACGCGCGCGGGTGAGCGAAGCGTCTCGTGACGAGCGAGCGGCTCTCGGCGTTCGACGCGTTCTTCGTCGCGTACCAGCGGCAGGCGGGGATCGCGATGCACCTCGGGCTCGACGTCGAGCTCGACGGAGCGCTGGATCGAAGCGCGATCGACCGCGCTGTGAATGCGGTGTTGTCTCAGTGGCCCGCGCTGGGAGCGCCGTTGAAGAAGGGGCTCACGGGGCTGCACACGAGCGAGCGAGGGGACGCGCGCGCGATCGTGCGCGTCGAGCGCGAGCGCAGCGCGTTGGACGCGGAGATCAACGCGATGATCGACCCGTTCAACGAGCCCGCGATGAGCGTCGGGTGGGCGAGCGAGGGCGCGCGGCACAGGGTGGTGTTGCGCGTGCACCACGCGATGATGGACGGAGAGGGATTCGCCGCGGTGGCGATGGAGTTCTTCGCTGCGCTGGGCGGAGGGCGCTCGGAGAAAGAGCGCGAGGGCGCTCGGAGAAAGAGCGCGAGGGCGCGACCGGCGCGCTCGATGAGCGAGCTGCTTCGAGAGAAGAAGGCGCGAGATGATCGCGTGGCGGCGCGGTCGCACGCGATGTTTTCGCTGGGGTGCATCGCGCCGGGGCCCGTGTCGGTGGTGAGCGAGTCGCTCGTCGGAGAGGCGTTGCAGCGAGCGCGAGCGCGCGCCGAGAGCGTTGGAGTGAGCCCTGCGCTGTGGGTGATCGCGGCGTGGGCGAGGGCAGCGCACGCGGAGGTGGGGCGCGCGGGGGAGGTGGCGATCGAGGTTCCGGTGAGCGTGCGCGCGAGAGAGGGACTGGAGAATCAGCGGGGAAATCACATCGCGCCGCTGGTGTTCTTCGCCGACGCGCAGCGGCCGATCGAGCAGGTCGCGCGCGGGATGAGGGCCTCGCTGCGAGCGGCGGTCGAGCGCGGACAGCTCGAGATGGATCGGGTGTTGTCCGCGCCAGGAGCGATGCTTCCGTGGGCGGTCTTCGAGCGCGTGGCGGTCAACCCGACGACGACGGGCAACGCGACGACGCACGTCGCAGCGGTGCGAGTGGACCGCTCGGTGCGCGGGCTGTTCACGGAGGCGAGCGGGCTGAGTCTGGTGCGTTGGGCGCCGTTCTCTCCCGTGTGCTTGAAGATGGGCGCGGCGTTGACGGTGATCCAAGCGCCCGACGAGTGGGCGATGGCGGTGACGTATCGACGCAACGCGATGAGCGAATCGCGTGCGAAATCACTGCTCGAACGCGCCGTCGCCGAGCTGGGTTAGAACGGCAGCTCGGGCAAGCAGAACTGCGCGCTCTCGCTCCACGACGCGAGGGCGTCCTTCTTCTCTTTGAGGTAGAGCGCCTCGCGCACGCCGAAGTCTGCGACCGCGCGCGCTGCGACCGTGGCGCGACTGCCGTGGTAGACGCGCTGGCCGAAGCGCTCGAGCACGGACCAGTCGAGCTCGACGCCGAGCCCTGGGCCCTCGGGGATCTCGATCGTGTTCTCGCTGCTCCTCGCGAAGTGCCCTTTGATGAACGGGGCCCAGTGCTGCGGCTCCCAGTCGTCGTCGTAGGGGTACTCGAGCAGCCCGCGCTCTTCGGGGGCGACCAGCGCGTAGAGCTGGAGATTCACAGCGAATCCGAGGCCGTTGGTCCACGTGTGCGGGGTGTATCGAACGCGGCGCTCGCCTGCGGGCAGCGCTGCGTTGCGCTTCTGGATCTCGCGTTGCAGCCAGAAGACGGT
>JAXLYJ010000061.1:0-11137 GCA_046351515.1 Polyangiales bacterium
GCGCGTCGAGCCCCTCTCGATCGTCACGGGCAGCCGAACGTCACCCTGTCCTGCGCAGCGCGCCCGAGGAGCGATCACCGTCTGGTCCTCGTCACGCAACTGGACGCCGCTCGTTCGCAGCGGCGAGCTCGACTCGTCGAGCCACGATTCGTCGGCGGTGCTCGAAGCGTCGACGGACCGTCCAGCGTGCGTTCGATCGGTGTTCTTCAGCGCTCGGGCGACGCCCGACGCCGCTGCGTTCGCGTTCGCGCTGCGCGTCGATGGCTCGGGCTCGATGGTCGCGACGCTCGAGAGCGCCGAGGGGGCGCGCTCGCTCGGGTGTAGCGCTCCATGATCGTCGAACGCTGCTACGCTCTCGGCGCCCGATGACCTTGAGCGAGACTCAACGATCAGCGATCGCCCAGCGCGCGAGGGCGCGGAGCGAGGCTGCTCTCACCGCGGTCGCCCGCGACGAAGTGACCCTCGATGACAAGCACCTCGTGCAGCGAACGCACCTGACGTGCCCCGCCACGGTGTGGAAGTACGTCGAAGCCGCGGTCACCAAGAGCGAGGCCGACCTCGTGATGCTCGACCTCGAAGACTCGATTCCGCGCGGTGATCACGCGGCGCTCGAGCGCGGCAGAGCCAACGTCGCGCGCGCGTTCGACGAGCTCGATTGGGGCCGCAAGCTCCGGTATTTTCGCCCGCGCGGGACCGAGCTCGACCCCGCGCACGAAGACCTCGTGTCCGTGATCGAGCGCGTCGGAGCGCGCGTCGAAGGCGTCGTTCTGCCCAAGGTCGAACACCCCGATGAAGTGCGCTCGGTGGACGCGACGCTCACCGAGCTCGAGCGCGCGCTCTCTCTTCGAGAGGGCTCGATTCGCGTGCAAGTGCTCATCGAGAGCGCACGCGCGGAGGAAGCAGCGTTCGAGATCGCGCGCGCGTCCAAGCGCGTCGCGGGCTTGATCTTCGGCGCCTTCGACTACTGGAGCTCGCTGCGCGTCCCGCTCGTCGAGTACCGCGTCGATCACCCGATGGTAAACGCCGCGCGCGAGCGCATCGTGAAGGCGGCGGCGTGCGTGGGCGTCCCGGCGCTGGCCGAGATGACGCTGGAGTTTCCGACGAAGGACAAGAGCGAGGCCGAGCGCGCGCGCGCGATCGAGCACTGCAAGCGCGACGCGCTCATCGCGCGCGAGGTGGGGATGTCCGGAAAATGGGTGGGGATCCCCGCGCAGATCGACGCGGTGCACCCGGTGTTCTCGCTGCCCCAGGCGCTCATCGAGCGCGCGGTGCGCGAGGCGCGCGCGTTCATCGAGGCCGAGCGCGCGGGCCGTGGCGCGGTGATCATCGACGGGCGCATGGCCGATCGAGCCACGGACCGCGTGCACCGCGTGACGCTCGCGTTCGCGCGCGCGCAAGGGATGCTCGACGAGGCCACCGCGCGGGAGCTCGGCCTGTCGTGAACGCCCCGTCCAAGCCGCTCTACATCGCCGTCGCAGGAACGATCGGCGCCGGCAAGAGCTCGCTGGTCAAGTGGCTCTGCCAGCACTACCACCTCGAGCCCTTCTACGAGCCGCACGAGGCCAACCCGTACCTCGAAGACTTCTACGGCGACATGAAGCGCTGGGCGTTTCAGTCGCAGCTCTTCTTCTTGGTCACGCGCTTCAAGCACCACCGCGAGATGGAGCAGCGCGCGCACGCGGTCGTGCAAGACCGCACCATCTACGAAGACGCAGAGATCTTCGCTCGGTATCACCGCGACGTCGGCAACATCGATGACCGCGACTGGTCCACGTACGAGTCGCTCTACCACGCGCTGCGCGACGAGCTGCGCGCCCCCGACCTGATGCTCTACCTTCGCTGCCCGCTCGAGACGCTTCGCAAGCGGATCAAGGCGCGGGGCAGGGCGTACGAGCAGGCGATTCCCACGAGCTATTTGCGCTCGCTCGAGTCGCTGTACGACCGCTGGTTCGAGGGCTACGACCGCTCGAGCAAGCTCGTGATCGAGACCGATCGGCTCGACTACGTCACGCGCTTGTTCGATCGCGACGAGCTCGTTCGCACGCTCGATCGCCACTTGGGCGCGTCGCGACCGCTGCTCGTCTGAGAGGGTGTTGAATTGGAGATGACTTGCGAACTGCAAAGAGACGCAAGTCGGACAAGGAATGTCCACGCAGCAATACTGGAGGTATTGCAAGAGGACATGACGCCGACCGACGCCGCGGATCTGCCGTAGTTCGCGGTCAGATCCAGTTCAACACCCTCTGCGCCCCCCGCTCGATCAGCACGGGACGCAGAGCACGAGCCCGTCGAGCAGGATGCGATCGTACGTCGTGTTGTCGCAGGTCGCGCGGCAGAGCCATCGCTCGGTGCTGAAGTCGAACGTCGGGCTCTGTCCCGACGGGCACATCAGCCGCGGCCGCTCGGTGCACACCTGACGAAACCCGAACATGTACCCGTAGCGAACGATGATCTCGCACGGCCCTTCGCAGACCCACGACGAGCCTCGATACGCCGCAAACCGCCCCTCGGGACAGCTCGGCGGAGGCGGAACACAAATCGCCGGTTGCCCCGCGCGCACGACGGACACCTGCCCCTGCGGGCACCGCCCCGCCACGCACGTCTGCGCAAAATTCGCCCGGTTGTCTCCAGGCAAAATCCCCGACGACCCCGACGCCGGCGCCAGCGTCCGCTCGGTGTACACCGGCGTCTGCCCCGGCGGACACACCGAGGCCACACACGACGGATCCCGCGAACAGTCCGGGTCCATGCAATCAATACTTCCGTCGCAGTCCTCGTCGACGCCGCCAAAACAAGTGTCCTCCGTGGCCGACGTGCAGCGCATCGTCATGCACCGACCCGCCGTCGCACATCCCGGGTCCATGCAATCCACTCTTCCGTCGCAGTCATCATCGCGGCCGTTGCCGCACTCCGTCGCGCTCTCGTTGTTGGACATCGCCAGGCACAGCGCGCCGGGCTCGTCGGTCATCCCGTTGCAGTCATCATCGACGCCGTTGCTCGCGATCTCGGGCACCGGAATCACCTGCCCCGCACACGCCCCCCAAATCGCCCTCGCGCCCGTGCTCTCGCAGCGCTGATTGCCCGCGCGACACGCGCCGCGATTGAGCGTCCCGACGGGGCCGAGATAGCACGCGCGCTCGGTGCCCACCGCGCAGTTGCACCCCTCGTCGATCTCGCCGTCGTTGTCGTCGTCGACCGCGTTGCCGCACTCCTCGGGCCGCGCCGGCCCAACCGAAATGGGCCCTCCATCGCCGCTCGCGTCGCCGCCGGTCGCGACCGCGTCCTGCGCGCTCGCCGCTCCATCCCCCATCGGAGTCACCGTCGATCCGTCCAGCCCGCTCGCGCTCGAGTCGCGCTGCACCGACGAGTCGCGCTGCGCAGAGACCTCGCCCGTGTCGCAGCCCGCGACGCTCGCGCCGAGCAGCGCCCAACCAACGATCCACCGCGCGCTCTTCATCGTGACTTACCTCGTGGTGCGCTGCGAGAACGCTCTCGCTTGAATTCGTGTGTCGACTCAGGCCGCGCTCAGTCGTGCTGGCACGAGACCTGGTTGTTGCTGCCCGAGCACGAGCCGCAAGAGAAGTTACAGCTCATACCGGTCACGTGATAGCCGGTCGGACACGAGAAGCCGCAGGAGTTGAAGGTCGCGCCAGCGTTGGCTGCGCACGAGACCTGGTTGTTGCTGCCCGAGCACGATCCACAAGAGAAATTGCAGCTGAATCCCGTGGGGTGATAGCCCGTCGGACACGAGTAGCCGCAGGCGTTGAAGGTGTCTCCGCAGTCCGGCGCGCACGCGACCTGGTTGTTGCTGCCCGAGCACGATCCACACGAGAAATTGCAGCTGAACCCGCTGGGGTGATAGCCGGTGGGGCAGGTGAAGCCGCACTGGGTGCGCGCGTCGCAGCGGCAGCCCGAACACGCTGCGGGCCAGCGGCAGTCCGCGCCGCACGTGCGTTGGCCGCAGGTTCCACAGCCCGTCGTGTCGACGGTGCCCGGAGCGCAGTCGCGCGAGCCCGTGCACGCGCTCCAGAGCTCCCAAGAGCAGTCGGCGGCGCAGCGTCGGGTTTGCGTTCCACAAAAGCCACACGCGCGCGACTCCGTCGCTCCGGCGGCGCACGCGCCCGCGCCGCCGCACGCGCCCCACGCGCCCCACGAGCAGTCCGCGTTGCACAAACGCGTGCGCGTCCCGCAGTTGCCACAGCGCTCCGAGCCCATCGTCCCGGGCACGCACGTCCCCGGCTCGACCCCACACTGTCTGCACGTACCCGCGACGCACGTGGCCGTGTCCGCGCACGGCCTCGCGCCCGGACAGCACGATTGCCCTGCCGCTCCGCAGCCCGTGCAGCGCCCGCCCGTGCACGTGAGACCGCTGTTGCACCCATCCCCCGCGCAGCACGGCTCGCCGCTGCGCCCGCACGTTCGACAGGTGCCCATCGAGCACACCAAGATCCCCACGCACGGCGAAGCGCCCGCGCAGCAGGGAAAATCCTGCTCTCCGCACGCCATCGACCCGTCGGGCCTCGGGCCCACCGGCGCGTCGCTCGCGCTCGCTCCGTCGCCGTTCGCGCCCGCCTCGCTCTGCGCCGCTCCGTCTTGCGCGGCGCTCACCGTCGCGTCCATGCGCGCGTCGCTTCGCCCCGCGTCGCGAAGGCTCATCTCTTCGCCGATCGCGCAGCCGCCGAGCGCCACGATCGAACCGCAAACGACCCACCGAGCGACGAAAGAAAGCGAACCCATGAGTCGAGTGTCAGGGACGGTGTTCGCAAATTCAACAACGCCCGCCGCGACGCAAACCTCGCGCATGCGCGCGAGCGCGCTCGATCACTGCCCCACGAGCTCGACGCGATGTGGCCCGGCCCCGTTGCACGGAACCTCCACGCGCCCCGTCGCATCGTCCCTCGTCACTTGCACGCGCGCGCCGTCGCACGTCACCGTAAACGACCGCGCGAAGTCCTCCGCCGCCGGAACGAACAGCACGTTCGGCGCCGACACCATCGCGCTCCCCTCGTACTCGAGCTCGAAGCGCTGCGCGACGCGATCGAATCGCCACGTCTTCGGCCAACCCGCGATCGCCTCGGGATAGACCCTCGCGAGCGCCCGTCGAAACGCAGGCCGCTCGCTCCACCGTCCGCTCGACGCGTCGTAGTCGAACAGACCCCAGAGCCCTTGCGAGCGCTCTTTCCACAGCCAGAGCGCCGAGCTCTCGCCGTACTCGTCCTGCAGGTCCGCCTGCGCGGCGACGTAGTCCTCCATGCGGATCCCGCTCGGGTCGTAGCCCCACTCGGTCACGATGATGGGCGTCGCCCACGAGCGAGCCTCGCGCGCCGCGTTCAAGTGCGAAGCGCGAAGCGTGTCGATCGTAAACGTGCGCCGCGCGCTCTCGGGCGCGGACAACGCGAGCGTGTAGATGTGCGGCGCATACACGCCGCCCGGCAGCGGAAAGGGCGCGCTCGCCAGCGAGGCGCGATCGACGATGTTGCGCGACGCGGGCGGCTCGAACAGCAGCAGCTTTCGCGGATCGACCGCGCGAATCGCCTCACCGACCTGCCTGTGAAGCGCGAGGCACTGCGCGTCGTCAGCGATGGGCTCGTTGAACAACTCGTAGCCGATCACCGCATCGTCGCCGCGAAACCGTCGCGCGACCTCCGCGGCCATTTGCGAGAACCGCGCGCGGAGCAGCTCTCCCTCCGGCGCGGGTCCGAAGAACGTCTCGAACGCGCGAAGCACCTGCGCCGAGGTCCGCCTCCGCGTGAGCTCTTCGGAGGTGATCGGCCCCTGCAACAGCATGTCGGGCGCCGGCTTGATCGCCCAAAGCGGCGCGCCGTCTTCACCGATTTCTTTGCTGTACGCGTCTTGGTGAAAATCGATGAGCACCAACAGGCCCGCGCGGCGCGCGATGTCGACCGCCGCACGAACGCGCGAGAGGTACGCGTCGTCGTAGGTGGGCGGCATGGTGTTGGTGGGCTCGACCCCGCTCCAGTTGATCGGAAGCCGCAAGAAGTTGAACCCGAGCTGCCGCATGCGCGCCGCGTCCGAGGCGTCGAAGGTCGGGATCGCCTGCACCGGCGCGCGCATGTCGCTGAACGTCACATCGAACACGCCGTCGACGCGCGCGTTGACGCCGCGCAAGACCACGACACGGCCCTGCGCGTCGACGAGGTGTTGGCAGCGGGTCGCGAGCGGACTGAAGGACCCCGCGGGCTGCGCGCACGCGGGCATCACGTAGCGCGGCGTCGCGCCGTCACTCACCGTCGCGTCGGTCACGCTCGTGTCCGTCGCCGCGTGATCAGGCCTCGCGTCAAACGGAACGTTGGGACTCGCGCCGCAATGCGCGAGCGCTACGAGCCCCCCCAGGGCAGCGAAGCGAAGTACAGCGTTCATGGTCGATCGAAGGACGCTTGAACGTTAGCACCACTCGCGCGCCGCGTGCCGCGGCTTCGCGGGTCGGAGCTCCGTCACTCGGCTTCGCGCGGCGGATAGTCGTCGCCTTCGAGCTCGTCCTCGCCGAGCGGCTCGACCGGAGGCACCTCGAGGATGACCCGCAGTCGCTTGCTGATCCGAATCGCCTCGGCTCGGCTCGGGACGCGGAGCCGAAAATTGCCCTCACCTTCGCGTCGAACGACCACCCAGTGCGTGTATCCCTCGCGGCTGTTTCCCGTCGCCTCGGCGTCGATGAATCGCGCGGTGCGGCTGTCGACCAGCATCGTGGGCTTGCTCTCGAAGTGCAGCTCGACCGCGCGCTTTCGCTCGAGCGCCGGGATCACTTCGATCGGCGTGAGCTCGTCTTTTTCGACGCGTCCGCGCGCTCCCGAGAGCGCGAGCAGCACGCCGACGATCACGCCGTACCAAGGTCGCTCGATGGTGATCGAGAAGAGAAACCAGCCCACCGCGGCGCTCAAGACCACGCCCACGATCACGTTTTTCACGATGTCGGCGCGGCGGATCTTCGCGCGAAAGATCACCTCGACGTCGTTGCTGGCGGTCGTGCTGAGCGCGGTCGATGCGCTCGACGCTGCGGTCGGCTGCGCGGTGGGAGCGTCGGCGACGGCGACGTCGTCATCGTCGGGCGTGCTCGGCGGGTCGGGCGGCGGTTTGGCCATGAACGCCGCGAGCGTATCGCAACTACTTCAATTCTTCTCGCTCTCGCGATCGAGGCCGATGCGCGCGACCCACAGGCAGATCAGCGCGTTGAGCGTCATCCAGACGAAGCCGGCGAGCGAGCCGAACGGCGCGCGGTGGTAGCCGGTGGCCAGCGTTCCGAGCAAGAAGGCCGCGGTGCCGAGGGCGAAGCCTCCCACCGGCGCGCGCAGCGACGGACGGCTGAAGAGCACGCCGACGAGCAGCATGGGCAGCGCCGCGTTCGCGAACGGAAGCCACTTGTGCACGCCCACGCCGAGCAGCTGGCTCCAGTCACCGAGCGGGCGAGAGAGCAGCTCGAGCCCCGGCGTCCCGTGGGCGACGTACTTCGGCAAAAACCACAGGCCCACGCTCGTGAAGAACGCGAGCGGCGCCCACGCGAGCGGGTTGGCGAGCTTTCCTCCGCGCACTCGAATGCGCGCGAACGTCAGCGTCGCCAGCACCGCCAGCGCGATCGCGCGAAACATCGCGCTCGTGTCCACCGCGCGTCGCACCGCCGCCGAAGCGTCGAGCACGCCCGAGCCGTACAGCTCCTTGTCCGTGCTGCCGTTCTCCGGCCGCGACGCGCTCGCCTGCAGCGTTCGCTCGATGGCGCTCGGATCGGTCACGCCCACGCCCACGAGCAGCGCCGCGACGCCCGCGACGTGCGGCGCGGCCATCGACGTTCCCGACCACGAGGCGAACTGCTCGCAGCGATCACGGCCGCGGTTGCAGATCGTCTGCTGCAAGATGTTCACGCCCGGCGCGGCGATGTCCACCTCCGGTCCGCGCGACGAGAAGTACGCGATGTCGTCGCTCGCCGCGCTGACCGCGCTGACCGCGAACGCTCCGGGCTCGGACGCGGGGCTCTCGACGTAGCGCCCGTTGTTGCCCGCGGCGCACACGACAATGGCCCCTCGACCGCGCGCGTACGCGACAGCCTCTTCGAGCACCTTCACGCGACGGCCTCCGCCGAGCGAGAGGTTGATCACCTGCGCGCCGGCGTCGGCAGCAAAGCGGATCCCTTCGGCGACGTCCGCGAGCGTCCCGCGCCCGCGCTCGTCGAGCACCTTCACGGGGACGATCGTCGCGCAGTGCGCGATCCCCGCGACGCCGAAGTTGTTGTTCGTCGTCTGGGCGATCGTCCCGGCGACGTGCGTCCCGTGCCCCTGGTCGTCGTTCGCGTGGTTCGTGTCGTTGACGAAGTTGTATCCGAGCGCGCATCGCGTGCCCGCCAGGTCCATCACTCGTGTGAACTCTCCGTGGTTCTCGCACGCGACGCCCGTGTCGACCACGGCCACCGTCACGCCGCGCCCGCACGTCGTGTCCCACGCCGCCGGCGCGTGAACGCGCGTCAATCCCCACTGATCTCCGAGCTGCGGATCGTTGGGCGTCCACGTCGCTCGCATCACGATGTTCTCGTCCGCGGCGCGCACCGATGAGCGCGACCGCAGCCGGTCGAGGACGTTCGCGAGCGAGGCCGTCGCGCCCACGCGACCGCGGTAGATGCGGTCTTGTCCCGCGAGGTAGCTGTTCGCGACGAGCTCGACGCCCGCCTCGCGCGCGGCGTCACGAACCTCGGACTCGCTCGCCGAGTCGTCGAAGTCCACGACGATTTCGCGTTCGCTCAACCCTTCGAGGCTCTGCGCGCTCGCGCTGGTGGTGGACAGCGCCGTGGCTAGCGAGAGCGTCGCGCCAGCCATCATCCACGGGAGCCATGCTCGAACTGTCATCGTTCCTCCGAATTCGAAACCGAGGTGAGCCGACGTGCGCGTCGACCACAACTCCTCAAGCGTTGCGCGGTCTTCGCCCGACGGCAAGTCAACGAAATCTCGGGCCGCGCCTTCTCGTGTGCTCCGCGCACACAAAATGGTCGACCTCGGTGCGCCGCGCTCTGACACCGAACCGACCCTCGCCGCTTGGGTCACACGAGCGTCGTGTTCGCGCGTGTGACCTGTGAATTTTCACGAAATTTCTTCGACCGAAACATGCTCGTTGAATTGACGACCGCGACCGCGCCTGTCATCCTGCAAACACGCTTGGTTCACGCTCCGGTCGTTCTGCTCGGTGCACGCGGGCGAAGGGAGCGCGCGAACCTCATGAACACTCACGCACCGCGCGAACGACCCCATGGGGGAGCCTAGCCCTTCAGCCGAAGCGTCCAACGGAGCGAGTGCGAGCCCAACTTCGGGTCCGCAGGCCGATCCTCTCATTGGCCGAGTGATCAACGAGCGGTTCAAGGTCCTCTCGCTCATCGCTCGGGGAGGCATGGGCAAGGTGTACAAGGCCGAGCAAGCGCCGCTCGGCCGCATCTGCGCGCTCAAGGTGCTCAACCCGAACTACAACGGCGAGCACGACCCCGAGTTTCACAAGCGCTTCTTCTTGGAGGCGTCTACGTCCTCGAAGCTTCGTCACCCGAACACGGTCACGATCTTCGATTACGGCAACACGGACGACGGCGTTTACTACATGGCGATGGAGCTGCTCGAGGGGCGCACGCTCCATCGAGTGCTCCGAGAGTCGGGTCCGCTCGAGGCCGGCCGCGCGCTGCGCATCGTTCGTCAGGTCTGTCGCTCGCTCCGTGAAGCGCACACGATGGGCGTGATCCACCGCGACCTGAAGCCGGCGAACATCTTTCTCGTCCGCACCGAAGACGACGAAGACTTCGTGAAGGTCCTCGACTTCGGGTTGGTCAAGCAGCTCGACGAGGGCGGCGGCGATCACCTGACGCAGACCGGGCTGTTCATGGGCTCGCCGAAGTACATGGCGCCCGAGCAAATCCGCGGTGAAAAGGTCTCGGCCGCGACCGACGTGTACGCGCTCGGCGTGGTCTTGTTCGAGATGCTCACGGGAAAGGTTCCCTTCGACAAGGGCAACTCGGTCAACACGTTGATGGCGCACGTGTCCGAGCCCGTTCCGGCGATGCAGCAGGTCAATCCCTCGGTGAATGTCCCGCCCGCCGTGGCTGAGTTTACCTACCGCTGCCTCGCCAAACGCGCGGACGAGCGATTCGCGACGATGGACGCCGTCCTCGACGGGCTCAAGCTCGCTGCCACCGGCTCGTTGGGCTTGAGCAGCACCGGCGAATGGGCCCCGTCCTCCACAGGGACTCACGGAACGTCCTCGCACTTCATCTCTGCCGAACACCTGAGCGCCGCTTCGGGATCGGGACAGATTCCTGCGGCTGCGTCCGTCGCGCCGTCGGGCCCGCAAGACGCATCGGGCGTCAACGCGATGCTCACACCATCCACGCCGATGGTGGCCGTGAGCGAGCCGTCCGCGCAGCCCAAGAAGAAGTCCATGACGTTGCCGATCGTGGGAGCGGTCGCGCTGTTGGCCATCGTCGGCGGCGCGGTCGCGCTCAAGGGCAATTCGTCGCAGCACGCGCAGACGCAAGGCGTGGACAATCGCGGGCAGCAGACCGCGCAAAACAACACGCAGACGAACAACACGCAGAGCAACAGCACGGGCCCTGCGAACAACAACGCCAACAGCAATACGCAGACGACGCAGAGCCCGCCGCCCGCCCGTGAAGTGCACATCGCGCTCACGAGCGAGCCGAGCAACGCCGAGGTCTTCGAGAACGGGCAGTCGCTCGGCCGCACGCCGCTCGAATTGCGATTGAGCGGCGACCAGGCGGACCCGACGCGCATGCACGCGTTTACCTTCAAGCTCTCGGGCTACAACGACGCGCAAGTGACCTTGGGCGGGAGCGAGATTCGTTACGCCGCGCGTTTGTCGCGGCGCGTCGTCGTTCGTCCTCCGCAGAACACGCGGCCGGATCCGTATCGCGGCTGGTGAGCCTGCGCGCCGCGCGTCGCTCGCCGCGCGGACGATGAACGCGTGCGATGCCGTCATCGGGCGGCGGTGCTCGAGCTGCGAATCGCGGCAGCGATGTCACGACGCGGCGGTGACTTCGGGGACGCGTCACGAGCGCGCCGAGTGCGTCGTGGATCGCGCGCACGAACCGCGAGGCGCGTGCGCGTTTGCTTTGATTCCGTCGCTGAGTGCGCGAAGATCG
>JAXLYJ010000062.1:0-10474 GCA_046351515.1 Polyangiales bacterium
TTCAATCGGCTGGTGGCGTTCGACCCGAGGATTCCGCACGGCGTTCGAGAGGTGCGCGGGACGCACGACCCGCGCGAAGGACGGCTGGTGATCCACGGGTGGTTCGTGCAGCCGCGGCCGTACATCGAGGGCCCGCTGCCCACGAAGCAGCTCGCGACGCGCACCGCCAGCATCGAGCCCGTGATCACCAACATCCTTCGCGAAGGGCTGGCGATCTCGGGGCTGCTCAGCGTTCGCCTCGCGGTGAGCGCCGCGGGCGCGGTCACCGCCGTCGAGGTCCTCTCGGACACCACGCGCGTGCCCAAGCACGAAGAGAAGCACCGCATCGCACTCGTGCGCTCGATCGTGAAGGCGATGCGCGAGTGGAGCTTTCCCAAGCAAAAAGCGCCGTCTCGCGCGACGATCCCGTTTGTCTTCGAGGCGGGCTGAGCTCGATCAGGGCCGGCCGACGTAGAGCGCCGACGTGATCGCCGCCGACGCCACGCGCGGAATCTCCACAGACTCCACCGCGCCCGTCGCGATCTCGACCACGCGCCACTCGTACGAGTGAACGTCGGAGGCCGCCGTCCAGTGGTCGATGAGCCCGAGCGCATAGCGATCGGTCGCGTCGAACTCGGCCCCGATGATCTGCCCGCTCGCGAGCAGCGTGCGCTCGGCGCCCGCGCTCGCGCTGCGCAAGACGAGCTGCGCGTCAAACGTCCCGTCTCCGCCGACCGAGGTGTGCCTCGCGACCAGGACGCTCGCGCGATCGCGGCTCGCCTCGTGCGCCATGCCCGTGATCGAGAGCGCGACGTCCGAGATCGTCCCGTCGAGCAGCGAGCGGCGCACGCCCGTGATGCGATCGAACAAGGGCGCTCCCGTGTCGCCTGTGCTCACGCCGAACAAGAGCGTCCCGTCGCCCGCCACGCGCGTGCGCAGGCCGATGCCGTTGCCGATTCCAGGGACTCCGTTGGTGTTGGTCACGCGACGAACGGCCATCGTCGAGAGCGTCGTCGTGAACAGATCGAGCCGCTGGGTGATCGGCAGCGCGACGTTCATCGCGTAGGCCAGCGTGTTTCCGTCGGCCGACCACGCGGCGGGGCCCATGATGTACTGCATGTTCAAGCTCGCGACGCGGCCGGTGCCCGCGGCCAGATCGAGCACGATGATCTGCGACTCGTCGTGCGCGACGCTGAGCACCACTGCGAGTTGCCCTCCGTCGGGGCTGAACGTCAGGTATGGCATCGCGATGATCCGGTCGTCGCGCACCTCGAGCACCGGGTCCACGTTGTCGGGGATCGAGTTGGTGACGCGATCGAAGCGCAGCCTGCGTCGCTCGGTTCCGTCCGGGCGCTGCACATAGAGCGCGGGGCGCGGGCCCTCTTGCTCGACGGTCGCGAGCCACAACGGGCGAAGCGCCCCGGCGTCGGTGGGCGCGTCCGCGCTCGCGTCGCGCCCGCTGTCCACCGCTGCGTCCGCGCTCGCGTCGATGGCGCTATCCATCGCGCCGTCCGCCGCGCTGTCGCGCGCGCTGGCGTCCGCGCCGTCGCTCACCGCGGCGTCCACCATCGCATCTGCCGCTGAATCCGCTGACGAAATCACGTCGCGGCTCGCGTCGGGCGAAGCGTCGCTCGCTGCGTCCCCGCCGCTCGGCCCTTGCGAGCACGCGGCGACCAGCGCGAGCGAGACGCACGCGACGCGAGTAGAAACAGATCGAAACCGAACCATCGAAGCCATCACAAGCACCTCCGAGAGACGATCGGAGCGTGCAACGAGCGGGCTTCGTCGCAACTTAATCGACCGCTTAATCGCCGGTCGGCGACGGAGTGGCCTCGCGTTCGAGCCGCACTCCCCGCGCGAGTCGATAGCCGTCGGCGTGGCTCTCGAGCGCCGAGGCGAGCCCCGCCTTTCGCAGCGCGCACAGCGCGACGTGCACGCGGTTGCGCATCGAGCGCAGCCCCACGCGCTCGTCGGGCCACACGCGCGCGAACAGCTCGGTGACCGAGCGCCGCGCGCCCGAGCCCTCTTCGTGCGCCCGGACCAACTCGACGAGGACGCGTCGATGCACCCCGAAGCGCGCGAGGTCCACAGGCTCGCCGCCTTCGACTTGAAACGCCGCGCACTCGCCCCACACGCGCAGCCACGAAGGAGCGCGTTTTTGCTCGTCGATCGGCCCGAGCTCCGCGCGCAGCGCGCGCATCGCGGTGCGCACGTCGCCGTCGCACAGCTCTCTCGAGAGCGTGTTGGCCCGCTCGAGCCTCGCTCGAGCCGCGCGCTCGAAGCCGAGCGCCGCAGCTTCGTCGCCGCGTGCCCGCGCGGCGCGGCCCTCTGCGAGCTCGAGCGAGCCGCGGGACACATCGATGGACGCGCGCAGCGACGGGCTGGGAAACTCCTGCGCGCACGCCTCCGCCTGCTCGAACGCCGCCCGCGCCGCCGCGAGCCGATCGCGGCGCGCCTCGATCGCCGCGAGCGTCGCGAGGCCCGAGGCCTCGAAGAACCGATGCCCCACGGCTCGCGCGAGCGCGACGGACTGATGACAGCGCTCGATCGCTCGATCGAGGTCGCCCGTCGCGAGCTCGAGCCAGGCGAGGTTTCCCAGGACGCACGCCGCTCCGCTGCGAAATCCCAGCTCGTCACAAATCGACAGCGCCTCGTCGAAGTACGCCCGCGCTTCGACCGGTCGGCCGAGCTCTTTGTGAAGGAGGCCCGTGGCGTTGAGCGCGACCTCCTCGTTCCATCGGTCGCCGCAGGCGCGAAGCAGGTCGACGGAGCGCTCGATGCGCGAGAGCGCTGAGTCGAGTCTGGTGCAGTCGTCGTCGAGCAACCCGAGGATGAGCAGCGCGCGCGCCTCGACGTACACATCCGCCGTTCGCTTCGCGATCGCCAACGCGCGCTCGCCATAGCCCGTCGCCTCGTCGCTGCTCCCCTCGCGCCGACGGACCGTCGCCAGCGCGACGAGAATCATCGCGGCGTCTCGCGTCGATTCATCACAGAGCGACAACGCGCGCTCGAGCTGCGCGCTCGCCTCGACGAAGCGCCCCTGATCTCGCAGGACGACGCCGAGCGACGCGCGCGCGCGCGACTCGAGAGAACGGTCCGTGACCGCCTCGGACAGCGAGGCGCGAAAGTCCTCTTCAGCCAGGCTCAAGCTCTGCCGCCGCCGCACTTCGCCTCGCATCGCGAACGCCAACGATCGAACCGGCCGATCATCGGCGCGACTCGCGGCGACCACCGCGCGATCGGCGAGTCGCGTGGCGAGCTCGTGCGGCATCGCCGTCGCGAGGATCGGCGCGAGCCCGCTCAACGCGCGCACCGCGAGCGACGGAGCCCCCTCGAACGAGCGCTCGAACGCTGCGAGTAGATTGCCCTGCTCTCGCGAGGCACGACGAGCCGCCTCGCCCTCGTGCGCCTCGCGACTCGAGCGAGACAGCGCCTCACCCACGAGCGCGAAGTGCGCCGCGTGCCGCCCCTCGGCGAGCGCGCGAAGCTCGGGCCCCATCGCCTCGAGCTGCTCGAACGCAAACGTGCGCACGGCGTCGAACATCGAGTACCGAGGCCCGCGTCCGTGATCGCCCGAAGGTTCGTCATCCACGCGCAAGAGCGACTGCTCGTGCAGCGCGCTGATCGTCTCGATCGCCCGCGCGTCGTCGCTGAGCACCGCGCGCGCAGCGTCGAGGTCGAACCCGCCGCGGCAGACCGAGAGCATCGCGAGCGCGCGGCGCTCGTGGGCGTCGAGGAGGTTCCACGACCAGGCGACGGCAGAGCGCACGGTGGACTGACGCAAAGGGCGGCCCCGGTCGGCGAGATCGGGCCAGGCGTCATCGAGCATCGCCAGCAATTGCGCAGGAGAAAACGTGCTCGTTCGCCCCGCGAACAGCTCGATCGCCAGCGGCAGACCCTCGAGCCGCCGCGTGAGCTCGGCGATCACGCGCAGCTCGTCGAGCGAGGGCGGCGCGACGCGCGAGCGCCTCGATGATCGCGCCGAGCGCGCGAGAAACAGCGCGATCGACTCGCATGCTCGCAGCGCGGCTTCGTCCGACGCGCTGCTCGTCGCGACGGCGAGCGGCTCGACCTCGATCACGAGCTCGTCCGCGACGCGCAATCGAGCGCGAGAGGTGACGATGAAGCGCGCGTCGGGCGCGCGTTCGAGCCAACGCGTAACAGCGTTGGCCGCCGGTTCGATCACCTGCTCGACGTTGTCGAGGACGACCAAGACACGCCCGTGACTGTCGAGCGCGCTCGCCGCGTCGGTGACGGGGTCGCGCGCCGTGCGCGGCGACGAGAGCGCCGCGAGAAGCGCGCTCGAGAGCTCGTCCAGCGTTCGAGCCTCGGAGCAGTCGCAGAACACCGCTCCGTCGCCGCGCTCGTGCTCGTCGAGCGTTTGAGCGAGGTGGAGGGCGAGCCGAGTCTTTCCGATTCCGCCCGCGCCGACGAGGGTCAGCAGGCGCTCGCCCGCGTCGAGCGCGGCGCGCACGCGCGAGAGCAGCGCTTCACGACCGACGAAGGCGTCGCGTCGCGTCGGCAACGGTGGTTGAACTCTCGATGCCAGCGCCATCACTCTCTCGCCGCGACGAGCCCGAGCGTGCCACACCGTCACCGAGCGAGCACCGTCCTTCGAGCGCCCGCGGTTCACCGATTGCATTCACTTTGTCGCAATGAAAACGCAGCAAACAACGATGTTTCACCGTGTTTCACCGCTCGCCGCAGCGGCGTTTCTCGCGCTCACACACTGCGCGACGACGCGGCCCGCGTGCGCTCCCATGCCGCCGTGCGCGATGCAGCCAGCGCAGGGAATGCACCACGGTCACCACGGGCACCACGGGCCAGGCGGCCCCATGGCCGCACACGGAGGCTGCCCCATGATGGCAGCGAACAACGCGATGAACGATCAACCACCGCACGGGCCACACGGGCCGGGCTGCCCGATGATGGGCGAGCACCAGGGGATGCAGCAGCACCGCGGACCGGGCTGCGCGATGATGGGCGACGGCCACGGCGCGCCGATGGGGCCTGCGGCAGGCCCCCATGCAGGGCAGGGATTTCACCACCGCTTCGACGATCCGCAGCGTTGGTCGCAGGTCTTCGACGACCCGGCGCGCGACGCGTGGCAGCGCCCCGACGAGGTCGTGCGATGGCTCGCGCTCGCGCCGACGGCGCGCGTCGCGGACCTCGGCGCAGGCACCGGCTACTTCGCCGTTCGACTGGCGCGCGCGGTGCCCAACGGTCGCGTGTGGGCCGAGGACATCGAGCCCTCGCTCGTCGCGCACATGCAGCAGCGCTTCGCGCGCGAGGGCGTCGCCAACGCGTTCGCCTCGCTCGGAACCGAGGATTCGCCGCTGCTCGCCGAGCCCGTAGACCTGGTCCTCGTGGTCGACACGTATCACCACATCTCGAATCGAGCTGCGTTTTTTCAGCGTGTTCGCGATCGGCTCCGCCCTGGCGGGCGCGTGGTGATCGTCGATTTTCGCGAGGACTCGCCGATGGGGCCGCCTCGCGAGCACCGGCTCGCGCCCGCCGTCGTGACCCGCGAGATGACCGAGGCGGGCTTTCGCGCGGGCCCGACGCTCGACACGCTGCCCAACCAGTACGTGCTCTCGTTCACCGCGACGGACGCGAGCGCGGCGAGCGCGAGCACCGCGGCGACGCCAGCGAATCCCCCCGCGAATCCGCCCGCGAATCCCTCACCCCATTCCCCGTCGAATCGCCCTCCCCCCGGAGGCCATCACCACCACTGAGCCTCGCGCTCAGCGGGCGTCGGCCTCGGCGTAGGTGACCATCTTCTTCTGGCGCATGTCCCAAACACCGAGGCGCAAGCACGCCCAGATGTCCTTGGGGTTGAGCGAGGTCTTGTGGGGGTTCTGCAGCTCGGGGATCGCGGCCATCGCCTCCGCGAGGCGATAGAACGGGATGCCCGGGTTGAGGTGATGCACGTGGTGGTAGCCGATTTGTCCGGTGAACCAGCCCATGATCGGCCCGGTGACCATCATGCTCGAGGACTCGAGCGCGGCGCGCGTGTAGCTCCACTTGTCGCGGGGCTGGATCATGATGCCCGGAAAGTTGTGCTGCGCGTAGAAGAGGTACGAGCCCGCGGCGCACGCGGTGGCGAGCGGAAGCACCACGGTGAGCAGCCACGCGAGCGCGCCGAAGTTCATGATGACCGCGGCGGAGAGCGCGACGTGCGCGAGCACCGCAGGGGCTGCGTCCCAGTGGCGCTTGGTGTCGCGAAGAAACGGCCCGAAGCACATGCCCCACAAGAACACCGTGAGGTAGCCGAGGATCATCGTGATGGGGTTGCGGACCATCCGATACATGAACTTCTGCCAGGGCTTCGCGCGGCGATACATCTCGACGGTGAGCGTCGGGTACGAGCCGATGTGCGAGCCGACGAGCTTGGCCGTGTTGGCGTGATGGTAGTTGTGCGTGGCGCGCCAGACCGAGGGCGGCGCGAGCACGTACAGGCCGTAGAGCCACATCACGCCGCGCATGAAGCGGGCGAAGAGCGAGTTGCCTCGGTACATCGCTCCGTGCAGGGCGTCGTGATACAGGATGAACCCGCGCACGACCGTGAGCCCCGCGACGAGCGAGAACAGCACGCGCGCGCCGAGCGGCAAGAGCGTGGTGGCCGCGCCGGCGAGGGTCACGGCGAGCACGGTGAAGGTCGTAAACGTCTCCCACGCCGAGCGCGAGAGCTTCTCTTGCGCGAACGGGCGCGAGGCGACGATGAGCGCGTTGCCTTCACGAGGCCCGCTGGTGCTGTCGGAGTTGCCCGCGAGCGCCGGCGAATCGGCGTCGGGGATCTCTGGCAGATACGGGCTGTCGTAGTTGCCCACAGCCGCTTCGGTGGTCACGGACGCACCTCGCCCTTGTTCTCACCGTCCGCCGCGAACACGCCGCGCTTGGCCTGGTCGCGCTCGATCGAGCGGAAGAGCGCGCCGAAGTTTCCCTCGCCGAACGAGTAGTGGTTCTCGCGCTGGATCAGCTCGATGAAGATCGGGCCGATGATGTTCTTCGTGAAGATCTGCAGCAGGTAGCCCTCGTCGTCGCCGTCGACCAGGACGTTGAGGCGCTCGATCTCTTTGTGGTCCTCGCGCACGTTCTTCACGCGGTCGAAGACCGTCGCGTAATAGTTCTCTTCGATGTCCAAGAACGAGATCGGCGAGCCCTTCAGGCCGCGGATCGACTCGAGGATGTCCTTCGTGAGAAACGCGAGGTGCTGGACGCCCGGCCCCTTGTACTCGTCGAGGTACTCGTTGATCTGCGACTTCTTCTCGTCCGCTTCGTTGATCGGGATGCAAAACGAGCCGTCCGGCGATCGCAGCGCGTACGAGGTCAGCCCCGTCTTGGCCCCGCGGATGTCGAAGTAGCGCACCTCTTCGAAGCCGAACGTCTTTTTGTAGAAGTCCGCCCACTGGGACATCGTGCCCTTGTAGACGTTGTTCGTGAGGTGATCGACGAGCAAGAAGCCCTTGTCCTTCACCATCACCGGCTCGTCGTGCGGGACGAAGCCCATCGCCGTGAAGGGGTCTTTGTCCTTCGCCGAGACGAAGTAGAGCAGGCTGTCGCCGATGCCGTAGATCGCGGGGATCGCCGCGGACCCTGCGATCAAGTCCACCTCGGTGGGTCGACGCGCGCCGCGAGCGACCGCGCCCTCGACCGCCGTCGACGGCTCATCGAAGAGCCATCCCATCGACGCGATCGACGGGCCGTGCATGCTCGCGAAGCGCCCGCTCACAGAGTTGGGCTCGCGGTTGAGCAAGAACACGATGTCGTGCTGGCGATACAGGTCGATCGCCTTGCTGTTGTGCTTCGCGACGCGCGAGAAGCCGAAGGCCGTGAAGAGCGCGTGCAGCTTCGCTGGTTCGTTCGACGCGAACTCGACGAAGGAGATGCCGCGGAGCCCGAGGGGATTGTTCGCTTCCATGGTGAACGGCGCGCGCCAACGCACGAGGTGTTCCAATGGATGATCCGACGGTTGGACCATTCGAAGAGGGAGTTGTGCGCGCGGGGTGCGTTTGTACCGCAACCGCTGCATTTGCAAACTGCCCCGCGTTCGACGCGCCCGCTCGTCGCCGACGCCCCAAGAGCCGCGCCTCCATCGACCGCGTTCGCGCCGTGTTTGCGCGGACTTTTGCTCGTCACCGGGTGCGAGCGTTCGCGGGGTGGGTGCCACCAGCGCTACGCACCAAATCCCCCGTTCTGTCTCCCCCCCGTCGCTCGAAGCGCTACCAGCTGCGCCGCGCGCTGAGACACCCGGCGTGCACGGTCAACTCGAATACACGCCCACGAAAATACGTGTCGATCGCGTGCTGCACTTGATAGAGCACGGCCATCGGGTCCGGCGCCGCCTCGGCGCACCACTGACACTCGGGCAGCGTCGCCATGTGCAGCGCGGGATCGCCCAGCACTTCTGCGCCCGATGTGTACCCGAGCACGAGCGAGTCCTCGTCGACCGCCGCGTCCATGAACCCGCTCTCCTCGGCTTCGCGCGCCCACTGCTCGGCGCTCGGAAGCGAGTGCGCGTACTGCTCGACCCGCTCGGTGAGCGCCGTGATGTCGTACTTCGTCGCGACCTCGCGGAGCATGTCCAAGATCTCGAAGAAGCTCCCTCGCAGCGGCTGCGAGAGCACGAGCTGCCCGCCCGGCCGCAGGACGCGACGCGCTTCGGTGAACAGCGCCTGACGATCGTTGGTGGCGCGATCGACCAGCGATCCGACGATGTTCGTAAACGCCCCCTCGCTGAACGCCAGGTGCACCAGGTCGTCCTGCCTCGCGACGAACAACCGTCGACCGTCTTCGTCGGCGTTGCGCGCGCGCGTGGCGTCGAGAAAGCCCTCGTCCGAGTCGAGCGCCATCACCGTCGAGTCGGGCATCGCGCGGAGGATCTCGGCCGCGACCACGCCGGTCCTGCACGAGACATCGAGCACCGCGGCCCCCGGCGGCAGCGCCACCGCGCGCAACACGAGCTCGCCGAACACCCTCGCGTACCGCGGCCACACGATGCCGTCATAGCGAGCGGTCCTGAGCTCGGGATCGTCCTCTTGTTCGATCACGTCGAGCGCGACCATACCGCGAATCGCCGCGAATGAGGGTCGCCCTCGTCCGTCGATGACTCAGTTCGTCAGCATGTCCACGGCGTCCGAGGCGAGCTCGCCCAACGTTCCGCCGTCGACGTCTTCTTCGCCTTCTTGCTCTTCGGCGGTGAGCGCGCGCTTGTCGCCGACGAGCTTCTTGATCGCGTCGAGCTGCGTCGCGTCGCCCATCTCGACGAGCGCCTCGATCGCCGAGGCCGCCACGTCCGCGTCCGCGTGCGCCAGGAGCTTCGCGATGATCGCTCCGCCCGCGGGCTCGCCCACTTCGGCGATCACAAACGGAAGCTCGCGCAGCGCCTCTTCGCTCATCGACGGGATGGCCAGCTCGACCGAGCGAGACGCCTCGCCCCATCGGTCCGAGAGCACTTCGACCAGCGCTTCTCCCGCGCTCACGCGCACGCCCGGATCCTCGTGCCCCAGCACGCGCAGCAGGCTCTTCACGCTCTCTTGCCCCGGAACCTCCACGAGCAGGTCCGCCAACAACATCAGCCGCACGCCCGCGTCCGACGCAGGGTCCGCGCTCATCGCACGGTCCACTTCGGCGGCGATCGCCTTCGCGCGACCCTTGTTGTCCCCCTGTTCGAAGAAGGCGTCCCGCGCGCGCAGCATGCGCTTGTTCGCCTCGATCAGGTCACTCAAAAGCTTGCTCTCGTTTGCCATCGCGGCGGCGCTCTTACCACGAATCCGCACCGCGGGAATGGACGGCGCACCGCCGCTCGTTTCACAGTCATCGCAGCGGTGTTCGCGACCAGGCCGATGCTGTGGATCCCCTTGGTGGCGCTCGGCGCCGCCCTGATCCCCGCGCGCGATCGCGTTCGGTCGCTCACGCGACGGGCGCCGACGACCGACGCTCGCGCAGCGCACGCGCAGCGCGCCGAGCCCTGCCAACACCGCGCGCCGTCGGGCCGTTGCCTCCCGGATCCTCCCTGCGAATCATCGCTCTTGCCGATCGACGGGCTCTGCGTCCCCGCGCGCACCGAGGCCATGGACGACCCGTCCGCCGGCCTCGAGTCCAACGCGCACACCGATCGCTCGGGCCGGCTCGTCGTGTACGAGCACATCCCGCGGCGGCCCGATTTGCCGGCGGATTACGACCGCTACCTCTACCCCACCGAGCCGTGGGGCGGTCAGACCGTCGGATCGGGCTACGACCTCGGCCGGCCCGACGCCCTGCAGCGGCGCGGCGTGGACCTCACCGCCATCGGTCACGGAGGGGTCGATCTCGCGCAAGAGCGCGGCGCTCCCGTGCGCGCGATCGCGCTGCGAGGGCAACAGGGAGACGCCGAAGTGCTCTACATCGGGCCGCTGTTCGGCAACACCGTGGTGCTCTCGCACGTCGTTCGCGAAGGGCCCACGACGCGCGTGTACCTCGCGCTGCACGGGCACTTGGACGGGTTTGCGCCGGG
>JAXLYJ010000063.1:0-10030 GCA_046351515.1 Polyangiales bacterium
TGATCCCGCATGATCGCGAGCGCTACAAAGCGCGCGTCGAGATCGAGTGCACCTTCAACCGTCTCAAGCAGGCACGGCGCTTCGCGACGCGATACGAGAAGACGCTGCGCAACTACGCCTCGGTCGTCGCCCTTGGCTGCGCCTTGCTCTGGCTACGGATATAGGGACAGGCCCTAGGGGACGGTGTTCAAAAGTTCATTTGTTGCGCTCTGTCGCCACGGGCAACGCAGCTCGAGCGACCGCCATGCGCATCACTTCACCGCAGAATCGCTGGCTCGAAGTGCAACAATTGAACTTTTGAACACCGTCCCCTAGCCCTACAAAATCCCTTCTTCCCCTGAGCTCGCCTCCCCGATCCGTCCGACCCGCGCGCGCGCACCATCGATGCCCGTCGCGAGCGCGGTATAGACTCTCGGACCCGCGATGAAGCCGAGGACGCCCGAGCAAGCCGCGGTCGCCGCCCTGCCCCGCGCGCGCATCGCCGTCGTCGGGATGCGCGCCCACGGAACCAGTGAAGTCATCGCCGCGCTCCGCTCGCTCGATCGCGAAGGGGGACTCGAAGAGTCCATTGCGCGCAAGGTCGAAGCCCCGTCGCGACAAGACGGCTCGATCTCGCTCATCAACGATTTCGGCCCGCAGCTCGGCTCTCCGCGGATGCACTCGCTCGTCACCAACAAGCGCAGCTTCGCCGTCTACGAGTGCGTCGACGGAGTGCAGTCGCTGTTGCTCGCGGGCTCTCGCCGCTTCGACGCGGTGCTCTGGGTGCAGTCCGCCACGGTCGACGTCGAGCTCGATCCGATCGCGAGCATGCTCGAGGGCGCGCACATGTTCGGCGCGCGACGGGCGATGGTCTTCGTGACCGACGTCGAGCAAGTGAGCGCAGAGCGAAGAGACGCGACCGAGCAAGAAGCGCGGCAGATGCTGGAGCTCACGGGCTTCTCTGCGGACGAGAGCCTGGTGCTCAGCGCGAGCGCGCCCATCCGTCGCGACGTCGGAGACCGGTGGAAGCCCGCCGTTCGAGTGCTTCGCGACGCGCTCGACGAGCAAGCGCCGTACGTCGAGAGCGAGTCGTTCGCCATGCGCGTCGACGACGTGTTCTTTCTCAAGGGGCGCGGCGTCGTCGCGACCGGTCAGGTCAACGAGGGAGCCGTTCGCGTCGGAGACTCGGTCGACCTTCTCTCGATCAACGGGCGTCGAACGATCACCGTGAAGGGGATCGAATTGATCCGTCGCGTCGTCGAGAGCGCGCGCCGAGGCGACAACATCGGGCTCTTTCTGTCGCTCTCGTCGCGGGACGAAATCGCGCGCGACGACCTGCTCGTAACGCCGACGACGGGCCGCGTCGCACGCATCGTTCGCGCGCGTGCGTTCAACTGGGTCGGCGCTCGAACGCCCACGCGCGCTCGTCCCTTCGCGAGCATGTACGGACAGGGCGCGGACCCCATTCGCGTACGCTGGATCAGCGTCGACCCGATGCCCGAGCAAGCGATGAGCTACGAGCTCGAGTTCGAGCTCCCGCAGCCGCTGGCGACCACCGACGCGACGACGTTCGTCCTCGGCGACGAACGCGGCCCCATCGGCGTCGCGTTCATCGACGAAGTGCTCGAATGAACCGCGCCTCGCTCTCGCTCACGCTCGCTTCGTGCGCGCTGCTCGCGAGCGCTGCGGCTCACGCACAGTCGCCGCCATCCCCGCCGCGCGCGTGCTCGGACGACGGGCTCGGTCGAAGCTCGCGCTTCGTCGGGCGCATCGACTACGGGCCCCGCTGGTACGTGCGGCCCACGGGCGCTCCGTTCGCCTTCGACTTCTCGTTCGGCGCGGGATACTGGATCGCCGCGACGTCCGGCTGCGAGCCGTGGCACCTGCGCGTGCAGCCCGAGGCGTCCTTGGACCTCAGCGTCTTCGACCGCGCTCCGGTCGAAGCGCGAGGGCGCGGAGGCGTCTCGATCGGCGCGGCGTCGCTGCTCGTTCAACTCAGCTACTTCGTCGGCGGCGGATACGGATCGGCCCTGCGCAGCGACGGCGCGGTGCTCGTTCACGGACCGCGGCTCGAAGCGTTCTTCGGCGCCGCAGGCGTCGAGCTGCAGCACGGGTACTTTCCGCGCGCAGCAGGGGATCTGCACTCGATCGCGCTGCACGGGATGATCGACGTGTACGCCACCGTCGCGCTCTTCACAGGCCTCGCGCGCTGGGCTCGATGAGCAGGAATTTTCCCCTTGCGTGACTTATTTGCAATGAGCAACTAACATCTCGTCATGTCACTCAAAGGACTCGCGGCAGAGACCGTTTCGATCACCGACCGCGCGCGCTACACAGCGCCGTCGGGTCGGATCGTCACGATGAACGCCGAAGTGAAGGCCATGCTCGACGGTACGGTGCTCTACACGCCCGCGACGCTCGACGAGCTCGTGCGCTCGATGGGCCCAGCGCTCGAGCCGGTCGCCACGCGCGTCGAGGTCACGGGCGAGACCACCGGAGCGGCGCTTCGAAGACTGTGCGTCGACGAGGCGATTCGCTCGGTGTTCGCGCTCAACTTCGCTTCGGCGAAGAACCCCGGCGGCGGCTTTCTCGGCGGAGCCAAGGCGCAAGAAGAGGACCTGTGCCGCGTGAGCGCGCTGTACAGCTCGCAGATCACCAAGCGCGAGTACTACGACGCGAACCGCGCGACCGAGTCGATGATCTACGAGGACTACGCGATCTACTCGCCGAGGGTCCCGTTCTTTCGCGACGAGCGCTTGGAGCTGTTGGAAGAGCCCTTCTTCGCTTCGGTGCTGACCATGCCCGCGCCCAACGCAGGAGAGCACTTGCGCAGAGCGCCCGACGATCGTCGATCGATCACCGTCGCGCTCGAGCGCCGCGTTCGGATGGTGCTCGCCGTCGCACGATCGCTCGGCTACCGCTCGCTGGTGCTCGGCGCGTGGGGCTGCGGCGTGTTTCGCAACGACCCGGTCGAAGTGGCGACGCTGTTCAGAGCGGCGCTCTCGACACACGAATTCAAGGGAGCGTTCGACCGCGTCGTCTTCGCCGTCTACGACCGCAAGGGCGGCGAGAACCGCGCCGCGTTCGACCGCGTGTTCGCGTAGGGCCCAATCGGGGATGCGGCCGACGCTCGCGCGGCGCGCGGCTCACTCGGCGCTGGGCGGAGGGATCGAGGGCACCCGCGCGTGCGCGAGCAGCGCGCGAAGCTCGTCGCCGTCGAGGTACTCTTTTTCGAGCAGCACCTTCGCGATGTGCTCGAGCTGCGGGCGGCGCGACTCGAGCGTCTCTTGCGCGACCTTGGCGCCCTCTTCGATGATGCGACGCACTTCGGCGTCGACGACGTCGGCGAGGGACGAGCCGTACTCTCTCGCGCTCTCTTCGTAGCCGGGCAAGAACATGGCGCGACGGCCGGCGAGGGCGACGGGGCCGATGGTCTGGCTCATTCCGTACTCGGTGACCATTCGGCGGGCCATTTCGGTGGCTTGCGAGAGGTCGTTGGCCGCGCCCGTCGAGAGGTCGCCGAAGACGATGAGCTCTGCTGCGCGGCCGGCCATCGTCGAGGCGATGCGCCCGCGAAGATCCTCCTCGGTGTGAATGTGCACGTCCTCTTTGGGCATGTGCATCACGTACCCGAGCGCGCTCAGGCCGCGCGGAACGATGGAAATCCTCGCGGTCTTCGTCGCTCCCGCCACCACCTCGCCCACGATCGCGTGCCCCGCTTCGTGAATGGCCACGCGCTTTCGCGTCTCGGGCGGAATGATCCGGGACTTCTTCTCGAGCCCCGCGCTCACCCGGTCGATCGCCTCGATCAAGTGCTCGCGCTTGACCGCGGGCAGGTCCTTGCGCGCCGCGAGCAGCGCCGCTTCGTTGACGATGTTCGCCAGGTCCGCGCCGGCGAAGCCCGGGGTGCGCGCGGCGATGTCGCTCCAGTCGACGTCGGGGTCGAGCTTCACGTCGCGAGCGTGCACGCGCAGGATGTCTTCGCGCCCTTTTTTGTCGGGCGGATCGACGAGGACCTGACGATCGAAGCGCCCCGGACGCAAGAGCGCCTGGTCCAAGATCTCGGGGCGATTCGTGGCGGCCATAATGATCACGCCCTTGTTCGTCTCGAAGCCGTCCATCTCGACGAGCAATTGATTCAACGTCTGCTCGCGCTCTTCGCTGCCGCCCGGAACGCCTCCCGTTCGCGAGCGCCCGAGCGCGTCGAGCTCGTCGATGAACACGATGCACGGCGCGGTCTGCTGCGCTTGCTCGAACAGGTCGCGCACGCGCGCGGCGCCCACGCCCACGAACATCTCGACGAACTCGCTGCCCGAGAGGTTGAAGAACGGGACGCCCGCCTCGCCAGCGACGGCCTTGGCGAGCAGGGTCTTGCCCGTACCCGGCGGGCCGACGAGCAGAACGCCCTTGGGAATCTTCGCTCCGAGCCGCGTGAATCGATCGGGGTTCTTCAAGAACTCGACGATCTCTTCGAGCTCGACCTTGGCGTCATCGACGCCCGCCACGTCGGAGAAGCGAACCTTCACTTCGCTGTCGCCGACGAGCTTTCCACGGGACTTTCCGAAGGCGAGCACGCCCGACTGCTGCACTTGCATCCGTCGCGCGAACGCTCGGTACGCCATCACGATCATGCCGAACGTGAGCACGCCGAAGAGCAGCATCATCGCGCCGCCCTGGCGATCCTCGACCGCCTCGTATCGAACGCGATTGCTCTCGAGCAGCGGGATCAGCTCGCGGTCTTCGTGCACGCGAACGGTCTCGAAGTGATATCCGCCCCGCGCGGTGTTGGCGGGCATCGGGATCACCCGCCCTCCGCTGGTCTGCGGCGGAGGATTGTTGCCCGGCGCGACCTGCTGTCCCGACGGGAGCGCCGGCTGTCGAACAGCGCGCAGTCGCCCGCGAATCACCTCGGGACCGACCTGCACCTCTTCGACCTCGCCCTCGCGAACGGCGGCCTTGAACTGGTCGTATCGCACGCGCGGAGCGATCGCTCGCTGCGTCACGAGCTGCATCGCCACGAGCAGGACGAGGCCAAGCAACAAGAACATCAGCACGCCGCGCCCGCGCCGCTCGCTGTCGTCGTCACCCTCGTCTTCGGGGCCCGGCTTTCGGCGCGGTTCGGTGGGCTTTCGCCCGTTCGGGGGCGGTTTGGGTTCGCCTTCAGCCATCGTTTGCCTTCGTCGTCGACGCGTCTGCGCCGCTTGAGATCATGGGGAGCCTTCGCTTCTTCGCCAGCTCTCCCTGCAGCGCGAGCTGCCCGCACGCCGCTGCGATGTCGTCGCCGCGCTGCTTTCGAACGAACACGCCCACGCCGTCGCGCCACAGGATCGATTGAAACGCGTCCACGCGCTCAGCCGAGGGCATCTCGAAGGGCGTGCCCGCGACGGGGTTCATCGGGATGAGGTTCACTTTGCAGCGGATTTTTCGAAGCAAACGAACGAGCGCGCGCGCGTCGGCGTCCGAGTCGTTGACGCCCTTGATGAGCGTGTACTCGATCGTGATGCGCCGCCGAGGCGAGAGCGGATAGCGCTCGAGCGCGGCCATCAACTCTCGCAAGGGATACCGCTTGTTGATGGGCATCAACGAGCTGCGCAGCGAGTCTTCGGGCGCGTGCAAGCTCACCGCGAGCGCGACCTGCCCGTTGAAGTCTTCGCCCAGTCGATCGATCTCGGGGACGAGCCCCGAGGTCGAGACCGTCACCCTGCGCGTCGAGAGGTTGATTCCGTCCCGGTGAACGAGCAGTCGAAGCGCCCGCGACACGTTGCCGTAGTTGTGCAGCGGCTCGCCCATGCCCATGAGCACGACGTTGCGCAGCGCCTCGTCGCTCTCGAGGTAGCGACGGCCGATGAGCACCTGCGAGACGATCTCGCCCGCGGTCATGTTGCGCTTGAGCCCCGCGACGCCCGAGGCGCAGAACACGCAGCCCATCGCGCAGCCCACCTGCGACGAGATGCACTGCGTGACGCGCTTGGCCGCGGGTCGAAGGCCCGTCGTGTCGCCGGTCGGCTGCGAGGTCTCGTCCTCGTCTTCAGCGTCGAGCGAGCGCTCGGCGTCGTCTTGAGCGAGCGGCGGGATGAGCACGGTCTCGACCGTCCCGCCCTTGGCGAACGAGAGCAGGGCCTTCTTCGTCCCGTCGTCCGAGTGGTGCACGTGCGAGACGGTCGCGGGCATCGAGAGGCCCGCTTGCTCGATCACGGACCGCAGCGATCGGCCGAGGTCGGTCATCTGCGAGGGGTCCGCGACGCCTCGCCCGTGGATCCAACGAAACACTTGCAGCGCTCGGTAAGGGCGTTCGCCCTTCGACGCGACGAAGCGCTCCCACTCGTCAGGGAGCCACGCCAGCGGCTCGTTCGCGTCGAAATCTGCGGTCGTCACAGCGCTCGAAACCTAGCACGCCGGCCTCGAACCGGAAGATCCTCGATTCAAACGGGCGCATCGCGCGGCGCAGCGCGCGGATCAGCCCTGCAACCAGCGGCGAAACAGCGCGAGCCCGTCGCGCAGCGCGGCGCGATCGGTCCACTCGTTGCGTTGATGCGCTTGCGACTGCGTCCCGGGGCCGAGGTTGACCGCGGCGACGCCGACGGACGCGAAGCGAGCGACGTCGGTCCACGCTTGCTTGGGCTCGACGCCCTTGATCTCGGGCATCGCTTCGAGCGCGCGCACCATCGGGTGCGACCGCGCCGGAAGCGCGCTCGGCGATCGATCGATCACCGTCAGCTCCGCTTCGTTCGCCACCACCTCGCGCAGCTCGCGCTCGGCGTCATCGACGGTCTTGCCCGGCGCGAACCGCACGTTCACGTTCAGCGCGAACCCGTCGGGAACCACGTTGCGACCCCTGCCCCCCTCGGCCATCGTCGCGCTCATCACCTCGCGGTACAGAAGCTCGTCGATCACCACGTCAACGGGCGCGCGCGCTCCCAATCTCCGCAGAAATCCTGCGCTCTTGTGAATCGCGTTCTCCCCCTGCCACGGCCGCGCCGAGTGCGCCGTGCGGCCCTTGAACTCGACTCTCCCGTGCAAAGAGCCCATGCACCCGAGCTGCAGAACGTTCGAGCTCGGCTCCAAGCACACCGCGAGCTCTGCGCGCCGCAGCGACTCGAAGTTCTCCAGCAAATCTCCGAGCCGATTCTCCAGGTACGGCCCCTCTTCGCGCTCGTAGAACACGAACGTCGGCCGCGCCTTCCATCGCTTCGCCGATGAGCCCCGCTCCGCGGCGATGTCCTTCAAGAGCTCGATCATCACCGCGAGGCCCGACTTCATGTCCGCCGCGCCAGGACCATAGATCTTCTCGCCCTCGATCCGCGCAGGCCCGTCGTGCTGCGTGCGCACTACGTCGAAGTGCCCCGCGAGGACCACGCTCGGACCGTCGCTCTCGAGCTCGGGCGTGACCACCAACGAGTGGCCGTCGCGCGCGACACATCGCTCTCCGAGCAGGGATTTCAGCAGCGATTCGACGGCGTCGCAGACCGGCCCCTCTTCGCCCGTAAACGAGCTGATCCCGCAGAGCCAGAGCAGCGTGTCTTCGAGCGCGCTTGATTGTTCGCCCATGATATCAAACTCCGACCGCGCTCACACGGACACGTTGAACTCGCGCAGCGCTTGCTCAAGCGAGGTCTTCTTGTCCGTGCTCTCTTTGCGCTCGCCGATCACGAGCGCGCACGAGACGCCGTACTCTCCCGCGGCGAACTTCTTCGGGCGCGTTCCTGCGATCACCACCGAGCGCGCAGGAATCCTCCCCTTCCACTCGCGCGGGCTCTCTCCCGTGACGTCGATGATGGGCGTGGTCGCCGTGAGGATCACCCCCGCGCCGACGACCGCCTCGCGCTCGACCACGACGCCCTCGACGATCACCGCGCGCGAGCCGATGAAGGCTCCGTCCTCGATGATCACCGGCCGCGCGGAGGGCGGCTCGAGCACGCCGCCGAGGCCGACGCCGCCGGACAAGTGCACGTTCTTTCCGACCTGCGCGCACGAGCCGACGGTGGCCCAGGTGTCGACCATCGTCCCTTCGTCCACGTACGCGCCGATGTTCACGTAGCCCGGCATCACCACGCATCCCTTGGACACGTGCGCGCCGTACCGAATCATCCCAGGCGGAACGACCCTCACCCCCGCCGGCACCTGCGTCTTGATCTTGTCCTGAAACGCGAGCGCGCCCGCCTCCCAGCGCTCGACGGGACACACCGCGAAGTAGAGCAAGATCGCCTGCTTCAACCACGGGTGCACCGTCCAATCGTCGGTGCCCTTGGTCGCCACGCGCAGACTGCCCTTCGTCAACGCCTCCATCGTCGCGAAGATCGCGTCGCGGTGGGCCATGTGATGCACGAGCTCGCGATCGGCGAACGCCTGCTCGATCAAAGGTTGCAGCTGCGCGGCGAGGGTCTCGTCAAAGAGCGTCATCGCCGCGTGCGTAGCACAAAAGCCCCGGCGCGCGCAGAAAGCTGCCCTCGCGCAGCCCCCGAGTCACCGCGCGAGCTGCGCGGCTGCGATCGACGCGATCCCGATCGATGCGATCCAAGAGAGCGCGCGCCGACCGTACCGCTCGTGCAAGCGCAGGAGCGTCGGCGAGAGCACGACCGCCGAGCGCGCGCCGTCGCGTCCCTCGCTGTAGTTGACCAGCAGGTCGAGCACGAACAAGTGACACGCCGTGACGAGCCTCGCGTGAAAGAACTCTCCCGATCCGAAGGCGAGCGCGACGGACACCGCGTGCACGAGCGCTTGATGCAGCCTGGGGAGCGTTCGCGTCTGCACGAGCAGCACGTTCGAGACCCAGAGCACGTACGCGAGCCGCACGGTGAGCGGCGCCTCGACGCCGAAGACGAGCAGCCTGCCCGAGCTGTCCACGACTCCGCTCGCCACCGGGCGCCCCCACCACCAGTGGGCGATGAGCGTGAAGAGCACGAGCGTCTGAAACGCTCCGTGCGGCGAGCGTCGCCGACGCTGCGCGACGAGGAAGCCCGCGCACTGCATCACGAAGAAGCCCACGAACAGCGCGCCCACCGCCGTCGTGACCGTCGTCGAAGCGCTCACCGTGAGCTTGCTCGCGATCGCCGCGACGCAGAAATACGTCTCGATGAACACCAGCTGCGCGACGCGCGAATCGACGAAGCGCAGCCTCCCCGTGAGCGCGCACGCCGCAGGAAACACCAGGCCAATCGCGACCTCGGCCCACACGCTTCGCCGGCAAGCGAGCACCAGCGCCCATTGATAGAGCGCCGAGAGCACAGAGAGCGCCAAGAGCGCGACGCGGGTGCTCATCGTCGAGCCCCTTCGAGCGCAGGCGCAGCCGCGGGCTCGGCGCCGCTGCGCGACCGCGGCCGCAGCAGCCGGCGGTGCAGGGCGCGCCCCAGTCCCAGGGCGAACAGCAGCACCACGCAGCTTCCGCCGAGCAGGCTCAGCGCGAAGCTCAACGAGCGCAGGGCGTTCGGGCGCTCGATCGGGGCGCGGCGCGCGCGCAAGTCTGGCAGCGGGGTGCTCGCGAGTCCTTCGGGCTGCGCGACGCTGTGCACGCGCCACGCGCGGTGCTCGCTGAGCTCGACGAACAGATCGTACGGAGAGAGATCGCAGCGAATCCCTCGGCCATCACCGCGCGCCGCGACGTGAAAGAGCGTGCTCACCAGCGAGCTGCACGAGAGCAGCGCGTCCTTCGCGTCGAAGGGATTTTCGTCGCGCTCGATCGCGCGCCGCACAGCGCCCGCGAGCGCCGCGTCGCTTCGCCCGGGATACACTGCCTGCAGCGCGAGCTGCACGAGCAAGCGCGGGACCGAGTACCGACGAGCCGCGCCTGCGACGCGTGCGAGCTCGACGGCGAGGGCCGCGGCGCGACGGGCGAGCGCGGCGTCGTTCGCGCGAAACACCGTGCAGAGGCGCGGGTGCTCAGCGAGGTAGCGGTCGAGCGGCTCGGCGGCCAGGACGAAGGTGGTATCCGGCCCGGTCGCGTGAACGAGCTTGTTGTCCCCAGCGTAGATCGCTGCGTGGCAGGCCCAGGCGGCAGGCACTCCCGCGAAGCGGTCGGAGAAGAGCGCCGCGCCGAGGACGTTGAGGATCGAGA
>JAXLYJ010000064.1:0-9719 GCA_046351515.1 Polyangiales bacterium
CGTCCTCGCGCGACTGCTTCCGCGCGGAGAAAAGTCCAGCGATCCGCCGGTGCTCATGTGCCACGGGCTCGCGATGAACCGCCGCGCGTTCGCCCTCGATCCGCAGCGCAGCTTCGCCGTCGCGCTCGCTGAGACGGGCCGCGACGTGTGGCTCTTGGAGCTTCGCGGCGCCGTCAACGGCCCCGTCCCCAAAGCGCTCAAACGCTCGTGCTTCGACGACTACTCCGCGCACGACGTGCCCAAGGCGCTCGAATTCGTGTGTCTGCAAACGGACGCGCCCCACGTCGACTGGGTCGGCTTCTCGATGGGCGGAATGCTCGCGTACGCACACCTCGGCGCCCGCCGCGGAAAGCACGTTCGCAAGCTCGTCACCATCGGCTCGCCCGTGCACTTCGAGAACCACCCCGTCGCGCGCGGCCTCGCGATCCTCCCGATGCTGCTCGCGCCGATGCTCTGGCTCACGCGCACGCCGTTTCGCTTTCTCTCGCTGCTCGTAGCGCCGCTCGTGTGGCCGGGCGTTCCGCACGCGTTGTCGCGCGGACTGCGCGGTGAGCACTATTCAACGGGCGATTTTCGCGCGCTCATGGCCAACAGCTTGTCCGATGTCCCGACAGGGGTCGCCAAGCAGTTCATTCGCTGGGTGCGCACCGCCTCGTTCGACAGCGAAGATCGCGCCCTCGATTACCGCAGCGAGATGAAGGCGATCCGCACGGACACGCTCGTGATCGCAGGCAGCCACGACCGCCTCGCGACGCCCTACTCCGTGCTCGACGCCGAGAAGCACATCACCAACGCCACCGTCGAAACCCGCGTGATCGGAAAGCACACCGGCGCCGCCCGCGACTACGATCACATGGATCTCATCCTCGGCCGCGACGCCCTGCGCGAAGTGTTTCCCCTCGTGCGCGAGTGGCTCTCGTAAGACCGAGGCCGCCCCTCCCCCGAGCGACGCTCACTTCACGACGAGGTTGAGCATCTTGCCGGGGACCCAGATCACTTTGACCAGCGTTTTGCCAGTCAAAGCATTCTTCACCGTCTCCAGCTCCAGCGCGCGCTCCTTCACGAACTCCTCCGTCGCGTCGCGCGCGACCTCGACCGTGCCGCGCATCTTTCCGCTCACTTGAACGGGGATCACCAGCACGTCGTCCACCGTCAGCGCGTCGTCGAAGGTCGGCCAAGCCTCTTTGCAGAGCAGCCCGCCGTGCCCCAAGTGCTCCCAGCACTCCTCCGCCAGATGCGGCGCAAACGGAGCCACCAACCGCACCAGCGCCTCGCGGTCCGCCTTCGTGCTGCCCTTGGCCTGCAGCGCCGAGACGTACTCCATCAACGCAGCGATCGCCGTGTTGAACTTGAACGTCTCGATCCGCTCGCCCACCGCCTTGATCGTCTTGTGCCTGAGCTTCTCGTGAACGTCCCCCTCCGCGTCCTTCGGCTCGAACACCACGGTCCACACGTTGTTCACGAACCGCGTGATCCCGCGGATCGCGCGCGTGTCCCACGGCTTCGCTTGCTCGAAATCCCCCATGAACATCTCGTACGCGCGCAGCGCGTCCGCGCCGTGCTCGCGCACGACGTCGTCGGGGTTGATCACGTTGCCGCGTGACTTCGACATCTTGTGCGCGCGCGCATCGACCATGATCGACACGTCGTCGACCAACGCGAAGCCCTCGCCCGCCTTCTTCACGGCGCTCTCCGCGAGCTTCACGGCCTGCGCGATGCCCTTGCCGTCCTTCGTGGTCGCCCAGGTTCCAGGGCGCTCTTCCGTGGGCTCGAGCTCGTCACCGACGTTCTTCGCAGAGATCCAGTCGTCGCCCACCTTCCAGCCCGTGTACTCGACTTCGCCGAGCACCATGCCCTGGTGACGCAGCTTCTGAAACGGCTCCTTCGTCGTCACGATCCCCAGATCGAAGAGCACCTTGTGCCAGAAGCGCGCGTACAACAAGTGCAGCACCGCGTGCTCGGCGCCGCCGACGTACAGGTCGACGTTCATCCAAGCCTTCTCGCGATCCGCCGAGAAAATTCGCTCGCCGTTCTGCGCGTCGGTGAAGCGCAGGTAGTACCAGCACGAGCCCGCCCACTGCGGCATCGTGTTGGTCTCGCGCGCGAACCACGCGCCATCCTTTTGGAAGAAGCGCCAATCCTTCAGCTTCGCCAGCGGCCCCAAGGGATCGCCGCTCGGCTTGAAATCCGTCGTCGGCGGCAGGCGCAGCGGAAGCTCGCTCTCTTCGACGGCGATCGGCTGATCGTAGCGGATCGTGTGCGCGTCGCCCTTGCGCGGATCGCCGTTTGGATCGGCCATTTCCACGGGAAAATAAATCGGGATGGGCTCGCCCCAGTAGCGCTGCCGCGAGAAGACCCAGTCGCGCAGCTTGTAGTTCACCGTCGGCTTCGCCACGCCCTTCTGCGCGAGCTCAGCGACAATCTTCTTCTTTCCCTCGCCGCTGGTGAGCCCCGTGAACGTCCCCGAGTTCACCATCACCGCGTCGTCGCCCGACACTTCGTACGCGGTGGTGTCGGGCATCGTCCCGCCGCCCTTGGGCGCGATGACCTGCACGATCGGCAGCGAAAAAGCCTTGGCGAAATCATAGTCCCGCTGATCGTGCGCCGGCACCGCCATGATCGCGCCCGTGCCGTACCCCCACAGCACGTAGTCCGCGATCCACACCGGAACCTTCGCGCCGTTCACCGGATTGATCGCGAACGCACCCGTGAAGACTCCGGTCTTCTTCTTCGCTCCCAGCGCCTCTTGCCGCTCGCGGTCGCTCTTGTTCTTCGCGACGTGCACGTACTGCTCGACCGCTTCGCGCTGCGCGTCCGTGGTCAGCTTCGCCACCAACGGGTGCTCTGGGGCGAGCACCATGTACGTCGCGCCGAACAGCGTGTCCGGTCGCGTCGTAAACACCGTGATCGTCTCGCCAGGGATTTCAGTGGCAAACGTGATCTCGGCGCCCTCCGAGCGGCCGATCCACTCGCGCTGCATCACCATCGTGCTCGTCGGCCAGTCGAGCCCCTCGAGGTCCTCGGCCAGTCGATCCGCGTACGCCGTGATCTTCAGCATCCACTGGCGCAGCATCACGCGCTCGACGGGGTGATCGCCGCGCTCGCTGCGGCCGTTCTTCACCTCTTCGTTCGCCAGCACCGTGCCCAGCGCAGGACACCAGTTCACCGCGATCTCGTCTTGGTACGCGAGGCCCTTCTTGAAGAGCTGCAAGAAGATCCACTGCGTCCAGCGGTAGTAGTTCGGATCGGTCGTGTCGACCTCGTGATCCCAGTCGTAGCTGAAGCCCAACGAGTCGATCTGCCGCTTGAAATTCGCGATCGTCTCTTGCGTGCGATCGTGCGGGTGCACGCCGAACTTGATCGCGAAATCCTCCGCCGGAAGCCCGAACGCGTCCCACCCCATCGGGTGCAACACGCGAAAGCCCTTCGCCCGCTTGTACCGCGCGAGCACGTCCGTCGCCGTGTATCCCTCGCAGTGCCCCACGTGAAGCCCCGCGCCCGAAGGGTACGGAAACATATCCAACACGTAGAACTTCGGCTTGTTCGGATCGTGATCGGTCGCGAAGGCCCGCTCGGCCTTCCAGCGTGACTGCCACTTCGGCTCGATTTCGCGCGGTGTGTACGGCATTGCAGTGAGCAACGCTGGTACGACGCTCACTGTCCGCTCGCAAGGGCACAATCAGCGCGAGTTCACTCGGCCGTCCACCGCTCGTCCGCCGCGGCAATGCCGCGGCTCTCGCCCACTCCTTCGGGGTGGTCGGGAGGCACGGTTCCGATGATCAACCCCGGTCGCGTCCCGTCGAGCTGCCAGGGGATGCCCGGCGTCACGCGCATCAGTTGAAGGCACCGCCCTCGAAGAACACCAGCACCGCCGTCAGCCTTCGTACCATCGCGTAGCCGCTGCAGCACGAGCTCGCGCTGCCCCATCGAGAGCCGCGCACGTAGACATCTCCGTCGCTCTCGACCTCGCCCACGCGAGAGCCGTTCATGTACACGTCGCCGTCGCTCTCGACCTGCCCGATGCGACTTCCGCCACGATAGATGTCTCCGTCGCTCTCGACTTCGCCCACGCGAGAGCCGCGCACGTAGACATCGCCGTCGCTCTCGACTTGCCCGACGCGCGAGCCGTTGATGTACACGTCGCCGTCGTCTTCGAGCACCGCCCAGCGACTCCCGCCGCGGTAGATCGTCACGTCCGCAGAAGCCACCGAGGACACAGCAGAGACCGTCGCGATCGCCGCGAGCATCAACCACTTGCGCATGCGCGCATTGTCCCGCGAGCGCGCTCGTTCGTCGAGCGCCCCGACCTCACTCGGGTCTCAGCTCGATCACCACGACCTCGGGCTTGCAGCGAAAACGCAGTCGAGGAGCGCTCCCTCGCTCCATCCCCACGCCGCGCGAGACCACCAGCGTGCGGCCGCCGCTCAGCGCGATCTCTCGATTGCCCGCAGCCCACTCGCGCGGGACGGCGCTCATCGTCATCAGCGGACCGATGATCGGGAGCTGCACTTGCCCGCCGTGCGTGTGCCCCGCCACCAGCAAATCCGCCCGCACGTCGCCGAGCGCGAAGTCCGGCGCATGCCCGATCGCGATGTGAAACCGCGCCTCTGATCCCGCAGAAAACACAGGCGAAGCAGAGTCGCGCAGGCCCATCGCCGTAACGACGAACTCGCTGTTCTCGTGGCGCTCTCTCGCGCTGTACACGCGCGCGTCGAGCCCGTCGAAGAGCGACTCCCACCCGGGCTCCCACTCGACGTTGCCCTCGACCGCGTAGATCCCCAACGGAGCGCCGAAGTGAATCGACCGCAAAAATGCGTTCGCTTCGCGCCTGAGCGCCTCTGCCCCGCGCGCGTTCGGCAGTTGAACGTAGTCTCCCGGCAACAGCAGCACGTCCGGCCGCTCGGCCATCGCGAGCCTGAGCGTTGATTTCGTGTGCTCATCGAGGCGATCGAACTGCAGATCCGCGAGCACCACCGCCCGCAAGGGCCTGCGCAGCTTCGCGCTGCGAACGGTGAGCCTCCGCACCGTGAGCGACGTCGGCTCGATCGCATATGCGTCCACCGCGATCGCCACGAGCACAAACGCGATCGCCGCCCACGCGATCCTCGCCCCGCGCTCAGCGAGCTTCACCGCGAGCACAACCGCGATGATCGGGCCGTGCACGAAGACGGCGAGCGCGACCATGTTCATCGCAGAGAAGGGGTTGTGCGTGAGCGCGAAGGTCGCGACGGCCGCCGCGAGAACACACGCGGTCCACGCGAGCGCGCGAAGCGCCGAGCTCTTCGGAGAGAGCCCTGGCCTGCGCAACAAGAGCACCGCCGCGAGCGCGAGCGAGCCCTGCACGATCGCGGTCACCGGCTTGTGATACGCGAGCGACGCGATCACGTTGTCGAGCGCAGTCGAGAGGGACATCAGCGAGCGCTATACCGCAACCTCACCCCACGCGCTTCGCCACGCCCCGCGCGACCACCGGCGCGTCCCGCGCGATGCCCCGCAGAAACTCGCTCGCCACCGCCACTCCGCACGGAAACCCCATGAAGAACAGCCCGCCGTGCGACTCGCTCTCGCCCGCGCCGCTCGTTCGCACGACGTCTCGCTCGCCCTTCACCCACGCGAGGTCCCTCGGGACAAACGGAACCGCGTACCGATAGCCCGTCGCGCACACCACGCGATCCACCTTCGCGCGCGCTCCGTCGGCGAACACCGCGAGCCCGTCGCTCACCGCGCGCAACGGGCCGCGCACGGACACGCGCCCCTCGCGCACGAGCGCCTCGAAGCCCTGGTCCGTACCGAGCACCGTGCGCCTCGACCTGCAAAATCCCAGCGCGATCCACCGCGGAACGCGCTCGAACGCCGTCGTAAACTCGTGCAGATCGTGCCCGAACAGCGCCTTGGGAACAGTGCGCACGCGCCCCTCTCTCGCGCTCACGATCACGCGCGCTCCGTCCGCGCACGCTCGCTCGGCGCACTCGACCGCGCTCGTCCCAGCGCCGATCACGAGCACCGTCTCTCCCGCGAGCGCCTGTCGAAAGCCCTTGCTGTGCTCGACGATCACGCCCTCGCACGAGCTCCCTCGCGCGCCGTCGACCTCGGGCCACACCGGCGTGCTCCACATCCCCGTCGCCACGATCACCGCGCGAAACTCCGCGCGCTCTTCGCCCGCACCCGTATTCAACCGGGCCGTCCATCGTCCGCGCGAATCGCGCTCGACCGAGCTCACCGTCGCGCGCTCTGCGCCGAGCCCGTAGCGCCTCGCGAAGCGATCGAGGTACGCGCGGTACTCTCCCGCGCGGACGTACTCGCCCGAGCCCTCGCTCACCTCGAGCTCGCTCGTGAGCTGCGTAAACCACCGCGGCGAGGCCATCACGAGCTCGTCGGGCATCTCTCGGTACGCGCCGCCCGTCGCTCCGCTGCGGTCGATCAGGCGCGACTCGATTTTGTGTGCGCGCAAGGCGACGCTGACCGCCATCCCCGCAGGGCCCGCTCCGATCACCAAGACGCTCGCTGTCATGGGCATCGCTTCTGCATTGGCCGCACCGCCCTGCATCCCCGAACCACTGGCGCGGCATGAGTTGATGCTTTCTGCATCAAGCATGGCTCGTCGCGGGGGTCGGTGGTTGTTGGATGCGCAATATGACCGCACGCACCGCTGCCTGGCTCGCTGTCTACGCCCTCGAACGCATGGGCGTGCGGCACACCTTCGGAATCCCCGGCGTTCACAACACCGAACTGTACGACGAGCTCGCTCGCTCCGAGCTCATCACGCCCGTCCTCGTCGCGCACGAAGGCGGCGCCGCGTTCATGGCCGACGCGATCTCTCGCACCGGTCGCGAGCTCGGAACGCTCGTCGTCGTCCCCGCCGCCGGCCTCACCCACGCCGCGAGCGGCATCGCTGAAGCCTTTCTCGACGGCATCCCCATGCTCGTGATCTCCGGCGGAATCCGCCGCGACACCGGCCGCGCCTACCAGCTTCACGACATGGACCAGCACGCCATGCTGCGTCCCATCACCAAGAAAACCTGGCTCGTTCGCTCGCACGCCGACGTCGTCCCCACGCTCTTCGAAGCGTATCGCGTGGCGCACGAAGGCGTCCCCGGCCCCGTCTTCGTCGAGATCCCAGTAGATCTGCAGATCACGACGGGCGAACCCGGCCCGCTTCCCGAGCTTCCACCCACCATCGAACGCCGCTGCGTCGCCCCGGCCTCCGAGATCACTCGCGCCGCTGCCCTGCTTCGTACCGCCAAACGCCCCGGCATCTTCTGCGGGTGGGGCGCGATCGATGCACCCGACGAACTCCGCGCGATCGCCGAACAGCTCGGAGCCCCCGTCGCGGTCACCCTCCAAGGGCTCAGCGCGTTCTCCGCTGCCCATCCGCTGCACGCGGGCTTCGGACTCGGCCCCAGCGCCGTCCCCGCCGTGCAAAAGGCCTTCGAAGACTGCGACGCGCTGCTCGCGGTCGGAGTTCGCTTCGCAGAGATCCCCACGGGCTCGTTCGGCTACACACCGCCGAAGGACCTCGTTCACGTCGACATCGACAAGCGCGTGTTCGACGCAAACTACCCCGCCCGCGTCGCGCTCGAAGGAGACGCCCGCGCCGTGCTCAGCGCGCTCAGCAAAGAGCTCGCCGCCGGGTGCGAAGGCGCGCAGCGTCGCTCAGACGTCGAGCAGATCATCGCGCACGAGAAGAAACGCTACCTCGCGAGCTGGCACGCGCACGACACCAACGGAAGAGTGAGCCCCGCGCGCTTCTTCGAGTCGCTTCGCAAGCACATCCCCGACGAGGCCATCGTCGTCGCGGACGACGGAAACCACACGTTTCTCGCCGCCGAACTCATGCCTATCCACAAGCCCCGCGCGTTCTTCTCGCCGTCGGACTTCAACTGCATGGGCTACTGCGTCCCCGCTGTCATTGGCGCAAAGCTCGTCTGTCCCGACAAGATCGTCGTCGGAATCGTCGGCGACGGAGCGCTTCGCATGACCGGCCTCGAGCTGCTCACCGCGAGCGCCAATCACGTCGGCGCAGCGTTCTTCGTCTTCGACGACGGAGAGCTCGCGCAGATCGCACAAGCGCAAGAGACCCCGTACAACCGCAAGACCTGCTCGGTCCTCGCTCCTCTCGACACGAGCGCCCTCGCGCGCGCCACCGGCGTGCAACACATCACCATCCACAACGACGCTGAGCTCGACGCGGCCATCGCGCGCGCCATCGAAATCTCCAACGCCTCGCGCCCCGTGCTCGTCGATGTTCGCGTGGATTACTCCAAGCGAACACAGTTCACCGAGGGAGCCATCGCCACCAACCTCCGACGCATGGACCTTCGCACCAAGGCGCGATTCGTCTCGCGCGCCGTCCTCCGCAAGATCACCGGCTGAACGCTCTCTGGAGTCACTCACATGAAGATCGATCGCATCGACCTGTACCTCGTTTCGATTCCGCTCAGCGGTCACCGAGAAGGGCTGCTCGCGAAGCGACGCGCGTTTCATCCCAACTGGATCCCTGGTTTTCGCCAGCAGGATCTCAAGTTCTATCTCCTGCGCCTCGGCACGGACTCGGGTCACGAGGGCTTCTCGGCGATGCCCGCGATGGGCACCGAGCGAAGCGCGCTCGGCCCGCTGCTCGGCTCGTACCTCATCGGCGTCAACCCGCTCGACGTGCAGCTCGTCAACCAACGCATCCAAGAGTTCAACTACATCGGGATGCGCAACGGCTGGATCGAAGCCGCGTTCTGGGACCTCATCGGCAAGATCCGCAACGAGCCCATGCACAAGTCCCTCGGCGGCCAAGGCGGAACAGTCCGCCTCTACGCCTCCCTCGGCTCGAACTACAACCACGACCCCGCGCGCACCGCAGAAATGGTCCGTCGTCGCCGCGACGAAGGCTTCGCCGGAGTGAAGATCCGCGTGAAGAGCACGGACCTCTCGCGCATCACCGAGTGCGTCGCCGCTGCGAGAGACGCGCTCGGTCCCGAGGGCAAGCTCATGGTCGACGCCAACCTCGGCTGGCCCGTCGAGATCGTCGAGCCGAGCCCGCGCTGGGACGTCGAGTTCGCCGTCCAGTTCGCGCGCGCGATCGAGAAGCACGACGTCGAGTGGCTCGAAGAGCCCCTGCACAGGCTCGACTTCGAAGGCCTCGCAGAGCTGCGAAAATCCACGCAGACCAAGATCGCAGGCGCCGAGGTCAACTCGAGCTTCCGCGACTTCAAGTCCATGCTCGCCCTCGGATCGCTCGACGTCTATCAGCCCGACGCCATGCTCTGCGGCGGCACGATCGCCGGCGGCGTGAGCACCGTCTTCTGGCTGCAACGCGAGATCCAGAAGTGCAACGCAGCGCTGCCCGCAGGCGAGCGCCCCGTTCGATACACCCCGCACACGTGGACCAACGGCCTCGGATTCGCTGTGAATCTCCAGCTCTACGCGCTGGTCGCGCCCGAAGAGCGCGGGCTGCTCGAGTACCCCTACGACGACGACTGGGAGCCGCAGCACTGGGCCCCGTTCATCAAAGGGCACTTCGCGCGGAGCAGCGAGAACACGATCGAGATCCCCGAGGGCCCAGGGCTCGGCGTCGAGCTCGATTGGTCTGTGCTCGAGCGCTTCGGCCAGCGCGTCTACCACGGCAGTCGCGCCACGGTCGCAGCGCGCGCCGTCGCAGATTTCGGCGTGCGCGAGGCGCTCTACCTCAAAGAGAAGAAGGACGCCCTCGCGTCGTGGAGCGAGAGCGC
>JAXLYJ010000065.1:0-8682 GCA_046351515.1 Polyangiales bacterium
GGGCAGGGCACGGGACGGACGCCTCGCAGTACGCGCGGTTCAAGGGGCCCGTGCTGGTGTCGTGGAGGAGCGAGGCGGAGTTTGTTCCGAAGGTGATGCCGCCGTGGCCAGCGACGGTGATGGCGCTCGTGGGCGTGGCGGGGATCATGATGGCCGCGTGGGACGGGCAGCTCGTGATGGTGGGGGTGTTGTCCGGCGCGAGCTTGGTGATGGGGCTCGTCGCGATGGGGCAGCTCTCGCGAATGGCGCTGTGAACAGTGCTACGATTCGCGGAATGAGCAGAAGAAAAGCAGTCGCGTTTGTCTCGTGGCTCGCGCTCGGGGCTTCGCTCTCGTCGAGCTATGGCGGGTGTTGGACTCCTGTGGACTACTGCTACTGCGCGCTCGTGGACGGCTCGCTGAATGCGGAAGCTCAGTCGAGCGGATTCGAAGAGGTGCCGCCGGGGTTCGTGCTCGTGCGAGGGGGAATCGAGAATGGCTGCAGCGCGCGCGAGTTCGATGCGGGGTGCGTACAAGTGACTCCGCCTGGCGCGCCAGCGGGACCGCTGCCTCCGCCCGAGCTCGACGCTCGCGCGTGAGTGAACGGTGATTCAGAACGAGAGCCCGTCGAGCCCGACGCGCAGCGCGAGGCGACGGCCGTTGCTATCGAACACCTGCGAACGGCCTGGGTGAAGCGCTTCGTTGACGATTCCCGCGATCAACGCAGCGCCCGCGAGCGAGCCCAGAGTGGCGGTTGCGACGAGGAGTCTCTCTTGGATGCCGCCCGGAAGCAGGCCGCCGATGTTGTCGCGCGCGTACCAACCAAACGCCGCGCCGACGCCCACTGTCACGATCGCCAGCGCCGCAGAACCGCCGAAGAACCACGAGCGTCGCTCGCGAAACTGGAGCACCGCGCGTCGACGAACCGCGCGAACGAGGAGCGTGGTGGTTGTGGCTGGCAGCAAAAATACGAATGAATCGACGATCTCGGGGCCGTGAATGAACGCGCTCTGCCCTCGCTCGACTCGTTGATCGCACGGCGCGTCGCAGCTTCGAACGACGCTGTTGGGCGTGCCGTGGATGCGCAATCGACCGTCTTCGGCGACGAGCTGCACGTCTTGGTCCTCGGTGCCGATGTGCAGCGGCGCGGTCGCCTCTTGGGCGAACGACGGCAGGGCTTGTGTGAACACAGCCGCGGCGATCAGCGACGAGACCCAAGCGTTGCGCACGGCTTCTCTGCCAGCGTAGCGCGCCCTCACTTGTGACGCCAATCAGCTCGTGGATAATGGCCGACTTGGCGCTTCGAGCGATCGTCGCTCGAAGACGAGTTCATCACAGGAGAGAGCATCGATGACTGCGAGCACTGCTGGGGGATCGACGTTGAAGAAGGGATCGCACGGCGCGGAGGTGAGCGCGTTGCAGAGCCAGCTCAATCAATTGGGCTATGCGCTGACCGCGGACGGAGTGTTCGGCGACGACACCGAGCGTTGCGTGAAGCACTTGCAGAAGGCGTTTGGGTACACGATCGACGGGATCGTCGGAGAGGGGACGCGGTTTCTCGTGAACCAACAGGCGGGGCTCAACTGGAAGAGCCCTGTGACCGCGGCGAAGCTCGCGGAGTGGTCGGTGATCTTGAAGAAGGGCGCCGAGGGAGAGCACGTCCGCAAGCTGCAGACGAAGCTCGTCGCGCTCGGGTACAGCATCGCGGTCGACGGTGATTTCGGCGTGGGGACGGACCGCTCCGTTCGTCACCTGCAGCAAGCGTTTGGCTACACGGTCGACGGCGTCGTCGGAGAAGGGACGCACTTTCTGATCGATCAGCAGCTCGGCCTCGGCTGGAAGGGCGGCACCTGATGGACATCGAGGGCTGGATCGAGGGCGCGAAGCAGAGCGTGCTCGGGTCGCTCGAACAACACGTGTACGACCAGGCGACGATGAACAACCTGGTCGACACGACGCTCGCTGCGTTGGTCGAAGCGGCGGTCGAGCGCGTGCAGGTGCAGGCTCCTGCGGCGAGCGGCGTCGCCTCGGTGTTGATGGGCTTCTTGCAGCCGATCGTGAGCGCTGCAGATCAGCTCGGGCTCGATGACAAGCTCATGGAGCTCGCCTCGAGTCGCGGGCTCGACAGCGCGATGCGCGATCGAGTGATTTCAGGGCTCACGCGCTATCTCAACGACAACGGCGCGCGGCTCATGCGCGTGGCGCTCGACGCGCTCGTGAAGAAGGTCGCGCAGGGCTGAGCGCGACGCGATCACATGTCGCGGCAGGGATACATCGCGTCGTGCGCGGCGACCGAGGGGAAGTAGCCTTCGGCGAAGCGATAGAGTTGGCCGCAGCGGTTGGGGGTTCCGCTGAGGACTTCGTAGCCCGAGCGAACGCCGCAGTAGATGCGCGAGACGCTCATGCTGAAGTTCCAGATGCACGCGGTGCTGCAGCCTGCGTTGGTCGCGGCCTGCTCGGGCGTGAAGGCTGGCGCGGACATCCCCACCTGCCAATACGGCGGGCACATCGACGACGGCGGAACGACGTTGAACTGGCTCACCATGCGATACGTCCCCGCGCAGTCCACGACCACGTCGTTGACGTTGGCGTACGAGCAGCTCGGCGGCGGGACGAACACGTCTGCGCTCGCATCACGAGCAGCGTCCGTGATCGCGCTCGCATCACGAGCGGCGTCTGTGATCGCGCTGGCGTCACGAGCAGCGTCGGGGATCGAGCTCGCGTCGCGCGCGCTGTCCGAGTTGGCGCTCGCGTCGCTCGCGGCGTCGGGGATCGAAGCCGCATCGCTCGCGGCGCCGTCGTTCGCGCTCGCGTCGGTCATGGCGGTCGCGTCCGTGCTTTGCGCGTCGAGCGACGCGGTGCCGTCTTGCGCGACGTCGTCGATCGTGGCGCTGTCCGAGCGCGCGTCGGTCGAGGCGTCGGGCTGCACGGGGGCGCCGCACGCGGCGAGGGCGAGCAGCGAAGAGAGCAAGAGCGAAGAGCGAAGGCAACGTTGCATGCGCACGGCATTGCCACGACTCGCGCCGTGATGAAAGAGCGACGGAGCCTGTTTTATCCTCGCGTCTTGGCGCGCGGCGCGGCGAGGGACGAGAGGCGTTCGGCGACCGCGAGGGCCTTTGGCTTGCGTGGGTCCTTGGCGTCGATCGAGTCGGCCCATGTTTTCAAGGGCTCGGCGACCGCTCGATCCGTGCACGACTCGAAGAGCGTGAGCCATGCTTCGCTTCGCGCGGACGGCTTCTTCTCTGCGGCGAGCAGCGCTGCGAGCTCGTGAAAGCACCGCTTGTCCTTGGCGCGAACGAGCTCTTTGAAGAGCTCCTCGGCGCCGGTGGGGAGCCGCTTGCTCGCGCGCAACGACTGGAGCCACAGCTCGCGCAGCGGCGCGACGTCCTCGGCGGGCGGCAACGCTTGAATGAGCGCGATCGCCGCGCGCCGCGCGGGCTCGTGCGAGAGGGCGGCCATCGCGCACTCGGCGGCGGTGGCCTTCATCGCGGGGGTCATCCCTCGAGCGTTTCTTCGCACGAACGAGAGCGCGCCCACATACGCCTCCGCGCGGCGCTCGCGAACGGTGCTCTCGAGCACGGACACCGCGCGCTCGCGCAGGTCGGCGACGGCTTCTTCGGTCGCTCCTTCGATGGTGACGCTCTCGTCGAGCAGCGCTCCGAGCGAGGCGATGCTCTCGTCGTCGATCGTCTCTGCGCAGAGGACGGCGGCTTCGTCCGCGAAGAAGCCCGCTTGGTCGAGCAATGCTCGGACGTCGCGCTCGCGCTCGTCCCGCGCTGCACCCGCGGGGCCGATGATGAAGAGCGCGGGCGTGGGCGCGTCGAGCGCCTTCCATTGCAGAAATCGGTCGAGGGCGTGCTTGGTGAGCTTGGCGTAGCTCGAGACGAAGCAGAGCGCGCCGACGAAGGGCTGCCACGGCAGCTCGATCGGGGGCTTCTTTGCGGTCTCGACGAGCACGTACTCGCGCAGCGGCGAGCGCAGCGTCTGGTCGGCGAGCCGCTCAGAATCAAACGGGTTGTTGAGGTGATCGCGGCCGATGAAGGCGAAGTGCAGCGAGACGCGGGGGCGGCCCTTGGGGTCGCGCGAGATCTCGTCGCGGGCGGTCTTCGTCGTCGCTTCGGCGACCTTGCGTCGTCGCTTCGAGCTCGCCTCGTCGTAGAGAGCGGCGATGCGATCCGTTCGCTGCGCGCAGAGCGCGACGAGCGCCTCGCGATCGGCGAGCGGGACGTCGCTGCCGGTCCACTTGCGGGTGGTCCAGAGCGGGGTTCCGCTGGCGTCCGAGCCGTTGGGGATCCAGGCGACGAAGACGGCGTTGGGGACGAGCGCTGCGTGCGCGGCGTTGGGGTCGACGTCGATCAGGCACGCGGGGTGGTAGATCGACGAGCTCGCTTCTTCGAGCGATCGAAAGCGATCGATGACGACCGAGCCGACTTCGATGGGCTCGCGACAACGACGGCAGCGGTGCGGGAGCGCGGTGCGATAGAGCGCAGACACGCCCGGGACGATACGCCGACGGAGACGAGAGACAACGAACCGCCGCTCACACAGGCAGCTTCGCCAGACCCGCGGCGAGCAGCGATTGCATCTTTTCGTGCGCGCGTCGGCGCGCCTCTTCGTGGGAGTCGCAGTACTCCGTGTGGTAGCGGATGTTGCCGAGCAGCTGCGTCGCGGCCATCACGAGCGTGAGGACGGCCTTGGTCTTGATCGAGGCTCCCGAGATGAACAGGTGCGTGTGCGTCTGCTCGTTGGACACGGGCATGTCCGGCGTGGGGACGGACATGATCTTTCGAGCCTCGGGTGTGAACGTCCCGAGCTTGGCGACGTCCGAGCACCAGACGCTGTGGATGCCAGTGGGGTACTGGACCGAGCAGCGCAGGAGGTTGCTCGCGTGGGGGCCGTGCATGTCGCCGTTGTAGGTGATGTCGATGACGCCGTCTTCGTAGAAGCCCTGATGAGCCCCGCCAATTTCGATCACGCGCTTCATGGGTTGAGTCCTCTCTTGAGAAAGTGCTGGTTCACGATCGTCGGTGTCGAACGCAGCGCACCGACGCGCCGCCGCCCTCGCGCGGGGCGAGCTCGACCGAGTCGAAAAGCCGCGAGAGCGCGCCTCCGCCGCAGCCGAAGCCGCGTCGAATGGGGGTCTCGGGCAGCCGCTGCGCGCCGTGGCTCACGCCATCGGTGAGCAGCTGTTCGATCGGCGGCGGGCCGGGGCCGCGGTCGAGCGCGCACAGCACGAGGGCGTCGCCGTCGAAGCTCATGGTGAGCTCTCCTCCGCCTGCGTGTTTGACGGCGTTGGTCGCGAGCTCGCTCGCGCCGATGGCGATCTCTTTCGCCGCTCGGTCGTCGAAGCCGCAGCGCCGCGCGAAGCGAAGGACGACCGCGCGCACGACGGCGGCGTCTTCGATCCGCGCGACGGCGATCGGGCTGGGCTTCTGCGCGCTGAGCGGCAGGGCGCTCATCGACGGCTGAGCGTGTTGAGGTGCTTGAGGCTCTCTTTGAGCGCGTCCTTGAGGTTGCGCACGGTGCGGATCGCCGAGAGATCGACGTCGAGCTGGACGAGCGTCTGGGCGACTTGCGGAGAGATTCCGCTCACGACGCAGAAGGCGCCGAGCAGCGAGGCCGAGCGGATCATTTGCAGCAGGTGGTTGGCGGTGGCGGTGTCCACGACGTCGACGCCGGTGACGTCGACGATCACGCAGCGCGCGCCGGAGGCGGAGATTCGCTCGAGCAGACGCTCGGTGAGCTCGACCGAGCGCTGCGTGTCGACCAGGCCGATGACGGGCAGGGCGATGACTCCGTCCCACACGTCCATGATGGGCGCCGAGAGGTCCGCGATGGCCATGCGCTGGCGCTCGATGGTCTCGATGCGCTCTTGTTCGAGCTCGGCGGTGCGTCGCTTGGACGCGGCGAACTCTTCAGCGAACACGTTGACCGTCTCTTCGATGAGCCCGAACTCGTCGTCGTCTTTGACGTCGATGTGGATCTTCTCGGGATCGAACGCGTCGACCGACAAGAACGCGAGCACGTCGCGCAGGCGCTGCAGGCGCGCGACGCTGATGGTGATGGTCTGGTCGTCACTCACGGGCAACGCTCCTACGGTGGTTACGGTTGTTCGAGGATCTTGCGGACGAGCTCGTCGTCTTCGCTGTGGTCGTGCTTGCCGCGCTCGCTGCGGACGCCCATGGACTCGAGGGCGTCTTCGAGCGTGGCGACGGTGTGGATTCCGCCGAGTGAAATGCCCATGGCTTGGATGGTCATGGCGATCTCGGGGCGCATGCCCGAGACGATCGTGCGCGCCCCCATGAGCGCGGCGGAGCGCGAGAGTCGGACCATCACGGAGCAGAGGTGACTGTCGAGCGTCCAGACGCCGGACAGGTCGATGAGCAGGCCGTCGCAGCCGGCGCGCTGCACGCGTTCGAGCACGTCGCTGACGAGCTCTTCGGCCTGCGCGTCATCGATGTCACCCTGCACGGGCACGAGCAGCAGGTCCCACAGACGAATGATCGGAACTCGGTTCACGCTCTGCATCGGCGACGGCTTTCAGTGGGCGTTGATCTCAGTAACGGACGGCGATCACGATGGTGGTGCCGCTCGGGCCCGTGTTGATCTCGAACTCGTCGACGAGCTTCTTGGTGCCGATGAGGCCGAGGCCCATCCCCGTTTTGCTGCGGTATTTGCCGCGCAGAACGTCGTCGATGTTCGGGATTCCTCGGCCGGTGTCCGACACGGTGACGCGCAGCTTGCGCTGGCTCGTGTCGTCCATGAACGAGACGCGCCCAGGGGCCGCGTACTTAGCGACGTTGCGCGCGAGCTCGCTGACCGCGGTGACGAGCTTCTGCGCGGCGAACCCGTCGAGCCCGGCCTGGCGACACATCTGCCGCGCGATCAGCCGCGCTTCGTTGAGGTCGCTCTCGGCGCGGATCGTGATCGAGAGCGTGGCGCGCGGCTCGCTCGCGGGCGGCGCTGGGATCTCAGCGACGCGCGCGTCGCTTCGCGGGGCGGTGGCGGGCGGCGAGAGCAGCTCGCGCAGAGCTTTGATGAGCTCGTCGCGCTGCTCGGGCTTGACGTAGATGGCTGAGCTCGCCGTCGCTTGTCGCAGCAGCTGCTCGTTGCTCGCGTTGGATCCTGCGCGGTCGAAGATCGATCGCACGATCGCGCGCGCGTTGATCGGAGAGAGAAATCGCTCGAACAGCGAGAGCATCGAGGCTTGCTGCCCGTGAGGCGTCGCGGATTTCAGCACGGCGTGGCTCCTCCGAGGCGAACGAGCATGACGGTGGCGTCGTCGTGCTCGTGACTGACGGCGATGAGCTGATCGCAGAGCGCGTGGGCGTCGGCGTTGGGAGCGTCTTTGAGCGCGGCGCTCGTGCGGCGCGGCAGCCCGTCGCTGGCGATCAAGAGCGTCTCGTTGGGCATCAGGTCGAACGTGCTCACGCGCGGGCGCGAGATGCGCGAGCCGAGCACGCCAGGGGAGGCGACGAAGGGCAGCGAGCGAGAGAAGCTGCGGGCCTGCACGTTGCCGACGCCAGCGAGCTCGATGGTGCGCGAGCCGTGCGAATGGACTCCGACGGTGAGGGCGGCGCCGCGCGTCCCTTTGAGGGCCTGGTGGACGAGCTCGATCAGCGAGAGGGCGCCCGGCTCGAGGGGCGCTTCGTCGAGCGCGGCGCGGGCGCGGTCGGCGACGCTCTGGGCGACCACGCCGTGTCCGAGGGCGTCGATGACGGCGAACATCGTGTGCCCGTCGCTGCGTCGCACGAGGCCGGCGTCGCCGTTGGCGCTCTCGCCGACCTTGGGACGCGTGCGAAACACGATGGTCAAGCTCACTTTGGTAATTTTACACAAGCTTGCTCATTTGCAAAGATGACCGATTGCGTTTGAGGCGGTTTCGTCGGTGTGCAGAGCACATGGGTCGGAGTGTGCGAGGGACGCGGAGACGCGCTCAGGCTTGGACGACACAGTCGGGAGCGAGTCGATAGCCGTCGTCGAAGCGCTCGACGAAATCTCGCAGACCCTGCGATCGCAAGCGGTTGAGCGTGACGTACACGCGGTTGGCGCCGACCTCGGGCAGCGGGTCTTCTCCGGGCCAACCTGCGCTCAACAAGCTCCACACGTTGAGGGGAACGCCGGGGTGCTTCGAGTGTTGCTCGACGAGCGCGTGAAGGATGCGTCGCAGCGCGTTGCCGAGGCGTCTGCGCGCCCCGTCGACGAGGATCCACGCGCAGTCGGGGCCCACGTGAAGGGTGCGCGGAGCGAGGCTCGGTCGCTCGCCCGATCGCTCGCGGCCGCGGTCATCGACGGGCGCGAGGTCGCTCTCGACGAACAGATTGGCCACGAACGCGCGCATGCCCTCTTCGTCGCGATCGGAGCCGAGCGCGACGCGGATACGCTCAGCGACGGCGATGGCCTCTTCGAACGTGGGGCGGTTGTGCGGCATCGCCCCGAGCAATCGCTGCTCGGTCCACTGCAGGTCTTGCAAGAGCGCGCTGTCTTCGGGCTCGAATTCTCCGCGCAGGATGCGCGCGAGCCGCGGAGGGATCTCGACGTACGGGACGACCGAGCGACGAAACTGCAAGAGCGCGACGTAGTCGCCCATGGGGGTGGCTTCGCCGCCGCCGTACAGCTCGGAGGGCTGAAAGAACACGACCGAGCCGTCGATGCTGCCGTTGTCCTTCTCGACGGCGAGGTTGGCGCCGAAGCCGACGAGGTA
>JAXLYJ010000066.1:0-6808 GCA_046351515.1 Polyangiales bacterium
CCAGGCCGCGCAGAACAACGCCGCCGACGCGCAGAGCGCCGCGGCAAACACTGCACAGACGAACGGCGCGCAGCCCACTGTCGCGACGAATCCCTGCGACGCGGTGTTCTATCGAGCTCCCGCAGGCGACTCGATTCAGAGCCTTACGCAGACGACCGCGATGCTCCTGTGGCGCGAGCGGCGCGGGATCCTCGGCTGGCCCAAGCCCAACGGTCCCGTGCGAGTGCTGCTCGCCAACGACCGCGTCAAAGCCCTGACTGCGGACGAGCAGTACCTCTATTTTGCGCAAGAGAACGGCGAGCGAAACGGCGTCTTTCGCGTCCCGATCGCGGGAGGCGAGCCCGAGCGCATGGCCGCCATCGGAGGAATGTTCGGGCTCATCGACGACCTGAAGAGCACGAGCACGCACTTGATCATGTCCCGCGGCATGGGCGAGCTCGTTCGCATCTCGAAGAGCCCGCCGTTCGCGCAGCAGGTGTACTCGCGCCGTGATCAACGCCGCAACGGCTTCGGCGACTGGGCGGTGTCCGAGCACGCGGCGTGGTTCGGCCGGCCGAGCCGCGGGCTCAACGACGCGGGCTGGGTGCGGCTCGATTTCGAGACCGGCGCGCTCACCGCGATCGAAGGCCCCATCGCACGGATCTACGCCGAGGGCACGAGCGCGCTCGTCGTTCGAGGGCGCGCCGCGCTGCGCGTGACGACCGACGCTCGAGAGCGAGAGCAGAAGCTCTTCGTCGTCAACGAGGCGACGGGAGCGGTCGAAGCGGCCCCGTGGTGGACCGGCGAGCCCGGCTTCGGGTTCGCGATCGACGGGCCGCGCGTCGCGTTTTCGACCACCGTCGAGACCCCAGAGAACGCCATGCCCGTGCTCGGCTGGCTCCACGGGACGCTCGGCGGCCCGCCTCCGCAGCGCTTCGTCACCTGCCCGCGCGGAACGTCCATGGTCCGCGCCGCCTTGCGCTCGATGTTCGACGGCAACTCGGTGTTCGTTCAGGTCGCGGACAACAACAACCAGCACATGCTCATGCGCGTCCGACAAGGCTCGTAATCGCGCGTTGAATTCTACGAGCAACTCTGCAACGAACGCGCTCGTGCGTTCGCGTCGATCATCGTGGCTCGCCCTCTCGCTGCTCGTCGCGGGCTGCGCTGCCCCTCGCTCGCTTCCTCAGCTCTTCGCTGGGCGCCCTGCGGCGCGCGCCGGCGCGATCACCGTCGCGATCGCGAGCGACCTCCGGTGGCCCGTGCGCCTGCACGAGGTGCGGCTCGCGCTCGACGGGCAGCGGGTGCGAGAGAACGCTCCGGTGCCGGCGGTCGAGGGCGATCACGCCGTCGCGATGCGCGCCGAGCTTCGCTGGCCGTGCTCCGTCGCCGGAAGCGAAGCGCGCGTGCTCGTCACGGACATGGTCGCGCTCGACCTGGGCGCGCGCGGCGCCGAGGTGCAGCTCGCCGTCTTGGCGCGCGGCAACCCGTTCGACCGCCCCGAGCAGCGATTCACCGTGCAGCATCGCGTGCTCGGCCACGTGCGAAGCCACATTTCACGCGATCAGTTCACGCGCTTCGAAGACCTGTTGAGCGGCGAGTGCCGCGCGCGCACAGCGCCCGAGGACGCGCTCTGTCGCGTTCAGTCTCGACTGCAGCGCGCCCGCGAGCAACGCGACATCATTCAAGTGAACTGCCAGGTCGAGAAGCTCGCGTCGCTGCGCCTGATCGTCGAGCGAGCGGTCGGCGCGCCGCTCTCGCAGGACGCGCTCGATCGCGTCGCCGGCATCGAGCGCGAGTCGCGCGAGTGCCGAGGCGAATCCATCAGCTATTTCGCAGGTCCGACCGTCACAGTCGTGCAAGCGTGCGAGGGCGAAGACGAGGCGCCGCCGCCCTGACAACGCGCGCCGTCATCGATCGCCCCAGCCTTCGCTGCGGTCGCTCATCGAGAAGCGCACGGCGCCAGCGCCGCGCATCGCGCTGAGCGGAAGCACTCCGCGGGTGATCGCTTCGCCACGGACGTCGAGCGAGCGAACGAAGATCGCGCTCGCGCTCGACTCGGGCGCCTCCAAGACCCAATCGCCGCCCTCGCGATGAACCACCGCGCGCGTCACGAGCGGCGAGCCCACCCACGCCTCGCCCGTCCCCGCGATCGGAAAGAGCCCGATGGCGGCGAAGATGTACCAGGACGACATCGTTCCGCCGTCGTCGTTGCCGGGCAGCCCTTCGGGGCCTTCAGCGTAGTAGCGCGCCGTCGCGAAGCGAACCCAACGCGCGCTCGCGCTCGCGCGTCCGAGCGCTGATCCGAGCCACGGCAGGTGCAAGCACGGCTCGTTCGAGTGCCAGTAATTGCGCGACGGAAGGGCCGTCCGTCGCTCGGCGCGCGAGCGCGTGAAGAACTGCTCCCAGCGCGCGAGCACGGCCTCGCGACCGCCCATGAGCGCGGCCATCCCGTCGACGTCGTACGGCGCGTACCAGAGGTAGTGCCACGCGTTGCCTTCGACGTAGTCCTCGCTGAAGCGAGTCGAGTCCGAGAGCACGGCGAACGCCCCCGCGCGATCGCGCGCGACGAGCAATTGCTGCGCAGGATCCCAGTGACTTCGATAGTTCTGCGCGCGACGAAGATAGCGCGCGGCGTCGGCGCTCTCTCCCAAGCGCTCGGCGAGCACCGCCAACGCGCGATCGTTGTACGAGTACTCGAGCGTGTGAGAGACGCTCCCGCTCACGCCGTCGCTCGGAACGTACCCGAGCCGCGCATACGCCTCGGGCGCCGTTCGACCACCATATCCGCCCACCGCGGTGATCGGCCCGTCCGCGCTCGCCTTCAACGCCTCGTACGCCGGGCGCAAATCGCCGAGGTCCAAGCCCCACTGCAGTCCGTCCGCGAGGACGATCGCCGCGGAGTCGCCGAGCATTCCGCCAGTCATTCCGTGGCCGAGCGGCCAGCGATCGATGCGACCGGTGTCCTGCGCGTCCAGCACGAGCGAACGAAACTGCTGCGTCGCGTCTTCGGGATAGAGCCACGCGACCAACGGCTGCGCCGCGCGAAACGTGTCCCACAGAGACCAGTCCGTGAAGTGCTGCGCCGTCTCGGCCGCGCTCGGCGTGTGCACGACGCCGTCGAGCGCGCGATACGCTCCGTCGCTGTCCTGCGCGCGAACGGGCATCTGCTGCGCGTGATAGAGCGCGGTGTAGAACTGACGAAGCACCGAAGGGTCTCGCGACTCGACCTCGACGCGCGCGAGGCGACGCTCCCACTCGCGCTCGGCCGCGGACTTCACCGCGTCGAACGTCTGCGAAGACGCAGCCTCCGCGTCGATGTTCGCCTCCGCGTGCGCCACATCAACGAAGGAGAGCCCCACGCGCAGCTCGATCGTCTGCTCTCGGTCCGCGAGCGGCTCGAACTCGACCGCGATCCCCGGCGCAGGCGCGCCCGCGAGCTCGTTGACCGCGGGGCGAAGCTCGTTGGGGACGAAGACCGTCGCGCGACGAACCGCGGGCCCGGCCGCGAACCGCGCCGCGAAGTACGCGCGCACGCCGCCGTAGCGCCCCGAGTAGCCGCCTTGCACGTGCGCGTGACCAGAAATCAACCCGCCTGAAGAATCCCAGCGAATCGCGCCGTCGCTCACCCGCAGCCCGGGCAGCGCGTGGCCCGTGTCCACGATCACGTTCGGGCTCGCGCCGCGCGCAAACGTGAAGCGGTAGAGCGCGACGTTGCGCGTCGCCGTGAGCTCGGCGCGGATCTGCGCTCCCGCGGCGCCGAGCGTGACCTCGTAGAGTCCGGGGCTCGCGCGCTCGGTCGCGTGCGAAAACGGCAAGCGACGGCCGCGCTGCGTGGTGCGCGCGAGGTCCATCGAGAGCGAGGGCATCACGCCGATGTTTCCGTAGTCGACGATGCCCGCGCCCTGCAGATGAAGCTGCGAAAAACCGTCGATGTACCCGTCGTCGTACGCGTAGCCCGCGCAGTGCGAGAAGCCCGCGGCGCCGGTCTCCGACGAGGTGTCGGGCGACGGCCTCGCGAGGCCAAACGGCACCTGCGGCCCTGGATAAATGCTGCCGACGTTGAAGCCCGAGCCCCCCGAGCCGAGCCTCGGATCGACATAGCGGACGAAGGGAGCGGTCGCGCGGACGATCGGCAACGGCGCGGCGTCCTGCGCGTCCTCGGCGACGTCGAGCGCTGCGTCGTCCGACGATCCACCGTCGCCATCGCCGCTGTCATCCGAGGCGTCCGCCAGGGGGCGCGGCGGCGTCGAGCACGCGGCGAGCAGCAGAGCGAACGCGAGCGAGCGGCGCGCGGTGACCGCCGGTGTTTTCATCGGACCGCGAGTATCGCTCAACCTCGCGTTCGAGGGTGACGCAGGCGCGCGCGGCTACGCGTCGTGCTCGCCCAGGTTCACGGTCATCGCTGCGGTGAGGATCATCGAGAGCACTACCCAGGTCATCGCTGCACCTCCACGCGCACAGCGTAGGCCGCGCGTGTGGCGGGCGTGTGACCGCACAAAGTCCGCATTGAAAATACACGCACACGATTTCGACGCGCCTCGCGCTACGATCGACGGACTCGATGTCGAACGAGACTCCGTTGGACTGGGCGCTGCGTTGGGAGCGGCTTCAACCCGAGACCCGTTTCGCGACGCAGCCGCTCGGCGCGGGCGTCGTCGAGACCTTCACCTGGGGACGCGCGCTCGATCAAGCGCGGCGCGTCGCGAGCTACCTGCTCACGCTGGACCTCCCGCAGCGCTCGCAGATCGCGATCGCCTCGAAGAACACCGTGTGGTGGATCATCGCGGACCTGGCGATCTGGCTCGCGGGCCATCGCTCGGTGCCCATCTATCCGACGCTCACGCGATCGAGCGTGCAGAAGATCATCGAGCACTCGAAGTCCAAGGCCGTCTTCTTCGGCAAGCTCGACGACCCCGACGAAATCCACGCAGGAATCCCCGCGGCAATGCCGGTGATCCGCATGCCGCTCGCCGTGCAGACGCCCGGCGACGTCTCGTGGAAGTCCCTGCTCGAGCAGCACCTCCCGCTCGAAGAGGCGGCGCACTGGGACCCTGACGAGTGCGCGACGATCATCTACACCTCGGGCAGCACCGGGCATCCCAAGGGCGCGATGCACTCCTTTCGCGGGATGGCCACCGCGGCCCGTGGCGTGTTCGCGCTGTATCCCGTGGGACCGTCGGATCGCGCTCTCTCGTACCTGCCGCTCGCGCACGTGTACGAGCGCGTGCTCATCGAGATGGGCGTCTTGTACACGGGGGCTGAGCTGTTCTTCGCCGAGAGCTTGGACACGTTTCTCACGGATTTGCGCCGCGCGAGGCCGACGCTCTTCGCCTCGGTCCCGAGGCTCTGGCAGAAGTTTCACGGCGGCGTCTCGGCGAAGATGCCCAAGGAGCGGCTCGAGAAGCTCTTGCGCGTTCCGGTCGTCAACGAGCTGGTGCGACGGAAGATCCTCGACGGGCTCGGACTGGCGCACTGCAAGATCGCCGCGAGCGCGTCGGCGCCCATCCCATCGTCGCTGATCGAGTGGTACCGCTCGCTCGGGCTCGAGCTCGCAGAGGGCTACGGGATGACCGAAAACTTCGGCTACTCGCACGGAACTCGCCCCGGTCGCGGCCGCCCCAACTACGTCGGCGAGCCCTATCAGGGCGTCGAGCAGCGCATCTCTCCCGAGGGCGAAGTGCAAGTGAAGAGCCCCGCGAACATGCTGGGCTACTTCGATGAACCCGAGCTCACGCAGCAGTCGTTTACCGACGATGGTTGGTTGAAGACCGGCGATCGCGGAGAGATCGACGAGCTCGGCCGACTGCGCATCACGGGCCGAGTGAAAGAGCTGTTCAAGACGAGCAAGGGCAAGTACGTCGCGCCCGTTCCGATCGAGAACAAGCTCTTGCACAACGAGGCGATCGAAGCGGTGTGCGTCGCGGGCGAAGGACAAGCGCAGCCCTTTGCGCTGGTGGTCCTCAACGAAGAGGCGCGCCGCGCAGCCTCGGCGCAGCGCGACGAGCTCACCAAGATGCTCTCGGCGCACATCGACGCGACCAACACCGAGCTCGATCCGCACGAGCAGCTCGAGCTCATCGTGGTCGTCTCCGAGCCTTGGACCATCGAGAACGGGATGCTCACGCCCACGATGAAGATCCGACGCGCCGTGATCGAGTCGCGATATCGCCCGCACATCGACGGGTTCTATCGCTCGCGTCGCAGCGGCGCGAAGGTGCTCTGGGAGTGATCGCTCAGCGACACACGGGGTTCGCAGAGCCGCCGCACGAGAGCCCCGCGTTGCAGCGAGCGCTGTAGCAGCACGGCTGCCCAGAGCCGCCGCACGCGCTCGATCCGCAGTAGTACCCGTACGGAGTCGCGTTGCAGTTGAGCCCCGAGCAGCAGTTGCCCGTGCACGTCTGGTTCGCGGTGCGACAGGCCACGCACGAGCCGCTGGAGCACATCTGCCCGGTCCCGCAGCGGCAGTCGCTCGCGCACGTCGAGCACGTCTCGGTCCCGTTGCACGTCCCGTCGCCGCAGCGCGGGACGGCGTTGCACACGGGATTCGAAGAGGGCCCGCAGCTGTAGCCGCTGTTGCAGCGCGCGCCGTAGCAGCAGGGTTGGCCGCCGCCGCCGCAAGAGCTCGTTCCGCAGTAGTAACCGTACGGCGTTGCGCTGCACGTCAGGCCCGAGCAGCACGAGCCCGAGCACGTTTGGTTCATCGCGCGGCACGCGACGCACGATCCGCCCGAGCAGACCTGGCCCGATGAACAACCGCAGTCACCGCCGCACGTCGAGCAATCCTCGGTCCCGTTGCACACCCCATCTCCGCACCGCGGAACGGGGT
>JAXLYJ010000067.1:0-4554 GCA_046351515.1 Polyangiales bacterium
CCGCAGTCTTTCTGCGAGAACATCGCCGCGAAGCTGCGCGTAGACCGTCTGCGTGACGTGCGTCGTCGCGGGACCGAGGACCGCGGCGAGGGACTCGTCGCTGGCGCCTCCGCGGAGCAGAAGCAGTTGCTGAGGCTTCGCGCGCAACGAGCGCAGGTGACCGACTACACGAGCACGACGCCGCTGCTCGCGAGCGCGTCGACGACACGCGCGAAGACTCGATCGGAGTCATCGCCCCCACCATCGACGCACGCAAACTGACCAACGACGGATCGCTGCGCGCGTTGCAGGTGTTCGCGCCGGAGCTGGGCGTCGGCCTCGACGGTGAGTGTCTCGAGGTCGGCTGCTGTCGTCGCGCGGCGTTCGAGGCGAGCTCTGCGCGCGTCGAGGTGAGCGTCGAGGTAGATCGTCACATCCGCTGGCGTGAGCAGCGATGAGAGCTCATCGACGCGGAGGCGCGAGCCGCGAAACGCTGCGTACGACTGCGTCGACAAGAAGTAGCGATCGAGCACGACCGACGTACCCTCGGCGAGCAGCGCTCGAACGGACTCGGATGCGGCGAACACCGTCGCGAGATAGAAGAGCTGTCGGCTCTCTTGCTGAGGTCCGAGGTAATCGAGCAGCTCATCGCGAAAGCGTCGCACGCGCACGCACGGCGTCGTGAGCAGCGTCGCATCCGTGAGCGAGGCGAGTCGCGCAGCGCACGTGCTCTTTCCCGAACCGTCGAGGCCCTCGAATACGATGAACGTTGGCTTCGCGAACTTCATGCGACCTCCTCGAAGTCTGCCGGGGACCAGCGCGCGCGATCGGGGTCGAGCGTCGAAGCGAGCCGCTGAAGCTCACGCAGCGAGCGCGGATGATGTCCTTCGGTGCGACGGAGCGCCTCGGAGAGTGCGGCCATCTTCTGCCACTCACCTTCGGTGAACGAACTCGACGCCACGACCATCGGCATCGGGGCGTCGCTCTCTCGAAGCGCCCAACGATCGCGGGTTCGATCGAGCGCAGTTCCACGCAAGAGCATGAGGGGAAACGCCTTGATCACCGGCACCTCGCGCTCGAGGCACCACGCAACGCTCGCTTCGAACGAAGCCAACGTCTGCGTGGGCAACGCAAAGATCAGCGAAACCTCGTGGTGAATTCCGCGATCGCGAACGGCGCGGAGCGAACGATCGACGCGCGCAAGGTCGTTGCGTCGCTCGATCGCGCGTCCCTCGCCGTCGTGGACGGTCTGCAAACCGAACTCCAGCCGCACGTCGAGCTGCGCCGCCGCCTCGACGAAGGGCTCGTCGATGGATTCGGCGCGGCACTGCAGGGACAATCGTCCGCGATAGCCCCGTTCGACGAAGCGGCGAAGGACCTCTGTCGCGCGCGGGGACGCGTTGAAGACAGGATCGAGCACCGCGATGTCGTCGACCCCGCTACGACAGAACAGGTCGATCTCTGCATCGACGCGCGAGAGCGCGAGGGACCTCCTTCGAAGGCGCACGCCGGACTCGCGGTGCTGACAAAACGAGCAGCGAAAGGGGCATCCGCGTTGTGTTTCCCAGCGAATGAACCGTTGCCCGTCGAGCGAAAGCGTCGACGTCAACCACGGTGACGGAAGCGCGTCGAGGTCGACTGCGGCTTGTTGGGCACGGTCGTCGGCGCCAGCCCAGTGGACGCCCGATACGTCTCTTCGCCTCGGTGACGACGCCACATCGGCGAGCGCGTTTTCAGCGTAGCCGCGGATGAAGACATCCACGCCGGGGTACAGTCGTTCGAGCCCCATCGTTGCGTCGGCGTACGAAATCTGCGGCCCGCCGAGGACGATGCGCCCCTCGAAACCCGCGCGTCTCAGACGCGCGACGATGGCGTGCACGAGTGACTCGCTCCAGACGTACGCGCTGAGCGCGACATCGACCTCGTCCCGTGCGAGTCCGCCGACTTCGGTCAGAATCGCAGCGACGACAGCGTCGGGTGCCAGGCGGCCGGTGTTGACCGCGAACACGAGCGAACGCACGTCGAGGTCGATCCGAGCTCGCAGCGACGCGAGCAGCGACGCATGTCCGAGAGGAACGCGCGGGTCCTTGTCCCGCGTCCAGTACAGGTCCACGAGCACGATGCGGCGTTTCACGACGGAGACCTCCTCGTGGCCGGACTCGGGGCACGACGCACTGTTCGAGCTGACGAGCGCGCGCGGCGAATCGGAGCGGTGAGCACAGCCACGTGACGATGAGACGAGCGGTCCCTGGACTTGCTGACTTGCTTGCGCCCAACGTGGAGTCTGTCACCGGTCAACACGCGGTCGTCTGGGTCGGCCCCACGTGCGTCGAGCGAGCCTCTGTCCTGCTCGTGGCTCGTTTGCGCCGAGGCGTGGTTTCGGAAGAGCTCTCCGAGTCGGTGAATTCTCCGCTCTCGAAGCTTCAACCTGCGCACGCCGCGCAGTTGATCGAGGTCGTCCGCGGATTGCTCTACCGCGCCCGCGACGGACGTCGCAGACGCCCGAGCGTCTCCGCGTGTCTGAAGTCCAATCCAGCGCGAGACCGCGGCTCGAGAACACTGCGACGAGCGTCGCGACCCGATCATGTGGTGGTGTCGCCGTCCTGCGCGGAATGACAGCCAGAGTGTGCTGGCGCACGGCATGCGAAACCCTCGGTTGCGCTCGTTGATGCATGCAGTCTGGGTCGCTCATCTTGGCGGTCTCGGCCGACCGACTGACCGACGACCGCCCCCATCGGTGCTCGTTCATCGGAGGTACGCTCGGCCCATGATCTCCGACACGCTCTCGGTCCTTGCGATTCGCCACTCGCCGTCGAGCGAGCGTCGCCTGCACGTGCACGGCGCCGTGCTCACTCAGGGCCAATACCTCCGAGACGGCACCGTGATCATTCAAGGCTCGCGCGTCGTTGGTGTCGAGAAGCGCACGCCGGCGTCCGATGGCGCGATCGACGTCGAGACGCGCTCGCTGCTCACGCCGGGGTTCGTCGACGCGCACAACCACGTGGCGTACGGCGTCTTCGCGCGGTGGAATCCGAACAAGCTCATGACGAGCCGCTTCGATTGGCGTGGCAAATCGCGGTGCGCCGTCGTCAATCCTTCACCCAGTCCCGAGTACGGCGCGCGGATTCAACGCCCGTTTCGCGAGATCCGCGACAAGCTCACGAACCACTGCGTTCGCTACGGGCAGCTTCGCGGGCTCATCGGCGGCGCGACGACGATCGTGACGGACGCCGAGTTCTCGCCCTTCGATCGCCCCGAGGCGCTCGCGGGCTTCGTTCGCGACCACAGCGAGTGGAGCGCGCGCATCTGGGGCGTGTTGGACGTCACATGCCTGACGCAACCCTCGCCGGGCGAGAGGCCGCTGCTCGATCGGATCCGCGAAGACATCGAGGCGCAGGCGCAGCAAGGCAAGGCACCGCCGGTGGTCCTCGTGCACTGCGGCGAGGGATCGCAGCCGCACGACCTGCTCGAGTTCACGATGCTCGACGAGCTCGGGCTGTTGAACGACCGCGCGGTGCTCATCCACGGGCTCGCGCTCGGGCCCACGCACTGGGCGCGCGTGCGCGAGGCGAGGGCGAGCGTGGTGTGGTCTCCGTCGAGCAACTTGCGCTTGTATGGCCGAACGATCGCGATCGAAGAGCTGCGCGCGCCGGGCAGTCGCGTGTGCCTCGCGCCCGACTGGGCGCCGACGGGCACCTCCACGATGCTCGACGAGCTGGCGGTGGTCCGCGAGCGATTCGCCGGCAAGTTCTCAGCGACGGAGCTGTTCGGCATGGTGACCGCCGCGCCCGCGGACATCCTCGGGCTCGAAGGGCTGGGACGGCTCCGAGCGAACGGCGTCGCGGACATTCTCGCGTTTCGCTGTGGTGACGAGCCGCCGCAGACGCTCGAGCAGGCGGCAGAGCTCGTGGTGAGCGCGCGGCCCGAGCAGCTCGAGCTGGCGATGATCAACGGGGACGCCGTGTACGGCACGGAGGCGCTGCTCGCGCGTTGCGGGGTCGACGTGCAGAGCGCAGAGCGGATCAGCGTCGCGAGCGAGGGCGGGGCGTTCGAGCGGCGGTTGCGGCTTCCGGGCGAGGACTCAGCGCACGGCCTCGCTGAGACGATTCGCGCTGCGCTCGCCGCGTGCAAAGAGGGCCCGGTCGCGCTCGCTCCGCTGTGGGAGGCGACGGACCTGCGCTGACAACCCTCGTGAGCAGCGTGCGAGTTGCCCACAACCGCCCGCGCGTCGAGCAGGGGATGACGAACAGCGTGCGAGCGATGCGCGTGAGTCGAAGCGGCCCCAGCCGCCAGGCGAGCCGCAGCGCATCTCGGCCCCATGGTCACGCCGCGACGGCCCGGCCCACGTCCACCGCTGTCTCGACCGGCGAAACTGCGCTGAGCGTCGCGGTCGAAACAAAAATCGACGCGGTCGAAGAAAATAGGTTGACGGGGCGAGACGACTTCTCTACAAACCGCCTCCCCGACGACGACGGGCCCGAAACAAAGCGGGCCGCGAAGGCGGGACTGCTCCCCACGAGACCAACGGTCGTATACGTGGCGAGCCTCTGGATCGACGAGATCCGGACGAGGAAG
>JAXLYJ010000068.1:0-3565 GCA_046351515.1 Polyangiales bacterium
TCGCTGCTCGAGCTCTCGCCCAGCGTCGCGAGCAACGGGACGTTCGAGCTGAAGGTGGTCAGCGGCAACGATCGCAAGATGATGGGCGCCTACTACACTCCGAGCGCGCTGGTCGAAGTGCTGCTCGAGCAATCGCTCGACCCGGTGTTGGACGAGGCGTGCGCGAAGCCCGAGTCCGAGCGGCAAGAGGCGTTGCTCTCGTTGACCGTGTGCGATCCAGCGTGCGGGAGCGGGCACTTCTTGCTGGCGGCGGCGCGTCGGATCGCGAGGCGATTGGCGGGCGAGCGAGCGCACGGCAACGAGCCTTCGCCGGAGGCCGTACGCCACGCGCTGCGCGAGGTGATCGCGCGCTGCATCTACGGCGTGGACATCAACCCGATGGCCGTCGAGCTGTGCAAGGTCTCGCTGTGGATGGAGGCGCTCGAACCGGGGCTCCCGCTGTCCTTTCTCGACGGCCACATTCAGTGCGGAAACGCTCTCTTGGGCGCGACTCCCGCCCTCATGCGAAAGGGCATTCCTGAGGGCGCGTTCGACGAGATCGAGGGCGACGACAAGAAGGTCGTCAAGGCGCTGAAGAAGCAGCACAAAGCTGAGCGGAGCGGGCAGCTGTCACTGGGGGCTGCGATCGAGCTGCCGGTCTCGGTGCGTCCAGCGGACGTGCACGAGGTCGAGAAGAGCCACGCGCGCACGATCGAGGCAGAGCGCCAGAAGCAACGCGCCTACGAAGATCTCGTGCGCAGCGAGCGCTACCAACGAGCGAAGTTTCTCGCGGACGCGTGGTGCTCGGTGTTCGTGATCCCGAAGACGGCGGACACACGAGCGCTGGCGCTCACCGAGGAGACGTGGCGTCGGTTGGTCGGTGATTCGCACGCTGCGACGAGCGAGCTGCGCAGTGAGGTCGAACGGCGATCACGGCGGTTTCAGTTCTTTCACTGGCACGTTGCGTTTCCGCAGGTGTTCGACAGTTCGGATCCGAACGCTGCCGAGAGCGTTGCGGGGTGGACTGGTGGCTTCGACGTGGTGTTGGGCAACCCGCCGTGGGTGGCCCACGCCGGACGCGCAGCGCACCCGTTGCCGCCGGGCGTGAAGCGATTCTACGAGTCCAATTACAGCGCCTTCGCGGACTACCCAACGACGCACGGCGTGTTCGTGAGCGTCGCGCCGACGATCCTGCGCGAAGGCGGGCGTCTCGGATTGATCATTCCTTCATCGGTGTCCGAGCTCGGGGGGTACGAGCCGACGCGCGCGGCGCACGACCGCTTGTGCGCGTTCGACGGCGAGCTCGTGGACTTCGGCGAGGGACAGTTTGTCGGAGTGACGCAACCCTCGATGGCGTTGGTGTCGAGGCGCGCGACCGGGGGACGAAAGGACGCGCAGCCAGGGCAACCGTGGCCCGTGGCCCGTCCGGACATGACAGCGCTCGATCGAGCGCTGCTCCAGCGGCTCGCGTCGATGCCGACGCTTCCTTCGGAGTTGTTTGGTGACCGCGGGCTGCAGTCGGACCGTTCGCTCGCCGAGCACATCTGCGAGACGCGCGAGAGCACTGGGCGGTTTTCGACGGCCATTCGCGAGGGCGCCGACATTCGAGAGTTCGAGTTGCTGCCGGCTCAGCACTATGTCGACGCCGAGGCGCTCGCCGGACGATTGCGCCCGCTCGCGGAGTTTGCCGAGGTGCGAGTCGTGATCCGACAGACCGCGCGCTATCCGATCGCGGCTCTGTCCGACGGCGCCGCGTTTCGCAACTCGTTGCTCGCGGGCTTCGAGTCGTCCGAGTGGCCGGCGGCCGCGCTCGTGGCGTTGCTCAACTCTGCGTTGATTCGGTGGTGCCACTACATGCGATATCGAGACGCGCGTCAGCCGGTGATGCCGCAGGTCAAAGTGGGGCATCTGAAGAGCGTTCCTGCCCCCGCAGGGACGACGCATGCCAAGGAGCTCGTGCGACTGTCGAACGCGATGGTCGAGGCTCTCGACTCCGAGCGCGCGAGCGTCGTGCGTCGCGAGCTCGACGCGTTCGTCTCGCGAATCTATGGGCTGAGCGTCGCAGAGGCGGACGCTGTCCAGCGCTGGCACGATCGACTGGGCCCCAGGGCTCGGGACGTCTCTGCGGTGTCTGCCGAAGCGTCCGCGGGGCCGACGTCGCGTGCTCCGCGCGGACGACGAGCGAAGGACCCGCGGTGAAGCCCACGTTTCGCGAACGAGCGACGTGCGAGAGCCCCGCGATGGATCGGGGCACACGTGAAGTGTCCCTGCCGAGTGACCCACGAGCGATCGACCAATGAAGACCCAGTACGAACACGTGAGCGCCGAGGGCGCGCTTCTTCCGTTGGATCTGTTGCAGCGGATCGCCGGGGGAGATCCCAGCGTCCAGGGCCTCTCGACCGCGAGCTACAACCTCCCCGAGAACGAGCGCCTCAACGAGGCCGCCTCCACTGCGTTCAATCGCCTGGAGGCGACGTGGAAGGCGGTCGGCGCGCAGCTCGCGAACGCGTCCGCAGCGACCGTGTTTCAACGGTGGCTCCAGCACGTGTTTCGTGCGCTGGAGTTCGGCACGCTCGAAGCGCTGTCACAGGGCATCACGCTGGGAGAGCGACGGTTCGCGCTGACGCACAAGTGGCGACAGTCTCCGGTGCACATCGTGTCTCCGACGGTGGGGCTGGACGCGGTTCATCGCGTGGACGAGACGGGGTTTCGCGCGAGCGCGCACGGTTTGGTGCAGGACTTTCTCAATCGGACGGACGAGTACCTGTGGGGGATCGTCACGGACGGCTTCGTGCTGCGGGTGCTTCGCGATCACCACTCGCTCACGCGCAGCGCGTACGTCGAGTTCGACCTTCGCGCGATGTTCGACGCGAGCAGCTACGCGGACTTCGCGCTGTTCTACCGCGTGTGCCACTCGTCGCGCTTCGAGCCGAGGCCCGTGGACGACAGCGTCGAGGGCGCGCCTGCGAAGCCCGAAGGATGCTGGCTCGAGCGGTGGTTCTCTCGTGCGCGCGAGGACGGCGTTCGCGCGCTCGATCGCCTGCGGGACGGAGTGACCGAAGCGGTTCGCGCGCTCGGAGCAGGGCTCGTTCGTCATCCACACAACCGATCGTTGCGCGAGGCGCTGCAGAGTCAGACGCTCTCTCCGCAGGACTTCTATCGACAGCTGCTGCGATTGGCGTATCGGCTCGTGCTGGTCTTCGTCGCCGAAGAGCGGGGGGGTCTTCTGGCGCGCGACTCGACTGCGCAGCAACGAGAGCGGTACCAGCGCTTCTATGCGCTGCGAGGCATCCGCGAGCTGTCTCTCGCGCGGCGGGGAGGCCCGCACTCGGACTTGTGGGAGCGAATCACGCGAGTGTTCGACGGGCTCAACGGCGGATGCGCGCCGTTGGGCATCGCGCCGTTGGGCGGGTATCTGTTCTCGCCCGAGGCGGTCCCGTGGATGGGCGAGGCGAAGGTGAGCAACGAGGATGTGCTCGCTGCGTTTCGTGCGCTCTCGCGCGTGGAAGAGGGCGGGCACAAGCCGCGGACGTGGCCGGTGGACTGGCGTGCGGTGGGCGCGGAAGAGCTGGGCAGCGTGTACGAA
>JAXLYJ010000069.1:0-3144 GCA_046351515.1 Polyangiales bacterium
CAACAATCGTTTTCGTCTGCTGAGCGCGGGGGCAGAGCTTCGATACACTGTCTCGTGAGTGCGGGCTTCGCGGCTCGCTCTCTCGGGAGACGATGAATATACGCACCTGTTTTCGAGGTCGCCTCGCCGCAGCGTTCGTGGCCGGCTCGCTCATGGTCGCCAGCGGCCGAGCGCTCGCGCAGAGCGCCCCCGACGACGCGCTGATTCAGCAGGGAATCACCTTGCGAACGCAAGGTCGCGACGCCGAGGCGCTCGCGCTGTTCGAGCAGGCCAACGCGCAGTTTCACACGCCGCGATCCATCGCGCAGATCGCGCTCGCCGAGCAGGCGCTGGGCCGTTGGGAGCGTGCGGATCAGCACTTGCGAGAGGCGCTGACGTTTACGCTGGACCCGTGGATCACCCGCAATCGTGCGGCGCTCGAAGGGGCGCTCGCGCAGCTGCAACAACGGCTGTGCGCGCTCGAGTTGATCGACGGCGTCTCGGGCGCGCGGGTGCGCATCGATGGCCGCGAGGTGGGGACGCTGCCTGCGGCTTCGACGGTGCGACTCGTGCGCGGCTCGTACACGCTCGAGGTCGAGGCCGAAGGCTACTACCCCGTGCGGCGATCGATCGATCTCAACGGCGCGAGCGCGAGAGAGTCGGTCGAGATGCGACCGCGCGGCGGAGCGCAGACGAGCGCGGGCAACGGCTCGAACGGAGCCAGCAGCGGCAACGGTGGATCCGCTGGATCCGTCGGGCAGGGCCGTGGTTCGAGCGGCGAGCCGGGCGGCGCTCGCGTCGTGAGTCCGCCTGCGAGACCAGGGGGCGTCGCGATCGGCGGCGTGGTGCTGGCGGTCGTGGGCGGCGTGAGCATGCTCTCGAGCAGCGCGTTTTTCTTGCTGCGAAACGGGGCTGAGAGCGACCTGCGCGGCCTGGGGTGCGTGCTGACCGCAGGCTTTTGGGAGTGCACGAACCCAGCGGCGCAGAACATCCACTCGAACGGAAACACGATGAACGCGCTCGGGCACGTCGCGCTGTGGGGAGGGCTCGCGATGGCGGGCGCGGGAGCGACGTGGATCGCGCTGAGCGCGGGGGCGCGGGGCGAGGCGGCGAGGATCGCGGTCGTTCCGATGGTGGGGCCGGGCGCGAGCGGGCTCGTGTGGGTCGGGAGGTTCTGATGCGCTCGGTAGTGATTCTGTCAGCGATTTCTCTGGCTGGATGCGCGCTCGCGCCGCTGCGCTTCGTCGACGCTGGCGCCGACGCTGACGTCGCTGCGACCGAAGGCTCGACCGCGGACGGAAGCGACGACGCGACGCCTGACGCTGCGATGGACGCGAGCCCCGAGGCCGCGCTCGAAGCGGGCAGCGACGCAGGACAGCAGATGGGGCCTGCGGGCACGCCGCTCGGGCTCTGCACGGGAGCGCGCGCGATCGGCGTGACGACGGTGGGCGTGCGCCCCGCGCTCCCGTGGTCCAACACGACGTTGACCGCGCGGCGCACGGTGTTTCAAGGGCTCGTCGAGTCGGGCTGGCGCGACGCGCGCATCGTCGTGGTCAACCACGGGACGAACACCGTCGTGTACAGCGCCGCGCTCACCGCTGCCAACGACCGCGTCGATCACAACCCTCCCGTGGATGTGCGCTTCGACAACGGCGCGTACCGCTGGATGCTCTGCGCGCGCGACGCGATGAACGAGCTTCGCCACAGCGCTGAGTGGCGCTTTCGCGTGAGCGCGACCGCCGAGAACAACGACGGGCGCGCGGGCATGATCCCGCTGCTGACGGACATGACCGGAGATGGCGTTTCCGAAGTGGTCGTGGGCGCGCCAAACGCGATGGGCGGAGGCAATCGACGCGGCGTCGCGCGGGTGTTTTCGTACGGCGCGATGGGGCTCGTCAGCGGCGTGCAGAGCAGCGCCCTCACGACGACGCTTCGAGACGACGATCAGTTTGGCTTCAACACCACGATGCTCGGCGACGTCGACGGTGACAGCCTCGCTGACGTCGCGGTCGCGATGCCGGGCTACACGAGCTCGGCGATGCCCACGGGCGGCGTGCGCGTGTTCGTCGGACGCGCGGATCGAGCTGCGCCCGCGGTGGCCAAGGGCTTCATCCTCACGTCAGCGATGTCCGAGGGGAGCTTCGGAGCGTCTGTCGCTGGGCTCGGAGACATCAACGGCGACGGGCTCGACGACTTCGCCGTGGGCGCGCCGGGAGCCAACTCGAGCACGGGTCTGGTCAACGTCTATCTCGGCGAGCGCATGAACGGGATGACCTTGTTTCAGTCGTTTCGCGGCGCGAGCGCAGGCGAGCAGTTTGGTTGGAGCGTCGCTGGCATCGGCGACATCAACGGCGATGGGCTCAACGATCTCGCGATCGGCTCGCTGCAAGGCGGCGCCTCGCGGACCGGGAGCGTCTCGATTTGGCTCGGCGCTCGAGCCGCGCTGACGATGACGCCGGCGCAGCGAGTCGAAGCTCCTTCATCGGCGATGATGGCCACGGATTTCGGCTACGCCGTCGCGGCTGCAGGCGACGTCAACCATGACGGATATGGGGATCTGCTCGTGGGCTCTCCTGCAGAAGGTCGCGTGTATCTCTACGCCAGCACGGGCTCGAGCTTCGCGGGCGCTCCGCTTCGTACGTTGGAGGGTCCCCCAGTGGGGCGCTTCGGACGCGTGCTGCTGGGGGGCGTGGACCTCAACGCTGATCATCACGCGGACGTCGTCGTAGGCGAGCCTCGCGCGGCGGCGGGCGACGGCGCGGCGCACGTGTACTTCGGCGCGATGGACGGATCGTTCTTCAACGAGGCGACGATCAGCGGCGCGATGGCGACGCAGAACTCCACAGGTCTGAGCCTCGGCGTCGTCGGCGATCTGTTCTGGGGACGAGCGCAGAGCGCGGGGTGTCCAACGTTGCTCGTCGGCGCTCCAGGAAACATCGCTCTCTCAGACCCCGGCCGCGTCTTCGTCGTGAAGGGAGATCCGATCCTCGGGTTGGACGACACCCCCGCGCAGCGCGAGGTCAACGCCTCGATGGGGGATGTGTCCTTCGGCTCGAGCGTGGGCGGGTCGCGCTCGCGCTGAGCGTCGGCGATGCCCTCGCCGATCACGGATCACTCGCTGTCGCTGTCATCCGTGCGCGAGTCCTCCATCAGCGCGCTGCGCCA
>JAXLYJ010000070.1:0-2359 GCA_046351515.1 Polyangiales bacterium
CGCTTTCGCGGCCTTTTTCGCAGGCTCGGAGCCGAGCAAAACGCCCAGCCCGATCGCCGTTCCGACGGTGGTCGTGAAGGCGCGTGCGTTCGCGCGAAGAGCCGCGGCCTGGCGTTGCTCCGCGAGCTCGACGACCGACTCCATCGCGAGCTGCTCGGACTCCGTCATCGACGGCGCGGCCGCGAGCGGGTTGCTTCGCGCACGCGCGAGTCGACGCAGCATCGAGAGCGCGGCGACATGCACGTTCCAACAATGGAACGCCGTCTCTCGATCCTCGAGCACCACCAGCTCGCCGGGATCAGGAAGCAGCGCGTCCGCAGCATCGCCCCACACAAACGCGGGCCCATCGAACAACGTGAAGTTGCCCGCGGGCGCCGTTCCCGTTCGCGCGTTGACGATGCCCGATGCACTGAGAAGCTCGAAGCATCGCGAGATCGCGGTGGACGTCGCGCGTCGCTGCCCTTCGAACGAGCCCGTCGCATCGATCGCGGCGGTCGACTCCCACGAGTCCGGCGTGGGAAGCGCACCGACGATCGGAGAGTCATTTCCCTGCCACTCCGCTTCATTGCCTCGGTACTTCAGCTTCGGCAGAAACGCGATCGCGCCATCGTCGTTGAGCACGACGGTGGGCGCGTTGAGCGCGTCTCGCATCGCCGCGAGCTCCGCGACGAACGCGTTGCGTCCAGCCGTGGGCGTCGCGCGACCCGAGATCGCGTCGTTGCGCCACGAGCCCGCGCTCGACGCGCTGTGATGAATCCACTTTCCGCTCATCGACGTCCCTTTCGTCGCGTCTTTTGCGCGTTGTTCAGCGCCCACACCCCGAGCCCCACGACGCCCGCCACGCCCGCCGCAGTCGCGATGGGATGCCGTTCGACGAACGCGAGAACGCCGGTCGCGTTGCTGTCTCCGTACGAGCTCGTCACCGAAGAACTCGACGTGCGCGTGATGCTCGACGAGCTCGTTCGCGCTGCGTTCGTTCCGCTTCGCGGATCCGCGGGAGGCTCGCTCGTCGCAGGATCCCAACAGCGCAACGCCGCGTCGTACGAAGGAACCGCGACGGTCTGCGACCACCCCGGCGCCACGGTCGTGAGCGGAAACTCGATGTCCTCCCACCGCGCGCCAGGGTGATACGCGACGATCGCCGCGTACCGCATGGAGACCGGCGAAATCGCACGCCGAACGAAGTCATCGCGCAGCGCAGTGAGCACGTCCGCCGCAGCTCCGTTGCTCTTCGCAGCCCAGTACAACGCGAACTGCGTCGTCGGTCCCCACGAGCCATCCACGCGGAACGTTCGTCGCGTCGAGTCAGCTCCCAGCCCGAGATCGTTGCCGATGCGCGAGCGCTCGACGACCACATCGGGACGCAGCGAGCTGAGCTTGTCGGCGTAGCCGGCTTCGATGAGCGTCGACTGCAGACGGCGAATGAAGTGACCGCCGCCCGTCGCGCAGACGAGCTCGGTCGCGCCCGTGCGACGTCGCCACCAGAGGGCGAGATACGCGGTGCCTTGAAAAGTGGGGCGCGCGCTGGGAAGGCTCATCGCGACCTCCGCTTCTTGCTGCTCTTCACGAAGTAGACGATTCCGCCGAGGACGACGGCCGCGCCGATCGCCGTGGGAATCGGGTTCTCTTTCACCCACGCGAGCACCCCGCCGTCCGCGTTTTGCGCGGTGGAAGCGGGGCGCGCGTTCACGTTCTGCGCGGCCTCGAGGCCGAGAACGGTGAACTCGGTACGCGGAGGATTCGCGAGGGAGGTGTTGGTGGAAGCTTCGCGCTGCGCGAGCGAGGCTTGCGCGTTGGCGCGGATGCGAGCGAGCTCGATGTCGCGTTGCGCTTCGATCTCGGCGAGGCGTTCGCGAGCGCGCTGCTCTTGCTCCTGACGGGCGCGCTCTTGCTCGCGCGCGATGGCGTCGGTGGTCGTCGAGATGACCTGGCGACCGACCTGCAGACCGGCGTCTTCGCGCGGCGGGTCGGCGGTGGTCGTGCGCGTGGCTTCGGGCTCGGGAGCCGCGTCGCCAGCGGGGCGCGTGACGACGGTGTGCGCGGGACGGAGCGTTCCGCCGAAGCGCGCGAAGGAGGTCGGCGCGAGCGAGACGTTCAGCGCGGCGCGATGGCCGCACGTTCCGTCGCACGGTCGTCCGGATTGGGCGCAAGGTCCACAGGCCATGCGCTCACGCTGCGTTGCGCGAGCGAGTGCCGAAAGCGATGCAATTCAGGAAAGGCGAATTGCATTGCAGAAAGTCGGGGCGAAGCTTTCTCGCTCAGCCATCACTGACCTGCTATGCAGTGTCGCCGCTGCGTGAGTGCGGAAGAACGTCGAGACATTCGGTGGAGTCTAGCGATCTGTCCAACTGCGCGTGAC
>JAXLYJ010000071.1:0-2257 GCA_046351515.1 Polyangiales bacterium
CCGACTGCACTGCGCCGTCGGCGCCGCCACGACTCGCGCGTCGCGCGTCGAACAGCGCCTCGACCGAGATCCTCGGGCGATCGTTGGGAGCGCTCTGCGGGGCCGTCCCGTAGCGAAGGTCGGCGACGACGCGATCGAGCCCTTCGTGCGCGGTGGCGTCGACGTCGAGCTCGACCGCGCCGAGCACGGGAAGCGATCCGCCGCGCCAGTGCAGCCTCCCGCGAGGACGTCCTCCGGCCAGGCGCAGGTCGCCGGCGATCGTGCCGCCGACGCCGCGCTCTTGTCCGAGCGCGCGCGCGATCCATTCGGTGGGCAATTGGCCGAGGTCGGTGCGGATTCCGTCGGGACCGACGTCGATCGCTGCGCGTCCGCCGTCGTCGGTCTCGATCGTCGCGTGCACCGTCGGACGGCCTCGCGCCGGCGCCCGCACGGACGCGGTGACCGTGGCGCGCGCGCCGCGAACGGTGACCCGCGTTCGACCGAGCGAGACGCGCGTCTGTTGCTCGTCGCGATGGATCTCGAACGAGCCGTCCGCGCGCGTGGGGCCTCGCGCGGCGTCGCCCGGAAGCGCGGTGATGTGATCGCCGTTTCCGTGAAAGCGCCCGCGAAGCGCGCGGCGTGGATCGCCCTCGACGTGCACGCTCGCGTCGAGCGGCCCGAAGCCCGAGGCGACCAACCCCGAGCCGTCTGCGTCTGCGCGAAGGTGCATCGCGCCGTCGCGGGCGAGGGCGATGGATCCGTTCGCGCGGCCTCGAGCGATCCGCACTCCGCCCGGAACGCGCAGATTGCGGCCATGGGCCTCGAAGCTCACGTTGGTCTCGCCTCCGCGGCGACTCACATGCGCGCGATACCGAGCGGAGCCAGCGAGGCCGATCGATCGCAGCAGCTCGATCTCGTTGGCGTCGCGAAGATCGCCTTCGACGTCGAGCTCAGCGTCGCCGCTCGTCGCCTGCGCGAGCGAGACCGTCCCCCGCGCGTGCGTGCGCATCGATGGCACTTCGACGTCTTCGAGCTCGAGCGTCTCGGGCGTACGAAGCCGCGCGCGCGCGCGGGCTGGGGGAATCGCGATCCCGGCTACGCGTGCGTCGAGCTCGGTGGCGTCGAGGCTCATCGTGGCCGCGTCGCGGCGAAAGCGAACGCGGCCCGAGATGTCGCTCTGCGGCAGATCGGGGCGCACGCGAGAGAGGTCGAGCCCGCGCGTGTTCAGCGAGGCTTCGAGCACGGAGCCGTCGAGCTGCAGCGTCGCGTTGACGGGGCTGTCTGCGACGCGTGCGTCGAGCTCGATCCGCAGCGGCTGCATCGGCGGGCGCGAGAGTCGAACGTGCGTGATCGTCGCGTCCGCGTTGATCGGAACGCCTGCGATTCTGCTGATCAATCGCGCTCTCGCGAGGCAGCGCTGCGCGTCGATGCGCGTCCCTGTGCGATCGATGTCGAGCGTGACGTCGCACTGCATTTCGTCGCCCGAGAGGTGCGCGCCCGCGTGCAGTCGTCCATCGAACGGAGCCTCGCGTGGCGGCTCGACTTGTGGTGGCTCGTGGGGAGTCCACGCGGGGAGCGTGAGGAGAAAGTCGCCGGTCGCGGCGGCGCTCCCGTACCGTTGCGCGTCGACTCGCGTGGCGCCGAACGTCGATCGAAGCTCGAACGGCTCGGTCACCATCGCGCCTTGCACGGAAGCGCTCTGCACGGTGACGGGGACCGCGGGGTGGCCGACTTCAACGCGCTCGACGCGAACGCGCATCGAGGGAAATCGAAACGTGGCCGGGGGCTTCGTCGCGTTCGCGCGCTGCTCCCGTCGCGAGGGCTGCCGAGTGGCCGCGGCGTCTCGGCTGTCGAACGCTCCCGCGATCGTGGGGATGCCGTCCTCGCCGAAGATCAATCGAAGCGAGCGCACGCGGAGCTCGAGCGCAGGCATCGCGGCGTTGGGGCGAGCGAGCGCCGAACGGAGCACGGCGAGGATCGAGCCTGCGGTGAGCGTCGCTCCGTCGCCGATGCGCGCGCCGTGAGCGTCGTCGAGGGTGATGTTGCTCGCGCTCAGGCCGGTGAAGACGTTGAGCTTGTCGATCGAGCCGACGTGCAACCGGCCCTTGAAGAGCCCCGCGAGGATGTTGTTGGTGATGTCTCGCGCAGCGGCGCGGCCGTCGCTCGTGGACAAGTGCAGGACGGCGCTCGCGACGGTAAGCGTCAGCAGAGACAGGACGTACAGCAGCGTCGAGAGGGCGCGGCGCAGCATCGGGTCAGTATGCCTCTCCGATGGCGA
>JAXLYJ010000072.1:0-2136 GCA_046351515.1 Polyangiales bacterium
AGCGCGGCGTTGATCGCGACGAACACGAGCGCGACGAGCCAGTGACCGAGTCGAGCGCGCGGCCTCCACGCGAGCCACAGGAGCACGGCGATGAAATTGTGTGCGTGCGCGACGACGAGCTCCGCCGCGCGCTGCCACGAAAAGAACGCGACACACAGCGCGATCGACATGCAAATCGCCAGCGCAAATCGCCACCACGACGAGCGCCTCGCGGCGAGCGCCCCGCCCACCGCGGAGAGCGCGAGCGCGCGCGAGCCCATCGACGTGAGCGCTCCGAGCGCGAGCGGGGTCGCGATCAAGAGCCACGCTTGCCACCGGCGATGCAGGGCGGGCTGCACGACGAGGTAGCGAAGGTCCGAGGCGAGGTGCGCCGCGCCGAAGACCACGGGCCCGAGCGCGAGCAGCCACAAGGGAGCGCCGAGGGTGACGGTCAGCGAGACGAACATTCCCACGATGGAGACGACGTTGACCCGGCGTTCGCGGTCGGTGATCCAGCGCGAAAACGTCCCAGCGAACGCGCGCAAGACAAGCGAGCGCAGCGCGTCGAGCGGAGCGGTCAACGGCGCGACCGAGAGCGCAGCCATCTCACACCTTGCGGATCACCATTCGCGTCCCGCGCTCGTCGCCGAGCACGAGGCGAATGGGCTCGGACCCCGCCGAGCGAAACGGCCCGCCGCGCCCGACCACATCGAAGCGCGAGCGACACCGCTCGGGATCCCACACGACGCCGAGCACTTCGACCTTGTCCCCCGCGCGCAGGGTGCACTTCTTCACCGAGCGACCGCGCCACGCCACCTTCGCGAGCTCGCACTTGTTCGTCGCGTGCGGGTGCAGCAGAGAGAGCTCTTCGTCGAAGACGCCGGGCTCTTCGTCGGCGATCACCAGGGGGCACTGCGCGCAGCACACGGCCATCGGCAGCGCGCTGTTGGTCTGCAGTCCAAAATCAATGATGTCCGTGAGCCTCCACGCAGGAGCGTCGCACGCCCAGTAATCGCGCAGGACGACGTCGTCTCCAGCGCTTCGAGGGCTGAGCGAAACGATGGTGCCTCGCGCGAGACGAACGGAGCCGAGCGGGTCGTCGACGCCGTCGAGCAAGGGCGGGAGCTGTCCCTCGAAGAAGCCGAAGACATCGCGGCGCGCAGCGTCGAACGGCGGGAGCAAATGCACTCCGTTCGAGTCCACGCGCGAGGTCATCCCGAACCACGATCGCACGGTGTCGAGCCACGAGAGCGCGGATCGCTCGTACTCGAAGTACTGCGCTTGCGCGACGAAGCCGTGGTCGGGCTCTTCGTGCTCTGCGCGCAGGTCCATCTCGAACAAGCGCTCGCCTTGCGCTCTCTGCACGAACAAATGCCGCGATCGACCGCTCACGATGGCTCGCGAGGATAGACCACGCGCGCTGTTCGTGCGACCGCAGACCGCGCAGGGGAAGAGTCGAGAACGCGAACACCCGCGACATCGTGAGACGCCGAGGGTTGCCGCCCGCACGAGCGCTCGCGCTGTCGAACGCGAGACGCTCGCCGTTGGCACGCGCCGCCTGCACTCTCGTCGATCGCTCGCCGAGTCTGCGTGTCGAGGACGAAGAGAGCGACTCGCGTCGTGGGTCTCTCTCGCTCGACCAGCGCTTGCTCACAGCGCTCTCGCGCTGCTCGCTACCTTAGGACCGTTATCGTTACGAAGTACGCTTTCTCTGTACCGCCCGCGCGATCGCGGAAGCCCGCAGTGAATGCGTCCGCATGCTCGTTCGCGCAAGGGTCTCGCGCAGCGTCATCGCCACGCGAGCGCGTCCGATGTGGCAGGCGGTTTCGAGCGATCGCGAGAGAACGGAGCCCTCACGCGCGCTGCCGAGTGAGCGAGCGCGCCCGCAGCCGGTTCGCAGGCCCCCACCCGCGCTGCCAGTTCGCAGGCCCCCACCCGCGCTGCCGCGCGCCCCGCCCCCGCATCGCGAGGGCGGCGGCTCCGCACTGGGAAAACAGCGACGGAGTTGATTGCGTTGATCGCATGGAGACCTTGCGCTGCAAGGTCTCTTCGGTGTGCGGAGTTGCGCTCGAGTCGACGCGATTCGGTGTGCCGCAGCGCACGCCCACAGCACTGTTCGGTGCGCGATGTAGCTTACGAGGCGACGCAGTCCGAGGC
>JAXLYJ010000073.1:0-1761 GCA_046351515.1 Polyangiales bacterium
CCGTCTCGCGATCCTCGAGCACCACGAGCTCACCCGGATCGGGAAGCAACGCGTTCGCAGCGTCGCCCCACACGAACGCGGGTCCGTCGAAGAGCAAAAAGTCTCCTGCGGGAGCCGTTCCGCTGCGCGCGTTGACGATGCCCGATGCGCCGAGCAGCTCGAAGCAACGCGAGATCGCCGTCGACGTCGCTCGACGCTGGCCTTCGAACGAGCCCGTCGCGTCGATCGCCGCGGTGCACTCCCACGAATCGGGTGTGGGAAGCGCACCGACGATCGGAGCGTCATTTCCCTGCCACTCCGCTTCGTTGCCGCGGTACTTCAGCTTCGGCAGAAACGCGATCGCGCCCGCGTCGTTGAGCACCACGGTCGGCGCGTTGAGCGCGTCACGCATCGCAGCGAGCTCGGCGACGAACGCGTTGCGACCAGCGGTCGGTGTCGCGCGTCCCGAGATCGCGTCGTTGCGCCACGAGCCCGCGCTGGACGCGCTGTGATGAATCCACTTTCCGCTCATCGACGTGCCTTTCGTCGCGTGTTCTTCGCGTTGTTGAGCGCCCACATCCCGAGCCCCACGGCGCTCGCAACACCCGCAGCGGTCGCGATCGGATGCCGCTCGACGAAGCCGAGAACGCCGGTCGCGTTGCTGTCGCCGTACGAGGTCGTAACAGAGCTCGACGTGCGCGTGATGCTCGATGCGTTCGTGCGCCCGCTCGTTCCACTGCGCGGATCCGCGGGAGGCTCGCTCGTCGCGGGATCCCAGCAGCGAAGCGCCGCGTCGAACGAAGGAACCGCGATGGTCTGCGACCACCCCGGCCCCACCGTCGTCAGCGGAAACTCGACGTCATCCCACCGCGCTCCCGGGTGATACGCGACGATCGCCGCGTACCGCATCGAGACCGGCGAGATCGATCGCCGCGCGAAGTCATCGCGCAGCGCTGAGAGAACATCGGCCGCAGCTCCATTGGCCTTCGCGGCCCAGTAGAGCGCGAACTGCGTCGTCGGTCCCCACGAGCCATCGACGCGCAGCGTGCGACGGGTGGAATCCGCTCCGAGACCGAGCTCGTTGCCGATGCGCGATCGCTCGACGACGAGGTCCGGCCGCAGCGAGTTGAGCTTGTCCGCGTAGCCCGCTTCGACGAGCGTCGATTGCAAACGGCGAATGAAATGGCCGCCACCCGTCGCGCAGACGAGCTCCGTCGCGCCGGTGCGACGGCGCCACCAGAGGGCGAGATAGCCGGTTCCTTGAAAAGTGGGGCGTGCGCTGGGGAGGCTCATCGACGGCCTCGCTTCTTCGATTGCTTCACGAGGTAGACGATTCCGCCGATCACGACGGCCGCTCCGATCGCAGTGGGAACGGGGTTCTCCTTCACCCACGCGAGCACGCCGCTGTCCGCGGACTGCGTGTTCGCCGCGGGGCGGGCGTTCACGTTCTGCGCGGCCTCGAGGCCGAGAACGGAGTACTCCGTGCGCGGGTTCGCGAGCGTGTTGGTGGGCGCGGGATCGCGTTGTGCGAGAGAGGCTTCGGCGTTGGCGCGAATGCGCGCGAGCTCGATGTCGCGCTGCGCTTCGATCTCCGCGAGGCGCTCGCGAGCGCGTTGCTCTTGCTCCTGGCGGGCGCGCTCTTGCTCGCGCGCGATCGCGTCAGTGGTCGTCGAGATGACCTGGCGACCGACTTGGAGACCAGCGTCGGGCTGCGATTGCGCAGGCGGATTGCTGGGCGCGGCGGCGGTGCTCGTCGTCGGCGCGGCGTCACCCGCAGGGCGA
>JAXLYJ010000074.1:0-1683 GCA_046351515.1 Polyangiales bacterium
CGTGCTCATCGAGCGCATCGCAGAGAACCCGCTGGCTGCGTGGGAGCCTGCGTCTCTCGAGCTCGTGGCTCCGCTGCGGGGCAAGGACGACCTGGCGTTGCAGCGTGTTCGACTCGCGCTCAAGAAGGCGAAAGCCGACGTCGCTGGTTGGGAGCGCGCCGTCAACGAAGCTCGTCGACGATCGAAGCCCACGAATTCAACTGGTGGTGGCGGTGGCTCGCCTCCAACCATCGACATCCGCGAACGCTACTGCGACGCATGGAACGCCACGCGCTTCGCGAGCGAGTACCGCGATCGGCTGCGGTTCGTTCCCGAGCGCGGATGGTTCGCGTGGACGGGGAGCTTCTGGCGCTTCGACGAACAAGCCGGCCTTCGATGCGCGCAGGACTTCGCCGCCGAGCTCTCGCGCGTGGTCGACGAGGACACGAGCCTCGAGGTCTCGCGCCGCGTGAAGATCGTCGATGCGTTGGGCTCGCGATCGAAGATCCAAGCGATCGAGACGTTGGCGCGCGCTCGGATGGAGCTGACGGTGAACATCGGCCAGTTCGACGCGGATCCGTTTCTGCTCAACTGCTCGAACGGGATGGTCGACCTTCGAACGGGCCATCTTCGCGAGCACGATCCCGACGAGCTGTGCTCGCGCGAGGTTCCGAGCGAGTACGGGCCCGACGCGACGGCGACGGCGTTCGAGACGTTTCTCGAACGCGTGCAACCCGATCCCGAGGTGCGCGCGTTTCTCCAGCGATGGGCTGGCTACTGCGCGACGGGCGCGACGAACGAGCAGTGCCTCGTCGTTCACTGGGGCACGGGCGCGAACGGAAAGAGCACGTTCGTCGAGGCGATCAACTTCGTGTTGGGGCGGTACGCGCAGCTCGTTCCGAGTGACGTGTTGCTCGCGCGGTCGGGGCAAGATGCGCATCCGACGGAGCGCGCGCAGCTCTGCGGCCTTCGTCACGCGCTCGTGAGCGAGACGACGAGCGGCAAGGGCTGGAACGAGAACGCCGTCAAACAGCTCACGGGCGACACGAAGATGAGCGCGCGCTACATGCGGCAGGACTTCTTCGAGTTCACGATCACGCACAAGCTCTCGGTCTGCACGAACAACCGGCCCGAGGTGCGCGAGAACAGCCACGCGTTCTGGCGGCGCGTGCACTTGATTCCGTGGGCCGTGCAGATCCCCGAGCACGAGAAGGACCCGCACTTGCTCGAGAAGCTACGCGCGGAAGCCGCGGGGATCCTCGCGTGGATCGTTCGCGGCGCCGTCGCGTGGAGCGAGACGGGGCTGTGCCCGCCCGAGAGCATCCGCGCGGCGACGGAAGGCTATCGACGCGAGAGCGATCGCATCGGCCAGTTCTTGGAGGAGCGAACACGCTCGCTCGCAGGGACGCGCACTCCCGCGACCGCGCTCTTCAAAGCGTGGGAGAAGTGGTGCGAGGACCGCGGCGAGAGCGCGGGAACACAGACCGCCTTCGGCGAACGCATGGCGGGCCGCGACGGCGTTGTGCGCGTGAAGGTCAAGGGCGCGAAGTACTACCGCGGCATCGTGTTGCGCGACGGGACCGAGGACGTGAGCGACGCGGACGAGGAGCTCATCGACGGGGGGACAGTTGAGGACGGTTCGACGCGGGCAACTGTCCCCCCAGTTCTGCGTGGTGATTTGCAGGCGGAACCCATTGGGGGGAC
>JAXLYJ010000075.1:0-1590 GCA_046351515.1 Polyangiales bacterium
CCTCTTATTGTCTATTGGCCAACGCAGTGCTCGCGGTGGCCAAACGCATTGCGCCTGCCACATCCGCACTGCCCATCCACACGAGCAACGGACATGGGGTGCGTCGCACTCCAAAGTGTCGAGTGCGCGCGAGGTTCGCGATGACCCCACCCTCGCTTCGCGACTTCAAGCAGTGGCTCGACCCGCGCGACTGGGGTCTCACCACCGAAGACCTCGCGCGCGCCGAGCGCCATCGCGCCAAGGGCTACGAAGAGCACGAGAGCTACCCGATCGAGCTCGAGCTTCCGCTCTGCGCGTTCTGCAGCGGCGTTGCCGCTCGTTGCCAGTGTCCCTCCGTCGAGCTCGGCATCGGCCCCGACGGCTACGCAGCGCACGCATGCGCACCGGACACCCCGCTCGAAGCGTGGACGGACGGCAGCGGAAACACCGCGGATCGCCCCGGTGGCGCAGGCGTCGTGATCGCGCGCGGTGGCGTCGTCCTCGCCGAGTGGGCCGAGGGAATCGATCGCGCCTCGAACAACAGCGCCGAGCTCTGGGCCATCGGCCGCGCACTGCAGCTCGTCGAAGAGAGCTGGGGCTCGCGCGTGCGACTCGTGGTCTTCAGCGACTCTCAGTGGGCCATCGGCGCAGTCGATCCCCACAGCACGTGGCGACTCGATGCACGCAAACGCTCGACAACCATCGCGCTCGCGGTGCGCAAGCGCGTGGCCTCGATGCCGCGGCTGACGTTTCAGCACGTGAAGGGGCACACGGGGCTTCCGTTCAACGAGCGCGCGGATGAGCTGGCCGGTGCTGCGCGCAAACGCGTGCTCGAAGCGCATCGAACAGCGAGGGCGGCATGATGGAGCGAAGGAGCGTTCCGAGCGCGTCCGAGCAGCTCGCGTTGTTCGACGCAGGCGAGCACGTCGTTCCGATCGAGGTGCAGTTGGGAACGCGGAAACCGCGCCGTTCGCGCACGCGCGCCTGGCTCTACTTCGTCGCGATCGCGAACGCGCCGCATCACGTGGAGCTGCGTCGCGTGCTCGAAGAGGTGAGCCGCGATCGCGCGCGCGGAGTGCTCGATCGCCCGATGTACGAGCTGCTCTCCGACGCGTGGAACCGCCGAAGCGAAGCACTCCGAGCTGCTCGGTTGAAGGCAGTCACTCCGGCGAACGAGCAGCGCAAGCGAGGTCGGCGATGAGCGCATCGAAGGACCACTACGGCTCCATCGGCGGCCGCACGGGATGGCTCGATGCTTCACGCTCGCGACGCTGCCCCGTGTGCGACGGCGACTCGTGGTGCCAGATCGGCAGCGGAACGCACGGTGGAATCATCCTCTGCAAACGCGTCGCTTCCCCCCGCGAGAAGACCAACCGCGACGGCGTCACGTACTGGGTTCACTGCGACGCACGAACGACCGACCACGCGACGACGAGCGCGCTGGACGAGTCACACGAAGAAGTGTCGCGCTCGCCCGCGGTGGTGCTCGACGAGGCGTATCGCGCGGTGCTTGTGACGCTGCGGCTCGATGATCGGCACCGCGACAACCTTCGCGCGCGAGGGCTCACTGACGACGCGATCAAGCGCGGTGGCTATCGCTCGCTGCACATC